>JBBCJB010000021.1:0-190956 GCA_037190485.1 Parapedobacter sp.
CTCCACCAGGCTGCCCCCGTTCTTGGCGATTTCCAGCTTCTGCCGGTAGTCGGTCACCAGCGCCGTGTAGGCCGGCAGGTCAGGCTGCACGTCCGGAAAGGCCGCGTTGCCGGTCACGAATTCCACCGTACGGCCACCCAATGTGGCCAACGAATCGTCCGCCCAGCGGCGGTAATCGGTATATACTCGATCTTTTCTCATTATCTTTGTCTTTTGTCCATTTGTTTTTGTTTTACCGGTTTATGGACGCCAAACGTGGCGTCTCTACACATCGGCCGGATGGTCCTGCCCGGATGGGGTGTTGCCTTGTTTCCATATCCACTAGTTCGTGTTTCCAAGACCAAATTGGGGAGAAATCGGGAGGTGCCAAAATTCCCGGACAACGACGAACAACAACGGACAAACCCGGTCGTTTTCCGCGAACAAACGCGAACGAACCAGCCCATTTGCCATACGTACCTAGCCCGCTGCAATACGTACCTGGCCTTACCGCATATGCCTCGGCGGCGTTGTCCTATGGCAATGGCCTCCTGCCATCTGTCAATACGCCGTTGCCATACGTCAATAGGCCATTGACGTATGTACCTAGGCTATTGCAGTACGCAAGCAGCTAGAAACAGACGACAATGGCCAAACCGCATACCACATCGGCCTCGCAGCATACGGCAAAGGGCTAAGTGCATATGGCAACGGCCAGTTGCCGGATGCGTTTACCCCAAAGGCATACCTCACCAGCGCCATGCCGTATGCGTTGACGTTGCTGACGCATGCCGATCGGCTAACCGCATATGCGACTGGCGCTTTGCCGTACGGCAAGCGCCCTTCGGTATACCTCAATAGCCAACCGACATACCACACGAGCCAATTGCCGTATGGCAAACGGCGACATGCATACGACAATAGCCTGGACACCTATGGCAATAGGCTATTGCCGTATGCTGCCTGGCTGGCAGCACACACGTTACCCACCCCCCATACGGCAATGCGCTGGAAGCATATGGCAATAGCCTAGCAGCATACAGCAATAGCCTGGCAACATACGGCGGCAGGCCGCTGCCGTATGTTGCCCAGCGAAGCGCATACGACAACCGGCCTCCTACCGGCCTATGCCGCGCCCGCTCACCGCCTCCGCCACCGCGCCAGCGCGACCACTTCCGCGCGCACCAACCTTTTGTCGCGCGCGTGGAATGCAACGGTGGTGAGCTTCCCGGCCTTGCGCAGCTCGTAGAGTTTCGTCCGGCCGAAATAGTCCTCACCGTCTTTGATGGTCATCAGTTCGGATTCGTCGTACTGTGCTTCGAACCTATCGTCGGCTGTTGCCACCCCTTCGGTCGACGGAATCGATGTCGAGGTGGCCGCCTGCGTTTCGGCCCATCGGATGAACAATTCCACGGCGACGACGAACCGTTCGAGCGGAAAGCGTTCGAGGTACTGCAAAAAAAGCAGCAACAGTCTGTAGCTCAAACCCGCGATGCGGATGAGCGATAAAAGATGTCTTGTCATTGGTACATGCGATTACGCACCATCTCCATGACAGCAACCCGGCATTGGGCTTACGAAAGCATCGTCCAGCACGCGCCTCGCTCCCTGCACAACCAAGCAGATGATTGATTTAAACAAAAAAACACGGCAAGTTAGCCAATATCCATGAGAAGGTAAAGTCGGAACACGCGATCCTGCTCGTTGGTCTGCAACGTGTAAGGTCGGCCGAGGAAGTCTAGCGCTTCCGTCATTCCCTTGATTCCCTTCTTCGTGCCCAACGGCATGCCACCGCTTCCGTGCAACGTCTTATTGGTAGCGATCAGGACAAGATGTGCCATGTGGTAGCCTACGAAGAATCGCACGGGATGTTCCGGATCGTCCCATACCGCATACTTATCGAAATTCTCCATGATCAGGGTCACCTGCATCGGGATGACCGTCAACCCGAGGGCGGCCTCTTCCACTTCGAAGACCAGGTTGTCCGTTACGCCGTGCTTCGCTTGGATCAACTTCAGGAATGCCCTGGCAATGGCTTCCTCATCGCCCATCCATACGAGGTCGCCCGGCTTCAAACCTGCGTAAAACTGTACGATCTGGTTGAACAAGTGCATGTAATAGGCCGCTTTCGTCGGGTTTGCGCGCACCAATTCATTGACGGTGCGCAGTAAGTTGGCATAGAGGTGCGGAATCAACGATTGCTGCAGGTTGGCCTGTTGGAGGTCGTTCAGCCTGATCATCAGCACCTCCACTTCCGCTTCCAGTTCATCCCGTCGCTGTTCCACTTTCGCGAATTTCAGGTAGAACAGCGCAAAGATGACCCCGGCATACAGGAATACGACCTGATCCAGGAAATTCACGATGTTCACGGTAACTTCATCCGCATCGGTATCCAGGCCTACATCCGCCGTACCCATGACCGCGCTCACCGCCGACAGCAACACGGGGATGGCGATCACTTCGGCAAGCACCACACCACCCATGCGCAGTGCGGTACGCAGATTGAACCGATTCCATTGCGGGTTGGCGAATGGGAACAGGATAAGCACCGACAGGTAGAACGATACGATGTGGATGGTCAGGAAACCGAAATAGTCGCCCCAATGAAAGGGTTCACGCAGGGCGACGAAATAGCAGTAAAGCCAATAGAAAAACGCCCACGCCGCCCATCCCGCCAGGTGATTGGCCTTGTTTATCCGGAATTTAAGTTCCCCCATCGTTCCCTCCGTCGCCTAGCCCATACCGTTTGATGTAGTCCATGAACGACTTCTTGCCTTCGCCCAGCAACCTGAACACTTCGCCGTTTACCTCCACGTCATTCCCGCTCCATTTGCCATGGTGCAACATGTTGATCACGGCGCTTTTGTTGACGAAGATGAACAGGCCCGTCGGCTCGATGAGCGAGAACGCGTACGCCAACGTAGCCCGCACGGTGTAGCGAACCGTATCGGCGATCGGCTGCTTATCGTTGGTCCTTACGGTGACCTCTACGTAATTCTGGCTGTACGTGAGGGAGAGGATTTCGGCGATGTCGACAGCGTGGTATTTCTTGTCGCCGCGATGCAACACGTAAAGCCTATCAAATTTCACATACATCGGGATCTCATCGCCGTAGCGCCTGAAAAAACGATCCAACACGCGCATGCGGATCTGGTCGCAGGTAACGGGCTTTTGCAGGTGTTCGTCGCCCAGCGCATCCAGCACCAGTCCCTTCTGCCCGACCAACCCGGTCACGAACACCAAGAGCTTGCAGAACCTCGCCAGCGATGGCCCCGCACCAAGCCCGTCTTCGTCGCGCAAGCGGATGTCGCAAAAGATGATGTCAGGGTGTGGCTTGCCCTGCATCGACGCCATCGCCTCCTGTGCGGATGTATAGCGCCCCAAGCAACGCAATTGCCGGGTTTTGGACGCTTCCTTGACGATCCAATCCAAATCGGCGAGGTTGTCATCGATGGCGATGTAGGTAAATTCGAAATGTCCCATAGGGTCGTTGATTAAACGAAAGGTTAAAGGTACGCATTTTTTTCGTTCGACACTGGAAACCGGCCACTTGGACACACGAAAAGGCGGGTTCGACACAAAAAATCCACGAACGGTGGCCAAATATCCATTTTCGGACGAACAAAATAAATGGATTTATGAAAACATCACAAAAACTAGCCCCGTTGCTACTGACCGCTGCCCTCGGATTGGGCGGCAACCTGTTGAAAAGCCCATCGGTACCCCTGCTGGCCGATTATCCGAAAGCGAATATCGCGGCTGGCGCGGACCTGCGCGGGATTTTCATCATTGACAAGAAGTGGATTTTCCCCCGTCCGTCGTACGCACCGCAGGCGAACGGGTCGGCCTACGAGATCCTGTCGATGTACGGGCAATGACCATGCGGCTGCGCCGGATCATCCCAGCGGTGGTACTGGTCGGCCACCTCTTCCTGGCACTCCGCCTCAACTGCGCGAGTGCCGGGATTTGGCCTTGCGACCCCAACGACAATCCGATGGTGTACGCCTATGCCCGCTTGGTCGGCCTCACCTGCACCTATGGCTTCTTCGCGCCGCGGGTGGCCAGTCCCTGCTACCTCGAGATCGGATTGGAATCGCCGACGGGTACCGACACGGTAACCGTTCCCGTCCACGCACTCTCGGGCAATGAAGGCCGTTTGCGTTACCGGAGCCTGTCCACGCTGTTCCTTGACATGGCCCCGCAGTCGGGCCGCGAAACGGTCGCTGCCGACACGGCTTTCAACAAGCGGATCGCCCGCGCCTTCGCCCGGTCGATCGCCGAACGCGAAGCCCGCCAGGCCGGGCGGCGGCTCGCGTACCTCCGCGTGGTGGTGTACCGCCATCCGGAACTGGACCGGTTCGCGGAAAACCCGGAACCCCGCTTAATCACCTTGTATGAATACGAATACCCCGCCCCCCGATAACCGCGATTGGATCGACGTGTTCCGCACCGGGATCGCCTGCGTGCTGCTGGCCATGCTGCTCGGCCTATGGCCGGACTATACGCGCCTGTTCGCGCCGGATGGTGTGGCCGATCACCGGCTTTTCGCCTTGCACCAGCCGCCCTTGTTCGCCTTCGTGCCGTCGATACACGGCAGCGTATGGTTGCCGATCGCCTACGCCCTGCTGTGCCTGCTGCTGGCGGCACGCGTCTACGCGCGCGGCGTCTCGCTGGCGCTGCTGCTCGTGCATGGATACCTCTTTACCGACCGCTACGCGGCGGTCAGCTACGGTGCGGATTACATCGCCAGCACGTGCCTCGTGTTCAGCGCGTTGCTGCCCGGCGCAAGCGGTGCCAACTGGCCGCGCACGGGCGACTACCTGCGCTTGTTGCAGGCCTATGTGTGCATCGTCTATTTCTTCGCGGGTTTCGGCAAGCTGCTCGGCCCCACCTGGCGCAACGGCGAAGCGCTCTGGAAGGCGGCCACCCAGCCGGGATTCGAAAGCTTTTTCAAGCCAAACCTGCTGTTCCTGGGCGACTACCCGCTGTTGTGGGTGGTCGGCGGGTGGCTGGTGATGATCATTGAAGTGGCCTACGCGGTATTCATCTGGTTCAAGGCCACCCGCCGCTATTGGTTGGTTGCAACCATCGGCCTGCACGTGGGCATCGCCCTGCTCTTTGGGCTGTATTCCTTCGCCGCGTTGATGATCGTCCTGAACCTGGCGGCGTTCCACTATCCCTACCTTATCCCTTCAGTACGCAAGACATCCAGCAGAATACCATGGTACAACCCCTTCCGGCACGCCCATCCGCGTGGCGAAACCCCTTCGCGATCGGGCTTCCCGGACAGCAATCCAACCGCTTCGGATGTATGATCCCATCATCCATCACGTCCTGCGGGCCTATCCGTCCGCCGCCTTGGTGAAGGAACCGCCCTTCTGGTCTACGGCGAAGCTGCGTTGCGCTGACCCGGGGAAACCGCACCACATCGCCCATCCCGATTTCGGCCTTTCCTATTGCCATTACGACGGGGCCGACACCTTCATCGCCGTACTGGAAATCCATGCGCGCACCGCGGTGGAATTCGCGGTGGAATGCAGCCACCACGACCTGCACGGCTGTTACCTGGAGCAGGGCGAGGTCACGGCAAGCCAAGGCGACGATAGCCTTGACCTGCATACGGGGCAGTATGCACTCGTGTATGCGCCGAAGGGCGATTACCGCGTGCGCATCGAGGCAGGCATGACCGTCGTGCGGCTGTGGAGCACCAACAACCGCACGCTGAAGCGCGACCGCGACAAGAAGGCGCTGTCGCCGCTCGGCACGCTATTGAACCTGTGGGTGAGTAAAGGCGCGCGCTGCCACCACAGCCGCGTATTGCCGTTCAGCGGGCCGTGCGTGAACATCTGGGACCAACTGGCCATCCTGCCCCACCTCCGCCCGCTCACCATGGACAACCGGCTGCGCGAACTCATCACCGACCTTATTTATTGCTGCATCGATGCGTTGCAGACCAACCGCAAGGATGGCAACGAGTCGTTGACGCTGGTGCATGCCGTGCGACGGGATATCGTGTCTACCCTCCGGCTCGGCGAGGTGCCGCGCGTGCAGGAGCTAGCAGACAAGCATGAGGTTGTCGTCAAAACGATGCTCCGGCACCATCAACGCCTTTACGGCACATCGATCAAGAAATTCATCTCGCGAACCCGCCTTCGGCAGGCACACTTCCTCCTCTCCTATACTTCGCTTACGGTCAAGGAAGTGGCCTACACGGTCGGCTACGGCAGCGAAGCCGAATTCAAGGAGGCCTACAAAAGACAATTCAACTACTTACCCTCAGAAACGCCCAGAAGGCAGTAAAATGGCCGTTGTCTCTCCTTGATCAGACGTGTCCTTTTTTCCTGCCAATCGGTGTCCGATTTTCTACGATTTGGGTCTATCCGGTGATTTACCTTTGTTTTCATGGAAAAGCCATGAAAAAAACAGCCTTACATAACGCATTGCATTCAAAGGTTACCTATTGGATTGTCCTGAGCCTCACGGCGGCATTGCTGGCCGGTACGGCGATCGACAAAGGGCTGAACCACCATATCTTTGCGATCCAGCTCAAACTGGTGCCGTTTGCGCCTTTCAAGTGGGCGGCGCCCGTGCTTTCCAAAGCGGTGCCCGCCATCCACGCCCTGCTGGTCATCGGGCTGTTCATCGAGCGCCTCCCGCGCATCGGGGCCGTGAGGCAACGTGCGATACGTGCCGCAACGGGCCTGTTTTCGGTCTATGCACTTTACATCACCGGGATGCTCATCGCCTATACCAAGGCGGAGCTGCCCTGCACGTGCGGCGGCATCCATACCGCCTTCGGTTGGTGGCTGCAACTATTGATCAACGTGATTTTGGCGTCGGGCTGCTACCAAGCCTGGCGGATAGGCCGCAGACGGCCGCATACAACCTTGGTGCACGCACCAAACCATTCGATTCATTTATTAACAAATTAAATTCAAAAGCCATGAAAAAAGTATTCATGCAAATCAAGAAGTCGATCGGGATGATCGCAATGGGCGCGGCCGTACTGGCGGTGACATTAAACGTGGTTTCGGCCAATGCGAAGTCTAACAAAACTGGCCGTAGCAGCCACTTTTGGTACCTGATCGACAGTACCGGAAAGGTCGCCACGATTTTGGGTACAATGGACGATGACCAAGTCGTAAACTTTTATGGTTGCGATGATCAAGGAGGAACCTATTGCGCGGCAGGCTTCAATGCTGATGCCGGGCTGGACGAAGGAGATGACGCTACCCACGCTCCGGAAATCCTGACCAAGGCTCCATGACAATCGACTGATTTCCATTCAACGAACGGAGTAGGCGCGATTTACGCACCTACTCCTTTTATCATAAGCCCTCAGCCTCAAGAAGCAATATCGGCACCTTGCGTCTAACCCGTTTCAACGTCAACCCATAGCCGTGCAGTTCCCGGTTCAAAGCAGCTATTGAAAAGGGCGCTAGCGCGTTGCGATCGATAAAGAACGTCATCTTGTCGGGAATTTCGATACCGTTAGTCACGATATCAGGAAGCCCTTTCGAAACGAGCAATTTCTGCAAAAGGTAGGCTGCATCTTCCGGCGTGCGGTTCCTGAAGTACAAAAGGGAGTCTGGCGATGGGCGATATCCTTGCTCCTGAATTTGGCGTGCTTTAAACATCCGCTCATCTTCCAGACGGAATTCATAAACCATCCGATATTCCATCCTGACATCGGAGTTGATATTGAAACTTCGAATCAAGTGATCTTGCATGTATTTGAACAGCCTATCCGATGGATTTCCCTCCATCATAACGTCATAGTTGTAGCTATAGTTACGGTACCAATCGTCATATATTGTATCAACCAAAGGCCTTGTATACCGGATATCACCCAAACCAGCGAACCTTCTACTGTCGGCTGCCTCAAAATTGAACCTCCCGCCTTCGCTGAACGCAATGAGCAAAAGTTCCAATGCCGAGATGCTGTTCCTTGAAATCCGGTTTCCGGTATATACGCCCTCCCTGAACCAAACCATTCGCTGCCTTGTGTTCGATCCCGGGATTGTTCTTGTCAACACGGAATAACTTAACGCATGTTGCTCAGCTGTGTTCAATAACATGCCACGCCTTAATGCCGTATCTACAAGACGGGGCCGCTCGGACATAATTGGGCCTCTTCCCGCCAAAAACTCCCTGATGGATTTCTCATTGGTATTCACCCCCCCTGTAATATAGCGCACGACGCCGTTTTCGTCTACCCAGACATGGTGGGGAACGAGCTTGTGGGGGAACAACCTGTTCAACACCCGGTCATTGGTTACTAGCGGAAACCTGGGTCTCCATTTTGCTTTCAATTTGGAAAAAAAGCGTTCTGTGGAATCTAGAGATTCGGTATTGACCGCAATTATCTGGACGTTATTTTCAAATCGTTGTTGGAGAGAATCCATTTTGGGAAATGCCGCGACGCATCCCGAACATCCGGTATGCCAGAAATCCAGGATTATCAACTTTCCCTTGAAACTTTCCATGTCCAGCAGCCCATCGGGGGCGTTTAGCACATCCACTAGCACTGGGTAAGCCAACGTATCGCCGATATTCAGTCCGCCCAGATCAAGCAGCGTGGACTCCTGCGCACGTCCGGGCACCGACAGCCCCCATAGCAAGATGGTCAAATGAATCAGCTTATTCATATCCGACGTTCTGTATCAAAAATGGGTTCAATTTCAGCTCACTCTGCGGTATGGGATAGAGGGCATCTCCATCTTCCCATACCTTGCCAGGTATCTCCGATAACACCTCGCCTGCTATCCCCCATCGTTTCAAATCCAACCAACGATGGCCTAGTTCGGCAATATATTCGATTGCCTTTTCCTGGATCAGAGCATCACGAAAAGCTTTGCCGGTTGCCAAGGTTAGCCCCTTGAGTCCACCTCTAATACGTAGCGCATTCAAGTCGGACATTGCGCCTTCCAAATCGCCGAGCGCCTCCCGGGCCTCCGAGCGGATGAAGTACTGTTCGGCCAGCCTGAGGACGACGTTGTATTCTTCGGGGCTGCCTGTGGAAGTCCTAACCTTGTATTTAAATGAATACGGGTAGTTGACGTCCAGGTAGGTCTTGCTGGATGTCCACTGGGTAAACCTGTTGTCATTCTGCTCGAAACGTTCGAGGCAAGCGTCATGCAACGGAAAACTCGGTCGGCCGGATGCCGAAGAGGTCGGAACATAGTACTGAGCCTCGGTAGGCGAATAGAAACTCCGATTGGCCGGATACAATTGCCAGATTACCTCCTTACTGGTAGGCCTGAACACATCGTCTAGCGACGCCTCGATGCGATATTGTACGGTATGGGCTATCACGAGATCGGCATATGTAACCGCCTTTTCCCATTGTTGTCGGTACAGGTATATCCTAGCCAGCAACGCATATGCTGCGTACCGGTTTGGACTGGTACGTGCTTCGGTCGGATAATCACCAAGCAGCTGTGCCGATTCGAGCAGGTCGGCTTCGATCTGACGATAGATGACCTCGATCGGTTCGCGGCCCAATCTGGCATTGACGTCGTAAGACGTGGAAACCACCAACGGAACAGGGCCAAAGAGTTCGGCTAAGTAGTGATAAAGGATGGCCCGACAGAAAAGCGCCTCGCCATGCAACCGGCTACGCACGTTATCAGTAAGCAGGAGGTTACCCTCATCCGTATTCTCGATGATTATATTAGCCTGGTAGAGGTACCGGTAGGCGTCCCGCCAAAGTCGGTACTCGATTTCACTGTTAGTCGACTGAAGTTCATTGGTGCGTATTTCATCACGGACGTCAGTCGATACGCGATTATACAATTCGTCGGCACTCAACCCGCAATAGATGGACAACCCGCCATTAAGGATGCTCATTGGTGTCGCCATCAACTCGCTGTATAATCCATTTAAGGCCGTCATGGCCGTGGCATCATTGGTAAATACCCGATTACCAGTCACTTGGTTGTTTGGATCCTCGACGTGTACAAACGAAGTGCAGGAGGCTGCGATCAGTATGAAAATCTGTACTACAGACCGATAGATTTTATACATATACATTTGCGTATCAGTTAAAGTGAAACCTTGATGCCGGCATGCACCGTAGTCAATGGCGGCAACCGTAGGAAGTTTTGTGTCTCCGGATCGCCGATGCGATATTTGCTGAGGGTGAGGGCATTTTGTGCCTGGAGGAAGAAGCCTACTGCCGAAAGCCGAAACCGTTCAGGAATCACGTGAGACACATCAAACGACAGATTGACGCTGCGTAAGCGAACAAACGAAGCGTCGACCATGGTCAATGCCGAACCTTGGACATACCGGAGGTAATGGATGTAAGCATCGCTGCTTGTGGTCGCCGTAAACCGTTGGCTGGGGGCATGCGTGACCGGTTGATTCACCAACCGACCGGGCGCTGCGGCGTTGGGTAGCCTGCCGCGGAAATTAACCCCATCCGTCAACCTGAAATCGACCTGCGCGTCCAATGAAATCAGGCCATAGGTGAGCGTATTCGTGACTCCTCCGTAAAACTTTGGATCCAGCAACCCCGTAATGACGTAGTCGTTAGGAAAGGAAAGGTTACCGTCGCCGTCAATGTCTTTAAAACGGTAAACCCTGGCCTCTGCATCGATGCCGTTGTAATGGTATCCTTGTCTGACATTCAGGGATTGCCCGATAATCAGGGTACTGGCATAGCTGGACTCCCCCAAACCGGGAAACGCCAAGAGCCTGTTCCGGTGTACGGTACCGTTAAACCTGGTGTCCCACTGCAATTCACCTATACGCATGTGCCGCAGGTCGATTGAAAACTCCCATCCTCGGTTTTGCACGGTGGCCCCGAAATTCCGCAACATGCTGTTGAACCCGGCTTGGCTAGGCAGCCGATAATCGATCAACTGGTTGTCGCTCACATTGCTGAAAAAGGCGGCCGTTAAGAATAAACGATTCCTAAATAAGCTGATTTCGGCACCGAATTCCAGTTTCCGATTAACCTCCCACGCATATTCTGGATTAAATGACCGTATCGGCCTGATTCCCGGACCATCTAACGATGTAAAGAAAGTGGTTTCCCATGCGTCTAGGTACTGGTAGTCGTTGATCTGGTCATTACCGGTAATGCCATAGCTGCCCCTAAGTTTTGCAAATGAAATCAAGCCATTGCCCTCCATAAAGGGTTCTTCACTGATTACCCAGGCCGCACCTACCGCACCGAAGTTGGCATATTGCCTGCCCGGGCCGAACCGGCTGCTACCGTCGCGACGGCCAGTGAAATTCAGCACATACCGATCTTCGTAACTAAATGCCAACCGGCCGAATGCCGCCTGATAGTTGTATTCACCAAAATTATTGGTCACCGTTATGGCTGTGGCCGCCTCAATAGCGCCAATCAGCAGGTCATCGGCGAATCCATCGCCTTGCATGGACCGATTGCCACGTCGGGAATGTTGCCACGTACCACCAAACATCGCATCTAATGTGAGTCGATTGAGCACGACCCGATAGGTGATTTGCGGCTCCACGATCCAGCTTGATGCCCCTCCTTCTGCCAAGCGTAGGCTGGAATTCAGGTTTTTGGTGGGATCATATGCTGTTTGCGGTGTAGTTGCTATTTCGTCCATATTACTCTTCAGGTATCCCGTATTGAGTTTGGCCGTGAAGCCCTTAAACACACGATAAGAAGCGGTTAGGTTAACGCTGCTATTGTCTGATATCCCGTTGTACTGTTGCTCAAGGTAGGAAAGCGGATTATCGAATGCATAGCCGCTTTCTTCCCAGATTAAGTTCCCTTCCCCGTCATGTAGTGTCGGTAGGTTGGGCGGAAGGGTAATGTACGCAGACAGGTCTGTAGCCGTACTTTGGTTCATGCTCTTGGAGATACCTGAAGTTAACGCCAGCTGAAGCCGCCCGTCGACGGACGCATGCGACACCTGCGCGTTGAGCGAGGCCAGGTTGTTGGATTGGCCGCCAGGCGTTACGCCGGATTCCTTCTTGTAAGCCCCTCCGATACGGAATCGTGTCTGGCCCGTGCCACCCGAGATGCCAAGCTGTGCATTCGTGAAACCCGCGGTCCCACCCGTCAACAACTCCTGCAGGTCGGTATAGCGGGTGGTATCCCACAGCATCAGGTCGGGTGCATATCCCGGATTCCGGGGGTCTGCCGATGGTACCAACCCATCGTTGGCAAAAGCCTCCTTGCGCATGGCGACGTATTCTCGCGTATTAGACATCCGGAAACGGTGGTTTGCCCGGCCGTAACCTTGCTGAAAACCGGCATCGATCCTGGTTTCGCCAGCTTGCCCGGACTTCGTCGTGATCAGGATCACTCCATTGGCTCCCCTGCTGCCATAGATGGCCAGTGCGTCGGCGTCTTTGAGCACCTCGATGCTCATGATATCCTCGGCATTAATCATGTTAAAGGGACTGAGACCCGAAGCTGGGCTATTGAATCCCCCACTCAGGCTTCCGGTAGCATTCGCCATACTGTTCAAAAACTCCCCGCCGACCGCGAAGGGCACGCCATTGATGATGTACAACGGCTCGGAACCCTGCGTGATGGAGTTGCGACCGCGGAGTTGCACCTGGTACGACGAGCCGGGCACCCCGTTCGATTGGCTCACCACGAGGCCCGGCACGCGCGCGGCCAGCGAAGCCAGCGGGTTGAAGGCCGGCGTGTTGGCGATGTCCTCGGCGGTGACGCGTGCGATGTTGCCCGTACTGGTCTTTCGCGTGGTCGTGTAGTAGCCCGCGTTGATTTCGACCTCTTCGATGGCTATCGTATCCCTGGAGGCATCGGCGGTGTCACGCGGAACGGGCGGCCGCTCCTGCCCGAAAGCCCCCTTCCCCCCCACTCCGATGAGAAAAAAGGTAAACAAAAGGCATATCGGTTGTATTCGCTTGGGGCAATAGCGTCCCCGGAAGCGTAAATGTTGCTTCATTTCTATTTGGTTTTTAGTCGTTTATGAAAATTCAGATTCACAAACCGACCCGCTAACCAAAGAAAAAAACCAAATTATTTGTAAGTCTTGAAGTTACGTGCTACCTTTAGCGTTGAGAAAAATACCAATTGAGCAACATCTACTCCACGACCTAGACAAACGATGCATGGTCTTCTTGGCGCGGGGTCGGTGTAACCGGGAAATGGCCGTCGGCATTTGCGGTGCCTCCGTCAACAGGGGATTTGACGCCCTTGCCGTTTGCCACCTCCGGTGTCGATTGGTTGCGGCCCTATTCGGGCGCGCACTTGACGTTCTTTAATACAGATTGGAAAGCGACGCTGCACGGCCGTGAGGTCGGGCGCTTCCGTCCCGCAACGGGGTTGCGGGGCATGTGGGTTACTGGGTTTGGCACTTTCGTTCTCATAATTTATGGTTATGACAACGATGTAGCTCGACGAAACTTGGACGAAAGGCTATAGAGAATCAGAAGGGTGAACTCTAACGCTTTCGACCAATGGCACCGCCAGGAGCCTCTTCCCTTCATACACGATGAGGGGAATTTTCCATCGAAAGACTTAGATAGAGTCCACCCTTCTGAAAAATTATATCAAAGATATGAATAATTCAGAATAGGGCGAACTCCGAGTCTACTCGCTGGATTAAAACTGGCGGTTTTATGAGCCGAGTGACATCGTAAAAGTAGAGGTTTTACCCCCCACTCATATTGTCGCTTATCAATTAACAAAACAAAGGTAATAAATAGTTTTTAGATAGTCGACAACTCGACCACTTATTTTTTAAAAATTTTCTCCGGCAATTAATGGATAGGAAAAAACAATTAGTAGCTTATCAGCAAAGGTTAGTGCAATTCGTCAAAAATAAGTTTTTTTCACCATATAAAGTTGATGGAAAAGAAGTTACCAGAAACGTGTATGCTGAGAAATGCGATGTTGCTGGATCAACACTTACACGCATAACCAATGGAGAGGGATATGATGTACCAATCTCTACAATTTATAAGATTTGCAAGTTTGAAAACATCTCGGTAAAAGATTTTTTCATTGAATTTGAAGATACTTATCTAAATAAAAAAGATTAGAACGAAGGCAGATGATAGAATAATGGTTTCGAGAAGGAAATGTTTTAAGTAGCGTCGTAAAAGGGTGATTTGTAACGTCATCATATGGAAAATGTAATCGCCGATGTAATCGCAATCATCGAGGCTGGTCGCCAGAAAGCATATACTGCCATCAATACGGCGATGGTGGAGTCCTATTGGCTAGCAGGGAAACGCATTGTCGAAGAGGAACTGCAAGGACAGGAAAGGGCTGATTATGGCAAGGCTGTAGTCAAAATGCTTTCAATTGCGCTTACTGAAAAATATGGCAAAGGATATTCTCCTGCGGCACTTTACAACTTCAAGCAATTTTACAGTACGTATCCGGAAGACCAGATTTTCTACACAGTGTGTAGAAAATTGAGCTGGAGCCATAACAGGCTCATCATGAGGGTTTCCGACCCCCAAGCACGTTCCTATTACCTCAAGGAGGCAGCAGACCAGCATTGGGGTGTCCGCACGCTTGAACGCAATATCAATACCCGCTATTACCAACGGCTCCTCTCATCCCAGCACAAGAAAACCGTCGAGGAGGAAATGCAGGAGAAATCGCGCGAGTACCAACCCAGTACGCGCGATTTCATCCGTAATCCGACCGTATTGGAGTTCCTGGAATTACCTTCCAATTACGCGTATACCGAAAAGCAGCTCGAACAGGCGCTTATCGACAACATACAGCAATTCTTGCTTGAGCTTGGCCGTGGCTTCGCATTCGTTGCCCGCCAAAAGCATGTCCGCACGGAGACGGCCGACTTTTTCATCGACTTGGTGTTTTACAATTACCTCTTGAAGTGCTTCGTGATCCTAGAACTCAAGACCACCAAGGTGACCCATCAGGATATCGGCCAGCTTGACATGTATGTGCGCATGTTCGACGACCTGGAACGGGCCGAAGGCGACAACCCGACCATAGGTATCCTGCTATGCACGGAAACGGACAGGACGATAGCCAAATATTCGGTACTCAACGAAAGCAAACAGCTATTCGCCAGCAAGTACCTGCCCTACCTCCCGACAGAGGAGGAATTGGTCGCGGAAATCGAACGGGAAAAACAGGTGTTCAGGGAACAGGGATTGGTTTATGGCATGGAAGCGTATTGACCGGATTGGTCTAAAAACAATAATAAAAGAATTTTCTAAAAGTTTTCCCCATGAACAACGAAGAACCACAATCCAGTGCTGAGCTATATAAAAACCTTTGCTTGTTTATCAAGCATAAATACTTTAGTCCATTCAAGATTGATGGTGAAGAAGTAAGTCTTCACAAATATGCTGCCGCGTGCAACATGTCACCATCAACAGTTGCTAGGATCAATAAAGCAGAAGGATATAACGTTCCATGGTCCACAATATTCAAACTATGCAAGTTTGAAAAAATCCCTGTCGGAACGTTTATCCAGGAATTTGAAAACACTTATCGCATAAAATAGGATTAGAACAAAGGTAGATGATAGAACAATGGTTTCGAAAAGACGAGCCCGGAAACACGAAGCGTGGTAACCCTGAAAAAACGAAACCCGGAAGTTTGAAATTGCTTTCAGGGACGACCGGGAATAAGATATAACAAAGGTAAGGAAAGAAATGCAAAGAAAGACGCAAAGCGAGGTTTACCTGAAATTTGATAGAAAATTAGTGCATTAACACGAATAGGCTATGTCGAAACACCTACAAACGCAAAGCAGTTTTGAGCAGATCAAACAGGTCGATGCTGAAGGCAATGAATTTTGGAGTGCCCGTGATTTAGCCAGATCTTTGGACTATTCCGAGTATCGACACTTTACCCCCGTTATTGCCAGAGCCAAGGATGCATGCAAAAACAGCAATCAGGACATCCTAGAACATTTCGAGGACATCCTCGAAATGGTTCAATTTAACAGTTAGTTAACCATGTCGATCTCGCACAGCACCTTAATAACGGACATCAAGGAAATCATCGGTTCCTCACGTGACCGTGCCATCCGCCAGGTAGATTATGAGCGCACATTGATGTATTGGCGCATTGGTCAGCGGATTTTCGAGGAAGAACAACGCGGCAAGGATCGGGCGGATTATGGGGAATACCTTACCAATATGGTTGCCAAACAATTGGCTCCCGAATACGGTAGTGGTTTTTCCAAACGCCAGATTGAACTTTTCAGGCAGTTCTATCGCATTTTTCCAATTGCGAATACACTGTATTCGCAATTGAGCTGGAGCCAATACAAAATCCTGCTACGCATTGATTCACAAGACAAGAGGGAATTCTATATCGCCGAATCGGTCAAAAACAATTGGACGGTACGCCAACTCGAAAGACAAATAAACAGCTCCCTATGGGAACGCCTTTTGGCGAGCAATGACCGTAAGGACGTACTCGCCGTCGCTCGGGACGAAAAACTCCCGTCGGATGCCCGTGAAATCATCAAGGATCCGATGTACCTGGAATTTCTCGGCCTGAAGCGGGAAGCATCCTATTACGAAAAGGATCTCGAACAGGCAATCATCACGCACCTACATGATTTCCTTCTCGAAATGGGCAACGGCTTCGCATTTGTGGCCAGACAGAAACGACTGCATATCGACGGCGATGAATTCTTCGCGGATTTAGTGTTTTTCAATCGCCTGCTCCGTGCCTTTGTCATCATCGAGATCAAGACGCATAAACTTACGCACCAAGATATCGGGCAGTTGCAGATGTACGTCAATTATTATGACCGGTACGAAAAACAGGAATACGAGAATCCGACAATTGGCATCCTGCTCTGCGCGGAAAAGAACAATGCCATGGTAAAAATCACCTTGCCGGAAGACAACAAAACGATTATAGCGAGTGAATACAAACTATACCTGCCTTCCGAACAGCAGCTAATCGATGAGGTGAAAAAGGAAATTGAGAAAATGGATGAGGAGGAATGAAAATCGAGGAAATACAACAGCTTAGAACATTTCGTGGACTTGCACGAAATGTTCTGTAAACACAGTATGACCATTTTCCTGACGTCAGGAAAATGGCACCCGGACAGATAGAACGACAATAGGAAAATCACAGCAAATGAAATCCACAAGACCAACAAGCAGAAAATGGCTTGCCATCCCGGCATTGGCGCTGGCACTTTGCTCAGCAACGACAAGCCAGGACAAGGGCTTCCGTATCCTGGTCTCCGAAAATGACAAGGTAACAATCCTGACCTGCGAGCGCGGTTGCGCCTGGAAGGAGCTGACCTTCACGGTACCCAGGCAGGACAACATCGTGACGATAGACCAATTCGGACAGAACAACCATGTGGGCTACGCAGACGGGCTCGATGGAGTGCCGTTGCCTGCTTTCCGTTTCACGATGGCGAAGGAAGATGGGAAATACGTCCTGCAGGGGCTTGAAGGGACCGCATGGACCAAGCTTGGGTTCTCGCTAAAGCCATACGCAGCACCGCAGGTTTTGGATGCGACCGGGATAGGCAATGTGAACATGTGAAAAAAACAACCGGTTCAACACATGGTAGACCATAACGATTTTTGGGACTCGAATTACTATAACCATCCCGATTTGACGGATGAAATGGTTGGCATTGCGGAAGAATTACTGAAGGTAAAGCTGCCTGCATCCTATATCAACCTGTTAAAAATCATGAACGGTGGATATACCAAGGGATTTGCTTTCCCAATGGCTGTACCGACGACGTGGTCTGAAAACCATATTCCTTTGGACACGCTAAACGGGATCGATGTAGAATGTGACGAAGACATCCATGTGGCGTATAATTTCGACGAGTTCCTCGGCGGGCTGGTGTCCGATGATATATATGGCGAGGGTTAGTTGAGTAATGGGCATTGCAAAAGGAGAAAGAATACGAATAGACTTGCTTGAAAAATGAAAAACCGTAGCGGAATGGTCTCGAACAAATTGCTGTGGATATATCCGCTGGCCCTTTTCCTGTTGATCCAGCTCCCTCCCGCAAATGGCCAGGAAAATGACACGCTGGATTATGTCGTGGATGACCGGGGCAACTATACCTATGGTACCATAATCCGGTATAAGCCAACCATTGTCAGGATTAAGCCTGCCGGCGGCGGTAAAGTTTTGAAATTCACGCCCAACAATACGCAGGAATTCCACGTCTATGCAAAGCAGGAGCACTTTGTTTCGCTATCTCACCCTAAGGACCTTCATATAGATAAGCTATTCCAGGAACGCCTGATTTCCGGTCCCCTCCAGGTGTTTGTCCTCTCCATCCATACCAGCGGGAGTGTTCCCGGAGTTGGTGGTGGCTACCTGTCTACGACGAGAGATGAAAATCTTTTCGTGCGGAAAGGGCGCTTCGGAAAACTGATCGAATTGGATGACCGAAAGCTCGCTAAAAGTAAAACTGTTGAGGAGTACCGAAAGGATTTGCTTGATCTCTTCCGTGGCGACAAGGAAATACTGGATGCCTTTACCACGGAGGGCGTCTTCGAGGCTCGCCGTGTAGTGGATTACATCAAGATGTATAACGAAAAGAAACAACAACAAGACAAGCAATAGTCCGGAAAAACACTAACCAACACAATTATGACAACAGAACAGAACGATTACCCGCCATTGATAGACCGCTTCAAATCGACCATCATCGATACGGTGGTATTGATCGCATTGATGCTCATCGCGTCCATCGCCCTGGACGGGCTGCCCGATTCGGCCTCGTGGGTACGGGCCGCCTGCTTCGTGACGGTCTTCGTCCTGTACGACCCGCTATGCACGGCGTTCGCCTGCACGGCCGGCAATTATTTCGTGGGCATACGCGTGCGGCGGAACGACGACCACGGCAACCGCATCAATTTCTTCCTGGCGCTGATGCGGTATATCGTGAAGGTGTTGCTGGGATGGGTCTCGTTCTTGACGATCCATTCGAACCGGGAGAAAAGGGCCGTCCATGACATGGCCGCGGGCAGCGTCATGGTGAAGCTCGCCGCCGCCCGCGCGACTGCGGTTATCGTTCCGAGCGTTTCGCCGGAATTGTAGGCGTAATGATTTTGTACACAGTGTGTACAAAATTACAATAGGTTAAAATCATGTCGGTTACATCGGAAAATAGAATAATAAGGAAAAGGCATTAATGATTAAACACAACCAACAAAGAGATAAGAGATGACACTACTTTTCATGAACCTGGGAACCATCGAGATGCTCATCGTGCTGCCGCTGCTGGCCTTCATGTTCTACAGCCTCTTCCATGCGGCCACGAACATGGGCATACCCGGCCTGCACCGGCTCATCTGGGGGCTGGTGATCCTGGCCATCCCGATACTGGGCAGCATCGCGTATTGGGTGGCGGGCAGGAAACCGGCGAAGGCCGCCAGTTGAAATCAGTCGTCGCAAACAAAGGCATACAAATGAACGATTCCAATAAACGAAAGCTATACCTGGCCATCCCGATGCTCGCGACGATGCTGTCGTTCGCCGTGCTGGAAGGGATGAAGAAGGCGGGCAGGCTCCCGGAGTTCCGGGAGGATTACCGCATCTATGTATTGACGGCAGGCGCGGTACTCGCGGCGCTCATCGCCGTGGCATCCATCGCGCTGCGGCAACGGGACAAGGCGGAGGATTGATCATGGAACAGAAAAAGATTTATGTGGTAAACGGCAGCCAGGACAGTGGGGCGCCAAGAGCGATATTCGACAGCAAGGATATGGCCCTGGCATTCGTGAGCCGGTTCAAAAAGAACCGTGAGCACGTCATTTACGAAGGGGTACTCAACCCGTCTTTCGTCGTGGACAAGGAACGCACGCCTTACGAGGTTTCTTTCAGTGCAGACGGTGACGTTTGCATCAGGGAGCAGGGTTTATACGAATATGAAATAAAAACCGCAGAATGGGGCGGTCATATAATCGGCGTCCCCGGTTTAATATGTTTTGTCGTGGCCAAGGACGAAATCGATGCGCTCAGCCAAGCGACAGCGACAAAGAACCGCCTTATCGCGGATGGGAAATGGGAACGGCCAGACGAACCTTATGTTGTAGACCATTTCGAAATCATTCCCATTGAGCACGGTGAAGGTGTTTAGTTAAATATGAGATATGAAAAGGTACACAATATTCGCGTTGCTGCTGCTGTTCGTGGCAACTGGATGCAAAAAGAGTGACCACGACATCGTAGAGAAATTCGTCCGGGAGGTTAAGGCGGACAGCTACGAAGGGTTACAGGAAGTACCCGCCTTCGGCAGGCAACACATCGACGCGCTATTGCAGCACGCCGACGACCGCCAGCTGGTGAGCAGATACCCGTGGTCGCCGATACTTTCCTACTATCCGGGCCAGCAAGAGGTCGGGCTAGTCATGCTCTATGCCATCGAGGTGATCCGCGATCCGGGGGATTACCCCGTCCGCGGCACGCTCGTCGTGGATACCGAAGACCGTGAACGGAAAGTGGCTTTGGACGAGGTGCTTTCATTGTACCGGGCCTGGTGGGCCGCGAACAAAGGGAAGAGCGCGGCCGAGCTGCGCGGAGTCAGTCCGCTACAGGGGACGGGGCTGGCGTGGTACGGGACGGAACCGAGGCCCGAACAACAATGAAGATTCACATATAAAATCCAAAAGACATGGGGTCATTTTTCTTCTTCTTCACCATGCTTTTCTACATCGGCACCCTCGCCGCAGTCATCTACGTAGCCTACCGGATGGTGGACGGCTGGGTCGAGAAAAGCGTATCCGTGCGGCGCGAACAGAACGCGTTGCTCGGCAGGTTGATCGACACGCTGGAGCGAAAGGGCGATAGCCCGGAATCAGGCACCAATAAAAACGAAACGCTATGACATCGTTATTCGTAGGCCAACAGGAAGTTTTCACGCCATTGCTCGCTTTGATGTCTCCAGTTATCGCTGTTACTATTGCCGTTTGTGTCTACCTCATAATTTATTGGTTGGTAATCAAACCAAGAAGAGACAGGAAGTTTAGGGAAAGTGTTTTGAGATTTGCTGATTTATTAGTGCTCATGGCAGAAGAAAGAATGCAAGGGGGTAACGAAAACAAAACGCCATGACAACCCTATTCTTAGGTACGCAGGAAATCATCCTGCTGTTGTTCTCGATGGCCCTGCCGCTCGGCGTCGCGGCCGCAGCCCTGTACGTCGTGTACCGCATGGTCGACCACTGGGTCAATAAATCCGTCCAGGTGCGCAAGGAACAGAATGCGTTGCTGGCGAAGCTGGCGGAAACGTTGGGCAAAGCGGATAAGCCGGATTGACGGTTACGCCAATAACATTCATTCGAATTTAAATCACATCAACGATGGCAACGATAATCAGATTAACGAAACTCAAAGGCAACGAATCCATACGCGTGAACTTCGACAACGTGATATTCTACCTCGCCAAGGGCGATAACACGGTAATATCCTTTCTGGCACCGAAGTATTACGAGCATACGCTCACCGTCAGGGAGAGCGTGGAGGAGGTGGATAGGTTGTTGGGTTAAATATTTGAAAAGGTGATATTTGTCTTTTGGCGGCAAGGTTCTTTAATGATTTCAACAAGATGAAAGGAAAAAAAACGTATATAGAAATTAAAGGTCAACACTCATCTTTCTGGCATATCCCCTACCCTGAATTGTTGAACACTTACGAATGGGATAAAAGGAGAACAGAAATCCTAAAGCGGGACAAAAACCTTTGCAAAATATGCAACAGGAAAGCCGACGAAAAAATGTCTCCTAGCGACAAACATTACTACAGAAAACCGAATGAAGAGGAGCTAAAAGAATTTAGAGAACCACTTGTAATAAAAGGTGAAGATGGAGATTCTGACCTTATAATCAAGCGTGCTATTCCGGTGGGAATACTAATAGAAAATCCAATAATATTACATGTTCATCACGAAATATACTTTTGGGATAGCCTTCCCTGGGAATACTATGACAATGAATTGGTTAGTGTTTGCGCCGAATGTCATAGCGATATACATGAAAAACAAGTCATTCCAGTTTATAACAACCGATTAGAAAGAAAAATTGTTTACAATCGCCCTTGCGAACGCTGCAATGGCATAGGCTATTTACAACAGTACACCCATTATCATAAAGGCGTTTGTTTCACATGTAATGGATTACGGTTTAAAGAGTTATACAATCGGAAATCCAAACTCAATCCTGACGGTCTACAATGCTGAGGACTCGGTCATGAATTGTACATATATCACATGGGACGAAACGAGGTAGCGTAAATCCCGCGCTTGAGCCTTAAAGACGGAATATCTTTAAAACATTGTCCCTTAACAAAATTACAAGCTCTTCTTTCGGTTTAGCAAATTCTTTGAGGCCGCTGAACCAGATTCTACAGTCTCCTCTACCATTCGACTTGTACATCGAGATTTCGGTAGGAATTTCATTTTCATCGGCATCTAAGAAAACACCTCCTACTTTCACCTTGTGATTCGGGCCATTTTCTTGAGCGTCGTAGTCATGTATTCCGTTATGCTTCAAAAATCCACGAACTGTTGAAGTTGCATCCATAATTGATTTATTCAGGCCAGTCTCTGTTGGAATAATAACAGCGTAGTCTTTCCCTTCCTCATCAAATTTTTCTTTAGTTTGTATCAGATTTCCTTGCTCATCTTCGGCCACAGTGACTTGGATGATTTCTCTAATTACCTTACCTCTATGTTCCCTCGCTGGTAGTTCATGGCTACCTTGTCTCGCGAATTCGAAGTATTTACGCTCGTCTTCAGATATATCCTTTAGATCTTCTTCACTATCCGCACTGAAATAGATATCAAACTTCTTTTCCAAATCCAACAATGCAGTCTCAAGTAAATTAAAATTAATTAAATCGGGCTTGACGTCCTTCAGCTCTATTATGAGCGTAAACAAGTTGGCTTTATTAAACCAATAACTTTTCTGGTCAAAACCAAGACGCTCTAAGATGTTTATTGAATTTAAAATTTTCGAGAGAATGGCATTGTAATTAACAAAGTCATCGTTATACTCCTTTAAATATTGTTCAATCTTGCTGCTCCTCCCGAAATATCCGCCGTTTAATATCGTAGAGGTAATAAGCATAATATACTGACTGTCGAACATCCTTTTCACGTCATTGTCTGAGAAGATTTTATTTTCATTAAAAAATGATATGACTTGTGCTCGATCCTCTGGATTGATAATGACATTAGTAGATTCTTCAGAAACTTCAAATTCGATATCCGTAAGCTGCTTGGCAAAATAGGCAAATTCCCCTCCACCGAACTCCGCGTTTAATTTTTCGTTAATGTTTAAAGAATAATTTGTGCTATTAATCCGTTTAAAAATCTGGATGATAGTTATTTGATCTAAATCTTTGAGGTCTTTGACGGAAACGGGATAGTTCAGAAAATCCTTCTTCTCATTCAGAGATAACTCGTCAAAATTTTTAATCGGTAATTTGCCTTGAAAATCGCCGGCCGACTTAATATAGTCAACAATTGTAGTAAGTCGTTGCTGTCCATCGACGACGATTTCTTTTGCTTTTAAGGTTTCAACATCAATTTGTTCGCTTGCGATATAGACTTCCGGAAAAGGGTAATTCAATAATATCGTTTGAATAAATGCATACTTATGCTGCTTCTTCCATACTAGATTTCGTTGGAAATCTGGTCCAGGAACTAAAGTCCCTGAATCGATTTTATTATACAACTCAACAATTTTATAGCTATTGGATTGTACACTAGTTATTAATTTATTTTCCATATCATTTGGTATTTTGTTAGGCTATTAAGTTAATCTGAATCCCTTTTATGTTTTGTCGATGGTAGGTTTCGAAAAAGTACCACGATTTATATATTTCTATATTAATCTCTCGACCAAATTCCATTCTATACTTTTCTTGAGCTTCTCTTACTGCTTTGGTAAACTTGAATTCAGTTGGTAAAAAGCGGATTGCTATCCGTCCCTTAAGTATATATTTCGCAAAACTATTACGATTCTGCCAATAGGTTTTCGAGTAATCTGTGTGATTATATAGATTCTGGATTTCGCTATCGAAAAGATATGATGATATTACTGCAATGTCCAAATCTGATTTCTTGTCTCTGTTAGCATCAAACGCCCGAAAAGGATAGTATCCAACGTTTGATTCGTCAGGTTTCAAACTAAACCCTAACTTTCCTGACCCAACAATAACTAAATCACGAATATGAACATTTAAAATGCTTGCTATATCTTTTTTAAATTCATATTCTTTCCCTGTTTGAACATAGTCAAAAAAGTAGGCGCTGCGTTCGATTAGAAAACGTTCTACGACTTCATCAGCTTTTAAGTCTATACAAGACCTTTTGAATTCTTCTAAAGACATGACCTAAACGCTAAGACAACAATCTATAAATCACTTTTCCCAACTCCAAAGCCAGTAGCGGTGGAACCGCATTCCCGACTTGCGTGTATTGCGGCACTTCAAATTTTCGATTATGCCCCCCAGTAGTTACCTTCGATCTAAACTCGAACCAATCAGGAAAAGACTGGAATCGAGCCATTTCCCTTACGGTCATTGTGCGTAATGTTTCCATGTGATAATGGCAAATGTCATCTGGTATAGTCAGCTGAGCTGGGGCAGGGTCATATTCCAGAAGGGCTCTTTGAGAATGTTTTTTCGTCGGTATGGAGCTAATCAGTTCCTTTACCTCATCAATATTCTTAGGTATCTTGTACACTTCGTCCCCATTGTTTCTAAAATACAAGGCATGATCTTGGAATTGCGCCATGAGTTTCTCTGAGAGTTCTTTAGTTACATTTTTACCTGTAAACAAATCAACAGCCGCTTTCTTTAATCCATTCTGAAATTCATTAATAACTTGGTAAAATCTAAATCTGGCCTTAACGTCAAAAGAATGGCCTCGAGGATCATGATTCTTTATTTCGAAATCGTCTCTATTTTTGCTTTTAAACGTTTCATTAAGCTTGTTTCCGTAACCCCTAGTAATTTTTGACCCGTAATAAGTGATATTCGTACGCCGAATGTCTCCGATGGCTTCGTTTGCAGATACAAATTGCCCGGGCAAATTTTGTATCTCTGGCAATATAGCGCCATCGAAAAGTTGACGTTCTGCTTCCGACTCTATATCAACATACGACAAATCCTTTATTGTTACAACCTCCGGAGTTTGTCGATTAGCCTGGACCTTTTTATAGAAGACTAGCGAACCCTTCAATTGGTTGTTCAAAGCGTTTTGCTCGTATACCATTTTGAATACATCATACCTAAAAGCAAACAGGATAAAGCGTGGTCGATTCTGGGCTACACCAAAGTACTTCGAATTTAGCATCATACATACTGGCACAAACCCCTCCAAAGCAAATGCCTTGGAAACCTCCAACCAAGCATAATACTTCCTACCCTCTTCGGTAAATGGGGAAGTAATACCCTTTACGTTTTCCAACAATACGACTTTCGGCCTAATTAGACCGGCAATTTTTGCAAAAGATAAAGGTAGTTGGTTCTTTTGATTGTCTTTTTCTCGCTTTCCTGCTAGGCTAAAACTTTGACAAGGCGGCCCCCCCGAAAGCAAATCGATACCCTCTCTTTGTATTTGGCGGACGATATCAGGATTTCGATATAGCAAATCTAATAAATCAACAATATCTCCAATGAGAAGTCTCCCCTTTATATCGTTTATCGACGAAATATCACTAAACCCACCTTCTTTTGCGCTAAGCGGGTTTTCCCTTAGTCGCGAGCTGACGTCGCTTTTTGGGAAACCGGTTTTAATCCATTTAACCTTTTCAGCGGCTTCACCATTTTCTCCTTTCAGTTTAAGGTTTTCACCCAAAATATTAAATGCAAACGTCTCTCCAGCCATTGGAGAAAGTTCGTTTGCAAAAAATAATTCAAATCCCGCCGCATCAAGGCCAAGACTCATTCCGCCGCATCCAGCAAAAAGCTCAATATGCTTGTATTTTTTGCTCTCCATTAAGTCCTAACGATTTAGATAGCCGTTCAAGTAATTTGATATATCGATAAGACATATTATTCTCTATCCATAAGTAAATATCTTTTTAAAACACCCTTAACCAGAGTATATACGAAATATCCTTATATCGGAAACAACTGTAAGTCAACTTATAACATAGATAAAAAACCTAAATTTATTATCATATTAATCTGGCTAAGTTAAACATAATTATTCGTCTGAACAATACAATTGCCTCAAAAAAACCGACGGATTAGGTTGCGCTGTAGGGTGGATTAAGCTAGGCTAAAGTGAGGTGCTAAATCAATCAAAAGACATCTCGTATGCGGACACAAAATACAGCCCTTGCTCTACAACGAAGGCTCCCAAGTTACCAAAGACAAGTCAAGTCATTCAGTCTGTCGAAACAGACCGTATGTGTAATTTAAAATCGACTCCGAGATTGATTTTTACGGACCTATTTTTCACTTTCTGTTTCACCACGTAGTCGCTCAGAAGTACGTGATGGAGATCCCGAGCGACCGCGCTACCGCTAATATCATTGACAACTTTCCCGTTCAACAATTCTAGGTTGAAAGAATAGCCAGATTGCTTTCGATTGCCTAAAGTTGTAAACTCTCCCTGCGATAATGGAATTGTTTTCTCTTCGGTAGATGACAACGCTAAAGATATTATCTTTAGATACTTATTCCAAAGCGGGACGTAAAGGTATTCTCTCATAATTTAGATAATAAGCTTTTTTAGAAACATTCCTCAAATAGCTTTTTTAAGCGGGTGTCGGAACTCGCAGGCACTACGACCAAAGCGTTTCTGTCAATCTCATACCTAAAAGGCTTGCCTGTTATCTTACTCCATCCTTTGCAAAAGCAAGTCTTAAAGTTATCATTAAAATGATATACCATCATAATCCCACCATCTATCACATGTCCTTCTATTCCTTTAACAAAATCACCTACTTTTATCTGTTCCATTATAACAAAATTTTACACAATGATTCGGGAATTTATTTTTTATTTCAAAACTTTTTTTACTTCAAGCATCAAATATGCAACTATAATTGTTGAAGTACCACCTAAGAATACCATTAATTTCCAACGGAAAAAAAATCTCTCAATCATACCGATCCTAAGTAAAGCTAAACCCAGATAGCATATGTCTGCCGGTTTTTCTATATATCATCATCCCAGAATCCGGAACGCCAAGTAAACCATAGACTAAAAAATTGACAAAATCAATTACGACTATTTTATACTCCATAATTCAAAATATCTTTAATAATTTTAACGAGCATTAACCAGTTGGTAAACAACAAATAAAAACATCTACTATGGCTACGTTTTTAGGCGAGAGCAGGACCTCCGCAAAACTCACAGAAATCATTGAGTCAGCTCAACACGAACTCATATTGGTGAGCCCTTATATTAAGCTTAATGATAGGCTGAAAGCTGCGATGAAAAGACATCTCCAAAACCCAGAGTTACGGATTATGGTCTTGTTCGGAAAGAACTACGACGACAAGTCTAAAAGCGTCGCTTTAGCCGACCTTGAATTTTTCAAGCAGTTCCCGAACGTGACCATCCTCCATGAGCCTCGACTGCACGCTAAATACTATGCAAACGAAAGTGATGCCCTCATCACATCGATGAACCTATATGACTTTTCATTAACCAACAATGTAGAGGTTGGAATACATACAAGACGGAAAGGCCTTGTGAATGGTGCGGTCGGCAATTTAATCGGGATGCCAGATATGGATTTGGATGCAGGAATGTATTTCTTAGATATAATTGAACATGCTGAAAAACTGTTTGTTAAAACTCCGGTATACCAAAAAGCGAATTTGGGATTAACAAAAAGATGGACAGGAAATTGCACCATTGAGCTAGATGTACTTGACCAACATTATAAGGGGACAAAATCGACTCCAACTAGACGGTTCGGGAATCAACCTGATCCGTCGGCCACCGTGCTTGCCCCACCTCTCCAAGGACATTGCATTAGAACAGGCACCCAAATCCCGTTCAACGTGGAGCGCCCTTTTTGTGATGAAGCTTATAAAAACTGGAATAAATATGCGAACCCAGACTACGCCGAAAAATTCTGCCATTACTCCGGAGAGCCGTCGAATGGACAAACGAGCAAGAAACGGCCGATTCTTGCAAAGAACTGGAGTGCGGCGAAAAACACTTTTGGATTTTAGTGAAGATGCCAGTTTCGCACCAGCTCTAACGAGGTTTTAGACTATCTACCCGACATGATCACATTTTTGTTGTATCTCATAGCGGCCCTTTTTACTACATCCGCTATCTATCTCGTATTTGAGCCGCGGATCAAAGGGAAAGTCGGGGAAACCAAAATAACCTCCATATTGAATAGACTGGACCGATCCAAATACTCGGTTATCAATGACATTGTCTTAAAAGTACGAGATAACATCTCACAAATAGACCATGTTGTCATTTCGGATTCGGCTATCTTTGTTATCGAGACCAAGAATTTCAAAGGCTGGATATTCGGAGGCGAAGATTCCGAATTTTGGACGCAGGTCCTTTACCAACGGAAAGAGAAATTGTATAATCCGATTCGTCAAAATCGCGGTCATATACACGCACTAAAACACCTCTTAAAGGATTACCCAAATCTCAAATACATTCCAATCGTTGTGTTTTGCTCCAAGGCTACACTCAAAGTAAATACCGTTTCTGCGGTAACCTATTCTTACGATCTCTTAAAACTAATTAAGGGGTACGATGAAATCGCGCTCACCCAACAAGAGAAGAAGAAAATTGCTGACCGGATCAATGCGGCAAACGTTCGTGCAAAATACAACCGGAAACAGCATATAAAAATGATTAGACAAAAAGTGACTGAACGTGCGGAATCCATTTCAAGAAACAAATGCTCGCGATGTGGAGGGGAACTGAAATCAAGAACAGGAAAATTCGGTCATTTTACGGGGTGTACAAACTATCCAAAGTGCCGGTTTACGTTGAATAACGGCAATTAGTTCAATCCGAACGGCTGTATTAATACTTAAAAACATTTTCCCGATGCCAATCCAGATTCTCCCTCCCCGGCAGGTATTCGTTGGATTCCGGTAAAATCACCGGCCTGCCGCTCAGCTTCCGCAACCCATAATCATGGTCTTCATGTTCCGTGAAATGGGGCGACACCGCAATCCGGTATTCCGTATCAACGCCGACTAACCCACGGTCGAACGCCCTGTGCATGTTCGGGCACAACGCGATGCCGTTGCCCACCCGGTCGTCATGCGTGACGCTGAAGGGCACGATGTGGCAGGCATCCACGAAACTATGCCCATGCACGGATACCAGCCGCATGCCGGTGAATGCGCAGGTGCTCCGGTACAGCCGGATGATGTTGCGCTTGAACAGGCCGTTGCGCACGAATTCTTCTTCCTCGGTATCGATACGGATGGTACGCTGCCCTGCTTGCGCATCCTGCAACACATAGGCTTCCATCGCCTCCAGGTAGCCTTCCCCACTGTGCTTGGCCGCAAGGAAATACGCCTTGCGCTCGGGGAAGTACGCTTCCAGTGCCGCCGATTGCAGGACGGCACGGCTTACGGGTTCCTGCATGAAGGCAAACAGGTCTGCCCTCAACTCCCCGTGATCCAGCACGGCCGCCAACGTGTTCACGCTTTTGATATGCGCATTGATGGTAAAACCTGGCTTGGGCACCAATCGCCAGAACGGCTCCTGCCCTACCCGGTCGCTTTGCAGGTAATAAAACGGCTGCGTGAAATCCGCATGGTTGGGGGTCGTGACCAGCAATTGCCAATTCTCAAGGAACCGCCCCACCAGCTCGGCATCCGCCTCGAACCGGTTATCGGTAACGATGCCCTTCTCCACCAGTTCCATCAACGTAAGCAACAAAACGGGCTTATGTGGCGCCAGGCCGTATTTCGTGCCGCCGCGCTTGAGGCGTGTAAACGCGTGGACGTATGTTTGGAGCGCTTGGGTCATCGGGCTAAGCTACGCATAAAAAGCGAAAAGCCCAGCCGTTTGGGACAGCTGGACTCTTCATTAATCAACCTAAACCTGACATGACAACAACGGCGCGTCCGGATTGTTTTGGGTGTTTTATTTTTTTTTCAAATATTTTTTTCCCTGCATGACACAAAGTTGGTGCAAGCGTTTCAAGCGGGACTAATAAAAGAGAGCGATTCAGCATTCAGCCCTGTAATTCGGCACTTCATCCCAGACGGGGGTACATTCCGCCCTCAAACTTGACGGTCTCGGGATTATTGACTATGCACCGCCTGTACGGATGCACAATCCGATTCGCGGGGTGTGGAAGAATGTGGGATAAAACGGACGGATATTTAGGGCTTCGGCGACGTTTGTGGAAGAAAGATACATTATCTTTGACGAGAATCAGTCCCGAAATGGGATGTGGTGGGACTTATGGATTATTTTGATGAAATAAACAAGGGCACGCGTTTTTTCGTGACCGCCATACGCGAACTACCGCACAATGATCTTGAGGTGGCTATCGTGATACCGGAGGTCGGCGATGAAAGAGATGTCGATGTAGCGGAGGGAAAGACCTTACGGGTAGGTACTTCCGTATCTGCCGTCATTCAGTCTTCCTGGAATACGTTGCCAAGGATAGTTTCGCCTCCGCCGATTACCCCGGCCCGTTGACACACTACCAACTGCTGGGCCAAGACCATATCATCAATGTGGCATGCGTATCGGAGCCTATCGTGGAACAGGACGGAAATGTATGATGAAGGTTTTGGCAACCTCAAGGAGGCAGCCAATTAAAATCGCGGTGTTTCTCGCGATAAAAATATTTTCGTAATTTCAGCCCTACAAAGTACTGCTGCCTGGTCACTGCCAATCCATGCCATAAAATGGGTGAAATTATTTTTATCGATATCGAAGCGAATCCGGAGACCGGAATCATCCGGGACTTCGGTTGCATAAAAAGCGAAAAGCCCAGCCGTTTGGGACAGCCGGACTCTTCATTAATCAACCTAAACCTGACATGACAACAACGTCATACAAGGATTGTTTTGGGTGTTTTATTTTTTTTCAAATATTTTTTCATTCCGCCAGGGACCTATTTCATTCCGCCCCGGATAGCTTTCATTCCGGGAGGGCTCCTTTTAGACTTCGATGCCGTCACCCTTCCGATAGGCGGTGGAGCGATGAGGGGCGAAAGTAAGCCACGCTCAATCCGAATGGGCCGACAGCACATGCACCCCGGTGTACGAAATGAGGTACGCCGGGCACACACGAATCTCATCGTCTGCGATCTTACGGATTTTCAGGACGAGGGTTTGCCCCTCCCGGTATGAATTCTCCAGGTTAACGGCCGATATTACCCAGCCGTCCTGATGTCCTTCACCCCGAGCGGAATGCACGAACCTCTCCAAACGGACCACGTCGCTCTCGGCGAAATGCACGAGCGGTCCATCGGGGCAACCGTCGCTTGGGCGTAAATAGGTAACCCGGAAAACATCGTCCCCATTGTACTCCGCCTTTTTGCAGCAATGGATGGTCGCTAAAAACACGAATAATGCCAGCACGGCAAGGCTTCTTTTCATACGATCACACTTAGTTCATCGATAACGATTAGTTCATTTACAATCGGTAGACGGGTTGACGGCGGGATGTGCTACAGCCCCGGAAAGGGATGGTTCAGCCCAGACGGGGGTACATTCCGCCCCGCGGACTCGGCGGTCTCAGGATTTTTGGCTATGCACCGGCTCGTGCGGGTTCACGGAATGATTAGCAGGGGTTGTGGAAGAATGTGGGATAGCATGGCTGGATATTTAGGGATACGGCGACGTTTGTGGGAGAAACATATGTTATCTTTGACGCAAACCCGTCCCTAAGTGGGTGCGGTGGGGATCATGAACATTCTTTTTGTATGTAGCCGGAACCAGTGGCGAAGCCGCACGGCGGAGGACTTATTCAAAACGCGGGGCGAGCATGCGGTGCGATCGGCCGGTACTGCGCCTTCGGCCCGTATCCGCATATCGGAAAAAACGGTGGATTGGGCCGACCTGATCCTGGTGATGGAAAAGCGCCACAAGCAGCAAATCCAGCAGCGGTTCGGCAGCCTGCTGGACGAAAAAAACATCCGCGTGCTGGATATCCCGGACGAATACGGCTACATGGATCCAGCGCTCGTGGATATACTGGAGAGCACCTGGCGAGTGATGATGGAGGGATGCACGAAAAGTTGGCAAGTCCGCTATTTCGTCGATTTGATAAACGACTGGGATGCTTGGTTATGCAGCTGGCCGTACGGATGCTTGATTGAGTGCTAACGAAAAGAGGCTGTCTCAAAAGTAAATTGAGGCAGCCTCTTTTCGCTATGGTAATAAAATTTACACTTTAAGCTTTTCGATCTCAACTGAAGAAAGCTTGGTAAATTTGGTTATTTGTTCATTCGAAATGCCGTCTTTCTTCATTTCCCTTGCTATTTCTAGCTTCTCTTGATGTGCCTTCGCGCGCTCTAAATCCATCCCCTCCTTCTTCGCCTTGTCCAATAGATATTCGCGTGTTCCCATGGTGGACTCCTTTCCTTGTTTTTGCTTTACCTCGTTTTCAAAAATACTCAACATATCCGGATTTTCAAAATGCGCGAAAAACGTCAAAAAATCATAGATGCCCTGACGCTTACCCTTCACCATGTTCCTCCGCATCATCTCATCATACAAATCGTGCTTCATGCCCTTCAGCTCGTCGTCGCTGGCCCCCTTGCGCTTCAGCGCAAGCAACGAGGTAAGCACGCAAACAGCGAACGGATTGGGATTCGCGCGGAGATCGGCTTCGTTTTGATCCAAGACCTTGTATGTTTCGAATTTGTATGTGAGCCGTGTGCCAAGGAATTCTTCCTGGTAGCGGGCGGGGCGATAGCTGGCGTTGTCGTCGGCCAGTACCGCGATAGCGGTGATCGGGACATCGTATTTGTCCTTGACACGGCAGAAATACCTGAACATCCTTTTTTCCAAATCGTTCTTGCCTTTCTGCGATTGCACTTCGATATGCACGAGGATGTATTTCTCGCTCCCGTCTTTCAAGTATACCTTCACCAACTTATCCACGAAACGCACGCCCTTGCCCCCTTCCTCTGGCGGGAAAAGGAGATCAAGCTCTTTATCAAGGTAAGTTACTCCCCTCGCGAAATCAAACAGGTCGCACGCGTCCGGATAAATAAATAGCAGGAACTCCTCGAACACCGTCTCCAATACCGATTTCCACAATCTGTCGTCCTGTTTAGAAGTAGATTTTGTGTTGATCCTTTTCATTTTTGCAAACAAAAGATAATTAAATAAAACTGACGACAATAATAATAAAAAAAGACACAATAGAAGATAATAAAATTCAAAGAGGAATAAATACATAAAAGCAGTCTTCATATTCATCTATTAAAAGAAAAATATCACTATCTTTGGCTATAAGATAATATGAACATATGGAAGATTTCATTGCCGATATAAAAGCGATTATCGAGGCCGGACGCAAGAAAGCCCACCGAGCCATCGACACCGCAATGTTGGAAATGCACTCCGTGCGGCATCAGGAAACCGACAAGGAAGCAACAAAGGAGGAGCCCAGGGGACATGATTACGGCACGCGCGATTTCATCCGGAACCCGACGGTGCTTGAGTTCCTGGAAATTCCTGAGAATCGTGATTATTCCGGAAAGGGACTTGATGAGGTACTTGTTGATAGCCTGAGGCTATACCTACTTGAAATTGAACGGGGTTTCGCTTTCGTCGCCCGCCAGAAACACGTACGGACCGAAACCTCTGAATTTACCATCGATTTGATGCTCTACAATTTCATCTTGAGGTGTTTCGTGATCATAAAGTTCAACACGACCGAAGCAATCGATGGAGACATCGACCAACTGGATCGATACGTTCAGGCATTCGATGATTTGGAACGGATTGAAGGCGACAACCCAACCATCGGTATCCTCATCTATACGGGAACGGGCCAGACCGTAGCCAACTATTCCGTACCCGAAGGAAGCAAACAGCTATTCATCAGCAAGTACCTTCCCTATCTTCCGAAAGAAGAGGAATTGATTGCCGAAATCGAGCGTGAAAAACGGGTTTTCAGGGAAGCGTGCGCCGTAAAAAAAGCACCAACAAGGAAAGGAACCTGACGGAAAGAATGGCCATTTGACGGGGTTGCAGTATCTTTGGCGGAAACTAGATGCGATGTATAGCCGCTATCACATTGACGAGGTGCTTTCGAAAACGGACCATCGCCCTTGGGCATTGCCGAAAAAGGGTTGGCGTTTCTATCAGGAATGGAACGACGCAATCTTCCTCCATTGGCGGGTGGATGGCGATGCGCTCCGCAAACTGGTACCCGCTTCGTTGCAGATCGACGGATACGACCGCCAGGCATGGGTATCGATCGTCGCTTTCGACATGCATCGGATACGCCCGCGATACGTGAGCGCATTCCCGCCCATTTCGAACTTCCACGAGATAAACATCCGTACGTACGTGTCGCATCGGGATCGGCCCGGGGTCTATTTCCTGAGCATAGAAGGCGGCAAGCGCATTTCATGCGCCATTGCCGAAGCGCTTTCGGGATTGCCCTATCGCTACGCGAAGATGAACCGGCAGGATCGGGCGTTCGTAGTTGAAAACACAAGGACCGGAACGAGGATGGATATCCGATATACGACCGGCCAGGCCATCACTGACCCAGGCCCGCTGGATCGCTGGCTGACCGAACGATACGCGTTGTTTTTGGATACCGCAAGGGGCATCGAATCGTTCGAAACCCACCACGTGCCCTGGCCCCTCTTCGAGCTCAAATTGGAATCGATGGATATCGACATCCAACCGCAATTCAAGGGCCTGTTGCCTAGCGTCCCCGATGTCTGCCACTATTCCCCGGGGGTACAGGTGCTCGCGTGGTAGCCTGTACCGCGTGGTGTGATTTACCAAAAGGTGGCTGTCGGCAACGCATAAAAGGCCGTATCCGCACTGCGCTGCCAAGGTGCTTGGTGGAAATACCAGCATTCCTCGATGTCATCGAAGCGTTTGCCCATGTTTATTTCGCCCCATCGGTATCCCACCCCATATTCTTTCCCGTCGGATGTGATGGTTCCGAAAAGGGTTGGATAGGAGAAGCCGGAGACACCATTCGTATACTGGACAGCCTTTTCGAACGTCAATCGCGTCCCCATGGCGAAGGTGGTGATTTCCTCGAGGTCGCCGATCGCTTTTTGTTCCGCTGCGTATGGCCATCTCGGATGCAAGCTATCGAGCAGGATGTATGGATAGGCGCTGTTTTGGTACATGCCGGCTTTCTCTTTGTACAGGACGGTCTCTTTGTTCAACGTAACGGTTTGTCCGATCCAATGGTCGAATGGCGCGTAGCGATCGATAACCGTAGACTTGGTCTTGACCGTGGCGTAAATAACGAAAATCAACAGACCGATGCCGCCGATAATCGCCAAAGCGATGATTCCCACTGATTTCATGACGCTATTTCTTGGCGGTGATGTAGATTTCCATCTTGCCATCCGTCGCTTTCATATTGATGAGATAACCCGCCTGTTCGGTAATCCTAGCCGGTGTGCCTTCGGCCTCGAAGTCGGTACTGTTCAGTGTTTCCTGGGGTTTGTGCGTGTTGCTCATCTCGACGGATTTGGCCATATGATAAACGTCGCCCTCGACGTTGATGACCTTGAACCACCCGAAACCGACACCGGACGCGACGCGATCACCGGCTTCCTTGAATACTTCATAGTGCCCGAAATAAACATCGCCTACCGCAGGCGCTTGTTCCATGGCGACGTACTCGGCCGATTTGGGCAAGGGTGGTTTCAGCTCCTGATAGACGATCATGCCCATCGTGATGGCGGCGAACAACAGGAATAACCAGCCGACGACCGTCAATTTGATGACATACGGAGGTTTTGGCGCTTGGGCAACGCGCTGTTTCGCAAGGGCATTCATCTCGGGCGTCCAGAAGCGCGATGCGATTTTTTGCCGCAATGCATCGTCCCAGAATTCACCGAATGCCTTTTTGGAATATGCGGAGAAAAAGGCTGTACGGGTCAGCTGCCTATAAACACCCAATGTCATCGGATTTCCCGGCTGCTTCGGGTTTTGCAGCCCTGCTGCATCATGTGCCGATTGTTCTATCTGGCTAACTGAAAAAAACATAATTACTGCTGAATTTTAGATTTCAATTATTTTCCTGCAAGCATAGCTTGTTCGATACCGCACAAAGATGGGGATAAACGGCGTCGATACCATGCGAACAGCATATACAAAGCATCTACACAAGGCAAAAACAACTGTCTGTTTTTTTCTTTACCTTGCTCCTGTTTGTAGTGGGAAATGAAATGAAGATAACGTACCTCTTGTACCCATTGATCGTGTTGCTGTTGTGCGCTTCAGTCAGGGCTCAACCGACCCTGTCCAGCTCGAAAGCGATACTGGACAAACTGGAACAATTCCAATTGCGGAACCAGTCGGCAGAAGCCATCAAGCTTTTGGACACGGGGATAAAATCGGCGACCTCACCTGCCGACCTGGCCTATCTCTACGCTTACCAAAGTAGCATCTATGCCGCCATGGATAGTTTGCTGGCGGCGAAACGCCTCGTAGACCTCAGCATGCGACATGCCCAGGCGTCAGGAAGCAGCAAGTCGCTGGCGGTGGCCTACCGGGCCAGGGCTTACCTGAGCAATATCCTAGGCAATCCGGACGACGTGGTAAAGGACGCCTTGGAAGGACTGAAGCAAGTGGAAAACAACGACGAAGATGCCAACACGAAATACCAACTCAACTATCTCCTTTATGGTGCCTACAGCAAATGGGACAATGGAGAGAAGATGGAACGATATATCCGCAGGGCGTTGCATTACGCTCGGATAGCCAAGAACACGAATTTGCAGGCAAATGCCAACAACGGCATAGCCTCGATGTATCTGACCCGTTTCAGGAAACTGAAATACCCGGAATTACTGGACAGCAACTTCCACTACCTGGAGGTTTCATTTGGCCTGCAACAGCGGGATCCCGAAAAAGTGAGCGGGAATACATTCGTGATCACGTGCATCAACCTAGCCAACTTTTACCTTGATTTTTCTACCGAAGAACTCCCTGTCCGTGAACGGAAGGCGTTTGGATACCTCGATCTCGCCGAGCAAAAATTAAGGGATAAGGAGGCTAACGCCGAACGCTGGATGAACGTGCTCGGGATCAAAAGCGGTTTCGCGAGGAAGCGGGGCCGCCTTGAAGTGGCCGAGCGATACCTGGTGCAGGGGTTAAGCCAATTGGCGGCCTCGCCCGGCAACCATTATCGGTTGGAGTATACCGTAAACAGGGATCTTGCCGAGTTGGCCGCCGAAAGGAATGACTTGAAGGCGGCATTGCGCTATCAGCGAAATGCGGAGGAATTATTGAAAAAATCGTTTAACGAACAACAGCTCCTTAACGCCCAGAAACTGGAGGTGCAATACGAAACGGCCAAGAAGGACCAAGAATTGACACTGTTGAAACAGAAAGAGGATTTTAGGCAACGGCAAAATTACCTCTATGGCGGGATTGCGCTTGCATTGCTGTTCGTTTTGTTTTTCATGTTCATTTCGTACCGTTTCAAACTCCGCTATGCGGTGGAGCGTGAAAGGAAATTGGAGAAAGAAAAAGAAGACGCCGAAAAACAGGCCCGGATGCAACTTCTTTTGGAGAAAGAAGAACAGGCCCGTCTCAAGGCGGAACAGGAATTGCTTGATTTGAGGCGGCAGCAATTGGAAAAAGAGGCATTGGCCAATTCGTTGATCATCGACCGCAAGAACGAAACGCTAAAGCAGATCCAGGACAAAATCCAGCATGGCGAAGCGACGCATATCCAAAAGTTGCTCAAAGAGGAACTGCTGGTGCAGGCCGACTTTGAAGACATCAAATTGCAGCTACAAAACCTGCACCCCGATTTTTTCAACCGACTGAATGATAAAGCGATCCAAAAACTGACGCCGCTCGACTTAAAGTATTGCACCTACCTTTACCTCAGGATGACGACCAAACAGATTGCCCAGGCGCTTCACGTTGAACCACAAAGTGCGCGCATGTTCAAGTATCGGCTGAAACAAAAATTCGGTTTGGGTAAATCGGACGATCTGGAAGCGTTTTTTGAAGGGCAGGCACAATGAAGCGAAGGTGGACAACGGAGCCGTCGAAATTCTTCGTGCAATGCGGCTGGCTTGGGGATCTACGATTACCGCCGAAACTAAAATCAAAAAATCCGTAAATTTACCGGAAAATCGGAACACGGGTCATGCACCATCAACTACGGCCTATAGCTACGACTAATCCATTGCATGATCGATAGACTTGAAAACATGGCATTCCCCGAAACAGCCAAATTCAAATATCCGTGGAGGACCTACCAGCAACGGGTACTCGACGACCTGCAAGCGCACATCGAGGACAAACACTTGCACGTAATCGCCCCGCCGGGGTCAGGCAAAACGGTCTTGGGGCTTGAAGTGGCCCTTCGCCTGAACAAGCCAACGCTCATCCTGGCGCCGACCACCGCCATACGCAACCAGTGGATACAGCGCTTCTGCGAATTGTTCCTGCAAGCGCATGACGTACCGGATTGGATTTCTCGCGACATCCGGAAACCGAAATTCATGACGGTAGCTACCTATCAGGGGCTTCACGCGGCCTGCAACGGCCAGGCCATCGAAGAGGAAGACACGGCGGAAGAAGAGGAAGAGAACAAGGGTGTCGGCAGCGCCGGGCCTACGAACGCAAACCTGGAAACCGTTGCAAAGGAATTGATGGAACGGCAGGTACAAACCATCGTGGTGGACGAGGCACACCACCTCAAAAATGAATGGTGGCAAACGCTTACCAAAATCAAAGACCGACTCGATCCGGTCATCGTGGGGTTGACGGCAACCCCGCCGTATGATGTGACCGCGACCGAATGGCAACGCTATAGCGAACTGAATGGACCGGTCGATGCGGAAATAGCCGTACCCGAATTGGTGATCGCTGGCGATCTCTGCCCCCATCAGGATCTGGTGTACTGTACGTTGCCGAGCGAAAAGGAGCACGTGGAAATAGCCGATTTCAGGGAATCGATGGCCGCGCTGTTCCTGGAGCTTAAGGCCGACCCGGTGTTGTTGAACGCGATACAACGACTTACGATATGGACCGACCCAGGCACCGAACTGAATTGGATATACCAAAACATCCCCTACTATTCATCGTGTCTGATCTTCCTGAACGCCCATGGCGTGGCCATTCCTGAGAAGCACCTGGAAATCGTGGGGGACAAGAAACTGAAGGTACCGGCACTTGATTATGTATGGATGGAAACGCTGTTGGATTTTTACCTGTACCGAGGCGGCCAGTGGTTCAAACCGCATGCGAAACACCAAATTTCAGTCGAAAATCGTTTACGCAGGCACGGCGCTTTGGATAGGCGCCAGATCAGTTTCACACAGAATCGACGGTTGGTCGGTTCGTTGGTTTCCAGCGTCAGCAAACTTTCGGCCATCAGGTCAATCGTTGATTTTGAATACCGGCATTTGGGCAGCGCACTGCGCCTGGTGGTGCTTGCCGACTACATACGCGCGGAGTATTTCGTCAACGCCGCCGAAAATGACCTGCCCCTGAACCGCCTGGGCGTAATGCCGATATTCGAGCAATTGCGAAGGGAGAATACCGATGGTAAGAAAATCGGCGTATTGACCGGGTCATTGGTCATCATTCCGGAGGCTGCCTATCCTTCGTTCCAAGAGAAAGCAAGCAAGTACGGGATAATCGCGGCCCAGGCTGCCCCGCTACCTTATGACGGGGATTACCGATACGTGCGACAGACGGAACAGCTGAAGCACGATATCGTAAACATCATCACCCAGATTTTCCAGGAGGGCGGCATCGAGGTATTGGTGGGGACCAAATCGCTGCTGGGCGAAGGATGGGATGCCCCGGCGATCAACACGCTGGTATTGGCGAGCTATGTGGGTTCGTTTGTGTTGTCAAACCAGATGCGCGGGCGCGCCATCCGCACGGAGAAAGGGAATGCCGAAAAGACCGGCAACATCTGGCACCTGGCATGCGTCGATCCGACCGTGGCGAGGGGCGGTGAAGACATCGCGCGCTTGAAACGCCGGTTCCGTAGCTTCGTTGGGGTTTGCGTGGGCAATGAACCGGTCATCGAAAACGGGATCGGCAGGATGAACCTGCCGGACAATCTCTGGCAACCCCGTGTTTTGGACGAAACGAATGCCGCGATGATGATGACCGCCGCAGACCGCAGGGGGGTAAGCGAACGCTGGCACCAAGCGCTTTTGAAAGGGATAAACCTGGTGGAAGAAATCAAGATCCCGTTCGTGGAAGACAGGCCTTACCGACAAGTGAAATCCATGTACCTGAACAAGACCATGGCCAATTTGCTAGCCACCTTGACATCGGGGTTGGTCGCATTCGGAAACGAAAGCCTGAATATACTCAGCAGGGCCATGCGCAATATGCGGTCTCCCCAAGACCTGTATACGTTCCTAGCCATCATCGGCGGAATCGGTTTGGTCATATTCGGCCGGATGACGTTCAAAACAGCCAGGTTGTACCTGCAATATCGTGACATCGCCCTCGATATCCAGGGCATCGGCCATGCCCTATTGGACACACTGGTAAAAAGTGGCGCGATCCACACCGACAGGGACAAACTCCGCGTGGTTTCTGAAGTGGACCGTGAGGGCGGTGTATATTGCTACCTCGATGGCGGTAGCACGTTCGAGCAATCGCAATTCATCAGTGCCCTACGGGAAATCGTGGCGCCTGTCATGAATCCACGATATGTCATCATCCGAAAAAACCGCCTATTCCGGTTCATCAAACAGAAAGATTTCCACGCGGTACCCGACGCACTGAGCAAGAACCGGAAGTTGGCCGGCTACTTCTACGACAGATGGGAAACGCACGTGGGCCCAGGCGAACTTGTGTCGCTGCGTACGATAGCAGGCCGCAAACTGCTACTAAAAGCGCGCGTGAAGGCGTTGGCCACACAGCTCGAAGATCAAGTGGAACACGTGAATAAATGGCGTTAAGTGGTTGGGTGGCTCCCAGTGAACTTACCGCCTCCAGGACATCTCCACGATGACCGGTTAGCCGCCGCTATCGGCAGCGATGATTTGCCTTACATAAGCGGCATTCAGCCAAAAGCACTTCTTTTTCTCCATCCTGCCGGTTGGTGTCTCCATCAAATCCTTGGCATTCGCGCCCTTGGGGCGCACATGGCAAATCAAATCATCGCTGATGCGAATGAAATTGTCGTAATCATCATTTGAAATCCTGGCTTTTGTATGCTCCCAGAATTGCCTGGCAACTGCCAGGTCCGCAGGCGGCATGGTCCAGAACCTGACACGATGGAGGCGTAGGGCATTCACGGCATCGCGCTTGAAAACGACGAAAAAGAACCGCCTGGTCAGCACATGGTGCCAATAGGATTCTTCCCAGGTTTCATGCACGATTTCCTTGTATTGGATCTGGGCGAAAGACATGCTCTCTTTCAATCGGCCGCCATATTCCAGCCGGATGGTTTTCATTTCAACCTCTCCCTTCTCGAACTCTTCGACCCTCTTTTTCGATACGCCCATTATAGCCTTGGCAATAAGGTGATAGCGATTCTTTGCCGGGCTTTCTTGCAGGCCGAGCGTTTGTTGGAGTTCGGCTTCGGACATGCCGATATAGGGTTCGAAGCGTTGGATGATCAAATCCTCGAAGGTCTGGCCTTCGGAATAGTCATCAATAGATTTAACCGCTGGTTCGATATCGTGCAGCTCGACGGGTCTATATCCTCCGTGCGAATTGGCTAGGCCAGCGCCCATCGAGAGGATGCGCTCGTATTCCTGCTCGTCTATATTATTTTCTGCTCCATTCCTTGATTGTTCTATAATAAAGTTCAGGTATCTGGACTTGAGGGAAAAAGCCCGTTGCATGGCAGGTTTGTCATTGAAAGGCTGTTTTCGCAGGCTCTCCTTGTTTGTCCCCTTGGTACATGCGCCAAGGTAAAGCGTGTCGCCCTCCGAAAGCTCATGGGCGCGTCCCTCCCGGATCTTACGGACGATTTTTTCCCAATCGTCCTTGATAATCTTGAGGTCGGTGGCCGGAAAACGCCACAACCGCACGAACTCAAATACATAGTCCACATTCGGCCGGCCGGCCTCGTGCAGGTAGAACAGGAGCAACAGGTGTTGGTTCTTGCGCCAAAAACTGCTGGTACCGAACGTATATCGGTGCTCCTCCTCGTAGTTGATGATATTGAATACCAAGCGCTCTTTGGACACCATGCCTTTACGGGTTTTCTTTAGCGGGGTGGTTTTAAGCTCTACGCCCGCCAGCGGAAAATCCGGTTCGGCATTGGAGTTGGGATCGTAGGAAAAATAAAGCTTTTCGACGAGTTGACCGAAGTCTCCCTTGCCCCGCATGGCCGCCGCCACCTGCTCGACATCGTCGCCCGATACTTGGCGCAGGCTTTTTTTCAGCAGCCTTTGCGCGTATCGATACAGCGATTGCGGATCGGCGGGATCATACGGCAACATCACCTCTTGCTCAATCAACCACCCGCCTGGAAAGCTCCCTGCCTATTTTCTCGATGATGCCAACCACCAAGGCATTGCCCATGAAAAACGCTCGCTGGGCGTCTGAAGCACCAGCGGTATGGTTATCGGGAAACATATTCAGCCGTTCGAGCTCCAACGGGGTGAGGCGTCTCAAGCGCCCGTCTTCCGTACGGATGACATGCTTGAATCGCGAAGGCGATGCCCCCCCTTCGCCCGTTATTATCGTGCGCGAAGGCTTGTCTAACGGGTCTGGGAATATCATCGCGCCTTCGTTGTAATGATACTCGAATCCATTCGTTTTATTGACACGCTTTTCCTTTTTTGCCCCTTTCAGGTAATTCCATCGGTCGAGTTCTTCCTCGGGGATGTAATAGCTTGGCGGAACGGCCCCATTCAGCAGGATTTGGCTCCCCAATGTTTGGTAAACGCCATCATACTGCGGGGATACATCGAGCGTGTGTACGTGCCGGCCGATGATGATACCGCTATTGAGAAACGGTGCCCAAGTGGGACGGTCTGCATTGAAACCTTCGGTGATGGCCGCCAGCGTGCCGGTGATCTCGAAAGCGCGCACCGAGGCCTTACCGCCTTCTACGGGAAACGCATTGGCCATCACGCCGCTTTCCAGCACCCAATCCGCTGGACTTTCCAATGCGGTTGCCTCTTGGTAAAGCGCGGTGCCTTGGCGATAGGCCAGGATAAATGTCCTTCGCCGGCGTTGGGGCATGCCATAATCGGCAGCGTTGATGACCCGCCATTCAACAACGTATCCCAAGTCGGCGAGCGATGCCAGCATGATCGCAAAATCGCGTCCGCGTTGTTTTGCAGGCGATTTAAGCAGTCGATCGACGTTTTCAAGGAATACATAGCCAGGGGGATGGGCCTTTTCGGCAAGGATGCGATGTATTTCCCACCAAAGCACCCCCTTTTTCCCTTGGATCCCGCCCGAACGGTTAAGCGTGCTGGCTACCGAGTAATCTTGGCAGGGAAATCCGCCCACGAGCAGGTCGTGGTCAGGTATTTCGGCGGTAGGCACCTTGGCGATATCCTCGTTACTATGGTTTTCCTCGCCGAAACGCGACGTATAGATATGGGAAGCCGATTGGGTTTTCTTCGATGGCTCCCACTGATTGCTCCAAACCACGCGAAAACGATCACGATCAGCCCGTTCAAGGCCAACGCGAAACCCTCCTACCCCAGCAAACAATTCAATTACGTTCATCGATCTTTATTCAAGCCATTGCAAAGTTAACATTTGACCTGCATTTAACAATCATAATTTAGCCTTTCAGTTCGCTAGCAAACATGGCGATCCCCGCCGACATAACGCCGCTTTTTTAGCATGGCACGCATCTCATCCTCGATTATTGGGATGAGACCTGATCAAGGAACATGCCGAATCCGGAAACGGGTGTGAGGGGCTAGCCGATACGCTTAAAAAGCGAAAAGCCCAGCCGTTTGGGACAGCTGGACTCTTCATTAATCAACCTAAACCTGCTATAATAACGCTGGCTTTATCAAAATGTTTTAAGGGCGGTGTTTTTTTTTGCGTGGCGTCTTTTTTTTGCGTGGCGTCGATTGCGTGGCAGCAAAGGGATAAGGTGGAATACCAATTGTCTGGCATCCGTAAAAATCAAGCGGCGCCGATTGGAATGGCCAAATAATTGCCAAGCCCAAGGCAATGAATTTACTGTTATCGTACCTAGGCAGGCATAAGGGGGTGATCCTGCTGGCGCTATTGCTGGCTGCCGTGAACCAAATATTCTCGCTGTTGAACCCCTATATCCTGGGGAACTTCATCATCGATCCCTATGCCAATAAGGCAGCCGACTTCCGTGTACAGGGCGACGACGCGACATTCTTCAGGGGCATCACGATCGGCCTGTTGCTGATCATCGGCGTGGCCATGGTATCGCGCATCGCCAAGGCGTTTCAGGATTACACGGTCAACGTCGTGATCCAAAAGTTTGGCGCCCGCCTGTATACCGACGGCCTGCGGCATGCGCTGCGCCTGCCCTACCAGGATTTTGAAGACCAACGCAGCGGCGAAACGCTGTCTGTATTGCAGAAAGCACGGGCGGATTGCGAGAAGTTCATCACGAACTTCGTCAATGTATTGTTTGCCACGTTGGTGGGCATCGTGTTCGTGGTGATCGTATCGTTTCAGTTGAGCCCGTCGCTGCCGCTGGTCTACCTGGTCGGCGCGGTAACGCTGGCTTTCTTGACCAGCTACCTGAGCAGGAAAATAAAGTTCATCCAGAAAAACATCCTCAGCGAAACGAATGCGCTGGCAGGTTCGACCACCGAGTCGCTGCGCAACATCGAATTGGTGAAGAGCCTGGGGCTGACCCAACAGGAAATCGGGCGGCTGAATACGACCACCATGAAAATCCTGAAGCTCGAACTGCGCAAGGTAAAGAGCGTGCGCGCGGTGAGCTTCGTGCAGGGCACGTTCGTGAACTTCCTGCAACAGTGCATCATGTTTGCCTTGTTGTTCTTCGTATACAGGGACCAGATTACGGTGGGGCAGCTGATGATGATGCAATTCTATTCGTTTTTCATTTTCGGTCCGCTGCAGGAGCTGGGCAACGTCATCCTCTCCTACCGTGAGGCGGAAGCGTCGTTGAACAACCTGCAGGGGCTGTTCGGCAAGAAGCCGGAGTTTCGGCCCATTGACCCGGAAAAGATCGATGCCATCACGAGCCTGCGGTTTGACAACGTCCGTTTCCAGCACCAATCGGCTACCCGGCCCGCATTGGAAGGCATCTCCTTTGAGGTGAGGCGTGGCGAAACGATTGCCTTCGTGGGGCCCTCCGGCGCGGGCAAAACGACGTTGGTGAAGCTACTGGTGGGCCTGTACCATCCCAGCGACGGGCAGATCCGCTACAACGGCTTCGAGGGCGACCGCATCGACTTCGATGAATTCAGGCACCAAATCGGCTTTGTGACGCAAGACACCCAGCTTTTCTCGGGCACGATCAGGGAAAACCTGCGCTTCGTAAACCCCGATGCAACCGATAACCAGATCATGGACGTGATGGATAAGGCGGCCGGACAAAACATACTGGCGCGGGCCGACGACGGGTTGGACACGGTGATCGGCGAAGGCGGACTGAAGTTATCCGGCGGCGAAAGGCAACGGCTATCCATTGCACGGGCCTTGCTGCGGCGGCCAAACCTGATGATCTTTGACGAGGCTACCTCGGCGCTGGATTCGATTACCGAAGATGAAATATCGAATACGATACGCCACATTACGGCCGAACGCCAGCACATCACGATCATGATTGCCCACCGCCTGTCTACCATCATGCATGCCGACCGCATCTTCGTGCTGGAAAAAGGGAAAATAGCCGAAACCGGCAACCATGCCGAACTGGTGGAAACGAAAGGGCTGTATTACGCCATGTGGAGGCAACAGATCGGCGAACGCAAGGAGGTATCTACCGACCCCGCGGCCGACGGCCAGTAAAACATCGATAACACAGAAACAGTGGCCGATCGATCAGGAAAGGGCATTGGGCGGAGGGCCTCCCGCCGGTTTGCTTTTGCCTTCTGGCAGGGGTACAAACTCTTCGTTGTCCATTGGCGGCAAGTCGATACGGCCCAGTTTCCAGTCTTCCTTGGCCTGTTCGATCCGCTCTCGCCTACTGGACACGAAATTCCACCAGATGTGCCGGTCGCCGAGGTGCTCGCCGCCGAGCATCATCAACGTGGTCGGCTCTTTGGCAACGATCAATGGGTCGACCCCCTTGGTAAACACGAGCAGTTGCCCCGGTTGGTAGGTGGTGCCATTCACTTCGACGCTACCCCTGACGATGTAGGCGCCCCGTTCGCTGTGTCCGCTGGGCAGGCCGAAACGACCGCCTTGCTCCAAGGCGACATGTACATAGAATAAAGGCGAATGTGTCTTGACATCGCTCTTCAAGCCATAGGCATCGCCGGCGATCAAACGCATCCAGACTCCGGTATCCGTGAAAACGGGCAGCTGCTCAGGCTTGTAGTTGTCAAACGACGGGTCGTTCTCTTCATCCCGCTCAGGAAGTGCCACCCAGGTCTGCAACAGTTCGAGCCTCCCCCCGGCCAGCATCGCAGGGTCTTCGAAACGTTCGCTATGTGAAATGCCCTTGCCGGCGGTCATCCAATTGACCTCGCCCGGCGTGATCACCTGCTCCACGCCAAGGCTGTCGCGATGCGTCACGTTGCCACTCAATAGGTAACTGACGGTGGATAGCCCGATGTGCGGATGGGGCAGCACATCCAGGTTGCTTGCGGCCGCCGCCGGGATATCGACGGGGCCTCCGTGATCCATGAAGATGAACGGGCCCACCATTCTGCGAAGCTGGTAAGGAAGTATGCGTTTGACGGCAAAACCGGCCGATATTTCAGCCTTCCGGGATTCGATGACGATATCAAGCATAACAAATCTTTAGACGAATATAAACAAATCTAATGTACCCACGTTAACCGGCTTCCTGAAACCGGATTCGATGTGTTGCCGGGCCTATGCAAAGTTGCGGGAAAGCAACGGCTGGAAACGATGACATATGATAAAAAAATTGTTGACCGATGTCGTCATGGGCGGCTGCTTATCCTTTTGAAAGTTGACTGCGCACGCGGCTAAGGGTCTCTTTGGTGATGCCAAGGTAGGAAGCGATGATGTGCTGCGGAAAGCGTTGTAAAAATTCGGGGTAACAACCCGCAAAATCGGCGTAGCGTGCTTTCGCGTCAAAGCTGATGGACGAGGTGATTCTTTTTTGCTTGGCGATGCTGCTCCTTTCGTCCAATTTCAACATGAACGCATTGAACAACTTGCTTTGACTCGCCAGTTCCAATGTGCTTGCCCTCGAGACCAGGAGCATTTCGGTATCTTCCCAGGCTTCGATATGGTAAATGGTTGGCGTAAGCATGACGAAACTCTCGCGGTCTCCCGCCCACCAGTTTTCGATACATAGATCGACAACGTGCTCGACACCCTTTTCATCGACGTAGTATTTGCGCATGGCACCTTTAACGATAAAGGCCATGTGCTCGCATACTTCGCCTTCCTGTAGGAGGTATTGCTTTTTCCGTATTCTTTGGGGGGTAAAGTGGCGCTTGATTGCCTCGAAATCCTCGTCCGGGATTGGCGCGGAAGCATATTTATTGAGATAATCGTGCAATACCTGCATGCAAATACAATCGAAAAGCGTAAAGTTAGCCATACTTTCTTACATAGCGGCAATAAATAATCATGAATGGCGACCGGGAAAATGATGCGGTGGAAGGCTTGGAATGCCCTTGCGCAGGCATGCGCGGAATCAGGGCGAAGCAAAAAAAACACCCAGAGCCAGCGAACTCCGGGTGTTCCATCCTTATTGGTCGGGTCGATCTAAAAAATGTACCGTAGGCCCAGCATCATGTTCCAGGTGGTGCTCACCGTCGATTGGTTGCCAAAGACATCGCTTTTCTTCGGCATCTCCACGCCAACGGGAACCATGCGGAATGTCGGAACGCCGCTATCCGACACACTCGTGACATTCAACATGTTTTGGCTGCCGGTCATGCGCTTGTAAATCCCCCAATCCGAGTTGAGCAAGTTGCCAACATTCTGGATATCCAAACTCACCTGCAACGAATGGCGACGACCACCGGCCGTAACGAAGAAATCCTGCAAGATGCGCGCATCCACCCGATTGAACCAAGGCATCAGCGCGCCATTCCGTTCGGCATACTGCCCCCGGCGGCTGCTCAGGTAATCGTCCGAATCGATGAAATCGTTCAACGCCGCACGTTGTTCGTCGACGCTGAATGTTTTGCTGGCCACGACATTGCCTTCGCTATCCCTGACCTCGGCGGTGAATGGTTCGAACAGCAGGTTGCTGGCATCATTGGGGATGTACATCAGGTCGCCGCTGATGCCGTCCTTGTTGATGTCGCCGTTATACGTGTAGCTGTACCGACCTTGATGCGAACCATCGTAGTACAACGAAAACGTGGTGGCCAGGTGGTTGGCGTATTCCAACCGATAAGACAGGTTACCCATCACGCGATGCGGCAGCGCGTATTGCGATGGATACAAAAGCTGGTCGTTGGCGTTGTTTACCGACGAAAAGCCCCAAGCGGAGCTTGCATTCGAGCCCGGATTGTCGGAAATGGATTTCACGTTGTTATAGGTATAATACAGTCCGCCATAGATGCCCCGGCGAGGCGCAACAGACAATCCCAACGTGGCGTTGAACGCGTACCCTTTTTCCTTCGTATTGGCCAGGATGACACCGTTGTTTGCACCAACCTTGTCGTTGTAACGCGACTGATTGGCACCACCAGGCCAAAACTCGCGATCATCGTGCTCTCCATCACCCCCGTAATCCAGCCGGTATTCCGTCGGCTTCCTATTGGCACCAAACTGCATGACCGCATTGATATCGTGCGTATACATGAGGTCTGCGGTGGCCACCAACGGCGTGTTGGCGATCCTGTAATCGCCACCGATACTGGTACGCCATACCGAAGGCATCCTGAAATGGTCGTCAACCAACGCGAAACCGCTCGGGAAACCGCTGGAAGGGGTGCGAATAAAGACATTCTCGGATCCTGCCGGCGGATTGTTCAACCAATGGTATGGATCGGGGTTGAAACGGATACCGCCTATCCACCCCGCCACGTCGGCATAGCTGCCGGGTTCAACGGTATTCTGCAGTACGCCCGAATTGGAGGGCATGTTGCTTAACCAAACGAAAGGCACGCGGCCCGAAAAGATACCGGTTCCACCCCGGATCAACAACGACCGATCGCCGAATACGTCATACCGAACGCCCACCCGGGGCGAGAGCATGACGCGAGACTTGGGCCACAATCCGGTGGAGTAGGTACGGATGTTGCCATCGGTATCATAAAGCTGCAAGGCGTCGATAGACGGATTGGGCATCAGATCATTGAGATAAAGCGGAAGTTCGGCACGCAACCCGACGGTGAGTTCGAGTTGCTCGTTGATGTCAAATTTATCCTGCGCATACAGGCTGGCCAAACCGAAATTGGTCCTTGCGTACGGATCCATGCCTTCGTAGGGATAGGTCAAGCCGAACATGATCGGAGCAACCTCGTCGGGCGTTCCTGTCTTGAGGAAATCGGCGACCGTGGCGTAGCGGTAATAGGAAGTACCCAAACGCACATAGTTGTTGCCGAATTTCTGTACATCGAACGATCCGCCGAACGTAAGCGTATGCTTGCCGGCCAACAGCGTGAAGTTGTTGATGAAGCCGAAGTTGTTGTTCAGCATATCGTTGTTCTTGGTGAACAGTTCATAACCGGCGGTGATGTAGTTCGCATCGCCGGTTCCGATACCGGTATCCCAGATGTCGATGAACGGGAACTCTTCGCTTGGCGAGGTGCGCACATCCTGGATGCGGCTGTACGTGGCCAGGAATTGGTTGGACGCCGTTGAGCTAAACGTGCTGTTCAGCTCAAGGGCAAACGAACGCACGGAATTTTCCGTTGCATAGTTCGAGTTCTCGAAAGCCATCGAATTTTGGCTTACGCGGTTGAAAGCGGCGTTATTGCCACCGCCGGAACGGGGTCGGGGGCCTGAGGCACCGTTAACCAACGACGGGCTTTCGCTAACCGATTGGTTGTAGCGGAGGGCTAACCGGTGCCTGTCGTTGATGTTGTAATCCAGGCGCAGGAGAAACTTGTAATTCTCCGCTTTCGCGTCGTTGGCATACCCCTGATAGGCCCCTGGGTCGTACCCCCATTGGTTGATCAAGTGGTCGCGCACCGCAACCAAATCGGATTCGCGCACGCGGGTGATGTTCCGGTCGGGATCGGCCACGCCATCTGACGACGCTCGCCAAAGGTTGATCCCATCCACATCGCCCCCGGTGTTTACCTCCTGTTCGTAGTTGACGAAAAAGAAGAGCTTGTCCTTGACGATGGGCCCGCCAACGCGGACGCCCAGGGTGCGGCTCATCGCATCGTCGATGTTCTCTATTTCCGTGCCCGCGATGCGTTTGCCGGCAAAATCCTGGTTCCGGTAAAAGCCGTAAACCGATCCCCTAAGGCTATTGGTGCCGCTCCGCGTTACCGCGTTGATGCCCGCACCGGTAAATCCGGATTGCCTTACATCGAACGGCGCGATGTTGATTTGCATCTCTTCCAATGCATCGATCGAAATCGGCTGGGCGCCCGGAACAGGTGAATCACCCAATCCGAACCCGTTGTTGAAATTGGAACCGTCGACCTGGAAGTTGTTGTAGCGGCCATCTTTGCCGGCAAATGAAAAGCCATTGGCTTGCGGGGTCAAGCGCGTCAGATCCGCGATGCTCCGGTTGATCGCGGGCAGCGAATTGATCTGCGCGACGCCGATGTTCGTCGCGGCTCCCGTTTTATCGGTGTTGATGCTGCCCGACTGCGCGGTCACGACCACTTCGTCGAGCGCCGTGCTTCCGTCGGTAAACGTCACGTTCAACACATAGGGCTGCCCCAATTGCAGGAAAACGTCGTCATAAACCGAAGGCGACTGCCCCACATAGGTTATTTCCACCCGGTACGGGCCGCCTACGCGCATATTCGCCAAGTTGAACCGCCCGCTTTCATTGGTGGTTACCGTGTACACGGTGCCACTCGGCACGTGCGTGGCCTTGACCGTTGCCCCGGCAGTGGGTTGCCCGCCAGATTGGCTCACGCCGCCGGTTAGGCTACTCGTGGTTACCTGGGCCAAGGTAACCGACCACGACGCAAGCGCCAGGGTCAAGAACAGTAAATACGTTTTCATGCGAACCTTGAATTAATAGCTAATTTATTCCGCTACAAAAAAAAGGATCTGATTTTAAGTAGGTTTTGCGAAACCATTAAGTTAAGGTGATGTTATCGCGCAGGGTTGGCCCCTAAAAAAGGAAACGGTACCGCCCGTATGGGACAGTACCGTCAATCCATTCACCGGGATCGCGCAGGGGCGATACGCGGCAGCGTGTATGCCTAGTGCGCGCTTGCGCCCGCGTTGGGTTTGATGTTCTTTTGCCAGATAAAGAAGATGATAAACGCAACCACCAGGATGGCCGGGAACGTAACCATCTTGGCCAAGGCATCCTGGCCAGTGGCCAATTCCAGTTGCGCACCGGTGAGTCCGGCAGCGGCGTTGGTGGCACGGGCACCGTCGATCCAGCCCCCGATGATGGGTTGGAAAATGGCCGATGAGAACATGCCCGCACCGCCGATGACAGACATGCCCAGCGCCCCACTGAGGGGAACGCGGATGGCTGCTGCACCGACCATGGTGGGCCAGAAATAGCAGACGCCCAAGGCGAAAATGATGGCCGCCAGGTAAGCGGAAGGCCCGGTGACCACACTGAACATGAAAATGCCGACGGTCGTAAAAATAGCCCCCGCGAGCAGGATGCCGGTCTGGCCCAGGGCCTTGACCACCGGACCCGCGAAAAAGCGGCCGACGGCCATCAGGCCGGTCGTGAGCGCGAGGATAAGCATGCTGTCAGCGCCGCTGTTGCTCATCACGATCGATACCCATTGCTGCGGCCCGAACTCGCTGATGGCGGTAAGGAACATGGCAAAAAACAGGAAAAGGAACGTGGGCGATACCATGGCCTTGAGGTTCTGTGCAACGGACGTGACGCCCTCTACCTTCGGTTTCGGGAACTCCTTGCCGAAGAACAGGATGGCGTAGATGATCGTCGGGATCATCAATACCCACATCTGCGTCTGCCATTGCTGCATGAATCCGCCGGCATCGGTCATGAATTTCGAAATAAGTGCCCCGAGCAGGATTCCGCCCGGAAACCACATGTGGAACCGGTTAAGCATCTTGTCGATCTTATTGCCCTCGTACATGTCAGCGATCATCGGATTACAGGCCGCCTCGGTACAGCCGTTGCCGAATCCGATGAACAGCGTAGAAATCAACAGCCCGGTGTAACCCGTTGCGTAAATGGTGAGCAGGATACCCAAGGTGTGGGCAACGAACGCGACCCGCATGATGTTCTTGGCGCCGAAAGAGTGGTAAACCAACCCGCCGATGATCATGGAAATCGGGAAACCGAGGAACCACATCGAGTTGATAAAGCCGAGCTGGCCGGCCGATAGGTTGAACTGTTCGCCCAATTGGGGCAATATACCGGCCCGGATGGCGAAGGTAAAGGCTGTGGTAATCAGCGCAAAACAAGACCCATTGAAGAGGGCACTTCTGTTGACATGTTCTTTCATTGTTTTTATTTATCTGTTTATTTGTCTCTAATTTCTCGTTACAATCGGTGTTCGCAAAAACGTGCTCAAAATACAACCTTTAACGGAATTACCAATAAATAATTGTCATGGAAGCAAAAATACAGCAGGCAAAAGATATAATCGAGTTAGTAACGGGCAACGTGGAACGGCCTGGCCGGACCAGCGGCCGTCTCAGGCGTTGTAATAAAACTCTTCCACGAAAGGCAAGCCCACCATTTCTTCATTGAAGCCGCGCAGTGATTTCCGCTTTCCGGATACCTCCAGCACGATGGATAGTTTGTTTTCACGTTTGCTGATGGATTTTCGCTTGTAGCGCAACCGATGTTCATCCAGCAAATCGTTCAGCTTCGTGAGGTGGTCCAGCTCGGTATCCTTGAACGCGATGAAGACCGTTCGGGTAAGGTGCAGGGCCTCCAACAACAGCTCCACCTTATTGAATATGGAAAGCACGACGATCGTCAGCACGGTGAGGCTTACCGCCAAGGTATGGTAGCCGATGCCTGCGGCCATACCGATGCCGGCCGCCGTCCAGATGACCGACGCCGTGGTGAGCCCCATGACCGAGAATTTGTCCTTGAAGATGACGCCTGCACCGATGAAGCCGATGCCGGTGATGATGTTGGCGGCAACCCGATCGTCGCTGCCCGCGCCGTATTTGGAGACGATGGTGAAGATGGTCGACCCCAGGCAGATCAGGATAATGGTTCGGAATCCCGCCGATTTGTTGCGGTATTCACGCTCAAACCCAATCAGGCTCCCGCAGAGCAACGAAATCCCGATGTGAAGCAAATCATCGTCAGTAGGCAAAAATTCCATGGTCATTCCAAATAAGCATACGTAATCCCCTCTCCTCCCCGATCGGGATGTTCGTCTTCCATGCGGGTCACCTCGCCATATTTGCGCAGGTAATCCCGGATAAATCTACGCAAAATTCCGTCACCTTTGCCGTGCACGATTTTGAGGTTCGAAAAGCCCATCATGACGGCCCGATCCAGGTACTTCTCGATTTCATGGAGCGCGGCCTCCGTGCGCATGCCGCGCACATCCACTTCGGCACGGAAATCTGCGATATCCTCGCCCGACTGGACATAACCGGCACGGCGCGAACGCGTTGCCGCCGGCTGCTTGTCGAGCCGTACCACATTCGCCCGTTTCTGGACGGTGCGGAGTTCGCCCATGGCCAGTACCACGTTGTTCTTGGCCAGGCTGATGACCTGCGCCTCGTTGGCCGTGCCCGCTATCTTCACCCAGTCGCCCACCTGCAGCGGGGCGCTTTCGGCCGGTGCCGCGATCGGCTTGGACCGGGACGGGGCAACCGGCGCCTCGGCGTGCTTCTTCGTCTCTTCGTCGAGCTGCTTGCGCAACGCCCTGGTACGCTCCTTGTCGGCTTGGCTCTCCTTGATGCCGGCGATGGTGTTCTCGACCACCTTGTTGGCATTGCGCACGATTTCGCGGGCCTCTTCCCTGGCCTTGCCGATGATCGTTTTCTTGTTCTCTTCGAGATAGGCCTGCAATTGCTCGTTCTCGGCCTTGAGCCGGGCCAGTTGGCGTTCTTGCTGCGCAATCGCGACCTTGGCGTCATAAATGTCTTTCTTCTCCCGCTCCAGGTCGACCAACAGCGTATCCACGCGTTTCTGTTGGGCACCGATCTTCTGCTTCGCGGCGTGCAGGATTTCCTTGCCAAGCCCGATTTTCTGCGCGATCTCGAATGCGTAGGAGCTGCCGGGCTTGCCGGTCTGCAGGATGTACAGCGGACGCATGGCCGCGTTGTCGAAGAGCATCGACGCATTCTCGATGCCATCGGTATGGCTGGCGTAAACCTTCAGGTTGGAATAGTGGGTGGTGATGACCCCCTTGACGCGCTTGCGGTTGAGCGCTTCGAGTACCGCTTCGGCGATGGGGCCACCAAACAGCGGATCGGTGCCCGTTCCGAATTCGTCGATCAGCACGAGCGTCTTGGCGTCGGCACGTTCGGAAAAATAGCGCATCTTGGACAGGTGCGCGCTGTACGTGCTCAAATCGCTTTCGATCGATTGGTCATCGCCGATGTCGGCGAATACCTGGCTGAAGACGCCCATCTTCGACGTGGCATCGGCCGGGATGAGCAGCCCCGATTGTACCATGAGTTGCAACAGCCCCACGGTTTTGAGGCATACCGATTTGCCGCCTGCGTTCGGACCGGAGACCACGACGACCCGCTGTCGCTCGTCGAGCACGACATTCAACGGCACCACGGCCTGTTTGGTCGCCACGGCATTCAGGAGCAGCAGCGGGTGGCGCGCATTCACCAACGATGCCGACGCCTCCTTGACAAGCTCGGGCAGCTGGGCATCGATATCGAGCGCAAACAGTGCCTTCGCACGCACGAAATCCACCTTGCTCAGCAGCTTGTGGTACGCCAGCAACAGCGGAACGTGCGGGCGCAGCTCATCGGTCAACGCCGTGAGGATACGCACGATTTCCCGGCGCTGTTCGAACTCAAGGTCGCGCACCTTGTTATTGAGCGCAAAGACTTCCTCCGGCTCGATGAAAGCCGTCTGGCCGGTAGCCGATTCGTCGTGTATCCACCCTTTTATCCGTCGTTTATGCTCAGCCAACACGGGAATGCACAGGCGCCCATCACGGATGGTCAGGTTGCCATCCGCGGTCCAGCCGCTTTGCTGCGCCGACCGGAATACGTGGTCGATGCGTTTCCGGGCCTCCTGTTCGGCCTTGGCGATGCTCGACACGATATCGGCCAACGCCCGCGAGGCATTGGCCTTGACCTTGCCCTTGGCATCGATGACGCGCTCGATGGCCGAAACGATGTCCTTCTCGATGGGCAAGTGCTCGAACAGGACCTCCAGGTTGGGGTACTGCCCCGCCCGTTCATTGAAATAGCGGATAACCGCGAAAACCGTACGCAGCGAAAGCAGGATGGTGAAAAACTCCTCCTCGGCAAGGAACGCCCCCTGCACGCGGGCCTTTTCCGCCAACGGCTGTATGGGGTATAGATGGTCTACGGGCAGCGGCGCGTCATTGACCAACAACTCCTTGAACTCGTGCGCCTGATGCAGGAACCGGTCGATCTGGTCGTGCCGCCGCTGTGGCTGTATGCGGTCCACCAGCTCGCGCCCGGGGTCGCTGAGGCATTTCCGTTTTATCAGGTTCTTTATGTCCGTAAAGCCCAGTTTGTCTACGGCGTTCTCGGGGTAAATCATCGTCAATTTATTCGTTCCAAGGGCTTTGCCAAGGGCGTCTCGCGCGTCTTCGGTGCCGGCGGAGGCGGTGTTGGCGGTACATGTGGCGCAGGCTGTGCCTGCGGTGCGTGCATCGCCGCTTTGCGGTCGATACCGATGGCTTCCTGCGCGCGACGCCACAACGCCTGGTACGTGAGTGAGTCGGCGGCGCCATGTAGGCTGTCCGGATGGCGTTTGAAAAGGAGGTATTGCGCGCGCGACACCAACCGCAGGCTATCCTGAACCAGCACATTCCGCACCGAATCGCGGCGGCGTTGTTCCTGGTACTTGGCCTCGATTTTCTTTTGCTCATCGGCGTTCAGGGCTTCCAGCCTTTTCTCGATATCGCCATACAGCTCGCTGAGGATGTGCGGGCGCGTCGAGTAGAACTCGACGCTACGCCTGAATGCGATCGAATCGATGCCGTGCCGATTGAAAACCGCTTCATAGAAGGCCTCGCGCGACGCCCGTGCCGAATCGATGGGCAGGTTTGCCAGCTGGCCATCGGCCAGGTGCATATCGACCAATACGCCGGGCATGCGCTCGCGCGGTATGACCGATTTCGGCATCTTTTCGCCGCATGCCACAGCGAACAGCAATGCCGACAACACCAAGCCCAGCGGCATGCGCCGCTTGGCGGCAGGATGCTTGCCATAAATCATTGGTGTCAAGCTGTTGGCAGTTACCTTCACGTTTCGTAGCTTTGGGCAAAATTTCAAACACGCAAACTTAAGATAAAGTTGCCGCAAAATACTACAAAAATAACGCCGTTATTTATGGGAATAGCCAACCAGATCCATGCCCTCCACGAGGAAGTCGACCGATTGGGCGTTCAACTCGTTGCCGTGTCAAAAACGAAATCGACCGACGATATCCTCGAGGCCTATCGGGCAGGCCAACGGATCTTCGGCGAAAACGTGGTCCAGGAACTCACCGGAAAACACGAGGCATTGCCCAAGGACATCGCCTGGCACTTGGTGGGCCACCTGCAAAGCAACAAGGTGAAATACATCGCGCCGTTCATTTCGCTGATCCATTCGGTCGACAGCCTCAAGCTGCTGGCCGAAATAGACAAGCAAGCGGCAAAACATGACCGGGTCATCGATTGCCTGCTGCAGGTGCATATCGCTGCCGAAGAGACCAAATTCGGCGTCGATCATGTCGAGCTCATCGAATTGCTGCGTTCGGAAACGTTTGCCGAACTGCGGCATGTGCGGATCAGGGGGTTGATGGGCATTGCCACGAACACGCCCAACGAAAAGGAAATCAAAGAGGAGTTCCGCGAGCTGAAATCGCTGTTCGATGGGATCAAGGCCAGTTTCTTCCGGAACGAAGCCCACTTCGACACGCTCTCGATGGGCATGTCTTCCGATTACAGGATCGCCATCGAACAGGGCGCGACGATGATCCGCCTGGGAAGCACGATTTTCGGGGGACGATGAACAGTGCCATACGCAAAGCCGAAGCCGCGGATTGCCCGCGGATGCTTGAGCTGGTCAGGGAATTGGCCGTTTTCGAGCGCGCACCCGACGCCGTCACGGTGAGCATGGATGAGTTCGTGGATGCGGGCTTCGGCCCGGCCCCCGTTTGGGAAGCCTTCGTAGCCGAAGTGGATGGCCTGGTGGTCGGCATCTCGCTCTTCTACATCCGGTATTCCACCTGGAAAGGCCGCAGGCTGTACCTCGAAGACATCATCGTAACCGAAGCCATGCGGGGCCGTGGGCTAGGCAAACGGCTCTTCGACGAAACGTTGGCGCTGTGCCGCACGCGCGGTTACCAAGGCATGGCCTGGCAGGTGCTCGACTGGAACGAGCCGGCAATCGATTTCTACCGGAAATATGGTGCAACTTTTGATGGGGAATGGGTAAACGTGGCCTTGGAGGTCAGATAAGATATGAAAACAACGATAACATCCGCGATATTGGGGCTGCTGGCGGCAGCGGCGAGTTCGGCGTGCCAGTATGGCGCTAGCGACCAGGGCGTTGCCCAAGAATCCGTTGCACCCGACACGCTCGCGTACACCTACACGGACTATACGCTATACAGCAAAAACGTCATCAAGACGGGCGAGACCACCGATACCACGTTTTTCGCCGCGTCGTATCCGGAGTTTGCCGACTCCTCGATCAATTCGTTCGTGCGTTCTTCGCTGCTGGGCAACGATACGGCCACCGTGGAGGGCACGGCAAAGACGTTCATCGACGAATTCGATGATTTCCATCGTTCCGACCCCTTCCCGCGCATCTGGACGTCCGAGTCGCGCGCCAAGGTATACCGCATCACGCCGACCTACCTATCGTTGGCCATAGACGTATACAGCTTTACGGGCGGTGCCCACGGCAATTACGCCACGGTATTCGCCCATTACGATATGGAGCGCGGCGAAACGCTGATCCTGGACGATATCGTGGCCCCGGCCTTCCGCAACGAGTTGACCGCGGTGGCCGAACGTTATTTCAGGCAGCAGGAAAACCTGGGCGTGGACCAAGCCTTCGGCGACCGCTATTTCTTCGACGACGACCGGTTCCGCATCACCGATAACTTCGCCCTGGAGCGCGACAGCCTATTGTTGCTGTACAACATCTACGACATCAAGCCATACGTCGACGGCCAAACGGAACTTCGGGTACCGCTTTCGGAACTCGACCGCCTGCTGTCTGACCGTGCGAAACGGATCGTCGCGCAACTGCCCAACTAAAGCCAATCGTAAATGCAAGTATTCAAATTCGGCGGCGCGTCCGTCAAGGATCCCGAAGGCGTGATCAACCTGGGCCGTATCGTGTCGGCCCACCAAGCGCATAAGCTCTTGATCGTCGTTTCCGCGATGGGCAAGACGACCAACCTGCTCGAAGAGGTGACGCGCTGTTATTTCCAGCGGCAAGAGCAGGCCGTCCAATTGCTGGAGCAAGCGAAGAACGATCACGAAGCCATCGTACGCGCCCTTTTCACCGACGAAAACCACCCGGTGCATAACGATGTGGCCAATCGGTTCGTCGAGATCGAGTGGATCCTGGAAGAACCCCCGATGGATGCTTACGACTACGTCTACGATCAGATCGTGGCCGTCGGTGAGTTGGTGTCTACCACCATCGTATCCCACTACCTGAACCACATCGGGGTAACCAACCGCTGGCTGGATGCCAGGGATTTCATCGCGACCGATGCCACCCACCGCGAAGCAGTGGTCGATTGGGCCATCACCACCGAACGCATCCAACGCACGTTGCCCGCGTTGCTCGAAGACCAGCTGCTCGTTACCCAAGGGTTCATCGGCTCCACGTCAGAAAACCTGACCACGACACTCGGGCGCGAAGGCTCCGACTATTCAGCCGCCATTTTCGCCTCTTGCCTCGACGCGGAAAGCGTGACCATCTGGAAAGACGTACCCGGGGTACTGAATGCCGACCCGAAATGGTTCGACCAGACGGAGCTGATCCCCGAATTGTCTTACCTCGATGCCATCGAACTCACGTATTATGGCGCAACGGTGATCCACCCGAAGACCATCAAGCCCCTCCAAAACAAAGGTATCCCGCTGCATGTCAAGTCATTCATCGAAGTGGAAGGCAATGGCACGCAGATCAGCGCGATGAAAAACGGGCTGCCCGTGCCCTCGTTCATCTTCAAGGTCAATCAAGTGCTGGTGTCGGTCCTCCCGAAAGACTTCTCGTTCATCGTGGAAGACAACCTCAGTGATATCTTCCGGTGGTTTCACATCCACAAGATCAAGGTGAACATGATGCACAACAGCGCCGTGAGTTTTTCGGTGAGCATCGACGACACCGGGCAGAACGTGGAAGCGTTGTTGCGGGATCTCGAGGCCCGGTACACCATCAAGCACCAACGTGGATTGGAACTGATCACCATCCGGCATTACAACCAGCAGACCATCGACCGGGTATTGGTCGAGAAGGAAACCATCATGGAACTCAAGGATCGGTATACCTGCCAACTTTTGGTACGCAAATTATAGATCCGATCCCTTACCTTTGCACCATGATAGCACGCACCCCCACCTTGATCGCCACGATCTGCGGCCTGCTGGTTTTCGGCTCGGCGGTTTCCTGTAACGACCGGGCACAGTCGGCAAGCGCCAGCCATGCCAATGAACAGCATGAGGCTGCCCATGCGGCGGCTCCCGCCAACCCGACACCGGCCCCGCCCGTCGGTGCCAAGGAACCGGCGGTAGCCATACCCGACTTTACCTTTTTCATCCTGCGCAGCGGCATCCGCTTCACGAAGCAAGACCTCGCCAAGAAGGGGAACATCGTATTCATCCTGTTTGACCCGACGTGCGGCCATTGCCAGCATGAAGCCAACGACATCGGCAAGCATTATGACGAGCTAACCGATATCAATTTCTATTTCGTCTCGATGAACGACCCCGGTTTGATGAGCACGTTCCTCGAGACCTGGGCAAAGCCCCTCGTCGGGAAAGCGAATGTGGAACTCCTCTATGACCGGAATGCCGATTTCATCAATAGGTTCCACATCCCGTCGCAATATCCGGCAACCTATGTCTACGGGGCCGATGGCCAGCTGAAGACGTATTGGAACGGCGAACGCCCCACCAAGGAAATCATCGCCGCGTTCAAGGGTTGACCTCGGGCGAAAGCGGGATGGACAGCAGCGGCACGGATAGCCCCGAGGCCATGACCCGTGTTTTGCTCCGGTGAATCAACGAGCCCCAGAAACCGTACCGATTGGGCAACATGATCAACAGGCCGGCCCCGATCTCCCTGATTTCATCGGCAATGGCCTTGATGACGGTATTGGAGGCCACGTCTTTGTAATAGTACGTGATCCCATCCAGCCCTTCGCCGAACTTCGCCACGGTGGCCTCGTCGATGTCGCCGTCTTTGATGGCCTGTATCCGATTGTTGACATGGAATAACTCCACGGATGCCTTCAGGCCCTTGGCCAATTTACGCACTTCGTCGAGTATGCGCCGATGGATGCCCTGGAGGTTGTCGCAAGCGAACAGGATGCGATCCACGCCCTGGAATTCGGCGCCGAGGGGTACCGCCAGCACCGGAAAGGCATACTGGTGGATGACGGCGGTGGTGGTGTTGCCGAGCAGGTCTTGCTCCAACGACTTCACGGCCATGCCCATCACCAGGAAGTCGGCCCGATGGGCATCGAATACCGTCTGCACCTCTTGCTTGAATTCGCCCAAGACACTGAGATGCGGCACCACATGGATGCCATAGGTGCCGCTGAGTTCGGCCGCGGCGGCGTCGAGGCGCTGCCGCGTGCGCTGCGAAGACTCGTCAAAGGCCCTGGGCGAAAGCCGGGCATTCGAAACGTGTATGGACGGGGTGTACAGGTGGAAAAGGACGACTTTGCCACCGATCTGTTGAATTAACGATGCGGCATATCGAACCGCATTTTCGGCTACCTTCGAAAAATCTGTAGCCACGATGATCGTGCTCATAACGGAAAGGATTTTTGTTAAAGTTACGGCTCTCCCGAGGAAAAAAGAAGCCGTTGTGTCATCCCTCCGTTATTTTTGGAAAGCGCCTAGTGTCGTGTTAACCATGCTCCATCGCACCAAGCCGTGTCCTTTCCGCCCCTGGCTTCCTTGTCAAATGCTTACGTAGCTAAGGCTACGCGCGCATTTTCCAGCGTTGCCAGGAACGGAAATTACGTTGGCTTATGCGATATTTCATGATTAACACGACACTAGGTCTTCGCGTTGCGTTTGGTAGGCGGCTGTTCGCTGTACTTCCGTTTGGTCGCCGGATCGCGCATCTCCGCATCCGATGCGCGGTAACGATCTTCGTTTTGCTTGCCGGTCGATTCCGTCGCCCGCCCCGGTCGCTCTTCCGAATCCTGGGGAATGAATTTTTCTGTTTTAGCCATATCCCATTAACGCGGCACCGGCCAAATTGTTTAGGTTATTCCATGGCAGTTCCTTAACTTCGACCGCGGTTTAAGACCGCGTTCAATCATCGAATGAAATGCTAAGAGTCGCAATCAATGGTTTCGGGCGTATCGGTCGAAACACCCTCCGCAATATCTTGCTGCGGGGCACGGCATCCGTAGACGTCGTGGCGATCAACGACGTTACCGATACGGCAACGTTGGCCCATCTCTTCAAGTACGATTCCGTCCACGGCCCGTATCCGGGATCGGTATCGGCCGGCGAGGGGATATTGGTCATCGACGGCAAGGCCATCCGTGTTTCGGCGGAACGCGAGCCGGCCGCGCTCCCGTGGCGGGCACTGGCGATCGATGTGGCGATCGAAGCCACCGGCAAATTCACGACGCAAGCGGGTGCTGCCCAACACCTGCAAGCGGGTGCGCGGCAGGTGATTGTCTCCGCGCCGTCGCCAGACCGGGAGATCCCGACCGTGGTGTTGGGCGTGAATGACTCGGCCATCGACGTGGCGCATACCCCCATCCTGTCCAACGCATCGTGTACCACCAACAACGTGGCGCCGTTGGTGAAGGTACTGGATGAGCGCTGGGGCATCGAGGATGGCTACATCACCACGGTGCACAGCATGACGGGCGACCAGAACCTGCACGATGCACCGCATCGCGACCTGCGGCGCGCACGCGCCGCCGCCGCTTCGATCATCCCGACCACCACCGGTGCCGCCAAGGCGATCACCAACGTATTTCCCCACCTGGAGGGCAAACTGGGGGGCGCGGGGATCCGCGTGCCGGTATTGAACGGTTCGCTCACCGATTTCACGTGCACGTTGCGGGAAAAGCCCACCGTGAGCGACATCAATGCCGCATTCGAGCACGCCGCCCAAAATGAACTGAAAGGCATATTGCAGTATACCGAAGACCCCATCGTATCCGTCGACATCATCAACAGCCCCTATTCGTGCGTATTCGATGCCTTGCTCACTTCGGTGGTGGGTGGTTTGGTCAAGGTGGTGGGCTGGTACGACAATGAATACGGCTACTCCAATCGATTGGTCGACGTATTGCTGCGGATAGCCGAGACATACGCCATAAAAAAAGAGGCCTAAGGGCCTCCATTTTCAATAACAAGATCGATATCGGGTTTACAAACGTTATTTCACTGCGTCAATCACGGCCTTGAATGCCTCCGGGTTGTTCATGGCCAAATCAGCCAAGACCTTGCGGTTCAACCCGATTTCCTTGGCATTCAGCTTGCCGATAAGCTGGGAATAGGATATTCCATGCTCACGGGCACCCGCGTTGATCCGTTGGATCCATAACGCCCTGAATTCCCTCTTTTTGGTCTTACGGTCGCGATAGGCGTACTGTAACCCCTTTTCTACTGTATTCTTTGCAACGGTATATACCTTGCTGCGCGCCCCATAGTAGCCCTTGGCTAATTTGAGGATCTTTTTGCGCCTTCTGCGAGACGCTACTGCGTTAACCGAACGTGGCATAATCTTTTGATGTTTTGGTAGCAGGCGCCGCGTTTCTCAACGGACTTACAACCCAATACCCGGTTAAAAAAATTGTTAACTATTCACCTTAAACTATCGACTTGAAAACTATTTGCCGATAGCGAGCATACGTTTCACGTTGCCCATATCCGCCTCAGACACGAGACCGGTCTGCGTTAGATTACGTTTGCGCTTGGTGCTCTTCTTGGTCAGGATGTGACTCTTGAAAGCGTGCTTCCGCGCAATCTTACCTGTTCCAGTAAGCTTGAAACGCTTTTTTGCACTGGAATTGGTTTTCACTTTTGGCATGATTACTAATTTTTATATCGATCTGTTAATTGCTATTTTTTTCCCGCCGTTTTCGGCGCTACCGTGAGGAACATGCGCTTGCCCTCCAATTTGGGGAGCAATTCCACCTTGCCAACATCTTCCAAGGCCTGGGCAAAGCGCAGCAACAGGATTTCGCCCTGTTCCTTGTACACGATGGCCCGCCCCTTGAAATGCACGTAGGCCCGCACTTTCTCGCCCGATTCCAGGAACTTGATGGCGTGCTTGAGCTTGAATTCAAAGTCGTGGTCATTGGTATTCGGCCCGAAACGGATCTCCTTGATGACCGTTTGTTTGGCATTTGCCTTGATTTCCTTTTGCTTCTTCTTCTGCTCGTAGATGAACTTGCTATAGTCGATGATCCGGCAAACCGGCGGCGCGGCGTTCGGCGAAATCTCCACAAGATCCAGCTCCAACTGATCGGCGAGTTCCAAGGCCTTGCGCGTGGGATATATCCCTTGCTCCACATTATCGCCCACCAGACGAATCTCGGGTACCCGAATGAATTCGTTGATGCGGTGCTCCGGCTCCTTCTTTTTGAATGGAGGTCTTGGGCCTCTGAATCCTGGTCTATTTAATGCCAAACGTACTAATTTAATTAAACGGTTATCGCTATTGTTACTTGTTCACGAAATGCCTCGATGCTCATCGAACCCAAATCACCTTGGCCATGCTTCCTGACGGATACGGTATCCGTTTCGGCCTCTTTCTCACCGACGATGAGCATGTAAGGGATTTTCTTCAACTCCGCATCCCTGATTTTGCGCCCCACTTTCTCGTCACGCAAATCTATTAGGCCGCGAATATCGGAATTATTGAGCGATTCTAAAAGTTTTTTTGCATAATCTTCGTATTTCTCCGATACCGGGAGAATGATGAATTGCTCCGGTGCCAGCCACAACGGAAATTGCCCGGCACAGTGCTCGATGAGCACGGCCACGAAGCGTTCAAGCGAGCCGAACGGGGCGCGGTGTATCATCACGGGCCGATGCTTGGCATTGTCGCTGCCGGTATACTCCAACTCAAAGCGCTCTGGCAGGCTATAGTCCACCTGGATGGTGCCGAGCTGCCACTTGCGGCCCAAGGCATCCTTGACCATGAAATCCAGCTTCGGGCCGTAGAACGCCGCTTCGCCCAACTCCACGACCGTCTTCAAGCCCTTCTCTTCGGCAGCTTCAACGATAGACCGCTCGGCCAGCTCCCAGTTTTCGTCCGTGCCGATGTACTTTCCTTTGTTTTCAGGATCGCGCAGCGATACCTGCGCCGTATAGTCGGTAAAGCCCAGCGCACCGAACACGTAAAGCACCAAGTCGATCACTTTCTTGAATTCTTCCTTGACCTGATCGGGCCGGCAGAACAGGTGGGCATCGTCTTGCGTGAACCCCCGGACGCGGGTAAGCCCATGCAGCTCACCGCTTTGCTCATACCGATATACCGTTCCGAATTCCGCGAAGCGGATGGGCAGGTCCTTGTACGAGCGCGGCCTCGTCTTGTAGATCTCGCAATGGTGCGGGCAATTCATCGGTTTCAGGAAGAACTCCTCCCCTTCTTGCGGCGTATGGATGGGCTGGAACGAATCCGCGCCGTACTTGTCGTAATGCCCCGAGGTGACGTACAGGTTCTTGTGGCCGATATGTGGCGTCACCACCGGTTCGTAACCGGCTTTCAGTTGTGCCCGTTGCAGGAAATCGATCAATTTTTGCCGCAGGCGCGCGCCTTTGGGCAGCCACAGCGGCAGGCCCATCCCCACTTTCTCCGAAAAGGCGAAAAGCTCCAGCTCCCGGCCGAGCTTGCGGTGATCGCGCTTCTTGGCCTCTTCGATCATGTGCAGGTAGTCGGCCAGCTCGCTGGCCTTCGGGAACGTCACGCCGTATATCCGCGTGAGCTGCTTGCGGCTTTCGTCGCCGCGCCAATAGGCCCCGGCCACGTTCGTCAATTTCACGGCCTTGATGAACCCGGTATTCGGGATATGCGGCCCACGGCACAGGTCGGTGAAATTGCCCTGCGTATAGAACGTGATGCTGCCGTCTGGCAGGTCCTTGATGAGGTCAAGCTTGTACTCGTCGCCCTTATCCGTGAAATACGCCTCGGCATCCGCCTTGCTCACCGGTTTGCGCACGTAATCCGCCTTCGTGCGGGCAAGCTCCAGTATCTTGTCTTCGATCTGCTTGAAGTCGTCCGAGGAGAACTCCCGATCGCCAAAATCGACGTCGTAATAGAATCCGGTTTCGATCGCCGGGCCGATGCCGAACTTGATGCCGGGGTAGAGCGCCTCCAGCGCCTCGGCCATCAGGTGCGCCGACGAATGCCAAAACGTGGATTTACCGGGGGCATCGCTCCACGTGAGCAATCGCACCGTGGCGTCCGCCTCGATCGGACGCGAGGCATCCCACACGTCGCCATTCACTTCTGCCGCCAACACGTTGCGGGCCAAACCTTCTGAAATGGATTTTGCGATTTCCATCGCTGAGGTTCCGCGTGCGACCTGTCGCACCGAACCATCGGGTAGGGTAATGTCAATCATCTACAACTATGATTTTACTTTTTTAAAAAATTGTTATACAGCGGATTACAACACCGCTGATTTGTCAAATGCGAATCTTTGGTGAATTGCCGACGTTCAGCGCATCCTTCACCGACGATTCGGAGCGCAAATATATGCCTTTCCATACACGTATTCAAACCAAAATGCATATATTAGCAGCGGTTTAGGTTAATGCCCCTACTGGGGCACCCGCTGGGAAGCGGCATGTTTTTCATAGGTAGATGGTAACCCCTCGCGCGAGTGAGGGGTTATTTTTTGCGTACACTTAGGCGTAGGCGTAGAACCCTTGGCCCGATTTCTTGCCCAGCCTGCCGGCCGCGACCATGTTTACCAATAACGGGCAAGGTGCGTATTTCGGATTGCCGAAACCCTCGTGCAATACCCGCAGGATGGCGAGACAGACATCCAATCCAATGAAATCGGCCAATTGCAGGGGCCCCATGGGATGTGCCATGCCGAGCTTCATCACGGTGTCTATCGCGTCTGCCGTTGCAACGCCTTCGTACAGCGAATGGATGGCTTCGTTGATCATGGGCATCAGTATCCGGTTGGCCACGAAGCCGGGATAATCATTTACCTCCACCGGCACTTTATCCAATCGTTTCGAAAGCGCGATGACCTTGCTCGTGGTATCCGCATCGGTGACATAACCCTTGATGACCTCGACCAGCTTCATCACCGGCACCGGGTTCATGAAGTGCATGCCGATCACCTTCTCGGGCCGCCGCGTCACCGAAGCGATCCGGGTGATGGATATCGACGAGGTGTTGCTGGCCAATATCGCATCGGCCGTGCAGCGGCTGTCCAGCTCCCTGAACAATTCCAGTTTCACTTCCTCGTTCTCGGTGGCGGCTTCCACCACGAGGTCGGCTTGCCTCACCCCTGCCCGCAGGTCGGTGTAGGTGGCTATGCGACCGATGATATCGCGTTTGTCGCCTTCGGCCAGGCTCCCTTTCTTGATTTGGCGGTCCAGGTTTGCCGCGATGGTGGCCATCGCCCCTTCCAATGCCGACGCGTTGATATCGATCAACGAAACGTTGAACCCAAACTGGGCGAAGGTGTGGGCGATGCCATTTCCCATGGTGCCCGATCCGATTACACTGACGTATTGCATAAGGTATTCATATTGGTGCGGCGCAAACTTAAAAAAAAACGCCCACCCGCCAAAAGGCGGGATGGGCGCTCATCATCAAACTTAACCAAAAAATATAGAACAATTAAACTACCTAAATCCACTACCGCGTTGCTCGCTCCTGTTCCACTGGTTAGTAAGAGACGTTTCGGGCGCGAAAGTTTAATGGGCGCATTGTTAAAAAATGTTAAATGCATTGTGTGCTTATATCGGGGAAATTCCGTATCCTTGTGCGTACACCATTTATAGACTTCTGCACCATGAAGCGACTACTTACACGCACGGGTATCGGATCGTATGTCTTGATAGCCGTAACATTGCTAAACATCCAGCACATTTACGCGCAGACCACCATTTCAGGGACGGTGAGGGATCCCTCCTCCGTGCCATTGATCGGCGTGAGCATCCAGGTCAAGGGCAAGGTGATCGGTACCACCACGAACAGCGAAGGCCGGTTTACCTTGCAGGTACACGACCAGCCGCCTTTCACGCTGGTCATTTCATCCATCGGTTTCGGCACGCGCGAGGTGCTGGTATCGCAATCGGACGGGGCGATCGACGTGACGTTGGAAGAACGTTCCATCATGGCATCCGAGGTGGTGGTGTCGGCTTCGCGCGTGGAGGAAAATGTCATGAAATCGCCGGTATCCATCGAAAAGCTCAACATACTGGGCATCCGTTCCAGCCCGCAACCCACCTTTTACGATGCCCTGCAGAACCTCAAGGGGGTGGAGATGAGCACGCAATCGCTCACCTTCCGGTCCGTCAATACCCGCGGTTTCGGCTCCAATGGCAATACGCGCCTCGTCCAGCTGATGGATGGCATGGACAACCAGGCGCCGGGCCTCAATTTCCCGGTGGGCAACGTGGTGGGGATGTCTGAATTGGACGTGGAGAGCGTGGAGCTGCTCCCCGGCGCAGCGTCGGCCCTGTACGGCCCGAATGCCATAAACGGCCTCCTGTTGATGAACAGCAAATCGCCGTTCACCCACCAGGGCGTGAGCGCCTACGTCAAGACCGGGCTGATGAGCGCCTCCAACCGCACCCAGCAAAACACGGCGTTTTACGACGTGGCCGTGCGTTTCGCGAAGGCGTTCAACAATCGGTTCGCATTCAAGGCCAACGTAGCCTACCTCACGGCCAAAGATTGGCAGGCGACGGACTATCGTGACCAGAGTTTCACCAACGGCGCGACCCTGGACAATAACGACGGCAACGGCCGGGCGAACCCCACTTACGATGGCGTGAACTGGTATGGGGATGTCGGGGCCAACCTGTACGACATCCTGTATGCCAACGGTATGCCCGGAGACGGTTCGGAAGGCACATCCGGGGCTTTGGGCGCCATCTTCACAAGCCAGATCGAGGCCATCGGCAACCAAACGCTGCCCCAGTTCATCACCGGCCCCGGATCCACCCAGCTACAACAAGTCGGGGCCGCGCGTGCCATTTTCGAGAACATGGTGCCCCAATACTACCAACCCGCCCCGGGCTATTCCGAACAGCAGCTTACCGATTACCCCACCAACAGCCTGAAATTGAATGCCTCCCTGCATTACCGGATCAATGACGACGTGGAAGCCATATTGCAGGCTAACTGGGGCCGTGGCTCCACGGTATACACGGCGGCAGATCGCTACAACATCCAGAACTTCACCATGGGGCAGTACAAGGCCGAATTGCGGGGAGACAACTTTTTCGTGCGCGGTTATACCACGCGCGAAAACTCGGGCGACGCCCACGCGTTGGGCGTATTGGGCAGCCTGATGAGCCAACGGTACCTGCAGTCGGCCATCGGCGCGGGCGCACCCACGTTCGTGCAAAATGCCTTCACCCAGTATGCGGGCGCATTCCTGATGGCATACCAGCAAGCCTCGCAAGGAGGGGCAAGCCACCCCGCGGCCCTCCAAGCCGCGCAAAATACGGCCAACGCGCATGCAAGCGCCAACCGGGAGCAGTGGATGGCCACCGCGATGGCCCCTGCCCTGGCAGCGGCCAATGGCATGTTCCTCCCCGGAGGCAGCCAATTCGACGCCACCATGGCCGATATCAAGACCCGCGCCATCCCCCTCGGCGCCAATTTCCTGGATCGGTCCAACCTCTACCACGCCGAAGGGATGTACAACTTCAAAAGGCAGATCGATCCGGCCGTCATCGAGCTGATCGCGGGGGCAAACTACCGCGTATACGACCTCAACTCGGAAGGGACGCTGTTTGCGCTCGATGACAACGGCAACGAGTTCAACATCCGTGAATGGGGTGCCTACCTGCAGGCCGGTCGCAATTTCAGCGATATCTTCAAGCTCACGGCCTCGCTGCGCTACGACAAGAACGAGAATTTCAAGGGCCAGTTCAGCCCCCGGGTGTCGGGCGTGCTCACCGTGGCCGAAGACCACAACTTCAGGGCATCGTTCCAGCGCGGTTTCCGCATCCCGACCACGCAGAACCAATACATCGACCTGAACACCCCGCAAGCGCGCCTGGTGGGCGGGCTGCCGCTCTTCCGCGAGCGTTATGACATGATCGACAACCCGGTGTATGCGCTGTCTGACATCCAAAGCGGCAACATGACGCCATACCGATTCAGGGAATGGGAACCGGAAAAGGTGGAAACCTATGAGGTGGGCTACAAAAGCTTCATCAACAACAAGTTGCTGGTAGACCTGTTCTACTACTACAACCGCTTCCTCACCTTCGAGGGGGTTTCGGTGCTCGTCCAATTGCGGGACCCGATCAACGGCACACTCGCCGACCTGGCCGACCCGACGCGCCGCAACGTCTACAGCATGCCGGTCAACGCCCCGCAGGTGCTCAAGAACTCGGGTTGGGGCATCGGATTGGATTACCTGATCGGCGGTGGCTACACGCTTACGGGCAACGTCACGCAGAATGTCTTGCTCAACGCGGATGAATTGGCGGAAAGCGACCCGTCGTTCATCACGTTCTTCAATTCGCCCAAGTACCGTTTCAACCTCGGGTTCTCCAACCGCGACGTCGCGCGTACGGGCTGGGGTTTCGGCCTCACCTTCAGGCACCAGAACGAGTTCCTGTGGAACGGCAGCATCGGTACGCCGGCCGTCAATATCGGCAGGCATTCGATGATCCCTGCCTTTTCCACGTTCGACGCGCAGGTAAGCAAGAAACTCCCGCGCATGAAATCCATCGTAAAGTTGGGCGGCACGAACATCGGCAACAAGCTGTACACCACCAGTTGGGGCAACCCGGCCGTGGGCGGGTTGTATTACGTTTCGATCACGTTTGAAGAGCTCTTGAATTAAAGCACCATAAAAAACTGTATACTATAGGCTTAAACACTTCCTGATGGAGTTTTTAAGCCTATCCTCATTTTTGGCCTTCGCTGTAACAATACCTGCGGCCAACCGTCAAAAAGCCAAGCGAAAACACAAGACACACATATGCTTGAAATCAGGAACATTGTAAAGCAATACGCCAACCACCGGGCGTTGGACGACGTTTCCACCCGCGTGGAGAAAGGCAGCATCTTCGGGTTACTGGGGCCGAATGGCGCGGGCAAGACCTCGCTCATCCGCATCATCAACCAGATCACGGCACCCGATAGCGGCGAGGTCTATTTTGATGGCGAGCGGCTCAATCCCGGTCATATCGGCCGCATCGGCTACCTGCCCGAAGAGCGCGGGCTCTACAAGAAGATGCAAATCGGCGAACAGATGCTCTACCTGGCGCAGCTAAAGGGCCTCTCGCGTGCCGAGGCCACGGCCCGGATCAAGCATTGGTTCGAGAAGATGGAGATGCAGACCTGGTGGAACAAAAAGGTCGAAGACCTGAGCAAGGGCATGCAGCAAAAAGTCCAATTCGTGGCCACCGTGGTGCACCGGCCCGACCTGATCATCCTCGACGAACCGTTCTCGGGTTTCGATCCGGTCAACGTAAACATCATCAAGGAAGAGATACTCGCGCTCAACCGCAATGGCGCGACCATCATCTTTTCCACGCACCGGATGGAATCGGTGGAGGAACTTTGCGATCATGCCGTCCTGATCAACAAATCGAGGAAGATACTGGACGGTAGCGTGCAGGACATCAAGAATACCTACCGCACCAACACCTACCGCATCGCGGTGGAGACGCAACGGCCCATCGAGGCGGTCGACGGCCTGTTTTCGGTCATCTCGACCGAAGCATCGGCCACCCACACCGTACTGACGATCGGCATCGAAGCGAATCGGACCATCAACGACGTGTTGGTTTACCTGATTCCGTTGGCGCAGATCCACGAGCTGGCCGAAGTCATCCCCAGCATCCACGACATCTTCGTGCGATTGGTCACCAGCAAATCTTCCGCAACCCCCAAAAACTGACAGCCACCATGAACAAGATCTCACTCATCATCAAACGCGAATACCTAAGCCGGGTAAAGAAGCGATCGTTCCTGCTGGTTACCTTCTTGCTGCCCCTGTTCATCATCGGGGCGTATGCCATGATTGCCTATTTCACGGCCAAGAGCTTCGAGGGCAATGAAGTGACCGTACATGTCGTTGACCAAGGCGGCACGTTCAAGGGGGCACTCAACGACACCAAGAACCTCACGTTCGTCGCCGTGAGCGACGACACCGAACACGAAAAGAAGGAGATCCTGGGTAAGCAGAAGACGATGCTCCTGGTGATTCCAGCCGATTTCGCGGCGTCGCCCCGCGTGGAACTATTTGCCGGCGAGACCGCCAACATGATCACGCAAAACGAGATCCGGCGCCAGCTGGAAGGGGTATTGCGTGCGCGTGCTTACGAACGGATGGGGCTCTCGCAGGAAACCATCGACAGCCTGAGCCCAAGCGTGAACCTGGTGGCCAAGGAAGTGACGGAGGCCGGTGAAAAGGACAGCAGCGCCGGCGCCGCGATGGGTGTCGCCATGGGGCTTTCCGTATTGGTGTACCTCTGCCTCTTCCTGTACGGTGCCCAGGTGATGCGCGGCATCATCGAGGAAAAGAGCAATCGCATCGTCGAGGTCGTGATCTCGTCGGTCAAGCCCTTCCAATTGATGATGGGCAAGATCATCGGCATCGGGTTGGTAGGCCTTACGCAGTTCGTGCTTTGGTTCGTGTTGTCCGTTGCGCTGATGGGCGTGGCGGGCAGCGTCATGGGCGGTGGCGAGGCCATCCAGGCGCAGGTGGCGAGCCAACAGGGTATCTCGGTGGATCAGGGCGCCATCGAGACGCCGGCCGACAACGGCCTCGTCAGCGGTGCGTTGACCGAACTGGGCAAGGTCGATTTCCGGACGATCATCATTTGCTTCTTTTTCTATTTCCTGGGCGGTTACATGCTCTACAGCGCCTTGTTCGCGGCCGTGGGATCGGCGGTGGACAGCGAAACCGAAACCCAGCAATTCATGTTCCCGCTCACGATCCCGCTGTTATTCACCTACATCATGTCGTTCGGCGTATTGGTCAACGACCCGCATGGTCCGTTGGCGTTCTGGCTCAGCATGATCCCGCTCACCTCGCCCATCGCCATGCTGGTGCGCATACCCTTCGGTGTGCCGTTGTGGGAAATCGCGCTGTCGCTGGCCTTGCTCGTCGGTGGCTTCCTGTTGACCACCTGGGTGGCCGGGCGCATCTACCGGGTAGGCATCCTCATGTACGGCAAGAAGGCGAGCTACAAGGAACTCATCAAATGGTTCCGGTACAAAGGCTGATCATCAACCCTGGGGCACCGCTATATAATGCCATGTAGCGGCCCGCCGACGGCGCCCAATCGATCCACGCGGCGCTCTACCGCTGCGTCCTTGATCAATTCGGGCGCGTGGTGCGGCTTCTTGCGCGCATCGATGATGATCGGGCCGGTACACCCCCAATGCTTGTGACGGATGGAACTGCCCACGCCATGGATGTCGTGCGACGGATTGCTCCGCGTGAAGGCGATCCACACGAAATTATTGATGCTGGCGGCCGTAAACGCGGCGTCGTCACACAAAACGATCAGTTGGATGCCACTGAAATTGACATGACGGACCGCATGGCACCAGTCATCGATTTCACGGGCTTCCGCGTCACCGTCGGTGAAGGCCGGCCCTTCGATGGCCAGCACGCCAGGCAGCACGAGTTTGCAGGCGCTGAACGGTTCGGGCAGCTCGAAACCGCCCGGCAATTCCGTATCCAGCGTACGCTTGCGGCTTCCCGCCGCCGCGAACACCACCTTGGAACCCGCATTCAGCCCATCGCCTGAATAATCCAGCGTATCGATGGTGGTCTGCGTATGGAAATGCAGGTCGCGTTCCGGGTCGATGCGTTCGAGGATGTGCATCAGGAAGCCCGGTACGTCGTGGATATCCAGCTTCGGGTTGTCTTCATGGGCCGCGATGAACAGGTACTTGGCCAGGCTCAGCTGGTTCTTGCCCAATACCTGGTTGGCGATGGTCAGGATTTCCTGCGGCCGGTCGGTGTGCAGGTAGGGTGTGTACCGTTCGCTGCCGATGGCAAACAGCAGCGGATGCACACCGGCCGCATCCACGGCGTGCACGGCGTGCAGCCCGTTGATCTCTTGCGGGATGGCGGCCCCCGTGATTTCATGGATCAACGCGCCGAAACTCGTGTCTTCCTGTGGCGGACGGCCCACCACGGTAAACGACCAGATGGGGTCCTTGCGGTGGTACACCTTGTGCACCCGCATCAACGGAAAGGGATGGATCAGGCTGTAATACCCCAGATGATCGCCAAATGGCCCTTCGGGCTTGTTTTCACGGGGATATACCGTGCCCGTGATCACGAAGTCGGCATCCGCCGATAGGCAAAAGCCTTCTTCGTCATAAAAATAGCGGAAGCGCCTGTTGCCCAGGGCTCCGGCAAAGGTGAGTTCGGACAGCCCTTCGGGCAGGGGCATCACCGCCGCCAGGGGGTGCGAAGGCGGGCCGCCCACGAAGATGCTTACCTTCAGCGGCCGCCCCACCGCGTTGGCCTTCGTCTGGTGCACGCCGATGCCCCTGTGCAGCTGGTAGTGCAGCCCGACTTCCTGATCCGGCACGTAGTCATTGCCTCCCAGTTGGATACGGTACATGCCCAGGTTGGCCTTCATCGGCCCGGGCTTCCCGACATCCTCGGTATACACCTGCGGCATGGTCACGAAAGGGCCGCCGTCCATCGGCCAGTTGACGATCTGCGGGAGCTCGCCGATCCGCGTCGTTCCGTGTAAGATAGGTGCCCCTGCCCTTTTCTTCCACGGGAGCGCCGAGAGCGCCGTCGCCGACACGTTTGCATAGCGCAACGGGTTCTTGATGGCCTGCATCGGGTCTGATTTGACATCGACCAGCACCTTGATCTTCTCGATGGTATCGCGGAACATGAACCGCGAGCGATCCAGGGTGCCGAACAGGTTGGATACGGCCGGGAACTTGCTTCCCTTGATGCGCTCGAACAGCAGCGCTGGCCCCTGCGCATCGTACACCCGCATGTGTATGGCCGCCATTTCCAGGTATGGATCCACCTCCTGTTTGATCCGAATCAAATGACCGTTCCGTTCCAAATCGCCGACGCATTCGGCGAGGCTGCTGTATCCCATAGTCGTCGTTACCTTTTCGGACAAAGATAACTGAATTGGACAAACATAGGTCGATTTGCACATAAAATGCATTTTAGCTATGTTTGCGGCATAATTTATACCGGATGAGCACCGTACTATCTGAACAGGAGTTGCAGCGCAGGGATGCGCTGGCCAAACTCGAAGCATTGGGCATCAACCCATACCCCGCCGAAGCCTTTGCCGTAAACGCCACCGCCAAGGATATCCTCGAAAACTACGAACGCGACAAGCTCAACTACAAACAGATCAGCATCGCCGGCCGGATGATGGGAAGGCGCATCATGGGCAATGCCTCGTTCATCGAACTGCAGGACGCCACCGGACGGATACAGGCCTATGTGAAGCGCGACGACCTGTGTCCGGAAGAGGACAAGACGTTATACAATACCGTATTCAAGAAATTATTGGACATCGGTGATTTCTTGGGCATCAAGGGATTCGTCTTTACCACCAACAGCGGCGAAATCTCCATCCACGTGCAGGAACTCACGGTGCTTGCCAAATCCCTGAAGCCGCTGCCGGTGGTCAAATCGGCCGACGGCAAGACATTCGATGCCGTCACCGACCCGGAGTTCAGGTATCGCCAGCGGTACGTCGACCTGGTGGTGAACCCCCGGGTTCGCGACACCTTCCTGAAGGTCTCGAAGGTCAAGTCGGCCATCCGCGATTTCCTGAACCAGCGCGGCGCGCTCGAAGTGGATACGCCGGTGCTGCAATCGATCCCCGGTGGCGCGGCGGCACGGCCGTTCATCACCCACCACAACGCATTGGACATCCCGTTGTACCTGCGCATCGCCAATGAGCTGTACCTCAAGCGGCTCATCGTGGGCGGTTACGATTGGGTGTACGAGTTCAGCCGCAATTTCCGCAACGAAGGCATGGACCGCACGCACAATCCCGAGTTTACGGTGCTGGAATTCTACGTAGCCTACAAGGATTACCTGTGGATGATGGAAATCACCGAACAGCTCTTCGAGGAAGTGGCGCTCGCGACCAATGGGGCCACGGCATTGCAGGTGGGCGACAAGCAAATCAACTTCGCCGCGCCGTACCCCCGCGTCAGCATCTACGAGGCCATCAAGGAACATACCGGCTTCGATGTCGACGGCATGGACGAAACCGGCCTGCGCGATGTGTGCAAGCAACTGGGCATCGCGACCGACGCCTCCATGGGTGCCGGCAAGCTCATCGACGAGATCTTCGGCGAGAAGTGCGAGCACCATTATATCCAGCCCACGTTCATCATCGACTACCCGGTGGAGATGAGTCCGCTCACCAAGAAGCACCGCAGCAAACCGGGCTTGGTGGAGCGGTTCGAGCTGATGGTCAATGGCAAGGAATTGGCCAATGCCTACAGCGAGTTGAACGACCCCATCGACCAACGCGCCCGGTTCGAGGAACAGCTCAAGCTCATGGAGCGCGGCGATCACGAAGCCATGTTCATCGACTACGATTTCTTGCGCGCCCTCGAATACGGCATGCCGCCCACGGCCGGCATCGGTATCGGCATCGATCGCCTGGCCATGCTCATGACCAATGAGCAGAGCATCCAGGATGTGCTTTTCTTCCCGCAGATGCGGCCGGAAAAAACCGTCAAAACCGCGGCTACTGCCGATTACCAGGCGCAAGGCATCCCGCCGGAATGGGTACCGGTGCTGCAGAAAATGGGGCTTAACACCATCGAGTCGTTGAAGGCGGCCAATCCGAACAAGGTGTTCAATGACCTTGGCGGCCTGCGCAAGAAGATGAAACTGGACATCGCCATGCCCACCAAGGATGACGTGCTGAAATGGTTTGAATAGCGGCCATCCGTAAACGAAACGGGCCGAGGTTTTGCCTCGGCCCGTTTCGTTGGTATTGCCTGCATCGGCTACTTGATCGTCATGGGCATCATCATCATCGCGCCCGATCCGCCGTTTTCCGCCTGCCATTTCGCGACCAGTTCCTTCGACGTGGCTTTGGCCAATTCGGCATTTTGCTCGTCGCCCGCCGCCCGGTAGGCCGATTGCCGGAGGTCGTACAGCTTGGATTTGTCCAAGGCGTTTTCCAGCTTGGGCAGCATTTCGTCCGTCCACCGCAATACGGCGCCTGCGTAACGCCCCTCGGTCTCCCGGAGCACCCGCGCACCGAAAAAGGCCACGGCGACCGGAACGCTTTGGCCGTATACCGGATTGCCCTCGGCCACCACGCCATCCATCACCTTGATGTAGCGCGACCAGTTCCCGAACTTCGCCGCGCCCAGCAGTTCGCCCAGCCGCAGCAGCTGGGCGGTGTTGGGAAGCGCCGCCCGTTTGATGGTCCGTTGCACGTCCTTCAACGTCGCCTTGCTGGCATCGCCATCCGGGCCGAGGGCGAGGTGCAACGCGGAGCCGAATTTCTTTTCCAATTGGTCGTCTGCCTTCTCGATTCCCAATCGCGCCATTTTATCGCGGTTCAGCGCGTAGTGGCGCAACACCGGGCTTGCCGGATCCACCAGGTATCGGTTCAGCAATTGCCAGTTTGCCGCCGACAGCCATTCGGATTCAGGCAATGTTTCGAGGTATTGCGTAGCTACCGTGGTCGCTTCGTCCTGCCGGTACGCCAAGGCCAGCCCATCCAGGTATTGGCGCAGGAACGCCTGCCCGCGCTCGCCGTTCGCGTATCGTGCCGCCAACGTGCCCAGCTGCTGTTCGGGCTGGAGCGCTATCTGGGCATTGGCCATGAACTTTTCGGCCGGAGAAGAGCCGACGATGCGGTGTACCTCTTCGCCGTTGGCATTGATGAACAGGTAGGTCGGATAGGCCTTTATGCCGTAGCGATCCTTCAGCATGATGCCCTCCCCTTTTTCCATGTCTACCTTCACGTTGATGAACGTGCCGTTGAAATAGTCGCCGACATCCGCGCGGGTGAACACGTCTTTGTCCATTATCTTGCACGGCCCGCACCAAACGGCGTAGCCATCGAGGAAAATCAGCTTGTCTTCGGCTTTTGCGCGGGCCAGGATGGATTCCCAATTGCCATCCACGAACGAAATACCTTGGTGGCTTGCACTGGCCTTGGCGGCCTGTTCACCTACCGCGATGAACGGTTCGGCATCCTTGTACCCCCCATCACGGTGCACCACCTGGCCATCGCCGTCGATGAACAGGTAGGTGGGGTAGGCGGTGATGCCATATTCCTTGACCAGGCGCGGCCCATCGCCCTTTTCCATATCCATGCTCACGTTGATGAACCGTTCGTTGTAGAAATCGGCCACGCGATCCAGCGTGAACACATCGCGCTCCATCATGCGGCACGGACGGCACCATTCGGTCTGGGCATCGAGGAAAATCAGTTTGCCCGACGACTTGGCTTGGCCAAGCAGCGCCGCCCAGTCCGTGCGCTGCTCGAACCGTATGCTGCGGGTATTGGCCATTTTCTCATCCGCCACCGCTGCCGAGGCGCGTGCCTTTTGCATCAGCACATTCGGATCCTGCGCTACGGCAAATGCATTGGTGTATTGCAGCTGGGCTCCTTTCGCATCGTAGAACACATAGGCTGGGTACATCAGCATATTCAGGTTCGGGATGAATTCCTTGCCGGCTTCAGACCCCATGTCCATGCGGATGCTCACGCAATTGTCCCGAAAGAAACTCGCGATGCTGTCGATCGTGAAAACCTCGGCCTCTACCCGTTGGTTGTGTTCGGGTAACGGACCGCTGCGCATCACGTCGACGAATATAATCTTGCCTTCTCGCTGTGCCCTTTGCTGTGCCTCGGCAAACGACAGTTCCTGAAATGTCACTTGTGCCACGGCTGTGGTGGAAAGCATCATGCCAAGCAGCATGAAGCACCACGGTTTACTTGTTCGCTCTCTCATATTTGTTTGTTGTGTTTATTGTTTTGCGTTATTGCCTATAGCCCGCGTTCTGTACGATCACGCCATCACTGATGTCGATTTCGCGTTGCGGGATCGGGAGTACCCATTTGTCGTTGTGCAGGCCGTTGCTGCGCGGGGGATTGCCTGTCCGGATGCGATCGTAACGATGAAATCCCTCGAACGCCAGTTCCTTCCTGCGCTCTTGCAGCACGGCGTCGACCAAGGCCCCGGCATTCCCGAAATCGCCTGCTGCGTGGCGTTCCGCTTGCGGATTGGCCCGCATACGGACCTCATTGAGCAGCTCGACGGCTTCCTGTGTCACACCCGTGGTACGCGCCAACGCCTCGGCGCGCGCCAACAGGACTTCGGCGATGCGGATCGCCGGTACGTTGTCGCGACCGTTGCTGTTATTGAATTTGAAGGTGGTACGCGCCCGGAATTGATCGGGATTATGCACGCTGTCTCCCTTGAAAACCAACAGCTTCACACGCAGGTCTTCCGCATCGAACGTCTCGATGAAGGATTCGTCGATCCAGAGCGAGCGCTTGAAGAAATACGGATTCCCCAGGTTGTTGCTGATCGTGGACGAGGTGCTGGCCATGTGGCTGACTGGAAAGGCCAACACATGCTCGGGCACCAGCGCCTTGGGCTGCCCGTCGCTGTTCTGCGGGAATACGGCCAGTAGGTTGGTCGACAATTGGTAGATGGAGGGTCGGAATCGAAGGGCGGCCGCGGCCGCGTCGGCGGCATCGGCATACCGATGCATGAACAGGTAGGTCCGGGCCAGCAGGGCCGCCGCCGCGCCTTGCGTTGCCCGCGACCGGGTGCGGATGTCGGTGCCGTGCTGCGTGGGCAGCTGCGCGGCGGGTTCGGTCAAATCGGCGATGATCTGTTCGAAAACAGCGCCATTGCTTGCCCGCGGCATCACATCGCCCGTGTCGTAGCCACTGAAAGGCGTGAGCTGAAGGGGCACGCCTAGCCCATCCATGCGATCCTGCAAGGCGCCGTCTCCGTATAGCTTCAACAGGTCGAGGTAGGCATACGCACGGATGAAACGCGCCTCGGCAATCAACCGAAGCTGGATGTCCTGGCCATACTGCGCGAATTGCGGTATCTTGGCGATGACGTTGTTCGCCACATTGATCGCGCGGTAGTAATTCTCCCATACGGCCTGCACCCCGTCATCCGCCGGTGTCACGCTGCCGTCGTCATACGTATTGTAGAAGACGCTGTGGTGGAGGTTGCCTGTCGTGAAATCGCCTATCGTGTGGGCGATGTTGCCCGTAGCGGCCCTGAAAAGCCGCATATAGGCGTCCGCCAGGGCCTGTTCGCTGCCGCCTTCGGTGCCGAACACCTCGCGGTCTACCAGCGTATCTTCCGGTGTCAGGTCCAGTTGCGCATCGCACCCCCAAAGGAGGGCACACACGCAACCGAGCAGGATTGTTTTTTTCATCGTTCGCTAAAGCCTTAAAAGCCAATATTGATACCCAGTTCCACCATTTTATTCTGCGGCATGGTAAGTTCATCATAACCCGATTGCAATGCCGACGACCCGAAGGCATTGACTTCGGGATCGACACCGCTGTAGCCCGTCAACGTAAACAGGTTTGTGCCGCGCACGAAGACCTGCAGTGAACGTACCGCCCCTCCGGGGAAACGCTGCAGCGCCTGGGCGGGCAGTCCATACCCCAGGTTGATGGTGCGCACGCGGAGGTACGACGCGTCTTCCAAAAAGCGGCTGTTGGTCCGGCTCGTCGTGAAATCGCGGATACTCGCCGTCGAGCCAGGCGATGCCGTGATCGATCTGTTGGCCAATCGGGGTACATCCGTCAACGCGCCCGCTACCATCCAATGCCCCAAGATCTCGCGGCTCAGGTTCGTCGCCTCGTCCGTGGCGTAGGTCAGCAACGTGGCGCGCGACCCGTTGATCATTTTCCCGCCGATCGAATACGACACGAACACATCCAAGTCCCAATTCCGGTAGCGGACGGTGTTTCCGAGTCCACCCCAAACCACCGGAAAGCTCGTCCCGAATACTTTACGGAAATCGTTCACGTCTTCCACCTGTGCAAAGAGCGAGGCCGGCGGAACGTCACTGACGCCCCCCGTGTGGTCGCGCCATAGCGGATTGCCCGTGTAGGGATCCACGCCCGCCCAGTCGTACAGGAAAAACTGCGAGATGGGCTCCCCCACTTTCAGGTACTTGAACGCGTCGGCCGCAAGCCCCACTTCCTCGCCTTCGAAATTGAGGCGCAGCAATTCGTTGGTGTTCCGCGAAGCGTTTAGGCGCACCATCCATTGGAAGTCGGTCTTGCGCACCGCATGCGCTTCCAGTGTCAGCTCCAGCCCCGCATTGCGCATATCGCCGATGTTCTGTGGTTGCACCGCCCATCCCTGATACAACGGGATGGCCGACGACATGATCATGTTGCGGATGCGCCGTTCGTAGTAATCCAGGGTGACCGTCAGCCGGTTATCCCATAGCGTCGCATCCAGCCCGATATCGGTGGACCGCGTGCGCTCCCATTTCAGGTTCGGGTTGTCCGGTTGCTGTATTTCCAGTATCGGCGTGCCGGCATAGGCAATGCCATTGGGATTGATGCTGTACTGCCCCTGGTTGCCGTAGTAGGAGAACGGGCTGTTGTTGCCCGAGAAACCGACGCTTCCGCGCAACTTCAGGTCGTCTATCCACGCATACGGCTTCAGGAATGGCTCTTCCGAAAGCCGCCAACCCACGGAGAGCGAGGGGAATCCGACATAGCGCCGGTTTTTGCTGAATTTCGAGGATCCGTCGATGCGATACGTGATGCCCGCCAGGTACCGGTTGTTGTACTCGTAGTTGGCACGGGCGAAATAGGACACCAAGGCCCAACGCTGTTTCAAGGAGCGCGATACGTAGGTCCGTTCGGCCGCGTTGATGTTATTGATGTTGTCGTTGAAGAATCCGTAACCGCCGATGGTGCGCGAGTTTTCCGTTGAGCGCTCGAAACTCTGCCCCAACACGGCATTCAGGTAATGGGCCCCTTCCGCCTGGAGTATGGTGGCCGTATTGTTGATCACCGTCTTCAGGTTCTGGGCCGTACGCTCCACGGCATCGTCGCCGAATCCACTCGGGCGTTTCACCCGGCGGGTGAAGGTGGTGGCCCCCGCAAGCTCGGCACCGAACTCCGAACGCAACGTCAGCCAACCGAACGGCTTCAACTGGGCGTAGAGGTTGGCCAGGGTCTGTGCGTTTTCCAGTGCGTTGCTGTTCAATAGCGCTTCGGCTACCGGGTTTACGTCCATCTGGCCGATCGAGTTGCCGCCCTTGCCGTACAGGAAGGCGCCGTCACTGTCCTTGATCGGCAGGTTGGGGGCCTTCAAGATCGCTTGGCGGTATATACTGGGCGCATTGAGCGCCGTATTATCGGTGTAGGAAACCGATACGTTGCTCCCCGCGGTAAAGTTGCCGGACGCCGTGTACGATAGGTTCATCCGTCCGGTGTACCGCTCGTAATCGTTGTGGATCACGTATGCCGGTTGGCTGCGGTAAGACCCGCTCAGGTAGTACTGCATCCGGTCGCCTCCCGCAGACATCGACACATCGAGTTGCTGCGTGATGGCGGTGCGCGTCACCTCGTCTTGCCAATCGGTCTGGTCGGCGGCCACGAAGGTCTCGTTGCGGCCCAGCTGCCGGTAGTACTCCGAATAGACGGCACCGTACTCGGCACCGCCCAATAGGTCGTGGGTACCCACCGGCCTTGCCGCACCGGTCACGTAACGCACCTGAAACGACGGCCGCGATTGGCTGCCCTTGCGCGTGGTGATCAGGATAACCCCGGCCGCGCCACGCGAACCGTAGATGGCCGTGGCGTAGGCATCCTTCAGCACCTCTATCGATGCGATGTCATTGGGATTGAGGTGTGCCAGCGGATTGTTCTCGAAATCATTCCGCGGGTTGATGTTGTCGGATACGGTCGTGCCGCCAAAGCCTATCGCGGACGTGGTGGATGGATCGAACGTACTGGTGTTCAACCCGCGGCCGGTGCCGTATACGGGTATCCCATCGATGACGATCAGTGGTTGGCTACCGTCTGGATTGAGCGTGCTCAACCCGCGGATGGTAATGGCCGTGGCCGATCCGGGCACGCCCGAGCTGGACAGTACGTCTACCCCAGCCACCTTGCCCACGATGGCATTGTCGAAAGAAAGCGCCGACGATTTCGTGATCTCTTCGTGGCCGATGGACGCGACCGAACCGGTGATGTTGCGGCGCCGTTCGGCCCCGTAACCCACCACGACCACCTGTTCGAGCGATTGCACGTGCTCGCGCATGATCAATTGCATCATCGGTTGCTGGGTATACAGTTTTTCCAGCGGTGCAAAACCCACCGTCACCACCACCAGCGTATCGCCCGGATTGGCCGGGATCACGAAACGGCCCGCCGCATCGGCGGCCGCGCTGGTCGATGCGCCTTTCACCCGTATCGTCGCCCCCGGTATCGGTCGTCCGTCTTCGGCTTGGACCACGCCGCGCACCTCCTTTTTGGCCTGTTGGGCTGATGTCACCGAGATGGACATCAGCACCAACAGCAAACAACCAAGTCTTTTATGCATCTTACTTGACCAAGGCGCCTTTCCAGGTATCATTCAGGAACACTTGGGCATTGCTTTCGTTGCGCGATTCGCCGCCGACGATCCAGATGGCATTGTCATGCACGAATGCGTTGAAAAGCGCCCGACCCGGGAAATTGCCCGGCAATGCGCGCGGGTCGCTGGCGTCGGCCCTGGTCCAGTTCGCACCGCCATCTTCGGATATCCACGCGCCCTGCTGGATGACATCGGCGTTCGCTTCGTTCTTGACGAACCCGCCGATCAGGAACAATTGGTCGTTGTACGATATGATTTGGTGCCCCCACGTCGGCGTGAACTTGTTGGCTACCGTCAATTCCGTCCAGGTAACGCCATCCGTCGAGGTCCAGATGTCATTCAGCAAGGTGCCGCTGGCATTGCGCCCACCCGCCACATGGATCTTGCCATCGTGCACGAATACGGCGGGGTTGGTCCTGGCCACTTCAAAGGCCTTATCGGTAGCCTGGGTCCAAGTGGCTCCGTCTGCCGTAGACCAGACATCGCTCAGCGGTGTGCCCGGGGCATTCGCATTGCCGAATGCGGGATACGCATTGCCGCCCACGACCCACAACCTATCGTTGAACGCCACGGCATTGATCCGCTCCCTGCCAGTCCACAGTGTTCCGGCCGCCGGCGCCGCGATGCGGGGAGTGGATGTCCATTCCGTGCCGTTTGCCGAACTCCAGACCGCATTGGTTACGTAAGAAAAGTTAAACCCTTTTGCCGGCACCAAGCCGCCAAGCAGCCATACCTTGTCTTTGAAGCCGAATACCGCGGTTTGGCGTTCGGCATAGGGCAGCGTGTCGATATTGGTGGTCACGGTGGCCCATGCCGCGGCGTCCCCACTGGAAAACGCGCCGAAATTGAACGCGCCGAAGCCACCGCTTGCCGAGCCGAAAGCCCAGAATTTACCCCCGTGGTACCCGGCCATCGACGTGCGGTACGGCCCCCAACCGCCATTATCGGTAACGCGTTGCCAGGCCACCGAGTTGGGGTCTACCTGTTCGATATTCACCTTTACCTCGTAGTTGCGTGCCGTCACCCCGTCTTCGGCGGTGGTTTGGTAAGTCACCTCGCCCGTGAAATCATTGGCCGTCACGCCCGACTGCTGATCGACCCCATTGACCTTGACGGTAGCGCCCGTGATGGCTTCGAACTGGGCCACCAACGCCCTGGGGTCGGTCAGGTAGGGCAAGCTATCCACGTTGGCGATGGTCAAGGCATTCTGGTCTATCGTGAACGCGAACGTTTCGAAGCCTTTGATGGAAAACGAGGAGATACCCGTTAGGTTGCTGAGTTTCAACTTGTCTTTCTTGCAGGATTGCGTGGTGAACGCGATTGAAAACGAAACGGCGAGCAAGGTTGCGAACCTGGTGCCGACGGCAAGTGTTGTTGGTAATGATCTGTTCATTTCTTTGATGAATTTTTGGTAGTAAAACAAACTATTGATTAAGCCATGGCTCGCGCCATGACGGTTGTTACGTTTCAACCAATCAGAAAAATGACAGCCCGAAATCAATCGAAATGGGTCGGGGCGACTACTTGGTGCAGAGGAACACTTCCCCGCCATCTTTTCGGTAGTGCAGGGACGTCGTAGCGCCCAATTTGGTCAGTACATCGGCCAGCTTCTTGTTGTCGAATTCGGCAGAGAACCGCACGTGTGGGCGTTCGCCCTCGCAGAAATGTACGTTTACGCCATACCAGCGCGCGAGCGTCGTCGCGATTTCATCGGCACCTGCCTCATCGAAATACAGGATCCCGTCCTTCCAGCCGAAGGCCTTTTTCCCATCGCGCAGGCCCGCCACATCGACCATCCCCTGGTCTTTGTGAACCACGGCATATTCATGCTTGTTCATGGTTACGGCGGGCTTGAGTTTGATGAGCGGCATGGTCTTGGGGCGTTCCAGCTTGGTGAGCGGCAAGCTCGTATCCTGGGCCGTATCCGCGACGCTGTCCAGCATCCGCAATTTCATCAATGCCGCGTTTTCCGTACGTACTTCGGCTTGGCCGTCATCCATCGCCACCGTGACCACGCTATCCGCGGGAAACGCCTTGATGCTGAATTTCGATGCGCCGGTCGAAGCCTTCGTCTCCACGCCTCCGGCCTTGATGATCCGGGGCTTGTCACTTTCCGTCATGTTAAAGAACGCTTCGCCTTCTACATAGATGGCCTTTTGGTGCATTTCATTGCCCACGGGATACGTGATCCGGCTATCGGCATTGAGATAGATCTCCGAGCCGTCGTTCAACGTGATGTGTCTCCGTTCGCCCTTTTCCGTCCGCACCGTCACGTAACCATCCGCCGTCGTATCGGCTCCATCCCACCAAAGCAGTACACCGATGGTGAGGGCAAACCCGATGCATGCGGCAGCCACGTATCGCCAAATCCAGCCATGCACCCGCAGCTTGGCGGCCTTCGTTGCCCTTTGCTTGGCCAAGTCCGGAATCGCGGCCCGGATTTGCGCATAGGACGGTTCGCCCGCGCCCTCCGCGCGTGTCCAACCGGTGTCATCGAAGTTGCCCCACAACTTGGATAACGTTTGTTTCACTTCCTCGCCGCGCTGTTCATCGGATAACCATTCCAGCACTTTCGCTCTCTCTTCTGGCGAGCAGGTATTCTTAAAATACCGTTCTAAAATGTGTTGTTCCACAATTCATATAAGTTTACATCAGAGCAGTATTTGATATAGATACAACCAACCTCGGCACTGCACCTACTCAAACATTCACTTTTTCTTATTTTTTTTTCAATGGGCTCCCCAAAACAGGATCCAGAGTGTCGTGATTTCATAGCCACACTGTTCCAATCGCCGCCTCAGGTACTTCAGGGCCTTGTTGATGTGGTTCTCCACCGTACTTTTCGAGATCCCCAGTTCGTCGGCGATCTGCTGATTCGGAACCCCCTCGAACCGGCTCATCCGGAAAACCGCCCGCTGTTTATCGGGCATCTCGGCCATGGCCTGGTCGATCAGCACGTGGAGTTCGCGGTCCTGGATGTTTCCGGTCGGCACTTCGCCCTGCAGCATGCCCGCCAGGTAGCGTTGCCGCACGGCCCATTTTTTCACCTGGTTGTAGATCAGGTTGCGGGCTATGGTAAATAGATACGCATTCAGCGACAATGCCGGATCGGCTTGGTGGCGATACTCCCAAAGTTTGATGAAGGTCTCCTGTACGATTTCCTGCGCGTCTTCGACCTGCACGTTCAGGCTGCGTGCAAAATAGAACAATTTGGTTCCGTAGCGTTCGTAGATCCGCCTGAAGGCATCTTCGCTTCCCTCACGCAGCCGCTGTACCAGTTCTGAATCGTCAAGATCGCGCGGTTTCATCCACAGCAGTTTTACGAAGGGGTCATGATGAAGTCGCGCTCAGCGCCGCCGCATATAATTTCATCTGTTTCACCATGGAGAGCAGGCCATTCGCCCGCGTGGGCGACAGGTGTTCCTTCAATCCGATCTGGTCGATGAAGTACAGGTCGGCGCTGGCGATGTCCTCGGGCGCATGGTCGGAAAGCACGTTCACCATCAGCGCCACCAATCCCTTGGTGATGATGGCGTCGCTGTCGGCCGTGAACACCACCTTGCCGCCCTGTTGGTCGGCATGCAGCCACACCTTTGATTGGCAGCCCTTGATGAGGTATTCGTCTTTTCGGTACCGATCGTCGATGATCGGCAGGTCCTTGCCCAGCTGGATGATGTATTCGTATTTGGCCATCCAGTCGTCGAAGAATGCGAAGTCATCGATGAGTTCGTCTTGTATATCGTTTATAGTCATTTCCTGCTTCACTACAACAGCATCGCGGCGGCTTTCTGCACGCCCGCAACGAGTGTGTCCATGTCGGCCTTCGTGTTGTACAGCGCGATGGAAGCCCGCACCGTTCCAGGGATGCCGAAGCGATCCATGAGCGGTTGGGTGCAGTGGTGCCCCGTGCGGACGGCGATGCCCAGCTTATCGAGGATGACGCCCACGTCATAGGGATGCGTGCCATCCAGCAGGAACGAGATCACGCTCGATTTCTGCCTTGCGGTGCCCACGATCCGTATGCCGGGGATTTCCAGCAACCGTTGCGTGCCGTAGGCCACCAATTCGTGTTCGTGCTGGGCGATGGCATCCAGACCGATATCGGTGATGTAATCGATCGCATGCGCCAGGCAGATGCCCGCCTCGATGTTGGGCGTTCCCGCCTCGAATTTGAAGGGCAGCTCGTTGTACGTCGTCTTGGCAAAGGTCACCTCCTTGATCATCTCGCCGCCGCCTTGGTAAGGCGGCATCGCGTTGAGCCACTCTTCCTTGCCGTACAATACGCCCACACCGGTAGGGCCATACATCTTGTGTCCGGAAAAGGCGAGGAAATCGACATCCAGTTGCTGCACGTCGATGGGCACGTGCTGGATGGCCTGTGCGGCGTCGAGCAAGACCGGCGCGCCCGCCGCGTGTGCGAGGTCGATGATTCCCTTCACGGGATTCACCGTTCCGAGCGCATTTGAAACGTAGGTGATCGCCACCATGCGCGTACGCCCGTTCAGCATCGACGCGTAGGCGTCCATATCCAGTTCACCCGCATCGCTGATGGGCACGACGCGCAGCACCGCGCCGCGCTCCTCGCAGAGCATTTGCCAGGGCACGATGTTGGAATGGTGTTCCATCGTCGAGATGATGATTTCATCACCGGCGTTCACGAACGCCTTGCCGTAGCATTGGGCCACCAGGTTGATGCTTTCCGTCGTACCCTTCGTCAGGATGATCTCATGCTCATGCGCGGCGTTGATGAAGGGCTGCAGCTTGCGGCGGGTCAGCTCGAAGGCGTCTGTGGCCAATTGGCTCAATTGGTGCACCCCGCGGTGCACGTTGCTGTTCAGCTGGGTGTAGTAGTCCACGATGGCGTCTACCACTTGCCGGGGCTTTTGGGTGGTTGCCCCGTTGTCAAGGTACACCAAAGGCTGTCCATTCACCGAGCGATCCAAGATCGGGAAATCCTTCCTGATCCCATTCGCGTCCAATCGTTCCGATACTGCTGCATGTCCCATAGGTTGCAAAGGTACGAGTATTTTTCCTTATCTCGGAAATGTGAAGACCGATATGACGGGGGCATTACCGGCTTGTTGGCGGCAGGAAAACAAATTGCCCGCTGGTTTGTCTGCATTCCAGGACAAAGCGACTCATCATGGCAAAGTATTCAGAAAAGGCAAGCGAGAAAGTGGCCGAAACCGTGAAGGAAATGAAAGCAGGCAAACTGAAGTCTGGCTCGGGCAAAAAAGTGACTTCACGCAAACAGGCCATTGCGATCGGGCTTTCCGAGGCCCGCAAGGAAGGCGCCAAGGTGCCCAAGAAAAAGAAGGACTGAAACGCGTGAGACGAATTCGATACGTTTTGAACGATTGACGCGTTGTTTTTTTGCTTGATTTGCCTTTTTTAGGGGCCAATCACACCACATTCGTTATGACAACAACGCATATCGCCGCCACGTATCCGCTTTTCGCCATGGGGTTGTTCACGCTCATGGCCGCTTCCTCGTCTCCGGCATCGGGGCAAACCCCGACGGGCAAGCCCAACATCATCGTCATCATGGCAGACGACCTCGATTCACGGCAGCTCAGTTGCTATGGCGGGGAAAACCTGCAAACCGTCCACATCGACAAATTGGCGTCCGAAGGGATGAAGTTCAATGCGATGATCGCCTCGGAGACCATGTGCATACCTACCCGGGCATCGCTGTTCACCGGGCTTTACCCGGTGAGGCACGGCGCCTACCAGAACCACAAACCCGTATATCCGCACTTGCGGAGCATCGGCCATTACCTGCGCGCGTTGGGCTACCGCGTCGCGCTCACGGGAAAAGATCACGTGACCAAGCCGAAGGCGGTTTTCCCGTTCGATATCGTGGACGGGTTCGAACCCAACTGCGTATCGCCCACCGATGACTATTTCCTGGACAGCGTGCGGAATTACATCCTGCGGGAAGAGCCTTATTGCCTATTCGTGATGAGCACCAATCCGCACCGGCCTTGGACCATGGGCAATCCCGATGAGTTCGACCCCGATCGGCTGAGACTGCCGGCGCATTGGGTGGACACCGAGCTTACGCGAACCGACTTTTGCCACTTCCTTGCCGAAGTTCGGCGGCTGGACGATCAGGTCGGCGATGTGATGGCATTGCTCCGCGACACGGGGCAGGACGCGAATACCATGGTCGTTTTCCTCGGTGAGCAGGGCCCGCAGTTCCCCGGCGGGAAATGGACGCTGTGGGACAATGGCCAAAAGAGCTCGATGATCGTCCGCTGGCCTGGCGTGGTCGGCGCGGGCACGGAAACGGACGCCATCGTGCAATACGAAGACATTACGCCGACGCTGATCGGCATCCTTGGCGGCCAAGCGGTGCCGGGGCTGGACGGCACCAGCTTTGAGCCGGTGCTTCGCGGATCGGCCACCCGGCATCGCGATGTCGCGTTCGGCATCCACAATAACATCCCCGAAGGATCGCCATACCCCATCCGGAGCATACGCGACCTCCGCTACAAACTCATCTGGAACCTCACGCCAGACTCGGCCTATTACATCAAGTATTCGATGAACACCGAAAACGAGACGCTTACCTGGACCAGTTGGATGCACAAGGCCACCCACGATGCGCATGCGCGCAAGCTTACCGAACGGATCGCGAAACGGCCCGAATTCGAGTTCTATGATATCGCCAATGATCCTTACGAACTGGATAATCTCGCGGAAGACCCGGCCTATGGCGCCAGGATAGCCGACTACCTGGCGCGGCTGAACGCGTGGATGGCCGCACAGGGCGACCCGGGTGCCGCGCTGGACGTACCGATGCAACGAAAGCCGGACGCGCGCGCAAGCGATCGATAGCCGAACGGCCACGAGCCGACGAACGAACGCCTGATCGGGCCTTGGCGATAGTCGCCAAGGCCCGATCTTGTTTTGGCCAGCGGCACGGGCCGTGAGACAAAATCGATACTTTTTGAATAAAATCGAGCGACCCTTTTCCGTTGCTTTGTCATCGTAAAGGACCAAAAAAATAAACTGATTATGACTAAACGTTCCACATGCATTTGTTTACTCATGGTTATGGCCTGCTGGGCGGTCGCTCGCAGTACGCCGTTACAGGATAGCGTGGTTACGGGTACCGTTTCCGCTGTCAATGGAATCCCGATCCCCGGGGCGACCGTTACGGTCACCGGCAAAGGGCGCGCGGTTTCCACCGATGGCGATGGAAGGTACACGATCCGGGCGCTGTCGAGCGATGTACTGCGCTTCTCGTCCATCGGCTACGAACCGTTGGAGATCACCGTTGGCAACCGTACGGTTGTCAACGCCCAGCTTGACGCCGTATCGCAGTCGCTGGAAGAGATCGTCGTGGTTGGCTACGGCGAACAGCGCCGGGCGAACCTCACCGGCGCCGTGTCTACCGTCGGCTCGGCCGAACTGACGCAGAGCCCCGTACCCACGGTGTCGCAGGCCATGGTGGGCAAGATCGCCGGTGTTACGTCCCGCACGCCCGATGGGCGGCCCGGTGCGGAAACCCGCATCCAGATCCGCAACATGGGCACGCCCCTGTATGTCATCGATGGCGTCCCCTCGGGTGCCCAGCAATTCAACAACCTGAATCCGGAAGACATCGAAAGCCTGTCGATCCTGAAAGATGCGGCAGCGGCGGTATACGGCCTACGGGCCTCCAATGGCGTGGTCCTGGTCACGACGAAGAAAGGCGGCCTGAACCGCGAGAGCCAGATCAACGTGAATACCTACCACGGATGGCAAAGCCTTTTCCGCTTCCCGAAGGCAGCCAGTGCGGCCGACTTCGTCAGGGCGAACGCCGAGGCTGACATGAACGAGTATGGAACGACGAACTGGACGCGCGAGGAAGTGGAGCGCTGGCAACGTGGCGAACCGGGCTACGAAGGCTTCGATTGGTCCACCTACCTGCGCAGCAATGCGCCGCAGACCTACGTCAACCTGAATACGACTGGGGGCGGCGACCGGTCTACCTATTACGTTTCCGTTTCGCGGTTCGATCAGGATGCGGTTTTCGACGGTTACAACTTCAACCGCATGAACCTCCAGACCAACGTCGAAACCCGGATCGGCAAGCGGCTCAAGGCGGGCGTACGCATCAACGGCAAGGTCGAGGTGCGTGACCTGCTGGGCCTGCCAGGTGCGGACGACTATTTCCAGGCGCTGCTCGGCCAGTTCCGCAACCTGCCTACCGAAGGCCCGTACGCCAATGGCAACCGTGATTATCCGGCCACCAACAATAACTTTGCCAGCAACTATGCCACGTTCGAGTACTCCGGCTACACCAAGACCGAACGGCGCACCTTGCAGACCTCGTTCGACCTGGAATACAATTTCCCGATCGAAGGCCTGACGGCCAGCGGGATGTATGCCTTCTTCTACAACAACCTGTTCGAGAACATTTTCGAGAAAACATACGATACCTATACGTACGACGACGTGAACGACAACTACGACGTCACGGGTGGACAGCGGAACCCGTTCCGCTCGCGCAGCAACGGTTACATCACGGACAACGTGTACCGCGTACAGCTGAACTACAAGCGTACGTTCGGCAAGCACGACGTAAGCGGTTTGGCGGCCATGGAAGCCCAGGAACGCCTGGACAACCTGTTCTTCATCCGCTCACAGCCCGAGACCAACTACATCGACCTCATCAACAGCTTCAACGAGCTCCAGGCGGTAGATGACCGGGTCATCGAAGAGGCCCGCGCCGGCTTCATCTTCCGCGCCAACTATGGTTTCGACAACAGGTACCTGCTGGAACTGGGCGGTCGCTATGACGGTTCCTGGCGGTTCCCCAAGGCCGATCGGTGGGGCTTTTTCCCCTTCGTCACGGCCGGATGGCGTATTTCCGACGAATCGTTCATGCAACGATCTGGAATCGCCAACGTACTGACCGACCTGAAGATACGCGCTTCGTACGGGCAGACGGGCAGTGAAGACAACGGCGTGGGGCCGTTCGCGTACCTTCCGGGCTATAACTGGCGTTCCGGCACGGCCTACCTGGACAACCAGTTGGTCACCGGTATCGTTTCGAGGGGGCTACCCGTCACGACGCTTACCTGGATAAAGAGCACCACGATGAATATCGGCATGGACTTCTCGCTGTGGAAACAGCGGTGGAGCGGCAGTTTCGAGCTGTTCCGGCGCGACCTCACCGGCATACCGGCGTCGCGTTACGACCTGCTGCTGCCGGCTGAAGTGGGGTTCAGCCTTCCCGCCGAAAACCTGAATGCCAACAAGATGCTGGGCATGGAAGCCGCCTTGAACTACGCCAACCGGAGCGGAGCGGTGTCGTACACCATCGGTGCCAACGCAACGCTGGCGCGACTGAAGAATTGGTACTCCTACAAGCCGCGTTTCGGCAATTCGTGGGACGAGTACCGCAACTCGTCCGAAAACCGGTGGGCCAGGATCAATTGGGGCTATGAGTACATCGGCCAGTTCCAGTCGGCCGAAGAGATCGCCAATTACCCGGTCAATATCGACGGGCAGAACAACACCACGCTCAATCCCGGCGACTTCATCTACAAGGACCAGAACAACGATGGCGTCATCAATGGGTTGGACGAGCGTCCCAATGGGTACAGCGAAGGAAACCTCCCCTACCTCAACTTCGGGCTGAACACCTCGTTTGCGTACAAGGGCTTCGACCTCACGATGAACTTCTCCGGTGCGGCCATGCAAAGCCGCGGACGCGCCGCAGAGATCAAGAACCCCTTCCAGAACGATGCCAATTCGCCAGACTACCTGTTCAATGACCGTTGGCACCGCGAAGACATCTTCGACCTGAACAGCCCGTGGGTGCCGGGCACGTATCCGGCGCTGAAAAAGTCGAACAACGAAAGCAATCTGCGTGCGTCGACGTTCTGGTTCCGGAACACGTCATACCTGCGGCTCCGCGACGTCCAGGTAGGCTACAACCTCCCCACGGCCTTGATCCAGCGGGCCAAGCTATCCCGGGTACGGATCTATGCCAATGGGTTCAACCTGTTTTCGATCGACAACACCCGTGATCTGGGGATCGATCCCGAAACGCAACTCAATACCGGATTGGACTACCCTTCCGTCCGGGTCTATAATGTAGGCGTTAACTTAACCTTTTGATGGCAATGCAAGTACATAAGCACATTCTAAAAAGTATCGGCGCCGTGGCGTTGGTGATGCTCCTGGTTGGCTGCGAAAAGTGGCTGATGCGGAATCCCACGGACATCCTGCTGGACGAACAGGTCTGGAACGACCCGAAAATGGCCCGTTCGGTACTGGCCAATCTCTACAACCGGCTCCAGCCGTTCGGCGGCTTCGAAGGGGGGCTCCTGTCGCCCACCGACGTGGACGAGGCCATGTGGTCCGGCGGGTTGGGCGCAAACAACGGCCGCAACACGCGGGTGAACTATGCCTTTTCCATCAAGCAGTTATGGGACTACGGGCTCATCCGCGACATCACGCTTTTCCTCGAAAACCTGGAAGCCTCCACGGTCATGGATCCCGAAGACAAACAGCAGTTGCTGGCCGAGGGTCGTTTCATCCGCGCATACGTGTATTTCTTGCACGTGAAGAGCATGGGCGGCGTACCGATTGTGCTGAAATCATACCAGTACACCGGTCCGGACGACGTACCGTCCATGCGCGAGCCACGGGCCACCGAAGCCGCCACCTACGATTTCATCGCGTCGGAACTCGACGAGATCGAGCATCAACTCGTGCAGACGGCAACCAGCAAAACCCGGGCGAACCGCTGGACCGTGCTGGCGCTCAAATCGCAGGCCATGCTCTATGCCGCCTCCACCGCCAAGTACAACGGCCTGATGACCGACCCCATCCGCACGGGCGGTGGCGAGGTGGGCATCCCCACCGAGCGTGCGCAAGGCTACTATGCGCAATCGTTGGCGGCCTCGCGCACCATCCTGACGGAAGGCCCCTTCGCCCTCTACGAGGAAAATCCCGACCGGGCGCAGAACTTCTACGAACTGTTCGCCAGCAAGACCAACAACCGGGAGGTGATCTGGGCGTTCGACTATACGCTGGAGGGCAAGTACCACGCCTTCACGGTCGAAAACATCCCGCGATCCCTTCGGGAAAACGCCAGCGGCAGTGCCGGTGTAACCCCGTCGCTCAACCTCGTTGAAGCCTACGATTTCCTGGATGGCCGTCCCGGCACGCTCGCCATCCGCACGCCCGACAATTCGGATTTCATCTATTATGACCGGCCCGAAGACCTCTTTGCGGGCAAAGATGCCCGCATGGCCGGCACGGTCATCACCCCGGGGTCGACATTCCGGGGCCAGCGCATCGAGGTACAGGCCGGGGTGATGGAGTGGGATGCGGCCGCGGGTCGTTACAACACCCGCACCAACGCCACGCTGGGCAGCAACTTCGCAGACGGCGGGCCACTGGTAGGCGCCGATGGCCCGTTACCCAACGCCGCCAACGTGACCAATACCGGTTTCTACCTCCGTAAATACGTCGATTCAAGGCCGGGTTCCGGACAAGCGGGCCAAGGCAGCGACATGTGGTGGATCCGGTTCCGCCTGGGCGAGATCTACCTCAATGCCGCCGAAGCCGCGTTCGAGCTGGGCGAAGAAGCCTCGGCCCTTGGCTACATCAACCGGCTCAGGCAACGGGCGGGCTTCGCCGAGAACAGCCTTCAGCAACTTACGATGGACAAGATCCGCGAAGAGTTCCGGTTGGAACTCGCCTTCGAGGAACACCGTTACTGGGACCTCAAGCGCTGGCGCACCGCCCACGAGGTGTTCGATGGCAACCGCCAATCGCCCAACACGTTGATCTATGCGCTGTGGCCTTACCGCGTGGTCAGGCCGGGCGATCCCGACAAGCATAACAAGTATGTCTTCGAGCGGCGCGTGGCGCCGCGTTTCACGCAGCCGCGTTTCTTCCGCTTGGGCAATTACTATTCTTCGGTTCCCGACAATGCCTTGAACGGAAACCCATTATTGGTCAGAAATCCATTCCATTAATCCACGACATGATGAATCGGCAATCATTCTTTTTTACGTTATTGACAGCGGTCATATTCCTGGGCGGGTGCGAGCTTGACAACTACGATCCGCCAGCCTCCCCCCTCACCGGCAGGCTGGCCCATAACGGCCAACCCATCGAGATCAGGCAGGGCATCAACGTGCTCCAACTCTTCCAGCCGGGCTACGAGAACGTCAATCCCATCGCGATCCAAGTCAAACAGGATGGCAGCTTTTCGTCGATGCTATTCGACGGGCACTACCGGCTGGTCCGCATCGGTGGCAACGGCCCCTGGGACCACATCCCCGACACCATACCGGTCGACGTGCGCGGCGCCACCGAAGTCACCGTGCCGGTCGTACCCTACTTTTCGATAACCGATGCCACGTTTGCCGTGGATCAGGGCGTGTTGACCGCCAGCTGCCGCGTCGTGAACAACGTGCCCGGTCGGCAGTTGGAATCGGTGGTGCTGTTGGTCGGCAAGACCACGCTCCTGGATCATATCTATCGGCTCAGCCCGGCTGGCCCGCAGGCCAACAGGCCCGGTGCACAGGTCACGCTCGGCGAGACGGTTGTGCTGAGCCAACCGCTCACCGGCCAGCCCTTCGCATCGGAGCCGAACCTGTTCGCCCGCATCGGCGTCAAGGCGGTGGGCAACCCCGAATACCTCTACTCACCGGTATGGCGTATCGCCCGATAATGCGTATATTTGGAGATGTGCCGTTTCGTTGTCCTGTTGGTTTGCCTATTGGGTTGTTCACCGCTTGGTGTCCGGGCGCAACGGTACTATTTCAGGCATTTCCAAGCCGAGCAGGGCTTGTCGCACAATACCGTGAGCTGCATCATCCAGGATCGCATGGGCTTCATGTGGATCGGCACCAAGGGTGGGTTGGATCGATTTGACGGCGTGGCCTTCAAGAATTTCATCCTCGACCCGCAAAAGGCTGGCGCGAACAACGTCACCAGCCTGCGCCAAGACGGCATGGGCCGCATCTGGATCGGCACCCATGCGGGCTTGTTCCGGTACGACCCCCGGCTTGGTTGCAGCGAACAGGTGCCGCAGGCCCCTCACCTTCGCATCGCCGACATCCGGATCGACAAGGCCGGCAACACCTGGTTCATCGCCGGTGGTCGGCTCTACCGGTATGACGAGGAAGCCGCGCGCGCCATCGCCTTGAACCTGCAGTGTTCGGCCCTCGAGATCGATGCGCAGGGCACCGTCTGGATCGGCACGCCGCAGGGCGTGGTGAAACGGGTGGATGCCGGCAGCCACCAAGCGACCCCGTTGGTCCGGTCGGGCCCGGCCGCGGCCAATCGCGCGTTGGTTACGCGCATCGCCGCCGTGGACAGCACGCTCATCGTCGGTACCACCAAGGGCTTTTACCGGCTCGATAGCCATACCGGCTATGCGCACACGTTGCTCAACACCACCAGTACCGGCGCCGACGTCTTCGTCCGCGACGTCCAGTTCGCCGAACAGGAACGGAAATACTACATCGCCACCGAGTCGGGGCTATTCAGCTACGATAGCCGCGATGGCGGGATCACCTCCATGGGCAAGACCAGCGGCGATCCCTATGCGTTGAACGACAACGCCCTTTACACCATCTGCGTCGATAACCGGAACGGCCTGTGGGTGGGCACGTTTTTCGGCGGCATCAACTACCATTCGCCAGAAAACAGCCATTTCGAGAAGTACGGCCCAACCAGCGCCACCGGCTCCATTTCGGGCAATGCCGTACGCGAGATCTCTGGCGACGGCCTTGGCAACGTCTGGGTCGGCACCGAAGATGCGGGCATCACCCGCCTCAACCCCAGAGACGGCACATCGGCACACCTGGCCTTCGGCGATTCGCGGACCGGCTTTTCCTATCCCAATATCCATGGACTGGCGGTAGACGACACCTACCTGTATGTCGGCCCATTCGTGCATGGGTTCGAGGTCATGGAACTCAGCTCCGGGAAGATCATCCAGCGCTTCCCGGTCATCCGGGCGGACGACGGCCTGTCGTCGAGCAATTTCGTCATGTCCATCCACAAGACGCGGGCCGGGCAGATCCTGGTGGGCACCACCGGGGCGGGCCTGCATCGGTACGACCCGGCCAGTAAGACACTCTCACAGGTCAAGGAAATCCGCCAGAACTCGTATGTGTACGCCATTTACGAAGATCACGCGGGAACGATCTGGACGGGCAGCCTGTCGTCGGGGGTGTTCCATTACAATCCCCGAACCGGCAAGTACGGCAACATCAGTTTCGGAACGGACCTGTCCGACCAACGGTTCTACACCATCCAGGGCATCCATGAGGACCGGGATCATGCGCTCTGGCTCACGTCGGAGGGCGGTGGGCTCATCCGGCTGGACAGCAGCCGCACGCAGTTCCGCCGCTACACGAAAGCCGACGGGCTGCCCACCGAATACACCTACCGGATACTGGAAGACGCTTCGGGACACCTTTGGATCAGTAGCCTGAAGGGCTTGATCCATTTCGACCCCAAAAACGAAAAATTCCGGGTTTTCACGCAAGCCAACGGCCTCACCACCGACCAGTTCAACTACAGTTCGGCCTATCAGGATCCCGACGGCAAGCTGTATTTCGGTACGGTCAAGGGCATGATCGCCTTCCGGCCGGAAAACCTGGAAGGGATCCAATCGCCCCCGCCCCTATACCTCACGGCCCTGCGCGTGGGCAATACGCGGGTTTCTCCCGACGACGGATCGGCCATCCTGCGGCAATCGACGTTGTTCACCGATTCGATCACGCTGGGCTACCGCCACGCCAGTTTCGAGCTCGCTTTCGCCGCCTTGGACTTCGCTGCCCCCACGGCCATCCGGTACCGGTACCGGATGGTGGGCTTCGACGACAGCTGGACCCAATTGGCCACCAATCGCAACGCCTATTACACCGGCCTGCCCGCCGGAACCTACCGTTTCGTGGTGCAGGCAACGAGCAATGTCGGGCGATGGGAAACCGAAGCCCGCACGGTGGTCGTCACGGTTTTGCCACCGCCCTGGAAAAGCTGGCCCGCGTACATGGCCTACGCATTGGCATCGGCTCTTGCCATCGCGGCGATCGGCTATTACTACCACCGCAACACCAAGCGGCGCAACGCCAGGAAGCTCCAGCTGTATGAGCTGGAAATGGAGAAGGAGGCCTACCAATCGAAGATCGAATTCTTCACCCACATCGCCCACGAGATCCGTACGCCGCTGACGCTGATCAAGGGGCCCGTTGAATGGGCCCACGACAAGGCCCACGACCAAGTGGCCGTTAGGCGCAACCTCCGGCTGGTCCGGAAATACACCGACCGGCTGGTGGACCTGACCACCCAATTACTGGATTTCCGGAAAGCCGAAACCGACCAGTTCACGCTCAATTTCGTGGCTACGCCGGTCAATCCGCTCATCGGCGAGCTGGTCGGCGATTTCACGCCGGCGGCCGAGAAGCGGGGGCTGCAATTGCGGTGCTTCGATCCCGGCCATCCCATCGTGGCTGCCATTGACCGCGAAGCCTTCATCAAGATCGTGGGCAACTTGCTGTCCAATGCCGTCAAGTATGCCGAGCGGTATATTTCCATCGAATTCGAGTTTGATGGCGAGGGGCGGCGGTTTTCCGTCACCGTTGCCAACGACGGGCCGCCCATCCCGCCGGTGTACCGCGAGAAAATATTCGAGCCCTTTTTCAGGATCCCCGGACGCGACGAAGCCCAAGGCACGGGCATCGGGCTTTCGTTGGCGCGCTCGCTTGCCGCGTTGCATCACGGCGAGTTGCGGCTCATCGCCGATGAGGCCGGGCTCAATGTCTTCCAGCTCGTGCTCCCCATCGACCAGCAGGCCGCGTTCAAGCCGGGCCCGGAAACCATAACGCTAAAGCCATGAGAGAAACATTGCTCCTTATCGATGACCAAGAGGACATCCTCGATTTCCTCCATGAAATCCTCGGCGACCGATACCATGTACGTGCCGCGCGCGGCGCCGACGAGGCCTTGCAGGTCTTGGAAAGCCAGGTCGTGCACCTGATCATCAGCGACGTGATGATGCCCGGCATGGACGGGTTCGAACTGTGCAAATTGCTCAAGACCACCATTGAATATTGCCACATCCCGGTCATCCTGCTCACCGCCAAGAACTCGTTCCGTTCCAAGATCGATGGCCTCGAGATCGGCGCCGATGCCTACATCGGCAAGCCCTTCTCGCCCGAGTTGCTCTTGGTGCAGGTAGCCAACCTGCTGAAGAACAGGGACAAGGTCAGGGAACACGCGCGTACCGAACCGTTCGAGCATTTGCAGTTCAGGGTACAGTCCAAGTCGGACGAGCAATTCCTGGAGAAGCTCAGCGATTACATCCAAGACAACATCCGTGATCGCAGCCTGCACGTGGATCTATTGGCCGACCACATGGGGATGAGCCGCCCCACCTTCTACCGCAAGGTCAAGGCGTTGACCGATCTGTCGCCCAAGGAACTGGTGGATCAGGTCCGCATCAAGAAAGCCGCCGAACTCATCGCCGAAAACGACCTGAAGATTTTCCAGGTGGCCAGCAAGGTGGGCTACAGCTCGCAGACGGTCTTCGGCCAGAACTTCCAGAAATACCTCAAGCGCTCGCCGAAGGAATACATTGCCCTGCTGAAAGCCAAGATCAACGGTTGATGGCGATAGTTGATATCCGAAAGCCAGCGCATCATATTGTAAACGAAAAAAACCAGGTAATCGAAATGAACAGTAAATCGATGCTATTCGCGTTAGCTGCGCTCTCGATCGGCAGCATGGCCGTGGCGCAGGACCAAACGCTCAACCCGGCCGCCATGAAGACCGAATGGGGCCAGCGGGTCACCCCCGACAACGCTTGGCGGGAATATCCCCGCCCGCAACTCAAGCGCGCCCAGTGGGCGTCGCTCAACGGCTTGTGGGACTATACCATCCAGCCCCGCGAGGCGGCTGCGCCAACCCGACCGGACGGGCAGATCCTCGTCCCCTTCGCGCCGGAATCGGCCCTGTCGGGCGTGCAGCGCCGGGTAAGCCCCGACGAGCGATTATGGTACAAGCGCACGTTTTCGGTACCGGAAGCCTGGAAAGGCAAAAACATCCTGCTGCATTTCGATGCGGTGGATTGGGAAGCCGAGGTATGGCTGAACGGCAAACGGCTCGGCATGCATCGCGGCGGAAGCGATCCGTTCCATTTCGAGATCGGCAAGCACCTCACCAAGGGCGATCAGGAGCTGGTCGTAGCCGTATGGGATCCCACCGATACCGGCACGCAAGCCCGGGGCAAGCAGGTACTCGATCCGAAAGGCATCTGGTACACCCCGGTAACCGGCATCTGGCAATCGGTGTGGCTGGAGCCGGTGGACAAGACACACATCCAGTCGCTGCTCCCCGAACCCGACATCGATGGGCAGGCGGTAACCCTTAAGCACGCCGTGGCGGGCGCCACGGGCAAGGAAACCTTGCACGTCACCGTTTACGATGGCGACAAGACCATCGCCACGGCCACCGCCGCGCCCCATGAAGCCGTGTCGATACCCATTCCGGATGCACGCCTCTGGTCGCCCTCCTCGCCCCACCTGTATCGCATCGCCACGCGCGTCGTGCGCGGCGACCGCGAGCTGGATCGCGTGGAATCCTATTTCGCCATGCGCAAAATCTCGAAGGGCAAGGACGAATTCGGCTACGAGCGGATGCTGCTCAACAACCAGCCCTTGTTCCAATACGGGCCGCTCGATCAGGGCTGGTGGCCTGACGGCCTGCTCACGCCGCCTTCCGAGCAGGCCATGCTGTATGACATGGACGTGCTGAAAGCCATGGGCTTCAACATGCTGCGCAAGCACATCAAGGTAGAGCCCTCCCGGTACTATTACTACGCCGACTCCCTGGGCCTCCTGGTGTGGCAGGACATGGTCAGCGGCTTCGCCACGGCCGATGCCGATGTGCAGCACGTGAAGCCCTTCGCCAAGGACGATTGGCAACGGCCCGCCGAGTCGGCCGCCCAGTTCGAACAGGAATGGAAGGCCATCATGGATCACCTCCGCTTCTTCCCTTCCATCGTGGTGTGGGTGCCCTTCAACGAAGGCTGGGGCCAGTATGACACCAAGCGGGTCGTGGAATGGACCATGGCCTACGATCCCTCGCGCATCACCAATGGCGTGAGCGGCTGGACCGACCGCAACGTGGGGCAGATGAACGATGCCCACCACTACCCCGGCCCCGGCATGGAGCCCGCGGCCGGCAATCCCGGCCGGATTATCACACTGGGCGAATTCGGCGGGTTGGGCTGGCCCATCGACGCGCACCTCTGGAACCCGAAGATGCGCAATTGGGGGTACCGCACCTACCACGGCGAGGGCGAGCTCATCAAGGAGTATGCCGAGTTGATGCATAACCTCGAGCCCATGATCGGGCGCGGGTTGGCCGCCGCGGTGTATACGCAGACCACCGACGTGGAGGGCGAGGTGAACGGGCTGATTACCTACGACCGCAAGCGGGTGAAGATCGCCCCGCCGCTATTGCGCATGCTGCATGAGCCGCTCTACCGCAGGCCACACCCCTGGCGTGCCGCCGCCGAAGACAGCGAGCTTGCCGCGCAGCGCGTTTCGGTGACGCGCCAAGCGACCCATGACATCGGCCTGGCCACACGCGGCGATGGCTTTGCCGCCGAGCACGGTCCGGTCCGGTTCAAAAAGGGTGAGCAAGGCGGGCTGTTGCGCGAATTCACGCTTGACCGACCTGCCGAACACCTCCAGCTCCGCTTGCTCGGACACGCCGACATCCGCGTGTTCCTGAATGGAACGGAAGTTGCGGCGAAATTCATCAATACCAGGCGGCACTACGATGAGCTCAACCTGAGCGCGTACCGCGACCTGTTGGTGGATGGGAAAAACACGCTCCTGCTGCAAGTCGGCGAAGCGAAGGGAGCCTGTGACGTGGATATGGGACTGTATGTCCGTTAAATCGATCGAATCATGAAAAAAATGATTGCGCTTTGCGCGCTCTTGCTCGGTTCCATGACCGCCACCATCGCGCAGCGCGGCGCTTCGCGGCCCAACATGGTCATCTTCATCGGCGATGACCTCGCCGTCACGGACATCGGTCCTTACGGCAATCGCGTGGTGCGCACGCCGCACCTCGACAGGCTGGGCCGGGAGGCGATGACCTTTGACAAGGCCTTTGCCTCCTCACCCACGTGCGGCCCTTCGCGTAGCTCGCTCTTCACGGCCATGTATCCGTTCAGGCACGGCGCGCACGGCAACCATTCGGCCGTGCGCGAAGGCACGCTATCCATGGTGCAGCGCCTATCCGCCCTCGGTTACTGCGTGGCCATCGCCGGCAAGCTCCACCTCGGCCCCGAATCGGTGTTCCCTTTCGAGCGCATCGCGGGCACCAACGTGCGCGAACCGGGCTACGAGCAGGTGCCCGGCCTGTATCACGACCTCCACCTCGACCCGGTGGATGGCTGGCTTGGCCAGCAGCGTGGCGACCGGCCTTTCGTGCTGATCGTGGCGGACCACAGCCCGCACGTCATCTGGCCGGAAAAGGCCACCTACGACCCCATGGAGGTCGACATCCCGCCCATCCACATCGATACCGATGACACCCGTCGCGCCCGGGCGCGCTATTATACAGACGTGACCAAGATGGACGATAACGTGGGCAAGCTGCTCGGGCTGCTCGATAAGCACAAGCTGGCCGACCGGTCGATTTTCCTGTTCACGGCCGACCAGGGGCCGCAGTGGGCTTTCGGCAAATGGGGGTTGTATGACTACGGCATCCGCGTACCGTTCATCGTCCGGTGGCCAGGCGTAACCAAGCCGGGCAGCCGTACCGATGCCCTGGTGTCGCAGATCGACGTGTTGCCCACGCTCGTCGAGGTCGCCGGTGGCCAGATCCCAGCAGGCGAGGTCGATGGCCTCAGCTTCCGGCGGGTACTCGGCGACCCGCGTGCCCAGCACCGCGATACGGTCTTCGCTTCGCACACCGGCGACGGGCAGATGAACCGGTCGCCCATGCGCATGCTGCGTACCGGTCGCTACAAATACATCCTGAACATCGCGCCGGACGTGCGTTACCATACGCACATGGACAAGGCCACCGATCACGATGGCGGCCGCGAATACTGGCCGTCATGGCGCGATGCCTCGTTCCGCGACTCGCACGCTTCGGCCGTGCTGTGGCGCTATCACGATCGGCCCGCCGAAGAGCTCTACGATGTGGAGGCCGATCCGTGGGAGCGGGTGAATCTGGCTACCGATCCGGCCTATGCCGACATGCTGGCCGGTTTCCGCACCCGGCTCGCTGCCGTGCGGCAGCAACAGGGCGACGACCGCGATGGCCCGGAACCTCCCGCGCCCGCAGGCAGCAACCAGCAGGGCGGCAAACCGATCGCACCTTATATCTTTTAGTTACAGAAGTTTACTTGCGGATTTACGTACCTTTGTACCATGAAGCTACGTATTGCCCTCTTATTGTGCCTGTTTGCCTCATCCCATGCATTCGGGCAAAAGGTACCCGAAGTATCCAAGACCGCGTTTACCGCTGCCGCGTTGCAGCAGCCGCTTTATGCGCTCGATGGCGGACAGACCACCACCGGCGCCGTGCTCGAAGCCTACAAGGGCAAGACCGTCCTGCTGTATGTCTGGGCGATGTGGTGCCCGGATTGCCTCAAGGGATTCCCGGAACTGAAGGCGTTCCAACAGGCCAATCCGGACGTACCGGTGGTCTATTTTTCGCTGGATCGCCAGGAAGCGCAATGGAAGGACGGCATCGCGAAGTTCCAATTGGAAGGAACGCACCATTGGTTCAAGACCGGCTGGAAGAATGACTTCACCGATGCCATCGACCTCAATTGGATCCCGCGTTACCTAATCATCGCCCCCGACGGGCGCATCGCGCACTATTATTCGGTCAAGGCCGACGACCCGTCCTTGCAGGAAGCCGTCGACGCTTCGCGGGCGCAGGCCTCAAACTGATGGGCCGGTAATTTCGCGTACCGTGTTGCACAGGGCCGTTATTTCCGACTCGAGGTTGTAATAATGCACCGATACGCGCACCACCCCATTCAGCTTGTGCTTGTCCATGTATAGCGGCGTGGCTGTCGGCGCGCCATAAGACACGTTTATCCGCCTCTCTGCCAACCGGTCGCGCAGTTGGAGGCTGTCGTATCCGGCCACCGAAAACGTGACGATGCCACACAGTTCCCGGCCTCGGTCGTGGACGGTGACGCCCGGCAGTTGCCGCAACCCGGCCCGTGCCTGTTCGGCCAGCGCCGCCACCCGATCCGCTATACGCTCCAATCCGATTTCCAGTGCGTATGCCGCGGCCTTGCCCAAGCCCAGGGTGAGTGCGCGGTTCTTTTCATAGGGTTCGTACCGCTTGGCATCCTGCCGCAGCGCATAGCCGTTCGGGGTGAGGCCTTGCAGGGCATGCTGGTCGAGCACAAGCGGCTTCACGCGTTCCTGCGCCGTCCTTTTCACGTACAGGAAACCCGTGCCGCGCGGCGCCCGCAGGTACTTCCTACCCGTGGCCGACAGCATGTCGCAGCCGATGGCCCGCACGTCGATGGGATACTGGCCTACGGTCTGGCAGGCGTCGACCAGGTAAAGCACGCCGTGGCGGGCAGCGATGCGCCCGATGGCTTCGATGGGCAGCATGCTCCCGGCCGACGACGGGATGTGCGTCACCGCGATCAGTTTCGTCCGCGGCCCGATCGCGGCTTCCAGCCGCTCCAATGGAAAGTCGCCGTGTTCATCGTTTTCGATGACCGTCACCTTCACCCCCGCCTTGCGGGCATCGATCAGCCCGATCAGGTTCGTCGCGTACTCCAGCTCGGACGTGACGATCTCGTCGCCCGGCTCGAGGCCGATGCCCTTGAATGCCGTGGTCCACGCCACGCTCGCGTTTTCCACCAAGGCGATCTCGTCCGTTTCGGCATGCAGCAAGCGGGCCACCTGCCCATAGGCATCGGCGAGCTGCGCGCTGTACCGGCCTTCTGCCTCATAGCCGCCGATAAGTGCCTCCTCGCGGAGGTAATCGACCACCGTATCCACCACGATGTCGGGTGGCAGGGAGGCGCCTGCATTATTGAGGTGTATCACCCGTTCGCAACCCGGGGTATCCCGCCGGAGCCGTAAGACCTCGTCTTCGGTGAGTCTGTTTTCGCCCATGTCTTTCCTAACGTTTGCGCAAAGCTACGGAAAATCGGGACATGCCTGACCCCGCTGTCAAGGATGCCTCCGGCCAACGAATGCGCCCTTCCCGAGCAAGAAGGCTATGGCTTTGTCTACATTGCGCGCGATGCTTTCTTCGGTCTTGAGGTAGGCGATGTACCGCACGATTTCCTTTCGCAGCGATGGCGACAAGGCATCGAATTCCTTCCGGGCTTCCGGATTGCCATCCAGCGCGGCTACCAGTTTGGGGTGCGGGGCGATGGTCCGATCGGCGGGATCGTAGGCCACGGTCAGCGATACCTCCTCCCCGATCCGTCGCGGCGAATCGGGCAGCATCTCGGTATTCACGTACAGCCGCCACGCCCCCCGGTACTTCACCAGCGTCTGTCGATAGGCCCGCCCGTTGAGGGTGCCTTGGATCGGAATCGGCCCTTTGTCCCGGCCTGCCGCTTCCATGACGGCCTTGAGCGCCTCGTCGGGCACGGAAACGAACGGATTGATGCCGATGATCTCAAGCGTGGCCGTAAAACTATCCATGATGCCGTAAAGGTAAGGCTTTCGACCAAAAACGCTAACTTAGCTGAAAAAACAGCGATGGAGCATAAATCGACCTTGCAGGAAATCGAGTCCCGGTTTGACGGGGACGTGGAGCGTTTTTCTAACCTTGAAACCGGCCAGGCCACCACGCTCGACGCGGCGTTCAACCTGGAGCTGATCACCGACGCCATCTGTGCCGTCCACCCGGCGCCCGGCCATGTCATGGACATCGGTTGCGGTGCGGGCAATTACATGGTCAAGCTGCTCCAGAAGCGTCCGGGGCTGGACGTCACGCTGGTCGACCTCAGCCAGCCCATGCTCGAGCGCGCGACGTCGCGTGTTTCGGTCCTCACCTCGGGAACAGTAACGGCCTACAAAGGCGACTTCCGTACCGTCGATCCAGGCGGGAACCTGGCCGACGCCATCGTGGCCACCGCCGTGCTCCATCACCTGCGAGACGACGCGGATTGGGAAGCCTCTTTCAAGCGGCTCTATGACCTGCTCAACCCCGGTGGCAGCCTTTGGGTATTCGACCTCGTTGAGCAGGACATCCCAGCGCTCCAAGCCTACCTATATGGACAGCGCTATGGCGATTACCTGGTCTCGTTGAAAGACGAGGCCTATCGCGACCATGTGTTCGACTACATCGAAAAGGAAGATTCGCCGCGCAGCCTCACCTACCAGCTCAACCTGCTCGGAAAGGTCGGGTTCCGGCAGGTGGACGTGCTGCACAAAAACCTGTGCTTCGCCTCTTACGTGGCCGTGAAATAGCGCATACCGGCGCTTGTCCCCTACGTGATTCACATATACTTTCTAACCTGGCACATCCTGGGTATACGCGTTGAATCAGGATCATGGCTTATTGATGCTTCGTGCGGCATATAGTGGGTATATGCGGATACGATCCATCTCTCCGAAATTTTCCAGGGAGGTACGGATGCCCACCGGCACCTTCTTTTCATCAAGGAATAGGTGCAGGCTCTGCATGGAGCCCTTTTTGCCGGACTTTACTTCAATGGGCACGATTTCGCTCTCGCGTTGAATCAGGTAATCCACCTCGGCATTGCTGCTCTTGGCCTCGCGTTGCCAAAAGTATAGGCTTTCCTGCCGGTAACAGGAGTATGATTTGAGCAGTTCCAGCCCGACGAATTGCTCCGCTATCGCACCCTTGTTGATGGCTTCAAAGTCATTTTCGAACAAGATGTCCGACACATTCAACCCCAACACGCGCTGGAATATACCCGTATCAAGCAGTAGCATCTTCTGTTTTTTCGTATTGGACTCCGCGCCCAGTGGCAGCCCGTTTGCGGAGAACACATATTCAACTAGTTACGGTACAATTCTTCAAAAAAGAAAGGCAATAATGCATTGAAAAAGTAAAAAAGGAAAGGCAATCAATCGGTAGACCCCACGCTTACCTGCATCCCCTCGAGCGTCACCGTGCCGAAGTGCGTGGCAAAGGCCACGTCGGCCGCATCGCGGCCGTAGGCCACCAGGATGCGCCCGCCCTTCGGGTCGGCCTGCGTGGCGTCGAAGCAATACCACCGCCCGCCGATGTAGGCCTCGAACCAGGCGTGGAGATCCATCGGATCCAGTTGGTGCAGGTATCCCGTTGCCATGCGCGCGGGGATGTCCAAGGCCCGGCACAGGGAGATGCCGATGTGTGCGAAATCGCGGCACACCCCTTCACGGGCCTCCAGCACATCGACCGCCGATGTGCTGCTGTCGGTGGTGCCGTACGCGTACCGGATGTGCCCGTGTATCCATCGTCGGATGGCTTCCACCTGCCCGTAGCCAACGTTGTGGCCTTGGGTTATTTCCCTGGCGGTGTCGCCGAGCTTGTCAGACTCGCAGTACCGGCTCGGCAGCAGGAAATGCAGGATGTCATCGGGTAGGTCGGTGATGGGCGTCCATGCCGCGCCATAGTCCACGTCTATCGCCTCGGCACAATCGGCCACCACGGCGCTGCGCAATTGGAATCGTCCGGCCGGCAGCACCAGCCGTTGGCACAGGTTGCCGTAGGTATCGGTAAACTCCGTCATCGGCACGTGCGGCGAGACCAGCAGGTCGTCGCGCACCACGAATTGCCCGACCCCGCTCTTGGGCCGCAGCATGAATACCGTCGGCACCGGCACCTCGCAAGTGAAATCCAGGAAACAGGACGCTTTTATCCGCATGATGTAAAAATAGGCAAAATCCAAATAAAATTTGCATTTACCGCCACTTTGCCTACATTTGACTCGTAACTAAACTCCTTCATAGGCATGGAGACATATACCCTACTCGCCGACGATGTGTTGGCCGATCTGGTTAGGCAGGAGGATCGCCAGGCGTACGCCGAGGTGTACCGCCGGTATTGGGCCGTGTTGCACCGCTTCTGCCAACGGATGCTTCGCGACGAGGAGCAGGCCACCGACACCGTCCAGGATGTTTTCGCGCACCTCTGGGAACACGCCGCTCAGCTCGAATTGAAGCTTTCGCTGCACAGCTACCTTTACGGCGCGGCCCGCAACCAGATCATCCGCCACATCCGGCACGAGCGTGTCAAGGCCCAATACCTCCACCAGCTGGTGTTCGACGAAAGCGAATTGCTGGCCGACGAACGGCTCCGCGTCGCCGAGCTGGAACGGCTCGTGGAGCGGGAAGTCGAAAACCTGCCGCCCAAGATGCGCGAGGTGTTCGAGCTCAGCCGCAAGGCCTACCTCACCCACAAGGAGATCGCCGCGCGGCTCAACATCTCCGAAGGCACCGTCAAGAAGCAGGTGTCCAATGCGTTGCGGCTGCTGCGCGCCAAGCTCGGCTGCTATTTCTTCCTGGGTGTCTTGCAGGGTCTGGTCTTATTGAACCGTTTCTTGAACTGATGAGCACTACCCTTAACATCCCCAAACGGAACGATGGCGCCAATGTCCGCAGGTTGCGCCGGTTGATGGGCTACGATAGCCAGGCCGCGTTCGCCGAACTGTGCGGCTGGAGCCAACAGAAGATGTCCATCCTTGAACGGCAGGACATCGTCGAGCTGGCCGACCTCGCCGTCATCGCCGAAGTGCTGGACACGACGGTCGAGGACATCATCGGATTCGACAGCGCAAGCGCGGTAAGCAACCTCCAACGGAACAGCAGCCATGACTCCTCCACGCACAACAGCTACCTGAACATTTCTTCCACGATCCAGCGACGGGAAGCCCCGAAGGAAATCGCCGAGACCATCCGCACGCTCACCGAGGTCGTAAGCGAACTCACCGTCCAGGTCAAGGACCTGGCGGCGGCGGTCAGGGAACTCGTGGCGCGTGTGGAGGGCCTCAACCGAAAATCGGAATAAAGGAATCGCTTTTCCTGCAAAAATAAGATACCTTTGCGCCATGACCACGATGATCCTTGATATACCCAATCGGAACGACGGTGCCAATATCCGCAAGCTGCGCATATTGATGGGCCATGAGAACCAAAAGGCCTTTGCCGAGCTGTGCCGCTGGAGCCAGCAGAAAATGTCGAAGATCGAGCGACAAAAAGTCGTGGATCACGTCGATCTGGTCATCATCGCTGATGTGCTGGGCATATCCGTGGAGAAGATCATTAACTATCACAACGAAAACACCATCTACAACGTCCAGCGCAACAAGAGCTACGATTCTTCCACCCATAACAGCCATCTGAACGTCGACTCCACGGTCGTCACCAACGAGATCCCGCAGGAAATCATCGAGACCATGGCCGAACTCAAGACCGTTGTCGGCGAGCTGGCCGCAGAAGTCAAGCGTTTAGCCATGGTGATTGCCAGGTTGGAGAAGGGACGCAACGGGTAGCTGAGCGATTCATTACTTACGTAAAATCCAACCCTGGATCGTCGTATAGGTCGTTAACCAGGTTTGGTTTACCCTTTTCGAGCGACCCAAGGTCGACGCGTTGTTGGATTTTCTTGCCCGGCACATCTTCGGTGTACGCGTTGTACAGGATCAGCTGTGTGTCGGTCAACTCAAACATGCTCGTTTCGCCATCCGCTTGTTGGTCATCCAACCCTTTGGCTACCGCGGGGTTAAATCCCCCGTATTCCACGACATTGCAGTTTACATTCAGGTGGTGCGCCATTCCCCCGTCGTAGATGCTGATCGCCGTCACTGATGCCCTGGGCCCATCAGCCACTAAGGTAACCTTCAATCCATCCGGGAAGATTATCGTGCGATTTTTCCCTATCCGTTGCTTATATAACTTTCCATTGAGGTTTTCAAATCTTGCGACGTACTTTGCTCCGCTGGTTGGCTCATCCCCCCACAACTGCACGGTTGCATATTGGTCCGGGAACGGCATGAATGTCATGGTTAGCGTAAGCCCGCCACGGTCGTCCCGATGCAGCTTGATATCCGTACCGCTGGACGATGTATACGCATAAGATCGACCATCCTCCTCGTGTAATCCATTGGGGAGCCCCACCGCTTGGCAGGTGCCCAATTGCGGCAATCCATAATCCGTGCCACTATCCTTCTTACAGGAAACCACGGGCAACAACAAACAAGCCGATAGGCCGGTCATTACATAACCATGAAGTCTAATCATTTGAAATCCGTTTTTTTTTTACGTGATATCGTACGGATGGGAAAAGGTCATCAATGGCCATTGTTTTTTATCCAGGAAAGATGTGTATAGATTTCATTATCCATACACACAAAACAGCAAGATGAGAACAACTATTGAATTGGATGATACGTTGGTTAAACCAAGCCCGCCTACGATAAGTTCGCCGCCAAGTGCCGCTGGATGTTCCTGATCTGGCGGAGGTGACGTTGCGTATGGACACTCATGAAGAACAACCATTCATAGCGCGTCATGTAGCCCAGGAACGGGAATTCCATGTCCACGCACAGCTGCGTGAGGTCGGTGCCCGCGCTGATGTCGAGGAGCCGCTGCCTGTTTCGCGCCAATTGGGCGACCAGCAAGGGCTTTTCGTGAACGGTCCCTTTCGGATATACGGCGGGCGCGGCCTCCGCTTTCTGTTCCATATCCGCGAAGATGTCCCGCAAGGTCGATACGTTCCCGTCATAGGGCCTGTCGCAGGGCGCTGTCCGCCCATCGGGAATCCCACCGCTGCAGATCGCGATGTGTTCGGCCACCTGCCCGATCGTCCAGCTTCCCTGGAAGGGAACTACGTCCAGCAAGTCCTCGTCTGTGTCCGCTAGCGCCGTCACGACCCCGTCGAAAGCCGTCTCAATCCCCTTGGTCAACTCATGAACACCCATATCGTTTTTCTTAAATCCATGCCATCAAAATTCGGCATTCGCGCCGGATTGCGCGGTCGCTTAAAACGACATGTTTAGGGGGGATCCGCGCCAAACCCATCCGTCGCTACAAGCTTTCGCAGCCAAGCGTGTAGCGTTGTCGATGCGCGCATCGTCTCCAAGGAACCAAAGGTTATGAATGCGATGAGTTGGATCAAGAAAATTTGCCTGTTGGGCATCGTGGCAGGTTCGCTTTGCGGCTGCCAAAAGAAGAACGTCGGTCCGTACGGGGAGTTGCCCGAATCCATCGTGCGGCTCATGGATAATAAAGCCTGCGCGTGCGATCCTCGGATTGCGCTATGGAAATGGGGCGAACAATTGCTATACGTACATTATCATGCAGGCCCCCATTGCAACTCGATCATGCTTTTTTTCGATCTTGACGGAAACGAGATACAGCTCGACCAAGCGGAAAGGAATCAACTCATGTCGGAGCGCGAGGTGGTCAAGATCATCTGGGAGTGCGGCAAATGAACGCCTCCCTCCCCGTTACCCACCGCTAGCTAAACCCGATGTGCAGCGTCTCGCCGTATACCACCGTGCCGTCTTTCAGCACGGCGTAGGCCCGGTAGTTCGCGTCGTTGAAATACGAGAACCGGAAGGACTGCTCCTGCTTGTGCACCGTCCCGACGGGACCGGCCTTTTCGGTGAACTTGACCGGTACCGAGGTGAATCCGCCGAATGTCGGTACCTTATCGGCCTTGTCGCGTATAAAAGGCACGAATACGATGCCGTACTCCGCTACCTCGCCAATCTGGTCGAATTTCACGCGGAAGGTGTAATCCATGCCCGAAATGCCGGGGGTTGCCTTATACTCCAATTCGAGGGTGGTGATGCTCGTCGGGCCCGAGGGTTCGCCCTTGTCCCTGTCTTTCTTGCAGGATGCCAGGACCATCATCATGGCCAGCATAGTTGAAAAAACACGTGTCTTCATCGTTCTTTTTCCTGTATATCGTGCCGATGTGCAAAAGGTCAACGCATCCTGTCGTATTTTTCCAAAGGACCTAAGCGAAGCCGCGGCGACGCTTAATCCGTTACGGCAAAAGAACGGCTCGATGGCGAGGCCCGCGAATGCAAGCAGCCGCCGGTCGCACAACTATTCCTCGTCCAAGAAATAGGGCAACCCCCAGCGGTTCTTGGGTAGGTCCCAAAAGAACTTAACATGATACATCCACTCACCCAAACGGGTATACAGCTTCAAATGCTGTGTTACCGGCACGAAGTACGCGTTGAACCGGGCCAAGCCCAAACGCTCCACCAACACCTGCCATTCATTCCGATCGAGGTAGGCAAAGCGGTGGAAATCCGACCGAGGCAATGCCTTCAGCCAATACATGCGTGGATGCTCCGCGGTTACCTCGGCCAACAGGTGTATCGCCCGGTTGAAATCGATCACCTCCTTACCCGTCACCTCCAGGTGCAGGGTCTTATGGCCGTAAGTCACTTCAAAGACTTCCTTTTTTTTGCTCCCCACCTTCCGGTAAGAAAGGTGTCCCCGTGTCAAGCATGCATTGGCCCAGGAAAAGAGGGATTCCAATGGCTCTCCGGTCATGTGCGCGAACGCTTCCGAATCATCCAGCAAAGCCGATGCGTCGCTGATCGAAAAGGGCGAGGCCTCGGCATATGCACAGAGGTTGTCGAGCTTTTCCCGGCGGTCTTGCTCGTCCAGGTACAGTTTCCACTCGTCATCGTCCTCGTCGGTCCGCGTGAAGCTGAAGGCCGCGTGCCACTGGCTTTCGCGCGCCTGGCTCAGGATGCCATCCACATCCAGGCTGGGGTTCAGGTTTGCCGCGGTCTCGGCCGCTTCCTCCCGCTCGCGCTCAGCATCCCAGCGCGCATTGGCAATCGTTTCGGAAATCATCAAGGCCATGCTCAAACCCAACATGGGCCATATCGAATAGTCCAATGAACGTTTAAACGGCACGAAATCCCAATTCGGCGCCGGGGCAGCTTCGTAAACGAGGCTGCCAATGATGTACACCAGGAAGTACAAGGTAAACGACACGTACAGCTGAAAGAAGAGAAGGCGCATACCGTCTTCTTTATCCTTTCGACACAGCCTACGATACAGCATCAGGTAATGGAGTCGCAGGTTGGCTTCATAGGCCAGCGCGATGGTAAGCGTTAAAACAACGAGTTGCCAGTAGAACGCGGCCTGGCCAAACGGACCTTCCGGCACCTTGCGCCATCCCAGCAAGACCACGGTGCTGCCAAGCAACAAGCCAATCAGCAGGCGCAGTGCTTGGCGCGGTTGGTAAGCCGCACCTTCGTGCAGCTGGAAAAACAATTTCTCGCGTAAACTTCTTTTCATGGGTTATCATCGCTATTGCGACCGCAAGGTAGCCAATCTCCCGATAATTTGAAAATATGCCACGCTCACCTTTCCTGCATGGTTTACCGCACTGTCGTTGCGCAAACTTTCCATCTCTTCAGCCGCAAATGAACCTTGAATGTCAAACAACATCATTTGGCCTTTCGGTAAAAGAAAAAGTAAGCCCCGGCCAGCAGTACGGCAAGCCCGATGCCGCCGTACAGGTAATGGAGCATCCCGATGGGCTGCCCCGTCGTATCGATCATCAACGCTCCGCCGCCGAAAATGGCGGAGACGCCGTTGACGGCAAGCAAGATAATCACAAGATTCCAGCGGATCCATTTTCCGGACGATGGGGTTCCTTCTCGGACACCAGCTCGGCGAATCCGTCGAGCCGTCAACCCCATGAAGGATAGCGACCGCTGGGCCACGGGGAAGGTCAGCTAGCAGGGGTCGCTTTCGCGTGTTCTAAATATTTTGTTTTGTTTATGAAATAAAAGATATTTATTTTTGTTTTACTCATAAAACAATATAAAGGGTATGGATAGAAACATCTTAAAGACTGTCTTCGCAGACAATCACGCCGAAGTACCTAAATACGAGGTGATTCCACGTGATTTTACATTTGAATCATTCGGCAACTACGTATTTGTCGGTATCCGGAGAGCCGGGAAATCGTTTTTATTGTACCAACGGATGCAGCAATTGCTCCGCGAGGGGGTAACCTGGGCGGAGATGCTCTATGTCAATTTCGAAGACGAACGCCTGGTGGGCATGGGGCTGGCAGACCTGAATCTATTGCTGGAAGTCCATCTGGAGATGTACGGTAAGAAGCCCATCCTTTTTTTGGATGAAATACAGAATATCGAAGGCTGGGAAAAGTTTGCCCGTCGATTGGCGGATACGAAGTACCGGGTCTATGTCACCGGAAGCAACGCCAAGATGCTGAGCCAGGAGATACAGACCACGCTAGGGGGACGTTACATCCCTGTAGCTATCTATCCATACAGTTTTGCTGAATTCCTGCATGCCAACGGTACCGATATGGATCAGGAGGCCATACTTTCCACGGAAGGGAAAGCTGCAATCCTCAGGGCGTTCAATGATTATTTCCATTTCGGTGGTTTTCCCGAAAGCGCGACTTTCGCGGCGAAACGGGATTACCTGACCAGTGTGTACCAAAAGATTTACCTGAGTGACATCGCAAACCGTCATGCCGTAACCAACACTTTTGCACTCCGTATCCTGTTCAAGAAGTTGGCTGAGAGCATCAAACAGCCGTTGTCATTCACGCGTATCGCCAATATCGTATCGGCAACCGGGGCAAAGGTGGGTACCCAGACCATGATCAACTATTTGGACTACGCCAAGGATGCGTGGTTGATTACGCCCATACAAAATATAGCTGGAAAGCTTGCCGACAAAGAATCCAACCCCAAGTATTATTTTACCGACAACGGCATCCTTAACCTTTTCCTATTGGACGGCAATACCTCCCTGTTGGAAAACTTGGTCGCCACGAGTTTACTGAGACGATTCGGGCGCCACGATGCGGTATTTTTTTACAACAAAGGGGTTGAAGTTGATTTTTATGTCCCTGACGAGGCACTTGCCATCCAGGTTTGCTACAGCCTGGACAATAGTGCTGGCACCCATGACAGGGAGATTAATGGCTTGATCAGGCTAGACAGGGTTTTGGAATGTAAACGACGGATGATTATCACCTATGACACCGAACGGTTAATAGCGGTCGATAACCGTACGATCGAGGTAATCCCAATATGGAAATGGCTTTTGTCCGCCCCTTGATGGCAAAGACACGATTGATCGCTGTTATCTACCCCTCCATCATCCGGTAGTGCTTTTCCAGGCGCTTCACATCGGGTTTGTCCGCTTTGAGCCACCGCTTCACGTAGTTGAGCCACAGCTTGGCGTGAATTCCCTGCGGATGCATCGTGTACGCCAATGCGGGCCCCTTGAAGTCGCGGAGCATGTCATCGAGTAGCCCGCGGTTCCAAGCCGTGTAAAACGGCAGCGGTTCCCAACCGAAGGATATGACGGCCTCGACGGCCTGGCTACCGTCGTTCAGGATATACAGGTAGACCTGCCGGCAATCGCAACCGGGATCGACGCAAAAGTATTCCATGACGGCATAGTCCCCTTTCGGTATCCCCGTATCCGAACCCAGGATGTGGATTACGCGTGTCTCGTTTAGGGCTTATAGGGCTTACAGATCTCTCCCTTTCGGTCGAGATGACAACCGGACAAAATCGCGCAATGCAGGGAAACGCGGTTTAGTCGCCCGCTGGTAATTGACCGAGACAATATCTCTTGAGTCCAGCGCGCATGGCATAGCCTTTGAATCACGCGCCGCGTGCCCCAAGACGTTTGGCCGCGCGGTAAATATGGAAATAAATCCCGGCCAGCAGTACGACAAGCCCGATGCTGCCGTACAGGTAATGGAGCATCCCGATGCCACGGATCATGATCACCTGCGTCACGATCCATGTTACGGATGCCACCCCCTGCCCCATCACCAGCAACGGATAACCTTTCGCCTTTTTGCCCACCGCAATGGCGACCAACACGCTGCTGAGCCCGTTGAACAGGAACAACAGGATGCCCGGTATCAGGAAATCTTCGAACGGGCTGTATCGCAGCAAACTTAGCGGCATCCCGATGGACTGCCCCGTCGTATCAATCATCAATGCCCCGCCTCCAAAAATGGCGGAGATGCCGTTGAAGGCCAGGAGGACAATCACCGGTATGCGTAGCGGTTTCATGACATGCAAGGTACATCGTTTCAACGAGATTGACCATGATCCACTCCTGTTTTTCCACCAAGATTCCGGCGGATCCATTTCCGGGCGATGGGGTTCCTTCTCGGATACCAACTCGGCGAAACCGTCGAGCGTCAACCCCATGGAGGACAGCAGCCCCCCCTAAACCAAGCGCTACAAATGGATACCTCACGATTATGCCTTATACCCCATCCCCATCAAAAAACGCCTTGACTTTCAAAAACAACGCCTCGCCTTTTAAACTTCCATCGTTGGACGGAAGCCCGGAACCGGGTGCATCGATGGCAAGGATCGTTCGGTTGCTGTCTACCAATATGGCGGCGGGAATTACATTGATATGGAACATTTTTGCAATCGGCTCCTCGCGTCCCTGCAGGCTGGATACGTTGTACCACACCACCGAATCCTTGGCGATGGCCTTGTTCCAGTCCACGGCATTGAAGTCCTGCGCCACGCTCAATACCGTAAACCCTTCATCTTTAAACGCATCGTAAACCTTTCGGATATTGGGAATTTCAGCCCGGCATGGCAAGCACCAGGATGCCCAGAAATCAATCAGCACCAGTTTGTGCTTGTTTGCCAATTCTTCCAGCGACAAAGACTCTTCATCGGGCGTGGTGGATACAAAATCCGGTACCGTTTCGCCTACAGCCAGGCCTTTCTTAAACGCGCCGGATGGCAGCTGAGCCCCTACAAACCACGGCAATAACATTATTGCGATTAACAAACCCTGCTTCATTTCTCTTGCTCCGCTAACAATTCCTGGACTTTATCAAATAGCCGGTCACCGATGAGCAATCCATTGTACGGCGTGTCGGGTTGTGGTATATCCACCGCAAGGATCTTTCCGCTGCGGTCTAGCAATAGTATGGCTGGGCCGCGCCCGGCGATATACTTTACTCCATACAACTCGGCCTCAGGTCCAACTCCCAGTCGTGGAAGGCTTGAGACATTGCGCCAATCCATCGATTCCCTATAAATGGTTTTATTCCATTCAATAGAATCGCCTGATGTATTTACGCTTAACACGTTAAATCCGCTATCTTTATATGCTTCGTGGACCTTGCGAATGGTCTGGACTGCCAAGACGTTTTGTGAATCGGGATACCAAAAATGTAATAATAACAGACGATGTTTGCGCGCCATTTGCCTCGATGAAACCTTTTCACCATCCGGGTTCGTCGACACAAAATTTGGTGCCGTGTCTCCCACTGCCAATGCCTTTTTAAATGCACTTGTTTGCTGGGCGAGGGCATGTACCGATACAATCATCACCAAACAAATAGCCATTATTTTAATAAACATATTATTCCATTTAGTCCCCCCGCAGGGCGTCCTCAATTAATCTAGTTAAGGCTGCTACACCCTCAACATGCGGCCTTGGCGCATTGTTGGTGATCAGCTTCCCATCCTTGCCAATCGCAACAATCTGTGGGTAAGCCACCACATCATAATGGGTGATGAGGGGATGATACCTTCCGCCTGTATTCAACTGTATGGCGTTCTTGTCCGAAAACTTACCAATGCCATCCAGCCAATCTTCCTTATCTTTATCAATAGAAACGGCGATAAAAACCACATCGTCGTTGTCTGCAAAGGATTCGTGCATCTTTGCCATGGAAGGCACCATCTTGGCGCACCCCGGACATCCGTTGTACATAAAATCCATAATGACCACCTTACCCGTAAACTCCTGCATGGTCCGTAACCTACCGGAGGGGTCTGGCAACTCAAATGCATAGGTAGGCCCACCTTTTGATAGCCGTTGTTTAATATCCGAATGCAACGCATAAACCCCTTTTGGCCAGTTGCCTTCCTTTCCATAGCGTTTAACGAAATCCTCCGCCATCCATCCACCGCTACCCAAGCCTCCAAATTGAAGCCCTTGGGCGACTATATTTCCAAGCACCCTTGTTTTAAATGGTCCTTCCTTTAAAGATGCTACGAGGATGTCATATCCCTGTTTGCCTAATTCGTCTGTTATCACACTGTATACCATTCCGTTTTTCATACAGTACTCAAGTAAAGCTCTTCTTCTTACGACGCTGTTGTAAAAGAAAGAGTATAATAAATTGGGGTCATCCGGGTTGACTGCCTGATCCATTGTAGCTTTTCTTTCCGCATACAGTTGTTTGATATAGGGAGAGTTTATATCGAGTTCACCTTCCTGAAAGGAACCGGCCGCACCGGTCAAAATCTCCGAAATATCAAAGGACAGCATGGGCAGGTAATGCGCCCGAATCAGGGTTTGGAGGACAGGCGGAACTTTGGCTTTGTACTTATCAATCGTCTTGTTCACCATCAGAAACGCCGCATCTGAATTAGCAAGTGTTTCGGCAAAAGTACCACCTCCGTTTTGGGGACTTTTCAATTGGGTCGTGTTTCTAATGATTTCCTGCATGCACCAAAGTTTTTCCACGCCCCTGCCGGAAAACTTCATCAAGTTAAAAAATGGAATCCCATCAAACAGGCCAGGTTTTACGGTAATACCACTACCTATCCGGCTGTTTACATATTCCTCATCTATTCCACTACTCATCTCAACAAATATGCTGTCACCGGGCGCGATCAGAATTCCACCGGAAACCCAACGTACATTCAGTCCCCCTTCAAAAAGGTAAGCCGGTGGCAACGCCATGCCAACGCCACTGGTCTGTGGAACCAGATAGACCGGGTTTACCAACTCAAACTCGCATTTGAATACCTCACCTCCTCGAACGGTAACTTCCATTCCACTAAAATCGTTTGGGGCACGAAAGCTGGCGTAATCGTATATGCCAAAAGCTTCACTTTCCTGGCCTTTTGGAAGCAGACCAGTAAGGATGGTCCTGACGGGCTTCGCTAATGGGTATTCTACATCCATTGGTAGTTTTTGGGCGCTCACATTCATGCCTATCAATAAGCAGCTAGCTGCTAAACAAACCAATTTTATATTCTTCATATCCGCAATTTTAAAAGTTTAACCATTAATCAATCACGTTATTGTCGAGTAGACCCGGGGAATTTCACCCCGAGTCCCTCATAGAACCGTACTTGATACTCTCGCATCATACGGCTCTTATTATCAATTACACCCATCACTTTCCTCATCATGGATGTTTTGCCTAACTCCCTTGATACCTCCCGCTTACGCGGTTTCTCGCTGGGACACGTAGGCACGATAATACGCCTCCTTCGCTCCATCCCCATTACAGGGACTTCATCACTACTACGGGGCGTTCCGCCCCCGTGCGGCGCATCGGTACTTTCCCCCTTGCGGTGTCCGCCGCTTGGGGTTTTCCCTTCGCATCGCCGCGACAGGTTCTCCTGTTCCGAACAAAAGCCTGTGCTAAGCTCGTGCCGCCTATACGCCGGATGCCGCATGGACAGTAGACAGGTGCCCTCCATGCTCTTCCCAATGACGATGGTGGACATTGGTTCTGACATCTTCTCATCCTTTCGACGCCTCATCGACGGTTCACTCGCGTTCACCTTCTTAGCACCTACCTGACACCTTAAATGATGCCTTTTCCCGCTATCGCTCACTACCACGGCATTTAACCGCAGCAGCATAGGGGCGGTTTGGAAACGGTGCCTGTACACCGGATCCGAGGGGCCAACCCTCATCTTCTGCTCAGCATTAAATGTCAAATTCATGGAACTCTTCATTTATTCAGGACACTCACCACCCGGGATTTTGCTGCATGCCGGATAATTGGATCACATTCGTAGGGATAGGAAATGTGTATCGGAAACTGTTGGCCTCAAGCGTATAGGTTCTTCCACCGATGGTTCTGGATAAATTTACGGCGAACCGTGGATCATTATTTAACCGACGCAAGTCAGACCACCGCAGCCCCCTAAGTACCAATTCCTTTTTTCGTTCGTCCAGTATTTTAAACAACGCATCATCCGCATCAGTTGCTTCTATGGCCACCCAAGTATCGGCATTCCAGCGTTTGCTCATCAAGGTATTTAAATCAGCCATTGCTGCATCTTTATTCCCTGCCCTTGCATAGCATTCAGCCCTTATTAGGTACAATTCGTCCACGGCAAGTCCATTAAAATTCATTTGAACGTACCCCATTTTAAAGGAAATGGTACCATCTGCGTTAACCCGATAGTAGGCTGTTCTTCTCAAATCCTCGGATTCGTAAGAATCGTATAAATCCCGGTCAATAAAAGTTCCATAGGTATTCGAGTTGTAATAAAATAAATTACTCCGAAAAAGAACCTCGGGATTATTTTCATAGTCTGTTGGATACGGATTAGCGCTACCAACCGGAAGGGAGTTAAAATCCAACAGTTCGTTGGTTATATTCAAGCACGCTTCTGAATACATTTCAGCATTAACATAGTCTTCCATGCTCAGGTATACCCTTGCCAACAAGGCTAAAGCCGCAATTTTGGAGCCCCGGTGTTTAAAATCCGGTTTAAGTGGTAGCAAACTATGCGCTTCCATTAAATCGGATAGAATCTGGTCATAGGTTTGCCTTAGGGTAGCACGGACAGATGGAATATTTACGTCAGAGGTTAACCTAATAGGTATGCCGAGGTCAGTGGCGGAGGAAGCCGCACGATAGGGCGGAGCCCATACCTGGGAAAGCTCATAAAAGGCCCTAGCCCGCTGGAACATCGCCTGCCCTTTCACATTGTTAAAAACTGTCGACGGGTTAGTGGACTGCTCCATTTTATCCAGCCCCTCCAAAATTAAGTTGCATTGAAAGACAACCTCAAAGGGGTTATTCCAATCCCCAACTGTTTCATAGCTCCAGTCATGCGTCCAGGTATACGCATTCCTTTCAGGATTCTGCGCCCAATTAAACGCTGCTTCCGTCGTGTAGTGTCCATCTGAAGCTACTTCTTGTAGTGCAGGGCTATTCGTGTTCATTACAACGACGTTGTCTAACAACGCTTGAAAATCTCCTAAAGATGCCGGTACCGAAAGTTTGTCACTCGGCTTTATGTCCAACCATGACGTGTTGCACCCCGATATGCCGAATACAATTAAAGCTGATAATATGATTCTAAAATTCATGCTCATTTCAATTTAATGACTAAAATTGTGCGCTTAAGCCAATGGATACCGTACGGGCTGGAGGGAATCTCGTCTCCCCGTAATCCGGATCGATGCGGTGCTCATTGGCCGCCCACAAGATCCCCAGATTATTAGCGTAGAGGTATAATTGAATGTTTTGAATAGCCCAGGCCCCTGTATTAACATTGTTTAACCCATACGCTAGCCGGATATCCCGCAAACGCTCGTGGTCTCCTTTCTCGGCCAATACACTAGATTGCGAATACACCAAGTGTCTTATCTCATCAACAGTGCTGGTATAAGACGGGACATCGGTAGTGAGTTCATCGCCTGGTGCGATCCAGCGCAGGAGGTAATCGGGATGTGTATTAAAGGAAGCTCCATTGGCGAGCCCATGGTAATTTACCGTGTTCCTTCGGAAATAATATCCGGCTTTATAGGTAATATTGAACGACAGCGACACGCCATTCCATCCAAACGTGTTCCGCAGGGAACCGAAGATTACTGGGTTAATGGCACCCGCATAGGCGAGATCATTTTCAGTTACGCTAAGGCGGTTTTGATAGCTGGATATGGTATCTGCCACGTAGATCCTCGGATGCCCTGTATCAGGATCCAAGCCGGCCCATCGGTAACTATATAAGGAGTAACGCGGTTTTCCCTCTACGACCATTCCTGAGTTACTCACATAATCTGTTGGCGTCCTTGCACCAAACTCGTAAGAAATCACTTCATCCGTAGTGTAACTAAACAACAAGTCTGTATTCCATTGTACCGGATTAACCAGGTTTCTCGTGGACAGGGATATATCAACACCCTTACCTTTTATGCTGGCCTGATTGGCTGTGAAGCTCTGCACGCCCACAGTCGGGTCTACGGAAACAAGTCCGATTAAATCGATACCACGTTTGGTGTAATATTCGAACGTGCCGCTTACCCGCTTGCTGGCCAGCTCAAAGTCCACGGCGGCATTCACCATCCTCACTTTTTCCCACCTTAGCGCTGGATTTGGCCCATTGATTAAATCAGCCCATGTAACACCGATAGCAGAAACACCCTCATACCGCATCGTGGCAAACGAGGTTGCACTGTTGTTGGTGTTACCATTGTATCCAAATGTAATCCGGCCGCTTAAATGCGGTAACCAGGAGTTCGTATAGAAATCCTCGTTGGAAACATCCCATTTAAACCCTGTGGACCACAACGGGCTGAAACGCTGGTTGGCATTTACGCCAAAGAAATTGGATCCATCAACGCGTCCACTAACCGACAATGTGTATCGATTCCTAAACGTGTACGCGGCGTTGCCAAAATAGCTGATATAACGGTTTAACATACCATTGATGTCATTGTAGAACGGAACGGTTCTCACAGACATGTCCGGCGTGGTATTGAACCGGGTCACGTAATCCGTAGCGTGAATGGTCCCGAAGTCCGGATTGTAGCCGTATTCCCGTTGGCGGTTGGATTTGCTGATCACCTCCCGGGACTCCAACCCAGCCAACGCATTAATATTATGATCGTTAAATGTCTTACTGAGATTCAACTGCCCGCGCAAGTTCCAAGAATTCTGCTGGATGCCGTCCAGATTGATGATTGCGCCTAGCGGCACTGGACGCACGACGGCATTTCCGTTTTGGTAGGTGAATTGGTTGATCAGGTTCCTGGTAAAATAGGTGTCCTGTGATTGTAGATTCCGTCTGTTGGTTTGAATCTGCTGGTATTGATAGCGTACCTCGGCATCCAACCCGTCCAGTATGGTGTATTTTAATCCAACGCCAAACCGCGCATCAAACTGCCGGACAGTATTGTCGCTGTTGTTTACTTCGTCGAGCGGCCTGTATTTCCAGTCCAAACGGCCAGTATGGCTTGCTGTATCGGTATAGGTGCTGCGATAAGCCCAGGGAATTGCGATGGCGTTCCCTTGGTCATCCACCAGCGGCGTATACGGAGCGATCGACGCTTCAGGACGCGAATAAATCGAAAGGCCGTTACTATGGTCTGCACTTTGCGTGTAATTGATAAATGAATGGATTTCCAGCTTTTGCAGGGGTTTGTACCGGTTCTCAAACCGGGCAGTAAAGCGACGGTCATCATTTCCAATCGTTGAGACGGCGTTGTTGTCAACGCCCAGCGAACCGTAGAAACCGAACTTCTCGCTGCCACCGGATACATTGAGGCTGTACTGTTGGTTTACACTGTTCCGCATGAAATGCTTTCTGAGGTCATTGTTGATGCTGTGGTTGCGCAGCGCCTCAATCTGTACCGTGGCTTCCGTTGCCGATAGGTGGCCGTCCCGTTGGGCGATCAGGATTTCCGCAACCTGTGGAATCACGAGTACAGGGTAATTATATAGATTGCTGTAATCCTCTGCTTGCTTATATACGCCGTCTTCAAAGAGTTTGGTTTCCAAATCGATCCAATCAGATGGACTCAAACCAGCGAGGTAGTCCAAATCGGGCTTTTGGCCGATGGTCACGTTGTTGTTGAACTCCACGCGGACCCTTTGGTTATAGGAACCGCTTTTCGTCTTGATGACGATCACCCCATTACCGGCCCGCACGCCCCAGATGGAGGCCGCCGCGGCATCCTTCAATACGGTGATGCTCTCAATGTCATTCGGATTAATGTTTTCAATGACGTTGGTAAAGTTGATGGACTCATCGTAGGGGAATCCATCAACCACAACCAGCGGATGCTGGTTGGCGTTGATCGTGCTCAAGCCACGGATCATGACATTTGAACCCCTCGCTGACCCGGTCGTCGGCTGGAAGTTCAAGCCGCTTGTGACATCATAGAGCCGATCGAGGATATTCGTGCTTACGCTCCTGTTGAGCAGCTCGTTGTCGATCTGCACAAAACTGCCCGTAGCGCGTTCTTTCGGTATCGCCTGGAAACCGGTCTGGTAAGTAACTTCCACTTCCTCCAGGTCGGTCTGCGCGCGGCGCAACGTAATGGTGCCCAGATCAGCCGCTGCCTCGATTTGCTGGGAAACATAACCGATATACGAAATCTCAAGCGTGGCATTATCAGGCACACCGCGCAACAGAAATTGTCCTTGTTGATTGGTGATGGTCTGTAGTGCGGTGAGCTGCCCTGCAGCCGTGAACACGCGGATGGATGCGCCTTGTAGGGGATTCCCGAGGCTGTCAACGATTTTTCCCCGACATTCGGGGAGGGCGAGGATGAGCAGCGACCCATTCGACTCCGCTGCGCTTCGCTCAGGGTGACGGCCGGAAATTGGCGAAGGCGATATCGAAATCACCTTTCCGTCCATGCTATAGGCAAACGGCTGGCCCGCGAACAGCGCTGGAAGCACCGCGGACAACTCGCTGTCCTCCGCCCGCATGGAAACCCGGTTCGCCCCGGCGATCTCGGTTTCATCGAACACGAAGGCATAGCCCGTCTGCCTGGAAATCTCCATCAATACGCTTTTCAGCGAGGCGCCCTCGACCCGCAAATCGACCCGCTGCGCCAGCGCGCCGGCCGTGGCACAGAAAAATGAAACGAGTATGAGCGCTATCGTCAATTTCATCGCGATCACGTAAAAAATAGGTATACGATTCGTATACACATGAATATTCATGTACATTTGCATGTTAGGTGATTGAATTTATTAGTGAGTTTAGAACCTTGTTAGTTAAACAATCGCCTGGCATCAGCCGCCCTGACCACGAATCGGGGCGGTTTTTTTTGCTTAAGGCCGATGCGGCGGCGCAACGCGCCATGGTTTCGTCAATGCTGTACCATAACCCTCCTTCCCTGGATGGTGAATTTCATGTCCGTATTTTCGGCCAGCGCCTTCAGCACGTCCGAGAGGTTGATGTCGCGCGGCAGGATGGCGGAAACCTTTTTGTCGCTATGCACCTCGCCCAAGAACTCCACGTCATACCAGCGCTCCAATTGGCGGATGGCGGTGGATAACGGGGTGTCGCTGAGGATGAAGAGACCGGATTTCCAGGCGGTGTATTCGTTTACGTCGACGGCTTGGACTTGGATGTTGTCGTTGTGGACAGTGCTTTGTTGGCCGGGTTTTAATTCTTCGGTCACCCCCCTACCCCCCTCAAGGGGGGATATGGCCACCCGCACACGGCCGGTTACCAATGTGGTTTTGGTTGCTTCTTCGTCCGCGTAGGCGGAGAGGTTGAATTCGGTGCCCAATACGTGTACGACCTGGTTAGCGGTCTGGACGGAAAAGGGCGCAAGATTTACCTCTGGCGAGCCCTTCGGGGTTTGCGCCCCTACAGGCCCTACCTGTGGCCGAATTTCGAAAAACGCTTCGCCTTCCAAAAAGACTACCCTTTCCGCTCCCGAGAATCGGGATGGGTATTTCAGCGTCGATGCGGCGTTCAACCAGACTTTGCTGCCGTCGGGCAACGTGATCTGGTATTGGCCGGCTTTGGGGGTGGTGAGCGTGAGCATCACCGGAGCGTCACCCGGATTGGGCAGAGATTCCTCGGCTGCGCTCGGAATGACGGCTGCGAGTGAGGTGCCGTCTTGATAGGTGATGTCTTCGGCTCCGACAATGATGCCGGTTTGGGCTTCGTCCAGGTTTATCACGCGGCCGTCGGCGAGTGTGAGCGTGGCGCGGTTGCCGCCGGGTAATATTTCTTCGGCAGCGAGGCTGACGTCCGACTGCTGATAGCTGACCGCCCACCAGCCGACTGCAAGGAGGATGGCTGCCGCTGCATAGGGAAACCATCGCCAAACCCGACGTGCCGGTTTGGGAGCCTCCTCCCCTTCCGGCTCCAGCGCTAGCCGGCTCCTCAACTCGGCATCCAGTTGGTCATAGTCAGGCCGCGCCTCCAACGCCGGCGCGGATTTGCCGGCCTTCAGGAACCAGCTCTCCACAAAGGCCCGTTCCGCTGGCGGGCATTGCCCGTCTTCGTATCTTTCCAGTAGCGCCTTGAAGGTTTCCTTTTCCATATCTTCGGTCAACTGACCCTGTTTTTACCCCTAAGTAGCTTTGCTCGGGCCAAAGTGGTAGATGAAGATATGAAAAAGTTATAATTTACTGGTAATCAAATAGAAATTTTCACTACAGTATCCAAAAAGGCAATCAAATCCGGCGTCGCATCACGAACTCGCCCTTTTGGGTGTCGATGCTGAGCACGATGAAGGCCTTTGCCGATTTCAGTTCACCGGCGTCGACCTTGCCGTTGCCGTTGGCATCGGTCCAGACGCTTACCTTGTCCAGTTCCGCCCCGTCGATGATGCCGTCCCTGTTCGTGTCGAATAGGTCGCGGGCTTTCTCCCAGCCGTTGCGGTACTTGTTCTGCGCGCCGTCCACGCCCGTTTCGTTCATGATTTCCCGGCCGTCGTCGATCTGCCCGTTGCGGTTCGCGTCATACACCACCTGCGCATCGAGCGTGTTCCATTCATGGACCAAATCGGCGATGCCGTCGCCATTGATGTCGAAGCAGACGTTCTTGCCCCCCTGCACGTTCAGTTTCTCGTCCAGGTTGGTGTCCAGGTAGATCGGATCGATGGCTGCCCCGTCGCTGCGCCCCAAGGTGGACGCCAGCGTGGTGTCCCATGCTTTCGCCTTGACGCGTTCGTATTCGATGATTTCCTTGTCGCGTTTGCACGCGAATGCGAAAATGATGCTGCAGATCGCCAATACGGCAATCCTGGAAGTAGGTGTCCTCATGCTTTTTTTCCTGCTTTTTCCAGGTTATCGTACGGGAGCGGAAAAGGTCATCACGCGCCCGCGATTTTTTTTTCATCGGCATCTACCACTTCGGGCCTGGCAAAGCTACTTATGGTGGTACACTACCAATGAAAGGAGGTAAGCCTATTCAATGAACGCAATGCAGTAGCCCGCAGGGCAAACATCGGAAAAAAGGCCGTGGCGGGATGCCACGGCCTTTGTCATTAGGTGGTTGCATGTGGCGTCAACGGCGGGCTTTGGCCCGTGCCAGCGTGGTGGCCGAGATATCGAGCAGCCCGCAGGCGGTGGCGTTGGATACCCGCGACCAGAGCACAGGGAACCGTTCCTGGAAGATGGCCCAACGGGCCGCCTTGGGGCGGTGCAGGATGTAGAGCAACGTATCCCGCATCCGGTGCTGGGCTTCGCGGATGCTTCGCTGGTAAGCACGCGAACCGGGCACGCCGTCATAGATCCGTTGCTGCTGCGCCGTGCCGATGCAGATGAGCTCGGTGCTGCGGGTAGTCGCAATTTCCCACTCGCCGGAAACGGTATTGAAGAAATCGATATCCAGGTCTGCAAACTGGCCCTCGTCCCACACCAGGAAAATCTCCTCCCGCCCATCGGCGTGCCGGATGCTGGCCTTCAACTGCCCTTTGCGCACGAAGCATCCGGAATACTGCGCCGTGCGGAGCTGGGGGATCACCCGGTTTTTCCGGTACCGGACGACCCGGTACGTACCGCGCCTGCGCAGGGCCGGCTCCAAGCCATCCGGGGCCGGGAAAAAATGTGCCAACGCTTCAATGAGTCTGTTTACTTGCATCTTGTTAAGGGTTAAAAATTGGTTAAACCATCAAGTAGCCCTCAACCCGGCGAACATCGGTAGGCAAAGAAAGGCAAAAAACCATTGAAAACCCTATTCATTTGGCATCTTTTACAACCCCTTGCTTTTCAACCATAAGCATACGATTTAACGGGCGGACACCCCGCAACTTTGCAACGGGCCGGGTGGTCTGGCCCCTCGTAAACTTTTTTACTTATGTTACCTTTATTTAAATCGGCTCCCATGCGGAAAATCCCACCCCCGGGCAAGCCGCAACACGTCAGGCGGCTCGACCGTACGGGAGAAACCGCCTCGACGTGGCCGCAACCCTTACTGGTCGTAGTCATTGCCGCCGCATCGTTCTTGGCTTGTGGCACGCTCATCCGCCGCTGGGATGCCTCGGCAGGCGTCATGGATGCGGGCATCCTGAGCGTGTTGCCCTTGGCACTGCTCGTGGTGGGGTTGGCGCGGCTATCGGCCGCGGGGATCTATCAACTGATGGTTGGACGCGTAAACGAATTGACCGTATGGCAACGAACGTTATGCTATGGCTGCCTGCATTTGTCCTATTTCTGGGCGGTGGTGCTGGTGGTGACGCGATTGGTGTGATATACACCCGCGAAATCGGCCTGCGCGAGGCGACGGGCCGTAACGACGGGCCGCGTGTGGCGGAGTACCTGCGCTATTGCGGCCTGGGCGAAGGGCACGAATGGTGCGCCGCGTTCGTGTCGTGGTGCCACGGCCAAGCCGGGCATCCCCAACCGCGGAACGCCTGGGCGGCGGCGTTGTTCCCGGAAAAACGGGTGATATGGTGGAACGGCAATGTACAGGCAACCCTTGCGGTTGCCCTGGGGACAGGGATGAACCCTGCCCCTACACCAGGCGATGTATTCGGTATATACATACCGTCAAAGAAACGCATCGCGCATTGCGGCTTCGTCGACGCCTGGGACGGCACCTGGTGCCTCACGGTGGAAGGCAACGTAGACAACGCCGTGGTACGCAAGCGTAGATCGATAAAAACCATCCACGCGGTAGCACGGTGGCAGAAATCGGTAGAGACGCAATGCATTGCGTCTTTACAAACCGTAAACAATCAAAATGCAATTAAAAAATGAAACCTTTGAAAGTAAACACCTACTACGCCGACCTGCGCGAACACGAGCTGGTGACGCAGGCGGGCAAGGCCCTGCAGTTCATGACGGCAAACGCCAATTTCCCGAACCCCCTACCCGACCTGGCCGATTTCGAGGCGGCCTACACCGATTACAAGACCAAGCTTGAGCGGGCCAACAAAGGGGGCAGCCGGTTGGAATTCCGCCAAAAAAAAGAGGCGCGCCTCGTGTTGCTCGACCTCATGCGCGACCTGGCCACCCACGTGAACCTCGTATCCAAAGGACTGGGCTCCGCGCTGGAAAGCTCCGGCTTCCGCATGGGCAGCATGGACCGCAACGTGGGCATACCCAGTATCCCGGCGCGCGGCAGGATCGTGGACGGCGACAATAGTGGCACGATGAAATGGGCGGTGGACGCCGTACCCGATACCTGGGAATACGAGTACTGCCTCGGCACGCGGGCGGGCGAAGCCGTGCCGATCGCCTGGGGCGAGGTGCAGAAGGTCACCCAATCGTCGGGCAACCCGCTCTCGGGCCTCACGCCGGGCGTGACCTACTACGTGCGCGTGCGCGCACGGAACGGCAAGGGCGACAGCGACTGGTGCGAACCCTTCTCACGGATGGCCCGATGACACGGACGGTCCTCATCATCGCGATACTCACGGCCATTGCCTGCGTTTCCAAACGGGAGCGCGGGCAATCGGCTTTCCGGACGGAACGCACCGTCCAAGCCTTCGGGCGCGACAGCGCATGGCAGGTGCGCGAACAGGGCGCTTGGTCGCTGGAACTGCTCGAACTGGAAGCCTGGATTGGGGCAACCGGAAGGGATACCCCGCGTTCGGATCCGGGCATCGGCCGCTCCTCCCCGACCGCTACGTTGACCGTTCCGGCTGGCGGCAACACCGGTTTGCCACCCGGGTTTTCCGATGTGCAGCCATCGCAACGCCTGCGCCTGAGCAGGCTGACCCTGCGGAGCGACAGTGCAACGCAGGCCGTCGGCAAGCGCTCGGATTCGGCCATATTGACGGCAGGCCGGACCGATTCGGTCACGGTTTCCGAAACCCGGCGGGCGGCCGGCCCGGGATGGTCCGCCGGGACGGGGATGGCGCTGACCCTGCTGGCCGTGTTGGCCGTCCTGGTGGTCCGTTGGCTGCTGCGCTAGGGCCGCAACGTACACCGCCCCGCCGATGCGATCGACGGGGCGGTGCTTCCGGAATGTACCCTACGCGGGAACGAACGCGGGCGGAGCGGCAAGGAAAGCCTACGCTTGGCCCGTCTCGTCGCGCTGCTGCCAGTTGATGCGGCCCGAGAAATACATCAGCAGCGCCACGGTGACGAACAGGCCGATACTGCCGAATAGCAAGGCCATGTCCTGCAGCTGGATGATGACGAAGATAAACAGGTAGAAGATGCCCAGGATGGCCGCGAAGATGAGCGCTACGCGGCGGCGCCGCATCAGGCTGGCGATGAAGCCGCCCACCAGCGCGATGGTGGCCACCGAGGCGATGAGGTAGGCCGCATTGAACCCCACATGCTCGGAAAAGGACAGCAGCAAGGTGTAGTAGACGATCATGGCCGCGCCGATGAGCACGTACTGGATGATGTGCACACTGCGCTTGGCGATGATTTCCGTGAAGAACAGCGACACGAAGGTGAGCACGATGATCAGGATGGCGTACTTGGCCGTGCGCTCGGCTTTCTGGTAGTGATCCACCGGCTGCAGGAACTGGATGCCGAAACCGGCGGCCTGCATGCTTTCGCCGAACGACGGGCGCGTCTGTTCACGTACGAAATCAACCAACTCGGGATCTAGGTCACCATAGTCCGTATCCTCGCCGATGGCCGAATGGACGGCCGTCCATTGCTGCGGGAATTGCCGTGAAAAATGGGGGATGCGCCATTCGGCCGTGAACCCGCTATCGGTAACTTCCCGCTCATCCGGCAGGTACGCCCCGAAGAATTTCGGCGATGCCCAGTTGCCCGTGGCCTTGACGTGGGTCTGCTTGGCCACCTGCAGGAACCGCAAATCGCCGCTGCCGCGGATATCGAGCGAAAACGAGAAGGGCAGCTGTTCCCATGCCTGCCCCGTGAGCCCCGCCGGCGCGACCAGGTTCTGCTCGAACAGGCCGATCGACGCGTATTCCGTCTCGGATTCCCGGCGCTCGTCGCCCAAGGTGAACACCGGGTCGTTTTTCAATCCCTTCAGGTCGCCCACGCCCACCACGAGCCTGGCCTTTTCCCACTGCACCTGCCCTTCGGTCAGCTCCGCCTTGGCCAGGTCCAGCGCCCCGAAACGGCCGCTGACGGCGACGGTGCCCTCGAAGACGGCCGCGTCGAAGATGCCCCGGTGCAGGAGCTTGGCGCTCGATGCGGCCTGGATGTCCACCTGTTCGGGCAACAGGTACAGGTGATGCGTGCGTTCCTCGAGGTGCTCCACGTCGCCCACCTTGGTCTTGACCATCGTGGTATACGGGAGCACGAGTACCGGCCCGGCGATGACCTGCGGTCCGGCCCAACTACGCCCCACCTCGGTCACGACCGACCGCTGTCGCTGCTGCCGCTCCCGGATGAGCGAACCGATCTGGAAGGACGGGATCAGGAGGATCAGGGCCAAGAACCCGATGACCAGGAGTTTGACGGATACGGATTGGGCGAGGCGCTGGCCCCAGCCCGGCTGTTGAAGATTGTTATTTTCCATGATTACTGATTAAAAGTACTTTGAATTTCAAAGTGAATGAATAAAAAAATTTACTGTTCCTATCGTTGCGTTATGGTTTCTGGTTCTGGATCAACTCGGCCAATGTTTCCAGGTGTTTGGCGAAGGCTTTTTTGCCCTGGTCTGTCGCGCGGTAGCTCGTATTGGTTTTCCGCCCCACGAACGCCTTGATGACCTCGATGTAGCCCGCTTTCTCGAGCGCCTTCAAATGCGAGGCCAGGTTGCCATCGGTTACTTCCAAGAGCTCCTTGAGCGCATTGAAATCATACCGCTCATTGGCCGCCAGGATGGCCATGACCTGCAACCGGATGCGGTTCTCGAATGCCTTGTCGAAGTGTTCGAGCATCACGCCGCCCTCCGGTCGTATTTGAGGTACATCACGATGCCGTACAGGACGTGCAGCACGCCGAAACCGAGCGACCAGAAGACGATGCCGTAACCGGGCAGCCAAGCGGCGAGCAGCCCCAGCGCGATCTGCAAGAGGCCAAGACCCCTGACATCGCGGTAGGTATATTGGGCCGCGGCAACCAAGGCCAGTCCGTAGAACACCAAGCAAGCAGGCGCGACGAAACCGTACTGCCCCTTGACGAGCTGGACGACGATCAACAGCCCGCCGGTGACCAGCGGAATGCCCATGGCCTTGAGCAGGCCACGGCTGGCCACGTTCCAGATGCGGTGGCCCTGCCGCCTGGCCTTGCGCACGGAAAGCCATACGCCCGTCCCGATAGACAGGGCCAGGACGGCCAGGGCGATGCCGACCACACGGACCAACACCTCGGCTTCGTTGACGTAGTGGTCGCGATAACCCACGCCGCTCGAAAAACCGTACACCTCGCGGTAACCCAGCGCCGCCCCCACCAAGGCGTAGCAGCCGGCAAGCACGCCCGATAGGCCATTCAGCGAAATGAACTTGGACGAACGTTCCATCAGGTGGCGGATGGATATCAGTTCGGACTGCAATTGCTCGTGATTCATATTAAAAGCACTTTGAAATGCAAAGTAAACAAAGCGGGATCGGATTTGCAATAGGCTGGAAAAATATTTTTTGTATATGGAAATATTACATTAATATTGCATCGTTATTTATCCTTAGTCTAAATAACGAAACAGGCTATTTAAACGAACAATGACGTCCCGAAAGTCAATTACCGCGTTGCTACTGTCCATCGCCGCCGCATCCGCCGCCAGCGGCCAGGCGACCGGTACCGTCCCCGACACCACCAAACGGAAAAACCTGGAGGAGGTGAACGTAACGGGTAAGACGGCCATCCGGAAAGTCAAGGAACAGGCGTTCAACATCAACGTCGTGGATGTGACGCAACTGTACAACACATCGGCCGACCTCAACCAGGTATTGAACCGGACCACGGGCGTACGGGTACGCGAGGACGGCGGATTGGGGTCGACCTTCAATTTCTCGCTGAATGGCTTCACCGGAAAGCAGGTCAAGTTTTTCCTGGATGGGCTCCCGATGGATAATTTCGGTTCTTCGCTCACGCTCAACAATTTCCCGACCACCATGGCCGAACGGGTCGAAGTCTACAAGGGCGTGCTGCCGGTGAGCCTGGGAGCGGATGCGCTCGGCGGGGCGGTGAACATCGTGACCCGGGCAAACGCCAACTACCTCGATGTCTCGTACGGCTACGGCTCGTTCAATACCCACAAGGCGGGCGTCAACGGCGCATACACGGATAAAAAGACGGGGTTTACCGTACGCACGAATGCCTTCTATAACTATTCCGACAACAATTACAAGGTCTTGGTGGAGCCCATCGACTTTGCCACCGGCCAAGACGGCCCCAGACAGGAAGTGGAGCGTTTCCACGACGGCTATCGGTCGGCCGGTGCGCAGGTGGAGGCCGGGCTCACCGGAAAGGCGTTTGCCGATCGCTTGCTCATCGGCGCCATCGTGGCCGGCAACGACCGTGATATCCAGACCGGCGTGACCATGGAGCAGGTGTTCGGTGCCCGGACTTCACGGAGCCATTCGGTGATCCCGACACTGAAATACAAGAAATCCTCGCTGCTCATGGAAGGGTTGGACCTGACCGTGTATGGCGCCTATAACCTCACGACCAACCGATTCGTCGACACCACGCGACTGCGTTTCAATTGGTTGCAGGAAACGACACCGACAACGACGGCCGAATTCTTGCGTACGCAGCTGAAAAACAGGGACAACGAAGCCCTCGCCTCGGTCAACCTGGCCTACGGCATCAACGACAACCACGCGGTGTCGCTCAACTATGTGCTGACGGATTTCAGGCGTAAATCGAGCGACGTCGAGGATCCGGACAACGTGACCTTCCTGCTGCCCCAAGGGCTCCGCAAACAGACCGTGGGCTTGGCCTGGCAAGCGACCCATGACCGCTTCACGGCCACCGCATTCGGCAAGGGCTATTTCCTCCATGCCGAATCGTTCGAAAACGTGTCGACCAACACCGTCCCCGATTACCGGTCCACCGCGTTGGATCGCCTCCATGCCGGATACGGCCTTGCCGCGGCGTATTTCATCACGCCCGACCTGCAGGCAAAGGCTTCTTTCGAGCGTACCTACCGACTGCCCGAGGCTACCGAACTGCTGGGTGATGGCCTGTTCTACCGACGCAATTCCAACCTCCGCCCCGAGCGGAGCGACAACGTCAACGTGGGGGCATTGTACTCGGTTCCCGAACTCGGGCCGCATCGGTTGCACCTGGAGGGGAATTTCATCTTCCGGAACGCCAAGGATTACATCCGGCTGGACCAGCAACAGGTACAACCCGTGGATCGCCAGCACATCAATGTAGGCGACGTGAGGACAACGGGTGGCGAAGCAGAGATCCGGTATAGCTGGAACGACAGGCTGTTCGCCAGCGTGAACGCGACCTTCCAGGACATCATCGACCGCACGGAGTTCCTGGTCAGCGAGAACCTGACCGGGACGACCCGTAGCCCCAACCTGAACTACGGCTACCGCCTGCCGAATATGCCATACCTGTTCGGGAACGCGAACGTGGGTGCGCGCTTTCATACGGCGGGCAACCGCCGAAACACGCTCAGCCTGAATTACGGCCTCAGTTATGTCGAAAAATATTACTTGACGCCCAACCAAATCGGCCTGAATAACGACGACGTCATCCCGCGCCAGGTCGCGCACGATATCCTTGCCGACTATGCGTTCAGCGGTGGCAGGTACACCGTTGCGCTCGAATGCAGGAACCTGGCCGACAGCGAACTGTTCGACAATTACCTGCTCCAGAAACCGGGGCGTTCGTTCGTTATCAAACTCCGCTATTTCTTAACCCCATAGATTTTCGTTCACCATAAAATAACACAGCGATGAATACCGTAAAGCAACTCTTCAAAGGCAGCATCTGCGCCACATTGGCGCTCGCCGCGCTTGCCTGCAACAAGGATGACGACAACGATACCCGTATCCCGTTGGGAAATACCGCCTACCTATTGGGGGTCGGCGTAAGCACCGCCGAGGCCACCACCAACTACGTGGTACCCGTACAGGACCTGATGGGCGGAACCATTTCGTTGATAAACAACGGCATGCTGCAACAGGGCTACCGTGACTACGCGCAGGCAGGCCGAAATTTCTACAGCATCGGCGGCCTCGGGGTAACCGACGTGAACACCTATTATGCCGACGGCTCCTGGCTGGGCACGAAAACCGGCCTGAATTTCGTGGAAGGCGTTACCGATGCGAAAGACCTTGACGGCACGGGCAAATCGCTGCTGGCGGTCGCCGTGCCGGCCAATGCCACCGCGGGGACGGCTATGACGTTCGTCACCGTGGATGCGGCTTCCAACGCGATCACCCGGACCGAAACGGTGCCGATCAACAACGCGTCGTTCCCCATCGGCGAGGAATGGATCCTGCATACCGGTATCGCCGTGCGCGGCAACCAGGCATTCCAGACGTTCCTGCCCTTTGACGGCACGGGCTGGGCCACCAACCACACCGACAAAGCGTACGTAGCGGTGTACAGCTACCCGGATTTCGAGCTCGAGAAGGTCATCGAGGACGGCCGCACCGGCCCCGCAGGCGCGTTCGGTACCCGGTCCGGTATCTTCGCGACCGAATCGGGGGATATCTACACGGTATCGCACAGCGGCTACGGCTATTCGCAACGCACCAAGGAACCGGCCATCCTGAAAATCGCCGCGGGCACCACGGTATTTGACAGCGATTACCTGTTTCGCACCGCCGACGTGGCCAATGGTGGGCGGATCGTGCACGCCCTGTACGTAGGTAACAACAAATTGTTCGCGTCGGTCAGCACCGGCACGCAAGCAAGCCAATGGGCCGACGACAACCTGAAATTCGCCATCGTGGACCTGGCGGCCAAAACCATCACGGCCGTAGCGGGCTCTCCCACATTCAGTGGCAACGGCGGCCGGAGCTTCGCGGCTTTCCACGAAAATGGCAAGGCGTACGCCGCCGCGACCGTGGCCGGGGTATTGAACGTCTACGAAATCGACGTGGCCGCCGCTACCTTGCGCAAAGGCGCCCAAGTGGATGCCTCTTTCGTCGGTGGCCTTGGACGGATAAAATAACGACCGGATGACCTTTGGATTCCGATGCGCGCTCCACGCGTATCGGAATCGTTTTTATGCATGAAACGTAAAGCGAAAAAGCAAGGCAAGGGCCTGTTTCGGCGAATCAACGACTGGCTGCACCTGTGGCTGGGCCTCGCCTCGGGCGTAGTGGTGTTCATCGTGAGCGTCACCGGCTGTTTCTATGCCTTCCAGCAGGAAATCAAGGATGCGCTCGAGCCCTGGCGTTTCGTGGACGTTCAACCCGGCGGTTTCGTGCCGCCGGGTCGATTACTGGACACCGCCGCCAAATACATGCCTACGCAGCAACCCTCGGGGCTCACCTACAGCAACGAAACGGGCGCGGCCGCCGTCGGCTATTTCGGGATGGAAAACGGCAAGCAGACGTTCTCGGTGGTGTTCATGAACCCGTATACCGGTGGGTTCATCCGGAAGCAGCAGACCATCGGCGGCGGCGAATTCGATTTTTTCCGGTTCATCATCGACGGGCACAGGGCGTTGTGGCTGCCGTATGCAATCGGCCGGCCCATCGTGGGCATCGCCACGCTCGTATTCCTGGCATTGCTGGTTACCGGCATGGTGATGTGGTGGCCGAGGAAATGGAACAAGGGCACGCGTGACAAAAGCTTCAAGATCAAATGGAAAGCCAGCTTCAAGCGCGTGAACTACGACCTCCATAACGTATTGGGTTTTTACAGCCTGCTGCTGGCCTTCGCATTGGCGGTAACGGGCCTGGTCTGGAGCTTCACCTGGTTTGACAGGGCGCTGTACTACGTCACTTCGGGAGGCGAAGGCAAGCCCGAGCACCACCACCCCCATTCCGACGTTTCGCAGAAGGACCGCCGCTGGGAACATGCATCCTCACCGCTCGATAGCGCGTGGATGGCCACCATGGAGCAGGTAGACCGCGTGGGTGGCATCTACCTGACGCCGATCCTGCACGACGACGACGATTCGTACGAAATCCTGGTGTACCACGATTACGGATCGTACTACGACCAAAGCGCCTATTTCTACGATCGCTATACGCTCGAACCCCTGGAGATGGACGGACACACCTTCCGTGGGGCGAAGTTCGCCGACCAATTGGCCATGCTCAACTACGACATCCATGTGGGTGCCGTCTGGGGATTACCTGGCAAAGTACTGGCATTCCTGGTGAGCCTCATCTGCGCGAGCCTGCCCATCACCGGATTCCTGGTGTGGTGGAATAAACGAAAGCGTTAGTCGGGAAAGACCAAACCGAGCTGACCGGATTGCGCGTTGTCGACAGCTATCCTGGGTGGGATCGCATTGCTTTCGATCACCGGCGGCGCGGGTTCGATAGGAAGCGGCTCGATGACGCCGCAATAGACACTGTCTGAAATCCGATCCAACAACGGATCCTCGAACGCCGCATACACATGCACCGGCTGGTCGATCCGATCCAATGACGGAACCTCGAAAAAATCGGTCAACCTGCCCCTATCCGCACCGCCATGATGGAAATGCCGGAAGGAACGGCCGTCAAACAACAGCACCAGTAGCCGGTCAGGGCTCCTTACGGCAGACGCCTTCCAACGTAGCTCCACGCCATTTTTCCCCTCCCTGCGAACCGTGCATGCCGACGGCGGATCCAGCTTGCCCTTGGTAAACAACACCCGCGCGGGATCCACGTACGGCCGATCCTCGCCGTCCAGCGCAATCGCGTGCTTGCGGACGTACGATTGCGCCAATTGGAAAGCCCCCACCCTGCTGCCTTCGGGCGCTTCGCGTTGGAACCCGTACTTCACATAGGGCTTGATGGGCGCCAAGAACGATGACACGGCCTTCATTTTCGCTTGATTGAGCAACTCCAATGCACTGAAGGGTTTCGTGCGCCTGCCCACGGTGCGCATGACGTTCTGCCCGTTCAGCTCGTATCCGATTACCGAGCCAACCTTGCCGATGAATGGCCCGTTTATTCCCTGTCTAGCGATTGCCATGTTTCACCCTCGGTCGTATGTGCTGTCAAATTCATGAATCAAAGGCTACAAAGATATATAAAATGGGCTATTCATCAACGGTTGACAAGGATTTACCTTTATCAACCCTATGTCAAAACACCAGATATACCCATTCAATCCATTTATAATATCAAATCAGACCGCACAGCGGGTCGAATAAAGGAAAAAATACCTACTTTCGGCCCGTGAACAAACAAGTTGCCAACCCATGAAGAAAGCTATCTGGATTTCCGCCGCGGTCGTATTGCCTTTGGTGTACAGCTGCGGCAACAGCCAACAGACCGAAAACAAACAGGAACCGATTTCCATCGTCAACCCGGTGTTGCCGGGCGATCACCCCGACCCCACGGTGATCAAGATCGGCGACACGTATTGGGCATCGGCCACGTCCAACGAATGGGGGCCGCTGTTCCCGATCTACAAGTCGACGAACCTGATCGATTGGGAGCAGGTCTCCTACGCGTTCGCCGACGTGCCCGGTTGGGCCAGGAATAACTTCTGGGCACCGGAGCTGGCCTATGATGAAGCCCAGGGCAAGGTATACCTGTACTACACGGCCCGTGACAAAGCGACCGGCCGGTTGGCGGTGGCCGTGGCCAGCGCATCGTCGCCCGAAGGCCCATACACCGACCACGGCCCGTTGGTAAGCCAGGAATACGGCTCGATCGATGCCTATGAAGTGACCGATGACGATGGCAAGATCTACCTGCTTTGGAAGGAAGACGGCAATAGCAAACGTCAACCGACCCCGATGTGGGCACAGGAAATCAATGCCGAGCGCACGCAACTGCTGGGCGAAATGCACCAGCTGTTCACGAACGATGCCGAGTGGGAAGGCCAGCTCGTGGAAGGCATCGCCGTGTTCAAGCACGACGATTACTACTACGCCACCTATTCGGCCCGTGGTTGCTGCGAGATCACCTGCGACTACAAGACCGGCGTGGCGCGGGCCAAGAACCTGTTAGGGCCCTGGGAAAAATACGCGAACAATCCGGTACTCGTCGACAACGCGCATTGGAAATGCGCCGGACACGGCACGGTGGTGAAGCACGGCGACGACTTCTACCTCCTTTATCATGCCTATAACCGCGCCGGAAGCGTATACGTGGGACGCGAAGGCGTACTCGAAAAGATCAACTGGTCGGAAGACGGCTGGCCGGTATTCGCCAACGACGCCGTGCACAACCGCGAAGTGGGCTCGCTCGATTATACCGACGACTTCAGGACACTGAAGCCCGTATGGCGCTGGCGCGTGAACCAACCGGCACCGCAATACCGCGTCGGCGACGAAGGCCTGTTCCTGACCGCCTCCACGATCAACGACGGCATCGGCTCGCTGTTGGTCCAGCCGATCACCTCCATCGACTACGAGGTGACCGCAACGGTAAAAGCGAGTTCCACGGCCGGACAGACAGGTGCCTCGGTGGCCATGGCGGGTGGTGCCAATAACCGCTTCGGCGCCCCGATCGCGGGCATCGGCATCGGGGTCTACGGCAAGCAGGTGAAGGTATGGCGGATAGCCAAGGACGATGTGCAGTACCTGGCGGAAGTCGGCCTCGCCGGCGATGACGACAACGTCACGTTGAAGATGTCGGTCTCCGAGGGCCATATCGTCAACTTCGCCTGGCAGGAAGGTTCGGGCGAATGGAAAACGGCTTTGGACAACTACGACGCTGGGCCGCTCGTGCCTTGGGGCATGGGATTCCGCGTCGGTGTCGCCGCGCAAGGCAACGGTGGCGAGGTGAACGTGACGGGCTTTTCGATCAAGAACAGGTAGCGCGGGCCCATTTCAGTTCTTCGGTAGCGTTGGGCGCTACCGACTTCAGCAGATCGCGGAGTTCCCGTAGTTTTTCCCGAGCGTGCTCCGGCGCAGCCGCGATGTACTCGGCTACGGTTGTGGGCTTTGAAGGATCCATAGTTTACCAATGTTATGCGCTTTTACAAAAGTAGTGTTTTGAACGGACACCATTTCTTGCCTTATGGCAAGGCAATCGGGTAGGCAAATCGATAATTTGCAAAAAATTCATAGCGAGGTGGTTTAAACGTTGTCCTTTGGCCTGCAATGCGGTGTTTGAACAAGCGCTACAATAAAACAGTGAAGCAATGAACGAAATCGAAAGTTACATCCAACAGTTTCCGGAGAACGTACGCGAAATTTTGCGTCGCATGAGAACGCTGATAAAAGACAACGCACCCGGTGCAACGGAAACGTTCGCTTATGGAATGCCGGCCTACAAAACGAACAGAAAGCCATTGGTCTATTTCGCTGCGTTCAAGAATCACATCGGGTTTTATGCAACGCCGACCGGCCACAATGAATTCCAGGAAGAACTTTCGGCCTACAAACAGGGCAAGGGTTCTGTGCAGTTTCCACTTGACCGACCTATACCTTACGAACTGATCGGGAAGATCGTCAGGTTTCGGGTGGCTGAGAATAATAACGAAAAGGCAGGGAAAAGGGGTAGCACATAAAAAAAGCCCTTTTTTGCGAAAAAGGACTTTTTCATGTGCGCCCACCTGGGCTCGAACCAGGGACCAAAAGATTATGAGTCTTCTACTCTAACCGACTGAGCTATAGGCGCAGTGCAAATAGTTGTGGTTTTGCGAGGGCAAATGTACATCTTTGCGCATAGATTGTGAAATTTTTATGCAAAATGTAGCCAACATCATCCTCGACTACGGCAATGTGCTGTTCGATATCGATTTCAGCCGGTTAAGGCAATCATTCATTGATTTGGGCGTGCCCGATGTCGATGCATTTTATGGACACAAGGCGCAGCACGCACTGTTCGATGCCTTTGATAAGGGCCTTATCTCCGCCGGGCAATTCCGCAATGAGCTCCGGAAAGCCATTGGCAACGGCGATCTCGAAGACGGCGTAATCGATGACGCGTGGAACAGCCTACTCGTCGGCGTACGGCCCGGGCACCACGAATTGCTGCTGCGATTGAAGGGTCGTTTCCGGACGTTCCTGCTGAGCAACAATAACGAACTGCACTACGAATGGATCATGGCCCACCTGAAACGTGAATTCGGCCTGGATGGCAATTCGGGTTTTTTCGAACGGGATTATTACTCACACCTGATGGGCATGCGCAAGCCGGATGCAGCGATATTCAGGTTTGTCCTGGATACGCACGGTCTGGATGCCGCCGAAACCCTATTTGTGGATGATAGCCCGCAGCACATCGAGACCGCCGCCCGGCTAGGCCTGCAAGCGCACCTGCTTGAACCGGGCGATACCTTGGCAGCATTGTTGCACCGGTTGGGTATTGGGTTTTAAAGGAGGTCGCCATGTTCAACAAAAACATTCCCCAGGTAGCCAGCTTATTGATTGCTGAGCCGTTTATGCTCGACTCGAATTTCCAACGTGCCGTCGTCTTGCTTTGCGAACACCACGAGCAGGATGGCACCGTGGGCTACGTGCTCAACCAACCCGCGAACCTGCGACTCCGGGATGTGATGCACGATTTCCCGGAAGCGGATTTCCCGTTGTTCTTTGGCGGGCCCGTGGCACAGGACAGCATCCATTTCATCCATCGGTGCTACGACAAGCTGAATAGCGGCATCGGGCTGGGTAATGGCATCTATTGGGGTGGTAACTTCGAGAGCGCCCGGCTGCTCATCCGCAACGGCGACGTCGCGCATGACGAAATCAAGTTTTTCATCGGCTATTCCGGATGGAGCCCCGGCCAGTTGGATGACGAGCTGAAAGATAATGCCTGGGTGATCAGCAATGACTACAACCCAGCCATCACCTTTGTCGATGATCGCGAAAACCTCTGGAAGGAAGCAATCGTGACACTGGGCCCAAAGTATGCGCATGTGGCCAATTTCCCGCAGAACCCGCAGTGGAACTGACCGTTGGACATGCGCGCGGGCTACCTTTTGATGAACTCGACGCGCCGGTTCTGCGCCTTCCCTTCGGCGGTGCCGTTGTCGCCCACAGGCTCATTTTCGCCCTTCCCATCGGTCTGCATCCGGCTGGCGTCAATCCCGAATTCGCCGGACAGCGCGGCTTTGACCGAGGCGGCGCGATCCTTCGATAGCTTCAGGTTCAGTTCGTCGCTCCCGTCGCTGTCGGTATGGCCCACGATCGACACGTTCACGGCGGGATTTTCGTTCAATACCGTCGCGATGTCCTTCAACACGCCGTATGACTCGGGCCTGATCGTGGCCGAACCGGAGTTGAAATGGATACCCGTGGTCACGAATTTCCCTTCGGTGATCAGCTTGTTGCGCGTATCGGGCGCCCCCACGGCAAGGCGTACGTTGCTGATGTAGAATTCTTCGCCGTCTTTGGCCCCATCCCGGCTAAAGACCAAGCCATTGTACCCCACCCCTTCGGTGAATGCCCTTGGCAGATCCCAGATCTTGTTTTCATCCACATACACGCGCATGCGCTGCTTTTGCCGCCAGATCGAAACGCGGACGATGTTTTTGTCCTTGGCATTGAATGCCCCCAATGACCCCATGCTGTTGTCCATGGCTTTCTTGCCGTCTGTCCACAGCTCGTATCCGCTGTGGCCCAATGGCGCACTGCCCGCATCTTGCGGATGGAGCCAAACCGTTACGCCGCTGGCCCGGTTACGGCCGAACCGGCTCCAGGCGTTGAAGTTATTGGCTCCAGTGAGCTTTGCCATCGACACCATCAGTGCCGAGTTATAGAAACTGAACCCCGGCGTCACGGCCAAGTCGAACTCCAAGGTGAAATTCTCCGGTAAATCGGTGATGAAATCGGGCGTGACGCTTCCCTTGGCCGTTAGCGCGAGCCAACGGTGTTCCGACCCATCGATGGTCTTGATTTCCCCGCTCCCATCGGTGTTCCACTTGGCGGGGAAATCTCCCGTTGCGTCTTGTGCGAAATCTTCCGCGGCGATGATCCTTTCGCCCGGTATAAAGTCGAATTTGCCGTACGCCGCGAATGTCTTCGACGATGCGCCGTTGCCCACCGCTTGCCCGGCGTTCCCCGCTTCCGCTACCCCACCCGAACCCGATGGGTCGCCCGCTGTCTTTCCCCCCTTTTGGCTGTCCTTCCCTCCTTTATCCTGCCCCGCTTCGAAGACTTTGTCCAGCGCCTCGTCGGTCTTCTTCTCGGCCTCGCGCTCCACCCGGCGCTCGATGGTCCGTTCGGCCGCTTTCTCTGCCTTCTTGGCCAGTTTCTTCAAGACCTGCGCGTGTGCAGTACCCGAGCCAACGAGCAGCGCGCAAGCGATGAATAATCCGGAAATCCCTGTGTTTTTGCTCATCATATCCCTATAACTGTAGTACCCTTATTCCGTGTTTTCGAAATGCCATCGCAGGCGTGTTTCGAACGATAGGTCAAAAGTACCGGCTTCTGCTCGGGCTGTCAACTACATGTTCATGTAGTTGACGCGGAAGTGTCCCACAACTACTTTTGGGTCGTAAAATCCACTGCGGTGTCGGGGATCACAATTAGACCATGAAACAGATGAACAATACACTACTTGCAATGCTTTTTGCCGCGGCCTTGACCGTGGCGAGTTGTGAAAAAGGCGATCCGGGGCCTACAGGCCCCGCTGGCGACCCGGGTATTCCGGGTCGGCCGGGATCGGCCTTCCTCAGTGGATCCGGAGCACCCGCCGGGTCGGTGGGCAACGCTGGCGATATGTACCTTGATATTGCCGGCAGTTCGCTCTACGGCCCGAAGAGCGAAGCCGGTTGGGGTACGCCGTTGAACCTCTCCGGACCAGCCGGTCCACGCGGTGCGCAGGGCCCTGCCGGCGCACGCGGCGCACAGGGCGAACGAGGTGCCATCGGGCCTCAAGGACCGGCTGGGGAACGAGGCCCCGCTGGACCTGCCGGGGCACGCGGCCCAGCGGGTGAACGGGGCCCGATTGGCCCGCAAGGACCTGCCGGACCGCAGGGCCCGGCCGGTGAACGTGGAGCGACTGGACCGCAAGGACCGCGAGGGGCTGTCGGCGAACGCGGGCCAATCGGACCCGCTGGCCCACAAGGGCCAACCGGGCCGCAAGGACCTCAAGGCCAGGCAGGAACCAATGGTTCGGTGATCCACAGCGGTACGGGCACACCGGGCAGTGCGTTGGGCGTCGTTGGAGACTACTACCTCAACAGGCAGAATGCCGACCTCTACGGCCCGAAGACCGCAAACGGCTGGGGAAGCTCGCCCATCAATCTACAAGGTACGGCCAACGTGGTCGGCACGCAGTGGACGACCATCGACTGGGATACCGACGAAAGCTGGTTAAAACAAAAAGCACACACCGTACCCAATCCGGTCCTCAACGCGGTCGGCGTCGCAAACATCAAAACGCTGAATGACAACGGCGGTGTCGTGCTCGTGTACTTGCGGGCACCGCAGGGGCCGAATGCACCCAACGACTACTGGCAATGGCAGATACCGAGCAAAGTGAACGGCTATTGGGAGGTCGATGTGCGCTGGTCGCTCACCACGGCCAACCCCAACCAGGTGGTGATCACGGCCACCGAAACGCCCTCCAACAATTACACGGACCTTTCCGCTGCCCAGTTCCGCTATGTGGTTATCCCCCCGGGGAGGACCATCACGATACAGGCCCGCGGTGTTGATATCGAAAAGCTGGGCTATGCGCAAGCCATGGAGTTGTTAGGCTTGGCACATTGATGAAAGCGGCCTATCGCATCGCGGTGATGGCACTCTCGCTGTCTTGCACGGTGCCCGTCCATTCCTTGGCACAGGACCTGGCGGGCATCGGCCAGCAAACGCCATTCTCCGTCAAGGGTTCGGTCACGTTCAGCTCGGCTTTCTACCAGGCCAACGGCATCGGCAACCGACGCCAGCCCTTCAATTGGTACCTGACCGGTGCGCCCGTGGTGTCGGTGTATGGCATTACCATGCCTTTTTCACTTGTGGTGAGCGAACAGGAACGCCGGTTCTCGCAACCCTTCAACCAATACGGCGTGAGCCCCTACTACAAGTGGATCACGGTCCATGCGGGCTACCGCAATGTCCGGTTTTCCGAGTTCACGCTGGCGGGGGCCAATTTCCTCGGCGGCGGCGTCGAACTCAACCCCGGCAAGCTCCGCGTCGGGTTCATCTACGGCCGTTTCAACCGCGCCGTACAGGAAGATACGCTCCATGCCGATCCGCGTTTCGGCTACATCCGGCCCACCTACCAACGGCTTGGTTACGCGGCCAAGCTCGGCTACGGCACGCGCAACCGCTTCGTAGACCTGGTGATGATGCGCGCATGGGACAAGGAAAACTCCATCGCGCCGGTATCCCTCGAATCGCAGGTGAGCCCCGAAGAAAACATGGCCCTGGGCATCAAGAGCCACGTGGGATTGCTCCGCAACCGCCTTAACTTCGACCTGGATGCCGGGGTGAGCTTCCTGACGCGCGACACGCGCGAAAAGAACCTGATCGATTCGGCCAATAACCCTGCGCTCCGCTACATCAGCCGATACATCAACGTGAACAGCACCAGCGGATTCTTCACGGCCCTATCCACGTCGCTCGGGTACACGCTCGGCTTCGGCAGCCTGCGGGGCTCGTACCGGCGCATAGACCCCGGCTATCGATCGCTTGGTGCCTATTACTTCCAGCATGATGTCGAACAGTTTACGGTAGACCCATCGTTCAACCTCTGGCGGGGCAAGGTATCCGTAAACCTCTCCTACGGTGGCGGCCGCGACAACCTCAACAGCAAACGCTACGCCACCACGCTCAGGCAGGTGCTTTCGGCCAATGTGAACTTCGCGGCCACCAGCCAGTTGAACATCAGCCTGGATTACTCCAATTTCGGGGTGAGCCAAAACCGGGGCGTGGGCGACCTCTTCAACGACACCACCGCCATACGCGTCATCAACGGCAATTTCGGCGGCGTGGTGAGCTATCGCCCCACCGTGGGCGAAGGGATCGACCAGCAGCTGACCCTGAGCGCCTACATGCAGAATACCAACGACCTCAACCGGTTTACCGAGCAGTACTCGAACGCGAACACCTTCATCTCTTCGCTTGGTTATCAATTTGGCATGCCCGAAAAAAAGCTGAACGCCAATCTTTCGCTCACCTACAACCAAACGGATGTGGCCCTGCGAAAAATCATGAACCTAAGCCCGAACCTCGCCGTATCGAAACGTTTCCTGGACGATAAGCTGCGGGCTACGCTTTCGGAAAACCTCCAATTCAGGCGCACCAACGGGCAGGGCGACGGATTTACATCGACCACATCGCTCACGGTGGGCTACACCTGGTTGCGGCATACGTTTACGCTGAACGGTGGCTACCTCACCAACCGGTACCAAGCCCAATACGATGGCTTGGGGTTCACCGATTTTTCGGAAATGCGCACAAACTTCAGTTATTCGGTAAGCTTTTGACAACCATGAAACGGCTACTATACACCATCGGATTGTTACTGACCGCAGCTTGGGCAGCCACTGCGCAAGACAAGGTACAGGTGATGACCACCGTGACCGGACCCCGCGAGATCGCGGCCCAGATCAACGAGCTGAACAATTTGGTCGGCCGTACGCTCGTACGGATCACCAACCTGACCGATGCACCGGTCACCGTCGTGGTCGAGGGCCGGCTGGAAGGGCCCGAGGTGACGGTTCGGACCGTGCGCAGCAGCCTGACCGAGGCGCATTACCTCACGCTTGCGCCCCGGGCCACCGAAATCTTCACCGGCGACCGCATCCGCAGCACGTTCAGCACCAGCAACGTCGAAATCTGGACGGCTGGGCGGATCGTGCCGATCGAATACTTCTATTCATACGCCGATGGCAGCGGACGCTTGCCCGAAGGCTCCTACAATTTCTGTTTCGAGGCCTATGAGGTCAATCCGCAGATCAACAGGCCGGATTTCTCGCAACCCGTGAATGGCCCGACTGGCCAATGCGTTTCGGTGTATGCCCGCGTGTACGACCCGCCGTTGCTCCAGACCGTCAACGACGTGGGTGGGGTGCAAACCAACTTGGGGCCATTCGATGTCAGGGCGTCTACCGATGGCTCGTTACGCCTGCAATGGCAGGCGCCGGCAGGCCTTGCCGGAGGCACCGCATTGCAGTATACCGTACTCATGGCCGAATTGCTGCCAGACGATACGCGCGACCCCAACCAGGTCATCCAGGCCATCGATATCCCCAGCGAACCGCTGGCGTTCTACCGCCACACCGTCAGCGATGCGGCGCGGGTGGTGACCCACATGGTCATGCCCGTGGGCTTTGCCTCGCCCCTGCTGCTGGGCCGCACGTATGCGATCCAGGTCACGGCGGCTTCGGCAGACCCGCTCAACCCATTGCCCATCCAGAATGGGGGCAAGAGCCCGGTCTATACCTTCAAATGGGGCGAAGCGCCGCCCAATACCTCGTTGAGCTTCAAAACCTTCCCGGCCAACAACACGCACATGCCCTTCCAGGGTATGCCCATCATCATCAAATACGAGCCCTACAAAGCCGATTTCCGGTCCTTCTCCGCCGATTTCTCGATCGAGAACGACTACCGGCAATCTTCGTCTTTCTCCCGGGAGCTCGATTGGGATCCCAATCCGCTCGAGGCGCAACGGTGGTCGGCGGGTAGCCGGTCGCTGACCCAGGAGCAGGCCCAGCACGTGATCGTGAGCCCCGGGATGGAGGAAACCACCGACGACGACTTCTACAATTACGGCAGGCGGGGCGATACGTATACCTGGGAGGCGGAGGTGACCATCAACGAGCGGGGCTCTCCCATCAAGAAAAAAGCGACCGGCAAATTCACAGCCGGTATGCCCAAATCGACGCCCAACTTACCCGCGAATCGAAGCACCATAGACACCGGTATGGTCGAATTCCGTTTCAAGACGGGCGATGCGCCCGCACTGCAAACGATTTCGCCCACCACGGTGATCCATGCCAACAACCCGGCCCGTTACGGTGGTTATCCATTCCGCATCCACGAAACGGCCGTACTCGAAGTGGCCCTCAACAACCGGTTCGACAGCATCGCCTATCACCGCGAGTTCAAGCTCGACGAAACGTTTATGGCGGCGGGCTCCACCACCGAAGTGAAATGGGACACGGTAATGAACCGGGTTTACAAGAACCTGTCAACCACGATCCACATCAAGGATTCAGGCATCTATTATTGGCGGATAAAATGGCTGGACGACCCGACGGGCGGGTGGAACAGCGCCGCCTACAGCGTCAGTGATACCTGGCAAGTCGAGTTGAAACCGAGAAGGGGGGCTACCGAAGAACGCGCGGGCCGCGAATCCACGGAGCGGAGCCCATGCGAGGCCGATTGCGATCAGGAATATACCTACCTCACGCCCGGGCGGGCTTTCGAGATCAGCGTCGGCGAGCGGATCAAGGTGGGCCAGTTCGACATGGAGGTGACCCACATCACCGGCGGGGCAGGCGAACGTACCTACACCGGGCGGGGCGTCATCACCAACTTCGGTTTTGTCGTCAACCGCGTATTGGTCGAATTTTCGGCACTCAAGGCCGGTGAAGTTCCCGGCGGCGGCAAGCGCATGTTCGCCGGATCGGTCAAGGCCAGCGGTGGTGGCAACCTGGCCGACAACCTCATCCACGTCACGGGCGTGAATGACATCTCGCCGGGTATCGGTGGCGGATTGGCATTCGGCGAGTCCGCGCTGGCCGTTCCCTTCGGGTGGGACCAGGCCATCGATGGGCATAAGATCATCGCCAAGATCGAATCGATCACCTTCTCGCACAACCAAGCGCGTGCGCGATTCGTGTTCGGCTACGAGTTTCCCGGTGAATTCGCGGGCCACCCCGTCGTCTTCGCGACCGAAGCCTGCATCGTACCCGGCGGATTCCGCGAGGAGTTCGACGTGTTCCTCGAGCGCGACCTGGTCATCGGCGACGTGCGCCCGGACAACTATTCGCTGGTGCTGAAAGGCCGCACCCGGGTGGACGCCTCCGGGCCGACCGGGCTGGAGGAAATCACGAAATTCTCCTGGGATTGCAGCGGCTTCAAATCATTGAAGCTGGCCATCGAAGTGCGCCTCCCCCGCGAAACGGTGTTGCCGGAAAACGAGGCCACCGGCCAGATCGAAGAAACCGGCCAGGTATCCGGGCACCTCAATCTGTTGCTGGACCGCAGCACGCGCGACGCCGGCGAGCAATGGGGATTCATCGGCAGCGTGAGCTTCCCCAAGTCCTTCCAATTCGATTTCTGGCCCGGATGGGGTTTCAAGATCCAGGACGCCGTATTCGATTTCTCCGACAGCAAGAACGACGCCGCGATGGCCTTCCCTGCCGGCTATGACTTCACCTTGTTGGGAGGGACCGGTGGCGATGCCCGCCTGCGCAACACGTGGCAGGGCTTCTTCCTGAAGAGCGTGCAGGTGCGCGTGCCCAAACAGCTCACCGACGGTGAAGATAACGGCGAACCCCGCCGTCAGTTCAACATCTCCAACCTGTTGATCGACAAGACCGGCTTCACGGGCTTCGTCGGCGCGGTAAACGTGGCTTCGGCTTCGGAGGCCGGCTGGCGGATCAGCCTCGATACGGTAAGCGTAGGCATCGTACAGACCCGTTCCATCAGCGGCCGCATCGCCGGAAGCCTGGCCGTCCCAATCTTTGAGGAAGGCCATCGGCTCGACTACTCGTCGTTGCTCAACGTGGGCTTCGACGGCAAGGTCGAATACAATTTCCAGATCAATGTACCCCCGGATAGACCGCTGAAGATGAGTCTCTGGCAGGCGTCCATGACCCTGGCCCGCTCCTCCTACCTGCGGTTCAGCTACAGCTCCTCCTCGAGCAAGGCACGGTTCCAGGGGCTGTTCAACGGTAGCGTGGGCCTGGATTCGGCCGAGATCGGCAACATACCGGGGTTGAGCATGTCGGGCATCATCTTCGAGAACTTCGCGTTCGATACCGAAGACCCGCGGTTCTTCAAGTTCTCGCGGGTAAACCGGACGCAGGATGGCTCTCAGATGGTATTCTCGTTCGCCTCGCCCCAGCATACCGCTGGCGGCTTCCCGCTCAACATCCGCGACATCACGCTCAGCATGGATAACCAGGGCGACGACCTGCTGCCCAAACTCGGCTTCGTGACCGAGCTGTCGTTATCCGACGTGGGCTTCAAGGCCAGCCTGGGCCTCAACGTGGTCGGCCGCATGCGACTTTCGCCTTTCGCGTTCAGCATCGATGGCGTGGAGGTGACCGAGATCGGCATCGACTGCGACTTCAACGGATTCAAGCTGGGCGGGCTATTGAAGTTCTATGACCGCCACGAAATCTACGGTGACGGGGTGTTCGGCCGCATCACGGCCGAGCTGCCCATGGGGATAAAGGGCAGGCTGGAAACGCGGTTCGGCACCGTCGGAAATGCGGCCGATCCGACCTCCTTCTACGATTATTGGTACGTGGATGGCCTCATCAAGATCGACCCCGGCATCACCATCTTCAGCGGGTTCGCCATCTACGGCTTCGGCGGCGGGGCCTATTACCACATGACCATGAACCGCCCGCCGGCCGCCGGCGGTGCACAGGCCACGCTCGATGCGCCCTCAGGGACTTCGGAAGGCCCGGGGTTGTCCTCGGGCATCACCTACCGGCCCGACCGGAACGCCGGCCTGGGTTTCATGGCCACCGTGGTGCTGGGTACCCAGCCCAAGGAAGACGTGTTCAACATGGACGTGACGCTACGGGCGCAGTTCAGCACGAGCGGCGGCCTCCAGCTCATCGAGTTCGAAGGCAATGGCTACGTGATGAACCAAATGAAAGACCGGAGCGGCAACCCGCCGGTACGCGCCAGGGTGGTGTTCGGCTACTACAACATCGAAGGACGGGAATACATCCAGGGCAACTTCGATGTCTTCCTCAACGTTTACGGCCTCATCCGAGGCGTCGGCGAAGACGATAAGCTCGTCACCGCCGAACTTTACGCCGACCTCAATGGATCCAACGATGGCCAATGGTGGTTCTACATGGGCAAAGACCGTCCGATAGACCAGCGGTGCGGACTGCTCATCGACCTGAGCATCCTCCGGCTGGAGGCCACCAACTACATCATGGTGGGCCACGGCATCCCGGCCGACCTGCCCCCCTTGCCCCCATTCATACACGACTTGCTGTATGCCGGTTCCTCCCAGCTGGACAATGCGGCCACGTCGGGCAGTGTAACCCGGGTGCGGAGCAACTCGGCGTTGCAGCATGGCCAGGGATTTGCGTTCGGGATGAGCTTTGACATGACCAACGAGTTCAATTTCCTCATGTTCTACGCGCGGCTCCGCCTGATGCTGGGCTTCGACGTGAACATTTCGGAAAACAGCAGCCGGGTGTGCGCCGAAAGCGGTGAGGCGCCCGGTGTCAACGGTTGGTATGCCCAGGGGCAGGCCTACGCGGCCATCGAAGGCGATATCGGCATCAAGATCGACCTCTTCTTCATCCAAGGCAAATTCAGCATCCTGAATGCCGCGGCGGCATTGGCCATGCGGGCCAAGCTACCCAACCCGAATTACTTCCAGGGCCGGGCCGCCTTCCGGTACAGCATCCTGAACGGTGCCATCTCCGGCCATTGCAATTTCAACATGGAGTTCGGCGAGGAATGCACCATCGTGACCAACGATCCCTTGGCGGGGCTGGAATTCATCAACGACATGCGTGCCACCGACGACGGCTCGCCGACAAGCGTATTCAGCGACATCCAGACCTCCTTCAATTTCGCGATGAACGAGGTGCTGGAAATCGAGGAAGAAAGCGCTGGCCAACCCGTGGTGCGCCGGTTCGAACCCTATATCTATGCCTATACGCTCCAGAAGGCCGGCAATGCGCCCGTTTCGGGCGTACGCTGGGAGAAAGCCGACCAAGGTTACCTGGCTACCATCCGCCGCGACGAGGCGTTCGACCCCCGCACCGCCCATCGCGCCAGCATCGAAGTGCGCGTGAGGCAACTGCTGCCCGATGGCCGGCGCATCGATGTGCGAAGGAACGACACCATCGCGCGTGAGCTGCGCGCATGGGACTTCGTGACGGGCGACCGCCCGGAATACATCGTGCCCGAGAACGTACTGCTCACGTATCCCATCATCCGCCAGCCCAACTTCCTGCCACAGGAAGGCAAAAGCGCCGCGCTCGGCGCCATGGCCGGCAAGGGTTACTTCAAGATCAAGCAGCAGGACTACCTGTTCGAGCCCGAGAGCCAGGCCATGCCTCCCGGCGTCACGGCGATGATACCGGCGTTCCGCCATACCTTCCTTGCCCGGTTCACGCCCGTCGGCAGCGGCGGCACGCCCATGGAAACGGCCATTACCTACAATGCCGGCCAGGATCTGGCGACGTTCGACATGCCTGCATTGGATCCTTCCCGCACCTATCGGTTGCAGCTGGTAAAACATACCGTACCGAATCCGACGTACCCGCAGCTGCACAGCACCGTCCCTTATCGGGCCGTGCAGGTGTTGGAACGCCGCATGCTGGGTGGGATCGATTTCGAAGAGCTGGATGAGGAAGGCCATGCGGTCTTGCGTAATTACCAGTCGGGTGTCGAACTGAAAAGGCGGAACATAGGCCAATCAAGCGCCTCCCGCGAACAGATCACGGTGTTGTTCGAACTGCCGTTCCGTACCAGCCGCCACCAATCGTTCGGCGAGAAGATGGCCGGCGTGACGCTCGGCAACGCTACGTACCGATTCGGCGCCAAGACGATGGAAGCCACCGTTTCGGGTGAAGGTTTCGATATACTCGAGGCGCCCGGCACCACCACGGCCGCTACGCTGGTACGCCTGGCGCACCACCTCACCGCAGACGGTGCATTCGTACAGACCAACCCGCAGTTGACCGCCATCAACCAGTTTTACGGCACGTTCGAGAGCCTACGCAACATCTCCAGCAAAACCATGCCGTTGCCCGTCCTACCCGCGGTGCCAGGCTTGGCCTATCGCTACCGGAACATCAACGTGGGGAACCATGGTGTCCTGGCCATCACGCGCAACCAGACCGCGGTCTCGCTGATCCGGCTCAATCCATCGCGGTACACGCCGCCGACCAACACGCTGAACATGACGGGCAATTTCGCGCCGCTCATCCCCACCATCCCGCCTGCATCCGAAGCCACGGCGGCTCCGGGCGGATTCGGGGTGGCCGGCCAATTGCAAGGCGGTGCCGCCACGATGGTCGGCTACCCGGCAACCACCGGTGCGCAAAATCCGTTTGCCGCCGCCGGTACCATCATTGCCTCGACCGGACTCCGCTACACGGTGAACGATCTGTTCGACTGGTATGCCATCGCCATGATCAATGAGATGAAAAACCGGGCGAACCGCTATGCCAGCGCCACGTTGCTCGCCACGACCGAAGCGACATCGGTGCCTTATCCGCTAACGTTTGACCTGCTGGACAACGCCACGCGGAGCAGGTTGCGGACGCTGGGCGCAACGGCGTATCCGTTGCCGCTGGCCGGCTATCGCTACCGCATCGATTTCGAATATCACGTACCGTTGCCCAACGGCCAATGGAAAAAGACTTCGGCGGTAACCAAGGAATTCACCATCACACCCTAATGGCCATGAAACGCATCAGCAATATCCTATTGATCATCCTTTGTGCCGGCTTTCACGGCCACGGCCAGGCGCTCGACACGGCGTTGCTGCACCAGCGGGCGGCCGACTCGGCCGTGGTGCGCATCGCTGTCCAGGCCCAGTTTCGCGACCATGCGGTCATGCTGCGCTGGGCGCCGTCAAGGGCCGGCGGCTGGACATTGCTCAACCGCACCGGCTACGTGGTGCAACGCCGCGAGATCGCGGACGATAGCGCATCGGCGTGGGTGGACCTGACGGGCGAGCCGCTGAAGCCCCGCCCACTCGAAGACTGGCAACGATTTGGCTCGGACACCGCAAACGCCTATCCGCTCATCGCGGCCCAGGCCTTGTACGGCAAGGAGTTCGGCAACCAACCGGCGGTGGGCTTGGCCGACAAGGCCGACGAACTCACCAATCGGTATTCGTTTACGCTACTGGCGGCAGACCTATCCTACGAAACGGCGCAATATGCGGGCTTGGCCTTCACCGACCGCACGGTGCAGCCCGGCAAGCTATACGCGTACCGGATTTTCGCGGCCGCGCCGCTGGTCGATTATTTCCCCGTCGACACCGGGGAAACCGCCCTTCAGACGGTAGCCGAAACGGCAGCCCTGCGCCCCGTCTGGCGATCGATCGACGAGCACGAACGCCGCGTGACGCTGCATTGGGACAAACACGCGCACCAATCGGCATTCACGGCGTTTTACATCGAGCGATCGGCCGATGGCAACAGGTACCAACGCCTCAACGACAGGCCATACATCCAATTCGACAACCCGGCACTGGGCCTTGACAATCCCGATTTCACCTATTCGGACTCGCTGGCCGAAAACTACAGGCCCTATTGGTACCGGTTGGTCGGCATCGATGCGTTCGGGCAATTGAGCGATCCCAGCGACCCGATACAGGGCATGGGGCGCGACCGGACACCGCCAGCCGCGCCGCGCAACCTACAGACCACCATCCTGGATGATGGCGGCGTGGCGTTGACGTGGGAGGCCGACGATACGCCCGACCTCGCCGGATTCCTGATCGGGCGCAGCGCCGAAAACTCGCTCAGCGGCTTCGAGCCGTTGACCGACGCACCGCTCGCCAAGGGCGCCCGCCGGTTCGTTGACAGGGATCCGCGTACCGATGCGCCGAACTACTACATCGTGGCGGCCACGGATACGGCCAAGAACGCGGCCGTGTCCATGGCGGCGCACGTGGCCTTCCTGGATAGCATACCACCTTCGCCACCTACCGGATTGTCCGGGAAAATCGATACGCTGGGCATACTTACCCTCTCCTGGACCCCCAGCCCCGAACGGGACGTGATGGGCTACATCGTTTCGTACAGCAACGATTCGACACATTTCTTTACTTCGGCGGTGGATCGCGCCATACCCGACACGGTATTCACGGACACACTCTCCTTGGCCACCCTGAGCGAGGAGATCTATTTCCGGGTCCGTGCCGTGGACCACAACCACAATACCTCCGGCGAATCGGCCATCGCCACGGTGAGCAAGCCCGACCGCATCCCGCCGGTCGCCCCCCAATTCTCGGATTTCCAGCTGGCCGACAGGCAAGTCAAGCTGACCTGGACGCCGAGCAGCAGCAAAGACGTGGTGAGGCACGAGCTTTTCCGTCGCGAGCGTGGGCAATCGGCCTGGGAAAGCGTAGCCACCATCCCGATAGACAGTGCCGTCGTGGCGCTGGTGGATTCCCTTTTCAAACCGGATACGCGCTACGAGTACATGGTCCAAGCCGTTGACGACGCGGGCTTGCGCTCTCCGGAATCGGCGCTGCTGGGCGTCCGTACATTGCGCAACCTGGTTGCCGCCGGGCCCACGTCATTCACCGTGGAGCGGTCCGAGTCTGCAACCATAACGATCCGATGGATACTGCCTCCTGGAAACGAAGGCCGGATCGTCATCTATAAAGCGGTGAATGGCGGCGCGTTCGAGACCCTGGGCTCATTTGACCGGGCGGTATCCGAATGGGAAGACAACGGGGTTTCGACGGGCAATGCCTACGAATACACATGCAAGGTACACTATCCGGACGGCAGCGCATCCGGATTCTATGCCGTGCAACGCGTAGCGGATTAAGGGTTGGCGCCGATCCGGAGCCCCCGGATATCGTCGGAAGAAGGGGCTTCAAAGATTTCCAACCCGAAGTACTTGATCGCGGCCAAGAGGTGATCGAAGATGTCGGCCATCACGTTCTCGTATACCGCCCAGCGCGTATCGGAAACATACATGTACAATTCGATGGGCAAACCATGTTCGGTAGGCTGAAGCTGGCGCACCAGCATCGTGAACTCTTTGTGGATCAACGGATGGTGTTTCGTATACTCGGTGATGTATTGCCTGAAAAGGCCCACGTTGGTCATTTTGCGCCCGTTCACGGGCATGGATGGATCCGCCCCGCTTTCCGTGTTGTACCGTTCAATCTCTTGCTGCCGCCCCTCGATATACGCCTGCAGCAACTGGATTTTCTCAAGCTTCCTGATTTCGTCCTTTTCCAGGTAACGGATGGATGAAATCTTGACGTTTATCGACCGTTTGATGCGTCGCCCACCCACGCTATGCATGCCACGCCAGTTCTTGAACGAATCGGTGATGAGCGTATAGGTGGGCAGCGTGGTGATGGTCTTGTCCCAGTTCCTGACCTTCACGGTATTGAGGTTGATCTCGATGACATCGCCATCGGCACCGTATTTGGGCATCTCTATCCAATCGCCCACACGGACCATGTCGTTGGTCGATACCTGGATGCTGGCCACGAAGCCCAAGATGGTATCCTTGAAGACCAGCATCAGGATCGCGGATGCCGCACCCAGCGTGCCCAGGAACACCCAGGGCGACTTGCCCGTTACCATCGAGAAAACGATGATGCCGGCGATGAAAAACAGGAAGATGTTGATGACCTGCAGGTAACTATCCAACGGCTTGTCGTCAAATCCCTTTCGCGTGCGCAAATGGTCGCGTACCGAGCGCAGCAATGCCCGGACAAGCATCACCCACGCAAACACCAACAGGATATCCACGAATTTGCGCACCGGAGCGATCCAGGTCGGAAAACCGGAGAATACGACCGGGATGAAGTGGATCGACACGATGAGCGGGATCAACCGTGCAAAATGGATCAACGCCTTGTTGCGCACCAGGTAATCATCGAATCTAAGCCGCGATTTGTTGGCGGCCTTGGTCAGGGCGCTTACCAAGACCTTGCGCGTCACGAAATCAACGATGCCCAACAGCACGAGCAACAACAGCAGAAGCGCAACGAAATTCGCGAAATTGGCCTGCTGTTCGGGCACGCCCCATTTGACCAACAGGTCATGTGTCCAATTGTAAAACGGGTGTGAAGGCGAAGATAAAATGGATGGAATCATACAGTTACGTCAATTACACTAAACGGATGGATGCAGCTAAGCAAAGTTCGGATGGCGGCAAAACTACAAAATCCGGGGAAAGCGGCCAAATGATCCGGGCATTTAGCGCCCAACCTGCGGCTACATGGGGGATCGCGTCATCGATCGACGCCCTTGGAAAAGAAGGTATGGAAGTATGAAAGTTGATACAGGATGGATTGCTGCCAATACTCCCAATTATGGGCCCCGGGGCCGGTGATGTAGGTGTGCGGGATATTATGCTCCAAGAGCTTCAGATGAAGCCGTTCATTAACTCCGTAAAAGAAATCTTCTGTGCCACAGTCGATAATGAGCGATAGCATACCGGGGGTAATGCGATGAAGCTGATTGATGACCGTGTGTGCTTCCCAGCGTTCCGGATATTCGGCATAGCTGCCCAAACGTTTGGCCATATCCCAATTGAGCGGAAATGGACGGATATCCACCCCGCCAGCCGTACTGCCGGCGGCCCCGTACACGTCGGGATGTTTCATGGCCAGGTAAAGCGCACCATGCCCCCCCATGCTGAGTCCGGTGATCGCCCGGCCGCCACGCCCCTTCCTCGTTTTGTAATGTCCATCCACCCAAGCCACCAATTCGCCCGACACAAACGTTTCGTAACGGAAAGCGGGATCTTCCGGACTGTCCCAGTACCAGCTGCCGTACCCGCCGTCCGGGCAGACGACGATCATCCCATAGCGATCGGCCATTTCCTTTATCGCGGGGACGCGGTTTACCCAATTGGCGTAATCGCCGCTGTATCCATGGAGCAGGTAGATAACCGGAAGCGAATCCCGGCCCGCATACCCATCGGGCGTGACGACAACCGCCTGGATCGTTTTGCCCATCGCTGCGCTCGGTACGGAAACCGTGTCTACCGTCGCTGCTCCGGCATCGAGCAGGAAAAACGCCATCGCGGCAAGGGAAAAGTAATGGCGCATCATCATATCTTTCAAGCGCGTAAAAGTACAAAATCTAGCCGACACTCACTCCGTGCGGTCGCCCCGGCCGACGCCCACACGGATCGGCGGGACGAAATCGTTCCCTTGCCGGCTTTCGGGAGGCATCTCGCGCGCGCTTCCATCGCGCACGGCACGGAAATGCGGAGACAACAGCTCGATGCCCGCCGCGTGGAATTCATCGAGCAGGTGTTTGTGCAGGTCTGAATAGATCAACGCCTGCTTGCCGGGATCCTTCGTATACGCATTGACCTGGTAGGTCACGTAAAAATCATCCAGGCTGCTTTGCAAGACAAATGGCTTCGGCTCGGCTTCCAGGTAATCGACCTTGCCGGCTGCGGCCAACGCGATTTCATGCACGCATTGCCAAGGGATCTCGTAGCCCATGGTGATGTTGGTATGGATGATCAGCCCCTTTTCTGGCGCGTCGGTGCTGTAATTGATGGTATGGCTGTTCATCACTTGCGAATTGGGCACCGAGATGACTTCGTTCTTGACCGTCCGGATCCGGGTAACCAACAGCGACTTCTCGATGATGTCGCCGGCTACTTCGCCGATCTTCACGCGGTCACCCACCGAAAACGAGCGCATGTACGTCAGCACCAGGCCTGCCACGATGTTGCTCAACGCACCGGCCGAGCTGAACGTGAACAACACGCCGATGAATACCGACACGCCTTTGAACACGTCCGACTTCGAACCGGGAAGGTGCGGAAAGATGACGATCAACATGAAGGCAAGCAACAATACCCGGACGATCTGGTAGGTGGGCAACGCCCAATCCGGATAGAACGACGGCAAGGTCAGCGCCCCGCTCTCCAATTCGCCGGCAAAAAACTTCAATAGCCTGAGCGCGTAATGGAATATCACGCAGATGACCACGATCGTGATCAGGTTGGGAAGGTAATCGACGATGGCCAGCCCGATTTCCGTCAAGGGGTCGAGGAAATAGCCCAACAACACCGGGGCATAGCCCCGCGTGGCCGGAAAAAGGTTGAGCAGCAACGGCAATGCCAGATAGACAGCGGTAAGGATAAGCACCCACCGCAATATACCTACCAAGGTCCAAACGGCCTTCACCTGCCGTTGCGCGGAAACCAACTCGTAATTGCGTATCCGGATTCCACGGAAAAGGGTTCCCTTGCCCACCAATACCTTGCGTTTGCCGAAGGCGACCAACTTGTTTATCCCTTTTATCAACAGGAAAACCACCAAAACGACCAGTAACCCCTGCGCCGCGCTGATCAGCAATTTGCGCAAGCTGGTCTCATGCACATGTTTGTTGATCCCGGCCTTGATCGAATCCATGTAGTCGTTGGCCAAGGTGGCGACATCGGTATCCATCCATAACGCATCCTGATCGTTTACGCCTACCACCATCTGGTCCCGCCACCGGACCACGTAACCACCCTCCTGCTTTTCCAGGCGCAGGGAGTCGACGCGGAACTCGTAGTTGCCGGCCAGCGAACGGATCCGAGCGTCCACGGCATGCGCCCGATCGGCCGCCGAATAGCTGCCTAGGCTCGTGTAGATGACGAACAGCGTATCCCGGAAAGGTACGACAGGCACTCCGGTGTTCATTGCGCGCAGCGAATCGACCTTTTGTTTCCGCCGGGCCAGCATCAACGAATCGCGGCTTTTCAGCATGTTGATCTCGGCGAGCAATTCTTGCTTTTCGCGTCGATCGCCCTGTGCCAGCGAAAGCAGGCGATCCTCCAGGGCCTTTCGCGTAACCGAGTCCTGGCGCTGCTGTTCAACCATGCGCACCAATTCCTCAGACTGCTCGGAAATGGTCGTCACCGTATCGGTGACCTGCTCGTGTGCCTGTAAACGGACAAGCGACGCACCTGATAACGCAAAGAGCAAAAAGAACCTGATCAATCCCATCGTTGTACCTGATGAGCCGAAGGTAAGAAAAATCGGGAAACCGCAACAACGAAAAAAGCACCTGCGTTTCCACAAGTGCCTTTGTTTTTCGGGTAAGTAATGGGGCTCGAACCCACGACCCCTAGAACCACAATCTAGTGCTCTAACCAACTGAGCTATACCTACCGTGTTATTGGATTGCAAAGATAATAATCGCCAGACAATCCAACAACAAATTCTAAAAATTATCAGCCGATCAGATCGACGCTCCGTTTAACGAAGCTAGTCAATTCATTACCAGTCAACAAACCGCGAGAAAGCAATGCCAGGTCGAAAGCCTGCTTGGCCAACTGCCCCTGTTGCTCGGCTTCCTCGGTCGACAAGATTCGCTTGATGAGCGGGTGATTGCCATTGACCGTGACCTTGTAATTGTCGGGCATGCTGCCATAAAAGCTCATGCCACCTCCGGTTTGCGCCATGTCTTTCATCCGACGCATGAATTCATCGATCGTGACCGTAACGGGCATTTCGCTTTCGCTGAGCGCTTCGACATGCACCTTCATCGTGTCCTTGCTGATGGCTTTCTCGAATAGCGACGCCACCGATTTGCTTTCCTCTTCGGTAAGTGCCAAGGCCTTGGTCTCTTCCTTTTGGATCAGTTTGTCCACCACGTCGGCATCCACCCGCTTGAGCTGGGTTTTCTCGCTTTTTTGTTCCAGGTAAGCCACGAAATGGCTGTCTATCGGCGAATCGAATACCAGGACATCATAACCGCGCGCTTTCGCGGTAGCGATGTAGCCGTCCTGCTGGGCGGCATCGTGGGTATACAGGTAAACGACATTGCCGTCCTTGTCCTGCTGGATGTCCTTTACCTTGGCGGCGTATTCCTTGAGCGTGAAAACCTCGCTTTCCGTATTCTTCACCAAGCAGAAATCGTTGGCTTTCTCGGCGAACTTGTCGTCGCTGAGCATGCCGTATTTTACGAACAACGCGATGTCTTTCCATTTCTCCTCGAAACCCTTACGGTCTGACTTGAAGAGCTCGGCAAGTTTATCGGCAACCTTCTTGGTGATGTGCGCATTGATTTTCTTCACGTTGCTGTCGGCCTGCAGGAAGCTGCGCGATACGTTAAGCGGGATATCCGGCGAGTCGATCACCCCGTGCAGCAGCATCAGGAACTCGGGAACGATGTCTTTCACCTCGTCGGTGATGAAGACCTGGCGCGAGTACAACTTGATCTTGTTCTTTTGGATCTCGAAATTTTCCTTGAGCTTCGGGAAATAGAGGATGCCGGTGAGGTTAAAGGGGTAATCGACATTGAGATGGATCCAGAACAGCGGCTCATCGAACGAGTAGGGATACAGCTCCCGGTAGAAGGCCAGGTAGTCTTCGTCCTTGAGTTCAGACGGTGACTTGGTCCATGCCGGATTCGGGTTGTTGATGATGTTGTCTACATCCACCGATTTGTACTTGGCTTTCCCGTCTTCGTCCTCGCCATCGGGCTCGCTGGTGGTACGGGTACCGAAGCGGATGGGTACAGGCAAGAACTTGCCGTATTTCTCCAATATTTCCTGCAGCTTGCCCTTGTCCAAAAACTCTTCCGAGTCGGCATTGATGTGGAGGATGATATCCGTCCCGCGCGTGGTGCGGTTGCCCGCGGTGATTTCATACGACGTGCTGCCATCGCATACCCACCGCGTGGGCTCGGCGCCTTCCTGGTAGGAAAGCGTCTGGATTTCCACCTGGTCGGCCACCATGAATGCCGAATAGAAACCCAAACCGAAACGCCCGATGATCTCGTTGGCATCCTTCGCTTCCTTGAATTTCTCGACGAATTCGGTTGCACCGGAAAATGCGATCTGGTTGATGTACTTCTTCACTTCATCGGCCGTCATGCCGATGCCTGCATCGGATATGGTGATCGTTTTGGCTTCTTCATCGAAGGCGACATCGATCGTGACGTCACCCAATTCACCATTGTATTGGCCCAATGAGGCCAATCGCTTGATTTTCTGCGTGGCGTCTACTGCATTTGACACGAGCTCACGCAGGAAGATCTCATTGTCCGAATACAGGAATTTCTTGATGACCGGGAAGATATTCTCGGTATGGATGGAAATATTGCCTTTTTCGTTCATAACGTCATTTAATGTTTTCGTTATGCGCGTTGAACAATATATGTTCCAATACCGCAATCCCGTCAGGATGGCAGGACAATGTGTCAAACCGGGCAACGATCGCCGCCCGTGCTCAGTGAAGAAAAACGTCGAGTAGCCGGTAGCACAGGGCTGGGCTCGCCGCATGCTGCGCCCCGGCGACCAATTCGGGTTCGTCCTGGACGAAATGGCTGGGTACGATATCGGCTTTGGCATTTTCGATCAATGCCGCCACGCCTTCCGGGGTCGTTTCTACATGGAACTGCAAGGCCAGCAACCGGTCGCCTACGGCAAAGGCCTGGTTCTTGTTGGCGTCCGAGGAGGCCAGGTTGATCGCGCCGTAGGGCATCTCGAATTTGTCGGCATGCCAATGGAATACGACGGGATCGTCGGCGAACAACCCGTGAAACCAAGGCAGGGCTTTCGATTCTTCGGTCGGAGACACCGGAAACCAGCCGATTTCCTTATTGGGCGCGGGCTTCACGGCAGCACCCAGTGCGTTGGCGAGCAGTTGGGCGCCGAGGCATATCCCAAGCACCGGCTTTCCGGCATCCATGGCCTCCTTGATGAAGCGCTTTTCATCGGCCAACCAAGGGTATTTCGCTTCGTCAAAAACGCTCATGGGCCCACCGAGCACGATAAGCGCATCCATGGCAGACCGTGCGGGCAGCGATTGCCCGTCAAAAAAATGCGTCACGGAGAAGGCGTGCCCGCGCTCGGTCGCCCAGGATCGGATGTGTCCCGGCCCCTCGAAGGCCACATGCTGGAAAACGTGTATGCGCATATCGTTTCCAGTCAATAATCGATATCCAATAAGCTGCCCAGTGGCAACACCACGCCATTCTTGATCTGCACGGCATCATCGGTGACCGTCCAGATCGTGGTCTCGACGCGCTTCGGCCCATCCAATGTCTGGAACGTGATGGTGGTCTTGGCCTTGAATTCGTTTCCTAACCGAAGGGCGCTCCGCAACTTGTCGCGCAGCGACGCGGTATGGTCTTCTGACGCCTTGGTCAGTTTATACTTTGGAATATCTTCCTTCGGTATGAGTTGTACTGCCGTCATAAACATACGTATTTGGATAAACAATACTAATGAAATACTGCGTAAATAACAACGGTTCCGCTGAAAAATTGCTGTTACATGATCGATATCAACTATTTATTTTGCTCATTTGCACCTGTTTTCACTTGACAAAAAAATGAGTATGCGCACCAAATGGGCTGTTATGAACATCTTGCTGTACCTGATCGCTACGAGCACGGTGGCGCAGGATATCGAGCGGGAGGCCTTGCTGACCGATATCAGAACGTTATCTTCCGAAGCGTTCGCCGGGCGTAAGCCGGGTACGGCGGGTCACGGGATGGCGGTCCGTCACATCACCGACCGTTTTCACTTGCTCGGCCTGCACGCATACCACGGGGGGTACCTCGATACCTTTGCCTTGAAGGACGGCGGCACAGGGTACAACATCATCGGGTATATCCCGGGGTTGCGGAAGGAAGCCATCGTGCTCTCGGCACACTACGACCACCTGGGCATACGGGATGGCAAGATTCATTTCGGTGCCGATGACAACGCGAGCGGCGTTTCGGCCCTGCTCGCGCTCGCAGGCTATTTCAGCCGACACCCGCCGACGCACACACTGATCTTCGCCGCTTTCGATGCCGAAGAACTCGGCCTCCAAGGTGCAAGGGCGTTCGTGAACGAACCACCCTTGCCCAAGGGAAATACCGTACTCAACGTCAATATGGACATGGTAAGCCGTAACGACAAGCACGAGCTATATGCATGCGGCACGTATCACTACCCGCATCTGCTTCCGTTCATGGCGAGCGCCAACCCCGTGGTGACACTCAAAACCGGCCATGATCGCCCTGGAAGCGGTCGCGACGATTGGACGATGCAAAGCGACCATGCGGCATTCCACCGCGCCGGTATCCCGTTCGTCTATTTCGGCGTGGAGGATCATCCTGACTACCATACGCCCAACGATACGTATGCCAATATCCAGCCCGACTTTTTCTATAACGCCGTATGCACCATACTAGACGTTGTCAAGGGGCTGGATACCGGCTTGTAGAGGCGGCGTAGCGCAGCCGTTACAACGCCCAGGCCTTGTCGCCCTTCTTGTACGGGTAATTCCCGTCGTACCGGCCGGGGATCTGGACATACCGCAGCGCTTTGGTGGCGCCCAATTCTGACGTGAAATAGCCAAGCAGCGTGAGCTGCTTCAGCAGGTGGAAATAATGATTGGGATCGTCGCCGGTTTTATTGCGTTGATGATCCTTGGCTTCACGATCGATCGTTACCAGTAATTCCGTCCGCTCGGTGGCATCCAGCGCCTGGAATTTCTTGCCGAACGCATCGGTAGCGGACGCATCCAGCTTGCCGAGCCCCTCGATGACCGCATTTTGGTCTTCAGGCGTATAGCAATCCCTGACCATGACCGGGATGAATGCGCCCACGCCGGCCTCCTTGGCCCCGGGACTGCCTGTAGGTGGCAGGATGGTATCCGCTATGTTGCCTAGCAAATCGACCGTCTCGGGTTCGAAAAGGCCTTCCACCCCACCGGTTGCCTTGCGGGTGCATCCTTCCAGGAATAGGTTGGCGCCCACCACGGCCCCACCCATGATCCATGCCACCCGCGTCAATGCTTCTCTTCTATTCATTGCTGCTATCTTTTCAATTGATTGTTACCGTTTCCGTATTCGATGGTCGCCTCGTTCCCTGTGACTAGAGGTTACCTTTCTTGAGTTCTTCCGTGGCAAAATTCACTGCGCGCGCGGTGAGGGCCATATACGTCAGCGACGGATTCACGCATGCGCCCGATGTCATGCACGCGCCATCCGTAACGAATACGTTCAATGCATCCCAAACCTGGTTGTTGCCGTTGAGCACGGAAGTTTTCGGGTCGCGACCCATCCGCGCCGTGCCCATCTCGTGGATACCCTGGCCAAAGCCGTAGGTATTGTCGTAGGTATGCACGTCCTTCACGCCTGCCGCTTCGAGCATCTCGGCGCAATCGTCCATCATGTCCTTCCGCATCTTGTACTCGTTTTCCTTGATCTCCATGTCCATGGACAATACGGGAAGCCCCCATTTGTCCTTGACCGTCTTATCCAAGGAGATGCGATTCTCGTGATACGGAAGGATTTCTCCGAAGGCCCCGAAACCGACGGACCAATTCCCGGGTTCGCAAAGCGCGTCCTTCCATTCGCCGCCGATGCTCATCTCCGCGATCTCGCCGCTCCAACGTCCACGGCTGGCCGATCCCTGGTAACCAAATCCCCTGACGTAGTCCCGTTTGTCGTCGCCCACGTTCCTGAATCGCGGGATGTAGAGCCCATTGGCCCGCCGTCCGTAATAATAACTGTCTTCGTAGCCCTCCACCCGGCCGCTGGCCCCGCAACGGAAATGGTGGTCCATGGCATTGTGGCCCAACTCGCCGCTGCTGCTGCCCAGACCGCCTTCCCATACATCGGTGGCCGAATTCATCAGTACCCAAGTGGAGTTGAAGGCCGATGCGCAGACGAATACGATCTTCGCATGGTATTCATACGTCTGGTTGTTTTCCGCATCCACGATTTCCACGCCGGTAGCCTTTTTGGTGTCTTTGTCGTAAAGGATCCGCGTCACGATCGAAAACGGGCGTAGCGTCAGGTTACCGGTAGCCACTGCGGCCGGCAACGTGGACGACTGCGTGCTGAAGTATGCGCCGAAGTTGCAGCCCAGCCAGCATTGGTTCTGGTACTGGCAATTGACACGGCCCTGGTGCGCGGCGGTGAGGTTGGCCACCCGCCCGATGATGAAATGCCGTTTTCCGTTGTAATGCGACTTGATCCGGGCCGCCAGGTCCTTTTCGACCACGTTCATCTCCATGGGTGGCAGGAAATCGCCGTCTGGCAACACATCCAATCCGTCGCGGTTGCCGCTGATGCCCGCCCACTTCTCGGCATAGCTGTACCAAGGGGCGATGTCCCTGTAACGGAAAGGCCAATCCACGCCATGGCCGTCCTTCGCGTTGGCCTCGAAATCCAGGTCGCTGAAACGGTAGCTCTGGCGCCCCCACATCAACGAGCGGCCGCCGACGTGATACCCGCGGTACCAATCGAAGCGCTTTTCTTCGACATAGGGGCTTTCCTTTTCATTGACCCAGAAATCGAGGTTCTTTTCATTCAACGGGTAATCCCGTTTCAAAACGGGATAGTCCTCGATCATCTGCTGCGTGCGCCCTCCCCGGTGCGGGAATTCCCACGGGTGTTTCGTCGCCGCCGGGTAATCCTTCACGTGTTCCACATTCCGCCCCCGTTCCAGCATGATCGTCTTCAGCCCCTTTTGGGTCAACTCCTTTGCAGCCCATCCACCGCTTATCCCCGATCCGATCACGATCGCGTCATATACATTATCTGCCATAGTTTGTTAGTATAATTATTGTTTTAGTTTAATGTGTTAGTATCGCCGATCTACAAGTAATGACGTTTGTAATCCCTGATTATTGCACGCATCATGCGGCTTGTACAGGTTTTGTGGTGTCATTCTTGAAAAACAACGCAAACAGGAACAACACCACCGCCGCGATGCCAGCAGGCACCAACCAGACGTTCTGCCAAAAGGGGTCGTTTGTTGGATTTGCTTTGTAATGCTCGCCGACAAACCCTGCAACCCAGAAGCCGATCAACTGGCCGACGCCGTACGTGGCCAGGGTAATGAGTCCCTGCGCGGAACTCTTGTATTTTTCACCGGCCTTGGAATCGGTATAGATCTGCCCGGACACGAAGAAAAAATCGTAGCAAATGCCGTGTAAGGCGATTCCGATAATCAACATGTATGCCAACTCACCCGCGTTTCCGTAAGCAAAAAGGAGGTAGCGTACCGCCCACGCCAGCATGCCGACCATGATCGTGTTCTTGAAGCCGAAACGGCTGAAGAACACCGGTAGCAAAAGCAGGAAAAATGCCTCGGAAATCTGGCCGATGGTCATTTTACCAGTGGGATTGGATAGTCCAATCTCGCTCAGGAATAAGTTGGCATTCTGGTAATAGAACGCCAGGGGAATGCAAATGAGAATGGAGGAGATAAAGAAAACCAGGAAATTCTTATTTCCTAACAGCTTTATGGCATCCAACCCTAAGATTTCGGCCATGGTACTTCGCTCGCCGATGGCTTTCTTGACAGGCGGCGTTTTCGGCAACAGGAAACTGAAAAGCCCCAATACGAGCGAAGCAACGGCGGCCATCAGGAACGTATGCTGAAGCAATCCTTCGCCGGCATCCCATTTGAACACATAGCTGATCGACAATCCAGCCGCGATCCAACCCAACGTACCGAAAACACGGATGCTCGAAAACTCCTTCTCCGGGTTGGCCATCTGACGGAACGAAACGGAATTGACCAATGCCAGCGTAGGCATGTAAAGGATCATGTAGGCCAATACGTAAGGATAGAAAACACCGACATCAGGCGCCTTGGACATTTGGTACATCAAGAACGCACCGACCAGGTGTAAGACGCCCAATATGCGCTCCGCATTGAAAAACCTATCTGCGATCAATCCGATGATGAAGGGTGCAATGATGGCTCCCCAAGATTGGGTCGAAAACACATTCGCCGTCTCGAGTCCACTCGCATTCAAGTTCTTGCTGAGAAAGGTACCCAATGTTACAAACCATGCTCCCCAAATAAAGAATTCAAGGAACATCATGAATGACAATTTGAACCGTATTCCCGTTCTCATAATTAGCTAATAATAATGAAGTAAAGTTATTGAAAATCCGGGATTATCACGACAGGAAATTGTCCACCTCGCGGTATGCCGCGATCAATTTCAATTCGCCTTCCTTGCCGCCGGTCGATTTACCGTGCTCCATGCCGACCACACCCCGATACCCCTTTTCATGGATGTGACGGAACAGATTCTTGTAATTGATCTCGCCTGTGGTAGGCTCTTTCCTGCCGGGGTTGTCGCCTACCTGGAAGTAGGCTATTTCATCCCAGCAATGGTCGATGGTTGCAATCAAATCGCCTTCATTGCGCTGCAAGTGATAGGCATCATACAAAATCTTGCACGAAGGGCTATCGACACCCTTGCAAATCAAGTAGGTTTGCGTGGCGGTGCGCAGGAAAAGATTCGGGGTGTCGCTCAACGGCTCGAGTACCATCACGATGCCGTGCGGTTCCAACAGCTCAGCCCCCCTGCGCAACGCTTCTATTACGTTGGCGGTCTGGATGTCCAATGGCAGGTTACGCGCGAAGTCGCCCGGAACCACGGTCGTGAACTTGCCGCCGCAACGCTTGGCCAACTCAATGGCCTGCCTGCACCCCTTCAGGAAAACATCCACATGTTCCTGTTTACCAGCGGCGAGCGTATTGGCTCCATTGCCGCCTTTATCCAGTACGAACACGCCCATGGTCATGCCCAATTTGGCCAAAAGCGCACCGATGCGCTCCTGCTCTTCGATAGGCCGTCCGGAAAATCCGTTGTCCTCGAGGCTACGGAACCCTCGATCGTAAGCAAATTGGATCTGGTCGAGGATGTTCTTGCCCGCATGGTTTTCGAATTGCCCTTGATGTGGTCCGTAGTTGAGGTTAAACGGCCCATTGGTGGTTGTCGTCGCCTCCTTGCCAAGGCCTTGCATAGGCGCCGCACCGATGGCTGCTCCCGTCGCTAACAGTGAATTCCGAATGAATTGACTTCTTTTCATGATTTCTATCGCTAATTACTCGTGTTAATAGTTGGCCATCAAATGCCTGAATCCTGCACTCATGGTATCTGCAATCGCTCCGGATTGCGTTTGGTAAACCACGTAAACTTCTATATCGTCGCGATTGTCGGCAAACGCGATCGCTTCCTCGGCGCTCATTGCCATGAAGATGTTGTCGTAGCCGTCGGCCGTCATCGCGTCTTTCGCGTAGACCGTGGCGCTGATCATCGCGGAATCGAACGGATAGCCGGTTTTCGGATTGATATGATGGGTGATCCTACGCTCACCATCCTGCAGAAAGCGGCGGTATCCCCCCGCTGTCGTGATTGCGCCGTCGGTCAATTCGATGACATCGCTGACAAGGATGTCCGTTCCGTCTCGATCTGCCGGGCGTTCGATGCCGATGCTCATCGGCGTACCGTCTGGCTTCGGCCCCTTTACCCGTATTTCACCGCCCAACTCGACGACATAACGGGATACCCCGCTGCTTTCCAACAGCGTGGCCAATTCATCCACCGTATACCCCTGCGCGATTCCGTTCATGTCCAGCTTTACGCACGCGTTTCTTTTGCGTAACCCCCGTTTGCGAAGGCGCACCTGATCCATACCTACACAAGCCAACGCCCGCGATACGGCGGCGCTGTCGGGCAGCTGATCGACCGGTTCGACCCCAAATCCCCATAACGCCACCAACGGGGCCACGGTAATATCAAAGGCGCCTTGGCTGTCGCGGTGTATCGCTAGCGATCGGCGCATGACCCGACGGAAATGCGAATCGATCTCAAAAAGCCCCTTGCCGCCGCTGTTGATCCTGTTGATGAGCGAATAGGGCTTATAAAGCGACATCGAGCTGTCTATCGCGGCCAACAGTTGTTCGACGGCGCCCCTGGACACGAGGCTATCTTGCGCGTAGTAGGTAATGGCATAGGCGGTTCCCTGCGCATAGCCCCTAATCACATACGGCTTCAATTCCGCCGTGCGCGCCATGCCCAAACAGAGCATACAACACACCAACCCGATGGCTTTCCCGCCAAGGAAATTACGTTGGATCACTACAAAACGGTCGTCTGTCCCGGAATGGCGTATGGATAGAAGCCATCCGCTTGCGGCAGCACTTTCGGCAGCGCATCCCAAGCGAAGCGTTCGGGCATCAAATCGACATTGGATTTCAATGCATCCTCCCATTTGATGACTTGCCCGGAATAGGTGGCCAGCCTGCCTATGATGCCCGTTAGCGTACTGTATGCGCCGTATTCGGCGTCCTCAAATTTATATTCGCCCTTGCCGATGGCCTCAAAGAGCTCTACGTGCTCATGCTGATAGGGATTCGCGTTTCCGCGCTTGGGGTGCCGATAAAGCTCTTTTCCTTGATGATCCCATAAGATGCCATCGTTCCCGGCCGAAAGATAGACGCGTCCCTTGGTTCCCTGGAACGTCTCGTCCACCCGATTTGACGTACCTTCGAAATGCCGGCATTGGCTATAGATCACCGATCCATCGGCATAGGTAAGTTCCACGGCATGGTTGTCGTAGATTTCGCCGTGATCCTTACCCGTACGCCAAGCCCTGCTTCCGGTACCCTGGAAGGATACGGGATAACTCCCTTTGACCCAATTGGCCACATCCAACTGGTGTACGTGCTGCTCCACGATGTGGTCGCCGCACAACCAATTGAAATAATACCAATTGCGCATCTGGTATTCCATTTCGGTTTGCCCGGGCTGACGTTCGCGCACCCATACGCCGCCACTGTTCCAATACACCTGTCCAGCTACGATGTCGCCGATGGCTCCGTCCTTGATACGGTCGATGGTTTCGCGATAAACGGATTGGTACCTGCGTTGCAGGCCGACGACGACATTGAGCTTCTTGCGTTTCGCTTCCGCAGCTGCCGCGAGTACCTTGCGGACGCCGGGTACGTCGACCGCTACGGGTTTCTCCATGAAGACGTGCTTGCCCTGCTTGACGGCTTCCTCGAAATGGATCGGCCTGAATCCCGGCGAGGTGGCCAAAATGACCACATCGGCCAGCGGGATTGCCTGCTTGTATGCCTCGAATCCGACGAACTTGCGATCGTCGGAAACATCCAGCTTGTCGGCATGCCGCTCGGCCAATTTGGAGTAGGCCTCATCCAGGCGATCGCGAAACGCGTCGGCCAACGCCACGATCTTGATGTTGGCTCCTGAAGCGATGGCATCAAATGCAGCACCCGTGCCACGGCCGCCGCAACCGACCACGGCAACCTTGATCACGTCGCTTCCCGCGGCATAGGCCCCAGCCAATGGGATGCCACTCAACACGGCCCCTCCGGCCAATAGTGCAGAATTCCTCAGAAATTCACGGCGTTGCTCGCCGGCGCTTTTTCCATTCATTTGTTTTAGTCTATCTAAATGTTATCGTTTCTATCGTATCTGGTTGTCGCTACGCGAGTCAATAATCGGCTATCGGTGCCTTGTCATAATAGGCTTGTATGTCGGCCGCAGACGGTGGGTTGAGTGGCCTGACCAGGCGAAGGCCAATGAATGGCGCTTCGGGGAACCACCAGTTGCTTTTCGGTATCTGCGGATCCAGTTGCTTCCATGACGGATCGGAAGGCAAACGGGATGCCGAGCGCAAGTCTTTGGCTTCGTCTTCAAAGGAACCGCCGCGAAGGCTGTGGGGATACAGTTTCTCGGGGATGGCCGCCGGGTTGTCGGCGATGCCATCCGCGAAACGGCCATAAAAGTCAGCGTGATATTGATCGTAGGTCCATTCGGCCACGTTGCCATGCATGTCGTAAAGTCCCCAAACATTGGGTTTCTTTTGGCCTACGGCCTTGGTTTCGTTGCCGCTGTTGGCGCGGTACCACGCATAGTCTTCAAGCTGGGCGGGATCGTCTCCGAAATGATACTCCGTATCGCTGCCTGCCCTGCAGGCATACTCCCATTCGGCTTCCGTGGGCAAACGATAAAATACGCCCGTACGTGCATACAGCCACTTACAAAACTGGATCGCATTGTATTGTGTCATGGCCAATGCAGGGTGCCCTTCCTTCCCCATACCGAACGTCATGTCCAAATAGGGTTTGGTGGGGCGCGTTACGGCATCCACCGCTGACGGAACGTCGCCACCGCTTCGCGCCACCTCGAAGTCTTTGTAGACAAACGGCTCGAACAGGTCCCAAGTCACTTCATGGGTCCCCATCCAGAATGGCGCTATCTGCACTTGGTGCACAGGTTGCTCATCCGGATTACCCTTGCCGCTACCCATGGCAAAGGTACCTCCGGGGATGGCCTGCATGGTGAAGCTCAGTTTGGTGCCTTCGATAGCCTGGGTATAGGGTTTGAAATTCTCTTGGGCAACGGCGGCGTTTGCAAGCAAAAGCGCCACGACGAATACGGACTTGACAGACATTTCAGCTATAATCAACAAAAATTGGTGGCTGAATTTAGCGTCTTTTTGTTGAATTACAAAATGCGTGTTTGTAAATTGTCCGTTCGGATATGCCGATGACATCCATGAAAATGGCCATTTCCGGCGTTAAAACGCCCTTCGAGTGTAACAAATACACGAAGGGCGTCTCGATGATGTGGAAAACTTTTCCCGCCTAGGAGTCCCGTTGAGCAGCCAACGGTTCGAATCTGGCGGTAAAATGCCTCAGGTATTGCGGTTCGTATACAATCCGGTAACCGCTGTATCGCCGTCGTTTCTCATACACGTCGGCAATGACCTCGGCGACGTAGTCGATGTGGCTTTGGGTGTACACCCGACGTGGGATGGCTAACCTGACCAATTCCATCGGCGGGGAAACCAAGGCCCCATCGGCCGCGTATTTCCCGAACATCACCGATCCGATCTCGACACCGCGGATACCCCCTTCCAAGTATAGCGCATTGCAGAGGGCCTGTCCGGGATACTCGTGTACAGGTATGTGATCCATGAACCGCTTCGCATCCAGGTAAATCGCGTGTCCACCAGTCGGCTTGATGAACGGTATGCCGAACGCATCCAGCTTCTCGCCGATGTACTGGATGCTCCGGATTCGATAACGGAGGTAATCCTCGTCCATTACTTCGCGCAACCCAATGGCGATGGCCTCCAAATCGCGGCCGGCAAGCCCGCCATACGTCGGGAATCCTTCGGTGATGATCAGGAGGTTCCTGCATTGCTCGGCAAGCGATTCGTCATGGATGGCGATGAATCCGCCGATGTTGGCAAAGGCATCCTTTTTTGCGCTCATCGTGCAACCATCGGCATACGAAAACAGTTCGCGCGCGATTTCCGGGATGGATTTCGATGCGTAACCGGGTTCGCGCAGCTTGATGAAATAAGCATTTTCAGCAAAGCGGCAAGCATCGATGAACAGTGGAATGCCCCATTTCTTGCAGATTGCACTGACATCCCGGATATTGGCCATGCTCACCGGCTGTCCGCCCCCCGAATTGTTCGTCACGGTCAGCATGACCAACGAAATCCGGGATGCATCTTTTTCGGCGATCACCGATTGCAAGGCCTCCGTGTCCATGTTGCCCTTGAATGGGGCCTCAATCAACGGATCGTTGCCTTCGGCACATCGCAAATCGATTCCCTCAGCGCCCGAAAACTCCACGTTTGCCCTCGTGGTGTCAAATAGCGTATTGCTGAGCACGTAATTGCCAGCGCCGCCCATGATGCTGAACAGTATTTTTTCGGAAGCCCTGCCCTGATGCGTAGGGATAACGAATGGCATGCCGGTGATTTCGTTGATGACGGTTTCAAAGTGGAAATAGCTGTCGCTTCCCGCATAGCTCTCGTCTCCGCGCATGATGCCGGCCCATTGTTCGCTGCTCATCGCGCTGGTGCCGCTATCCGTCAACAGATCGATGATCACGTCGCGCGCTTTGATCAAAAAGGGATTGTGGTAAGCTTGCCGTAAGATGGCGACACGCGATGCACGTGTGGTGAAATAAATGGGCTCAACGGATTTGATCCGGAACGGTTCTATGATGGTATTCATATTGGAAAATCATTAAACGTTTACGTAATGAGAAGGGTAACTACACTCGGTAAGGTATCCAACCCCGATTACGATGGCCGTTTAATGATGTTTTTCCACATATGTACTTCGTCTAGAGTTTGCGTTTCACTTCCACTTGTTCGTAGGCTTCGATGATGTCGCCTACTTCGATGTTATTGAAATTCTGGATGTTCAGCCCGCATTCATAGCCAGCGGAAACTTCCTTTACATCATCTTTGTACCGCTTGAGCGACGCCAATTGGCCGGTGTACAACACCACGCCATCCCGGATGACGCGGATGCTGTGATTGCGATTGATCTTGCCGTCAAGCACCATACAACCAGCAATCGTTCCCACCTTGCTGATCTTGAAGGTTTCGCGAATCTCCACATTGGCCACGATTTTCTCTTCGAACTTCGGTTCGAGCATGCCTTCCATCGCGGCTTTCACCTCACCGATGGCATCATAGATGATCGAGTAGAGCCTGATGTCAATCTGTTCCTGCTCAGCCAACTTTCGTGCACCCGAAGACGGGCGTACCTGGAAACCGATGATGATGGCATCAGAGGCCGAAGCCAACAAGACGTCGGATTCGGATATCTGGCCGACAGATTTATGGATGACATTGACCTGGATCTCTTCTGTCGACAGCTTCAACAACGAATCAGAGAGGGCTTCAATGGACCCATCGACATCACCTTTTACGATGACATTGAGTTCCTTGAAGTTGCCAATCGCCAACCGCCTCCCGATTTCATCCAATGTGATGTGCTTTTGCGTGCGCAAGCCTTGCTCACGTTGGAGCTGAAGCCTTTTGTTGGCTACCTGGCGAGCGTCTGCCTCGCTTTCCATCTCGTAGAACTTATCCCCAGCGGTGGGCGCACCAGACATCCCCAATATCTGTACGGGGGTGGACGGACCCGCTTCGGACACTTTCTGGCCACGCTCGTTATGCAGCGCCTTGACCTTGCCGCTATGCGGTCCAGCCAATATCGGCGAGCCGATGCGCAATGTGCCTGATTGGATCAATACCGTGGTAACAATCCCCCGGCCTTTGTCTAGACTGGCCTCGATAACCGAACCCACCGCGCGCTTTTTCGGATCGGCGGTCAATTCGAGCATTTCCGCTTCCAGCAGTACTTTTTCTAACAGTAAATCGACATTCTCGCCCGTCTTACCGGATATTTCCTGGCATTGGTATTTTCCGCCCCAATCCTCGACAAGGATATTCATGGCAGAAAGCTGTTCGCGGATTCGATCGGTATTCGCTCCCGGCTTATCGATTTTCGTAAAGGCAAAAACAATGGGAACGCCAGCCGCCTGCGCGTGGTTGATCGCCTCCCTGGTCTGGGGCATTACGCTGTCATCCGCAGCGATGACGATGATCGCGATGTCGGTCACTTTCGCACCGCGCGCACGCATCGCCGTAAAGGCCTCGTGGCCGGGCGTATCCAGGAACGTGATTTTCCGACCATCGTCCAACGTAACTTCGTATGCGCCGATATGCTGGGTGATGCCACCGGCTTCGCCTGCGATTACATTTGATTTCCGGACGTAATCGAGGAGTGATGTCTTGCCGTGGTCCACGTGTCCCATGACGGTCACGATCGGCGCCCGCGAAACCAGGTTTTCCGGCTTATCCGGTTCTTCGAGTTCCGTGTTCTCCTCGTCTTCGGGCTTGACGAATTCGATCTCATAACCGAATTCATCCGCCACGATGGTGATGGTCTCCGCGTCCAGGCGCTGATTGATGGATACGAAAAGGCCCAGGCTCATGCATGTCGCGATAATCTGCGTTACTTGGACCCCCATCATGTTCGCCAAATCATTGGCGGTTACGAATTCCGTCACCCTCAGCACCCTGGACATCATTTCCTGTTCGAATGCAGCTTCTTCAGCTGACAGGGCGATATCATCCCGCTTTTGCCTACGCAATTTGGCGCGCTGCGCGAACTTGCCGGATTTGCCCGCACCGCTCAAGCGAGCGAGCGTGGCCTTGATCTGATCCTGGATTTCCTTCTCGGAAGGCTCCTCGCGGCTTTCCGTACCTTGCCTTGGCTTGCCCTTGAAATCCGGACGGCCTTTCCCAGGCTGCTGTTGGCCTTGTCCAGGCACGTTCATACCCGGACGCGGGGCAATTGGTTTGTCCTTCCGTTTGCGCTTGCGTTTCTGGTCATGTGCAGACGCACCGGACGCACTGGACGATGCCACGGGTTTCTCTTTGGGTTGATGCGCCGCCAAATCGATGCGCCCAACTACATTCGGGCCTGCCAAGCGTTGTGCCCTCGCCCTGATCACTTCGTTTTGGGGTTCTTGGCGTGTTTCTTTGGGTGGTATTTCAGCTTGTTGTTCCGGCTGCTTCTCGGGTTCGACGACCGATGCCGGCTGATTTGGCTCGCGCTGGGCGGCTTCTTCTTCTGGTATGGCGACCTCTTCGCTTTCTTTCGATACCGCAGCCTCCACTTCAGGCTTCGGCGCAGGATCCGCTGGTGCCGGCGCTTCGCTAACCGGGGCCGCGGAAGGCGCCGGCACGACGCGTTCTTCCTCTTTCTCCGGCTCCCGTTCTTTCTGCGGGGCCCGCCCACTGTGCAGGCTATCCAGATCGATTTTGCCCACGATCTTCATGCCAGACACTTGCGGCTTTTCATCATCTCCATCGGCCTTTCGTTCGCTTTCACGAACAGGTTCCGGATGGGGCGCATGCGGTTGTCGATGTTCCGGGATGAACGATCCGGTATTCTTGATCAGGATCTCGTCTGTTTCCGGATCGTTCTGAGGTCTGTGCACAACGGTTTCCACGGGAGATTCTTCGCGACGGATTTTACCAATGATGATTTGATTGGCTTCCTCCTTCACGATCTTGTCCCCCTGGAATTCCCGTAAAAGAACATCGTAGGTATCGCCATCCAATTTCGTCCCTGGCTTCGGCTCGATCTCGTAGCCTTTCTTGACCAGGAACTCAACAGCGGTACCGATTCCAATGTTCAATTCCTTTGCTGCCTTCAGCAGTGTTATGCTCTTACCTTCTGACATCTAGTTTATTTATCTCCTGTTTTTTGCGCCGATACAAAAATATACTTTTTTATACGTTTCTCGGCATAGAATTAAAAAAGCTGACTAAACGCGCACCTACGTGATGCTACTCGAATTCGGCTTGCAGCACATTGATGATTTCGATTATGGTATTTTCTTCCAGATCCGTACGCCTTACCAAATCATCCACGGAAAGCGCCAAGACGGATTTGGCCGTATCCAAACCGACACGCTTCAATTCATCGATGATCCAGCCATCGATCTCATCTGAGAATTCTTCGATGTCCACATCCTCCTCGACCTCTTCCGCCTCGCGGTACACATCGATTTCATAGCCCGTAAGCTTCCCTGCGAGCTTGATGTTGTGCCCACCCCGTCCGATCGCCAGTGAAACCTGATCGGATTTAAGGTATACCGCCGCTGTCTTTTGGTCATCGTCCAATTTGATGGAACTGATGCGCGCAGGGCTCAGGGCACGCTGGATATACAACTGCGTGTTGTTGGTATAATTGATGACGTCGATGTTCTCGTTGCGCAGCTCACGCACGATGCCATGGATGCGAGACCCTTTCATGCCCACGCAGGCGCCCACCGGGTCGATCCGGTCGTCATAGGATTCCACGGCCACCTTGGCCCGCTCGCCGGGTTCACGGACAATCTTCCGGATCGTGATCAGTCCATCGAAGATCTCGGGTACTTCGAGTTCAAACAGGCGTTGCAGGAATTCGGGGGCCGTGCGCGAAATGATGATCCGCGGATTCGCATTCATCATCTCGACCTTGTCGACGACGGCGCGTATCGAATCGCCCTTTTTGAAATAATCGGCGGGGATTTGCTCCGTCTTGGGAAGGATCAGTTCATTCCCATCGTCGTCCAGCACAAGCGTTTCCTTTTTCCATATCTGGTAGACTTCGCCCGTGATCAACTCGCCTTCCCGATCTTTGTACTTCTTGAATACCTCGTCCTTCTCGAGCTCAAGCACCTTGGAAACAAGCGTCTGGCGAGCAGCCAGGATGGCACGCCGACCGAAGCTCTCCAAGGTGATCTCCTCGATGAAATCATCGCCCACCTCGAGATCCGGATCGTGTTTCCGCGCTTCGGCCAATTCGATTTCGAGGTCATCATCTTCCGAAAATTCATCTTCTACGACCACCCGGGTACGCCAGATTTCCAAGTCGCCGTTATCCGGGTTGACGATGACGTCGCAATTTTCATCGGTGCCGTATTTCCTGCGAATCATGCTTCGGAAGACCTCTTCCAATACGCTAATGACCGTAGGCCGATCGATGTTCTTGAACTCTTTGAATTCCTGAAAAGAGTCAATGAGATTGATATTGTTGCTCATTTTACTTAAATGAAATTAACACCTTGATTGTTCTGATGTCTGCCAAGGGAATATCGCGCCGGTGTTCAGTCGCTTTCTTCCCCTTCTCCTTTATCTTCGCTATTATCGTAATCTGCCCTTCGGTTACTTCCACCAATTCACCTTCGTGGGTCGCACCGTCGTGCTGGGCTACCTGTACGTTCCTGCCGATGTTCTTTCGGTATTGCCGCTCGGAAGCCAACGGGGTATCGATCCCAGGCGAAGACACTTCCAAGCGGTAAGCGTGGCCCACCGCATCTTCCTCCTCCAGGTGAAATCCTACATGGCGGCTGATTGCCGCGCAATCCTGGATATCCACGCCGCGATCGCCGTCTACCAGCACCTCCAACTTTCCATTCGGATGCATCTTCACGCTCACCAGGAAGAGATCTTCCCTGTCGGCGATCTTCTCGTCAACCAAAACCTTCACCCTATGTTCTATTGTGCTCATCCTGTTTAAAAAACCGCTAACCACGAAAAAAGGGGACTATTTACTGTCCCCTCTCTTCCAAGATGATGCAAAGATAAGTAAAATCTTTGAAAACCAAAAACCGGAATTCCTTTTTAGCGCACTACCGCTTTTCCACGACCGTACTGATGGTCTTCTGCATCTGGGCCATCATGGCCGTAAGCGTCTCCATGGTGGGCTCCGGGCCCGGCTCGGGCAATTGCGTGCTGATGTAGGCTTTTGCTTTCCAGATTTCCAGGATGTCCGCAGCCGGAACCCAGTACGGCTCATAGCTCTTGTTGTCAGAAAGCAGCTTAAGCCCCTTCTCTTCCTTATATTTAAAGGCGATGCGCTTGTATACCACCCCATCATTGCGCGAAATCACGATATAGGTCTGGCCTGGCTTGATCTCATTCCAACTGTCCAGGTATTCGGCGATGACAATGCTTCCCGTCGGCAGCGGCAGCATGGAATCCCCTTTGATCTCGAAAGCACGGTAGGTGCCCTGCCGGAACATCGGCAGGCTGAATTTGGGCAGTTCCGCGATATACTCAGGGTCTGCGTAACCGTTGAGGTAACCCGCACTGGCCTTTACGGGCACGAGCTCGATATTCTCGCGGTCGTCGCCATCCACGGTAATGCTCAGCACACGGACATTGGCTGCATTGCCACGGGGCGCGGGCTTCCATTTATCGTTGATGGTCTCATTTGCCAACGCATCCATCGTTACACCGTAGAAATCGCCGATTTTTTTCAGCAATTCATATTTAGGTTCGGCCCGGCTCTCCTCATATGCCCCTACGGAGGCGCGCTTTATCCCCATCTGGTCGGCAAATTGCTGCTGCGTAAGTTTCTTTTTCTTACGAAGGTACTTAAGATTATTAGCAATAGTAGACATAAAATTTAAAATATTTTTTGAAACAACTAATTGAATTAGTATTATTGTGCCAATAAAGTTAGTACATATTTTTTAGTTGGCAAAATTTATTCACAAAATACTTATCAACATGATGAAATCGTATGTGTATATCCTGACAGACTCCAACCGGACGTTCCTCCACGTGGGCATTACCGACGACCTCGAAAATGTCGCTATGGCTTATAAGAACGGGCTTCCATTGGTTTCGCTCGGTTTCCCGACGGCCGTTCGGTTGGTTTATCACGAGGTGCTTCACTCCGAGCAGGAGGCATTGCAAAGACTCAGGCTATTGACATCGTTCACGCGTATGCAAAAGGAAAGACTGATCCGCAAGTCCAACCCGAATTGGACCGACCAATCGCATGCGATTGGTCGAGGCACGCACCTGCTCCGTGATTTCTACCACGGGTATCAACGCTATGTCGGCTGACGATATACCGATATACCCTTACCAACCGGGCGCGAAGTTGAGCCCGAAGCTCCCAAAACGAACATCGCTCCGTTGAAAAGGAAATGCGTAGTACGGTTCCAGGATCATTGCACCGAATAGGTTTACGCGCAAAGACACGCCTGCACTCATCGCGGGCACCCGCTCGTAAATACCAGAACCTGGTTCCGTTTCGCGGGGCGTGGCCCTAAATGCCACCTCTGAATCGCTGTTCCATGCCAAACCGGCATCGAAGAAGAAATTGAGATCGGAGAACAGCATTCCGGATTTCACGACAGCCAGCTTTTCGGGTCCGGTGAACGGCAAGCGAACCTCAAAATTAAACACCGCAATACGCGATCCCATCAAGCTGTTGAAATTGAACCGTTCGTCCTGGTTATTCCGGAACGATGCGCTTTCATAACCGCGGATCAGGTGCGGATACCCCAAGAACAACGGGTACATAACGCGGTTATCGCTTTCGCCACCCACACGCATATAGGTGTATGCCCTCGCCGCGATAGTAACCGGCTTATAGCGATTATATTTCCGAACATCGAGATTATAGGCAGTAAAAGATAGGTCACCAAAATATTGCTCAACGCCCGCCCGGTAACGAAAGCCCTGTAGCGGTGCGGCGATACCGAACACGGCATTATCGCCAACGAACGACGAATTGACCTGCGCCAACGAAAAAGGCTCCAGGCTCCCGTAAATCTGTCCCAGGGGCGTTTGATCGATCTGGTCGTTTTCGATACGGTCCCGGCCACCATACCCATAAAAGTCCTGCCACCAACGATCCACCCTATAGCTGTAACGCGCCAAAGCCCCTCCCATTTCAAACCGATGGTGACGGGAAAATGGATAAGCACCGAACGCCTCCACCTGTTGCTGGAAAGTACGTATGATATAGGTATCGAACGTGGGATTGCCTTCCCGGCTACCGTACATCGAAAACCCGGACATGAACGGGATGTGCGAAACCGCCCCCCCCCAATTAATGCGGCTCTTCTGGTTGATGTAAGCCACCTGCCCGCCGAAATCATAGATTTCACCGTTGATGGAAAGCGCCGCAAAGATCTGGTTATGCCCCAGGATATCCGAGAACATGCCCTGTATGCCACTGGCGATGCCCGCGCCGTAACGGCTCCCCACAGCCAGTCCCATGCCACTGTTGGCCAAGTAATCCAGTTTGAAATTCGGTTTATAGGGTACCGTGGCGATTTGTCGCTCACCGATTCGCTCGAATAGGTTGAAATTGCGCAGATTGGCATTCACCACATCCACCCCGAGGTTCACTGGCGGCGGTAACATCGCCGCGTCGAAATTGACCACGAACGGATCGACCTCGACGGGTTCGAACTCGTCGACCTTCGCGTTGTACACGCTGTATTCATTGCGCCGGTAGTACGAATACACCACATCGCCTTTGGCCGACAAGCTCAACGCTGGCGAGTATTCCGTAATGCCGCTGATGCCCGTGAAATACTGCGTCATGCGTTCCACTTTGTTGGTCGCCAACGTATACCGATACATGTTCCGGAAGCCATCGCCATTGGACAGGAAATACACCTGGCTATCATCCGCGGAAAATTGCGGATTCAGGTTATTGGCTCCCTGAAAGACGTTCAGGTTGGTGATTTCGCGTGTCCTAACATCCACGAGGGCGATGTTCATCGGAATCTCCACATCCCTGGCGTCCGACTGGAGCGCGACGCGATCCGTACTGAACACCACATAACGCCCATCATGCGAGAAACTCGGTTGGAAATCTGAATACCAATCGTCGGTGAGCTGCGTCAGCTTCTTCGTGCCCAAGTGGTACAGGTAGATATCGCTATGTCCATTCTTCAATCCGGAAAACACGACGGTTTCGCCATCGGGCGCCCACGCGATATTGGAAAATTCATTTATCTCCCCCATCGCATCGAGGAACAACGTCTTGCCATTGGCCACATCCACCACCATCAACTTGCTTTTGCCCCTGCTGAACACGCTGAAGGCAAACTTCCGGCTATCCGGTGAAAACGCCCCCGCGGATTCCAGGAAACTGAACTCATCGATATCCGTATTGGTCAGCCTGCTGGATAGCTTCCTGATCACGTCGCCGGTCTGGGCATCGGCTAAAAAGAGGTCGATGCTGAAGAGATCGCGCTCCGAAAGGAAAGCGACGTACTTGCCATCCGGCGAAATCGCAGGCGAAACATTCATGCGACCGGAGTTTTTGCTATTGAGGATCGATCGACCTACCGGCGCTTTCGATGTGTCGATCGGGAGGTTCCGGTAGGCATTTTCCATGCTGTTTTTCCACAGGTTGGACAGTGTCTGCGCATCATAGCCGAATACGCGCCTGATGCCCATCTCATAGCCGTACATCGCGGTCGCCTTAAATAACGGCATGATCACGGTATCGCCATAAGTGGATCCGATGTATGACCAGAACGCCTGTCCGAACCGGTACGGGAAGTAACGATTCATGTTTTCGGTCATGGCGCGCAAGGACGGAATATCGTTGTTCAGGTAGGCATCGCGCATCCACATGGCCGTGAATGCATCTTTCTTGCCGATCGAGAAGTACTCGGCCATGCCTTCCACCATCCACAGCGGGATATTGCCGATATTTTCCAACCGGGTGGAGTCGCCCCCTTCCATCAGTACCCGGTACTGGAATGCGTGGACCAGCTCGTGGCCCAATACGTGCCGCGTCTGGTGGTTGATCTGCATCACGGGCATCACTACCCGTGTCTTGAAAGCTTCGGTAACACCGCCCGTACCCACACCGATTTCGCCTTGGATGGTGGTTGTTTGCTGGAATTCAGGATGGTTGCTGTACAGGATGATCGGATTCTTGCGCAGGAACGTATCGCGGAACACCTGTTGGTGGAGTTCGTACCAGACCTCGCTTTCCTTGGCGAACCACCTGATCAACGAATCATTCTGGAGGTAGTAATGAAGGTTAAAATGCGGGGTTTCATACACATTGAATTTAAGCGACTTATAACGCATTTTATTCTGGCCGAAATACTGGCCGTGCGCGTGCATGGCAAACGCGGTGAACAGCACGATGCAAACGGCATTGAGCAAGATAAGTCTGACAAATCGATCAAGGTAAATCATGGAACACGGGTGTATGGTACAATGCCTAAATTAGAACGAATATCGGTGAAAAAGTTTAATTATCCACAACATATTATTTTTTAGAGACCTTTCACGTTCCTTCGCCGACGGGGATAGCCGTTTCCAACTGCCTCCGCAGGTCTTCGATTTCCAACGGATCCCCTAACGGTGTATCCGGCGAAACCAGCGGTGCGATGCTGTCTAACCTCGTGCTGTCTGGTCTTGCGATGCGCGGACTCGGGCACTCGTATTTCCGCCTGATCTCGACCGCTGGATCGGGAAATGGCCCGAAATCGTACCCCAAGGAATCGTCTCGATATATTTTCTCCATGAACCGGCCGAATACCGGCAGTGCCGTCCGGGATCCTTCCCCGGTCTGCGAGTTCTTGAAATGGATGCTCCGCTCATCGCAACCGATCCACACGCCCGTCACCAAATCTTTCGTCACGCCCATGTACCAGCCGTCCACGTAATCTGATGACGTACCCGTCTTACCGCCAATTTGATTCCTATCTTTCCACAGGTCCCATTCCCAAAGGCCCTGCGACGTACCCTCGGGCTCTTCCATGCTCCCCCTGAGCATATAGCCCATCAGCCAAGCCACTTCCTCGCTGATCGCTTGGCTGGCCGTGGTCTTGAAGGTTGCGACGGGATTCCCGTCGTAATCCTCGATACGCGCCACCAGCATAGGTTCTACCCGCTTTCCCCTGTTCATGAACGTTGCATAAGCATTGACCATTTCAAACACACTGACATCGTTCGAGCCTAGGCTCACCGACGGCACGGATACCAACGGACTGGTAATGCCACAGCGATGCGCGGCATCCACGACCTTGTCCCATCCCACCTCTTCCGTGATCTGCGCGGTAACGGAATTGACAGACCTGCCCATGGCCCAGCGCAGCGACATCTCGCGGCCGCTGAAAACCCAATCCGCATTCTTGGGCTCCCATATCTTTTCTTCGCCGTTTTCCGTATAGGTAATCCGCACGAACCGATCGGGGTATTTGTCGCAGGGCGATTTGCCGGCTTCCAGCGCCGCTAGGTAGGCAAAAGGCTTGAACGTCGACCCAGCCTGCCGTTTCGCCTGGAAAACGTGGTCATATTGGTAATAGCGATGGTTGATTCCCCCTACCCAAGCCTTGATCTCACCGTTGAACGGATCCATGGTCATCAGCCCGGCATTGAGCATCATGGCATAGTGCGCCAACGAATCCATGCTGGAGTACCGCACTTCCTTCATGCCGTCCCATGTAAACACTTCCATGGTTTTGGGCGCATTCAGGTAATGGAAGACGCTATCCTTGTTTCCATTGAACCGCTCGTCCAATTGACGGTAATACGACGTTCGGGAGGCGAGGTTTTCCAAAAAACCTTCGATGACATTGCCCTCCGAATCTCGCCACGGGATCTCGCCTCGCCAGGCATTTTCCAAACGCTGCTGCAAGGGCTTCATTTGTTCAAAAACGGCCTCTTCCGCATGACGCTGCACCCGCGAATCAATGGTGGTGTAGATTTTCAAGCCATCGACATAGATGTCGTAGCCCTGTTCCGCACACCAGGTCTCCAACCAACGCTCCACGGCCGTTCGCAGGTAGGAATCGCCACTACTCAGCTCTTGGACTTCTCCGGGGTGCAGGCCGAGTTCGGTTTCCTTCGCCGCATCGTATGCTTCGTCCGTAAGGAACCCAGCCTTGTGCATCTGCCCCAGCACCACATTGCGCCGATCGAGCGAACGTTCGGGATTGCGCAACGGATTATAGATCGTGGTTCCCTTGAGCATCCCGATGAGTACGGCCGCTTCAGGTGCGGTCAATTCCTGCGTTTCCTTGTTGAAATAACGCTTGGCTACCGTCTTGATGCCATAGGCATTGTTGCTAAACGACACGGTATTGAGGTACATCGTCAATATAGCGTTCTTTTCATACTTGCTTTCAAGTTTGTATGCCGTCATCCACTCCTTGAATTTGACGACGAGCATGCGTACGCCTGGCACCTTCCCCAACAATCCGGCCGATTGGTTATAGCGGGTCCGGTACAGGTTTTTCGCCAGCTGTTGCGTAATGGTGCTACCGCCACGCGTATCGCCCTTCGCAGTGGACACCACGCTAGAAAAAAGCGCCCAGAAATCCACGCCGTGGTGGCGGAAAAACCGGATATCCTCCGTGGCGACCAGCGCGTCGACAACGGTTGGAGAGATGCTGTCAAAGGGCACTGGCGACCGGTCTTCCTTGAAATAGCGACCAATCAACACACGGTCTGCCGTGTATACCTCCGAGGCGATGTGCTGACTGGGCATGGTGATGTCGCGGGATGTGGGCGAATAGCCGAACAACCAAAGGAAATTGACCTCCACTGCGCACACGAACACGATAATCGCATACATGAAAATGACTACATAGCGAATATAACGGTTGCGTATTTCCTTAAACATCGGGTAAAGATGACGAAATGTTTCGAAATCGAATACGGTTTATAAACGTTTTGTGCTACAACTTGTGTGACATTCTGCTAAAAAAAGTTATTTTGCCAACGATTTGCGTTAACATTCAATCACTTAAAATATGGCAAGCATCAGCGAAAAATTCAGGGTTACCACAGGAAAATCATTCCGCTTGAAATCATACCAGACCGACGACGCAGGCCCGCTCAAAAAAGAAGAGGCGCTGACAGACCTGGCCGACTTCCAGGCGTCGCTCAAGGAATACCAGGAAAGGCTATATGCCGAAGATTCGCAGAGCCTGCTCATCATCTTCCAGGCCATGGACGCCGCGGGCAAAGACGGGGCCATCGAGCACGTGATGAGTGGCGTCAATCCGCAGGGTTGCCAAGTGTTCAGTTTCAAACAACCGACGAGCAATGACTACGAGCATGATTTCCTATGGCGACATTACAAAGCGCTACCGGAACGCGGCCGCATCGGCATCCATAACCGATCGCACTACGAATACGTATTGGTCTGCAAGGTGCACCCGCAGTACAACCTGTCCGAGCGCATCCCGGGATACCGCGCCGTGGAAAACATCGATGACCGCTTTTGGAGAGACCGTTATGAAAGCATCCGGCAATTCGAAGCCCACCTGAGCCGTAACGGCACCAAGATCATCAAGTTTTTCCTGCATGTATCCAAGGAAGAACAGAAAGATCGGTTCCTCGATCGCATCGGCGATAAATACAAAAACTGGAAGTTTTCCTCATCGGATATCGAAGAACGCGCACATTGGGATGCATACATGACCGCATACGAAGAGGCCATCGCGGCGACGGCAACGACCGATTCGCCCTGGTATGTCATTCCGGCCGACAGGAAATGGTTCACCCGCTACGCCGTGGGCAAGATCATCGTGGAAACGCTGGCCGAAATGGAACCCGAGTTCCCGAAACTACCCGAAAATAAACGCGCCCAGCTCGCCGAATACAAGCAACGCCTCGAAGACGAATGAGGGGGCGTTGGCGTAGGTTTATGTTGCAACCAAGCCGTATTCCAATGCGATGCGGACGAGACCGGCCGTATTCCGGGCACCAACCTTGATCATGATGTTCCGGCGATGGGTTTCAACGGTACCGAATCCGATGAAGAGCCTATCGGCGATCTCTTGGGTGGTGCATTCGTCCAAGATCAAGCGCAATACCTCCTTCTCCCGGCGCGAGAGCGTCGGAAACGGCGACGATTTCGTCTCGCGGCCTGCAGAGCCGATGCTGTTCACGATGATTTCGTTGACCGCGTCTTCCAGGTAGATCTTGCCCGCGGAAACCGCCCGTATCGCGCTGAGCACTTCGTCCTGGCCGGCGTTCTTCAGCACATAGCCCCTTGCGCCATGTTGCAGCATCAGCTTGATCAGGCTGCTTTCCTGATGCATCGATATCGCGATGACCTTGCCCTGCGGGTATTCGGCCGTGAGCCGTTTGCAGACCTCGACGCCGTTGCTGCCGGGCAAACTGATGTCCAATAGGATGATATCGGGCTTGCAGCGCTGCACCTCGCGGATGCCGTCCTCGCCATTGAGCGCCCAGCCCACGAGCGATATGCCTTCGGCCGCGCCGAGCATGTGCCGGAAACCGTCGATCACCAACCGGTGGTCGTCTATGATGAATACGGTGGTCATGTCTGTGGTATTTCGATCGTCACGGTCGTCCCGCTCCCCCGGCGGGAGTCTATCTCCATCCGGCCATCCAGGAATTCGACCCGGCTTTGGAGGCTGTTCAGCCCGAGGCCGCCCGCTTGATGGGCCGCATCCACGTCAAAGCCTTTTCCATCGTCCTCTACCGTAAGCATCAGCGTATCGCGATAAACCATCAATTGCAGCAATACGTGTTTCGCTTCGGCGTGCTTGCGGATGTTGGCCAGCAATTCCTGCACGATGCGATAGAGCATCACGGCGCGGGTCTCGGTCAATGGCTTCGGGATCTTGTTGATTTCAAGGGTGACGGCGGTACCGGTTTGCCGTAGCCCCTCGCCCAGGTCGGTGAGCGCCCCTTCCAATCCCGAAAGGCTCAGCGCGTGCGGCATCATGTTGTGCGAGATCCGGCGCACTTCCTTGCACGCTTCGTCGATCAACTGCGTGGTCTTGCCGTACAGCGCGGCATCCTCCCGCGGGACGATGGCGGCCTGGAAGGTCGAGAACAGCGACTTCACCGAACTGAGCAATCCGCCCAGCCCGTCATGCAGGTCCTTGGCGATGCGCATCCGTTCGGCTTCCTGCCCTTCGATCATGCTGGTCATGGCCAGCAAACGGTTTTTCTGCTGCAGTTCGACGATCTGCTGCTGCCGTAGGGCCTCCTGTTGGGTGGCGATGGTCTTCTGGAAGGTCAATTGCCTGCGGTAGAACAGTGCCAAGGCCGCGAGTACCAAAGCGACGACCGCACCGCCCACCAGGATCTGGCGCTTCTGCCGTTGCTGTTGCGCGATGGCCTGCCTGTTCTTCTCGTGCTGGTACTTTGCTTCCAGCTCGTACACCACCTCGTCGCGCTGCTTCTCCTTGATCTCTTCATACAGCGCCAAGTGCCGATCGCGGAACCCGAGCGCGCGCGCGTGGTCGCCGATGGCCCGGTAATAGTTTGAGATGGACATGGCCATCAGGCTGTTTTCGCGGACCTGACCGGTCGTTTCCAAAGACCGCACGGCCCGCTCCACGAGGACAGCCATGCCCGAAGTGTCCCGTAGCGCTGCTTTCGCATCGATCAGGAACCGGACGTTTGCCTCAGACCCGCCATTGTCCGGATGCTGTTCGGTCGCTTTTTCCAGAAGGGGGATCGCTTCCCGGTAACGTTCGTTGCGGATGTGCAGGTTGCCTAGGTTGGCGTAGCTGTCGTAATCGAAAGACCGCTCCACATCCAATGCCAGGCTTTGGGTCAGGAAGCCTTCCGCCTTGTCGAATTCGCCAAGCGAGGAATGGACCGAACCCAGGTTGATGAGGCATTTTTTCTGGAGCGACGGTATCGCATTGGCCAGCGCCAACCGATACGCGATCGCATAGTAATGGGCTGCTTTCAGGTAATTGTCCGTGGTGTGGAACAACACGCCCAAGGTATGGAACAGCTCGGCCGTGTAGGGCAGCTTATGCCGCTCGCACAGCTTGATGGCCGACAGGTAGAAGCGGGTGGCCATACCGATATCGCTGTGTACGATTTCATGGTAGAGCCCCTTGGCTTCAAGCGCCTTCGCTTCGCCCAGCGGATCGCCGTGTGCTCGGGCAAGCCTGAGGGCCTCGTCGGCGAAATGCAGGGCGCTGTCGCTTTGGCGGTTGGTGTATTCCCAGGCCAGATCGACCAGCAATTGCATGCGATCTCTGGGGTCTTGCTCGTTTCCATGGCGCTGCGCCGCAACGGCCATACCACCCGACGGGGCCGCGAGCGAGGCGAAGAACCAGGAACCGAAAAACACCATCGATTGCGTCATGTTTTTTTTGCAACGGCTTCAAGCCCCTAAAAGTAACAAAAATCCGTCGGGTTACAACAACCCGTTCGGGTTGCCGAAGCGGTAACGCAGCCCCACTTCATGCGTGGTGTTGTTGATGCGCCGGTTCAACGGCTCGTTGCGGGCGTTGAACTGATAGCTGTAGCCGATGCCCAAGCCACTGAAATTGAGTTGCGCCATGCCGGCCACCTCGCCGTAGCTGCGCACATTCAGCCCAACGCCGAATACGCGCTTCACGAATGCCATCACGCCGATATCGGCCTGTGGCCTCAGGTTTTGCGCGTAGGTGACCAACAGCGAGGGCTTGGCATGGAAATCCATGCCCAACGGGAACAGCGCTCCGGCCATCAGGTGATATTGGTTCCGGAAATCGTATTGCTTTACGCCGCCCACGCCGAGGTTGCTCAGCATCAGGCGGGGCAACGACAGCCCCACGTAATAACGTTCCGGTGAATACACCATGACCCCGAACCCTGTCACCACATCGGTTTCGCGTACATCGTCTCGGAAGGCCGGGTCCTGCGGATCGAGCGCCGAGAAGTTCCCGTTCACATGGCTTACCCCGGCGTTCAGCGACAGGCCAACGTACTCCCTTTCGGAGATGCGCACCGCCTTGGCGAAGAACACGCTGGCTTCCAGGTTGTCTTCCACGGCCATGCTTTCGTGTTTGATGTTCAAGCCGAGGGTGGCCCCGATGCGCTGCATGCCGATATGGCCGCTCCCCCAGTATGCGGTAGGTGCCCCCTCCAGGCCTACCCATTGCCGCCTACCGATGAACGAGACCTCGCCCTGCCCCTGGAGCAAACTGGCGGCCGGGTTCAGTACCGACCTGTTTTCGGCGTACTGTGTATAGGTAAGCGCTTGCTGCGCAATGGCAGCTATTGTTGTCGCTGCCACCAAGGCAGCCGTCGTGATCAGTTGTTTCATGTCCCTTTTTTTTTAGATCAATACCGCAAAACGAAATACCCCTTGTGATAGCTCCAATTGCCGTTCTCGTTGACCTCCACGATGCAGAAGTACGTCCCGGCCGGGAGGTTGATCAACCCGGACCCTTTGCCCGTGAACGACCGCGTCGCGTTGTCGTATCCGCTCACCTCGTAGATGATGGTTCCATTCTTGTTGAAGATCGTTACCCGGTTTTCCGGGTAGTCACGTATGCCCTCGATCATCAGGAATTCGTTGACGCCGTCGCCATTGGGCGATACCGCTTGGTGAATCCGCACGGGGAATTTCGCCGTGGGGTCGACCACCCGTACCGTGATGGTGACCGGTGCCGCGGCTTCGTAATTCGCGTTGCCCGCCTGTGTGGCGGTAATGCGTACGGTGCCCAAACGGAGGATCCGCAGCGTGTTATCTTCCAGCGCAGCCACCTGTCCGTCATCCAACGTCAGCGTAACGGGCAATCCGCTGGTACTGCTCACGACCAAGTTGATGTTGCCTGCATCGCGGCTCACTTCACCGACTTCCTGTAACGTTATCGTTTGCTGCGCTTTGGACACCGTGAATTGCTGTGTTGCTATAGGTATGTTTCGGTAATTCGCATTCGGGGACACCGTGGCCGTAATCGTGATGGTACCGATACCCACCAAATGGATAACCCCTTGCTCAACGATGGCTACCTGCTCATTGCTGCTCGTGTAAATAATCCCCTCTCCGGTACTTGCCATCGCTCCGACGGGGAAATCGGCATCGCCGAATGTCTTGTTCGGTATGGAGGGAAACTGGATGCTCCGGGAAGCCGGGGTCACCGTCAGCGCGGCGGTCAGCGCCAGCGGCTCGTAGTTGGCACCGCTGACCGTGGCCGTCACCGTTTGGGTACCGACATCCGTGCGGCCGTTGTTCGCATAACTCACCGACGTGCCGGTCGGCAAATTGCCACTCAACGCCAGCGACTTGGCCGTGCCATCGTAATCGAAACTTCCGTCGGCCAGCGTCACGCCCGTG
>JBBCJB010000022.1:0-116123 GCA_037190485.1 Parapedobacter sp.
ACGCCGGTACATTTGTTAACCAAGCGAAGGTAACGGGTGAGGACCCTGAAGGCAATCCGACACCGGAGGTTCCATCGGACAATCCGGATACGCCGCAGCCGAACGACCCGACGGTCGTCGAGCTGACGCAGCAACCCGGCTTGTCGTTGACGAAGAGGGTGACGAGCAGGGCGCCCTACACGGTCGGACAATACATCACGTTCGAGATCGTTGCGCGGAACACGGGCAACGTGACGCTGAACAATGTTACCGTAACCGACAACAACGCGGCCATCGTTTCCGGTTCACCGGTTGCGAGCCTTGCGCCGAATGCGACGGCCACAATCATCGCGCGCCACCAGGTGACGCAAACCGACATCGACGCGGGCACGGTGGTGAACCAGGCGAAAGTGACGGGCAACGACCCAGATGGTAACCCAATCCCTGAGGTTCCGTCTGATAACCCGGATACACCGCAGCCGAACGATCCGACGGTGGTCGAGCTTACGCAGCAACCCAGCCTGTCGTTGACCAAACGAGTCACGAGCAAGGCACCGTACACGGTCGGCCAGTACATCACCTTCGAGATTGTGGCCAAGAATACGGGCAACGTGACGCTGACGAATGTCGTAGTCACGGATAACAACGCGGACATCGTGAGCGGTTCGCCGGTTGCCAGCCTGGCGCCGAATGCGACGGCCACAATCATTGCGCGCCACCAGGTGACGCAGCAGGCCATCGACGCGGGGACGGTAATCAACCAGGCAAAGGTCATGGGCAACGACCCTGAAGGCAATCCGATACCGGAAGTGCCATCGGATAACCCGGACACGCCGCAGCCGAACGACCCGACGGTGGTCGAGCTGACGCAGCAACCTGGCCTTTCGTTGACGAAGAGGGTGACGAGCAAGGCCCCGTATACGGTAGGCCAGTACATCGCCTTCGAGATCGTTGCGCGGAACACGGGGAACGTGACGCTGAGCAATGTTACCGTAACCGACAACAACGCGGACATCGTTTCCGGTTCACCGGTTGCCAGCCTGGCGCCGAATGCGACGGCCACAATCATTGCGCGCCACCAGGTGACGCAGGCAGACATCGACGCGGGCACGGTAATCAACCAGGCGAAGGTGACGGGCGAGGACCCCGGGGGCAATCCGATACCGGAAGTGCCATCGGATAACCCGGACACGCCGCAGCCGAACGACCCGACGGTTGTTGAGTTGGGACAGAACCCAGCGTTGACGCTGACGAAGAAGGTCACGAGCAAGGCACCCTACACGGTTGGCCAGTACATCACTTTCGAGATCGTTGCGCGGAACACGGGCAACGTGACCCTGACGAATGTTACCGTCAGCGATGACAATGCTGTTATCGTCAGTGGTTCGTCGGTTGCCAGCCTGGCACCGAACGCGACGGCCAAAATCATTGCGCGCCACCAGGTGACGCAGGCAGACATCGACGCGGGCACGGTGGTGAACCAAGCGAAGGTAAGGGGCGATGACCCGGATGGCAACCCGATACCGGAAGTGCCATCGGATAACCCGGATACGCCGCAGCCGAACGACCCGACGGTGGTCGAGCTGACGCAGCAACCCGGATTGTCGTTGACCAAGAAGGTGACGAGCAAGGCTCCCTACACGGCAGGCCAGTACATCACCTTCGAGATTGTGGCCAGGAACACGGGCAACGTGACCCTGACGAATGTTACCGTCAGCGATGACAACGCTGACATCGTGAGCGGCTCGCCTGTAGCGAGCCTGGCACCGAACGCGACGGCCACGGTCATCGCTCGGCACCAGGTGACGCAACAGGACATCGACGCGGGCACGGTAATCAACCAGGCGAAGGTGACGGGCAACGACCCCGAGGGCAATCCGATACCGGAAGTGCCATCGGATAACCCGGACACGCCGCAGCCGAACGACCCGACGGTGGTGGAGCTGACGCAGCAACCCGGCCTGTCGTTGACCAAGAAGGTGACGAGCAAGGCTCCCTACACGGTTGGCCAGTACATCACGTTCGAGATCGTTGCGCGGAACACGGGCAACGTGACCTTGACGAATGTTACCGTAACCGACAACAACGCGGACATCGTTTCCGGTTCACCGGTTGCCAGCCTGCTCCCCGGTGCGACGGCCACGGTCATCGCTCGGCACCAGGTGACGCAGCAGGACATCGACGCGGGCCACGTAATCAATCAGGCGAAGGTGACGGGCGAGGACCCCGAGGGCAATCCGATACCGGAAGTGCCATCAGATAACCCGGACACCCCGCAGCCGAACGACCCAACGGAGGTGGATCTAGCCCAGCGTACCGGTCTATCGCTGACCAAACGGGTCTCGGATCGCGCATTATATTCGGTAGGCCAATACATCACCTTCGAGATTGTTGCGAAGAACACCGGCAACGTGACCTTGACCGATGTCATGGTGACCGACGACAACGCGGAAATCGTGAGCGGTTCACCGGTAGCCAGCCTGCTCCCCGGAGCCGCGGCCACGGTCATCGCGCGCCACCAGGTGACGCAGGCGGACATCGACGCTGGACACGTAATCAACCAAGCGAAGGCTACCGGTAAAGACCCTAGCGGAACCCAAATAGCGGAAGTTCCGTCCGACGACCCCGACACCCCGCAACCGAACGATCCGACAGCGATTGAGCTTGGCCGGAACCCGGTGTTGACCCTCACCAAACGCGCGACAGGCGAAGGCCCTTATGTGGTCGGCAGGTTCATCAATTTTGAAATCCTGGTCCGCAACACGGGCAACGTGACGCTGACCGACGTCTTCGTCAGCGACGACGATGCGGAAATCGTTTCCGGTTCGCCGTTCGCGAAGCTGTTGCCGGATGCAACGGCGATGGTCATTGCGCGCCACCGGATCACGCAGTCGGACATCGATGCTGGGCGTGTCGTCAATCAGGCCATGGTGACAGGTAAGGACCCGGAAGGCAGCCCGATACCGGTAGTGCCCTCGGATGACCCCGACACACCGGAACCCGATGACCCTACGGTGGTCGACTTGGAAAGCAAGCCCGGTTTGTCGCTGTTCAAGGGCGTCACCAGCGAAGGCCCCTACGAAGTCGGCGACCACATCAAGTATTTCAATATCGTGGTAACCAATACCGGTAATGTGACGCTCTCGGACATTACGGTGACTGACGATAACGCGGAAATCATTTCCGGTTCACCGATTGCGCGTTTGCGCCCAGGTGAATCAAGGGTGGTGATGGCGCGCCATGTGGTTACCCAAGGCGATGTGGACGCCGGACAGGTTGTGAACCAGGCGAAGGCTACCGGCAAGGATCCGGAAGGGAATCCAATTCCGGAGGTGCCCTCCGACGACCCGGATACGCCGGAAGAAGGAGACCCGACGATCACCCAAATCGCCCAGGCCCCTGGTATTCGCATCGCTAAACGCGCCGACCGGACATCGATCGAGCGAGCAGGAGAGCGCGTCACCTACGAACTCCAGGTTGTCAACACGGGCAACGTGACGTTACGCGATGTGGAAGTGACCGATCCGTTGACCGGTTTCGTGCAACGGATCGCCGTGATCAGGCCGGGCGTGGCCAATGCCCATACCTTCCAGACGCGGTATACGGTTACAGTCGAAGACCTCGCCGCCGGTAAGGTGACCAACACGGCATCAGTAACTGCCCAAACGCCAGACGGTGTCCGGGTGAGGGGTAGCGATACGTTTGAAGTGCTAACCTACTTGAAGGTCATCGAAGCCGAAGATGATGATTATGGCCCGATCAACGGTCGCGAAGGCGGGGACGCGGGTAATGTGTTCACCAACGACAAGGCCGATGGTAACCCCGTCATCCGAGCGGAAGTGACGCTCACGCGTGTGCCATCCGATGGCCCTTCGCCATTGACGCTGGAAGCCGATGGTACCGTGACGGTAGCCCCGAACACACCGGCAGGCACATACACGTTCGATTACCGGCTTTGCGATGCGATCAATCCATCCAACTGCTCGGTAGCGACGGTAACGGTCGTGGTGGCACCAGCGCCAATCGACGCGGAAAATGACGTGATCCGTGGTGTCAACGGTTACACCGGAGGCAACGGCATCACCAACGTGTTCACGAACGATAAGCTAAACGGCCAGCCGGTGGTCCCTGCGGAAGTGATCCTCACGCCCGTACAGGTCGATTCGCGCCTACGGCTGAACCCAGACGGTTCCGTAGACGTATTGCCGGGCACGCCAGCAGGCAGTTTCACGATCGAATACCGGATTTGTGAAGTGTTGAATCCGACCAACTGCTCGACAGCAACGGTTACCGTGGAAGTGGCGCCGCCGCCGATTACCGCCGTGGATGATGCAGTCACTGGGGTGAACGGTTATACGGGCACACCAGGGGTCACCAATGTGTTTACCAACGACCGGTTGGATGGGCAGCCTGTTAAACCGGATGAAGTGACGCTCACCACGATTCGCAAAGACGAGGCCCTCCGCCTGAATCCGGACGGTACGGTAGACGTCCTGCCCGGAACCCGCGGCGGTACCTATACGCTGGAATACCGGATCTGCGAGAAGCTGAATCCGACCAACTGCACGACGGCGACGGTGACCGTAACGGTGATGAACCCCCTTAAGATACCGAACGTGTTCACGCCGAACGACGACAACCGGAACGACCGATTCGAGATCATCGGCATCGAAGGCTTCGACCGGATATCGGTTGTGGTGGTTAACCGTTGGGGCAACGAGGTTTACCGGAGCGATGACTACAAGAACGATTGGAACGGCGGGTCGTTGAACGAGGGCACGTATTATTATGTGATTGTTACGCATCGCGGCACGGTCCAGGAGCGTTATACGGGCTGGGTGTTGATCAAGCGGCAATAATACAGTGAAGACAAAAAGCAAAGGATCGATGAAAGGCATTATCAGGATATCGGCGGCCGTGTTGCTGCTGGCCATCGGGAAATTTTCCCATGGCCAGCAGAACATCCAGTTCACGCAGTACATCTTCAATTCGATGAGCGTGAACCCGGCCTATACGGGTTACAAGGAAGAATGGTTCGCCCAGCTCGGTTTGCGGAGCCAATGGGTTGGATTGCAGGGGGCGCCGCAGACGGGGGCGCTATCGGTCGACGGCATCGTCGACCCGCTCCGCAAGCGGCACGGCTTGGGCTTCCAGCTCACGGCGGATAAGCTTGGCCCGCAGGCCGCCACCTCCGCATACGCGAACTACGCGTTCCGGCTGCGGCTGAACGAGGAAGACACGCACCGGCTGAGCTTCGGCCTGGGGGCTGGGTTCACGCAGTATAGCCTCGACGGGAACATGCTTGACCCGATCACCGGCGGCGACCAGCTGCTGCCGCCGGGGAAGATCGCCAATTGGGTCCCCGACGTGCGTTTCGGGGTCTATTACTACAACCCGCGGTGGTATGCCGGGGTCTCGGTGATGGACCTGCTGTCGGGCGACCAGAGCGACAACATCTTCCGGTGGGACAACACGACCACGGACAACATCCGCCGCAAGCGCCATTTCTACGTGATGGGCGGTGCGCTGTTCGACCTCGGAAGGGGCCTGGGCTTCCGTCCGAGCGTTTTGATCAAGGAAGACTTCAAGGGCCCGACAAGCCTTGATTTGAACGCGATGTTCATCTTCAACGAGCGTTTCTGGCTGGGCGGCGGATGGCGCACGGGAGTTTCGGTCTTCGAACGCGAGTACGACCGGATCAGCGGGAACAGCCTGACGGGGCGGAACTCGTTCTCGGCGGTTACGCAGCTGTACGTCACCGACCGGCTGCGCATCGGTTATTCATACGATTACATCGTGAGCAGGCTGTCGAGCGTGCAGAACGGCTCGCACGAGGTCACGCTCGGCCTCACGTTCGGCCGGAAGGAACAACGGTTGCTGAGTCCGCGTTTTTTTTGACAAGGCATCAGGCGTTAGACATTAGACAAAAGATACTACCATGAGCTATAAACTGCAACGATCCACCTGCTGGCTTTTCGCCGTACTGATCTGTTCAACCGGAATCGCCCTTTCACAGGAACAACCCAGCTTGCGCGACCGAGCCGACGAACTTTACCGGCGATACGAATACGCCAACGCTGCCAAGGCTTATGCCAAATTGGTGGATACCCGCAAGCCGCGGCTGGATGACCTCCGGCGACTGGCCGACAGCCACCGTTTGATGAACGACTACGGATCGGCGGAAAACTGGTACGCCCGGGTGGTCGGCCACGAAGATAGCGGGCCGGACGATCTGCTCAATTATGCCGACGTGCTGAAGGCCAACGGAAAATACGCAGAGGCCAAGCAGCAACTCCAGGCCTATGGCACCCGTAGCGGCAATCCGTCGGCGGTGGCCACCCAATTGGCAGGCTGCGATTCTGCCCTTGTCTGGTTGGCCAGCCCGACATCGCATCGCATCGTCAACGAGACCGGAGTCAATACCCCCCTGTCCGAGTTCAGCGCCACGCCGATCGGTGGCAAGGTATACTACGCCGGTGAACCCGGGTCGGGCAGCACCTATGGCTGGACGGGCAGCACGTTCCTGAAAGTCTTCACGGCGACATCCGGGGGCGGACCGTTAAGCCAGCCGTCACCGCTGCCGGGCGATATCAACGCAAGTCCGTACCACGTCGGTCCTGTCGCGGGGAGCGCCGATGGGCAGACGCTTTACGTCACGCGCACCTACGTAGGGCGTGATGGCGAAGTCACCAAGGAAAACAGACGGAAATACCGGACGAACAAGCTGGAGCTCTATATCCACACCCAGCGGGACGGGGTATGGGAGATACAACCCTTCGCCTACAACGACGTGGAACGCTATTCGGTCGGCCATGCCGCACTTTCGCCCGACGGCGGGACGCTTTATTTCGCTTCGGACATGCCCGGCGGCCATGGCGGCACGGACATCTGGTACGCCGAGCGGCAGTCAGATGGGAGCTGGGGGCAGCCACGGAATGCCGGCAATACCATCAACAGCGCAGGCGACGAGTTGTTCCCCGGGCTAGGCCAGGACGGTACGCTCTACTTCTCGAGCGACGGCTTTGCCGGCATGGGGGGCTTGGATATCTTCCAGGCCAAGGGTGCCAAAGCGGCCTGGTCGACCCCTGCCAACCTCCGTTACCCAGTTAATGGCGCAGGCGACGATTTCGCCTACATCACCGCCGAAGAAGAAAGGGGGAGTTACCGCGGTTATCTCTCCTCCAACCGCAAGGGCGGCAAGGGCGGTGATGACATCTACTCCTTTACGTTCGAGCAACCCCGCATCGTGATCATCTTGCGAGGCACGACAGCTGACAAGAGCACAGGTGAGCGGTTGCCCCAAGTCGCCGTCACCTTGTTTGACGGTGAGCGCGCCATCCTGGCCAAGAAATCGTCAACGGCCGCGGGCACGTTCGAGTTCACGCTGGAGCCTGGCAAGGACTACACGGTTTTGGGGCAGAAGGAGAAATACCATGCCGATTCGGCCAAGGTGAACACGCATGGCATCACCCGTTCGGATACGCTCGAGGTCGCCTTGCTGCTGGAACCCGTGTTCCAGGTGGGCCAGACGTTCGAATTGGAGAACATCTATTACGACTTCGACAAACATGATATCAGGCCGGACGCCGCAGCCATCCTTGACGGGTTGGTGCGTACGCTTCGCGACAACCCGACGCTGAAGATCGAGCTATCGAGCCATACCGACAGCCGCGGCACGCACGCCTACAACGAGGCGCTCTCGCAGCGTAGGGCCCAATCGGCAGTGGACTATCTCGTAAGTCGGGGAATCGCGCGCGACCGGATGGTTGCCAAGGGCTATGGCGAGACGCGGTTGGTGAATCGCTGTGCGGACGGCGTACCATGTTCGAGGGCCGAGCATCAGGCCAATCGGCGCACGGAAGTGACGGTGCTTGAGTTTTGATTATCGCAACGTAAAGGAGATGAGAGCCTTCGACGTGCTTTTCCGGCACGATGATGAATTGATTTTCGTGGTGATGGATACCGAAAATGGCGGTAAGGTCGCCGTGGAAGCCAATCATCAGCTCGTCGTATTTGCCCATGATGTACGCGAATTGCAACATCGCATACGCACGCAGGTACAGGAACATTTTCAAGGCCACTCCACCGCCACCATCCGGTTGCGTGAATTCAAGGATACCGTTATCGATATGAAGTCTCCGCAGGGATAGGGGTAACGGGTTCAGGCGCAGGCTTGGCACGCGGTATAGCCAACGGTTTATCATCGCCACCCAGGTAAAAGGCGATCAGTACCACATCTTCTTCGCCGAGATTGGCGCCTTCGTGATACACATCGGTCATCTCGGCCACGGCCTCTCCGCCGCGGAAGACGCGCGGTTCATGCTGTTCCCTTGTCACGGTCAGTTCACCTTGTACCACGTAGGCAAATAACGGGATGTCGTGCTTATGCCATCCGGTATTGCTGCCTGGAGGCATGGTGATTTTCAACACCGTCACTTCGGCCCGACCCACTTGCGGATAGGCGATGGGTTGCCCGATGGAGGTCGTGTCTGTCTTGAGCAACGGTTCTACCGTTAGGCTGTTGGCGTATTGGGCTTCGGCTACGAAGGCCGTGCACGTTAGGAACATGGATAGGATGAGCAATCGGCTGACCATACGAGGTTTCATTTACAGTTTAATTTGGATGGTGATTTAACCCGAGGCGAAACTAGGGAATATTCCTTCCGGTTGTTACACGAATTATCTTATTTTTGCGGCAATTACCAATCAATACTTAATTTTACTTATGAAGTTTTCAACCGTTCGTTCCCCGTTGTTGCTATGCGGTTTGGCCGCAGTGTTCTTCATCACTTCCTGTACGAAAGATCCCGAGCCGGAGCCGGTGTTGGAAGAAAAGAAAATAGAAAACGCCGCCTATGGTGATGATGCCCGCCACCGCATGGATGTTTATCTGCCCGAGGGTCGCGATGAAAAGACTCCGGTCGTTGTGTTGTTGCATGGCGGTTTTTGGACGTCAAGAGATAAGTCGGACTTTACCGTAATCCAACAGCAATTAATGGCCAATGGCATCGCCAGCGTGAACCTGAATTACCGGTATGTCAGCGCGACCAACAACTACACCGGATTGATGGCCGATGTGGGCGCTGCGTTGGCATACGTGAAGGGCAAAGCCAGCGAGTGGGGTATCCGTGACAAGGGTTTCCATCTAGCCGGCGTCAGTGCGGGCGCCTACATGGCGCTGCAGTATGGCTACTCCGAAAGGAAGCCCGACGAAATCCGTTCGGTGGTGTCCATCTCCGGGCCTACGGGGCTTTCAACGATTTCCCTAGCCGGCTCGGCAACCCTCGGCCCCTTGTTGACCACATCTATCTCCCATCTGGTCGGCGCACCGCTGCCGACTGGCCCGACCGACCCAATCATGGCGATGTACATCCAAGCCAGCCCGGACTTCCATTTGGCGACGGCCATACCCACCCTGCTCATCCACGGTACGGCAGACGAATTGGTGCCCTTCGCGATGGCGGAGGATATGAAGGCAAAATTGGATGGAGCCAATGTGGCCAATCAAATGGTGCCGTTGGAAGGCGGAAAACACGATTTCAGCGCTAACATCCAGCATGTCGGTATCGCGCTGAATGCACTGACTACCTGGATCGCCACACAGGAAGCCCGTTAACGCGAGATGTCAGCGGCCTTACAGGTACGAAACCTCCGCGAAGCGGAAATACCCCAGATCATTGCCATGGCGGCACAGGAAGGATGGAACCCTGGCCGCCATGATGCATCAGCCTTTTTCAAGGCCGATCAGCAAGGTTTTTTCGTGGCCGAAGCCAATGGTGAGCCGGTGGCCTATATTTCGGCGGTAAACTACGATGGCGCCTATGGATTTGTCGGCTTGTACATCGTCGACCCGGCGCATCGCGGTAAGGGTTATGGAATCGCGATTTGGCAGCATGCCCTAGCGCGTCTTGACGGCATACCTTGCGGGCTGGATGGTGTACCTGCACAAGTGGAAAACTACAAAAAATCTGGTTTTGTCTATGCCTTTCGGCAGATGCGCTTGGCGGCACCAGCCATGGCTGGCGGGTTACGTTCATATTCGTCGGTGGAACGGTTGACGTTGGCTAACGCCGGACCGATCGTGCAGTACGACGCAACGGTGTTCGGTGCGCCGCGCCACACGTTTATCCAGGCTTGGCTCGCCATGCCCAATGCACAAACGTTCTGTGTGCGCGAGGGCGACCGATTGCTCGGCTATGCCGTTATCCGAGAATGCATCGACGGCTATAAGATCGGCCCGCTGTTTGCCGATGACGAGGCCGTGGCCGAGGAGTTGTTCCTAGCCTGCCACGGTGCCATGCCTAGCGGTGTCATGGTCTATATCGACATGCCTGAAATCAATCCGGTCACCTCCACTTGGATTGCACGCTACCCGCTTGAACTCGTGTTCGAAACTGCTCGCATGTATAGAGGCCGTGCATCGGCATTTCCGCTGGAGAAGGTTTTCGGCGTCACCACGTTCGAGTTAGGGTAAGTTCGAGGCCGGGAAAAACAGGGCATGACAAGTTTCAATTAAAATGCCTATTATTGGGCCGTTAAACATTAAAACAAAAAAGTCATGGAGAAATTCAATGAGCTGAAGGCGCTGATTGCGTCAATCGAAGAGGACGCGATCAAGTTTTATGAAAAAGGCAACGCTGCTGCCGGTACCCGCGTGCGTACCGGGTTACAAAAGGCAAAAGCATTGGCACAGGATATCCGTAATGGGGTTACTGCGGCCAAAAACGCCAAGTAGTATCGTTTTCATCCGTATGGTATAAGCCCGGGAACTGGTTGGTTCCTGGGCTTTTTCGTACGCGTTGGCTATGTCGATCAGCCCCGTTGGGCGACACCCCCTGATTTCCGATCTATGACCGGATTCGCCGCCGATGCGGTTGGCGTTCATCCCGGTTTTTCGTTACTTTGTGCCAAATTCTTCGGTGATGTTAAGGCATAGGGGCAAAGGGCGTACCCATTCCCACAATCTTAAGCTGGCTTCCCTGTTGTCGGCGGTAGCCGGCATGGTCAACAGTTGCGGCCTGCTCGGTCTCGGTACACTCACGACCAATGTAACCGGGCATTTCGCGTATTTCGTGGAAGAGCTGTTCCTGCGGGATTACGGTGTAGCCTTGGTGTACATGGTCTATGTGGTGGTGTTTCTCCTTGGCGCGTTCGTGTCTGGCCTGCTTACGGATTCCGTTCACGACCGGCTGCACATGGCTTATGTCACGCCATTGGCGATTGAGGTCGTGATCCTGGTCGCCGTAGCGGTGGTTTACCCCGCCGCGTTCGGACGTCAGGTAGCGGTGTTGCCTGTGGTGCTGTCCTGCGCGCTGCTCTTTGCGATGGGGTTGCAGAATGCCCTGGTGACCCGCGTGTCGCAATCGGTGGTGCGTACCACGCACTTGACGGGGTTGTTCACCGACTTAGGGATTGAGCTGGCCCAGGCCACCCGTCGCAAGGGGGAAGCCGAGCGGTCGAAGTTGCGCAAAGGCATCCGCCTGAAATTGATGATCATCATTGGCTTTTTTATCGGCGGATTACTCGGCGGGTTCCTGTACCATCTCGTACAATTGAAGGCGTTGCTGCTACCGGCCGCCGTGCTGTCTTTCACGATGTGGTACGACCAGCTCCTGTTCCGTTTCTATCGCCTGAAGCGGAAGTTGCGGAATCGGTAGGAAAATGGTACGTTGGCAGCTGTAGCGTTTCCCTGGGTTCATACGTTCCTTTTTATTATGAAGAAATTGAGTTTAATCGCGGCCTTCGTGGCGAGCGTGGCCCTGCTGGGCAGTTGTTTGAGGGGGGAAGAAGCCGCGCCTGTTCCGGCTGGCGGTATGACATTTATCAATACGTTCATCGAAGCTAATCAGGTGGCGTATCGGTTGGATCAAAGTTATATCCAGGATCAGTTCAATCCGCTGGATTATCGGAGTTACGGATTCGGGCTCTTGTTTGCGCGTGAGAACCGCCGGTTGGAAATTTACTCAGCTTACGAGCAAGCCCGGCTGGTCGATACCACGTTCACGATACGCGACAGCGTGTTCTATTCGTCGATTGTGTACGGTACCCATGATGACCCGAGGCATTTCGTGACCATAGATCGTATCCCGGATGGGGTGGACGATCCGCGGGAGGTCGCGGCCGTTAGGTTCTATAACCTGGCCAATCTCCCGCATCGCGTCACACTGCGCATCGGCGACATCGAGCCTGTGGCCGCTTTCCGCGATCGCCCGCTTGAAACACCCGCAACGGGCAAAGCAGCGGAAGGATTCAACTTGATTACACCCGGTACGTATACATTGACCGTGGTGGATGAAGATGGCGAGACCATCACGACCCGGCAAGGGATTGAATTGCCAAAGGGGACCTATACGAGCATCTTCCTCACGGGGGACGAGCGAGAGCCGTCTACTTTTTATGTGGGGCGGATATACCAGCGTGTAAACTAGGCGCTGGCGCCTGATTTACGAAAACCAAACGGCCGGTTGCGGGTTTAATATACAGGGATTGAGACAAGACCAATGAAGGCTATGAAAAGAAAACGAATTACCTGCGTAAGCTTGTTCCTGGGCGTGGCCCTGTTGGCTGGATGCATCGATGACCTGCCCGATCCCGAGCCGGAAACCCAATCGATACTAACGGTCGTGAATGCATTCGTCGAAGCGCAGGCGGTGCTGCACCTCGTTGATGTGGGGGGCGGGCTGCAACGCCTGAACCAAGGCCAAAACTACCGGGGTATCGATTCCTACATCCTGCCGAGTCGAGATGATTTCAAATTGGAAATCATTTCATCCAACGAATCTGCCCAACTGGTAGACACGGCCTTTGCATTGCGGGAGAATCGGTATTACACATCTTTCGTTTTCGGTACGGAAGCGGCGCCCAAGCACTTCGTCACAGAAGACAAGGGCTTGGAAGGTGCGGGCGATGCGACCGCCCGCGCAGGATTGCGTTTCTACAACCTGGCCAACACGGCACATCGCCTAACCTTGCACATCGCGGAAGCCGACCCCATCGAGGTCTTTAGCAATCGGCCGACCGAGACGGCCGAAACAGGTAGAAACGGAGCTGAATTCACCCCGACAACGCATACCGGTACCCATGTCCTCACCGTGCGTAACGAACACGGCGAGCAATTAGCCAGGCGCCCGGGCGTGGCGCTGGATCCCGGCGATTACCTGACGATTTTCTTGACCGGCGACGACGACGAGGCCTTTTACTACATCGGTGTGGTACGACATCCGGGGGTGAACTAACGGGTCGTCAAGGCCTACCGCTAGTCGGTGGGCTTCTGGTTTGACTTGTACTGCCCCGGCGTAACGCCGAAATGGGTTTTGAACAGGCGGATAAAGTACGACGCGTCGTTGAAGCCTACAGCGAATGCGATGTTGGCCACCGATTCGTGGGCCTGCCCATCCAGCAATTGGATGCTTCGCCTCAGCCGCATTTCGGTGATGAAGTCATTGGGCGTCTGGCCGGCGATTTCCTTGATCTTCGAAAAGAGCGAACTCCGGCTGATTCCCAGCGCCGCGGCGAACCGGTCAATGCTGAACGTGGGGTCATCTAGGTGGGCCAGGACCACGTTTGCCGCGTCATCCATGAACCGCTGCCCCTGCTGATTGACCGAGACGACCTTGGCAGGCGAGTCTCCGGCGGCCGCCAGCGCATCGCGCAAGGCAATCCGGTTGTTGATGAGACCGTTTACCCGCGCGATGAGCTCGTTGGTCTCAAAGGGCTTGACGATGAAGTCGTCTGCACCCATTTGCAACGCCTCGATTTTCTTCTCGCTTGCGGCCACGGCCGTAAGCAATACCACGGGGATGCCCTTGGTGGCCAGGTCTGTCTTGAGTTTCTTGCAGAGTTCGATGCCCGAGACGCCGGGCAGCATCAGGTCAAGCAAGACGAGATCGGGTTTGGTCGCCTTGGCCTGTTCAAGTGCGGTCTTCCCGTCGGCCAGCGCGATGATGCGGTACAGCGGGCTGAAGATGTCTTGTAGCAGCGCGCGCATCTCGTCGTTGTCTTCCACAATGAGCAAGGTGCCGCTCTGCAAAGTAGCCCCGGCATCGCTGCCGGCCGTCTGGAACCCGTAATCGGGCAGCGGGAGCGGCGGCGGAACGGCCTGGGCGGTGACGATATCCTCGTCAAGGTGGGCCGAGCCGAGCGGCAGCGATACCTTGAAGACCGTGCCCTTGCCCACGTTGCTGAATACGCTGACGGTACCTTGGTGTTGCTCCACGATGTCTTTGACCAACGATAGGCCGATGCCGGTGCCCAGATCGAGCGTAGGCTGGCTGTTGGCCGTATCGGTGTCTTGGAAGAACCGGTTGAAGATTAGCGAAAGGTTCTCGGGCTTGATGCCCACGCCCGTATCCTCGACCGAGATTTCGACGGCCTTGTTAAGCCGCTTGATGACAATCGATACCGAGCCTCCGGGAGGTGTGAACTTGAAGGCGTTGGCCAGCAGGTTGTAGAATACCTTATTGAGTTGGATGGGGTCGAAATAGACGTCGATGGCGTTTTCGGTGCTCAGGAACGAGGTGTTGATGTTCAGCGACCGCGCATAGTCCTGGAAGGCGAGGAACAACTCGTTGAGGTAATTGACGACATCCAGCTTGGCGGCCTTGAGCTTAACGTGGCCTTCTTCCTGCTTCTTGAAGTCCAGGAGCTCGTTGATCAATTTCTTGAGGTTGGAAGCGTTTCGCTTGATGCCCAGTAGTTTGTGCATGGCGGCCTGCGGGATGCTGGTCGACTTGTTGATGAGGCTGTCCAACTGGGCGATGATGAGCGTAACGGGCGTGCGTATCTCGTGCGAGACGTTCACGAAGAAGCGGAGCTTGGACTGGTTGACCTCTTCGGCATGCTTGGACTGCAGGTCGGCGTGGCGCAGCGAGTCGCGCAGCCGCAATTGGGTATAGAGCAGGTAGAAAATGCCGACGATGACCAACCCGTAGAACAGGTAGGCGTACCAGGTCTTGTAGAAATAGGGCCTCACGGTGAGCGCGAGGTCGCGGCTGGCCAACTCCTGGCCCGAAACGGGGTCGACGCTCCGGATTTTCAGCGTGTAGCGGCCTGCCGTGAGGTTGGTGTAGGTGATATTGTTGTAGGCCTTGGCGTCGATCCACTCTCGGTCGAACCCGATGAGCCGGTATTGCGTTTCGGGCCGCAGCGCGTTGATGTAATTGGATACGGCGAAGTCTATCGAAACCACCGAGTGGTTTTCCTTCAGCACCAGCTCATCCGTGGTGAGGATGGAGCGCGTGAGTATGGGGTCGGCCGTATCCGGGAACACGGGCTCGTTGTTGATGCTCAGCGAGGTGAGGTTGATGCGGTAGGGCTTAGGCGGCAACAGCAGGTCCGTTTCGGAGATGACCATCATACCGGACAGGCTGCTCAAGACGATGTCACCGTTGTGCCGTACGCACAGGCTCTTTTCGTTGAATGCCGTGAAGGGGAAGAACTGGTTGTTGTGGTAGTTGTAAAAGATGCCGCTGGAAGGCTCGTAGCGGGTCAGCCCCTTGTTGGTGGTCATCAGGATATAACCGCTTTGCGATTCCTCCAGTGCTAGGACGTAATTGTCCGAAAGGTCCGAGTTCCGGGTGTGCAGGTTGCTGACCTCGCCGGTGCGGGCATCCACCCGGAACACGCCATTGCCCGCGCTGCCGATCCACATGTTGCCTTTGCTGTCCTCGAAGAATACACCCCGGTCGATGGCCAACGTATCGGGCAATGGCACCAACCGGCCATTGGCCAGGTCGTACCGGTAAACCGAGCCGTGGATGGCGAACCAAAGGTGGTCATTGCGGTCGATGGCCAGGTCCCAGACCTGCCCCCGGTTGAAGGGCAGCTTCTCGCTGATCAACGGCCCGGCGGTGCCGCTGGGGATGTGGTATCGCTGCACGGCGTCGTGGGTGGCCAGCAGCAGGTAGTCGCGGTACTTGGCGATGGCGCGCACGTAATTGTTGCGGCTCCGGTTGCCGGCATCGAGCTTGATCCGAGACACGCGGTCGGTGTTGAGGTCCAGCCGGTCCAGCCCGCCCAGGTGCGAGCCGATCCACAGGCAGCCGTTTTCGTAGTCAAGCAGCAGGTCCTTGACGGTGTTAGACGAAATGGTGTTGGTCTGTGGGCCATGCGTGAAGTACCGGAAGGTATGGGTGGTGGCATCGTAGTGGTTCACCCCGCCATAATCGGATGCGACCCACAGGTTGCGGTCGCGGTCTTCGACCACCTTGCTGATGATGGCGCTGTTGGGCCCGCCATCCGAACCCATGGGCCGGAAGAACCGGTTGAAGGAAAACTCCGGGTTGAAGACGTTGACGCCCCCGAAATACGTGCCGATCCATAACGACCCCTGGATGTCTTTTTGGATGCACCAGACCGAGAGGTCGCTCAGCGAGTTGTGGTCGATGCTGGAATGCCGGTAATTTCGGAAGGTCCTGGTTTCGGGGTTGAACGCGTCGAGGCCCTTGAAGGTACCGATCCAGAAGCCGCCCAGGTCGTCCTGGCAGATGGCGCGGATGAAATCGCTCGAAACCGATTTGGGGTCTGCCGGGTCGTGCCGGTAATTGACCACCTCGTTGTCCTTGCCGATGCAATACAGGCCGTCTTCTAGGGTGCCGGCCCATACTCGCTTGGTCTGGTCTTCGTAGAGGCATTGCACGAACACGTCGGGCAGCACGGTGGTTTGCTTGGCATTCCGATCCAGGAACAGGATGCCGGTGTTGGTGCCGATATACAGGCTCCCGTCGGCGAGCTCCAGGAAGGCCCGTACCTGCACGTGGGGGGCTAGCGTCTTGTATGGCACGATCGTGTCGGTTTCCTCGTCCAGGTAGGAGATGGTGTTCTCGTTGCCGATCCAGAGGCGGTTGCGGCCGTAGTATTGGCAGTAGATACCGGTCCTGGCCACCACCGAGAAGCGCTGGCTCCGGAGGTCATAGGTAACCAAACCGGCCATGCACTGGATGAATAGCTTGCCTTTCCGATTGCCAGTGACGCGTTGGATGTTATGCCCGAACAGGCCGTTTTGCCGGGCCATGTCTGGCCGAAAGACTTCGACCCTGCTGCCGTCGTACCGGTTCAACCCATCGTTGGTGGCAATCCAGACCTGCTCGTACTCGTCTTGGTAGATGTCATGCACCGTGTATTGCGACAGCCCCTCTTTGGTGCTGAGGCGCTCGAAGAAGAGGCTTTGCGCCAACCCTGGCAGCTGGTACGCCAGTATGATCAAAAAAAGCAGCGATTTTTTCACGACCCTCAAGAAATAAAAAAGGACTACAAATTTATCGAAATATCGTGCAAAAGAATCGTAAAATAATCCAAAAGCCTCCTTGGGGCCGAGCATGGACGATTTTAACTTAAAAAATGCCCATTCACCTATCGCCTTCGGTTTTTGCTTCACACCTTTGCCGACGATACGGTGTATCACCAATTAGTTATCAAAGTTATAAACGCTAAATAAAACGAGATGAAGCTGCAAGCAAAATGCTGGGAAGGGATGACGCGATTCCTGCGCTGGAAGAAACCGTTCTGGTTGATTTTCCTGTGGTGTATGGGTGTGGCCGCGCATGCACAGCAAACCGCGGTGACCGGACAGGTAACGGCCGACACGGGCGAGCGCCTGGGCGGGGTGACCGTGCGCGACGCCGGGGGTACCGCGCGGGTGGTGACCGACGAGGAGGGGAATTTCTCGATCGTGGTGGCCAGCCCGAACACGACGCTGGTATTCTCCTATGTGGGTTTCGATGAAGTGAACGAGCCATTGAATGGCCGGACAAGGCTCAACGTCACGATGGCCGCGGATAGCCGGATGGTGGACGAAGTGGTGGTGATTGGTTACGGCACGACTCGGAAAAGCGACCTTACGGGCTCGGTGTCGTCCATCAAGGCCGAAGCGCTCGAAAAGTTTCCGGCCGCCAACGTGACCGAGATGTTGCGCGGGCAGGCCGCAGGCATCCAGGTGAGCAGCAACAATACATCGCCGGGCGGCGCTTCAAGCGTGTTGATCCGGGGCGTGCGTTCGTTGAGCGGCGGCCAGGCGCCGCTGTTCCTGGTCGATGGCATGATTGTGCCGCACATCAACGATTTGAATTCGAATGATATCGCATCCATCGAGGTGCTGAAGGACGCCTCGGCGCAGGCCATCTACGGTTCGCGCGCATCCAACGGGGTGATCCTGGTCACCACCAAACGTGGCAAGGACGGACGGGCATCGGTCGATGTTTCGGCATACGTGGGTTTCCAGGGCTACGACCGCAATTTTGACCTGTACAGCCCCGAGGAATTCGCGAAGCTGCGTTTCTGGGCCAAGTACAACGAGGGCACGAGCGGTATCGGAACACCCGCGAACCCGGAGTATGCCACCGTAATCGATGACGCGATCATGTACGACGCGTACCGGAACGGCAACTACGTGGATTGGGAAAAGCTGATGCTGACCAACGCCCCGCAACAGAAATACGACGTGAGCCTGCGCGGCGGCTCGGACAAGCTCAAGTATGCCTCCAGCTTGGGATACCTGGATCAGCAGGGCGTGGTGAACGGTTCGGGCTTTAGGCGCGGCAACTTCCGCACCAATATCGATTATTCGCCGGTAAGCTGGTTTGACCTCGGGGCCAATGTATCGTTCTCCCGGTCGGGCACCAACAGCGTCGACGCCAATTTCAATGGCATCCTGACCATGCCGCAGCTGTCGCAGGCCTACGATGCCAACGGCGACCTCTTGCGCGAATCGACCACCGCTGGAGACATCAACCCGCTTTGGCGGGTACGTGAATACAACGCCCGACAACTGGATGATTACCTGATCCTGGCGTCGAATTTCACGTTCAAGCCATTTGAAGGCTTTTCGTACCGCATCAACACCAACCTGCGCACCAATGCCAGGGAAGAGGGCGACTACCGCACCAAGCTGTATCCGTCATCGACCGGTGCAGGGCGGCTCACCAACTTCAACCGGAGCAGCTTCCTGGTCGAGAACGTGCTGAACTACACGGTGCCCTTCGCGAACACCGATCATAAATTGCAGGCCACGTTGATCCAGGCCTTCGAGGAAGACCTGCAGAAGACGGTGGGGATGGATTTCATCAACTCAACCACCGACATGTTCGATTGGGACGTGGTGGCCGATGCGGAGGTGTCGGGCGCGATCCGTTCCATCAACCGGACACGGTCGATCTCTTACGCCGCGCGCCTACAATACAACCTATTGGATAGGTACCTGCTCACGGCATCGCTGCGCCGGGATGGAGCCTCGGTATTCGGTAGCTCGAACAAATGGGCCAACTTCCCCTCGGTGGCCTTGGCCTGGCGATTGGACCAGGAGTCTTTCCTGAGCGAGGTTTCGTGGCTCGACCAACTGAAGGCGCGGGTAAGCTATGGCGTGGTGGGCAGCTGGGCGATCCCGGCCTACCGCACGCTGGGCCTATCCACTGCATACGAATACCTGTTCGGCGGGCAATTGGCGATCGGCTACCTGCCGTCGAGCCAGCTGATCAACAAGGACCTGAAATGGGAAACGACCCATTCGCTCAATTACGGGGTCGATTTCGGTTTCTTCGACAACCGGATCAGCGGCAGCGTGGAGTACTACAACACCCGCACGAAAGACCTGTTGATCCAGCGTACGGTGCCCTCGATCACCGGCTACAGCACGATGTGGGACAACCTGGGCGAAACGAAGAGTTCCGGTTTCGAGTTTACGCTCAACGGCGACCTGGTGCGCAAGCGCGACTTCGATTGGAACGCCGGCGTTACCTTCTCGACCCAACGCAACAGCATCGTGAAGATCGATGGTCGGCTCGACGAGCAGGGCAAGCCCATCAACGACCTGATCAACAATTGGTTTATCGGCTCGCCGATCGACGTGGCGTACAACTACGTGTTCGGCGGCATCTGGCAGACGGGCGAGACCGCCCAGGAGCACCAGTACCTGCCAGGCGATGCCCAGCCGAAACCGGGCGACGTGAAGATCCTGGACCACAATGGCGATGGCGCGATCACGGTAGACGACCGCAAGGTGTTCAACCTGATGCCCGATTGGTACGCTACGATAAACACGGCCTTCCGGTACAAGTACCTGGACGCGCAGCTGGAGTTCTATACGGTGCAGGGCGTGCACCGCAACAACGCCTACCTGTACGGCTTCAACGAGGGCGGAAGCCTGAATGGCAAGAAGAACGGCATCAAGGTGGATTATTGGACGGAAGATAACCCGTCGAATACCGCCCCGCGCCCGCAGTTCACCGCTTCGGTGCCATACATGGGAATATTGGGCATCCAGGACGCCTCGTATTTCCGGCTCCGCTCGGCGACGCTCGGCTTTACGCTGCCGCAGCCCTGGATCGCGCGCATGAAAGCCCAGCGGGCGCGGGTATACGTCACGGCCACCAACGTGTTCACCGCGACCGATTTCCAGTCTTATGGGCCCGAACAGTCGCCGGGCGGCTATCCCGAACCGAAGATCGTGACCTTTGGTGCCAACCTCAGTTTCTAATCGTATAATCACTCGAGCAATGAATAAGCGCATTCTATATAGCATCACGGGGCTGGTAGCCCTTACCCTCGCTTCCTGCAAGGACTATTTGGTGGAGGTGTCAGAGACCGGCTTTACGACGGCCACGCTCTTCGAAACGCCCGAGGGCATCGACAAGATGGCCGAGGCACTTTATCCCTACGAGCGGAGCCTGTCCCGGAAGGGCAATGCCAATGGCTTCCTGGCCACGCACATCTGGGGCGAACGCACGACCGACCTGAGCCTGTTCACGACCGGCGACGACGCCAACCTGTGCCGATTCACCTCGCCGGGCCCCACGTCAAACATACGCGGGTTGCTGTACAGCCCGTTCTGGACCCACCGCTACTACATCATCGGCCGGGCCAACGAGATCATCCACCACGGCGCGCAATTCGGCGAGCGCACCCGGCGTTCGGTGGGCGAGGCGCATTTCTGGCGGGCCTATAGCTATTATGGCTTGTGGTCGCGCTTTTCGCGGGTGTTCCTAAGCACCGAGCCCGTCACCAAGGAAAACATGGATGGGATCACGTATTCACCGGCCGACAGCGTCGACGTGTTCAGGCTGATGCTGGCCGACGCGGATCAGGCCATCGCTTCCCTGCCGATCGAGAACAACGCCGACCAAAGGCTCACGCAGGATGCGGCCCGCCACCTCAAGGCGCTCATCGCAGCCTGGGCTGGCGATTGGGCCGAAGTGCTTACGCAGGTGGAAAGCATCGAGGCCAACGGCGCGCACGCGCTGGCCGGCGACCCCTCGACAATCTTTGACCGGAAAGACTTCAACAACCTGAGTGAAGCGCTGTTCTCGCTCAACTTCTCCCTCGAGCGCGGTGGCGGCGAAGGGCACCGATTGGGTTCGCAATACATTAACGTGATTGCCGAGATTGCGTATACCCACAAGGTGATCAACGGGGTGTTGACCAACTACCACGAAGACAACCTGGGCAGGCAGTGGGGGTTGGCGTTTCCCAACAGTTACCTGATGTCGCTATACCCTGCAGGCGACAAACGCCTGACGGCTTATTACAAGGATGACTACGCGTACCAGAATCCGGATCGGCTGATTACGGTGCCGGTGTCTGCCACGGTGACCGATCAGGAGACGGGCCGTACCTATACCACCAGCACGAACACCACGGGCGCGCCGCGCCAGGTGAGCATCGGCGACGTCATTTACGGGCGCGACGTGTTTGCGGCCACGGGGGCCAAGATAGACCGCCGGAACTTGCTCCCCTCGTCGATAAAGATGTACGACCGGTGGGACAAGATGCTCAACGCCGATGGCCCTGTGAGCTACAAGGACGTGATGGTGTTCCGGCTGGCGGAATCCTTCCTATTGGCGGCCGAAGCGGCCGTAAAGCTGGGCAACCAGGAACGGGCGGCATACTATTACAACAAGACGTGGACGCGGGCGGGCAACACGGCCGTGAGCGGCAACGTGACGTTCGACATGATCAAGGATGAACACGCCCGCGAGCTGGCCTTCGAAGGCCGCCGCTGGGATTTCCTGAAGCGCAACGGCATCTGGTATTCGCAGATGATCAGCTATGCGGGCGACTTCACGAAGTATCCCGGATCGGCCGTGGCGTACAACCCGGCGGCATACGGCAACGGCGACGGACGCGACGTCCGGTTCGGGCCGGATCCCAATTATTACATCGATTTCAACGGTTCGGACAACGACGTGCTGGTGCGTTTCAACGTAAGGCCCATACACGTGAACTGGCCCATCCCGCAAGACCAGATCGACGCGATGGGGCCGGCCAACTTCCCGCAGACCACAGGGTATTGATTCCAGCTATCGATTCGATGAAGATGCATGTTTTGAGCCGGATGCTGTGCCTGCTGTCGATGGTGGCCTTCGTCGCTGGCCCGTTGCTCGCGCAGCGGCCCGTAATGTACAGCATCAACGAGGCATGGGCCTTCAGCAAGGCGGGCGATGCGGAAAGGATCGTGTCCTTTCCGCATACCTGGAATGCGGTGGATGCCCGCGACGACGAACCGGGATTTTACCGGGGGGAGGGCACCTACCGGAAGCAGGTGCATATCCCGGGCTCCCATCGGGGCAAAACGGTATATATCTGCTTCGAGGGAGCCAACCAAGTGGCCACGCTGACCGTCAACGGACGTGAGGTGGGCGTGCACAAGGGAGGCTACGCGCGGTTCAACTTCGACATCACCGACTACCTGCACTGGGATCGGGACAACGATTTCGAAATCGCCGTGACCAATGCGCACGACGAGGCGATCCCGCCGCTGAGTGCCGATTTCACGTTTTTCGGCGGTGTATACCGCGATGTGTACTTAACCGTCAAGGAGCGGTTGCACATCTCGCCCACCGACATGGCCTCTACGGGCATCTACGTGGCCACGCCGCAGGTCAGTGAAACGCGCGCCTCGGTACACGTGACCACGTTGCTCAACAACGGCTTTGCCCGCGAGGTAGGCGCCACCGTGCGGCATACCGTGTACGACCCCGCCGGTGCCGTGGTTTACCGAACCGAGACCGACGAGACGATCGCCGCGGGCGCCGCCAACCACGTGCACAAAGCCGTGTTCGAGCTCGCCGACCCGGCGCTTTGGTGCACCGAGACGCCGCAGCTGTATGCCGTGAAGACCACGGTGACCGACAAAGCCACGCAACGGCCGCTCGACGAGGAGCGAACCACGTTCGGCCTGCGGTGGTACCGGTTCTCGGCCGACAGTGGCTTTTTCCTGAATGGCAGGCACGTGAAGCTGGTGGGCACCAACCGCCACCAAGATTACCTGGGCAAGGGTAATGCGCTGGAAGACCAATACCACGTGCACGACATGCGCCTGTTGAAAGCGATGGGTGGAAACTTCATCCGGATTTCGCACTACCCGCAGGATCCGCTGGTATTGGACATGTGCGACCGTTTGGGCATCGTGGCTTCGGTAGAGATCCCGATCGTGAATGCGGTGACCGAACGGCAGGACTTCCTCAGTAATTCGCTGTTGATGGCCGAAGAGCTGGTGAAGCAGCACTTCAATCACCCCGCGTTGGTGATTTGGTCATACATGAACGAGGTGATGCTCAGGCCGCCCTATACCTCGACCGATGCCGCCTACCAGTCTTATTGCGCCGAGGTGAACCGGCAGGCATTGGCCATCGAGCGACGGATCCGCACGCTGGACCCGGCGCGTTATACGATGATCGCTTTCCACGGTTCGATGAAGGCCTATGCCGATGCGGGGCTGTTCGATGTGCCGATGGTCATCGGGTGGAACCTGTACCAAGGCTGGTATAGCGATGGGTTCCACCACCTGGATGCTTTCCTGGATCAGTATCGGGTTGCCTACCCTAACAAGCCCACCATCCTCTCCGAATACGGGGCCGACGTCGATACGCGCATACACAGTTTCCAGCCCGAAAGGTTCGATTTCAGCGTGGAGTACGGCGACCTGTACCACGAACATTACCTGAAAACGATACGTACCAGCGATTTCCTGGCGGGCGCGGCCATCTGGAACCTCAACGACTTCCACTCCGAACCCCGCAACGATGCGGTGCCCCACATCAACAGCAAGGGGATAACCGGGCTGGACCGTAAACCAAAGAATACCTATCACCTGTATAAGGCATTCCTCACGACCGAACCGTTCGTGAAGATCGCCTCGACCGATTGGCGTTCGCGCAGCGGTGCGGAAACGGCCCCGGGCGTGTCCTTGCAGCCGATCAAGGTGTATGCCAACAGCGACAGCGTGACGGTGTATCACCAAGGCGAAGCGCTGGCCACCATACCGATTGCGGATAATGTCGGCGAGATTGACATCCCGTTCCGGCAAGGCGAGAACCGCATCGAGGTGCGCGCAAACGGGGTATCCGATGGGTGCATCGTAGATTTTGCGGTGGTGCCGCTCAGGTTGGGCTCCGACTTCACCGAGTTGGCCGTGGCCTTGGGCAGCAAGCGGCATTTCGACGAACGCGATACCCGAACGGCCTGGATTCCCGAGCGGCCGTATGCGCAGGGCGGGTGGGGCTATGTGGGCGGCGAGCCTTACCGGGCCAAAACCCGATTCGGCCAGTTGCCGGCGGCGGCACTCAACATCCTGGGTACCGACCTCGATCCGCTGTTCCAGACCCAACGGGTTGGCATCGAGCGGTTCAAGGCCGACGTACCCGATGGGCGGTACGCCGTTTACTTCTATTGGGCCGATCTGCGCGCCGATGCGCCGGTCGAGGCGCTGGCCTACAACTTGGGCAACGACGCGATCGCCGAGGCAGCAGGCGAGCGCGTATTCGACGTGGTTATCAATGGCGTACCGGTATTGGAGCGTGTCGACATCCCCCGCCAGGTGGGCGTGCAGCGCGCCATGGTCAAGAAATGCCTGGTCGATGCGTACGATGGCGAAGGCATCACCATCATGTTCAGCCCGGTCAAGGGCCAAGCCATCTTGAACGCCATTAAGCTATTGAAAGTAAATTAAGTCAAACCGATTCATTAGGTATCATGAAGTGCATCTCCATCTTTCTTTCCTTGTTGTCCGTACAGCTCTCGCTCTACGGACAGGGTTACCGACCCATCCAGGTAGCAGCCAAGCCTTGGGTGCATGGCAATCCGAACACGGCCTGGGAAACGTTCGATACGCGTATCATCGACAATATCGATGGGTTCGAACCCGCCCGTGACGGCGGGCTGAATCCCTACGGGAGTACGCTGGAAAAGCCCACGAAGGCCACCGGCTTCTTCCGTACGGAGTACATCGAGGGCCGGTGGTGGGTCATCGATCCCGATGGCTACCGCAATATCCAAGCCGTCATCAATTCCCTGCGGCCGGGTACTTCCGAGCGCAACCGCGAACGCCTGAAGGCGACCTACGGCGACACCGATGGGTGGTTAGCGGCTACGGTCGATTCATTGCACCGCTATGGGTTCACCGGCGCCGGGTCTTGGAGCGAAAACGATCGGTTGGCGCGGCTTAACCAGGAAAAGGATTACCGGTTTACCTACACGCCCAACCTCAATTTCATGAGTACGTATGGCAAGAAGCGGGGTGGAACCTACCAGCTTCCGGGCAACACGGGCTACCCGAACCAGACAATCTTCGCCTTCGATCCCGATTTCGAGGCGTTTTGCGACGCGCATGCCCAGCAGTTGGCCACGTACGCCACCGACAGGAACCTGTTCGGCATCTTTTCGGATAACGAGCTTCCCATCGGCCTGAAGAACCTGGAGGGTTACCTGGCCTTGGAAAACCCGGAAGACCCGGGATTGCTGGCAGCCCAGGCCTGGCTCGCCGCGCGGCGGAAGACGGCCAGCGAGATCACCGATGCCGATCGCGCCGACTTCGCGGGTTATGTGGCCGATACGTATTACGGTAAGGTGGCCGCAGCGATCAGGAAGTATGCGCCGAACCACCTGTACCTGGGCAGCCGGCTGCACGGGGGCGCCAAAGGGATCATCCCGGTGATGAAGGCGGCCGGCAAGCATTGCGATATCGTGAGCATAAACTATTATGGGGTATGGACGCCCGAGCGGCACCTGATGCAGCAATGGGCCATGTATGCCGACAAGCCGTTCATGATCACCGAATTCTACACGAAGGCGATGGACGCCGGCTTGGCCAACACCACCGGCGCAGGCTACACGGTGCACAACCAAACCGACAAGGGCCATGCCTACCAGCACTTCTGTCTGGCCTTGCTCGAATCCAGGTCTTGCGTGGGTTGGCACTTCTTCAAATACCAAGACAACGACCCCACGGCGAAGGATGTCGATCCGTCAAACATCGACTCGAACAAAGGCATCGTGGACAACGAATACCGCTACTATCCGGCACTCATGGCGGCCATGGAGGAGCTTCATGCCAACCGCTACGCGCTCGCCGACTTTTTCGATCGCCAGCGGCCGGCTTCCAACGACGGCTGGCAATTGGTGTGGGCCGATGAGTTCGACTACGAGGGGCTGCCCGATTCGAAGAAATGGACCGACGACACCCGGGGCAATAGCTACGGTTGGGGCAACAACGAGCTGCAGTGGTACCGGATCAAACGGCTCGAGAACACCGAGGTGAGCGATGGGACGCTGAAGATCCGTGCGCACAAGGAGCCCACTTCCGGCAAGGACTATTCGTCAGGCCGCATCATGTCCAAGTACAAAGGCGATTGGCTGTACGGCAAGATCGAGGTACGTGCGAAAATGCCCGCCGGGAATGGTACGTGGCCGGCCATCTGGATGCTATCCACCGAAAACCATTACGGCACTTGGCCAAACAGCGGAGAGATAGACATCATGGAGCACGTGGGGTCGCACCCCGACACGCTGTTCAGCACCACGCATACGGGCAACTACAACCACGTGAAGGGTACGCAAAAGAAAGGCGGGATACGCGATTCGACGGTGACGACGAATTTCCATACCTATACGCTGTTGTGGGAAGCGGGCCGTTACGACGTGTATTTCGACGACTACCTCTTGTTTACTTACGAGGATGACGGCGGCGGGCCGCCCTCTTGGCCCTACGACCGGCCGTTCCACCTCATTCTGAACCTGGCCATAGGCGGCAACTTGGGGGGCAAGAAAGGGGTGGACGATACGCTTTTTCCGCATACCTTCGAAATCGACTACGTACGGGTGTACCAGCGGGCGGCGGATCTCGCGGCCAATCGGATCGAGAAACCGCAATAAGCAGCAATGGCTTCCCCTTGGGGTACGCTTTACGGCAGTGCCCCGAAGGTGACGGGCCTGCAACGCGAATGAATGGCGTTGCGGGCTTTTTTGCGTTTGTGGAGGAGTAATTGCCGGCGATGATTGGTTTTAAGGTTGATATACTTACATTTGCATAAGAATCAGTACTATTTTGATGACGAACACTACGGAGAAAGAATCGAATTACAGCGACCTGGATAAGATGTCTGTGAGCGAGATTTTGGGCAATATCAATCGGGAAGACCAGACGGTGGCAGGTGCGGTGCACCGCGCCATACCGCAAATAGAGCGATTGATCCACGCGACGGTGGTTGCGATGAAAGCCGGAGGGCGGTTGTTTTATGCGGGAGCGGGCACCAGTGGTCGTTTAGGGGTTCTTGATGCTTCGGAGTGTCCGCCCACATTTGGCGTGCCTGATGACTGGATCATCGGTATCATAGCTGGTGGGGACACGGCGATACGCAAAGCGGTAGAATTTGCTGAAGACGATGAAGGTCAGGCTTGGGCTGATTTACAAGCGTATGGAATCAACAGCAACGATGTTTTGCTGGGGATTGCGGCATCCGGCGGAACACCTTATGTCAAGGGTGGACTCAAGGCCGCCAATGAAGCCGGATTGGTGACGGGCTGCATCGTTTGTAATGCCGACTCCGTAGTCGCCGCGGAAGCCAGGTATCCGATAGAGGTCATCGTCGGCCCCGAATTCGTAACGGGTTCTACCCGCATGAAAGCGGGAACAGCCCAGAAATTGGTGCTCAACATGATCAGTACCACGGTGATGATTCAGTTGGGACGCGTAAAGGGGAACAAGATGGTCGATATGCAATTGACCAATAACAAACTGTTCAGTCGTGGTATCCGTATCATCATGGAAGAGACGGGCATCGATGCGCATGCCGCATCCGGGCTTTTGGAGAAATACGGCAGTGTGCGCAAAGCCATCGAACAATCGCGCGTTGCCGATCACTAAATCCAGCTGAAATGACGCCTGTTGTTCTCCTCCTCTTCCTGGTTGTTTATTTCGGCATCCTACTGAGCATATCCCATTTCACTGCGCGCAAATCGGCCGATAACGCGACTTTTTTCGTGGCCAACCGGAATGCAAAATGGTACATGGTCGCTTTTGGCATGATCGGGGTAGCGCTTTCGGGTGTTACGTTTATTTCCGTGCCCGGTGCGGTCGGAAAGAGCGACTTCGGTTACTTCCAATTTATCCTTGGGAATGCGGTGGGGTTCGTCATCATCGCCTACGTATTGCTGCCGCTGTACTACCGGATGAACCTAACGTCGATCTATACGTACCTAGAGGAGCGGCTTGGACATCGGAGCTACAAGACCGGGGCGATGATTTTCCTGATATCACGTACCATCGGCTCCGCATTCCGCCTCTATTTGGTCGCCATCATCCTGCAGTGGTTCATTTTCGATGCATGGAATGTACCTTTTGCCGTTACCATCGCGCTGTGCCTGCTGCTGATTTGGCTGTACACCAACAAGGGTGGGTTGAAGACCATCATCATCACGGACCTGATGCAGACCACGTGTTTATTGCTGGCGGTGGTATTATCCATCTATTTCATGGCCGACAGCTTGGGGCTTGGATTCATCGAGACCATTGAGACGGTGAAGGAGAGCAGCTATTCGCAGGTGTTTTTCTTTGAAGATTTCCTCGGTAACCGGTCCAATTTCTGGAAGCACTTCATGGGCGGTGTTTTCGTGACCGTTGCCATGACCGGACTGGACCAAGACCTCATGCAGAAAAACCTGAGCATGAAGACCATCGGCGAGGCGCAGAAGAATATGCTCACCTTCACGGGTATCTTCGTGGTCATCAACTTGTTTTTCCTGGCCGTGGGTGCCCTCCTGTATATTTATGCGGCGAAGAACGGCATTGACGTGGCGGGCTTGCCGACGCCCGACTACCTGTATCCTGAAATCGCGTTGCACCACCTTGCCGTTTTGCCCGGCATCATCTTCATGATGGGCCTCACGGCGGCGACCTTTGCCACCACCGATTCAGCGTTGACGGCACTGACCACTTCGTTTTGCGTGGATTTCCTCAATTTCAACAAAAAGGCCGATCCGAATGACCGGTCTTTGGTGCGGACACGCAATCGGGTGCATTTTGCATTTTCGTTGGTGATGCTGTTGGTCATTATGGTATTCAGGGTCATCAATGACGATTCGGTCGTGAACGCCATCTTCACGGCCGCCAGTTATACGTATGGCCCATTATTGGGGCTATTTGCTTTTGGAATCCTCACCAAGCGGCAGGTAGCGGATAAACTGGTACCCTACATTTGTGTGTTGTCGCCGATCGTGTGCTACCTCGTCAACACCTATGCCATCCTTCCTTATACGGACTATGCCATGGGTTTCGAGCTGATCGTTTACAATGGCGGTGTTACGTGGTTGATGCTTTGGGCTACGTCTACCAAGCACAAGCAATCGATACGGCCTTTTGCCTGATGATGCGTCTACGCGCCATTAGTCCAATTCGTCATCGAAGCCGCCGTTAAAGAGGCTATCCAGCATATCGGCGAACCCGATGCCGCCGCTTAGGTAGTTCTTGTTCAGCTGGGAGTGCTCGGCCAGTCCGTGCAGCACGAATTCCATGAGCAACAGGTGTTGGTTCTCGATAAGCTTGGGATGCAGTTTCTTGATCAATGCGTACAACCCCGGCACCTGCATGAGCGTTTTCTTGTATTGGGTGTCGGTGAGGCTGTCGGTGAGCTCGAGGCGGTTCCCGGCCGTGAACCAGTCGATGACGGGGGCATATGGATTCTCCTGCTTGGATTTCTTAGCCTTTTCCGGGTGGGGGAAATAGGTGGTGAACAAGGTTTTCACGGCCGAGCCGATCAGCCGGTGCGCAACATGGACGGGCCCTTCCAGTTCACCTTCATATACCAACTCTATTTTGCCGGTGATGGCAGGGATTACGCCAGCGAGATCCGATAGGCGGGCGATGGTTTTACGTTGTCCGTTCACCAACATCCGGCGCTCGGCAGCGCTGACGAGGTTTTCGTAGGCGGAAATCGTTAGCCGCGCGGAAACCCCGGATTTCTGGTCGATGAATTCGCTTTTGCGTGCCTCGAAGGCGAATTGCTCCACCAAATCCTTGAGCAGGCCATCCACTTCGATGGCCACCTGTTGCTCGGGGCTTATGCGGGCTTCTTGGAAGGTGATTTTCCGGGAGACGTCGATGCTTTGCGGGTAGTGGGTCAGTATCTGGCTTTCGATGCGGTCCTTCAACGGTGTCACGATAGACCCCCGGTTGGTGTAGTCTTCGGGATTGGCCGTAAAGACGAATTGGATGTCTAGCGGCAAGCGTAGCTTGAAGCCGCGAATCTGGATGTCTTTTTCCTGCAACATGTTGAACAATGCCACCTGGATTCGGGCTTGCAGATCGGGCAGCTCATTGATGACGAAGATGCCGCGGTGCGCCCGCGGGATAAGCCCGAAATGGATGACGCGTTCGTCGTTGTAGGTGAGCTTGAGCGTTGCTGCCTTTATCGGATCCACGTCGCCCACCAGGTCGGCTACCGTCACATCGGGCGTGGCCAATTTCTCTGTATAGCGCTCGCTGCGATGCAGCCACGCGATGGCGGTATCGTCCCCCTTGGTCGCTAACTCGTTTCGCGCATACCACGAAATTGGATGTAGCGGGTCATCGAACAGTTCGCTGCCGGCCACATACGGTACATACTCGTCCAGTAAGTGTACCATGAGGCGTGCGATGCGCGTCTTCGCTTGGCCACGTAAGCCAAGCAGCAGGATGTTGTGGCGGGATAGGATGGCCGTGTGCAATTCGGGGATGACCGTGTCGTCATATCCCACGATTCCTTGGAATCCGGCGCCGCCTTCCTGCAGCTGCTTGATGAGGTTTGCCCTTAATTCATCTTTTATCGTTCGGTGTGTGTATCCTGATTTTTTGAGTTCCTTTAACGTACGGATATCTTTCATCTATTATCGTATTGTCTTCCGTCGGTTGCGGATGTAGTCTTCAAAGATGTATTCCCCTAGGCCTTGGAGCGAGCTGTAGAATGCCTTGCCGCCGTTGGTCTCGGTGAACTGCCTGACGAATTGCTGCAGATAGGGGTCGCGTGCGATCATGAATGTCGTGATCGGGATGTTGAGCCGTTTGCATTGAGCGGCCATGTTCAGCGTTTTATTGACGACCTTGCGGTCCAGCCCCACGCTGTTTTTATAGTACCGGCCATTTTCCTTGAGGCATGTCGGCTTGCCATCGGTAATCATGAAAATCTGCTTATTGTGTGTTTTCCGTCTCCGCAGCAAATCGGTCGCCAATTCGAGGCCAGCCAGCGTATTGGTATGGAAGGGGCCTACTTGTAGGTAAGGAAGGTCTTTCAGCGTGATCGGCCAAGCATCGTTGCCGAACACGACGATATCCAAGGTGTCTTTCGGGTAACGGGTCTGGATAAGTTCGGCCAAAGCCATGGCAACCTTTTTTGCCGGCGTGATGCGGTCTTCACCGTACAGGATCATGCTGTGCGAAATGTCGATCATCAGCACGGTAGAAGTAAGGGTTTTATAGTCTCGTTCCTCCACTTCCAGGTCGCGTTCGGTAAGCATGAAATTGCCGATTCCGTGGTTTACCTGCGCATTGTGGATGGATGTGGTCATGTCAATCTGGTCGAGGCTATCGCCATATTGGTACTCGCGGCGGTCGGCATTCTTTTCCTCCCCAAGTCCGGATAGGTTGCTGTTGTGGTTGCCGCGGCCGTTCTTTCGCAGTTTGCCGAAGATTTCTTCCAATGCCGATTGGCGGATGGACTGTTCGCTCTTGGCGGTGATCCGCAACTCACCGGAGCCGGGGTCGTTGCTGATGTACCCTTTGTCCTTGAGGTCTTGGATGAAATCGCCGACGGCATAGTCGTCGTTGGTGAGCCGGTATTGCTTGTCGAGCTCGTTGAGCCACGCCAAGGCCTCCGCCGCATCACCGTTGGTGTATTGGAGCAACTGCATGAAAAGTTTCAGCAACTCATCGAAGCCGCCTTTCGGTAAATGATCAGGAACGAATTGCGAAAAATGATACCCACGCATGCTTTTTGAAACGATAGCACTAAGGTAAACCTTTTCACGTAGAAAATCCGCTACAATTCCTTAGTTTTACGAAAACATTCAGTTACCGATTATTGTTTGTCCGTCAATTGTATTAAATCACGTTTCATGAAACCGATTTGGAAATGGATCATTGGCATCGTAATCACGCTGTTGATCGCTGTGTCGATAGGGGCATGGTACCTAAGCCGGCATTGGAAGCCGATCTTGGACGCAAAGCTCAAGGAAGCGATCATCAATTCGACGGATAGCCTGTACCGCATCACCTATGATGGGTTGGACTTCAATTTGATCACCGGAAATGCGGCGATCGAAAACCTGCGGTTGGTTGCCGATACGGCCGTCTATGCCAAGTTGGTCCAGCTTCAGGAAGCGCCAGACAACCTGTATAACCTCAGTATTGCCAATCTGCGCATCCGGAATTTCCACCCCCGACGCATCCTGACCGGACGAAAGCTCAACATCGATGACATCATCATCGATACACCTTCATTGCACATCGTAAACGAGTACCACGCCTACAACGATACCGTGGTGACCAAACGGGATACCCGGACGCTCTATCAGCGGATTTCCAACACCCTCAAGGAAGTCAGCGTAGGCAGTATCCGGGTGGCCGACATCAATTTCAAGTATTCGAAGAAAACAGACTCGGCAATCAATGAAACCGTGCTTCGAAACCTGAACGTCAAGGTGAGCGACATCCTCATCGATTCGCTTTCGCAATTCGATTCCACGCGTTTCTTCCATACACGGGCCATCGATGTCGACGTCCCAGGATTCCGTTACGAAACACCGGACAGCTTTTATTACGTGAGTTTCGACCGCTTGCAGGTCGAGACCGGGCAGCGGCAATTGAGACTGGAGGGATTCAAGTATGCGCCTCGGATGAGCAAGGACGAGTTTTACAAGCGAAAGCAGCTTGCCAAAGACATGGCTGTCATCGCTTTTCCGCTCATCCGGCTTGAAAATATCGATTTATTGGCCTTCGTGCGCACCCAAAAGATCTACGCGGGGAGTTTGCATCTCGACAGCGGTACGGTAGCCATTTCCAACGACTTGCGGTACCCGAAGCAACCGACCAACAAAATCGGCAAGTCCCCGCACCAGCTGTTGATGAAATTGAAGCAGCCCATCAAGATCGACTCGCTCTTGCTCAACAACGTAGACATCAGCTATGCAGAGGTGAGCCGGAAGTACAAGAAGGAAGGGAAAATCACGTTCGATCGGTCGAGTGGGATAATCCGGAATGTCACCAACGACACGGCGGCATTGATTCGCGACAAGACGATGGTCGCCGATTTGACCTCTTACATGATGAACACCGGCAAACTGGATGTCGTGTTCACGTTTGATATGCTGGACAAAAAGGGTGGGCATACGTACAAAGGAAAGTTGGGGGCCATGAATGGAAAGTCGTTGAATCGGATCTTGACTCCTCTCCTGAATGCCGAAGTGGCCAGCGCGAACATCAAGGGCGTTAGCTTTGACGTAAAGGCCGATGACCATCGGGCGCGCGGATCGTTGCGGTTCGATTACGACAACATGAAGCTCAACCTGCTCACCACCGATGAAGACGGCAACAAATCATCGATGAAAGTGGTTTCATTCTTGGCAAACAGTTTCATCATCAATGACAGCAACCCGGATGCCAACGGCAAGTACCATACGGGCAGGATCAACTACACCCGGCCCCAGACGTATTCATTCTTCAAGACCCTTTGGCAAAGCCTGTTGCAGGGTATCAAAGAATGCGCAGGTATCAGTCCGGAACGGGAGCGCCGCATCATGAATGCGGCGGAGGATGCCAAAAAGGCCACGGAGAAGACCGGTGGCTTTTTCAAGCGTGTATTTAAAAAGAAAGAAAAGGACGAGTAATCAATACTTCGGTTTGAAAAGATCGAAAAACTTCGTGAATATCGTGTTTTTCGCGGGTAGTCCGGCTTGCTCGCGCTCCAGGTTAATGGCTTCCCTCCGCGTCAGCAAGACCATGTCCATGCGCTGGTCTTCCAGCGGTCGATCATAGCGGTCGGTCTTGACGGCGGCGATGCTGTCAATGAGCGCCACGCCCGCAATGAGCTCGCCGAAAACCGTATAGCCTTGGTCCAGGTGGGGCACGCCGCCGAGTGTCTTGTATACCTCGCGTTGGGATGTCGGGATTTTTCGGCCGCCGAGCCGAAACTGTTCCAAGCTATCCAAGCCGTCGTCTGTGAAGGTGCGACCTTGAACCAGATAGAACTGTGACCCACTGGAAGCCTTTTCCGGGTTGTCATCGCGCGCCGCCGCAATGACGCCTTTTTTGTGGAAGAGGCTGTCGCGGAATTCGGCCGGTATGCGGTGCTCCGGCCCGCCGTTGCCCAGCCGTTGCTTCTCGGCCGCATAGCGCGAATCGGGGTCGCCCCCCTGGATCATGAAATGCTGGATGACACGGTGGAATAGCAGGTCTTTGTAGTAGCCCTCACGGACAAGTTTCGTGAAATTGTCGCGGTGCAGCGGGGTATTGTCATAGAGACGCAGTAAGCCTTCCCCTCGCGAGGTAACGATTCGGACGTATTTGTGGGGAGGGGCCGCATGTACGAAGACATGAAGAACAACAAACAATCCCAATAACAATGCGATTCTCATCCTGCTTTTGCAATCACCCAATGGTTTCCTCAAAATAGTCTATTATTAATGATTTGATAATGAGCTCTTGCTCCAGCAACGTGTAGTTAGGTATAGGCTTCACCAGCTGCCAATGCGGCCATCCGTCTTGATCCAGCCCTTCCAGCTCATAGAAACCCATCGCGCTGAACAGCCGGCAGGTGGCGATGTGCATCAATTCTTCTTTCTGCCTTTTGTTGAATTTCATGGGCCCTTTGCCGAGCTCCTGCACGCCGATGAGGAAAAGCATGACCTTGATGTCCGGTTTTTCCATATCAAATCGCGTTGCGGTATCGCTTTGCAACTCGCCCCACTTCCTGTTGATCACTGTCGCGTTCACGAAGCAAAGATACGGTTTTTACCATGTTACTTCCAAGACAACAAGCTGGGGAATAATTCCTCAATGTGAGGCGCCTACGCGTGTGAAGTATGAGTGGTCGACGCTGTTTGTTTCGTTGTATCGGTTTGGTTATTAATTTATTAAGAATTGCGCGCTGGGGGTTCTTGAAGCTGGCACGGTATTGCGCTATCAAGCTCAGGAAATGGCTAGATTGCCCCAATTGGGCTTAACCACATAACTATCCTGAACAAGGACAAGTTTAACAAGAACGGTAAAGTACTTTGTAGAGTATGAACTGTTTGTTTTAGTATCTGGAAAAAGCGTCGCTTCGGTGGCGCTTTTTTTTGACACGACACTAGAACTGCAAGGTGAATACGCTGCCTTTGCCTTCTTCGCTGGCGACCAATATATTGCCGCCGTGTAGCAGCATGATTTGTTTGCTTAATGTGAGGCCTACGCCGCTGCCGGTTTTTCGCGTGGTGAAAAACGGGATGAAGATACTTTCCAGCAAATCGGCAGGGATGCCTTTTCCGTTGTCGCTCACCTTGATTTGCGGTTTGCCGTCGTTTGCGCTAGCAGACAGCGAGATGTACGGATTAGGTACCTCCTTGACGGCCTCCATCGCGTTCAGCAACAGATTGATCAATACCTGCTCGATGAGGTTGAGGTCTAATTCCAATTGCAGCTGGGTGTCCTTCAGGATGATGTCCAGCTCGATGTTTTTCTGGATCAGGGAAGGCTCCATAAGCTGGTAGAGGTTTTCGAACAGGTCTGATGCAAGCACGTTGCCGAGGTTGGGCCGCTCGATTTTGTTCAACGAGCGATAGGTTCCGGCAAATTTGAGTAACCCCTCGCTTCGTCGTTTGATGGTTTCCGTGCCCAAGCGGATATCCTCCAGTTCCTCGCTGTTCGGCATGCCATCCAATCGGCTTTTCAGCGTGTCGGCGAGTGAAGATATCGGCGCGATTGAATTCATGATTTCGTGCGTGAGCACGCTAAGGAGTTTCTGCCAAGCTTTCGTTTCGGTTTCGTCGATCGCTTCGTTCACGTTTTGGTACACCACCAATTGGAATTTTCCTTCGGGCGTCTGGAAATGACTGGACGTCAGCAGCAGTTTGATGCTCCCTTTCGCCGAATTGACGCTAAGCAGTGCCCGTTCGCCCGGGATCAATTGCAGCGTTTTTTGGTAGAGGTCTTCATTGCGACGCTGCAATCCTTCAAACCGGTGCAAGTACGGGATGCCGAACAACTTTTTGAACGCTTCGTTCATCCATACAACTTCATGTGTGTCGGTATTGAAGGAAAGGATGGCCGTATCCACGATTTCCAGTATTTGGTGCAGGTATTGGTATTGCGTCTCGCGTTCGCCGCTGATTTTTTTGAACACCGCGTTGATATCGTTGAATGCACTTCTCAGCGGCAGCAGTTCCGCACGGGCATAGCTTAACGGGAAGTGCCGGGTAAAATCGCGGTATCGCGCCGCTTCGGCAAACTCTTCCAGCTCACGGTAGGCCCTGAGCTGTGAGCGGAAGTTGAGTGTCAATACCCACAAGCAAAATGGAGCTAACAACGTTGCATAGAGGTACTGTGCGTCGAACAGCAAGTAGGCCATTGTCGTCAATGCCACCAGTAACAATACGGCTCGAATAAAAATCAACCGTCTGAATCGGCGCATACTCAGATATCGTATTTGCTGAGCCGTCTGTAGAGTGCAGTGCGTGTAATGCCCAGCTCCTTGGCCGCCTTGCTGATATTGCCACCATGTTTTTCAACCACATTGGCAATCGTGATGCGTTCAAGTTCAACCAGGTTGTGTTCGGCAGGCACCTGGGTGTGCTGGTGGTTTTGCGAAGTCTGTTCGATGGCCGAGAAGATGATGTCTTCGGCACCGAGGATTTCAGCATCCGCCATGATTACCGCACGCTCAATGCTGTATTGCAGCTCCCTCACATTGCCGGGGTAGGCGTAATTAAGTAGTTTCTGTTCCGCTTTTTTATCGAAATCAGCGGCGGTTTTCCGATATTTCTGCGCGTACCGCTGCAGGAAATGCCGAGCCAGCAGCAGGATGTCGCTACCCCGATTGCGCAACGGAGGCACCTGTACGTCCACCGTGTTGATGCGATAGATCAGGTCTTTCCGAAAGCGGCTTTCATTCGCCAGATCGGCCAAGGGTACGTTGGTGGCGCAAATCAGGCGAATATCCACGGGGATTGGCGTATTGCTGCCCAATGGGATGACTTGCCGGTTTTGCAGCACGCTGAGGAGCTTTGCTTGTTGCTGCAGGGATATGTTGCCGATTTCGTCGAGGAATAGCGTGCCGCCGTTGGCCGCTTCGAAGCGGCCGACGCGGTCTTCCCGGGCATCGGTGAACGCGCCCTTCTTGTGGCCGAAGAGCTCACTTTCGAATAGGCTTTCGGTCAATGCACCTACGTCTACCTTGATGAACGGCTTGTCTGCCCGGTTCGATTGCTGGTGGATGGCGGTGGCAATGAGGTCCTTTCCCGTGCCGTTCTCGCCCAACACCAGGATGTTTGCATCCGTGGGGGCTATCTTGCTGATCTTATACAGCAAATCCCGCATCGTTTCGGATTGTCCGATGAATTCGGTGTCGGCGCCTTTGTCTACCGCCACCGTTTTCTTATACGCTTTTTTTGACAGCAAACCAGCGATGACCGAAATCAATTGTTCGTTTTGCCACGGCTTTACCACGAAATCAGCAGCTCCTTGCTTGAGCGACTTTACCGCCAAGTCGATGGCTCCATAAGCCGTAATCATCACCACGGGGAGATCCGGTTTCGCCGCCTTGATTCGGTTGAGCCAATACAAGCCTTCGTTGCCGGTATTGATGGTGCTCTTGAAATTCATGTCCAGCAATACCAAATCGGGAGCCTCCCTGGCGAGGATTGCAGGGATTTGTTCGGGATTGTGTTCGGTGATCACCGTCGCGACCTGCTGTTTAAGCAACAGCCGCACAGCCGTCAATACATCCGTATCGTCATCTACGATCAATATGCGCGCATGCTTCATCTAGTTTGTTTCTTGTCGAATCAAAACGTAAAACTACAATTATATTGTCCGCTCCCAAAAAAATGAAAAAATAATTTTGAATATCACGCAACAGCGCTATATTTGCAGACCCAAAACGAAGGGAGCTTAGCTCAGCTGGTTCAGAGCACCTGCCTTACAAGCAGGGGGTCACTGGTTCGAACCCAGTAGCTCCCACAAACACCCGCCCAACGGCGGGTGTTCTCGTTTTTAGCGGAACTACAGGTGTCATTTGGGTCGTAAAGGCTCCTAGCTAGCCATCCAGTCAGCGGTAGCCTTTGGCGTATAATTCCAACAGCGGATCGGATTGCCAGAAGGCTTTCGAGTCCACGTCCATGATGGTCAGCCGTCCGGCATGCCCAGCACCCGTATCGAGGTTATGGATATTGAATGCCTTCAGGGGTTTGTCGATGCCCCAGTTGATGGTCGGGGTGTGGCCCAGGAAGACCTCGGTGAATTCCCTGACGGGACCTAGGGTGACCGGTTCGGTGTCGTGTTGCGACAGCAGTTGGTGCCGATAGGCATTTTCCCATAACGCGCGATCCCAGTAGAAATCCTGTGGCTTTTGTATTTCCAAGGGTATGCCCGGCTTGAATCCGCCGTGCACAAAACAACGATTTTGTTCGTCGATGTGGTAAAGCCCTTGCCGCATGAAAAACCGCCGGTGGGCGGGTGGTATGTCTGCAGGGAGCAGCGCTGTTTTGTAACCCGACCGTGTGGTTCGCCACAGTCCCGATTTGCCCGCTTTGTCCAGGTAAGATTCCAGGGTTCCCGGGCCACCATGGTTCCAGTATTGTGGGTGGAAGCCGGTCTCGATGAATTGACCGAACCAGTCGTCATGGTTTCCTTTCAGGGCGATAAGGTTCTTTACCTGCAGCAAGGTCTCGACGCATTCGTATACGTCCGGGTACCCATCGGTCACGTCGCCCAGTTGGATGAATAGGTCGTGTTCCAGGTCGGCACCTGCACGCTCCAGGCATTGTTCAAGGGCTTTGGCTGCACCGTGTATGTCGCCGATAACAAAGGTTCTCTGCCTATTTTGCATGCCTAAATATAGGGGGATTCCTTCGGCATCCCCATTTTTATCTTGCTTTTTTATGACAACGCCAAGCCGTTTTTTTGCCCCTCATAAGCTTTCACGGCTCGTCTCGTGGTCCATGCCCGTCAACTTTCCAGGAGCAGATTTGTCAATTCATCCGCTTCGACCAGCGGCAGCCTCACCGACGCGTAATCGTACCCCTCGAAATGCGGGTTGGTAAACTACACATCGGCATCTTTTTCCAGCCAATGGTCCTTCCTGTTGGTATAGACACTGGAATCGTGATCGGCCTTGCTAAAATAAAACCGTCAGCTCGAAACCGTTGTTGCCACGGGTTTCCGTCTCTCCGTCGAGCTGGTCGATGAGGCCTTTGATGATTTCCTGTCCCAGCCCCTTTTCGCTGGTTTTATTAAAGTCGAATCCTTCCCCATTGTCGGTATACCGCAAGCTGTTTGTCAAATCATCTTTCGTTAGCGCTATCGTAATGCGCCCGGTGTTGCGTTTTTTGAACGCATGTTTCATGCTGTTGCTCACCAATTCCACGATGATCAACCCGAGGGGCAAGGCTTTTTCTATTGACATGATTTCGATATCACAACTTACCTCAAGGGTGATTCGCTTTTTGTGGTTATCGTAAGAATCTTTCACCAGCGCTGCGAGCTCAGCGACATACCTCGCCAGGTCGACATCGTTCACGTTGTCAGAAACGTTCAACTTTTTGTGCAGCAATGCCATGGAGTGTATTCGGTTTTGGTTGCCCCGGAGGAGCTCATCGATGTTGTTGAAATCGACCGATTCTTTCTGGATCTCGAGAATGCTGATGACGTGCTGTAGGTTGTTTTTCACCCTATGCTGGAGTTCGGACAAGAGTATCTGTTTCTGTTCCAGTGTTTTCATCAGCTCTTCCAGTTGCTTGCTGATGATTTTGTTTTGTTTGTTGATTTGTCTGTTTTTCTTGATCAGTGCCGCAGTGGCAAGTGCGATCACGGCGAGCAGGAAGCCTATCAACGCCACTTGTTCTTCTTTGCTTCTGATGATGGCCTCTTTTTTGGCATTTTGATACTGCTCTTCCAGGCTCTTGGTCTTTAGTTTTTCTTCCTCTTCTTGCTGCACCTGCAACTGGTGATGGTATTGTTTGAAATAATGGAAGGCAGAGTCGGTATTGTTCAAGGCTTCATGACCTTCTGCCAACGATTTATATAGGGTCGCTTTAAGCGATGGCGACAATCCATGGATGAGTGCAATCGCCGAATCCGCGTATGCCAGTGCGTTGGGGTAATCGCGCGTTTTGAACTGGTTGCTGGTAATGTTTACGTAGCTCACGGCCGTACCAGCCGTATCATTCGTTTTTTTATGATGGTCCAAAAGAAGCCTTTGATATTTTGACGCTTCGGCATAATTACCGCTTCGGTAGTGAAAACTGCCCAGCAAGGTGTATGAATCCGTCCGGTCCGTTTCATTGTTGTATTTTTCGGCATAGTTTGCGGCCATATTTGCGTAGTGCAGCATTGAATCGAGCTCGTGCTTGAACCGATGGAAGGAAGCTTTTCGGATGCAGTACGTACTGAATAGGCTTTCCAGGTTATGTTTTCCGTATTGTCGATACGCCAGGTCCAGGTACAGGGCCGTTAGGTCATAATTCTCCGCTTTTTCGTGAGATAAGGCGATTGACAGCAGCGTGCGGTAGGTCAGTGCATGTAAATGCCTCGCTTCCGCTTCGTCTTTGATTTCCAGCAATCGTTGCAGCACTTGGGCAGGTGATGAATCTTGCCTGTCAAGTATCAAGGCCTGCCGGTACCTTACCTCCAGCAGCGCGTCGCCCTGTTTTTTGGGGCTGTTGGCGTTATTCAGGAATTGGAAAAGGCTATCCGATTTTCGTCGGGCTTCCACCAATCGTCGGTTTTGAATCAGGCTGTCGATTTCGTTAAGTTTCGCATTCACGGTACGATCTTGCCCCATAGCCATCAAGGAGCATATCATCATTGCCGCAAATAAAATCCGCCGTTGCAACTTCAGGATATTTTAGCGAGCAAAGGTATGCAATTCAATTAAAAGCCCCGGCGTTGGGTTTGCCGGGGCTTTCAATCTTAGTTATTGACGCGTGGGTTGTTGCACGATAATTGGACAGAACAGCCTTGGTTGACCTCCGGCGGCGTATTGCACAATGGTGCCATTATCTTCCAGTTTCCATTGTTCGACTCGGGCATGTCTTGTTATCACTTCCCTGTCAATATTATAACGAACGTTTCGAAAGCATTCCGGAATCCCATTGCCCTCTTTAGGGCCTAATTGCCCTTCAAAGTGTGGCCTATTCCAGATTTCTTCCCGTGCGGTGATGATTGGCTGGCCGTTGGCATCTTCCCCTACCGTGATTTTGTCAATGATGAACCGGTTTTCCGGCGTCAGGCGGCACTGGTATTGGTTGTTGTCTGAGGTCAGCGGCACATTGTTGTTGACGAGTCGTTCGTTGACCAACAAAACGGATTTCGTCTTCACGAACGGCTCGGCTTTCGTCGCAGCGGTACCGGTTGGTGTATGGGGCGTCTGGGATGTCGCCCATATTTCCTCACCATTGGCGTTGACAAGCCGTATCCGGCCGTCGCCCGTCAGTTCCAGCAGCATGGCTTTCCCAAGGATGACAGGCGCCATTTTATCCCCACCATCAGTTGTGCAATAGCCCTTGTTTTGCTTGCTGTCGATACAAATATTGCCGTCGGGGTTGAAGCTCAAGAAACTCACGGCAGGCGGATTATTGATTGGCCCGGCCAGCGGAAACCGGTAAACTTCCCTAAACTGGCAATTGGCGCTGTTCTGGATCTCTTCGATCACGAAGTCACCAGCAGACGTGCCACGGAGTTGGAAACGGCCGTTCGCCGATACCAGTTTTTCATTTTCCAGCAAGCGTTCGCCGAGGATCATGCTTGCTTGGTATTTGGTCGCGGCATCGCGGGCTTCACATGTAGAAGCGCCCGTGCGTTGCGCAGGCGCAGCTGTGCTGGTGGTACCTGTGCCTGTACGTTGCGCAGGTGCGGCGGCGCTTGTGGTGCCTGTTCCCACGCGTTGCGTAGCCGCGCTTGGTGGTGCCGTGCCGGTATTATTGGCGGTCGATCCGGCCTTCGGCGCTACATAGTTGGGTTTGCACGGGCCTGGTTTGTAGAATCTGTTTACGGCCGCAATGTCGCTGGCACTCAGTCCGTCACGTTGCCCCATCGCCACATCGTTGCCCCTGCTGTTTTTTACGTTGATGGTATTTTGGCCGTTTGTCGAGAACGCCGTAGCCGGGTAGTGCATGATGGAGCCAAAATCGTAGGCGCCGATGTTGCTGGTTTTGTCTTCCAGCCTAGTGAAATTATGCGATTTGCCGCTCTGGATATTGCTAAAGTTAATGGAGACAAAGTTGTCGCGGTCTTCGCGGCTGTGCGTATGGTTGAACCCGGCAGCGTGCAAGATTTCGTGTGCCGTACTCCCCTTGGAGCAGTTGCCGATCCCGATTTCTTGGCGCCCACCTTTTCTTAGTTTGCCCACGTAAGACCAACATCCACGATTCGCGGGGTTTATGAATTCGACATAGTCTGCCTGATTGGTGCGTGGCACCATGCAGATGTTTGTTTTGGTGTTTATCTCATTGATGGCCCATTCGATTTCCGCTTTCTTCGGGTGCCGGTTTTCGATTACGTATGGGATGACTGAGTTCGGCCATACCCAATACGGGCTGTCATCGACGGGGGCGTCGTCACTCATCAAATCCTCGACGGTGCCCAGGATCATGTCGCTTTCGAAAATCACCAATCCATCCACGATCTCCACTTCGATTTTCTGTTGCGTTTTGCTCATCGGCAGCTTGATGTTCAATTGCTCCTTTTCCGCATGGTCGCCGCCGTAGCCCTCTACAGGCATTTGCTGGGTTGCCGCGGCAGCAGGTGCGGCAGGCACGGGCGCGTCGATTTTGCCTTCGGTGCTGCTCCATACCTTGCGGTTTGCGGCGGTGTACATCCCGAGCGTACCGTTATTTTCAAGCACGGCGCGTACCGGTTTCCAGTCGGGGCTATTGTATTTGGGGTCATAATACCCTTGCGTCTCCGTGCTCCATACGGGCTGGTTGTCTACGTTATAAACCACTAGGTTGCCGTCGGCTTGCATCGTCAAGTAAGACCCGCTTCCACCGGTGGCCATGCTGCACCACACGAAGCCGTCATTGCTGGTGTAAATGCAAAAGTTGCCATCTTCTGGCTGGACCACCATGTAATGGGATTTGTTTTCGGAATAGAACCGCTGGCCTTCTGCAAGTTTGGCGCCTACAGGTACGCCATGGCCAGGCTGTGACTGGCCCATTGCCGATTGGGCAACCATGGCCAGGAATAAAATAGGGTAAAGGAAAATTCTCATAATCAATTCATTGTTTTTATGCTATTCAACGGAGTAATACGTTTTCAAAGGTTGTGGTAAACCACACCAATCGTTTTCAGTGACAAAGATTGTAGTGTTACGTATTATTACCTAATTTCAGGGACAGGATCCCGATTTTAGGGATGGAATTTGTATTGGCTTGAAACGGGGATTGGCGCGTCATTGATTACTACGCTTTTTGAGTCTGCCTTTTCCACTTTGGTTCTATTGACCACATAGGCCCTATGCACCTGTGCGAAAATGGAGGGAGGAAGGGTCTCCAAGATCTGTTTGATTGTTGAACGCAGTTTGTACGTCTTTTTATCGGTGTGGATGAGCAGGTAATTTCCCGTAGACTCGATGTAATTGATTTCAACGATGGCAAGGGCTACTTGGTACGCTCCATCCTTGACCTGGATTTTCGCTTTATGTTGCTCCAGGTGCGCCGATTGTTTTATCGCGATGGCTACCGAGGTGGCTAGGTCTACGTTTTTGAATGGTTTGGTGAGGTACGAAAAGGGTGTGGTAGCAATTGCCTTGCTGATGATGGTCGCATTGTCATAAGCCGTCAGGTAAATGAAAGGCAGGTTGAATCGCTCATGGATATGCTGGCCCAAGCTGATGCCATCCTGCTCGTTTTCACCCAGGTTGATGTCCAGGATCGCGAGGTGTATCGATTCCTTCTTTAAGATTTCCAGGGCCTCACGGGTGTTTTTCGCCTCAAAAACGACGTACCCGTTTTCGAGCAGGATTTTTTTTGCAAGTCTCCTGTTCAGGAAATCGTCCTCTACCAATAGAATCGCTTTTTGTACCATTTTGAGAAAGATGCTTCAATAGCATTCGATTTTCGGTGTGTAAAGATAAGCATTCGGGTTTGTAGTGTCGCCTTTGCTGGGATGGAATGACGATTTTAGGGATATTCCAACAGTTTTGGTCGGCACGCCTTCTTCGTAGTTGCAGTTTTGCGTAATCCTAAACTTGTTAAACGGCGTAAACCTACAATTACCCCTTCTCCCTAAACCGCACCGCCATACTTCCTCCGCGGGTTCCAGCTTGTCGAGGAGCTCGGTAAATTTGCCTTGGCTAAGCGTGGCGGTGATGCGGCCGAGTTCGGTGTGTTCGGCCTTATTGAAATGTTGTTCCGGTAAAGGGAGTCGGTTTGGTCTGATATCATGCATTCGTACCCTTCTGGTTACCTCTTTTAGTAGTGAGCTCTTCTGCTGGTATGCCTGATGCGTACGATTTGTATTTCATCGGGCTTCACACGGAAAGAAATGCGGTAGTCATCCACGAGCGCAGCGCGGTAAGAGGCATTGTTTGCCGTACGGAATCTGTCCAGCGGATATTGTAAATGGCTTTCAGGGGAGGATTTATGGTCAGTTCAATACCTTGCGACGGTCTGCAAATAGCTTTTCAACGTCTTCATGCAGTACGAAGTTGCCAGCGTCGATATCGGCCACCTCGGCATCGATCTCAGCGTTATATTGCGTGACGAATTCTTCACGCACCGTGTCTTCCAGCGCCTTGAGGTCCGTGGTGTAATCGTATTTCAAGCGCCTTCGCAATACCGCGAAAGCCACGGGCTTGTTTAAACTTTCTCCTTTGGTCTGCAATTGCGCCTCTCTCGCCCACTCTTCGGCTATTTTTGAGCGCGTAGCAACCAGCGACGAACTCAAAAATGAGCCTCAATTGAACAAAAGATGCATCAATTTCGCTATCAAAAAAGAAGTTTAAACAAGCTCTAAGTTAAGATCGCGCCAACAGGTATCACCGCCCAAGAAGAATCTTACTAATTTAGGAGTTCCATTCCATCGGCTGGTAAGTAACAGCGGATCGGTTTTTCAGTTCCTTCGCAAATTGACCGGGGGTCTTTCCGAACTCTTTTTTGAAGAATCTGGTAAAGTAAGACTGGCTCTGTATACCTACTTTGATCATGATTTCCTGGATCGGAAGATCTTTTTCCGCCATTAATCGGATGGCTTTTTTGAATCGGATACTCCTGACAAGTTCCATGATGGGCATGCCGGTAATTTCCTTAACGAGCTGGTACAGTTTAGTCCGGCTATAAGGAAGGTGCTTACAGAGCAATCCGATGTCCAGATCGGTATTTTCAATGTTGTCTTCGATTATCTTTATCAACGCATCGTAAAAGATTTTGTTTTTGTTTCTCAAGGTGTTGTCAATTGACAAATCCAAGTGATGTACGTGCAGAAAGTTCGTGATTTTCCTGCGTTGGGAAAGCAGGTTTTTCAAGGTAGACTTCAATAAGTTAATGCTGACGGGTTTGGTAAGGTATACATCCGCTCCGGTTTCAATACCGTCAATCTCAGATTGGGTGTCATCCTTTGCTGTTAGCAAGACAATCGGAAGATGGCACGTTTGGGAAGCGTTTTTGACCACACGGCAGAGCTCGTAACCATTCATGCGGGGCATCATCAAGTCGCTGACAATGAGGTCGGGCAGACCTGTTTTCAGCAGTTCCAACGCTTCCATCCCGTCGACGGACTCCTGGATATGGTATGTCGGCTCTAATGCCTCTCTTAAAAACTGTCTTACCTCTTCATTGTCTTCCACGATATGGAGTGTTGGCTTCGTCTTTTTTTCAGCGTAGTCAGCCCTCGGCAGTAGCTTTTCTGCGTGTTTTAACTCGGTATCGGGCGACGCTTCGACCCGCTCCGAGGGGATGAATGCAGCAGGTATAGCTGCCTGTTCCGTTTCAGTGTAGTCCGCTTTGCTGCGCGGTATCGAAACAATGAATTCGGTACCCTTATCTCGCTCGCTCCAAACGGTGAGCCTGCCTTTATGTAACAGGACCAAACTTTTGACCAATGCCAAACCAACGCCCGAACCCAGGTGTGGATCGTGTTCCGAATCAGCGATTTGATAAAAGCGTTCGAAGACCTTGGTGATTGATTCTCTTGATATACCTGCACCCGTATCGCTCACCAAGATATGGAAATAGCTTTTGGCCTCCACGTCGCTGGCGATGGCATGGCTGTTGGCCAATGGCGAGGAAAACGCGTCCGCTTCCTCCATGGTCTGTATCTCGATTTCCCCTCCGGGTTTTGTGTATTTAAAGGCATTGTCCAGTAGGTTCAGGGTTATTTTTTCCACTATTTTTGGGTCGAACCAAGCTAAATCACGTACATGGTTCATGTTCAATCGGAATCGAAGCCCCTTGTTAATTGCCAAATCGTTGAAATCAAGCGCGATGTTCTTGATAAAGGCGCCCAATTCTTCTGGCTGCGCCTGCAGGCGGAATCCGCCCTTCTCGGCTTTGCGGAAATCCATTAACTCATTGATTAATTTTATCAGCCGAAGCACGTTCTTTTTCAGTTTCGCTACCCGTGCATTTAGGTTGCTGTTTTTCGGATCTTGTTCCAATTGTTCGAGGTTTCCCAGCATCAACGTAAGCGGCGTCCGGAATTCGTGCGAGATATTCGTGAAAAACTGGATCTGCAGTTGATGCAATCGTTCCCGTTGTTCCTCTTTGATTTCCTGGATTTCCAGCTTTCTCTTGAGATTGATCCATCGCGCTAGATAGAAATAGATCGCGGCGAGGGCAACCACCGCTACGAACACGTAGGCCGTTTTCGCCCAAATGGACAACCACCAAGGCGGTGTGATGCGGATAACCAACGACCGGATCCGATCGTTCCAGATGCCGTCATTGTTGGAGGCTTTCAATTCGAAAATATACTCGCCATAAGGCAAGTTCGCATAACTCGCCGACTGTTCCCCGCGCTTCGAGATGTACCATCGGTCTTCATAACCTCGCAAACGGTATTGGAATTTACAATTAGCCGGATCGACGGATTGGAGCGATGCAAAGTACAGGACGAGGTTGTTTTCCCGATAGCTCAGTGTGACACTGTCCATGTAAGGTACGCCTTTCGCTGACATAGGGCTGGAGCCGGGTTCGATGAACTGGTTGTTTACCGCGATCTCGGCGATGTCGGGGACTGCCAAAATCGGATTGTCTTCGATTTCGGAGGGGTTGAAATATACGATTCCGTTTGTACCGCCAAAGAAGAGCATCCCGTTTTCGGCCCTGTAGGATGCACCGACTTTATAGCTATTCGAATAAACCTCACCGTGCGTGACATACTCTTTGAAGGTGTTTTTTGTCCGGTCGTATTTGACCAAGTTGTTGCCCCCAAGCCACAGGTCGTTCGCCTCGTCCAAATGCAGGCTTTCGACATCGTATAGGTTCAGCCCTTCATTCTTCGAAAAGTGTTCGGCACGGTACTTACCGTTGGGGAGCAGCTCCATCCTGTTCAATCCGCCTCCAATCGTTCCTAGCCACAGCACAGATTCGCTTTCACGTTCGATTGCACAAATGAAATTGGAACTCAGCGTGTTGTTTTTCCTGTTGTCCGCTTTATAAATAAAGTTCTTTTGGATATCGCCATGTTGGTCGAGGAAAAGCTGCACCAGTGATTCACCGGTTGCGAACAGGATTTCGGTACGGTTAGGGTCGGCGTAGATGGTCGTAACCCTTGAATGTGCAAATGCAGGATAGTCAGGGTTGGTGACCTTGAAAAAAACATGCTCCAGTGCCCCATTTTTGTTTTTTCGGATCCTGGCAATCCCCTGGTGCCAGGTTCCAACCCAGACCTGGCCGAAATGGTCGATGGCGAGCGACGATACCTCTACCGTTGGGAAGTCCTTGTTATCCTTCCAAATCGGGACAATGCGGCTCCCATCGTCATCCAATATATCGATTCCATGGGTATGTCCTACCCACAAGTTGCCGGTGCCATCCGCGGCCAACGCACGGATGTTGTTGCTCTTTATGGATCGGTTGTCGATGGATTGCGATGAGAATGGCCTGACTTCACCGGTCGTTAGATCCACACGGTTCAGTCCCATGGAATTCGTACCGACCCACAGGTGCTTTCCGTTTTCGGCGATAGCCCTTACGATTTTGCCGGAGAGTGTCCTGCCGTTGCGTGGCATTTGTGTGATGACGTTGAATTTTTTCCTGTTCAGGTTGAGGATATTGACCCCCCCGCTATAGGTAGCGACATGGAGGTTTCCGCCGTTGTCGATGAGCAATTGATTGACGAAGTCCGAATTCAGGTTGTTGTTCGGGGCGCCGGCATACAGCGGATGCAACGAAAAGGGCGGCCCGTCTCCGGTCAACAAGAACAAGCCTTTGTCTGAACTTATCCAATACCTTCCGTAGCGTTCCTGCACGATGTCCGATATGACCTGGTTTTCGGCAGGGAATCCAATTTTCCAGCTCTTTGTAAGTATGCTGTCCCTGTTGATACCATCGACGTTGCAGTCAAACAGGAACAGGTTCGAGGCCGACGCTACGAGCAATTGGTTACGGTGGTTGATCAGTGCCGATTTAACTGGGAGAAACCCCGGACCATCGGGATTCTTCAGCCGTAGCCTATGTTTTTTGCCGTTTCTGTCCAGAATCGTCATTCCGTTGTCTGTGGCGACCCATACGCGCTTATGTTTATCCAGTTGGAACGAATTGCTTGTTTCATTCAAGTCGAAATCTGCCAGGGCTACGATCGTGTCGGCTCGTCTTTCATACTTAAACAACGTTTTTTCCTTGGTGATCACGAACAAAGCGGCGGTATCCACAGCAAGGATTTTCTTGATTTCCACCTCGCATGCTGGACTTCCGCCTTTGTCCATATGAATTTGGATGTACTTCTCGCGGATTGGGTCGAAACATTGGATTCCAGAGAATACGGCCATCCACACCAGTCCGTTGTCATCGATGGTGAGGTCTGAGATCCTATTCAGGTACGACTTGTTGATGAAGTCGTTTTCATTGTAGAACGATTTGATCCGATAGCCATCAAAGCGATCCAATCCCGAATAGGTGCCGATCCAGACATAGCCATTCCGATCCTGGGCCAAGGCGTTGGCGTCGGTATGCGACAACCCTTCCTTGGTCGTGATTTGGTGGAAGAGAAACGGCTGGTCCGCGGCGCTGGCTTGCTGGAGTCGCAGTGCGAGTAGAATGGAAAGTACCAATAATGTCGCCTGAAAATTCATAACAAAGGTTAAATATCGGATTAACAAATATAACCAATATAATTGGTTTACAAATATAAACGGCAGCGATACTTCCGGAATCCAGGCCACCCTTGATAGAATTCTTTTTTTTTGCCCAATCGTCCGTAACCCGATAAAACGATGAAATGTACGATTGGACAAAATCAGCGTATGGAAATATGAGGGGCATAGCAAAGCCCCGTCTATATTTGCCGGTCAGTAACCAAGTATTCGATCAGGATTATCGTGCTATTTATTGCAAACATTTTATGGATTTGAAACCACTTCACCTTTTAGCCGCTTGGCGGGAAAACACCGCGTTTCCAGGATTCCTTTTCCTTGCCATTGTCTTTTTCGGCAATTCATGCACCCATAGCGGTGAAGGGAATAGCTTAGAAAGACGGTCAAGTGAAATCAAGAACATATCACTGGAAGAGGTGGCCATACAGGGGGAGTTGCACGATCGGATACAAAGAAACTTCGATCGGTTGGAAGAACCGAAGTACAGGCCCGATTCGGTTTTCCTTACGGAAGAAGAGTCGGGCAATTGGCCCGGCGATACCGAAGGGCGGACGATCCTGGGCCTGGTGATGAACTCGCGGGCGACCAACAGACCACCCGTATACCTTTCCCAAATCGTCGCGCGTATCCCGCAAAAACTGAATAGTAAAGGGTACATGGGACCCCTATACGAGGGGCGAATGAACGAGCAACAGTTATCGGGCAATGGATGGATGCTCAGGGGGCTTTGCGAATATTACGAATGGAAGAAAGACAGCGCCGTTCTAACAATCATCAAGTCCATCGCCACAAACCTTTTTGTACACGGAATGGGACATTACAAGGACTATCCGATCGATCCCGAAGCGCGTAGTCCGAATGCCGGGGCCGAATCGGGCAGTATCCAGGGGGTAAAGGGCAATTGGATGCTTTCGAGCGATATCGGCTGTGTTTTTATCGGTATGGATGGCGCTATCCATGCGTATAAGATCCTCCGGGATCCCGCATTGAAGGCGGCTATCGACGAGATGATCGATGTCTTTTACTTGATTGATCCCAATGCGATAAAAGCCCAGACGCACGCGACCTTGTCTGCCTGCAGGGGCTTGATGCGATACGCAGCGATTACCGGGGAACGGACGCATGTGGAAAAGGCGGCGGCCATCTGGAAGCTGTATAAACGCCATGGCATGACCGAAAATTTTGAAAACTACAATTGGTTTGGTCGCTTCGACAAATGGTCTGAACCGTGTGCCATCATCGATTCGTATCTGTTGGCGGTCCAGCTGTGGCAGCAAACGGGTGAGGTCGGTTACCTCAATGATGCGGAATCGATATATTACAATGCGATATGCCATACCCAACGGGCCAACGGCGGGTTTGGGTGCGACAATACGCCAGGAAATGGCATTCAGGACGCTTGTTTGAAGGTACACGTGGACGAGGCGCATTGGTGCTGTACCATGCGGGGTGCCGAGGGATTGGCCAAGGCCGCGGAGTATACCTATTTTACCGATGGCTACACGCTCTACATCCCGTTCTTTCACCGGAGTCGGTTAGCCCTGCCCGTGGGAGACGAGACAATCGAGCTGGAGCAGTTGACCGATTTTCCTTTTGTCGGAAAGGTGCAATTCGGTATCTTGAATGACGTGAGCCGTAGGGTACGCTTTATGATCCGGACCCCCTTAGGCACGGCAAACCACAAACTGGCCGTCAATGGGCAGCAAGTCGCTGCAAAAATGGAGGGCCAATTTATCACGTTCGAGAAGGAACTGGAAAAGGGCGACCGCATCGATTTTGATTTTGACCTTGACGTTAGGGTCGTAAACGACGCGGTTAATCCAGAAAACACCAATGCGGATCAATTCCGGATATTTTGGGGGCCATTGATGTTGGGCAGTGAAAACGACGAGGTGGCGAAGTTGACGGAAGAGGACAGGATCATACAGGAAGCGGGAAAATTCAAGGTTGAAGGGAAAGCGATACACCTCACCCCGGTTTACCATTTCATGGACAGCAAGGTGTCAAAAGATAGCCTATACAAGAAGCAAATACTGTTTTAATATACGGATAGGACATAAATAATGATTAATAACCAATAATAACAAGTATAACGATTATGGAAAAAAACAAAATGAGAGGTTTATGGCTGACGGGGCGTCTGCATGTCGCGTCAGTCTTTTTCTTGCTGCTGGTCTTTTTGACGCGTGCGAGCGCGAGCGATCCCGCCGAGGGTGCAAGACAGGATATCCGGATTTCCGGCACGGTCCGGAATGAAGCAGGGGAGGCAATTACCGGTGTAAGCGTAACGTTGAAGGGAAGCTCGACCACGACGGTCACCAATCAAGAAGGGCAATACGGTATCAGCGTACCCAGCCAAAATGCGGTCCTTGTCTTTTCCGCGATAGGCTATATCAGCCAGGAAAAGCAGGTCGGAAATCAATCTCAGGTGGATGTCCTGTTGATAACGGAAGACAAACAGCTCGATGAGGTCGTGGTCGTGGGCTATGGTACCCAAGCGAAGAGTACGAGCACGGCTTCGGTTTCCGCGATCAAAGGACGGGAAATCGCAGACGTGCCCGTAGCCAATGTCAGTAGCGCGTTAACCGGACGGATTCCGGGACTGATTTCCGCGCAGGGCAGCGGTGAACCGGGTAGTGACGATGCGGAACTCTATGTCAGGGGATCGGGAACGACGGGTAACAAGGCTCCATTGGTAATCGTTGACGGCGTACCCCGTGAAATGAACCGGTTGGATCCCAATACCATCGAATCGGTAACCTTGCTCAAGGACGCCGCAGCCGTGGCACCATATGGCGTGGCGGGTGCCAATGGCGTTGTGCTTATCACGACAAAGAATGGTGAGGCGGGCAAGGTTGCGCTATCCTATAAAAGTTATATGGGTTGGCAAAGTCCTACTGACCTGACCGAAGTCTTGAATTCCTACGAGTATGCGTCTATGCGAAATGTCGCCAGCCAGAATTCCAATCCAACGGCCCGGTTGCCCTATACGGATGACCAGCTCGAGGGATATCGGAAAACGGTTGAAGGGGCTCCCGATGCCGATACCGACAAATATCCCAATAGCGATGCCTTGGCATTCTTCCGGAATGCTAATACGACGATAACGGGACATAATGTAAACATGTCCGGTGGCCAGGATATCGCAACGTATTATGTAGGGCTTGGCTACCTCTATCAAAGTGGGCTATATGCTACAAATGACAACCACCGCTACAACCTGATGGCCAAGTTGACCTCGAAAGTCACGAAAACCACCACCATGACCCTTTCCATCAATGGTTCGCAGCAAAAGCTCGCACGACCCAGCCTCGATCCCATCACCATTTTCCAACGTGCGGTATCGTGGAATCCAACGGTACCGATCGTGTTTTCCAATGGAAATTACGCATCCAATAACGGGAACATCTCCAATACGATGTATACCAACACCTTGGCGGGCTCGCGAGTGGCCGATCGCACCGAGATTTTCTCCCAGTTTTCGATACAGCAGGATCTCCCCTTCATCAAGGGGTTGAGCGTGAAGGGGGTATTCAACTACGATCCCACGGCCGTCATCAATAAAAATTGGCAAGGAGGTGGCCAGGCGGCTGGGCTGGTTTTTTACAACATAGACACCGCGGCCACCCCATATACATTTACGCCGGTGACCCTATCGTTGGCCAAGACGTTGGCCCAAAGCAGCGAACAACGCAAACGAATCACCTGGCAGGGTTTCTTGAATTATCGCCGACGGTTTGGCGACCATGACATCACCGGGTTGGTGGTCGCCGAAAGCAGGAGGACCACCTACAGTACTTTTTCGGCACAGCGTACCAATGGCGTACTGGATATCGACGAATTGGATTTTGGCAACCCTAACCAGATTTATTGGAGCAACGGTGGGAATTCCAACGAAACCGCTCAAATTGGGTACGTTTACAGGGTCGCTTACAGCAACAGGGGGAAATACCTGCTGGAAGCGAGCGGCAGGTATGATGGTAATTATTACTTCGCTCCCGGGCGGAAGTATGGTTTCTTCCCGGCCTTCTCCGCCGGTTGGCGATTGTCGGAAGAATCGTTCATGCGCGATGTGAAATGGGTCGACAACCTGAAGATACGGGGTTCCTGGGGGGTGTCCGGCAATTTGGCGGGCAGCCCATTCCAATACCTCAATACCTACCTGATTGAGTCGGCTTCATCCTATGTCTTTAACGGCGGTGTTTTTCAAGGTGCAAGGGAAAGGCTTGAAGCCAATCCGAACATCACCTGGGAGCGCGCCGAAAAGGCGAACATCGGGCTAGAGGTTTCGCTTTTTTCCAACAAGCTGAACATCGAAGCCGACTACTTCACGGAAAGGCGGGGTAATATGCTCGTTACGCCCGCCAACGTGGTGCCGGCGGAGTACGGGATAGCGGTCGCCCAGGAAAATGCGGGAATCATGGGCAACAAGGGCTTGGATTTGAACATAAATACCAGCCATCGGTTGGGTAGTGACCTTGTGGTTGGCCTGACGTTCAATTTCACCTATGCCAAGAACAAACTGATCCAGACCTTTGAAAACCAGGCAACCTACAACGATCCCAATAGGAGGCGTACCGGCAGGCCGCTGAATACCATATTCGGATATGTGGCCGAGCGTCTTTACCAAGTGGAAGACGACAAGAACCAAGATGGCGTAATCAACGCGGCAGATGGCTTTCCGGCTCAAAGCGTCGGTGGCGTAGTGGCCCCTGGAGATATCAAATACAAGGATTTAAATGGCGACGGTAAGATCGACGCAACCGATCAAACAGCGATAGGCAATCCGAACATTCCCGGAATAATCTATGGCTTCATTCCGAGGATTTCTTACAAGGGCATCGATTTCTCCGTGTTATTCCAAGGCGCTGGCAAAACAAGTGCCTTTATCAGGCAGGAAATGGTGTGGCCGTTTGTAGCAAATGCGAACACATCGGTCAATACGCTTGATTATTGGTCACCTGAGAATCCGGATGCACAATACCCCCGGCCTTACGGCTCAGGCGGGAATCCGAACAATACACAGACGTCGTCCTGGTGGGTTTGGGATGTGTCCTACTTGCGTATCAAGAGTTTCGAGTTGGGGTATGGTATTCCCGAGGCGATTTTCAGGAATACCCCGATCGCGTCATGTCGGATTTTCGCATCAGGACAGAACCTGTTCACTTGGAGTGGAGTGAAGGGGATTATCGACCCCGAGTTGTCATCCACGGGAAGCAATACCAGGGGGTGGTACCATCCGCAGTTACGCGCTTTTTCCGCGGGCATCAATGTTACATTTTAATATGAACCAAAACGATATGAAGACCTACATGATTTACGGAACACAGGCTTTGGGAATGCTCCTTTTCGTCATTTTGATAGGAGGTTGTAGCGATAATTTCCTGGAAATCGTGCCGAAAGACCAATTGAGTTCAGAAACGCTTTTCGCCAACAAAGAAGGCGCTGATTTATTTCTGAACGACATCTATAGTGCTTTGCCGGATGGTGAACCGCCTTCAAATACCGATCCATGGGAAGCTTGGAGCGACAATGTGACGGGCAGGTACACGTGGGGCATGGCGTGGGTCAATTCAGTTTCTCGGTCCTACAGTGCCAGCACTAACAATCCGGGCCTGTATAACCACGGTTATCCGTCCATCCCGTTTAAATATGATGACGTGTATGCTCGAATCAGGAAATGTAACCTATTTATTGGGCAAGTGAATAAGTATGCTGCCAATTTTGATGAGCAATGGCGTACCCAACGATTGGCAGAGGCTAGGTTCTTGCGGGCATTTCATTACCATTGGCTTTGGATGGCGTATGGCGGCGTTCCCATCATCAAGGAAGTACTCAACAGGCAGGAACAAGGTGATGGCATTTTTTATCCACGCAGCACGTATCAGGAAACCTATCAGTTTATCGTGGGCGAGTTGGCAGAGATCAACCTTGCCTTGCCTAATGAAGTCGGGACGGGCCGTGCCACGCGGGGCGCAGCCTTGACCCTCAAGGGGTGGTGCGAGTTGTACAACCACGAGTATGCAGACGCCGCAAATACCAACCAGCAAGTACGGAACCTGGGTAGATATGGGCTTTTTGCAAATTACAATGGCCAGTTCCTGACGACCAATAACAACAACAGGGAATCGATATTTGCCTATCAACATCTTGCAGGTACGAAAAACTCCGGACGATCGGGAGAGTTTGGCCCGATGCCATCCCGCGCGGCGATGCAACCTACCCAAAACTTGGTCGACGATTACTTGATGAGTGATGGACTGCCTATCGACCAATCGCCCTTGTTTAATCCAGACGCCCCTTACGTCAATCGGGATCCCCGGTTTTATCAGTCTATCGTGTACGACGGATCCACCTGGCGGAATGTGGTTTACCACACCAGGCGCGGCGGGAATTATGCGTTAAGCTCGTCGGCAGAAAGGCATACGGGCTATTTCAGAAGAAAGGGGATCAATGACGGCGTTACGGAAGTGAATGTGCTGGAAGGGCCAAACTACGTGTTTTTCAGGTACGCCGAGGTTCTGCTGAATTATGCCGAAGCGAAGATAGCGCTCGGCCAGTTGGATCAATCCGTTTATGAGGCGATTGATAGCGTGAGGACGCGTGCCGGTATCCCGACATTGGCGAATACCTATTCCAGGCAACTTTCGCAGTCCGAGCTCCGGGATATCGTCAGGAGGGAGCGTAGAGTCGAACTCGCCTTTGAGAACAAACGCTATTGGGACCTGATCAGGTGGCGTACGGCCGAGGTCGTACTGAACCAGCCCAAGTACGGAATAGACATCAGTGAACAGGGCGATAAGCTTGTTTATAGTCCGACAATCGTGCATGATATGGTCTTTTACGCCGATAGGAATTATCTTTTCCCGATTTTCCAGGGGTGGATCGATCAGAATCCAACGATCAAAGCTCAAAATACAACCGAATTTATTGGGGGGCAAAACCCCGGCTACTAAGCGATGCGAGCATGCGTACAAGACTGATGTTTATTGCTGTATGGTTCGCAACGGCATTGCTAGCGCAATCTTGCGCTGGCAATGACCGTCGCCCGATGCTGGAAAACGTTCCTTCGGTGGTATTGTTTGCTGGCGACGGGAAAACAGCCTATCGCGATCCTGCCATCTTGTATCACGGGGGCAGCTTTCACCTTTACTTTACCTTGGTGGAAACGGAACCAGATGGGTTGATCTATTCGTATGTCGCGTATTCGAAAAGCAAGGATCTTGTCGCTTGGTCCGAAATTCGGAAGATAACGGAGAAAAATCAGTCATTGAACTATTCAAGTCCTGGCAATGTGATCCGGTTCGGCGACGAATGGTGGCTATGCTTCCAAACCTATCCGCGCCCGGCGTATGCTGCCGGCCAGCCGATCCGGTTTGGCGACGAAGCGGCACGCCTTTATGTGATGCGCAGCACCGATCTCGATGCGTGGTCTGCCCCGGAGTTGATCCGTGTCAAAGGGGATCATGTTTCGCCGGAAGATATGGGACGGATGATAGACCCCTATATATTCGAGGACAAAGGCCAGCCAGGTAAGTACTGGTGCGTTTTCAAGCAAAATGGCATTAGTCTGTCCCATTCGGAAGACCTGCGCTCCTGGACCTTTTTCGGAAATATACAAGCTGGCGAGAACCCGTGTTTGATCTTGGATGATGACAAGTATGTCTTGTTCCACTCACCTCACAACGGCATTGGGATAAAAAGTTCCACTGACCTTACAGCTTGGCAGGATTGGGGGAACCCGATCATGTTGGGCCAGGAGCATTGGGATTGGGCGAAAGGACGGATAACGGCCGGCGCGGTAGCTGATTTGCGAAACGAAGCCGATGTCGGTAAATTCGTCATGTTTTTTCACGGATCCGGACCGCTGTCGGAAATGGAGGGCGACTTTGACCGTAATTCTTCGATTGGTATCGCCTGGAGCGACGACCTGCGAACCTGGGAATGGCCAGGAAAGGGAAAGTAATCTAAAAATAGGCATTATGAAGAAAATGATTTGTTATGCGGTTTGTGGCATCGTGTCGCTTAGCCTTTGCTTTCCGCAAGAGCGGCAAGCCTACGAAGGGCGGGTGGGCCAGTACAAGGGCCGAAACGTATTTTTCATAGACGATATCCCCTATGCCCCGTTGATGTATTCCGGTACGGAACAGGGCCGCAAGACCTGGATGGACCCCACTAAAAAGAGCATCGAGGCATTTACCGCGCAGGGATATGAGATCATCCAGACCGACACGTGGTTCAAATACCTTCTTGACGAGCGCGGGAAGTTTGATATCCCACAGATCCAAAAGCAACTCGCTTCGATCTTGCACATCAATCCAAAAGCAAAGATCGTTTTGCGCATCAATGTATCCGCTCCGCAGTGGTGGTTGCGCAAACACCCCGACGAGACGTGCAAGATAACCAACCCGGATGGAGACGATTCCTTCGGCGGCAACAGTGCGGAAAGCTTGGCTTCAGAATTGTATCGGGCCTTCGCGAAGACCCACCTGACCCGGTTTTTGAAGCTGTTGAGCGAAACCCCTGAAAGCAACCATATCGTGGGATATCACATCGGTGGAGGTGTATATGGTGAATGGCATTACTACGGCATCCGGAACGAACCCGACAGATCCGCGCCGATGAAGCGGCGGTTTGCGGATTATGCCATCAAGCAATACGGTTCATTGGCTGCGGCGAATAAGGTTTGGCACACGGATTTCGCTGGGAGGGACGACGTGGAGGTACCTGGTTTCGAACGCAGATACGCTACCGGGGATGGCGACTACCGCGATGCCGAGACCGATCGGTTCGTAATCGATTACTATCGGTGTCAACAGGAAACGATCTCTTCGATCGTTGAGGACCTGGCAAAGATAACCAAGGAAACATGGCCGAGGCCTGCAATCGTGGGCGTGTTTTTTGGGTATTTGTACGGCGGCTTTACCGTCGGTGCCGAAGCGGGCCAGAATGATGTCGAACGGATATTTCGAAGCCCTTACATCGACTATTTCGCAGGTCCATATTACTCGCGGGACATGAATGGATCGGGGTGTTACCGGTCACTGGCAGCATCGTGCGCATTAAATGGGAAGATATGGCTGACGGAACACGATGGAGGCACGCACCTCGGCGGCAGTGGCGCAGGCACGGCGACCTTTCCGGGTATCCCTGCCAACGAGGCGCAAACCATCGCGCGGATGAGACGGAACTATATGTATTCGTTGACTGAAAACGGCGGCCAGTGGTGGTATGATTTCGGGCCAAGAAGCGTGGGTGGCGGTTGGTGGAACACGCCTGGGCTGATGGAGGAAGTGAAAAACCTGTTCTCCCTGTCGAATACGCTATTGCATAAAGAATTCGCGAAGCCAGCAGACGTTTTGGTCGTTTATGATATGGATGCTTATTATTACATGCGGCCAAGGTCAAGGGACAAGATATCGGCTCGGTTGACCGATGGTTTGGCAGATGCGTTACTCGGTACCGGAGTCGCCTTTGACAAGGTCTTTGCAATGGACTTGGACAAAATCGACTATTCGACATACAGGACGGTCCTGTTTGCCAATACGGTATACGTAACCGAGGAGCGACGCAGATTTATCAAGGAACGCATCATGTGCAATGGGCGACATGTTATTTTCATGGCGGGGGACGGGTATACCGATGGAAGCCGAAATAGTGACGAGCTGATCAGTTCGCTAGTCGGTATGACCATCAGAAAGCATACAGGAGATTCGGTATTGAATTTGATGGTGAACAAGAACAGCTATCCGGTAACATCCGGCGGCATCGAAAGCATATTTTACATCGATGACGCCCAAGCCAATGTAATCGGCCTTTACGGCTCGGGACTGACGGGTGCGGCAAAAAAAACACTTGCTGACTGTACCGTCTATTATTTCGGCCTGCCGTTGGAATCAAAGGCGACGCTATACAAAGATCTTTTCAAGGAAATCGGCAATCGTATGTATGTGACACATACCGTTGAAAAGGATTACGTTTCCGTGGGCGGGGGGATCATCGGCGTCTATTCCGTATCTGGTGGGATAAAGCAAATCCAGCCGATGGATGGTAGCACAAAAAAGGTCGAATTTCAGCCTTATTCATGTTACTACTTCGATATGACCGATGGTCGGCAATTAAACCATTAATTCGGCCGGGTTGGCCATGAATCCAATTTCAACTATGAATAAATTTGTATTTTGTCTTTTCTTCTGCTTTGTTCATGCGCACGTTTTTGCCCAACATCAAGGTTGGCGTGCCCATCGGATAACGCATAGCCAATGCCAGAACGAGTCAAACACGTGGTTAAACTTCATTAAGGAGCTGGAAGTCGATGAGTTACCCTTATCTGCTATTGCCAAAATAGCCTGCGATTCGAAATATTGGATGTGGATCAATGGCGAACCCGCGGTGTTCGAAGGGCAGTTGAAAAGGGGACCCACCCCCGTTGATACCTACTATGACGAGGTCGATATTGCGCCTTTCCTCAAAAAAGGCAAAAACAGAATAGCGATACAGGTATGGTATTTCGGTAAGGACGGTTTTGCGCATAAAAGCAGTGGATTGGCCGCGATGGCTTTTGAATGCCAGCCACTTGGACTGATCAGTGATGGCACATGGTTGGTCAAACTCGACAAGGCATTCGAGCGCACCAATCAGGAGAACCCGAATTACCGCATATCCGAATCGAATATCCGATTTAATGCAACCAAGGGCGATTACGGCTGGACTCAGCCCCAAGTCGTGCCGAAGGGGTTCGCGAATGCAAAGGTAGTCGGCGCCCCGGAGTCCGCTCCCTGGAACAACCTGATAAAAAGGCCTATTCCGCTCTTCAAGGACTACGGGATACGCGAATACGAAAACCAGGACGAGATTCCAGCGATTGCCACCGGTGAGTGGATTACCTGTAGGTTGCCCTACAATAGCCAGGTAACGCCCTTGTTGGACATCGAAGCCCCGGAGGGGTTGACCATCCGGATGCAGACGGATAATTTTGACTATATGGGACTCGGCGTCGCATCCGTCAGGGCCGAATATATCTCGAAAGAAGGGCGTCAAGCATTTGAGTCGCTTGGCTGGATGAATGGCCATGTTGTCAACTATTTGATTCCTAAGGGTGTGAAAATCAATTCGCTGTCCTACAGGAAGACGGGTTATGATTGCACATTCACAGGCTCATTCGATTGTGATGATCCGTTTTTCAATAAGCTGTGGAAGATGGCCGCAAGGACACTTTTCGTTTCCATGCGCGACACCTACATGGATTGTCCCGATCGGGAGCGGGCACAATGGTGGGGAGACTTGGTCAATCAGAGCGGACAGGCCTTTTATGCGTTGAGTCCCTCAGCGGCCGAGATAACCAGAAAGGGGATGCTCGAACTTATCAATTGGCAGCGGCCTGACGGGGTCATCTTCTCGCCGGTTCCCGCCGGTATATGGGATGCGGAACTACCCGACCAGATGCTGGCCAGCATCGGATACTACGGTTTCTGGAACTATTACCTGAATACCGGCGACCGGGAAACCATCGTGGCAGTTTATCCCGGGGTAAAACGTTACCTGGACGTATGGGGGCTGAAAGGCGACGGAACGCTTGTCGAGCGACAAGGCGATTGGTATTGGGGCGATTGGGGCGAGCTGCCCGATAGGCAATTGCTATTCAACGGATGGTATTACCTAGCGCTGAAAGGATACCTCAATATGGCCGAATTGGTGGGGGACAGTACGGAAGCGGGCCGCGTATCGCAAGCGATGATTGAATTCAAAAAGGCCTTCAACACGGTTTTTTGGGACGGGGCTGGGTATCGGACCAAAGACTATGAAGGCACTTATGATGACCGTGCCCAGGCATTGGCCGTGGTCTCTGGTCTCGTTGATCGCGATCGCTACCACAAGCTCCTGCCCATCTTTGCCTCTTCGTATCTAGCCAGCCCGTATATGGAAAAGTACGTGCTCGAAGCGCTGTTCGTTATGGAGGCGGCAGAAATGGGGCTCGAGCGCATGAAGCGACGTTACTTGAAAATGGTAACCGAATCGCCCTTCACCACTCTCGATGAGCACTTTAACGACGGTGAGCGTGTAACGGTAGGTTCAAATAACCACGCCTGGAGCGGAGGCGCCTTGACCGTCCTGTCGCAATACGCATGTGGCCTGCGACCGTCGGAAGCGGGCTGGGCAACCATTGAAGTGAAGCCCCGGCTGGGAAACCTACACCATGCGATGACCCGCAACGAGACCAAAGCGGGGGTGGTTGCCGTAGTCGTCAAAAAAGACACTTCAGGCATGGACATCGAACTGACGGTGCCGCCAGCCAGCAATGCGGTCGTCCATCTTCCCGCCAACTACCGCAAGGTTATCATAAACGGCACCCCTGCAGCGGCCGACCGGGAAGAAGAAGGCTTCCTGGTTTACCGCTTGACAGGAGGCATCCACAACATACAGGCAGGGGGCGTCGGCCGATGATCCGTGTGTTGCATTTACGAATCGCTTATACATCATTGAAAATGAAATACCAAATCACCGTTGCATATCTTTTGTTCTTGTTCGCGCCCGGCCATTCAACGGCACAGCCCGACAAAACCGATCCGCGCCAATACAACACCTATGTGCTGGATAACATACCCATCGCAAAGACACCCCGGTACCTTGGCCTCAACGTGGAGGTCATGAAATACGCCGATAGCACGAATCTCTGGGACTGGTTGGTGGAATCCAATGCGAAAATGGTCCGTACCCCGCACCCGGATAAGGTGTTACGTAAGCATAACGAACAGGTAAACCAGGTTTATGCCCAGGTCAGAACGGAAAGGGAGTTCGGGGAATTCCGGAAACGAATAAACAGTAGTCCCGAAAACGCGATCGACTGGAACCACTACCTGTTTTCGGAAGCGTTGCCTTGGCTGGGAACCGTCGATGATATCGTCGCCAAACTGCGCGATAACAACATGGAATGCGTGCTGGCCATGGCCTATCACCCCTCCGTGTACCCCGAACCCATCCTGCATCACGAGGTGGAGGGCAGACGGCTTCCAAACGACTCGATCAATTGGTCTGCTGCCGCTTCCGCCTATGAATATTATTTTGCCTGTATGTACCGATACGGCCTCACGCAGCAGGTCCGTTACTACATGATGAGCAATGAACCACCCCTCGAAGGCAACTTCACCTTCCAGCAGTATGGGATACTGAGTAAGATGGCGAATCTGGCACTGGAGGATGTCAACGCGATGCTTAGGGGCCGCGGCGACGGGGAATCGCTGCGGCTCATCGGGCCTGCCGTATATTCCGCTTACGAAGAATACCTGGCGTATACCAAAGACGACATCGATATCCTAGACGTGCATTTCTATGATACCGGTGGCGACCTGTTCGCGAAAAAGCTGCGGCGTGCCTTGATGAGGGCCAGGCAAAATGGCCTGGCGTTAAGCCTTACAGAGTTCGGGCGCATCGGTGGGGGGATGGATATCGAACAGAGCCTGTTTTCGCTGCCTTCGTCCTTTCAGGTGGCTGAACTGCTCATGGAAGTGTTGTCGGTCGCGTCCACTGCCGATCCGCTATTTGAGCTCGCTCTTTTCTATCAATTTCAATTTCCCGCCACGCATCGCAACTACAAGAGTTTGGTGTACGGCGACATGAACCTGGTCGATTGGACGGGGCTGGATCGTGCGGGCAGGGATTTCTTGCCCACGGATCCCGGCTTCCAGCAACTTCAGCTGCGTTTTGCGACCCCGGCGTACGACATTTATCGTATGCTTTCGAGGTGTACGCCGGGAATCGGTTCCAAAGACGGATACGGTTACAACGTGTATGAGTTGATGGAGGCCAACCGGGGTGTCACGGCTACAAAGGACAGGCGGACAGGACGGAACCTATGGCCAGACCTGGGTTTGGAGAAATATTATGCCAATGGCGGTACCGGCTATGGGATCAAAACGGTTGCCGTTGAAGGCAACGGCCGCCTGTATGTCAATATATTGAATACCGGGCCAACGCCACAGGCGGCGATGAATCTTGATTTGTCTTCGTTCGGCGGGCGGTATCGCTCTGCCGTCGTCCGCGAGACCTCCCTGCTCAAACGGGACGAACCCGTGCAGCAATCGCAGGTAGCCGACGGTATCATTGGTTTGGAGATTCCCGCCGAATCATTCATCCAGGTCATTTTTACGGAAGCCGATTTATCAACCGTCACGGAAATCCGTTTCGATGAACAAACAACGACGCCAGGCAACGCTTCAAGTTTGAAGACGCTGGAAACGACCAGGTTGAAGGTGTCGGGGAAGAGCGGAAACGATTGGATAGACCTGAGTGATTTGAATATCATCTATTCCGCGGATAAGCAAAGTGGAATAAACGTGTACAGTTCGGGATTGGTGCAACGCACGTTTGATGCAGGGCGGGCGACGGCGGTCATCGCGAAGACCTTTGATGGGAACCTCCAGATCGAACAGGCCGTGCATTAAGTCGATTGGTCCAACGTTGTGTTTTTGGGTGTAATTTCGAAAGTCAATGGCTTTTCCGCCAGTGAATAGCCGGACACTGGCGCCAATTAAAGTAAACCCTATTCGGTGGCTCCCTTTGGTTCAGAATCAGAGTCAGTTTACCGCCAGAACAATTGAATGAAATGTTAAAAGATTTGTCGTTAACAATCTATCAACAGCTAGGTTACGGCTTTTTTCGTTCACCACTTCTCCCTAAACCTTACCGCCGTACTGCCTGCTGGGGGTTCGAGCTTGTCAAGTATCTTGGCGAATTTGCCGCTGCTTAGTGTTGCAGCGATGCAGCCGGGTGCGTAGACAGGTGATGGCTAATTGTCGTCCTGCCAATCTTTGTATGCGCGTGGACGGCTCACCCACGCGGCCATATTGCTTTTCGGTAAAGCGCCTTATGCGCTTTCCCCGACCACCAGTTTCAAGATCGGTAGGTTTGGCAAGGATTCGAGCGACCTCCGCTATCAGGATATCATTGAGACAAACCTGTTGACGATGGTCGAGAAGGTGATGGAGAAATTAGCAGACCGCTACCTTATCCGGCCGACTACCTATAAAGACCTGGAACGCATGGAGCCGCTGGAATATCCCGAGCCCGCCTTGCGCGAGGCGATCCTGAACTCGATAATCCATAAGGACCAGGCAAGCACATGGATTTTCCTTCGTGTCTATGATGACCGCCTGCACCTTTGGAACCCCGGTATGCTGCCCGAGGAACTGACCGTCGAAGAACTGAAACAGGAGCATTCATCATATCCCCGCAACAGGAATATTGCCGGTGTGTTTTTCAAGGCCGGATATGTCGAGGCTTGGGGGCGCGGCACCAATGACATCATGGCGGCCTGCCGTGCGGCCGGGCTCCCTGAACCGATTATCGAGGAAAAACAGGGGGGCCTTAGCATCGTTTTCCTGAAGGATATTTATACGGAAGCGTATCTGAAGGGGATAGGGCTGGAAGAGCCTTTTATAAAAGTTTTGCTGTTTATAAAGGATAATGGAAGCATCACAAATTCGGAATACCAACAACTCTTTGGGTTTTCCAAACGAAAGAGTACAAATGATTTACAGCATTTGGTAAACGAACGTTTTATTGAGAAAGTCGGAACGAGGGGCAGGGGAACTTTTTACCGTCTGAAGTTAGAGCGGTCAAGGTAATTGGGCATTAATTGGGCATATTGGGCACTAATTGGGCATTAAATGGGTATATAAAGTTCACTCAGTAGCCATGATCACGAGCTATCGGTTAGCTGACGGGTGATATAATTTTGGTGGCTTTTTCCATTTACCCCTTCTCCCTAAACCTTACCGCCGTGCTCCCTTCCACGGGTTCGAGCTTGTCGAGGAGTTTGGCGAATTTGCCGCTGCTTAGCGTTACCGCTATTTTGCCGATTTCGGCGCTGTGCTTGCCGAGGTCTTTTTTGTTGATGTTCGGGTTCAATTTGACGAAGGCGTCTTTGCCGGTGCGTGGCGTTTTGAAAAAGCCGGAGGCGACGAGGGTATGCAGTTGCTGGGCCCGGCCCGGGACTCCGTCTGTTTTGTTGGCGGCTTTGGTTTCTTGCGCTTTCGCTTTGGCAGCGTCCTGCTGCTTTTTTAACTGCGTGATGGCTTTGCGGGTGGCTGCGGGCAATTGCTCAAAGGTGGGCACGGGATAGTCCGGGTTTCCCATTTGGTGGTATTCGACACCGAAGAATGTGGCGTACCTTATTAGAATCTCAAAGGAAGGATTGGCGGAGCCATTTTCTACTTCTGAAATGTAGTTGTTTCCCGTCTCCATACATAGCGCAAATTCTCTCTGGGATAGATGGGCTGCCATTCTGAAATCTCGTAACCGCCTGCCAAATGTTATTTTGGTAGATTCAATAGTAGAATGAAAAATATTTTGGGTTATCATTTGTTAATCAAAAAATATTATTACCTTTGCCTTACAGGCTTACAGAAGTGGCTTAAAATAACTGACCGCGCGCTTCCGTAAACCCGAAATAATCAGCGGCGCGATGCCGCTCACTTTGCGAAGCGCATTATTATTCGCTTCAATAACAGGTCTCTCGTCAGGAAACCGCCAGTTTCAGCAAACGAGAAGGCCGAATGTTCGCCCATTACCTGGGGTTTGCGTACCTTTGTGGTACTTTCCAGCGGGGCGGACTTCGTGTCTTGCTTTTGTTTGCACCCCGAGTTCCTCGGGCCGGTTCCTGGCGGTACCACTGGCAAAAGCGGCGGAGTTCGCCCCGCTGGTGTTTTAACACCTTTCCGCTTCACTGCCCGCGCCGACGGGAGCCCTGTTTTTCATGTTGATATTAATCTCGTCGATGCGAATGGTCGCATCGCGATAACCAACAAGTTATGAAAACAGGTTTTACCAAACCCCTTCAAAACCCCGTCATCCGGGTCATCAAGTCACCGGAATGACGCCGTGATTTCAGCTCGGCTATGTCAGCACGCGCGACACGCGCGCGCTAGCTAATCTGTTGCCTTGCAGGCAGCCCGCTATTTCGGGATGTCCATCGCTGGCGCACGCGTGCCGCGTGTGCCGATACAATCCATTTTTCAAACCCTAATCACCAAAAAATGACGTATCACTACGCCAAAGGGCACTATTTGCCAAAATTTCAGCTAAAAGTAGCACTTTTCCATGTAATTCCGTTGGTGTTACTAATAAATGTGTGTTTGTGTGTCCGCGCGCGGTCACCGGAGCCCTCCGGGACCGCGCCGCGGAACACCGTTAGCGACACCGCCAAAACATTCCCAAACGCTGGCGCGCGCGTATCGCGCGTACCGATAGACACCGCCAAGACCGGCGTCCGCGATACCCTGCAGCTCGAGGAGGTTGTGGTCTCGACAGGTTACCAGACCATCCCGAAGGAACGGGCCACAGGGAGCTTCGAGGTAATCGACAATGCCCTGCTGAACCACAATACCACCACCAACATCCTGAGCCGGCTGGAAGGCATCACCACGGCCGTTAAATTCCAGAATACCGGTTTCGGTGCGCAGGTAAACCACGCCACGAGGCCCCAGCCCACCATCCGTGGGAAAAGCGGCCTGCATCATTCGGGCGAGGTACTTATCGTAGTTGACAATTTCCCCTACGAGGGGGATATCAACAACATCAACCCGAACGATGTGGAAAGCATGACCCTGCTGAAAGATGCGGCCGCAGCATCGATCTGGGGAGCGCGTGCCGGTAACGGGGTAATCCTCATTACCACCAAAAAGGCCCGTTACGGTCAGCCATTATCCATATCGGTGGGCAGCAACATCACGGTCGGCGAGCGCCCCGACCTGTTTTACGTACAGCAGATCAAGCCCGCCGACTTCATCGAAGTGGAAAGGTTCCTGTATGGAAAAGGGTACTACCGTACGCGGCTGAATAACGTCCGTACATTCCCGGCGGTCAATCCGATGGTTGATCTCTGGGACCAGCTTGACAAAGGACTCATCGGCGAGGCGGACGTAGCCGCACAGGAATCGTTCTACCGGCAGCAGGATGTACGCAATGATTATTCGAAATACATCTACCGCCCATCCGTCAACCAGCAGTACAGCCTTTCCCTGCGTGGGGGGAGCGACAAACTCACCTACGGCTTCAGTGCGGGTTACGACGCCAACCGCATGCACGTGGTTACGGCAAATTACGGTAGGCTGACCCTGCGTTCAGACGCCACGTTCCGTCCAATCCCGAAACTTGAAATCCAGGCCGGGTTATGGTTCACCGAAAACCGGACACGGGATATCGGCCAGGACGTAAACCTGCAATACGGCACATCCACGGTCAAGCCTGTCCCGTACCTGCCGTTTTACGACGGATCGGGCCAACCCATCTACCAGTATATGCGCGTGCGGGAACGTGCCATGGCTACCCTTGTGGGTGGCCAGTTGCTGAACTGGGGTTTCAACCCGGCCGAGGAGACCTCACTCAGCGAGCACGGATTCCGATACCGCGATATCATGGCCAATGCCGGGATTTCGTATCGGTTATTTCCCTGGCTGCATATGGAAGGCAGGTACCAGTATGAGATCGCCGACAATGTGCACGAGCGGCTTTACCGGTCCGGGAGCTACCTGGTCCGCGACTACGTCAACAACTTCACCACGATGCAGGGCGGCCAGCTTAACCATGCATTCCCCATCGGTGACTTTTTCATGCCCGCAAGAAATTCGCTTACCGCGCAACAGGCACGGATGCAACTGACGGCCGACCATACCTTCGGGGACCATCGCCTCACCGCCCTTGCTGCAGCGGAACTGCGGCAAACCGACGACATAACCACCCAGGGCAGTCTGTATAATTACAATAGCCGGAACCTCACCCACACACTGATCGATCCTACGCGCGCTTACCCCACCGTATTCGGGTCATCCCAGCGGCTGCCCTATTCCAATAGCCTTGCATCCACGCATAACCGCTATACGTCCATCCTCGCCAATGCGGCATATGATTACGGTAATCGCTACGTGTTCTCGGCAAGTGCACGAAAAGATGCCAGCAACCTGTTCGGCGTTTCGAGCAACCGCAGGGGTAGCCCGTTCTGGTCGGCCGGGGTTGCCTGGCACGCCCATAACGAATCGTTTTTCACGATAGGCGCCCTGTCCCAACTGTCCCTGCGCACCACCTACGGTTACAGCGGGAACACGTCCAATACCGTGCCTGCCGTGCCGGTCATCTACCTTGCCGGTCTGGACTACACCACCGGCCTACCTTATGCCACAGCCAGTAACCCGCCCAATCCCTCGCTTCGCTGGGAAAAGGTCAGCATGCTGAACATCGGCCTGGATTTCAGCCTGCGGAACAGGCGCCTTTCAGGCAGTATCGAGTATTACGATAAGCGGCCCACCGATGTCCTTGCCGAAGCCCCGGTCGACCTATCCACCGGTTTCCAATCCCTTACGGTCAACAGTGCCGATCTGCACGTCACCGGATGGGACCTCAACCTCCATGCCCGGCATGTCCAAACCGGCCGGTTCCTGTGGGAAGGCCATTACCTGGCCAGCCATAACCGCCAGCGGGTCACCCGGCTGCTTTCCTCCACGGAATACCCTTCGCGTTTCGTGGCCAACACCTCGCTGAATCCCATCGAAGGGAAAGACGCCTATTCCCTGTTCGTCTACCGTTCGGCCGGGCTCGATCCCACGACCGGCAACCCGGTGGGTTACCTGGGCGGCGAGCGGAGCATGGACTACATCGGCATCACCAATGCACCCTTGGAGGAATACCGGTATGTAGGCACCACTTCACCCCGCTATTTCGGCTCTATGCGCCAGACCGTAAGCTATGGCCCTTATTCCCTTACCATCAACGTGCTGTATAAAGCCGGTTACTATTTCATGCGGCAGAGCATCGATTACGGCATGTTATTCGCCAATAACCTGGGGCATGCCGACTTTTACGGGCGCTGGCAACAGCCTGGCGATGAGCTGCGCACCACCATCCCGGCGATGAACTACCCGGCAAATATCTACCGTGACAGCTACTACGTCGCATCGGAGACACTGGCCGAACGCGGTGACCACATCCGTATCCAGGAAGTGACCGGCAGTTACGTGTGGACACCGGGCACAGGCGTCATCCGGTCCCTGCGTCTGTTCGTTACGGCCAGCAACCTGGGGTTTGTCTGGCGGGCCAACGACCATGGGCTGGATCCCGACCTGTTCGTTGGCCGGCCATTGCCCGTACCGGCAAACTATGCACTTGGATTCCAACTGACACTTTAATCCCGATTGAAACCATCATGAAATTAAGATACATATTTTTGCCGATTGCGTGCCTGATCTGGGGCTGCGGGCATTACCTCGACAAACTTTCTAGCAGCACCCTGACCATCCCGGCTACACTGGCCGACTGTGAGGCCCTGCTCAATGACTACACCCGCATGAATGCGAATTATCCATCCGACGGGGAGGCCTCCGCCGATGATTACCTCCTCCCCGTTGCCGGATGGGAGGCGCTCACCGTTATCGAGCGCTCGATCCATACCTGGCAGGCGGATGCGTACCCGGATTTCCGGCAATGGCTGAACCCTTACCAGGTAATCTACAATGCGAACCTGGTGCTGGAAACGCTGGGCAAACTCCCACCGGATACCGAAGAAACCGACCGGCATGATGCCGCCAAGGGGGCTGCGCTGTTTTTCCGCGCTTACGCGTATTACGGACTTGCCCAGCTCTTTGCCCCGGCTTACCGGCTCGATGGCGATAACGGGCTCCCGTCACTTCCCCTGCGGCTCGGCCCCGATCTGGATGCCCCGGCACCGCAGGTGAGCGTGGAAACGTTGTACCGACAGATCCTGGATGACCTGACGTCGGCATCGCTATTGCTTCCGCCCACACGGATGTTGCCTACGTTACCCACCGTAAGCGCGTCGCATGCCATGCTGGCCCGCGTGCTCCTTACCATGGGCAGATACCCCGAGGCGGCCGTCTCTGCTACCGAGGCGCTGGCAGGCCACGACGGGTTACTGGATTTCACGGTCATAGACCCGTCGGCCGATCCACCGTTCCACCGTTTCAACGCCGAAGTGATTTTCCATAGCACGATACAATACAATGGCCAGCTTTCGCCTTATGCCGCAGTCGTGCCGCCCGGCCTGTTTGCGGAATATACGGAAAACGACCTTCGCGGAAACCTGTACTTCACGACCGGCTGGGACGGCTCGGTGGTATTCCGGGGCAACTACGACGGTGTCTTCGGCTCCACGCTCTTCAATGGGCTTACCACAGCCGAACTTTACCTGATACGGGCCGAATGCCGCATCCGGGCAGGGGAAACGGACGCGGCCCTCGAGGATATGCATACGTTGCTGGCCAGGCGCATCACCGGTTACACCACCCCGGTCGGTCTGGATCGTGACGGGGCGCTCGGGCTCGTACTCCGGGAGCGTCGGAAAGAACTCGTGTTCCGCGGATTGCGCTGGCCGGACCTGCGGCGCCTGAACCAGCATCCCGTAACCGCAGTCACACTGGAACGTATATTGGGTGATGACCGCCATACCCTGCCTCCGGGCGACCCGCGCTATACGCTGCTTCCGCCGCTGGAGGTGATCCAGACCAGTCCTTACTTAAAAATAACACGTTGACATGAACATCAAGACGACAATGATTCGGATCGCGGCTAACACACTGGGCATCATCCTGATCTGCGGCATGGTATCCGCGCAAACGGATCCGAATCATTTGGCCGACGGCCCTGCGCTGGGCATCGGTGAAAAAGTGCCCGATTTCACCTTGGACAAGGTGCTGGACCGCGGCACCATCTCCCGCGGAACGATCGGAGGATTGGGCAAAGACCTGGTCATCGTAGATTTCTGGGCCACCAACTGCACCGGTTGCATCAAATCTTTCCCCAAGCTCGATTCGTTGCAGAAGCGGTTCGGAACCGACGTCCGGTTCCTGCTCAGCACGTTCGAGCCCGAGGCACAGGTACGCACCTTCATGGAGCGCAACCCCATCGGGAAACGGGTGCAGCTCATGTCGGTGGTGGAAGACACCGTATTGGGCGCCCGCTTCCCACACCGCTCCATTCCACATGTGGTCTGGATATACAAGGGCGTTGTTATCGGTCTTACCGGTACCGAATACATCAACGCCCGGAACATCCAGGACGTACTTGAGGGAAAGCCCGTTGAATGGCCGGCTAAAAGCGAAGTGATTGCCTTTGACTATGACAAGCCGCTCCTGCGGCTCGCATCCAACCAGCAGTTTACGCAAAACAAACTGCGATATTCGGCCCTGATGGGCTATCAGGATGGCCTTAAGGGGATGCATGGCATCGCCATCGATACGACACAGGGTACGCGCCGTGGTTACTTCATCAACCAGCCTGTGCTGAATGCGTATTTCCTGCTGCACGTAAAGACCATGGATATCTTCAGTCTTAACAGGCCACATGTTTTCATCACCCCCAACCAGCTGATTGCCGAAGGCGTGGATCTGCATCGGATCTGGTACGATCGGGAGGTGTCCGGCTACCATGCCGCCTGGCAACGGGAACATAGCCTGACGATGGAGGTTATGCTGCCCGACAGTAACCAGACGGATACCGCCATTTACCGGTTCATGATCGTCGAACTGGATCGTTTGCTGGGTTTCAGGACCGGATTCGAACGGCACTTGGTTGATTGTTGGGTGCTGAAGCGGATCGATGGATCATCCCATGTGCCCAAGACGACCGCGGCGCAGGATGCAGCCCTAAGGAACATGCTGGGCAAACAGCAAGGAACAGACCAGCTGATTGAGAAGCTGAACCAACGGCGGGGGAATCCGCCGGTATTCGACGAATCGGGCTACGATGGCGAACTGGAAATGCCCGAAATCGATCAAACCGATATCGCAGGCCTGAACAAACGGTTACGGCGGTTCGGGTTGGGGTTTGTCATTGAAAAGCGGGAGGTGGACTTCTTTGCCATCCGGAAGGAACATTGAACATGAAAAAGGCTGGCTGCGAAACGCAGGCCAGCCTTTGCCCAAAGCCATCCTCGACGGTTAGTCTTTTAACCGGACATTGGCGCTTGGCGTTTGTGTGACCACGGCGATGAGCATTTCGCTGATCAGCGCAGGGGTGATCGTTGGCGTTCCGCTTCCGCTTGCTTGGATCGCGCATAATGCGGAGCCTTCGTCACACGACGGATCCCCGGGTAGCTGGGTGTAGTTGCCCGGCGTGGTTGGGTTTCCGCTGTTGTAATTAAACCATGGCATACCTTTATACCTCCTTTCTTTTTAAGCATTTTTGACGCCGGATCATCCCGGTTTCAATAAGGCTAAGGTAGGGGGTGTTTGGCCCCTGGATCAGCCCATTTGGCCCCTTTTTACAGGGCCATATGGTCCATTCCCGGGATCAGTGGTTATTGCCTCCAAGGCTTTTCTGTTCTTTTTTCAGACAACGCTTGAACTGCGTTGCCGAAACCTTGATGTGCATGGCCTGTACGTGCTGGGGCAGTCGCAATAGGAGGGATCGGTGCTTTTCCCTGAACAGCCGGAAACGCTGTTCGGTGGGCATGCCCAAAAAGCGGCCCAGCTCGTTGAGCGCGCGTTCATGTTCCCGGCTTAGGGATTCGATGGCGGTATTCAGCATTTCATGACGTCGCATCAGCTGCCGCAATGTAGGGTAGGGGACGGCGAGCAAACCGCCCGGTTCAAGCGCCTGCAAGCTAGCCGAACGGTATTCGCCATGAAGCAGGCTGTCTCCCTGAAAAATCAATTCATGTGGCCGGTGGATACATGCGCCTTGGTCCTCGCCGGTGTCGGCATAATGGAAATAACTATGGCTAAGTGCATGCTCGAATAGGTACGCCTGTCCGGCTTCGAAAGGACCGGCCAGCTCGAAATGCTCGTATTTGGTCACTTCATATCTTTTGCTGGCCTGCGCGAAACCCATGGTCACCGGGTGTTCCGGTGCATAGTCCAACCCCAGGCCCGGCCACAGGTAGCGGCTCAGGAGTTGCGTTTTCAGGACTAGGTCGTCGGCCAGGCGTTTCATCCCAGTTCATTCGGGGCAGTATCAATCCAAGCGATGGAGGATGCCGCATTCATAGCCTTCCGCGATCAATTCCTTGCGGTCTCGACAGCCGAATTTGTCGCGCATCTTGATGATGTGGTCGCGAACGGTACTGACTTCGATAAACAGCGACACAGCGATTTCCTTGTCAGCATAGCCAAACGCCAAAAGCTTCAGTATTTCGAGCTGCCTGGGCGTAATCGTTTCGGGTCCGGGTGCTATCCATCCCTTCTGCGCATCCTTCACCATGGCCAGCGTGATGAATCCGTTCACGTGATAGCCGGAGTCGGCCACCTGATAGATGGCCTCCAGCAACTCTTCGGCGGTACAGCTTTTATTTATGAACCCCCTGGCCCCCGCATACAGGAAGTCCTTTGCCGTCTTCCGGTTGTTTACCATCGTATGTACGAGTACGCGGATAGCGGGATGGTTTTCAGCCAGCCATTTGGTGGCACCGAATCCGGTTCCGTTCGGCATGCGGACGTCCATGATCACCAGGGTAGGTTGCCGTTCGCATGCCGCCATTTTCTCCTGTAGGTCTTTGCCGTCACGCGCAAGGAAAACCACCTTGAGGCGTTCACTTCCCCGTTCCAGGGCGTCGGCGGTATATTCGGTTATCCCTACGTGGTTATCCACGATTGCCAGGAAAATATCGGGTTGTGTTTGGGTTGTCATTGTCGCATACCTTTGGAGAAGTCGTTGGTCGGTAATCGCTCCTGGGGCAGGTTGATGTGGATGGCCGTCCCTGCCCCCGGCGCGCTGTCGATGGTCAACAGTGCGCCGACATCTTCGGCACGCAGCCGGATGATGTCCAAGCCCCTTGAAAGCGGATCACGGGCCAGCGAAGGATCGAACCCAACGCCGTCGTCATGGATGACGATTTCCAGCGCAAAACGCCGGTGCTTCCGGAGCAGCACGGTGATCTCGGATGCGTCGGCGTGTTTGACGGCGTTGGCCAACACTTCCTGCACGATGCGGAACAGCTTGAGTGCCGCATCCTCGTCCAGCTGTTCGGCGACACCATCTTCCGTATGGCATCGGATATTGAGGCCGTTATCGCTCAGCCGCTCCGCTTCGAGCGTGATGGCGTAACGGAGCCCCATGCCGATGATCCGCTTGCCATCGAGCAATATTCCTACATTACGTGACTTTTCAATGGTTTCAAGCGTAACCTCCCGGGCATTTATCACCAGCGAAAGGGAGTGGATCCCATCTCGACGATGGATATTGATGAAATCGCCCAGCATTTTACCGACATAAGCCAGCTGGTTCTGGAAATCATCGTGCAGTGCATCAGATATATGTCTCGTTGTCCGTTCGGATTCTGCCAACCGGCCTTCCTTTTCGCGGGCTATGCCGAGCAAACGGACACGGTTGAATAATATGGCCAATAGACATACTGCTGCCCAGAACAACACGAAAACCGCGATGAGGATGGCGATGAGCCATATCAATTGGTCTTTGCGTACCTGCACATAATCGAATGTATCCATAAGCCGTAATTGATAAGAATAATGATAACCATGATGATCGCGTAGAGCGTGTAGTCGCCGACCTTCAATTCATTGTCAAGGAGCAAGTCGGCGGTAAGGCCCACGATGAAGGTGCCGCAATAAAAGAAGGCCGTAGAGCCCATCCACACCGCCGGCGCATGACGGTACAGTGGTGTCGGTTCCGGCGGTGCCCTGAACAGCAGGGCCACGTAGTAGACGAAAGCCGCGATAAACGACACGTTGAATAGCAGGATGGAATAATAACTATGGCCACCAAGCCCCACCGTATAGTGTTCCCACATGTAGGTGGTCAGGAACAGGCCCATCCAACTGTACCATAGGATGGGCCTGGCGCCATATGGCCTGAGCAAGCGGAAAATGAAATAGCTGATGAACGTACCCTCAACGGGGAGGTAGAGATTATACCACCACTGGTTGGATTTCTCCGTGGTCAGGCCGAGATAGAAGCCGACGGTTTCGGTAAAGACCACGACGATCAGATACCATTTGAATAACACCCAGTGCCGTTCACTTTCGTGAAATAGGTAGCGCCAGGCCACGATCAAACAAACCAGTTGGATAGAGATATTGAGGATAGCGGTAATCATATCATTTAATTTCGGCCTAGCAAGGTGGGATTATCCTGGCAATCCGGATAACATACATTACCCCGATTCCGAACGCGGGATGTGACGATGAAGCCAGCCTGTCGCTCGCGACTCCCTTGGATGGATGAGTCGAAGTAATCGCGGTGGTAATGTTGGCCGTTGGCCATGCTGTCCCGTGTGGATACGAGTAGTAACGTATTGTACCCCCAGTAGCGCTCGGGTGGGATGTAAGTCCCTTCGGGCGCATCGGTGTAATCACTGTCGTATGTAGACAGATAGAAACGGATGCCGTCTCCACCTTCATCCTCGATCTGATCGACCAATAACCGCAGCATTTCGATCGGGAACCAGATTGCTCGCGAATCGGGTAGCAACTGGCCGTCGCGCTCCACGAAACCGGCCTTCGGGGCGTAGTTGGCCACCATGCGATAGGCCTCGTCAAGGGGTACAATTACGGAGTCCGGTACTGCAAAGGAGGATGCTGTCATGTTTTTTTCGGTTTTGGGCTGATCGCAGGCGATAATTTGGCCCAGTAAGATGAAGTAAAGTAAGTAATTTTTCATGATATTATGATTTTTTTTTGTTTGCCGTAAAATTAAGGGGTATTTCCGTGCCGGTAAACCCTCATTAGTGAGGGTTTTATACCCTGCACGGTATGTGTAATTTTGTATATGCATCATTTACTACGAAAAAACATCAATTATGGAAGAAAACGTCTACAAAATCCTTGCGCATGCCGAAGGAATCCATCAACTCATGGAAGAACTCGTCGCCCAACAAAGGGATTGCCGTAAATGCTGCCGCGCGGTGGAGTTGCCACCGAAGTTGGCGGATGCGACTTTGACCTCCGCCGAAGCGCCCACCACCCAACCCGAGGGACCCAGGCTTATTTCTAAACCCGATCCGATGGCGGGGCAATTGGATATGGTCATCTCGATTGCCCTTGTTGCCGCCAAATTGCTTCGGAGCGAAAGGCAGGTGCGGCGCTACCGCGAAGCGGGTAAACTTACTTTCGTGCAAGACGACGGCGAAGGCCGTTCGGGATTTTGGCTATCGGAGGTACGGCGGCTGTATTTTGATTTTTATGGGAAGTGGCCAAGATCGGATGGCGAGGGGCAATAACGGGTAATCGATGATGACGGCTCAAGAATAAGCATGAACCACCCTAGTGCACGAAGTTAGTCGTGCTATCTTGAAAAGTTTTGTGGTTACTACCATAAAAACGTTGGTTTTTTTGCTAAGTTTATAGACGTAACCATAAAAATGGTTTGTCTGATTGGCAGCTTTACCCGGAGGGTAGGTATGTGGAAATCCCCAGCAGTATTTCGAAGAAAACGCAGGTAAATATGGCTTTTAAGGTCTTTCATGGACGATATTGAAGACGCACTCCTGTACTACATCGCCTTGCATCACTGATTGGACTGCGTTGTCAGCCGTGACATAGGTTTCCAAAAATCAGCGCTGCCTGCCTTACCTGTCATTTCCCCTGAAACCTTTATCGAGATGATGACGGCTCGAAAATTAGCACGCGCTATCCCCTTGCCAGTCGGAGTAACTTCTCCGTGTAATCCACCAGGAACAGCGGGATGTTCAGCAACCCATTGTCCATATGCAGGTTTTTCAGTGAATAACGCACGCGTGCATGAGGCGTAAATTTTTCGTGGTAAACAGCCAAGCTCCTGCTCCGGACATTGGTGTCTGCCTTTACCTCGATGGGGACGATGTCGTTTTTTACCTGTAGCAGAAAATCGACTTCCGCTTGGTTTCCCGATGTCCAATAGCGCGGCGTCCCCTCGAAATTGGCCAGCAAATGTTGCAAGACGAAGTTTTCGGTCAACGCGCCCTTGAATTCCGTGAACAGCCGGTTACCTTCTTTCACCGCGACCGGATTCAATAGCGAAAGCCGCCGCAACAGGCCTACATCCAACAGGTAGGCCTTGAAGGCCGATAGGTCGTCATACGCCGATAAAGGCAGTCCCGGTTTGTTGCTGCGGTATACCCGGTGCATGAGCCCCGCATCCGCTAGCCAAAGGAGGGCATCCTCGTAATCCCGTGCCCTGGCGCCATCCCGTACGGCTTGGTACAGGAACTTCTTGTTCTCCCTGGCCAGTTGGGAGGGGATGGATGCCCACGTATATTGGATCCGTGGAATGACCTTCGTTTCCGCGTATTTGGAAAAATCAAGCGCATAGGCATTGAGGATGTCTTGCAATACCTGCTGCGTATCGTCTACATCGCCGGTTTCAAGCAAGGTGGCCACCGCTTCCGGCATGCCACCCGAGACGAAATAGGCTTTCAGGCGATCGACCAAGGGGTTGAAGAAGATATCGGGGATCGGTTCGATGCTGTCGATGCTTTGTAGGTACGTATGCAGTTGCGGGTTATCGGCCGATAGGAATTCGCTGAACGTAACCGGGTGCACCTGCATGAACGAGACCTTGCCCACCGGGAACGATTTGCCCTTCGATAGGGCTACGCCCAAGAGGGAACCGGCGCTGGCCACGGCGTGTTCCGGTGCGTTTTCTTGGAAATACTTGAGTGTGTTCAAGGCTTCGTTACATTCCTGTATCTCATCGAAGATAATCAATGTCTGCCCGGGCATGATGGTCCGTCCGTGTACCAGGGAGAGGTTTTGCACGATGCGCGTTACGTCTTTGGTGTTTTCAAAGAACTGCTTCAGCTCGGGGGTTTCTTCGAAATTGAAATAGGCCACGTCTTCAAACGCTCGTTTACCCAACTGTTTCAGGAGCCACGTTTTTCCGACCTGACGGGCACCCTGCAATACGAGCGGCTTGCGCTTGGTCGAATTTTTCCAGCCGATGAGTTGCTCCTCAATGTTTCGTTCAATCTTCATGTTGCACGGGTTAAGTGTCGAAAACGTGGGGATTTCCACATAATCGACAGTTAAGTCGTACAAAGATACGATTCTGACAGCGTTAAGTGCCGAAAATGTGTAAAAAATCACATAATCGGCACTTAAGTCGTACCGGACAAAACCCGGACATCCTGCGGACACATCGCGGACATCTTGCGGACACCTATTTTTTCTTGTCAATCAGCGCCTTACGTTTGCGCAAAACGAAAGGAGTACGACAATGAAAACTTCAACAACATTCTTGGGTCACTGGGGCGTGGAGCCGCCCGACACCCTTCCGCTGCGGCGGCAAGCCCAACACCTGCTTCGGGAATACCGGCGGTTCAGGTTGCGTCGGTGGTTGGTACGATGCATCCGGTCGATGATCATGCCGTCGGCCTGTGCGGGGCTGGTGTTCCTGCTGGCACACAGCGACACATTGCTGCGTTGGCTTGACCCAACCGCCGCGGTCATCGACATCGGCGCGCTGAGCCTCGTGCTGCTGGCCGTGGTGGCGCTGGCCACCTTCCTCGCCGTATCGCGCTGGCTCATCGGGTTGCTTTTCCCGGTACTGCGGGCGTATCAGAAACATTTCTTTTCCAACAATTTCAAATCCCTGTCCCCATGGCAGAAAATCACGTTTTACCTGGTTGTTTTCTTCGGGTTGCTGTATGCTTTTGTGGTGTGTTTGGTAGCGGTGTTTTGATGGTGGGCGTGTTGATGGTGGGTGTTTGGGCGTTCCGGCTGTGCAGCCTCCCTTGCTGCCGATTGCTCGGCGCTAGCGGCGCTGGCCGAAGCCGCTTCGCTCCGACGGCCCGCTTGGTTCCTGCTTTTCGTTCGTTCCTGCTGGGCGCCTCACTGTTCGCAGCTACGGGCTGCTGCAAGGCCTTCACCACCAAACACGCCACCAACGGTTGGGATTTTGGATGGGCTTCGAGGAGTTCCTACACGGGCAACGGGTTGCCAGGGAGCCGGTACAGCCGGAGTCTCGAAGCCGTGTACACCGCCGAAATCGGCGTATACGAAACCACGGACAACAACGACCACCCGCGCATCGATGGATACCTCCGCTACGTCGGTTTGGGGCCGGGATATGCCTGGTGCGCGGCATTCGTGTCCTGGGCGCACGGCCAGGCGGGGTATCCCGAACCGCGCAATGCCTGGAGCCCGGCGTTGTTCCCGATGGCCCGGCGGGTGAACGACCCGCGCCAAGGCGATGTCTTCGGCATCTATTACAACAATTTGCGGCGCATCGGCCATTGCGGCTTCGTCGACGGCTGGGGCGATGCGAACTGCATCACCGTAGAGGGCAACACCGGGCCGGACGGGGCGATGGCTGGAATCGGTGACCCGAGCAATCCCGTCCGGGCAGGGCCCGCCCGACAAGGTGTACACCGGAAGCGACGGCCGGTGCGCACGATCCATGCCGTTGCAAGATGGATACCATTATAGCGGCAATGCATTGCGTCTACACAACAAATACAAAACAAAAAACACAGAAAAAATGAGAACTCCGAAATTAGTCACCAATTACGAATACATGGGCGATAGCGAACTGGCATCGCACGCTTCGCGCACGGCCGATGCCCTGCGCACGAACACCAACTTCCCGGACCTGAGCCCGGAATTCACGGAATACGAACCGCTCGCGTTGGACTACATCGCCAAGCAGGCGATAACCGCTTCGCAGCGCGCCAGCACGCAGCAGAAGAACGAGAAGGACGAAGCCCGGAAAGCCTTGCTCAAGTCGATGCGGGCGGTAACCAGCTACATCAATAACTTCACCGAGTTGAGCTCCATGCAGCTGAGTTCAGGCTTCCTGCCCGTGGCAGACCCCAAGGGCGAGCAGACGCCGCCGGCGTCTTCCTGGACACGCATCCGCGCCTCCAACCGTCCTGGTGAAATTCTCCTGGAATTCGAGGCCATCCGCCAGGCCTACCAATACGAGATACAGATCGCATCCGAGCTGGACGCCGAAGGCCAACCGATCTGGCAGTCGCTGCCGCTGGTGTCGGATTCGCGCGGGAATTTCTACGCGCCGGCGGTGGACGGTACCCTGTACCACTTCCGCGTGCGTTCGCTCAACAAACGCGGCGTAAGCGCCTGGAGCCCGGTCGCCACCCGCAAGGTATGGGTAGATTGATGCCAGCCGATGAGAAGTTGGATCATGTTGGTCGCAGGCCCCGTTGTTTTCGGGGCCTGCGCCGTTAAACGGCAAACCGAAACCACGCGGCAAGCGTCGGCCGACATCGCCATCAGGGCAGACCGTTCCGGATTACGTTTGGATTCGTTGACCGGTATCAGAGACCGGTCGCTGGTGCTTGAACGCCGATGGGAGCACATCCTCCCGGAAACGGGCGCTGTTTACCGCTATGGGGAGCAAGTCAGGCTAACCGATCGCGACAGCGTTGCCGTAAGCCGCGCGCTGGGCGTGCAGTCCCGCCTTGACAAGGCGGTACAAGTGGATACGCAGGAACACCGAAGCGTGGAGCGGGAGGTGTCGGGCAACCGATGGCGTTGGTTGTGGTGGGCGCTTGGGGCTGCGGTATCGATGTGGCTAGCCCGCAAGGCGATTCGGCTTTGGCCGTTTAGGTAAACACGGGTGCGCGGCAGGCATTTACAGGTACGCCGCAGGTAAACACAAGTACGTCATCAGCGATCGCAAGCGCGGCGGTAGGGAAACCTTCCGCCGCGCTTGTGTTTCAAGGCTCCGCGTATGGATATGCCTATACCGCGCTTTTAAAAGCCCATGCGTCACCAGCGGTTACCTATGCGGTGTAGGCAGGTAAAAGCACGGGGCTTCCGTTTCCCTGTACGGTATGGGGAATTCCCTGCGCGGCACAAGCAAACCCAAGCGCCGTATAGGTAAACGACTTCGCGGCGCTTGTGTTTACAAGCGCGGCGTTTGTAAACACAAGTGACTCAAAGGTAAACACAAGTGCGGGGCTTGTGGTTGCAACCGCGGGGCTAGGGTTTCGTAGTCCCGTGGAAGCATCCCCAAGCACGGCGGAGGCATCCCCAAGCCCGGTACAGGCAACGGCCTACGCCGCATGTGCGTTTACCGATGCCCGGCAGGCAATTGCCTATGCGGTGGATGTACCCTGTTCCGCCGTGCTTGGGTATCCTTGTTGCGGGCTTGTAACCCCAAATGCGGCGGATGCTTGCACAAGCGCGGTGCATGGAAAAGCCGCGGACCAACAAGGGTTTCCCTCCCGCGTATTTGGGTTTGCCCTTTTAATACTACTCGCTTTTTTCCAGCAATCCCTTGAGTTGCTCACGCAGCGCTGGCTCTGAAGGCCGATCCGCATTGGCCGACAGGATTATCCCTTCGGGGTCAATGAGGATAAAGCGAGGGATTGAATTGATGTTGAATTGCTGGATGAACGCGGTCTCAAACGCGTTGTCGGTAATCAATTGCAATCCGCCCAATCCGTTTTCCGTTACGAACTTTTGCCATTTACCTTTATCGGCGGGTCGATCCACCGATAGGCTCACGAACGTGATGTTTTTGCCATGCAGATCTTTTTCGAGCTTGGCCAGGTGGGGGATTTCCATCTTGCAGGGACCACACCAGGTCGCCCACACATCAATGTAGACATATTTGCCGCGCAGATCACGTAGTTGCACGATCTTGCCGTCAATGTTTTCGAATGCAAAATCGGGTGCCGGGCGACCTTTTTCTGTCACCTTCCGGTTTTCAAAAACCGTTTTCAGCTGCTCGATGAATGTTTCATTTTTGGCATTGGCCGCAAACGTGGAAAATGCCTCTTCAGCCTTCCTGTCGTCTTTGGTCATCTTGATGAGATTCAGGCTGTAGACGTACCGGTAATACTCGGCGATCGTCGGATTCGTGAAATGATCGTTCACCACCCCAAGTTGGGCCGACTGCATGTCATTGCCGGGATTGCTGGCTAGGCGGCGTTCGCGGTAAATCCGGTTGGAAATCCAGCCGCTCAATACCTCCCGGTATGACGGCGCATACGCAAACGCCTCTTCATCATCGATATCCAGCGCGTCGTACAGCAATGAGTCGATATGGGTGCGTTCGGCGGCCGTGAATTCCCGATAACGTGTTTTTTTGTATGCGTCGCTTATTTTATGTGCCAGGGTGGTGTCTGTCCGGTCGGCCTTTTCCATCATTGCGTAGAAGGCTTGCTGTTTGGCGGAATCCACACCGTAATGTAACCGGAAGTCGCCCAGAAGTCGCATGGCATAATATCGGCTTTCTTTGGCGAGTGCGCGCGCCAGCAATTCGTTGCGTTCTTGGTGAAGTGCACTTCCGGCCGCTTGTACGTATTGCTGCAGCTTCGCTTCGAACACAGGAACGTCCAACGCATATGCCGCAAACCGCAATTCGCCCTTGTGCATGGGCAGGAAATCAGCCGCCAGCTGCCGTATGGATCGATACCGATTGTTCGCTTTGGCGCCCATACCGCTGAACGAGAACGTTCCATCGCTTTCAGCCGTGACGTGGAGCGAAGCACCACGTTCAAGGAACAGGTCTCCGACGGGCCGCAACTGGTAAATGCCATCCTGCGGGACGTGGAGGGTCGTGTCGAAACTTCCATCCGGACGCAGTGGCAACGTTGCCTGGAATCCGGACGTGTGCGAAAGGACCAGCGACGCCCGATTCCCGTCGGTCGGGAACCCTTGTCCAGTGAACCGGGTGGATTGGGCATAAGCAGCTATGTTGGCAGCCAATCCGATGATCACCAACAGTTTTGATATTACGTTGTTCTTCATCATGCTAATAATACTAACGGTCATTTAATTCCATATCGGGGTTGAATTGCTGTACGCGGGCAGGTATCTGGAAGGTATAAGCCTTTCCGCCAGCGGGCAATGTAGCCAAGATTTCACCAGTAGCCCGTTCCGTCCGCACCACGTCCGGCATCCGGCCTTCCCGGTCAAGCCGTTTCATGTCCATCCATCGTACACCACGGAATGCGAGCTCACGGCGACGTTCATCCAAGACCAATTGGAGCGCTTCCTCCTGATTTACGACCTCGAAATCGGCATACGCCACTTGGCGGATACGCATCCTGCGGAGGGCATTCAACGTATCGATGGCCGCTTGCGTATTGCCATTTCGGGCCAGAACTTCCGCTTGGGTTAGGTAAAGCTCAGGCACGGTGATGCCGAAATTGGCCTGTCCGGATCCAGGGGGCTGGTAATAGATGCCCCGTAAGTTGCTCCTGGCGAACAAGGTGTAACGCAGGTCATCCGCGTCAAACAACGCAATCAACCCCTCGGTATACAGCATCATTGCCGGAAAGCTGTAGCTTGAACCGCCTTGCATCCATACCGCTTCCGGACTGATTTCCTGGGTTGGCATCGCCGTGGGAAGCTGGTAATCGTTCAGGTCCAGCAGACCGTGGTTTCCGTCCAGGGCCAGCTCGGCGTTCGCTCCGGCTTCGTCGAAACGGCCTTGGTAGAGGTAAACCCGCGCCAGCAAGCCGTACGCGGCCTGCCTGGAGACACGATAGTTGGTCTTATTGGTTACAGGAAGGTGCGGCAACGCCTCCTTCACATCATTGACGATCACGTCCATGACCTCCTGCACCGTTGCACGCGGAGGCGTCCCTTCCGTAACGTCGATATTGACCATAAGCGGAACCCCCGGATCATTTCCTGCCGTGGCCGCGTTGTAGGCCTTGGAAAAAGCGGTAAGTAGGTGAAAGTAAGCCGACGCGCGGTTCACCTTCGCTTCAGCGACCAACTGATCCTTCTGCTGGGAAGACCCGTCAATGGCTTCGGGCGCTTTGCGGATGACCACGTTGTTGTGGTAGATCGCCGAATAGTAGCCGCCCCATATGGCCGGGGGTGCCAATTCATTTGGATCCAATCCCTCCCGCCAGTAATAAGCGTTGGCGGCGGACGATCGATTCGCCTCGTCGTATACATCGTAAAAATCGTCGGTGGGGTATAAGAGTTCCGGCGGAAATACCAACGTCACGGCTTGGGAGTGGAGTATGGCTTCATAGTCGGCTAGTTTCTCCGGGATAATGATGCCTTTGGGTTTTACTTCGAGGAATCCGTTGCAACCGCTGATCAAACCGGCCAGCAACACGAAGGAGTAAATTTGCTTTATAAGACGTTTCATGGTTCATCAAAAATTCGTAAACAAGGAGAGGCTGTACATCGGTGGTTGCCTGAGCAGGAAACGTTGACCGCTTTGCCGGTCGATGGCATCGGGGTCGACGGAATTGTCACTGAAGGTGTAGCGCCAGAGGTTCTGCCCCTGGAACCGGATTTCCGTTTGGCTGAAACCGATTTTTTTGAGGAAAGGCGATGCCGGACGATAGGAGACCACGACATCACGCAATCGGATGTAGTCGGCCCGTTTCACGAAATCCGAAGCATATTGATAACCGTACATGGCATAGCTTGAATAGTAGTAGGGATGCGTCGCGTTCCCGATGGCGAAGCCGGGGATGCGGGTGTGCCGTTCGTCTCCCGGGGCTGTCCAGAAATTTTCAGAACCCGCCAGCAACGGGCCGGTGGCAAGTGGCCCCAGGTTATTGGGATTGGGTTGTTCAATGCGCATCACATGCCCGCCGTAGTACATAAACAAGGCGGCAACTTCAACCTGTCCGATGCGTACGCGATTGTTCAACCCCACGGTATACTTCGGTGTCGTTGTGCCCTGATACGTCAAATCATCAAACAGCACGTCCACCCGATTATTGCCATAGAAATTCAAGACCCGTTGGTTGCCCTGCCTGTCGTAGACGAAGGGGTGTCCCTTGTCGTTGAGCCCACCGTACCGGTAGCTAAAGACCGCATCCATGGGGTAGTCCTTCCGATGGATGCCGTTGCTGACGATCATTTGCGAATTGCTGTACTCCGTGGCTTTTACGGCCAACACCGTATTGTCGTTAAAAGAAGCCGTTAGGTCGGTGCGCCATTCCAGAAGAGGGCGGCGGATGTTTACGGCACCGACAATGAATTCAATGCCTTGATTGCGGATTGAAGCGGTATTGGCATTGTATTGGTTGAAACCGGTCGTCGGGTCGGCGTCAAACTGCCCGAAAAGATCGAAAGCGTTTTTCAGGTAAGCGTCTATGGAGCCAGAAAGGCGGTTTTGAAACAGGCTGAAATCCAATCCGGCGTTGTAGTTACGGGTGGTTTCCCAGCGAATGGATTGATTTTCGGGCGATAGCACGTTGTTGGCAATCACGGAAACATAGGGCACCGCGTTTAGTTGGGATTGCAGGATCAGGAACGGCCCGCTGTCGCTGGTCGGCACATTGCCGTTGAACCCCATGGCGAAGCGGAGCTTGGCTTCGTCGAGCCATGTCACCCGACGCAAGAAATGTTCTTTATGCATGAGCCAGCTGGCACCGGCCGACCAAAGGGGCCTGTTTTTGTATTTGGGGTCTACACCGAACAGATTAGACTGGTCCAGACGAAGGCTCCCGGTTGCCACATACCGATTTTTATAGGTGTACGTGCCCGAGGCATAATAAGACATGAAGCGGGTGTCTTGTTGGGTTTCGTTGAAGTAATTGGCCATCGGCATCGAGAAAAGGACCATCCCAACGTCATTGAATTCGGGGAAGTTGACTTTAGCCAGCGCCGAAAAGTTGACCGGCTTGGAAATCAAAGACTGGCCGTCATAGCCGAAATACGAACTCATGGATGAGGTGGACAGGATACGGCGTTGCTCGATGCCGGCAACCCCGCTGATAACGTGCATGCCATCGGCAAAGGTATCTTCGGCAGTGAGCTGTCCACGTACGGTATAGGCGCTTGACCGAAGCAGCGAACGCGTCAGGCGGTCACCTTGGGGAAGGTCATTGAATTCCGGGGCTCCCGAGAGTGGGTTTTTCTTGGCACGGCTGTTTATCATTGCGCGAAGTACATACGCATCATCCGTCTGGAGGTCATCGAGCGTTCCCTGCTGGAGTTCATAAGCTCCCCCGATTTCTGCAGACAGCCAATCGGTCACCTTTCCGTTCAGCCGGCCTTGCAATCTCGTGGATGCCGATTTCAAGGTTTCTGTCTGGGCAAAAAGCTCGCCGTAAGGATAATAGTATTGATCGTACATACCGAGAGCCAAAAGTCGGTCATTGCGTGCTTTGTCGATGCCATAGAAATCGAAATCACGACCGGGCCCAAGCTTTACAGCAACGGGGTTTCCGGCATTGTCGGTGAGCCTTTCATAGGGATAGAAATCGTCATAACCCACCGTGCCACCCGCATCGGAACCCTTGTTACTGTACGTGGCTTTGAAATCGGCACTGAACCTCGGTGAGAACCTGAAGGTGTTTGCCAGGTTCACGTTCACTTGGCTGTTGCCGTCCCGTTTGCCGGTCAATTGTTCGCCGATGTAATTTACACCGGCGAGGTATGTGCTACGTGCGCTGCCGCCGCTGATGTCAAAATTCAGGTTGGCGGTTTGCTGGGGTCGGTAAAAATGGCTTTTATAGTCATCCATGTTATCATAACCGCCAAGTGCGGCCAGACGGACGGCCGCTTCGGACGCGCTGATTCGCCCTGCCTCCCGGTCAAACAGGATTTCGTACGCCGGGTTTTTCGGATAGCCCCGTTGGGTGTAGGTGGCCTCCAACGGTTTCAACAAATCGAACTGCAGCTGCTGTATCGCGACGACTTCCCGGGCACCCGCATAATTCAGGTAGTCAAAGTCTGGCCGAGGCCTTAGGCCATACGTGGCACGGACATTGGCATTCGTCCTCGTGTCTTCCTTTCCGCGCCTTGTCTCAACGACGATTACCCCGTTCGAGGCACGCACACCATAAATGGAGGCTGCAGCCGCATCACGCAGCACGCTTACCGAAACGATGTCATTCGGGTTGATGGTGAGCAAGTCGATTTCGGTAGGGAATCCGTCAACGACGATCAGCGGCTGCTTGACCGCATCAAACGTGGATACCCCCCGGATGGACAGTTCGCCGGATTGGCTATTATAGACCAGTCCGGGTACCTTCCCTTCCAGGTTTTCAAGGAAATTGCCCGATACGGATACGCGCTGGTCAAATGTTGCCCGGTTTACCACTGATGCGGCACCGGTAAGCTGTGATTTCTCGATACGCTGGTAGCCGGTGCTGACCACGACTTCCTCCAACTCGGATGTGACCGCGCTAAGCACTACCGTGACGACGGTCCCTGAGGCTTTGATAACCCGGGTAACATACCCGACGTAGCTGAATTCGAGAAATGCATCTTCGGGGACATCTTTCAGCTCAAAATGGCCATTATCATCGGTTTTTGTCTGCAGTGCGGTGTGGTTGCCGTCGGCATTCAGCACGCGTACCGAAGCGCCGTCAAGCCCGCGGCCTAGGCTGTCCACCACGCGCCCTTTCACGATGGAGTAGGCGAGGATGAGGGCTGGGGAAGCTGCCGAGACCGCTTTTCGGTCAGGAATAGCCGGGCTCACGATGACCGTGTTGTCCTCGACGGTGAAGTCAAGCGGCTGGTCTTGGAAAATAAGCCGCAGAACCGCCTCGATGGGTTGGTTATCCACCGCCACGGTAACGGGCCGGGCTCCCTTGAGGAGTTCCTCGGTAAAGATGAAGTCGTAACCGCTTTGTTTGCGGAGCTCGCTGAACAGCTCCTTAAGCCCCGCTTCCTTGCGGTGCAGCGTGACTGATTGGCCGCTGCTTGCCAACGAAAGTTGCAAAAAGATGGCGGTCAGTAGCCATGAAGTCAAAAATAGGCGCATGAGCCAATGCGTGTAAATTTTGTACATTTGTATCAGTTTGGTTTTATGCCGTCCGCGTGGATGCTTGCCGGCGATACGCGGACAACGGATATAAAAAAAGACTAGACTCGAACCGGTAGCCTGGCTGCCGGTTTTTTTATGGCGTTAAGGCATGACGATGATCTTCCTCCCTTCCTGTTTGAATTGTACCTGTTTTGTTTTGCTGAGCTTGCTCAATACCTGATCGATCCGGTCAAACCTGGACATCGTGCCGCTGAACCGATGGGTGGTGACCTCACCGCGGTATTCGACCTCGATGTCGTACCAACGGGCCAGCTTCTGCATCACCGTATGGATCTGTTCGCCGTCGAAGTGGAAGCGCCCATCCTTCCAGGCGGTGTAGGGGTGGGGGTCGACGTTTCGGATGTCGAGTTGCGCTCCCTGCCCCGGCAGCGCCTGTCCCGATTCATCGGGGCGGGCGCGGGTGGTGGCTTGTTGGCCGGGGGTGAGTATTGCCTCTACAAGCCCTACCACGCGTACTTTACCTTCCACGAGGGTGGTCTTGGTTTCTTCGTCGCTGGCGTAGGCGGAGATGTTGAATTGGGTGCCGAGGACAACCACTTCTTGTCCGGTTGTACGGACTTTAAAAGACGCATAATCATGTGTCTCTTGCCCGCGCGCTGCACCTTTCCTTACTTGCGGCTTGATTTCGAAAAACGCTTCACCTTCCAGCAATACCACCCGTTCATCGCTTTCGAAGCGACTCGGGTACTTGAGCGTCGAAGCGGCGTTGAGCCAAACGCGACTGCCATCGGGCAGCATGACTTGGTAGGTTCCGCCTTTGGGGGTTGCTATTGAATGAAGAACGGACCTTTCATTCTTCATTTTTAATTCTTCATTTTCCACTATCTTACTACCGTCAAGGTAGGTAATCCCGTCTCCTATAACAATCCCTTCCTGTTCCGAGCTTAAGTCAATTATTCGTCCATCGGCCAAGGTGAGCGTGGCGCGGTTGCCGCCGGGCAGGATTACGGTCGAAGCGAGTCCGTTGCTAAGCTGACGTTGGCGGCTGTCTCCATTGAAGAGTAACCAAGCGGCGGCCGAGATCGCGATGAGGATTGCCGCGGCGGCCGCTCCCGCGAACCATCGGCGCAATAGGCGTGGCCGTTCAAATCGCTGTGCCATGCGCGCATCGATGTTCGCCACGACGCGGTCGATGCGTTCACGATCTTCCGCACGTTCCCCGCGATTTTCGGCGAGCACCGCCTGTACCAACCCCGTGAGCGTTCCTTGGTCGTTTTCTGTCCCAAAGTGGGTTTGCAATTCCCGGAAATCCGCCACCGAGTACTCATCGTTCAAGTACCGTTCAAAAAGGCGATTGCGCGAAGACGGGTTCTCCATCGTGTTTTTTTAAAGCTATACGGAAGCCGGCGGAAAAGTAATGGTCGGTAACCAAACTTTTTTCAGGCATCCAGCAGAACGGCAGCGACAGCCAGCCAACATAAGGCGTTGTCCACGTTGAAATGGCCGCGCAGGAACTGGTTGGCCTTGGTGATGTGCTCGTTGATGGTGGGTTTGCCGATTCCGAGTTCCGCCCCGATTTCCTGGTAGGACTTACCCTCCAGCTTGAACAGGGTGTATACGCGCTTGCGTTGCGGAGGCAGCAGGTCCAATGCCCGGTGCAGGCGTTCGCGGTTTTCCTGCGCAAAGATGGTCTCTTCCACGTGCGTGTAATGATCCACCGCCCGGCTGATCAACTGGTCGGTGAGCCGTTTCTCGGACGCCGATTTGCGGAACACATCCATCACCAGGTGGTGCGCGACGCGGTGGAGGTAGGCCGCGAACGATTGCTCCGGGTCGATGCTGGCCCGCCGTTCCCAGATTTTCAGGAAAGCTTCCTGCACGATTTCTTCGGCCAGCGTTTCTGACTTCAGCAACCGCAGCGCAGCCGCGATCAGCCGACGCTTGTGGGCGTGGTACAATGCCGTAAAGGCCTGCTCATCCCCCTTGCGAAGGCGCATCAGTAACGTCCGTTCATCCGTGTCGGTCAGTGCCACAAGCTTTGTAATCCGTTCAGTGCGGCTAATGTAAAGATTTCATTGAATTAAATCGATACATTTACCGCCAGAAAAAAGAAGCGTATGGCCTCCGGTATTTTTGCAGTTTTGGATGATATAGCCGCCTTGATGGACGATGTGGCGGTGACCAGTAAGTTGGCGACGCGCAAAACCGCGGCTATACTCGGCGATGACCTGGCGGTGAATGCCGAAAAGGCGACGGGCTTCCTGTCGTCTCGGGAGCTGCCGGTGCTGTGGGCCATTACCAAGGGGGCGGCGTTGAACAAGGTGGTCATCATCCCCGTCGCACTGGCGCTCAACGTATTCGTTCCGCTGGCCATCAAGGTAATCCTCATCCTTGGCGGGATTTACCTGGCGTTTGAGGGCGTGGAGAAAATCATCGAATACCTGTTCCACAGGCCGAAAAAGGGACATGAGGTGATTGAGGAAACCATTGAGGACGGCCCCGAAGCCGAAAAGAGGAAGATAAGGGCGGCCATCCTCACCGACTTCATCCTCTCGATCGAAATCGTCATCATTGCGTTGGGCACTGTGCTTGATCGACCCCTGTTGATCCAGGTGCTGACCGTTTCGGTGGTGGCATTCGTGGCCACCGTCGGTGTATACGGCATCGTGGCGCTGATCGTCCGGATGGACGATGTGGGCTTCAAGCTGATCAAGCGCTCGGAAGGCAAAGGGCTGCAGGCCAAGGTAGGCCATGCGCTGGTCAAGGCGCTGCCCGTGGTGATCAAATCCTTGGGTGTCATCGGCACGATTGCCCTGATATTGGTGTCGGGTGGCATATTCGTGCACAACATCGACTTCCTGCACCATGCGCTGCCCGCGTTGCCTTCCCTGCTCAAGGAAGTGCTGGTCGGCCTGGCCGCCGGGCTGCTGGCCGTGTTGCTGTTCACGGTGGGTAAGAAGGTGCTAGCAAAATAGTGTACGCCTAATTGCAATTTTAACATAAATTTGCCATCGTTGCGTTTTGTTTAATAAGTACATGTTTGCCTAGTAAGAAAACAATTGGTTGTTCCGGCTTATGGATCATGAGCAAAACTATTTTTCGTCGATTTTTCACGCATTGCCGGGGCCGTGCATTGTCATCCGTCCGTCTGAAGGGCGTTTCATGGTCTTTGCCGTCAACGATGCTTACCTCGATATCCTTGGGCAATCGCGCGAAACCATTGTCGGAAAGGAATTCATGAGCATATTTTCTGCGTTCAACGGTTCGCATAGCCCGCTCATCCCTGAATCGGTGTTTGATTGGGTATGTCAGGAAAAGAAAGCGGAACGTGTCGCCCCGGTTTTTTATCCGGCCTTTTCGCTCAATGGCCAAAAGCCGGCCGAAGACACGTGGCTGGAAGTGACCCATACACCGGTATTGAACAAGTCGGGCGATGTTGAATTCATTATCCGTACGCTGAAAGACGTCACCGATGCCATGCGCCGCGAGGAATTGGTCGAAAAGCGGCAACGCGTTGCCGAATTGGATCGGTTGTTGGCTGTTGAACGGGAAGTGTTGGCGCTCAATGCCACGTTGGGTATACCCTTAGCATCCGTTTTGACGGCGTATCTCAACGGTATCCAGGAACTCTTTCCCGATATGTTTTGTTCTGTGATGCGTGCACGTGACGGCTTTTTGCGCGCGCCTGTTGCACCATCCATTTCGGCCAAATTCCTGCCCGCAGACCTTGAGGTGCCCATTGCCGAGGGCGCCGGTTCATGTGGAACGGCCGCACACCGTAAACGGCTCGTCGTGGCGAACGACATCGCGACCGACCCGATTTGGGAAGGCCCGCGTGCACTTGCGTTGGAACATGGGCTGCGTGCATGCTGGTCCTATCCGATCATGGATGCAAAGGGGCAGGTGCTCGCCGTGTTGGGGATGTATTACAAAAAACCGAGATGGCCCACGTTGGGCGAGCTTGATGTCATCCAGCGGATGGCCGATTTGTTGCACATCATCTTCGAGAATAATGCCAATGCGGAATTGATTGCCCAAAACAACGAGACCATGAACCAGGTACAGCGACTGGCGCGTTTCGGCATTTGGCAATGGGATGTGACGAGTAACGAGGTCTTTTGGTCGGATGTACTATACGATATATTCGGCGTCGATCCGGCACATTTTGTTCCTAGTCTTGAAACCCATCATTCGTTCGTTGTCGATGCGGATAGGCCGCGGGTCATGGGAATCTTGGAACACGTGCGCACGTCTGGGCGGGATGTCGTGTTCGAGGAGTGCGTTGCACGTCCCGATGGCGAGGTACGGCACCTTCGGACGTGGGCAAAACTGCTTGGCGACACCGGGAACGGGCATCCAAAGGTGGTTGGGGCTTGTCTTGATATCACGGCCATCCGATCCGCCGAGACTGAGTTGAAAGCGATCGCGTGGATGCAATCACACATCATCAGGGCGCCGGTAGCCCGTATCATGGGCGTTGTTGAGTTGATGCGCCATTACCCCGCGCACGGCCAAGCGACCGAAACATTGTTGGATTCCATTTATCGGTCTGCGGACGAGCTTGATGGGATCATCAAGGAAATCGCCCGCAAGGCGGAACAGGGCAAACGGGACTGACGTGATGGCAACCAACTCAAAATCCGTCGAAGTCTTACTTGTCGATGACGACCCGATGTTCAACCTGATTTCCAAAACGATCGTCCGGAACGTTGGAATTTCGGATCGCGTGGTCGAATTTACGGGTGGCCGAGCCCTGCTGGCGTATTTGGATCGATACGCGGCGGCCGATCGACACCTGGTGATTTTGCTGGACATCAATATGCCCGTGGTCAGCGGATGGGATGTGCTGGACGTTTTGGAACGCCATCCGCTCAACCCTTGGTTCATCGTCGTCATCGTCACATCATCCATCGATCGGTCGGATGAGCAGAAAGCCCGATCGTATCCCTTGGTCGTTGATTTCTTGGTCAAGCCCGTCGATCGCGCCGGCTTCGAAGGAATCAAGGCCATCGTGGAACGGCTTGGTTGATTGCGTATTTTTCACTACTAGTGTCGTGTCAACCATAAAATGTCGCATAAGCCGCCGCTATTTTTCGTTCCTGGCAACGCTGGAAAATGCGCGCATAGCCTTAGCTACGTAAGCATTTGACAAGGCAGCCAGGGGCGGAAAGGACAAGGATTGGTGCGATGGAGTAGGGTTGACACGACACTAAGTACGCGGATACCGTCATCTACGATCCGGAAGGGCAGGCGGATTGACCGCTGTTGGCGGATTACAGAAAAAAGAGTACTTTTGTTGCTCAATTCTGCGCGATACTGTCATGCTCGATACGTTGATTACGTCCAAGACCCGGCTACGTTTGTTGGTGAAATTCTTTATCAACGCCGCCAATCGTGGCCACATGCGCGGGTTGGCCGATGAGTTCAACGAATCTACGAATGCCATCCGCAAGGAACTCAACAACCTTTCCGAAGCAGGCTACTTGGAGAAACAGGCCGAGGGCAACCGCCTCTCGTACCGCGCCAATGTGAAGCACCCCCTGTTCGGATCGTTACAAGATATCGTACGTAAGTACCTGGGGTTGGATACCATTGTCGAGACCGTGCTGCGGCGCATGGGCGACGTGGAGCAAGTGGTCTTGACGGGCGATTACGCAGAGGGACGCGACAGCGGTACCATTGCCGTCACCATCGTGGGGAAGGCGCTTAATGCGGATTACCTTAAGCAATTGGCACCGAAGGTGGAGGGGGTGATCGGGAGGCGGGTGCGGTTCACGCTGCGCGACAACAAACCGGACGAAGGGTTGGTCTTGTACGAACAATAAAATTAAGCTATCTTTGCCCCGTTAAGAAATTGTAATCAGACAACATCTACCCATCATATACGTTTCAATAAAATAGCTAACAAGAAAACGGTAGCGAATGAGGGAAAACTTTACGGTTTTTGATGAGGGACAGGCTATTGCCGTCGTGCGTAGGGGCACGGTAAACGGGAGGAGCTAAGCGACATGAACCTGAATAGATTTCGGAGTGGAAGGAATTTTCCGCGGTGGACGGTGCTGCTGGCCGATGTCGTACTGCTTGTGGTCGGGTTGGCCACGTCGCGGTGGCTCGTGCGTGAGCCATTCCCGTTGTTGGACACCCCGTTACCTTTGTCGTACCTGCTCGCACTGTTTGTGCCTTCCGCCATCATCGCCTTGCTGGTGTTGCGGATGCACCGTGGGTTGATTCGGTACACCAACACCACCGATATCGGGCGGGTTGTGGGGGCCACGCTGTTCGCCAACGGGCTCTTCGGCGGGCTCTGGGCGCTGGCGCTGCCGCAAACAATCCTGAACGCGCCGGAAGGTGTGCTCGCCTTGCTCGGCGTCAATTGGGCGATTGGCACATTGTTGCTCGTCGTCATGCGGCTGTTCATCAAGGAAGCGCATTTCGCCTTGATGCGATCCCAGCAAGAGCCTTTGATCATCGCTGCCATCTACGGTACTGACCACAGCGCCATCATGTTGCGCCATGCCCTCGAAAGCATGCCGGATTTGCGGGTGCGGGTGCGTGCCTTTATCGACCAATCGCGCAGTCGCCTGCACAGCACCATCGAACAGCGTAAGGTGTACCACATCAAAGACCTCGCGATGCTCAAGGAGGCCAAGGGCATCACGCACCTCGTGCTCGCCAAGGAGCACCTGGACCAACGCGACCGCAAGGTATTGATGGAGCGTTGCCTCCGTTTGAGCATCAAGGTACTCACCGCGCCTCCCGCCAATGAATGGACGCTCGGCCGCATCAGCTCGCGGCAGCTCCGCGACCTGCAGATTGAAGACCTGTTGCAACGCCCGCCCATCCGCATCGACAACGCCAAGATCGGCGACGACATCCAGGGCAAGTGCGTGCTGATTACGGGTGCGGCCGGATCCATCGGTTCGGAAATTGCCCGGCAGGTGCTCCGCTACGAACCCGCATTGGTGGTGCTGTGCGATCAGGCGGAAAGCGCATTGCATGAGCTTCAACTCGCACTGCGACCCATCGCCTCGCCGGAACGGTATGTCGCCTACATCGGCGACATTGCCCACGCACCCCGCATGGAGAAGTTGTTCGCCCGCTACCGGCCGGCCATCGTGTACCACGCCGCGGCCTACAAGCATGTGCCCATGATGGAGAGCCACCCGGAAGCGGCCGTCCGCACGAACATCGGCGGCACGAAGCTATTGGCCGATCTGGCCGTGCAACATGGGGTGTCTAAATTCGTGATGGTCTCCACCGATAAGGCCGTGAACCCAACCAACGTGATGGGTGCATCCAAACGCATCGCGGAATGTTATGTACAAGCGCTGGATGCGCTGCAGCCCGAAAGTGGCACGCGTTTCGTTACCACACGGTTCGGCAATGTATTGGGTTCCAACGGTTCGGTCATCCCGCTTTTCCGCAAGCAATTGGAGGCCGGTGGGCCGCTCACCGTCACCCACCCGGACATCAACCGGTATTTCATGACCATCCCCGAGGCCGTCCAGTTGGTGCTGGAAGCCGGCGCCATGGGGCTAGGCGGACAGATACTGGTATTTGACATGGGCAAACCGGTCAAGATTGTCGACCTGGCACGCAAGATGATCAAGCTCGCGGGGTTGAAGGAAAGCAAGGACATCACGATCGTGTATACGGGCTTGCGCCCTGGCGAGAAGCTGTACGAAGAGTTGCTGAATAACAAGGAATTGGTGATGGCGACCCATCATCCCAAGATTAGCATTGCCCGGGTATGCCCCGGACCGTATATGGAGGTCAATCAGCAGATCACGAAATTGCTGGAATCGGTGGCCGATGCGGACGATTTGGCCCTCGTGCAGCAAATGAAGGTTATCGTGCCCGAATTCGTAAGCAACAATTCGGCGTTCGAGGTCTTGGATGCCCCGCTGGTTCAGGATGCTCCCACAAAAAGACGGGTTGGTACGTGAATTGCTATATACCTGGCATTCATTTTGGAAGCGAATAGCATATTTATGTACTTTTGCACGCGAACTTAGAATAACCCCGCTGTCGTCATATTGAGCAAACAATGAAAAACTACACTATATCAATGAAGCGATGTCTATTATTGCTACTGGGTTGCTGCTGGCTTGCGGTCGGGCATGCACAAGTTCCTTCCGATTACCGGAATATGAAGGTTGAAGAACTCTCTGACGACCAGATTGTCAAGATTATCGCCGAAGCCGATAAACGGGGGTTGAGTGATGCACAATTGATGCAAAGTTTGGGCCAGCAAGGTCTGTCGGGGTCGGAGCAGCAAAAATTGCGGAGTCGAATGGCCGCTGTGCGAGGAAATGCCTTGGCCGGACAACGGGCGACAGATTTGGTCACCCCGACCGAAGAGACCGGCCGTCGGGTCGAAGACGAGGTTCAATTGGTGGAAAGCGTGGAAGAAGAGGTAGAAGCGGGCGTACGTAATGCGAGCCGGATTTTTGGTTCCGGGACTTTTCGTAATCGCAACATGTCATTCGCTCCCAACCTTAGGCTTCCTACGCCGCAAAATTACATCATAGGGACTGATGACCAACTGCTTATCGACTTGACAGGTGACAACGAAGCGAATTATCGCTTACGGGTTTCGCCGGAGGGAACAATTCGCATTGACTACGTCGGCATTGTGTCCGTCGCGGGGCTGACCATTGAGGATGCCCGCGAAAAAGTAAAAAACCAAATGGAGTCCGTGTACCCGCAATTGCGTTCCGGTGGTACACGACTTTCGCTTACGTTAGGTGATATCCGGAGCATTAAGGTTACGCTCACAGGTTATGTCACCCGGCCCGGTACGTATACCCTACCCTCCCTCGCAAACGTGTTCCACGCCCTTTATGCAGCGGGGGGACCTTCGAACAAAGGTACGTACCGAGCTATCCAGTTGATTCGGAATAATCGGGTGATTGAAACGATAGACACCTACGATTTCATCACCAAGGGTATCCAGTCTAATAATGTGCGGTTGGAGGATCAGGATGTCATCCATATCCCTGTGGTCCAGATGCACGTTTCCTTCGACGGCTTTGTCAAGACGCAGGGGGTTTTCGAACCCATCGTCGGTGAGACTCTCCAGGATCTGCTAGGATATGCCGGTGGGTTTGCTACGGAAGCCTACACCGCGCGGATTAAGGTATTGAAACTGACGGATAAGGAGAGGACTATGACTGACATTTATCCCGCCGACTATGGGAGGTATCTCCCAAAAAATGGAGATCAGTTTATTGTAGAACAAATCTTGGATCGTTACGATAACCGGGTTGAGATTAGCGGGGCAATATTTCGGCCTGGGCAATATGCATTGACGGAAGGTTTGACGCTTCGACAACTAATTGACAAGGCGGATGGTTTGAAGGAAGATGCTTATATTGAACGAGCCTACATCAACCGGCTCAATCCGGATAACACGCAGCAATTGATTACCGTGAATTTAGCCAAGTTGTTGGATGGTAATGTGTCGGAAGATGAGATATTGCAACGGGAGGATCGGGTGATTATTTCGTCGATTTTTGATTTGCGCGACGAATACACGGTACGGGTCAGTGGACAAGTTCGTCGTCCAGGCCAGTTTCCGTTTGTTGAAAACATGACCTTAGGCAACCTGATTCACATGGCCGGAGGTTTGTCCGAAGCAGCCAATATCGAAAGGGTGGATATCGCTCGCCGTATTCGCCGAAACACTAACGAACGTGACACTGTGTTGTCAGAGTTGCTGCAAGTTCGATTCGATAACCCGGAACAGGCCTTGCAATCAGATTTTGAATTGCAACCCTATGATCTGGTCAGTGTTCATACTGCTACTGGGTACCAACGGCAGAAACAGGTACGGATTGAAGGTGAGATTCAACTTCCAGGGGTATATACGCTCTTAACCAAAGATGAGACAATTTCCGACTTGATTCGCAGAGCCGGTGGAGTTACAGAATACGCCTACCTGCCGGGTGCTTCGCTGCAACGTAAAGCGTCTGATGCTAAGGTGGGATTGGATCACGGCGTACTATCGGCACAGGCACGCAACGAATTGGCCGAATTAGAAAGAGACCAAGCAGCAGTACGAAGTTTGGCATTAGAAAACACCCGGCGAGATAGCGCGGCGACCAGTCTTTTTTTTAGTAACTACGTGGGAATCAAACTCGACAGGGCACTGGCTGGTTCCCGAAAGCATGATATTCCTTTGGAGGACGAGGATGTGATCATTGTACCAAAGCGTTTACGGACAGTACTGGTTCGCGGACAGGTGCTGAATCCAAATCGGATTGTTTATGAAAAGGGCAAGCCGTTGGGATATTACATTAAACAAGCCGGCGGTTTTACAGCCAAAGCGCATAAGCGTAAGACGTTTGTCCAACATGCCAATGGAGCCGTTGAAGGCACAAGTCTAAACTATCCCCAAGTACTACCGGGAAGTGAAATCATTGTGCCGGCCAAACCCGAACGGGAAAAGTTGAGTGTACAGGCTTGGATTAGCATGGGCAGTGTCGTGACGTCCCTGGCCGCAGTAGTTGTAAGTTTGTTACGATAGATATGACGACTGAACCTAGATATAAAGCTGAAAAAGAAGAGGTTTCCGTGAAGGATCTTATTCTAAACGTGCTAGATTGGTTTCGCTACTTGTGGTCCAAATGGCGCATACTTCTTTTAGCTGGTTTGTTAGGGGGGAGCATGGGATTGCTGTACGCGCTCGTGAAAGCACCTCGGTATACAGCCGTTACTACGTTTGTTTTAGAGGGAGGAGACGGTAAGGGTGGGCTCGCACAATATGCCGGTATGGCCGCCATGGTGGGTATTGATTTGGGTGGAAGCGCAGGAGGCCTTTTTCAGGGGGATAACATTTTAGAGTTGTACAAATCAAGGACGATGTTAGCACAAACGTTGTTGTCGAAAACATACCCCGATTCGACGGAGTTGCTAATCGATCGGTATATCGCGTACAACGAAATCCGAAACGGGTGGCAAAAAGATCCGGAACTATTGGCATTGGATTTTAGTCAAGACCCAACGAAAATATCGGTACAGCGACTTCGGGTCCGCGACAGTGTGATTACGGAGTTCACAAAAACAATTAATGACGACTTGCTGAAAGTGGACAAACCCGACAAAAAGCTGTCTATTATTAAGGTGGAAGTCATTTCGCCAGACGAAATCTTTGCGAAGGCATTCAATGAAAACTTGGTGCGACGGGTAAATGACTTCTATATACAAACAAAAATTAAGAAATCTTCCGATAACATTTCAATCCTGCAGCATAAGGTTGATTCCGTTCGTAGAGAAATGACCGGGGCGATTTATTCTGCTGTTAGGGTCTCTGATGCGACACCGAATCTTAACCCGACCCGGCAGGTGCAAAGGATGGCGCCTACTCAAGAGGCCCAATTTTCTGCTGAAGCTAACAAAACTATGCTTGCGCAACTGCTTCAAAACTTGGAATTAACTAAAATGCATCTTCTTCAGGAGCAGCCTTTAATTCAATTGGTTGATCAGCCAGTTTATCCGCTTAAAGTAGATGAAGTTGGGAAAGCGAAGGGGATTGTTGTTGGAGGCTTTCTTGTTGGCTTTTTGGTAGTACTTTTTCTTGTTGTACAAAAATGGTATCGAGATGTCATGGGAGATGTTTAGTAGTTGTTGGTACTTCCCTGTAACTCGAAAATCAAATGATGGCGTTGAAAAAAGTAAAAAAAGAGTACTTTTGTTGCTCATTCACGATAACATTACATGACAATTAAAAACATCTGTTGCATCGGTGCCGGCTACGTTGGGGGCCCGACGATGTCCGTAATCGCGCAAAGAAACCCGAGTATCAACGTTACTGTTGTAGACCTGAATGAAAGGCGCATTGCCTCTTGGAACGACGACGATTTTACCAAGCTACCTGTCTATGAACCAGGACTGGATAACGTTGTTGCGGAAGCTCGTGGCCGTAATTTGTTTTTTTCAACGGCGGTTGATAAAGCGATTGATGAAGCCGATATGATTTTCATATCAGTGAATACGCCGACGAAAACGTATGGCAAAGGGAAAGGCCAAGCCGCAGATTTAAAATACATCGAGCTATGCGCTCGTCAGATTGCCGCCGTGGCTAAGTCTGACAAGATTATTGTCGAAAAGTCTACTTTACCCGTTCGCACTGCAGAAGCGTTGAAAAGCATTTTGCACAATACGGGGAATGGTGTGAATTTCCATATCCTGTCCAATCCCGAGTTCTTGGCTGAAGGTACCGCCATTGAGGATTTGCATAGCCCGGATCGTATCTTGATTGGTGGCGAAAATGTCAAGGCTATTCAAGCTTTGGTTGATATTTACGCCGCTTGGGTTCCTCATGAGCGGATTTTGACGACCAACCTGTGGTCTTCCGAGTTATCAAAATTGACCGCAAACGCATTTTTGGCTCAACGGGTTTCATCCATCAATGCGATTTCGGAGCTTTGTGAAAAGACTGGTGCCAATGTCGATGAGGTAGCACGTGCTATTGGTACGGATAGTCGTATCGGGCCGAAGTTTTTGAAAGCTTCGGTTGGGTTTGGGGGCTCTTGCTTCCAAAAAGACATCCTGAATTTGGTTTATATCGCCCGCAGTTATGGCTTGGAAGAAGTGGCTCATTATTGGGAACAGGTTATTACGATGAACGACCACCAAAAGCAGCGGTTTGCGGACAACATTGTTCGTACATTGTACAATACGGTTTCCGGAAAGAAAATAGCATTTTTCGGTTGGGCTTTCAAGAAAGACACCAACGATACGAGGGAATCGGCAGCCATCTACGTCGCAGATGCGTTGCTGAATGAAGAAGCAAATATCGTGATATACGATCCCAAAGTATCTGCCGAACAGGTGTACGCTGATTTGGATTATCTTGGAACCCGTTCTTCGGACGAAAATCGTCGTTTAGTAACGGTTGTTAACGAGCCTTATAATGCCGCCGAGTGCGCGCATGCAATCGCGGTTCTAACGGAATGGGATGAGTTTAATACTTACGATTGGGCTCGCATTAAAAAAAGCATGATGAAACCACCCTTCGTTTTTGACGGCCGTAAATTATTGGTGAAAAAAGGTATGGATAAATTAGGCTTTCACTATTACGCGATTGGCGAATAGTTCATGTGGTATAAAGATTCTATATCGAATGCCCGCATTGCCGTTATTGGCTTAGGATACGTTGGGTTACCTTTGGCCATTGAGTTTGCTAAGAAGTATGATGTTTTGGGATTCGATATCGATACTAGGCGGATTAGAGAACTCCAATCCGGCGAGGACTGTACGAAAGAGGCTGATAACCAACAGTTAAAATATGTGACTGGTCTGAAACAGCAAACTCAAAATGATGACCAACACTCAAATAGTTGGTTAGGCCTTAGTTTGTCTTCGGATAGTGGATGCTTGCGTTCGTATAATACCTACATCATAACAGTTCCAACTCCAATCAACCGGTTTAAAGCTCCCGACTTAACTCATTTGGTAAGCGCTTCAGAAATGGTCGGGAGCTTTCTAGAAAAAGGGGATATCGTTATATACGAATCTACGGTTTATCCGGGTTGTACGGAGGAAGAATGTATTCCTGTGTTGGAGCGTTTTTCGGGACTAAAGTTCAACAAAGACTTTTTCGCTGGTTATTCCCCTGAGCGTATTAACCCTGGTGATAAAATCAATACGCTGACCAAAATAAAAAAAGTAACCAGCGGATCAACCCCGGAGATAGCGGCACATATTGATACTTTGTATCGCTCTGTTATTGAGGCTGGAACGCACAAGGCGCCGAGTATAAAGGTAGCCGAAGCATCCAAGGCTATCGAGAATGCGCAACGGGACGTCAATATCTCTTTTGTTAACGAATTGGCTTTGATTTTTGACCGTATGGGAATTGATACTCACGATGTCATCGAGGCCGCAGGTACCAAATGGAACTTCCTCAAATACCAACCCGGTTTAGTGGGTGGACATTGCATAGGCGTCGATCCCTATTACCTGGCCCATAAGGCACAATCTTTAGGTTATCACCCTCAAGTGATTTTGTCTGGCCGTCGGGTAAACGATCAGATGGGGGCTTTTGTCGCTGAAAAGGTGGTCAAATTGATGATAGAAAGAGGCCATATGATAAAAAACGCGAGAGCTCTCATTTTGGGTATAACGTTTAAAGAGAATTGTCCGGACATAAGAAATACTAGGGTGGTGGATATTTACCAAGAACTTATCCGATTTGGGCTTACGGTAGATATTTATGATCCGTGGGCGGATTCCAAGAAGGTAATGGACGAATACGGTGTTCATGTTTTCGACAGCATAGATAAGCTCAGCCGCTACGAGGCAATTGTTTTGGCTGTCGCCCACAAAGAATTCCTTGGTTTAGACCTGAGTATGCTTAGACAGAAGAAAAGCGTCGTATTCGATACCAAAGCCTTTTTGAATAGAAGTTGGGTTGACGGCAGATTATAAAAAGGTAGGAACGATGCATTTTTTGGTCGGCTGGCTTGGGAATTTTATTATGTAATTTTGCGTATTTGTTAGATATATTAAGTATTAATAGAAGGAAATTTAAGATGTTGACAAACAAATCCATATTAATAACGGGCGGCACTGGTTCCCTAGGCAAAGCGCTTGTGAAGCACATTATGACGACATATCCCAATGTAAAACGATTGGTGATTTTTTCCAGGGACGAGCAAAAGCAATTTCAGATGGCGCAGGAGTATCCTGCAAACGAACACCCCCAGATACGCTTTTTCATTGGGGATGTCAGGGATAAAGCTAGGCTCATGAGAGCAATGAAGGGTATCGATTACGTCATACACGCGGCGGCCATGAAGCATGTTCCCATAGCCGAGTATAATCCCGATGAATGTGTGAAGACCAATATCCACGGAGCGCAAAATGTCATCGATGCCTGTTTTGAGACTGACGTTGAGCGAGTGGTGGCATTATCGACAGACAAGGCTTGTGCGCCAATCAATTTATATGGAGCGACCAAATTAGCTTCCGATAAATTATTCGTTGCGGCCAATAATATACGTGGCAACAATCCGATTCGCTTTTCTGTTGTACGGTATGGAAATGTAATGGGTTCGAATGGATCTGTTATCCCTTTCTTTATTAAAAAATGTAGAGAAGGTAAATTGCCGATTACCGACCCTGAAATGACACGGTTTAATATTTCCCTTAGCGGTGGAGTGGAAATGGTTATGCATGCTTTATTCAATGCTTGGGGTGGAGAGATTTTTGTTCCCAAAATCCCTTCTTACCGAATCACTGACGTTGCTACGGCCATCGCACCATCCTGTGAACAAGTGGTAGTGGGAATACGGCCAGGCGAGAAAATCCATGAAGAAATGATTACTCCCTCTGATTCCTTTTATACGTATGATTTAGGAAAGTATTACACAATTCTGCCAGCTACCCATCAATGGAAAATCGAGGATTTTAAAAAGCAATTTAACGCCACTAAAGTAGAAGCGGGTTTTGCCTATAATTCCGGAGAAAATACGGAGTGGGAGACGATAGAAGGTTTAAGGGCATTGATAAAAGAGCACGTTGATTCGAGTTTTGAAGTATGATTATGGAACGCAACATCATTCCTTATGGCCGACAGCACATTACCGAAGAGGATATCCAAGCGGTCATTGAAACACTTCGTTCGGACTACCTTACACAAGGGCCAAAAATCGTCGAATTTGAAGAAGCTTTCGCCACTTACGTTGGAGCTGAGTATGCTGTAGCGGTCGCCAACGGCACGGCGGCCTTGCATTTATGTGCGTTGGCCTTGGAAGTGAAACCGGGCGACAGGGTCATCACGACGCCCATTACGTTTGCGGCATCGGCAAACTGTGTGCGATACTGCGGCGGTGAAGTTATTTTCGCGGATATCGATCCCGAAACATATTTATTGGATATAGAATCTGTGCGGAGGTTGTTGGCCACAGCGCCTAAAGGCCACTATAAAGGAATAATTCCCGTAGACTTCGCCGGGCGCGCTGTTGACTTGGAAGCGTTTAGAGACTTAGCTAATGAATATGGCCTTTGGATTATAGAAGATGCGTGCCATGCACCAGGGGGATATTTTGTGGACAGCAAAGGCGACAAGCAGCTTTGTGGTAACGGTTTCTTTGCTAATTTGGCTATTTTTTCTTTTCATCCTGTAAAACATATTGCTTCGGGGGAAGGAGGAATGATTACAACAAATGATGAAAAGCTATATCGGAAGTTATTAACGCTGCGGACGCACGGCATTGTTAAAAGTGAAAAGTTATACGACAATTCTATTGAGTTTGCCGGCGGGGAGGATCAATATCCCGGCTGGTACATGGAGATGCAAACACTCGGTTATAATTATAGGTTGACTGATTTTCAAGCTGCGTTAGGCATAAGCCAATTGAAACGTGCCGACCAAGGCTTGGAAAGAAGACGACAAATAGCCGAAATATATACGGATTCATTTGTTGGAAAAAACTACATTAAAGGTCAGTCGGGAGTAGTTGCGGGACATGCATATCATCTCTATGTTATTGAAGTAGAAGATAGATTAGGGCTATACAATTTTTTTAGATCAAAGAACATATTTGGACAAATTCACTATATACCTTGTCATCTGATGCCGTACTACAAGCAATTTGGATGGAAAGAGGGGGATATGCCTTTTGCCGAAGAATATTATAGGCGGTGTATCAGTTTGCCTATCTACCCTACATTGGGAAAGGAAGAACAAGACTTTGTAATATCTAGTATTCGTCAGTATTATGATAAATAGTTGTTGTATAATACCTGCACGTGGGGGGAGTAAGCGAATTCCTAAAAAGAATATAAAGCATTTTCTGGGGAAGCCAATCATCGCCTATTCTATTGAAGCGGCTTTACATAGTGGCTTGTTTAGCGATGTAATAGTTTCGACCGACGACCTAGAAATCGCCGAGATTGCTCAAGAATATGGAGCTATGGTTCCGTTCATGAGAAAGCCTGAAACCGCGGATGATTTTGCAACGCTTGCTGATGTAGTTACAGAGGTGCTGGAAAATGAAAAATATAGAAATGTCGACTCCCATTTCGCTGTTGTTTTAGCGACTGCTCCTTTTTTGACAGCACAAAATTTGACCGATGCTTACTCGCAATTAAGCGAAAGTAGTGCGGATTCTATTGTGTCTGTAGTAGAGTATAATTATCCCATTTATAAGTCTTTGCGAGTAGACAATGATGGTTTTATTGGGTTGAATTTTCCGGAATATTTTCGAGTTAGATCACAGGACATGCCAATAGTTTATCATGATGCTGCTCAATTTTACTTCAATAGCAGAGAAGTATTTATGAAAAATAAGAGACTAATAAGTGGTAATTGCCTGCCTTTTCTTATCAACAAACACCAGTATGAGGATATAGACACCCTTGAAGACTGGCTTAACGCGGAAATGAAATATGAAATATTGCATAAAGTTTGATTTTCTATTGAATGAGCGATTTGAGACCTTGTAATGAACATAACTAAATTACATAGCCACAGGTAAATCGGTAAATATCATCAGTAAATTGGAGAGAAAGAGCGTTTTTATAAGGGTAGATGGAGGCGAACACATCGGATTCGGTCATGTTTATCGCTGTCTATCTCTTGCATTTTATATTGAATCCATCGTAGATATTACTTTTATTATCAAAGATAGTGGCATAGATTTCAGTAAAGTTATTAAGAATAGATTTCCGGTTATCTTGATTGAGGCTGATATTAACCGGGAAGAAGAATGGAGATTTATAGAAAAGCACTTTGCCGATGTCAAAGATGCTTTGGTTATTTTGGATGGTTATCATTTTAACTTAGAATATCAAAAGACAATAAAAGCCGCTGGGCATACTTTGCTGATTGTTGATGGCATATACAACGAAGCCAAGTACGCTGACATTATTGTAAATTACAATTTATATGCTGATGCTAGCAAGTATGGAAGTCCAAAAGCCAGGATTTTGACGGGCAGTGATTATTCACTCTTACGGCTTCCGTTTTTGAAGGCAGCGCAAATGAAGGGAGAGAAAATTTTTAACGAAAAGGCCAACATGTTGCTTACATTTGGTGGTGTTGATCAATTTAACTTGACACTGAGAGTTTTAACTGATCTTGCCAAGATTCACAAGAAGGATGAAATAGGATGTGTTTCTATACTGTTGGGAATCGGTTACAAGCATAAGCAAGCACTCCTTGAGTTTATGTCAACAGGGTTACCTTTTAGGGTGGAAATATTTGAGGGCTTGGATGCCGAAGGCATTGTCAAGTTATTCAGAACCTGTGATTTGGCTATTAGTCCCGGCGGAGTCACTGTTTATGAGATTTTTAGTGTTGGTATACCTTTGATAACTGGTCATTATGTTGATAATCAAATTCTTAATGCTAATTATATTCAAGAAAATGGTTTAGGGGTCAATTTGGGAGATTTCAGGCGTTATGACTTGTATTACATGAATTCAAAGTTCGAAGAAGCTTTATTTAGAAGGGAGGAATTGCTTGTCAATCAAAAAAAAACAATTGATGGGAGGCAGATGGAGCGTTTTATAAGCCTTGTCAATCAACTGTAGAAAAAATGAAAAAAGTATTAATTATTGGAGCCTCGTATTATCAGCATTATATCTATAAGGTTGCTAGGCATATGGGGTTTGAAATATTCAGTGTCGACCGGGATCCTTTTGCACCTATGTTTTCCTTGTCTGATAATTACCGGGCAATCGATATTTTCGATATTGATGAAGTCGTTGGCTATGCTATAAGGGCCGGGATAGATTTCGTCACAACCTACAATATCGATCAGGGGATGTGGGCGGTTTCTGAGATTCAGAAGAAACTTAAAATGCCATTTATACCTTTCAATATCATCGATGTTACGACAAAAAAGGATTTAATGCGTATGAGGTGGCATGAAATGGGAATTAATATTCCGGATTTCTATTCTTTTGAAAATGGGAAAATAGAAGATGCAATACGTTTGGTCGGCCAGAGCAAAAAAAATTGGATTGTAAAACCAGTAGATAATGCCGCAAAGCGCGGGATTTCAAAAATAGTTCCTAAAGACCCCAATTCCCTCGAGAAAATAATTGAAGCCTATGATAGTTCTGCACAAAAGCGGATTATTTTAGAAGAAGAGATTTTTGGTGACCTTTACTTTGTACCAACTTTTATTTTCCCCAGCGGTGAGGTCAATACGGCAATAATAGCCCAACAGTTCAATGAGAATTTCGTTCAGTTACAATTTGATTCCCATGTAAACCTAAGCCCGTCTGAGCAAGAGGAAATCAGAGCTGAGGCTGTCAAGGCGGTAAAGCCGTTCGGTGCTGGGGCATACCATACAGAAGTTATTTATTCCAAAGAAAAGGGATGCGTTTTAATAGAGACTTCTCCTAGAGTTAGTTACGCCACTGTAGCGATATCCCGGATTGCGAACGGATTCGATCCAATAGAAAGGTTATTGTCATTGGCTTCAGGAACAAGATATTTTGGCTTTTTCACCAAGCATATTAAAGCATATGTGCGTCTGGTACACTACGTCCCCGTTGCAAATGCTGTTTTTAATGGAGATATTTCTGATATTAGCGATATCGAAGGCGTGGATGAAGTGACGCCTGTTGTAAAGCCGGGGCATACTTTTAAAGGGATGAGAGATAATTCAGACAGGGTGCTGTATTATGTAATCAGTTCAAATGAGTCTGTTGAGCACTTGGATGCTTTGCAACTTCGAGTAAACAATAGATTAAATGAGCTATATTCTTCTAGCGGAAATTGATTTTAATTATTTATGGAAACGGTAGCAAACACAAGCCTTTATATAATTGCTGAGATATCAGCTAATCACAACAATGATTTGGACTTGACATATCGCACAATAGATGCGATTGCTGAAACTGGGGCTGATGCTGTAAAAATACAAACTTATACAGCTGATTCATTGACCTTAAATGTTGATTCAGAACTTTTCATGACTAGGAAGGGTAGTATTTGGGAAGGAAGAAGATTATATGATTTATATCAGGAAGCTTCTTTGCCATATGAGTGGCATGGACGATTAAAAGATTATACGGAAGCAAGAGGCCTGGAGTTTTTTTCCTCTCCCTTTGATCAAGCGGGAGTTGACCTTTTGGCTTCTTTACGTGTTCCCAGATATAAGATTGCCTCTTTTGAAATTACAGATATTCCTTTAATCGAATATACTGCAAGACAGAGCAAACCGATGATTATTTCAACGGGAGTTGCATCGTTGGCCGACATCGAGCTTGCCGTCAGTACCTGTCGAAAAGTAGGTAACAACGATATAACGTTGTTAAAGTGCACTTCCGAATATCCTGCAACGCCTGACATGGCCAACCTGCTAACGATACCTAATCTTCAGCAGACCTTCGGTGTTAAAGTAGGTCTATCTGATCATACTATGGGAAGCACGGTACCAGTGGTAGCAGTTGCATTGGGGGCCCGGGTAATAGAAAAGCATTTTATCTTAGATAGGAAAATAGGAGGGCCTGATGCTGTATTTTCAATGGAGCCGACTGAGTTTAAGCAAATGGTATCAGCGTGCCGCGAAGCTATGGCATCCTTAGGAGAAGTGAAGTATGTAGTGTCAGATAAAGACAAATTAAGAAGGCGTTCTTTATTTGTAGCGGAGGATGTAAATGAAGGTGATATTTTGTCCGCCAAGAACATTAGGTCTGTGAGGCCGGGACATGGTTTGCATCCAAGGTATCTTGAAGAAGCTATTGGCAGTATAGCACAAGAGGACATCGCCAAGGGAACCCCGCTGTCTTTTAAACATTTCAAAAAGAAAGGTTAGGGTATTGCGTATATTAAAGGAAGTTACTGTTTTCAAGAATATCGGTTATTTAACAATTATCAATGTTATTACACTGATAATTCCAATAGTAACCATACCTCATTTTATAAAAGTGTTGGGGCAGGAGTTGTATGGTATTGTCGTCTTCGTGCAAGCAATAGTTCTCTACTTGTCTCTATTTGTGGAATTTGGGTTCAACATGGTATCTTCTAGGGAAGTCAGTATTAATCGGAAAGACAGAAAGAAGTTGTCGGAGATTTTTTCGACGGTCATAATGTCAAAAGGACTCCTCTTCTTGTGCCTTTCAATAGTATCTGTAATTGCGATGATTGTTTTGCAAGACATATATGGTTATAAGACGCTTTTTTTGTTAAGCTTATGGGCTTGTATTTACGAGGTTCTTTTCCCTGAGTGGTTTTTCCAGGGGATTGAGTCAATGGGTATGATTGCGCTATTAACCTTAATCGTCCGATTAGTTTCTTTATTGCTTTTTTTTAGCTTAATAAATGCACCAACTGATTACCTTTTAATACCGATTATAAACGGAGCGGGAGGTCTATTAATCTGCTTTACTTCTTTAGCGATTATGCGTATTAAATTTGGGGTAAGGTTTCGTAATGTCTCATTTAGCAAAATCGTATCGCTTTATAGAGATTCGTTTCCTATTTTCATGTCTAAGATATCGTTGCTTTATGTGCGCCTTAACAAGGTTATTCTTGGGAGCTTTGGTAGTATGTCTGACGTTGTTGTTTACGATATCGCTGAGAAGATTGTGAATTCATTAAAGATTCCTATCAGCATGGTCGGAAGAGCAATTTTTCCGAAGTTTGCAGCGACGAGAGATCGTGTTTTTTTAAATGACTTCTTTAAATGGTCTCTTTTAGTAAATGCGTCTTTAATAATTGCCACAATGCTGTTTGGGAGCCATCTTTTATCACTTTTTCTGCCAAAAGAAAATCTCGAAAGCCCCAAAACTTTATGGATACTTGTTCTCTCTTTAGTTCCAATAACGTTCAATGTCTTTTTAGGGAATCAGCTTCTGTTTGGCTCTGGATATAAAAATCATTACATGAAATCAATAATGATTGCTTGTATTGCCTATCTTGTTGGAACCGGCATATTGATTTATTTAGATTTGGCATCCGCGCTTTGGATTGCAACGATTGTTGTTCTTGCAGAAGCAACAACATCTTTCTCCTCTTATTTCTATTGTAAAAAGAATAATCTATTGTAATGATGAAAGAAAAGAGCGCTGTAGTTCTTTACGCAAACTACTTAGATAATAAAATAGGGCCAAGCACTAATTTAAGAAGACTACTAGAACAACAAGACACTTTCAAAAAGTATCATATAGCATTTGACGTTTTTAGTTTTGGGTATAGAAATAACCAAGGAACTAATGGTAGAAGTTCCAACGAATCCTGGCTAAAGAACTCCATGGAAACAATTGGAAAGAATTTCTTGCCCTTTTCATTTTTAATTATCTATCTTAAGTATTTGCGGCATTCTATTAGATTGGTTGATTTATGGAAAAAAACCAACCGCGACAGTGATTGTTATATATTCGAGGATATCTTTACCTGTTATTTTTTTATAAAAAAAGTAAAGCCTAAAAACACAAAGAAATTGATTCTGTTTCACCATGGCAGTGGTGAATTCTTCAATATGCTGGCGATTTACTACCCGCCTCTTAAACATCGAATAGGCCTAAGCTGGTTATTAAAGATTCGAAACTCAGTATTCCGTAATATAAATGATATCATATTTGTTTCAAATTTTGCTAAAGGAAACTTTAGAAAAATTTACGATAAAGTAATAGGTGATTTCAAGTTTGATACCCACGTCCTTTATTATGGAATACCTGGCGACATTGATAACCAATCTTTGGTTGAAAAGCGGGCGCAGGTATACCGAGATCAACAGGTAATTTCATTGGTTTGTGTAGGAACAGTCAATGATAGAAAGGCACAACATTTAATCGTCGAAGCATTTGAGATGTTAGACGAAACAATAAAAAAGCGATATCATGTCAAGATTATTGGCGGAGGCCCCAATATGGAAACGCTCAAAAATCGGGTTTTTTCCTCAGGTGATGACAAATACATTCATTTTGTTGGGCCATCAGACAAAGTAAATGATTATTTATTGGAAGCTCACGGGTTTATATTAACTAGTCTTGACGAGGGGTTGCCTATAGCACTGATTGAAGCATTAAAATATGGGCTGTTTGCTATTGGTACAAATGTTGCGGGCATTCCGGAGGCAATTACTGATAAATTTAATGGTTTGTTGATTTCTCCGAAGGTGGATGAGATAGCTGGTGCACTTAAAAGGCTTTTGACACTCGATTTAGCACAATTGGGAATGAATTCGAGAAATGTTTTTCTAGATAAATTTGCTGCTGATATAAACACTGCTGCTTACTGTAAAATTATTAATGAGGATTAATCTCCAGTCGTATAATCTTTCATCATATCGCTGGGACTTATATACAGGCACGTATAACTATAACAAATGAAAAGTTATTTGAAACGATTTGTAATAGGGAACAGAGTTCTAAGTGGTGTTTTTTTTTATGCTCAACGGCTTGCAAATTTTCGTCATAGGGAAGAAATTATTAGAAGAAAGGGACTGTCGATTTTCGATTTCGAACAACTTGCGCTGCCTCTAAAATATTACCCCTTCTCGAAAATTAAGGACAATAATCTGTATGGGATAGGCGAAACATTGCAAAACAGGATATCATTCCTTGATTTCAAAAATGAAGTACTCACTGAACACGGCCTGATTCTCGGTAACTTGGTGCAACCACATTGTTTATCATCGTTTACCCAAACTATTATTACGTTTTCTGAATATAGAAAGCGAATCATAGAAAAAAGAACTCGAAAGGCCGTTGTTGTCGTGGGCCCTTATATACAATATGCTAGTAGCATGCTAACGGCTAAAGAGATTATCGAGTGTAAGTCAAAGTTAGGAAAGGTGCTCTTAGTTTTCCCTAGCCATTCGATAGATAGTACTACTAAAGTTTTCAATCAACACATTTTCCTGAATGAGATTCAAATGCGCAAAATTGATGGGTCTTTCGATACTGTGTTGGTTTGCCTCTATTGGAAAGACATCCTTATAGGGAGAGCTACGCCATATCGCGAAAGGGGGTTTCAGGTTGTTACAGCAGGTCATTCTTACGACCCAAATTTTCTTAATAGGCTGAAAACGATAATTGACCTTGCAGATATGACTATGTCAAATGCCGTTGGGACACATATAGGCTACTGCATTTTTGAAGGTAAGCCACATTACGTATTTCGCCAGATCATAGAGTACAAAAGTACAGTAGATTTAAAACGTAATAGAGATTTAAATCAAAGGACGCCGGATGATGTCGCCTCGTATAATTTGGCAGCAAATGAGATCTTGGATGCTTTTGACTCTTTTTCAGAATCGATTTCGGATAGTCAAAGAGCGATTATTGTAAAGTATTGGGGAGAATGATGCAAAAGACGGAATGGATGCTATTACGATAGTTATTTACAATGTTGTGCTAACTATCTGCGTTAGTTTGGGAGTCTTTTATGATAAATCAAAGGACAGGATTTTTTTATACATAATTGTACTTCTTTTATTTATATTTTGTGGGCTGCGGTATTATGTAGGTAATGATTATGAAAACTACATAGACACATTTAACACCATCAAATCAGGTTATGACTCATATGTTGAACCTGGATTTTATATTCTTAATAAGGCTTTTGCCTCTCTTCCCGATGGACATTTCTTCGTCTTTGCAGTTATAAGTTTTGCTACGATATTGCTTTATGTCAGAATGTTAGTTAAGTTTGATATCGTCGCGCTTGGAATGTTCTTTTTTTTTACTGCGGAATATATTTTTTTTATTAATGATATAATAAGACAGGGGTTTACAATTGCCATGTTTCTAAATTCAATTATCCTGTTGAGGAATAATAATGTTATTAAGTATACAATATCAACCTTAAGTTCGATAGCGATTCACTATTCGGCTGTTGTTTTGCTTTTATGCTCCTTTATCAAAAGAGTTAGATTAAACAATTATGTTTGGGCGGTGATTATGACAATTGCCGGTATTTTATATAAACTTGGCTTTTTCAAAGCGGTCTTTCCTCAATTGATTGCGTTAATTCCCTACTATGGTGAACGGTACTCCAGAATTCACGACGGAGTTTATATGGAAGAAGTGGAACTGGGAAGTGGACTCGGTGTTTTGTTTAAATACATCACTTATGTTTTTGTAGCTTTGAATGGAAAGAAAATGGCCAGTGATATAATCTTTAATTTTTTTATGATTGGATGTGTTCTGAATTTCGTGTTTTTAGATTTCTTCTTACCCTTAAGAATTGTTGAGTATCTTCTTTACTTGAAACTTATTGTATATTGTGTGATGATAAGGTCTTACTGGAGGATACAAACTAGTGTTGTGTTTCTGTGTATACATCTGATATACTTCGAGTACTTGGTTTTCACCGCTGGTGGCAAACATGGCGGCTTCCCTTATGACAATATACTTTTTTATTTTTGACGTAATCTAGCAATCATAATAGATATGGAACTCAATAGCACCAAAGATACCCATAAATCCAAGTCAGTCAACTTGCTTCCCGTTTCCGTTCTATTGCCAATTTATAAGAAAGACTCCCCAATTTTTTTTCACGAAGCATTAAATTCTCTGTTAACTTTAATAGGTTTTCCTAGTCAGGTAATCATCGGTATCGACGGCCCATTAACTATTGAGCTCATGTATGAAATCGATTTATTTAGCCATTCCTATCCTGCAGAAGTCACTTTGGTTAGACACGAGACAAATAGAGGTTTAGGTTATATGATAAATAGTATGGCCGAAGTCGCTAGTAACGAAGTATTGGCAAGAATGGATGCGGATGATATTTGTAGACCAGATCGATTTGTAAAACAATACGATTTTATTAGAGAAGAGAAGTTGGATTTAATTGGTGGACAGATATCAGAATTTAAAGTAAGAGTTGGTGATTTAACTTGGAAAAAGAAAGTTCCTATTCATCACGATGAAATAGTCAAATATCTGAAAATGAAATCTCCATTCACTCACCCAACTATTATGTTCACAAAGGAGATTTTTGTTAGAATAAATGGGCTTAAAAGAATCCCTCCTATTGAAGATTACGATTTCTTTGTTCGATGTCATTTAAACGGAGCAAGGTTTGGAAATGTGAAAGATACAGTATTAGATTTTAGACTCGGCCCGAATTTTGAGACACTCAAAAGAAGGAGGGGGTTCGATTATTTACGGCGAGAGTTTTTCATGTATTACGTCCTTTTTTTTAGAAAGTATCGCTATTATACTGTTACTGATGTTTTGTTTGCTTCACTGTTTAAGTTACCTTTGAGATTATTGCCTTTTCCCGTTTTTCTATTCATTTATAAAAAAACAAGAAAATGATTTGTTATAGATGGCTTATCAAATTAGTTCGTTGCAAACTATTTTTCTGCCTTTTTACAGTTTTATGTTCTATCGCAAACTTGTTTGGTCAGAGTCGAGATACTTTTATATATTATATTCATAGGAAAGAAACAAAGCAATCTTTACTACGGGCAGACAAGGAATTGCCATCGATAGTGGCAAGTGTAGATAGACAAACTATTTTAGATTACTATTACGATAAAGCAAACTCTTTTACAATTAGCATATCTGAACCGATTACTGTCAGCCAAGCTGTTAAGCCTGAGAAGTGGGGATTCTTTCAGTTTCCAAAAATTGAAAGAAATCGAAATGGAATAGTAATTGCGTCATGGAATATGAATCCTGACGACATCAGTTCTTATGGTAATAGACAAATTGGCAGAGCTTTTTCTGACAATGAAGGGAAAGACTGGAAAATTTGGAACTCCTCAGTAGAAAGGGACAATGGAGTGTTGCTGCAAAACGGCGAGCGGATAGTTCTGCATAATCCGGCGGCAATTGACGCCAACTTCTTAAAATTGCCTGAGCAAATTGGTTATCACAAAGACTCTTATTCTGGGGAAGAAAAGATATTCTACAAGTATAATGATTTATCGGAGGAATTAAAGGGTATTTCTTTTTATAGACGGAAGGGAGTTGGTAAGAAATGGGATTTGGAGAGGTCTGAATTAATAGATGGGGGGCTCTTGCGTAGTGTCCAACGTGGTTTGTTATCCAACTACTTAGAGGGTAGTATAAAAGTCTTATCAAACGACAATCTTATAGGGGCATTTTATCCTACTCCTCATATGGATGGAACCGGGCGAATTGTTAATTCTGGTGTCTCATTTTATAAATCTACAGATAATGGCAAAATTTGGGCGCTTTCATCTAGGCTTGACAAAATCAAAAGAAGGCATGTTGTCCCCAATGATAAATATTATAGTGCGTCGGAACCTGACATTTATATAGTAGATAATAAAGTAATTTGCATTGTAAGAACCACTGATGGATTTGGTAATTTCCCGTTATATATTTCTGAATCTGTAGATGTAGGCAAGAGTTGGTCCAAACCCTATCCCGTTACGAAACACGGGGTTTATCCCCAATTCTTGAAATTAGAAAATGGTTTATGTGTTTTGTCTTACGGCAGACCAGGCGTCTACTTTAGACTATCTTTGACAGGTGAAACGAAGGAATGGACAAATGAAATTTCCCTTATAGAAGCCAGTGAAGGTAGGGATATGCTTACTTGTGGATACACTGGTTTATTAAGTATTTCAGAGAATAAGTTTTTATTAATCTATTCTGATTTCAAAGATACCGATGATAGCAATCGGGAAAGAAAGACTATTAAAGTTCGCGAAATTTCGATTGTAAGAAATTAAATTCTTGCAGAAGAAGGCTTAAATATTTAATCTTTAGAACATGAAGAAACGCATACTCATCACCGGCGCCGCTGGATTCTTGGGTTCCCACCTGTGCGACCGATTCATCAAGGAAGGTTACCATGTCATGGGCATGGACAACCTGATCACGGGCGACCTACGCAACATCGAGCACCTGTTCAAACTG
>JBBCJB010000023.1:0-70693 GCA_037190485.1 Parapedobacter sp.
TCATCCGCTACGCGCTGGAGGACTTCCCCTTCGCCCTGCTGCTGTTCATCGGGTTCAACGCGCTGCTGTGGGTGTACTACCGCGTGCGCACCGTCGAGATCATGGACAAGTTCCGCCGCTGGGGCAGCGACCGGGGCAAGAGCGAGGGCGAGATGGAGCGCCGCTGGCAGGACGGCAGCCTCAGCGCCGTGCCCAGGCTGGAAAAGGCCATCGCCACCATCGCGCTGCTGGAACCCTACAGCAAGGAGAACGGCATGTGCTGGTGCACCCGGCTGGACGGCGGCGCCGACAAGGAACCCTACACGATGAAGGATTTTTTCGAGGAGCGCGGCGGCTACCACTTCCACAAGCCCCGCCCCGAGCTCATCCTGAACCGCGCGGCCATCCGCGCGGTGTACAAAGCCGGGCAGGACATCATCGTGATCCTGGACAGGGGCCGCCCCGGTGAAGAGATCACCGTAAGCGTGCGCAAGCGCGCCGAGTTCTGGGCGTGGTGGAACAGCGAGCCGCCAAGGGAGGGATAGGGTATAAACGAAACATTTGGCGCGTCCGGGCATGGCCAACGGCCTACTCCGGCACGACGGCCCAGATGGTGTTGGCCGCATCATCGCTCACCAGCATATAACCCTGCTTGGCGAACAAGACGCATACCGGCCGGCCATAAACCTCCCCTTTCTCCGCATCCGCGATGAACCCGGTGAGGAAATCCACCGGCATGCCGCTGGGCATGCCACGATCGAACGGTACGTAGAGCACCTTGTACCCCACGAATTCCGAGCGGTTCCACGAACCGTGCTGGCCCACGTAGGCACCGGGCTTGAACCCCTCCTGCCGGCTGAAGGCCAACCCCAGCGAAGCGGTGTGCGAACCCAGGGCATAATCGGGCGTGATGCTCATGGCCACCGAATCCCGGTGTTTCCCCTCCCAACTCGGGTCGGGGTTCGTACCCCAATAGGCATACGGCCAACCATAGAACCCGCCGTCGCGAACGGACGTGATGTAATCGGGCACCAGCGCATCGCCCAGCTCGTCGCGCTCGTTGACCGCGGTCCACAGCGCCCCGCCGTGCGGCTCCCAGTCCATCCCCACGGGGTTGCGCAGCCCGGAAGCGAACAGCCGCTCGCCCTTGCCATCGGGGTCTACCTCCAGGATGGCGGCCCGCCGCACTTCATGCTCCATGCCGTTCTCGCCCACGTTGCTGCCCGACCCCACCGACACGTACAGCTTGGTACCTTCGGCATTGGCGATGACGTTGCGCGTCCAGTGGTTGTTGTACCCGCCCGCGGGCAGGTCAACCACCTTCTCCCCGGCGGCGACGATGCTCGATGCCCCCGGATCGTAGGGATAGCGCCAGAGCCCATCGGTGTTGGCCACGTAGAAATGGTCGCCGAGCACGAGCATCCCGAAAGGCTGGTTGAGGCCGTCGAGGTACACGCGCCGCAGGTCGGGCTTGGCATCGCCGTCGGTATCGCGCAGCAGGATGATCTGGTGCGAGCTGATCTCCAGGTTCTCGTTCTGCGACCTGGCCTTGCCGCTCACCAGGTCCTTGATGCGTTCCACGCCCCGCTTCACGGTGCGCGCTTCGGACACGAACACGTCGCCGTTGGGCGCCTGGTAGATCCAGCGCGGGCTGTTCATCCCATCCGCGAACTTGACGGCCCGGTAACCGGCGGCGGGCGTGGGCGTCTTCCCTTCGGGCCACCCGATCACCTTGGCGAGCTTGGTCTTGGAAGGCGTGGCCTTGGGCGGCGGCAGGATGGCATCCGTGCCGTATTCCACCACCTGCTGCGCGTGGGCGGTCGCGAAGGCAAACCACCCGAATGCGGCTGCCACGCCCCAGGATACGATTGTCGATTTCAATGATTCCATAATACCGTTGATTGAATTCCTTGATCACTGTAGCCAACAACCGGTAGCCGGTTATGTTTTGAAAGACTGCAGCAACAGCTTGTCGCCGGCAATGGCCGTGGCCGGCATCGCCCTGCTGGAACCTTACGGCAAGGAAAACGGCATGTGCCGGTGCACGCGCATGGACGGCGCTACCCGCTCACGATAGGCTCCGCCTGGTGTACCGGGCCGGGCGGGATAGCTTCCTCATCCTGCATAGCGGCCGCCCCGGTGAAGAGATCACCGTAAGCGTGCGCAAGCGCGCCGAGTTCTGGGCGTGGTGGAACAGCGAGCCGCCAAGGGAGGGGTGACCTGCCCGGCACTCCTGCCCGCTGGCAACCAGGTGAGGATACTGCACGGTGCTACGCGCCCACGATGCGCTCCGCCCGGTGTCATGCCGACCGCGAGGGAGGAATCTGTAAACAATACCGATTGACAAGCTAGCGAACCACATTATAAAACACTGGCGTACAGATGTCTCCGGTTGTCGACATGACAACCTTTGAAAATCCTGTACGGCATTGCCAGAGGTGTACTTCATCGGTATACTCGAATCCCGCAAGGGTTCTTTCAGGCCATTGAAGAACCGACAAGCCCTGAAAAATTCCGCATGGATACGGAAGAGGCAGCGCACTACATCCGCCGCGTGGAACTGACCGACCGCAACACGGGTGAAGTATTTCATTATGGCAAAATTTGTTTCTCAGCGGCATAATGGAGCATTCATGCAGGTTGGTTTCAATGGCAGCATGAATGGTTTACAAAAAGTTGAAGTATATATTCTTAGAATTACCGAACTTTGTGAAAACCGCGCAAGAGATCGAAACGGATCTGGATCGTTGGTTCTGGCTATTCAAGCACTTGAGCGAGGCCGACCAGATGCCAAGGTTCATGAACAGACGTGTGTTCAAACGGATTTTTCAAATCGCGGAATTGGCGAAACTGAGCGAAGCGACCTCTTGAACGCCGCTGGAAGCAAACAGGTGGTGAAAACTTAAGTGAGGAGGAACTGATGGCATACAACGCAAGCATACAAGCCGAATGGGACTGGCAGAACGCCGTGGAACTGGCCGAAGAGCGGGCTGCGGAGAAGGCCGCAGCCATAGCTGATGAAAAAGCTCGCAAGGAAGAGCGCGCTAAAGCCAAGGCACGAGAGCAAGAACTGTTGAGGGAAGCCGAGGCGGAGAAGCGTGAGTTGCTGGTTCAATCCGCCAAGACGCTAAAAAAATCCGGTGTAGCCAACTCCGTCATCGCCGAAAGCCTCGGTTTGCCGATTGGAGTGGTCGAGAAGCTCTAACGCTTCCGTTAACTTTCATCAACAACCGAATAATCAACGAAAGGAGCGATTACCATGGGAATAATGGAAACCATTGATGCACTGATCCGGGAGGAGACAGAGGAAAAGAAGAGCTACAAAGTAGTGCGTAATCTCATCCTTGACTTCGGTTTCTCTGATGAACAAGCGGCAAAAGCGGCGTCAGTAAGTATTGCTTTTGTTGAAAAAGTTCGTGCCGGGCTTGCTAAGAAACGCAAGTGATTGACGTCTTTGCCTAAGCTTATCTTATAAAAACACATCCCGCTTCCGCGGGGATGTGTTCTCAATTATTTGTTTTTTGAAACGGGCCGGACGGTGCACCCGATGAAGCGGACGGTGTTACGGGCGGGCCGCACGGTGCACCCGATGAGCCGTACGGTGTTACAGACGGGCCGGACGGTGTTGCGGACGAGCCTCACGGTGCACCCGATGAAGCGGACGGTGTTGCGGACGAGCCTCACGGTGCACCCGATGAAGCGGACGGTGTTACGGACGGGCCGCACGGTGCACCCGATGAAGCTGACGGTGTTACGGACGGGCCGCACGGTACACCCGATGGACGGGACGGTGTTGCGGGTGAGCCGCACGATGCACCCGATGAGCCGTACGGTGTTACAGACGGGCCGGACGGTGCACCGGATGGAGGGGATGGTGTTACGGGTGAGCCGTACGGTGCACCCGATGAACCGGACGGTACACCGGATGGGCCGCACGGTGCACCGGATGATACGGTACACCGGATGATACGGTGCACCAAAAGGCATATTCCCAGCTTCAAAACAACACCCCTACACCTGTCACCGGTACCTACACCCATCCATTTCCTACCTGTCAACCGACAACTGTCCACGCAATCGCCGCCCTACTTTTGTCGCCGTTGGCCGGGCATGGTGCCTGGCCTCCCAAAAACAAAAGCAATATGAAAAAGCGATTCTTGAAGTTTCCGTTCACCGCCGCCGGGGTAGCCCAATGGCAGCAGTGGCTGGCCGGCCTGTCGCCGGTGCAGCGCGAGGAAGAGGCCCAACGCGTGGCGCAGCTCGGCCTGCAAGCGTTCCTGCCGTACCGGTTCATGCTCAACGCCAGTCAGGTGGCCTACCTGGACAGCCTCCCCCCTGCCCTGTGCATGCTCTGGGCCGCGCAGATCGCCTACGCCATCCGCGAGGAGATCGCCATCACGCTCGTGAAGCCCGAAACCCAGGGCCATGCGCAGGTGCGGGGCGTGAAATTCATCGAGGCCAACAGCCAGACCGGCGGCATGCCCATGCTGGCCGCCGCGACGGAAGGCAACGGCGGGGATTATTTGCGGTTCACGATTACGTATTGATTCACGCATTGGCGGAAATCCCAAAAACAGAATCCCATGAAAAGGAAATCCATCTACAACGAAATCAAGGAAGCGCTGGCACTGGCGGCCAACGCGGTCATCGCCGCCCCGATCAAGCTGCCGCCCAAGGTAGTGCTGGTGGCCAAGTACGTGGCCTTGGCCATCGGCGTGCTCGACGCCGTGGAAGGCGCGGCCAAGGAAAAAGGAGGCCAGGATGAAAATGAATAGCGCCCATTTGGGCCTGGCCACCGGCGGCGGCACGTTGCTGAGCGTGGTCGGCCAACTGGGCCTGCACGACGCGCTGCGCACCGCCGTACTGGCCGCCATCGGCGCGGCGGTCAGCTTCCTGGTGTCGTTGGCGCTGCAACGGTTGTTGCGCCGAAAGTGAAACCCACAGTAGAGACGCATTGCCATGCGTCTCAATAAAACACAAATCATTAAAAATCACAGAAAATGAAACCCTTAAGAGTAAAGACCTACTACGGCGACCTGAAGGAGCACGAACTGGTGACGCAGGCGGGCAAGGCCCTGCAGTTCATGACGGGCAACGCGCATTACGCCACGCCCCAGCCAAGCCTCACGGTGTTCGAGGCGACCTATGCCGACTACAAGGCCAAGCTGGAGAAGGCCAACAACGGCGGCAGCCGCCTGGACTTCCGCCAGAAGAAGGAGGCGCGCATCGTGCTGCTCGACCGCATGCGCGAGCTGGCCACCCACGTGAACCTGGTGGCCAAGGGCCTCGGCTCGATGCTCGAAAGCTCCGGCTTCCGGATGGCCGACCTGGACCGCACCGTGGGCATCCCCGGCATCCCGCAGCGCGGACGGCTCCTGGACGGCGACAACAGCGGCACCTTCAGGTGGGCCGTGGATGCCGTGCCCGACGCTTGGGAATACGAGTACTGCCTGGGCACGCGGGCCACTGACGAGTCGCCCATCGTCTGGGACGAACCCCGGAAGTCCACGCTGTCGTACGGCACGCTGCTCACCGGCCTCACGCCCGGGGTGACCTACTACATGCGCGTGCGCAGCCACAACCACCGGGGCGACAGCGACTGGTGCGACCCGTTCTCGCGCATGGCGCGGTAGCCACCGGCCCCGACCCGCGAGCCAAGTTTGCCCGTGTTCCCGGAAAGGGGGCACGGGCTTTGTTATACCGGAAATAATCCGTACCTTTGCACCATCCTCTCAAACGAGCATATAACACATCTTTTACCATTCCCGGCGGGATCCGTGCCGGCAATGGACAAAACAGGAAACGGAACGAATTTTTGTTCAGTCGCCCCCAACGGGCGGCCTATCGAGCACTCAATTGATTTACATGGCAGAAACATTCAGCAAAAAAGAACGCAACAAAAAGAAACTACAGAAACGACGCGACAAGGAACAGCGCCGCGACGAAAAGCGCTTTGAGCCATCCGGCAAAAGCAAAAGCCTGGAGGACATGTTCGCTTACGTGGACGAGAACGGCAACCTATCCAGCACCCCGCCCGACAAGCAGCAGATGAAGGCCATCGCGCTGGAAGACATCGCCATCAGCACGTCCAGACAGGAACCCGAAGACCCCAATGCGCTCCCCACGGGCACGGTGAGCTATTTCGACGCCGCCAAGGGCTATGGGTTCATCGCAAAGGCCAACAGCCAGGAACGCGTGTTCGTGCACGTCAGCCAACTGGCCGACCCATCCATCGAATTGGCGACCGGCGACAAGGTCGAATACCAAGCCGTGAAAGGCCCCCGGGGGATGCAGGCCGAGCATGTGCGCAAGATCTGACCTTACAGCAACATCGCCTTCACGATGGCCTGCGCATGCTCGCCCCAGTTCTTCAGGCTGCTTTCCAACTGCCCGCGCAACTCCCGGTAGTTGACCGCCTTCCCTTTCTTCGGCGCTTCCAGCTCCTTGGCCGATACCGGGCGGTCATCCACCTTGGTGGCGAAATACGTGGTGTTTTCGTGGGGAAGCGCCACCCCCAGGATCATGCCGGGCAGGCCGGTGAACGATTCCGGGCCGCCCGATACCGGAATCCGGTCCGTATAGAACGCCACGACATAGATCGAATCCAGCACGACCGCATTGGCCCGTCGGCAGGCGTATCCCGCGATGTCGCGCGTCTCGTTGGTGATGCGCCACTGGATGCGCCGCGTGCTATCGGCCACCAGGTAGGTTTCTTCATAGATGCTTTTCTGGCTCACGCTTTGGCCGGCAAGCAGATCGGTGGCGATGGTATTGCCGATGTCTATGGTGGGATCGTTGCCGAAAAAGCCACCGGATGACGCACCGGCCGCCGCTTGGGGCCAGTACCGGGTCTTGTCGCCGGCAAAGGCCAGGTGGTACGTGAACGACTTGAACTGCGGGTTCGATTTCCTGTACTGATCGAAGATCTGCTCCATGAAGGCGTCATTGCCTACCCGCCCCTTGATCTTGGCATACATGTTTACCCGCTTCTCGAACGCGATCACGCCGCTTTCCACGAAACGCGCGTACTGGGCCACCGCGCCCTGGCAGGCAAAAAGCAAGACCAGGAGACCGGCCCATACCCAATGGCATTTCATCGCTGTCATGGTTGCGCAGGCCCCCCGCCCATTTTGTTGAAATCCCACGTGAGCGAGAACAACAGGAACCGCGTGATCGTGGTGTGCCTGTTTTCGGTGATGATGTTGTTGAATGCCGAACGGTTGAAGCCCTGGTTCTGGTTGAAGAGGTCATTGACACCGGCCGAGAACACCAACGCCTCGCTTTTCAGGAATTTCCTGCTGACCGACGCATCGACGACAACCTGCTGGAAATCTTCGGCAAACGAAGAAGTGGCCGCGGTATAGGTATAACGGCCTTCTGATGCCAGCTGCAGTTTCCAAGGCAGGTAGACATTGACCGAATAATGGCCATTCGCCCCCCAACCGTTGTTGTTCTGCTGCCGTTGGAGCGAAGACTGCCCGAAGGTGTACGACGGCCCGAAGCGGAGGTGGAAGTCAAACTTCCGCTGCTGGTACTTGCTGAAGCTGAAATTTGCGGAATAGCTGGAGCTCTGCGTCTTATTCATTTCATCGTTGATGAGGTTATAAAAAGTGTTGCCATTGGCGTCGATGCCCACCCCGGCATTGACATCCCATTTCTTGATGTTCTTGCTGAAATTCGAAAAGAAATAATAGTTGAGCGGCGTGCGGCCCTCGAGGTTGGCATAGCGCAGGATGCTGCGGCCCGATGCGTCGGTCGTGCGGTTGCTCACGATCGGGTTGTGGGTATTGGAGATGCTGCCCGAAAGGTATACGTACCGATTGCCCAGTACCTTGAACGATTGGTAGGAAGCATGGATCCGGTTGGTGTAGGCGGGTTCGAGGTCCGGGTTGCCCAAGACGATGTTCAAGGGGTCGTCGTTGACCCGTACGGGTTGGATCTGGCCGATGGAAGGCTGCGTGTTATTGCCATCGTAGCCCACGGTGAACGACCGTTGGGGCGAAAACCGGTATTGCCAACGGAGTTGCGGGTTGTGGTTCTGGAAATTCCGCGCGAAACGGCTGTCCGTGTAGCGATCCGCCTGGTCGAACTGCACGAGGCTGAGCCGCGTGCCGAAGTTGAGCGTCGATTTCCCCTTGCGGTAGTTGACTACGGCGCCCACCTGGTTCACCAGCTGATTCAGCTTGAAATCATTGCTGAAGGCCGAATCCAACGCGGTGTAGTCGCCCCCGATCGGATTGAAGGACTGCCGGAGCGACGTGCCGTTGTTGGCCGTGAAACGGTAGTTGGCCACCAATGATAGCGCATCGGACAACGGTTCGGAATAGGTGAGGTTCGAATGGAAGACCGAACTGCGGCTGGCATGGTGCTTGAACTGGTCCACGACCAACGTGCCGTCCACCTCGCCATCGTCGTAGAACGAATTCTCGGAATACAGGAAGCCGTTGCCTTGGCTTTGGTCGAAGGCCTCATTCAATTCCCAGGAAACGGTACGTCCCTTTTTCCGGAGCTTCTTGGTCCACAAAGCGGTCAGGTTGGCTTGCTGGCCATCGGTTTTGTTGGTGAGCCGACGCATCGATTCGTTGAGCATGCCGCCGCTGGCTTCCGTGCCCCTGGATCGATTCGACTCGGTGGTCTCGCCATTGCGCAACGCACCGTCGACGGTCACTTTCAATGTCGAGGTCGAATCGAACTGCGTCTCGAGGATGGCGCCGCCGCGCTGCCGGAATACCCGGCGGTCGAACGCTTCGCTCGACACGGTGTTGATGATGCCCGTCGGAAGCGTGTTCTGCACGATCGTGTTGCCCGTGCCCCTGACGCCCAGCTCGCCGATCCTGTAGTTGCCGTTGATCGATTGTTTGCCCTCGTTCCACTTATCGGCATAGTACGCGCCGCCGGTCAACGCCGAAGGGATGCCACGGCCGTCGTAGCGCCCGCCCCATGATTCGATCTCATCGTTCGAACCGACCGCCACGATGAAGACACCCCCGTCTTCTCCGGCCATCATGTTGCCCGATGGCGAATACCGGTCGGCATCCTGCCAACCCAGCCCGGTGCGTCCGGTATTGCCGATGGTGCCGAATGCCGAGAACCGCCGGTTGCCGTCGAAGCGGTTGAACATGGCCTGGCCCTGGTACATGTCGTTGGTGCCGACCCCCGCATCCAGTTTGCCGAACTGGCCTTTTTTCTTGTCGTCCTTGAGCGTGATGTTGACGGTCTTCGAACGCTCGCCGTCATCCACCCCGGTGAATTCGGCCTGGTCGCTCCGCTTATCGTAAACCTGCACCTTATCCACCATGTCCGCGCGCAGGTTGCGGGTCACCAGGATCGGATCGTCGCCGAAAAATTCCTCGCCGTCAACCAACACCTTGTTGACCGCCTGGCCCTGCGCCGTGATCTTGCCGTCTTGATCCACCTGGATGCCGGGCAGTTGCTTGAGGAGGTCTTCCACCCTGGCGTTGGGCTGGATCGTGAAGCTGGCCGCGTCGTACTCGGTGGTATCGCCCCGGATGGCGATGGCCTGCCTACGGTTCACCAGCACCTCCTCGAGCAATTTGGACCGCAGCACCAACCCCAGCCGCCCCAGGTCCAGCTCGCGCGGCGCACCATCCAACGTGAGGCGCTCCACGTAGTCGGCATACTCCGGGAAGGTGGCGAAAAGGAGGTATTCGCCGGTATCCAACCCGGCCAACTGGAAATCGCCCGACGCCCCGGCCCGCGTGAACCGGTACAGCATCGAATCGCGTGCATGGATGAGCACGATCGACGATTTGGCCAGCTTCATGCCGGAAGCGGTATCGACCACCACACCCTTGACGGTGTGGCCCGCTTGCTGCGCAAGCGCCGAAAGCCAACAGGGACACGCCAGGAACAGCGCAAGAAGCGTTTTATTCATCATTGCCTACGTGTATCGCCGCATCGCACCCGCGCCTAACCATACCCTCCGATGCGGACGGCCAAACATAGCAACTAAGGGAATACTGTTTCATTAAGCAAACGTTAATTAACATTAATTAACGTTCTTTGGGGTTAGACGGGCTTTTGCGACGGATGTTGCAGCTGAAACTTAGTTAATTTGCCTTTGATTGGCAAATTAACTAAGTTTCGGCTGGCGCGCCGGTTTTCAATCGAAGCCGAGAGATCGTTAATTTGCCTTTGTTTGGCAAATTAGCTAAGTTTGCGGCAACACCATTAGCATATATGAAGAAGATAACGGAATACGTGGAAGCGAACAGGCAGCGCTTCCTGGATGAATTATTCGAATTGCTCCGCTTCCCGTCGGTAAGCGCGGATCCGGCGTACGCGGACGACGTACGCAAGGCGGCGGAATACGTGGCGCAGAAACTGCGCGATGCCGGGGCGGACAACGTCGAGGTGTGCCCCACCGCCGGCCACCCCATCGTGTACGGCGAAAAGATCATCGACCCCGGCAAACCGACGGTATTGGTGTATGGGCACTACGACGTGCAGCCGCCCGACCCGCTCGACCTGTGGGAAACGCCCCCCTTCGAACCGACGGTGCGCGACGGCAAGATCTTCGCGCGCGGCGCATGCGATGACAAAGGGCAATTCTACATGCACGTGAAGGCCTTTGAATTGATGCAGGCAACCGGCACGCTGGCGTGCAACGTCAAGTTCATGATCGAAGGCGAGGAAGAGGTGGGATCGGACAACCTGGGCACCTTCGTGAAGGCCAACAAGGCGCGCCTGGCGGCCGACGTGGTGCTCATCTCCGACACGGCGATGATCAGCCTCGACACGCCATCGCTCGAAACCGGGCTGCGCGGGCTGTCGTACCTCGAAGTGGAGGTGGCGGGCCCCAACCGCGACCTGCACTCGGGCGTATACGGCGGCGCGGTGGCCAACCCGGCAACCATCCTGGCGAAGTTGATCGCCTCCCTGCACGACGAGGACAACCGCATCGCCATCCCCGGCTTCTACGACGAGGTGGCCGAACTGGACGAATCCGAGCGCGCGGCATTGAACGCCGCGCCGTTTGACGAGGAAGCGTACAAACAGGACCTCGGCGTGCGCGCGCTGTGGGGCGAAACGGGCTACACCACCATCGAGCGGACGGGCATACGCCCAACCCTCGAGGTCAACGGCATCTGGGGCGGATACACCGGCGCGGGGGCCAAAACCGTATTGCCCGCCAAGGCGTTCGCGAAGATTTCCATGCGGCTGGTACCCAACCAGGATTCGGGCAGGATAACCGAGCTTTTCACCAGGCATTTCCAGCGCATCGCCCCCGACTACGTGCGCGTAACGGTAACCCCGCACCATGGCGGGCAACCGGCCGTGACGCCCACGGATAGCCCGGCCTATCGGGCGGCCGAAAAGGCCATCGAGGAGGCATTCGGCCAGAAGCCCATCCCCACGCGCGGCGGTGGAAGCATCCCGATCGTCTCGCTGTTCGAGGATGAACTGGGCCTGAAGACGGTGCTGATGGGCTTTGGCCTGGACAGCGACAACCTGCATTCGCCCAACGAGAAGTACGACATCGCCAACTACTTCAAAGGGATCGAGACCATCCCGCTCTTCCACAAGTATTTCGCCGAACTGAATTGAGGGTGGCAAACGCGTGGGCAGGATGAAGCGGTTGCTGCGGAAAATACACAGATGCCTCTACCTGGCATCTGTTTTGTTTTTCTTTGCGATCTGCTATCCCCTGCTCGCCGTCCTGGCCCGCGATCCCGAACGCCATTTCCACGCGATCGCGCGCTGCCGTCGGCTCATCGGCTTCCTGAGCTCGGCGGCCGTGGGCTTGTTTTACCGGTTCCGGTTCGAGGCACCCATCGATTGGTCGAAACCCTACGTCATCTGCGCCAACCATACGTCCAACCTGGATATCACGGCGATCGTATTGCTCTGCCCCTCCGATTTCTCGTTCATGGGCAAGATCGAACTGCTCGACAACCCGGTAACCGGCCTATTCTTCAAGACGATAGACATACCGCTCAACCGGCAGAGCAAGATCTCGGCGTTCAAGGCCTTCAAGCGGGCGGATGGCCACCTCCGCAACGGACGGAGCATGGCGATTTTCCCCGAAGGGCAGATCGGCGAAGCGTTCCCGCCACGGCTCCACGATTTCAAGAACGGCCCCTTCAGGTTGGCCATCGAGACGCAGGTGGACATCCTGCCCGTGGTCATCCACAACGCCTGGAACGTTTTCTGGGACGATGCCAAGCTGCGCGGCAGCCGGCCCGGGATCGTGCGGGTGGAGGTATTGCGGCCGCTGCCGACCGAAGGCCTTGCCCTCGACGATGCCGACCGGTTGCGCCACGAGGTGCATGGCCTGCTGAAAAAACGCTGGACGGCGACCGATGGCGTGTAACTTTTGCCCGATCCATACGTCTTACCCAAAAAAGGAACAACTATGTCGCAACAGGCGCTCATCCAGATCACGGACATCGGACGTAAATACGTAATCGGCTCGGAAACCATACACGCATTGAAATCAGTGACGCTCCAGATCGAAAAGGGCGAATTCGTGGCGTTGATGGGGCCTTCGGGTTCCGGCAAATCCACGCTGATGAACATCCTGGGTTGCCTGGATACGCCCACGCGCGGCGAATACATCCTCAACGGCATCAACGTGAGCGACATGACCGACGACGAGCTCGCCGAGGTGCGCAACAAGGAAATCGGCTTCGTCTTCCAGACCTTCAACCTGCTGCCCCGCTCCACGTCGCTCGACAACGTGGCGCTGCCGCTCGTCTACGCCGGATACAGCAAGAAAAAACGCGACGAATTGGCGCAGAAGGCCTTGGAAAGCGTCGGCTTGGGCAATCGCGTGGAGCACAAGCCGAACGAGCTGTCGGGTGGGCAACGCCAGCGGGTGGCCGTGGCCCGTGCGCTCATCAATGACCCGTCGATCATCCTGGCCGACGAACCCACGGGCAACCTCGACACGAAGACATCCATCGAGATCATGGGACTGCTGGAAGAGATCCATTCCCGGGGCAATACCATCATCCTCGTGACCCACGAGGAGGACATCGCGCAGCACGCCCACCGGATCGTGCGCATGCGCGACGGACTCATCGAAAACGACTACCCGAACAACGACGTGAAAAGCGTTTCGCCGCGGCTCGCCGCGCTGCGCGAAAAAGGCTCCGACTTCGAGAATATATAAGGAAAACCCACAAAAACCATAATCAAAAACCTCAAAAACAACGACTTAGTCAATAAGTAAAAAATATTGACGAAAAATTCAAAAATCATAATAGAAATATTATATTTTTGCGCAAAATTGAAACTTAGATTGATTAGGTTATGTATTGGACATTAGAGTTAGCCTCACATTTGGAAGATGCACCTTGGCCCGCAACGAAAGACGAGCTGATCGATTACGCGATCCGTTCGGGCGCGCCCGTGGAAGTGATCGAGAACCTGCAGGCGTTGGAAGACGACGGCGAGCCTTATGAAAATATAGAGGAAATTTGGCCCGATTACCCCACCAAGGATGACTTCTTCTTCAACGAAGATGAATACTAAGGAATAGCCGCCCCGCACGATGAGTCCGGGGCGGTTTTGTTTGTCAGCCTTTCACTTTCTTCAACCGGATGCGCATGGGCCGCGCGGTCATGGCCACCGGATCGCCCAGCAGGTCGCGGATAACCACCGAGGCGCAAACCCCGCCGAACGCCGCCGGCAGGTAGGATATGGTTCCGTAAGCCGAGCGCTTGAAGTTGCTGCCATCGGTCATCACCAACGAATCCTTGCGCACCTCCTCGATCGAGAACACCGCTTTCACCGTCGCGGCATCGGCCAGCCGCTTGAGCCGCTTGCGCACGTATTGCGCGAACACGCATTGATAGGTTTCCGGCAACCACGCCACGCGCAGCTGGGTGGGATCGAGCTTGCCACCGGCACCCATGCTGCTCACGATGGGCACGCCGGTATGCAGGGCGGTGGCCAACAGCGTCAGTTTCGGCGTGATGCTGTCGATGCAGTCCATGATGTAATCGTAGCGCTCGGCCAGGATCTCCCGGCATTTCTGCGGGGTCAGGAATTCTTCGACCACCCGGAGTTTCAAGGCGGGGTTGATGGCCAACAGGCGCTCGGCCATGATCCGCGCCTTGCTTTGTCCATGGTTGGTGGCCAATGCGGGCAGCTGGCGGTTCCGGTTCGTCGGATCCACCGCGTCGCCGTCAACGATGGTCATCGCGCCCACCCCCGCGCGGCAGATGAATTCGGCGGCGAACGAGCCCACGCCACCCAAGCCAACGACCAACACATGTCGCGCTTGCAATACGGATATGCCTTCATCGCCCACCAACAATGCGGATCGCGAAAGCCAAGCCAGGTCTGTCATCTATATCAACTGTAGTTTTTTCCAGCCCGCAAAAATAAGCGCTTTCAGCTCATCTACCGCCATGCCGCGCAAAAAAGCGGCATGGGCGTAGATTTCCGAGATATCCAGCATGCTGTCATCGGTTTCCAGGAAAAAGGGGGGCTCGACCTGCCGGAATGTCTTCGCCGCACCCGACGCGGGCCGGGCGAGCGCCTTGCCGAACGAAAGCGAAAAGCCATGCTTGGCGAGCTGCGCCCCCAATTCGGGCGACTTGTCGAAGCCATGCACGATCATGGGCACATCCCGAACGAACGGCCGGGCCTGCCGCAACAGCTCGTCAAAGGCCCGGACGCAGTGGATCACCATCGGCTTGCCGTGCCGCCGGGCCAGTTCGGCCTGCCGGACGAAGGCGGTGCGCTGGAGGTCCATCGCAGGGCCCCGAAGCCGGTCGAAGCCGCATTCGCCGATGAGCTTGACCGCGCGATCGCCCGCATGGCGTTCCACGGCGAGCAGTTGCGCCTCGCGGTCCGCCGCCGAGAAATACCACGGATGGACGCCCACCGAAATCGGGCCATCGCAGGGCGAGGCCGACAGCTCGTCAGCGCACACATTCAGCACGCGCTCCACGCCCGGCCGTCGCTGCGGCCGGTGGGTATGGATATCGAGGTAGTCCATATCCGCAAAAGAAACCCAAAATTTGCATCTTTCAAAACAAACCCCCATATTTGCGCCAAGACAACGATGAATCGTACGACAGGACATAAGACGTGGTGGTGGCTCGGCAAGTGATGCTGTGGCAACCTCCTGTTTGAAGTAATGTTTACTGAAACGCATAGCGGCTTGCCCATCACCGGCAGGCCTTTTTTATTTTTGTGGGCAAATAACAAGTATGAAGCAGATATTAGCGCATCTCTTTGAATTCAAGACGTTCTCGAAGGCCGAGGCTTACGAGATCCTGACGAACATCGCGTCCGGCAAATACAACAACTCGCAGATCGCGGCGTTCATGACGGCTTACGGCATGCGCAGCATCCGGGTGGAGGAACTGGAGGGCTTCCGCGATGCGATGTACGACCTGTGCCTCCAGTTGGAGTTGCCTGGCTACAGGCTCATCGACCTCTGCGGTACGGGCGGCGATGGCAAGAATACGTTCAACATCTCCACGCTGGCGTCATTCGTGGTGGCAGGCGCAGGCTATCCCGTGGCCAAGCACGGCAATTACGGCGTTTCTTCGGGCTGCGGGTCATCCAACGTGATGGAGTACCTGGGCTACCGCTTCACCAACGACAAGGATACGATCAGCCGCCAGTTGGAAACCGCCAACATCTGTTTCCTGCATGCCCCGCTGTTCCACCCGGCCATGAAAACGGTCGCGCCGATCCGGCGCGAGCTCGGCGTGAAGACCTTCTTCAACATGATCGGCCCGTTGGTGAATCCCACGAACCCGGCCTACCAATCCGTGGGTGTGTTCAGCCTCGAACTGGCCCGCCTGTACGGCTACCTCTACCAACAGACCACCAAGCGATACACCATCCTCCACGCCCTGGATGGCTACGACGAGATCTCGCTGACGGGCGATTTCAAGACGATAGGCAACACCGGCGAACACGTCTACGGCATCGAGCAGCTTGGCTTCGCACCGGTATCCGCACAACAGATCCACGGTGGCGAAACGGTGGAAGAGGCGGCGAAGATCTTTCACGACGTGCTGCACGGCGTGGGTACGGATGTGCAAAACAACGTGGTGCTGGCCAATGCGGCCATCGCCATCCAGACCATCCACCCCGAAAAGTCCTTTGGCGATTGCTTTTACGAAGCGGAAGCGTCGCTATTGGGCAAGAAGGCGCTGAGAAGCTTCGATAGCATGGTTAACGGCCAATGACGATGAAGATCAAGATATGTGGATTGAAGCATCCCGCCAATATCCAGGACGTGCTTGCTTTGCAGCCCGACTATATCGGTTTCATTTTCCACCAGGCCTCCAGGCGATTCGTCGGGGAGTTGGACCCCACCTGGGTGGCGGGGTTGAGCGGGGCCAAGAAGACCGGCGTATTCGTCAACGCCAGCGTGCAGGCGATCGCGGAAACCGTCGGCCGGTACGGTTTCCAGGCCATCCAACTGCACGGCGATGAACGGCCTGCCGACTGCGCGGCGCTGAAGGCTACGGGCGCGGAGGTCATCAAGGCGTTCGGCATCGACGAACGCTTCGACTGGTCCGTCCTGAACGCCTACGAAACGGCGGTCGACTATTTCCTCTTCGACACGCGGAGCGCAGCGCGTGGCGGAACGGGCACCCCGTTCGACTGGGGGCTGCTGCGCGGCAACCCGACGGCCAAGCCTTTTTTCCTGAGCGGTGGCATCGGCCCCGAAAATCTCAGGGACGCCTTGCGGCTGGGCGACAGCCGGCTATACGCCCTCGACCTCAACTCCCGGTTCGAACGCGAACCGGGATTGAAAGACACGGCATTATTGCAACGAACGTTACATACCATCAGCGATGAGTGAATATCAAGTAAATGACAACGGGTATTACGGCGATTTCGGCGGGGCATACATCCCCGAGATGCTTTACCCCAATGTGGAGGAACTGCGCCAGCGATACCTGGCCATCATCCAGGGCGATGAGTTCCGTGCCGAATTCGATCGGCTGCTCACGGACTATGTAGGCCGTCCGTCGCCGCTCTATCCGGCGCAACGGCTCTCCGAACGCTATGGGGCCGAGATTTTCCTCAAACGCGAAGACCTGAACCACACCGGCGCGCACAAGATAAACAATACGATCGGCCAGATCCTGCTGGCCAAAAGGCTGGGCAAGCAGCGCATCATCGCCGAAACGGGCGCCGGCCAGCACGGTGTGGCCACGGCCACGGTGTGCGCCTTGATGGGCCTGAAATGCGTGGTCTACATGGGTGCCGTCGACATCGAGCGCCAGGCGCCCAACGTGGCCAGGATGAAGATGATGGGTGCCGAGGTGGTGGCCGCCACGTCCGGCAGCAAGACGCTCAAGGACGCCACCAACGAGGCCCTCCGCGACTGGATAAACAATCCGGTGGATACGCATTACATCATCGGGTCGGTGGTGGGCCCGCACCCCTATCCGGATATCGTGGCCCGGTTCCAATCGGTCATATCGGCCGAGACCCGCAAGCAACTGCTGGCGAAGACCGGGCGCGAGACCCCCGACTACGCCATCGCGTGCGTAGGCGGCGGCAGCAACGCGGCGGGGATGTTCTACCATTTCCTGGATGAGCCCAGCGTGAAACTCGTGGCCGTGGAGGCTGCCGGCAAAGGCGTCCATTCCGGCGAATCGGCCGCCACCACGGTACTCGGCCGCGAAGGCGTGCTGCACGGCAGCCGCTCCATCCTCATGCAGACCGACGACGGCCAGGTCGTGGAACCCTATTCCATATCCGCCGGCTTGGATTATCCCGGCATCGGCCCGCAGCACGCATGGCTTTTCAAGACCGGGCGGGCCACCTATGCATCGGCCACCGATGACGAAGCGATGCAGGCCGGTTTGCTCCTGACCCGGCTGGAAGGGATCATCCCGGCCATCGAAAGCGCCCATGCCTTGGCGCAATTGGAGAAAATGACGTTCGCCGACGCCGAGACCGTGGTGGTGTGCCTCTCTGGCCGTGGCGACAAGGATCTGGACAATTACATGAAGTACTTCGGTTTTTAACGATGAACAGGATCAACGGACTATTTGCCGGTAACGGCGGCAAGCGCATACTCTCGATTTATTTCACCGCGGGATACCCCGCACTGGACAGCACCGTGGCCATCGCCGAGGCACTGGAAAGAGCCGGGGCCGATTTCCTCGAGATCGGTTTCCCGTATTCAGACCCGGTGGCCGACGGCCCGGTCATCCAGCACAGTTCTGAGGTGGCCTTGCGCAATGGCATGACGCTGGAGGTGCTGTTCGGGCAGCTTGCCGAGCTGCGGCAACGGGTTTCGATCCCGGTGCTGCTCATGGGCTACGTGAACCCCGTATTGCAATACGGCGTGGAACGTTTCTGCCAATCGTGCAAAGCCGTGGGCGTGGACGGTGCGATCGTGCCTGACCTGCCGCTACACGAATACGAGACGCATTACCGGACGGCATTCGAGGCGAACGGGCTGAGCAACATCTTCCTCGTGACGCCCCACACGTCCGACGAGCGCATCCGGAAAATCGACGGGCTGTCCACCGGGTTCATCTACCTGCTGTCGTCTTCGGCCACCACGGGCAAGGACCTGGCGGTGACGGAAAATACCGAGGCGTACTTCGCGCGCATACGGTCGATGCACCTGGCCAACCCGGTCGTCATCGGGTTCGGCATTTCCGATCGGAATGCGTTCATCCGGGCCACCGATCACGCCGATGGCGCCATCGTGGGCACGGCATTCGTACGGCTACTGGGTATGCCCGACTACATGGACCGCATCCCGGCGTTTGTCGGCGCATTGAAGGGCCAAGCGGCTGGACGTTAGTCCAACCGCTCTTTCAGTACCTTTCCTTGGGGGTCGAAATCGACTTTCAGGTCGCCTTGGCGGCTTTCCAATTCCACTTCGTACACCACCTTTCCATCGGCCGTGATCTTTTTCACGTCGCCGACACGGTACCCGTCGAAACCTGCCTTCAACTGTTGCTTGACGGCCGCCGGCAACGACGAGGAAGAAAGGTCTTCTTCATGCCTGAGCACCTTCCCTTCGGGACTGATGGACGCCTGTTGGTCCCGCCCCATCAGCCCGACGACGAACTCGACCTCGTAATCGCCGTTTTTCCGCTTTTCCCATTCCACCAGCCGGGCTTTCGGGAATTGCTGCTGGAACGCATTGAGTACCACCGCAGGCACACCGCGGGGGGCGGCAGGTTGTGCCATTACGGAAAGGTTGACCGCGCACAGCGCGATAAAACCGACAACTGCATTTTTCATGGCTTTATTTATTTAATATCGGCAAAGCAACCGACCAAAACAGGAAAAACTTGGGAAATTAGGAATTGTTGTAACATCTTCCCAAATTTGACATCCAATGGACAAACACGGCATAACCGTATAAACGGCAGCATAAATCTAATGACGCGATGACGACACTATCCATAGCAGCGTGGTGGCAGACCCTCGGGGGGGTCGAGAAATTCTTCTGGGCGGTGGCCCTGCTGTTCTCTTTCATGTTTCTCGTGCAAACGATCATCTCCTTCATCGGGGGTGACGACGACGGCGCGTTCGGCGATTCGGACGAATACGTGGACGGCGACGGCGGCATCGACTACCAATTCTTCACCATCAAGAACTTCATCACGTTCTTCACGGTGTTCGGTTGGGTCGGCTTGGCCTGCATCCAGGGCAACCTGCCCATCGGTTGGGTGATCCTGTGGTCGTCGCTATCCGGCATCGCCATCGTCCTGATCATGTTCTTCCTGTTCTCCCGCATGGCCCGGCTACGCGCAAGCGGTACGCTGATGATCCAGAACGCCTTGCGGAAACAGGGCGAGACCTACCTGCGGATACCGGCGTCGCGCGGCGGATACGGCAAGGTGCACGTGCGGGTACAGGGTTCGCTCCGCGAGCTCAGGGCATTGACCGATGACGCGGAAGACATCGCCACCGGCAAACCCGTTACGGTCATCGGCATCGTCAATGAAAGCATACTCTTGGTGACGGGAAAGATTTGATGATTTGATGATTTGAAGATTTGTATATTTACGAACCACAAAACACTGTAACCGTATGGAATTTATCTTGATCGCGATCGCCGTAGGCATCATCATCGTATTCGTATTCATCGTCTCGCTGTTCAAGCGCTACAAGCGCTGCCCGTCAGACCGTATCCTGGTGGTTTACGGCAAGGTCGGCAAGAACGCCTCCGAAGGCACCCGCACCGCGAAATGCATCCACGGTGGGGCCGCTTTCATCTGGCCGGTCATCCAGGACTACTCGTTCCTGGACCTCACCCCCATTTCCATCGAGGTGAACCTGACCAGCGCGCTCAGCAAGCAGAATATCCGCGTGGACGTACCCTCCCGCTATACCGTCGGCATCTCGACGGAACCGGCGGTGATGATGAACGCCGCCGAACGCCTGTTGGGCATGCAGCGCCCGCAGATCCACGAACTGGCCAAGGACATCATCCTCGGGCAGATGCGCCTGGTGGTCGCCATGATGGATATCGAAGAGATCAACAACAACCGGGATAAGTTCCTGCACAACATCGCCACCAACGTCGAAGCCGAGCTGAACAAGATCGGCCTCAAGATGATCAACGTGAACGTGACGGACATCAAGGACGAAAGCGGCTACATCGACGCATTGGGCAAGGAAGCGGCGGCCAAGGCGATCAACGAAGCCAAGATCCGGGTGGCCGAGCAGGAGCGCCTGGGCGATATCGGCAAGACCGAAGCCGAGAAGGAACGCGACATCAAGGTGGCCGAGATGCAGCGCGACCGCGATGTGGAAGTGGCCATAGCCGACAAGGACCGGGAGGTGAGCATCGCGGGCGCCGCACGCGACGAGAACATCGGGAAGGCCGAGGCCGATCGCGACACGCGGGTGAAGATCGCCGACGCCAACGCCATCGCCGTGCAAGGCGAAAACCTCTCCAAGATCCAGATCGCGGCATCCGACGCCGATCGGCGCGAACGCGAGGCGGAAGCCCTCAAGAAAGCGGTGGCGGCCGAAAAGGTACAACAAGCCAAGGCACTCGAAGAGGCCTACCATGCCGAGCAACGCGCCGAAAATGCGCGGGCCGAACGCGACCGGGCGGCACAGAACGCCACCATCGTGGTGGCGGCCGAGATCCAGAAGCAGAAAGCCATCATCGAGGCGCAGGCAGAGGCCGAACAGCTCCGTGAAAAGGCGCGCGGCGAGGCCGATGCCATCTTCGCCAAACTGGAAGCCGAAGCCCGCGGTGTGTACGAGATGCTCACCAAGCAAGCGGAGGGCCTCAATGAAATCGTCAAATCGGCGGGCAACAACCCCAAGGATGCCGTGCTGTTGCTGATCACCGATAAATTGCCGGAATTGGTGAGGCTGCAGACCGAGGCCATCAAGAACATCAAGATCGATAAGGTGACCGTATGGGATGGCGGCAATGGCGGTGGCGAGGACGGCAAGACCTCCACGGCCAATTTCGTATCCGGCCTGTACAAATCGGTACCGCCGCTCAAGGACATTTTCGACATGGCGGGCATGGAACTGCCCAGTTACCTGGGCGAAAGCAAGGATAAACCCGCGCAGCTGCCCACCGCCTCCAGAAGCCAGAAAAAGGAAGGGCCAAACGAGGGCAACAAAGCGGAAGGGTAAGGCTTACGGCTTCACCAACCGGGCGACGAACAGGCTATCGGCACGGTGGTGGCGATAGCCTGCCAGCAATTCGGCATGCTCCAACCGCAATCCGTGCCGCTGCTCCAATTCGGCCACGACGCCTTCGTTCTCGTCGGCAAACACCGAGCAGGTGATGTACACCAAGGGCTTGCCCGGTTTGAGGTGCCTGGCGGCATTGCCCGCCAGCTGCTTCTGCACCGCCGCGAAGCGATCGATGGAACTCGCGGCAAAGCTGGAAATCTGTTCGGGCGTACGCCCCCACGTGCCCGACCCCGTGCACGGCGCATCCAGGATGATTCCGTCAAACCGCTCGTCGCCGAGGATGGCTTCGGTGCCTTTGGCCAGGTCGACGATCTTTTGCCGGTATGACGTGATGCCCGCCGCGGCGAAGCGGGCATCCAGGTTGCGCAGGATGCTTGGGCGCACATCAGACACCAACAGGTCCACGCCCGGATGGGTATCGAGCAACAACAGCGACTTGCCGCCTGCGCCCGCGCAGGCATCCCACCACCGCTCGCCCGCCGACGCCCGGAAATGGTGCGCGGTCTGCTGCGACGACCGATCCTGTACCTCGAACTTGCCGGAGAGGCGATCCAGGTGGCCTAGCGCCGTGCCGTTGGGCAACGCCAGGGTAAAGTCATCGGTTTGCCGGAAACCGATGCCCTCGCCCGCCAACACCGCCTTGACTTCGTCGGCATGCCGCTTGCGGAGGCGGATGAACAAATCGGGCTGCACGAATAGGCTTTCGGTAAACGCCCGGTGATCGATGCCGCCTGACAGCCGCTCACCGAACGGGAAGACGGCCTCCCACCGGAACGCGGTCCGCGCCTCCAGCAAGGCGACCTTATGCGCCAAATCGGCATGGACGTGGGGATGCAAGTCGGGCAGCATCACCTCCACGAACGCGTGCTCGCCGCTGCAAAGGAACTCCGCGATCGCGAGCCGCATCGCCAGGTCGGCGTGTTCGGCCGCGCGGCCCAACCTGAAATACTGGTAAACCAACCGTGAAGCGGTGCGCCTGTCCCGTCCGCCCATCTGGCGATTCCGCTTGTAGAATCCGGTGAGGAAGCGGGCCAACGGGATGTTCCCGGCTTGTCCGTACCCGTCCAACAACCGTTGTACCGTACGGGTCTGTAGGGCTACCGTTTTCTCGGGCGACATGCGGCTACGGCAAACGGGTCAATCGATCGGCCTGAAATCGCCGCTGCCATACTGCATCATCGAAATGGCGTTGTTCACGTAACCCCAAGCGGGATTGTATTCGAACCGCATTGCATTGTGCAACCCCTGATGCGCCTCCTTCACGATGTATTCCTTGTAGCCTTCGCCGTACTTGCCCAGCAACCCGCCGAAGTAATACGCCGCATCATATCCCTTGTACGCAAATTCGGTGGGCGCCACGCCAAACCCCTCGCGGTAGCGCTGATCGAAGCGGCGGACGGCCGGGTCGGACCGGTCGATGAAGTACGATGCGGTGATGCGGGTGCGGAAAACGCCCAGCCCATCGGCATCGTCGAACTCGAGCTTGGCCCAATTGGGATGGCCGAAGAGCTGGATCTGGTACGAAAGTTCGTCATGCAAACCGCGTAAATGGGCCAAGATGGGCGAAATCTGGTACTTGTTGGTGGTGGCCAGCACGACCAGGTTCTTGCCGGAAACGTGCACACGGCTTTCCATGCCCGCGTCATCCTGCACCTGGGCAATGTCGATGTTCCTGTCGATGCGCTGGATCTCGGCCTTAAGCGGCTGTATGAACTGCCTGCTGGTGGCGTCCTGCGTATCGTATAGGATAACCGCATCGCCCGTGCGGTACTGCGCTGCGATGTGTGCCGCCAGTTGCTTGATGTGTGCGCTAAGCGGCGGCGTCACGGTCACCAGGTTGGGCAGGTTGAATTCGGCCGGCGTGCTGGCCGCCAGCGGCGAAATCTGGAGCGCGTCGCCCAGCGATGCATTGAAACCGAACACCTGTATTTCCTTGGGGAACACCGGCCCCACCACCAACGCGGCATGCTGCACGGCGTCCGATTTGGCGATGCGGACGTTTTCGCCCGTGTCATCGCGCGTGTCCAGCACGTTGAGCCTGAAATGCGAACCTTGGTCGGCAAGCACGTCCAATCCGAGCTTGAACCCTTGGTAGAAATCAAGCGCCAACGCGGATCGCTTGATATCCGCCGCGCTCGGCGCATGCGGATTGGCTTTATCCAATTCGAATGGCAGCAGCAGCGCGATCTCGTTCACGGCCACCTTCTCCGCATCCGGCGCCTTCTCAGTGGCCTCGCGCTTCTCTTCCGGCCGCTCGGTCTTCTTCGTCGGCGCACCGCTGTCCGGCGCGCGCAGTACGCGTACCTTGGGCGTGCACCCAACGATGAAGAGCAGCGCCGCTAGGCCCGCGAACCAACTACTCCCATTCAATCGTGGCCGGAGGTTTTGAACTGATATCATATACAACCCTGTTTATGCCTTTTACGTGATTGATTATCTCATTCGATATTTTTGCCAGCAACTCATAGGGCAGGTGTATCCAATCTGCCGTCATGCCATCGAGCGACCCCACGGCCCGCAGCGCGACGACATGCTCGTACGTGCGTTCGTCGCCCATGACACCCACCGATTGCACCGGCAGGAAAATCGTGCCAGCCTGCCACACGCGGTCGTACCACCCCGATTCGCGCAGGTTGCGGATGTAGATGTCATCGGCTTCCTGCAGCATCCGCACGTTGTCGGGCGTGATTTCGCCGAGGATGCGGATGGCAAGCCCCGGCCCGGGGAAGGGATGCCGACCCAGGATATTCGGCGCCACGCCAAGGGCCTTGCCCACGCGGCGGACCTCATCCTTGAACAGCGTATTGAGCGGTTCCACCACCCGCAGCTTCATGAAGTCAGGCAGCCCACCGACGTTGTGGTGCGATTTGATCGTGGCCGAAGGGCCCTTGACCGATACCGACTCGATGACATCGGGGTAGATGGTGCCCTGCCCGAGCCACTTGACCTCCACGCCCTCGGGAAGCTCGGCCTGTACGGCCTGCGCCGCATCGTCGAACTCATCGATGAACGCCCCGCCGATGATCTTGCGCTTCTGTTCGGGCTCGCTCACGCCAGCCAACTTTTCGTAAAAGCGGTCCTTTGCGTTTACCCCTTTGATATTGAGCCCCATGTGCTGGTAGGATTCCAGCACTTGTTCATATTCGTTCTTGCGCAGCAACCCGTGGTCGACAAAGATGCAGTGGAGGTTCTTGCCGATGGCCTGATGCAACAATACGGCGGCAACCGTCGAGTCGACCCCTCCCGACAACGCCATGATGACATGGTCGTTGCCCAGTTTAGACTTAAGCGACGCTACCGTCGTGTCCACGAACGCGTCGGCGGTCCACGAGGGCGTACACCCGCAGATATCGACGACGAAATTCTTCAATAGCGTGACCCCATCGGTGCTGTGGGTCACTTCCGGGTGGAACTGGATGCCATAGGTCTGCGTACCGCGGACGTGATAGGCCGCCACCTTCACCTTGTCGGTGCTCGCGATGACCTCGAACCCGGCCGGGATCTCGGCGATCGTGTCGCCATGCGACATCCAGACCTGCGAATCGGCATGGACATCGGCCAACAGGTCGTTGCCGGCGTCGACATACTGCAGGTTGGCCCGGCCGTATTCCCGTATCGTGGAGGCCACCACGTCTCCGCCCGAGTGCTGCGCGATGTACTGCGCACCGTAACAGACGCCCAGCAGCGGACCCCTGGCCTGGAGCGACCGGAAATCGATCTGCGGCGCGTCGGCCTGCCGAACCGAAAACGGGCTGCCCGAGAGAATGACCCCCTTGACCGTTTCGTCAAGATCGGGAAGGTTGTTATAGGGATGGATTTCACAATAAACGTTTAGCTCCCGTACCCTGCGCGCGATCAATTGGGTGTATTGGGAGCCGAAATCAAGGATAACGATTTTCTCTGGCATGGGCCAAAGGTACTCAATTGATTGTAGATTTCAGGTTTTAGATTTCAGATTGTAGCATTTAGATCGTGGGGCACGGGGCGGGGCATGACACCAAAAACCCCGGCTTAGCTGCGCTAGGCCGGGGTTGGTAAGACCGATGACGTCCTCGTTTACAGCTTGCCGTTCACGTCGACGGCATTGAGTTCCTCAAACGCTTGGGTGAGCCGCTTCACGAACGTGTCCTCTCCCTTGCGCAACCAAACGCGCGGGTCGTAATATTTCTTGTTCGGCGAATCGGCGCCTTCCGGATTGCCGATCTGGCTCTGCAGGTAACCTTCCTTGCCCTGGTAGTAGTCGCGGACACCGTCCCAGAATGCCCATTGCATGTCGGTATCGATATTCATCTTGATGGCACCGTACGAAATGGCCTCGGTGATTTCCTCGGGTGCCGACCCCGAACCGCCGTGGAAAACGAAGTTGATCGGCTTCTCGGCCGACAGGCCAAGCTTCTCCCGCAGGTATTCCTGCGAATTGTGCAGGATGATGGGCTGCAATTTGACGTTGCCGGGCTTGTACACGCCATGCACATTGCCGAATGCCGCCGCCACGGTGAACTTGTCGCTTACGGTCTTCAACTGCTCATAGGCATAGGCCACTTCCTCGGGCTGCGTGTACAGCTTGGAGCTGTCCACATCCGAATTATCCACCCCGTCCTCTTCGCCGCCGGTAACGCCAAGCTCGATCTCGACGGTCATGCCCAGCGGCTTCATGCGCGCCAGGTACCGCTTCGAGATCTCGATATTCTCTTCGATCGGCTCTTCCGAAAGATCCAGCATATGCGAAGAGAACAGCGGTTTGCCGTGCTGCTGGAAAAACCGCTCGCCGTGGTCAAGCAACCCATCGATCCACGGAAGCAACTTCTTGGCTGCGTGATCTGTATGCAGGATAACGGCAACACCGTAGTGTTCGGCCAGCAAATGTACGTGGTGGGCGGCCGATACGGCACCGAGGATACAGGCCCTCAGCCCATCGTTGTTCAACGACTTGCCAGCGTAAAACTGCGCACCGCCATTGGACAGCTGGATAATCACCGGTGAATTGACCGCCTTGGCGGTCTCCATCACGGCATTGATGGAGTTGGTGCCAATGACGTTTACCGCCGGAAGCGCAAACCGGTGGGCCTTGGCCACCTCAAACAGTTCCTGGACGGCGTCGCCGGTGATAACTCCTTTGAAATCTTTCAAACTCATGGTAATATCTTAGTTAATCGTTGTTTAACGGCCCCGAAATTAGGGATAATTTTTGAAACCGGTACAACGAAGTTTCTATTTGCTTGCCAACGGCGCTCAGTAGCGCACCGCCATCCCCCCGTAGAAATTCCGCAATGGCGAAGCGTTGAAATACCGCCCCACATGATGGGGCGTGCCTTTGGGCACGAACGCATTGATGTCATTGCCCAGGCTATAACGCTGGTTCAATAGGTTATCGCCACCAACGAAGAGTTGAAGCGCCAACTTACCCCCCAGCGGAATGCGCCAGGCCACTTTGGCCTGCAAGAGGTGATAGCCGTCGGCCGCCATCGTGTTGGCATCATTCAATGGGATCGCAGACGTGTGGTTATGCATCACATAGGCGTCGATGCCCTTCGGAAACGCCACCAACACGCTGCTCACCACCGTACCCGCCGGCACCCCCGTTAATTTATTGCCCGAAAAATCATCTTCATCTACCCGGTAGCTACCGAATCGGAACCGGCTCACCGTCAGGTTCGTGGTAAGCTGCAAGCCGCGCACCACGCCCGCCGCTCGCGGTTCAACGGGCCATGCCCCGATGGCCAGTTCCAGCCCACGCTGGTGCACACCGCCCACATTGCCGAAAAATTCCTCGTCGTCGGCGTTGAGCTGCCTGATGATGGCATCGGTCATCCGGTAATAGAAAATGGAGCCGTCGGCAAAGACGCGGCGTCCGGCGGTCTCCCAGCGAAACCCGAATTCGTGGTTCCAGCCCGTTTCGGCCAGCAACGCCGTGTTGATGGTTTGGTCGGAAGGCCGCACCTCCTCGATCGTGGGCGGCGAATACCCGCGGGATACCGATGCCCGCAAGGCCAAGTGGGGCGTCACCAGGTAGGAAAGCGCCGCCCGCGGCATCCATTCCGGCCGGAATGACCGCTTGGAAAACGCAGGTTGGTATTCCGGGAATATCGTGCGGAAGCGATATCCGTAGTAATTGACACTCAAGGAGGTTTCCACCGTCAGCTGCTGCAAAACATCAACGCTGAAACGGGCGAAGTAGAACTGTTGCCGGCTGCGCAACGCATCGAAATTCATCGCCTCCCCCCGGATACCGCCGTCGTTCCGGTAATTGTTTATGTCCGTTTTGCCCGAGTGCCATTCCATTCCCACGTTGGCGTGCCACTCCACCGACGTCCCTTCGCCGCCACCGTAGTCGACATAGGTGCGGAAACCGAAATTGCTTTCGTCGCGCAACTCGTAGTTGGTGATGAAGGGGTTGGAAAAATCCGTGCGCGAGCCGAAGATGGCGGCAACGTGCCGCAGGGCCGGGAAAAGGCGCGTATCGTGCACCAAACCGCCCACCAGTGTCTTGTTCCTGATGCCAGCCTGTTGCTCCACCGCCCCAGGCGCCGCCGCGGTGGCGGGGCGCGCCGCACGCGGGTCGTCCCGGAATTGGGCTTCATTGAGGCCTCCGGGCGTGTCGTAACGCAGATCGGAATACAATGCGAGGAGCCGCAATGCGCTGCGGTCGCCATAGTCCCAGCGCTGCACCGTCTGGAACGCGGTGCGGTTCATCGCCGAATGCTGGCGGTACCCGTCGGATCGCTGGTGGGATTGGTTGAAGCTGAACCGGTAACGCTCCGTAGGCTGCAACGCCGTTGCCAGTTGCTGGTGGAACAGGCCGTACGAACCGCCATTGAGCCGCAAGGAGGCCTCATGGCCTCCCTCCCTCGCCGTGCCATACGGCGCGATGCGCACCACGCCGCCCGAATTCGCGCCGAAAAGGCTACCATCGGGCCCCTTCAGCACATCGATGGCTTCAACGCCCCCCGGGTCCAGCAGATTCAGGTACGTGTTGCCCCCCGCGTCGGTAAGCGGGATCTCGTCCCAGTATACCTTGACGTTCCGGACACCGAACGGCGAACGCAACAGGCTTCCGCGAAGCGACAAGCGATAGCTGCCGGGCGACCGTTCCTCCATGCGGACGCCCGGCACCGAGTTGATGGCGGGCAGCAACGACATCCCGCCTTGGCGATCCAGCAAGGCGTTACCGACCACGCCGGCCGATGTCGTGAGGCGCAGCAGCGACTGCTCGGAGAAGTAAGCGTTTACACGCACCTCCGCCAAGCGATTGGTGGTATCCTGCATTGCGAACCCATACCCTGGCCACCCCGAAATCAGCAAAGCGCTAAAAAAGACACGTGTCATATCAACTTAACTTGCGCCGAAAATAACGAATATCCGTCGACTGACGGGCATAAAGCGCCTTTTGTAACATCAATTAAACTTTGGGCGCCGGATACCGTCAAAAAACAAGGAGGATAAAAACCATGAAATCACTGATCGCATCGATCCTGATAGGCTGTTCGACAGGCGCCTTTGCACAGGGTGCGGACACGCTTCACGTCGAGAAGCTGCAAGTGGACCGGAAAAAAAAGGAAATGATTGGCGGGCGGGACTCGTCTTTGGTGCTGCACATCGACACGCTCATCATGAAAGACCGAAGCCAATTGATTTTCTACGGCAAGAAGGACGTGACCCTGGTGGTACGCCACGCCGAAATAGGCGACCGCGCCTACCTCTTCGGCACCGATGGCAAGAACAATGGGACGGATTTCGACATCACCATCCGATTCGAGCGGTTGGGCGGATTGCATATCCTGGCCGGTGGCCATGATGCCAACAACAACGGTTCGCGGACGCACCCGAATGGCAACGGCGGCAACGTGGTCGTTTCGTACGACCCCGGTGGTGTCGTGCCGCAGCGCGAGGAAAAAAAACAGGCCGCTTATCTGCAAATCGACACGCGGGCAGGCGGGTATCGCGTGGATCCGCAGAACGACCTGCGAAACATCTATTCCATGATCAATCGGGGCGTGCCGGGCCGCCCGTTGTCGAATGTTTCGCAAGGCATGGTGTATTCGGGCTCGCCCGGCATCGATGGGAAAGCTACCGTCCGTGTGGCTGGGCGGTAGTTTCCGAGGCGAGGGCTACGCGCGGCGACTGGCTTCCTGAGACGCCAGCGCAGCCACGGCACCGCCGATTTCGGGGTATTTGAACCGAAAACCGGCGTTGCGGAGCTTTTCGACCGACATCCGCGTACCGTCCACCAACAGTTCACTGAGTTGTCCGAGCATCGCCTTGAGGAGAACGCGCGGGATGTTGGGCAGCCACAGCGGCTTGCCGTAGTGGTGGGCAATGGCCTGCAAAAATTGGCGGAACGGCACCTGGCCCGGAGCGGCCATGTTGTATACGCCGCTTACGCCATGGTGCTCAAGCGCAAATAGGTATCCCGCCACCGCATCGTCCACATGGATCCAGGGCAACCACTGGTCGCCCGATCCGGGGGCTGAGCCAAGGCCCCGCTTCACCATGCCCGCGAACTTCGGGTACAGGCCGCCTTCGTTCGCCAGCACCACGCCGCTGCGCATGGAAACCGTCCGCACGCCCAATCGTTGCCCCTGCGCCACGGCCCGCTCCCAGGCGTAGCCCGTCTGCCCGAGGAAATTGTCTGCAGGCGGCCGATCTTCGGACATCCACGCGTCAACGTTGGGCTCGTAGTATCCCGAAGCCGAAGCCGAAACCACCGTCTGGACGCCATGGTTTCGCTTTTCCAATACCTCATAAAGCAATGCGATGGATTTCGTGCGGCTTTCTACCAGCGCCCGCTTCCGCCTGTCGCTCCAAGGGCGCGCGGCGATGTTTTCGCCGGCGAGGTGGACGATGGCCCCTACCCCATCCAAACACCGCGGGTCGATGTGTCCGGTGTCGACATCCCAAACGAAAAACGTGACGCCCGGCTGCCCATGGCGTGTCTCGCTCCTGCTCAGCGCATGGACGGAATGGCCTCGCGCCACCAACGCCGGGATCAATGTCCGTCCAACCAATCCGCTCGCTCCGGTTACCAATACCCGCTTTTCCATCATGTCATCGCATCTTGTATCGAAGCATTCAAGGGGGCCAGCCTGATTGGATATAACGCTTGCAGCCCGGTGTTGACCACGACCAGGTCCTGCCGCATATACGCCGCGAACGTGGCCGCGAGATCCTGCTCGAAACGGTAGATGTACCGCCCCAGCAGAACAGACATGGGTATCCCCAAGCCCGGCAAGGCCAAGGTGTTCCGTTTCTTGATCCTTGCGATATCCAGGTAACGTTCGAACGCCTCTTTGTAGGTCATCACGTCCGGACCACCGACATCGAACACCCGCCCGTAGGCATCGGCATCGCACATCATCTTGTTGAGGTAAGCGCAGACATCCAGCAAATGCACCGGCTGGCAGCGGCTCGTACCGAATTCGCTGGGCACCACCACCAATTTCCGCTTGGCCAGGTTGGCGAACACATTCATCAGCGCAGACCCCTTGCCCACGATGTTGCTGATCCGGACGACCGTGTGATCCAGCCCGCTGCGGCTGATGTAAGACTTGATCTTCTCCACGTTCTCATCGGCCAGTTTCGTGACGTAGATGAGGTGTCCGCACGCCGTGGCTTTCAATGCCCGGATGAATTTCTGCAATGCGATGAGCTCCATTTCCAGACGGATATCCAACTCGTTGACGGGCGACTGGTTAAAGTAAAAGGCCACGTTGGTTTCCTTGTCCAGGCCGGTCGGCAGCGCACCCATGAACAGGTCGTTCTCGAGGAGGCGTATGCCGTATTTTTCTGGCACGTGCTTATAGAAGAGCTTCCTGTTCCTGATCAGGCAAGTCACTTCGTGCCGCTCTTCGGCCAAGCATACGGCAATGTTCCTTGCCAAATAATTATTGAGACCGGTGATCAGGATCTTCATTCGAACATGTTGTCTTTATTGGCGATGTAATTCCATCCCTCAAGCAGGTCGCTTGGTTTCCTAACATTAGCATTACAATCGAAAACAGATTATGTTTAACCTATGTCGACATTTCGTGCAAACATACTAAAAATGCGTGGTATAACAACGATACCGAATCGCCGTCGCCGTCTGGCAAATGTGGTTTTAGTGTCAATATTCGATGCTGGCCGTCAAAAACCCCCGATTACGTCGAGAATAAAGCCTATATTTGTAGAATTTAATCCGCTACTAACGCATGGGCAAACGCACGATTTTGGTCTGGTTCAGGAATGATTTGCGTATCCACGACAATGAGATTTTGCTCCGTGCGGCCGAACGTAGCCAACAGCTCGTACCCGTTTATTGCTTTGACCCACGGCACTTCGCCGAAACGAAATACGGCACGAAAAAGACGGGGCCGTTGCGCGCCGCCTTCCTGCGCGAAAACGTGCTCGAACTGCGGAAAGCGCTCAAGCGCCTGGGCGGCGACCTGGTCGTGGCCCATGGCCGACCCGAAGACGTGCTGCCGAAGCTCGCCGAAAAGCACGGGGTAGACGAGGTGTATCACCACCGCGAGGTGGCCCATGAAGAGACGTCCATCTCGGCACGCGTGGAGGAAGCGTTGTGGCAGCTGCAGATCAACCTGCGTCACTTCATCGGCCATACCCTGTACCATAAGGAGGATCTGCCGTTTCCCATCAAGGATATACCCGACGCCTTCGCCGTCTTCAAGAAGAAAACCGAGCGGGAAAGTTCGATCAGGCCGCAGCTGGATACCCCGCAAGCGATTTCGGTACCGGAAGACCTGGAAATCGGGCATCTCCCCGATTTGGCTGAATTGGGCTTTGGCGCCGACGAAATCAAGCAAGCCGCTGGCATGGGTTTTCCCGGCGGCGAATCGGCGGCCTTGGATCGGATGGAAAAATCCCTTTACGGCGAGCAGCCCGCGATGGATTGCGCCAGCCTGTCTCCCTACATCGCGGTGGGCGCGCTGTCTCCCAACACGCTCTATCACGCCGCGAAGGAGGCCGAAGCGAATACGCTTGACAGGAAACGCGTCGACCAGATCATCTTGAAACTGCTTTGGCGCGACTACTACCGTTTCATGTTCAAAAAGCATGGCAACCGTTTCTTCCGTCCGGAAGGATTAACCGGCCAACCACCGGTCAGCCTCGACGACGAAAAGGCGTTCGCGTGCTGGAAAAGCGGCAATACCGGCAACGCCATCGTGGACAGGGCGATGCGGCAACTCAACGATACCGGCCTGATTCCGCATCATGAACGATTGATCCTGGCCGCCTACCTGATCCACGAACTGCAAGGCGATTGGCTGCGCGGCGCTGCCTGGTTCGAGGAAAAGCTGCTCGATTACAGCCCGGCCAACAACTACGGGAATTGGGCGCACGTGGCCGGCGTGGGAAGCAGCGTCAAGGACAACCGGCCCGTCGACTTCAGGAAGCTGAGCGCGCAATTCTATCCCAAGGAAACCTCGGCGCTGGGTTGATTGCGTCATAAAATTGTCCGATAATGCTATGGCAAACGATTTAATAATTATAACTTTGACGCAGTTATTGCATAAACAACTAAATGGACAAGCTTTCTTATCTGAGTAACGCGGATTCGGCCTATATCGAATCACTATACCAAGCGTACAAAGAGGACCCCAATTCGATAGATTTTGGTTGGCAGAAATTCTTCGAAGGTTTCGATTTCGGCCAGAACGGCACGACAGACGGCGCCGAAATGCCGCCAGACCATGTGTTGAAGGAAATCAACGTCCTCAACATGATCAATGGCTACCGTGATCGCGGGCACCTGTTCACCGAAACCAATCCCGTGCGCCAGCGCAGGAAATACTACCCCGGCAAGGAACTGGAAACGTTCGGGCTGACGGAGTCTGACATGGACACGGTTTTCAATGCCGGTGTCGAAGTAGGGCTCGGTCCGGCCAAATTGCGCGACATCCGGCAGCTCATCGAAGATACCTATTGCCGCTCCATCGGTGCGGAATTCAAGTATATCCGCAGCCCCGACAAGATCAAGTGGTTGCAGGACCGCATGGAAAGCGAACGCAACACGCCCAATTTCCCGCTGGAAAAGAAGAAACGGATCCTGCAGCGGCTCAATGAAGCGGTGGTGTTCGAAAACTTCCTGGGCACCAAGTTCCTGGGCCAGAAACGCTTCTCGCTGGAAGGCGCTGAAAGCCTGATCCCGGCATTGGACTCGGTCATCGAGAAAGGGGCCGACCTGGGCATCCAGGAATTCGTGATCGGGATGGCCCACCGCGGTCGCCTGAACGTGCTGACCAACATATTGCGCAAGTCTTACGAGAGCGTCTTCTCGGAGTTTGAGGGCAAGACGTATGCCGAGGAGGCGGAGCAGGATTTCGGGGGCGACGTCAAGTACCACCTGGGCTATTCGACCGACATCAACACCGACAACGGCGCCAGCGTACACCTCAGCCTGGTGCCCAATCCTTCGCACCTGGAAACCGTCGACCCCGTGGTGGAAGGCATCGTACGTTCCAAGATCGACATGAAATATGAGGGCGATGCCACCAAGATCGCACCGATACTGATCCATGGCGACGCCGCCGTCGCTGGCCAGGGCATCGTGTATGAGGTGATCCAGATGTCCAAGCTCGAAGGGTTCCGCACGGGCGGCACCATCCACATCGTCGTGAACAACCAGGTCGGATTCACGACCAACTTCAAGGATGCCCGTTCATCGACCTACTGTACCGATATCGCCAAGGTGACGTTGTCGCCGGTATTCCACGTGAACGGCGACGATGTCGAAGCGTTGGTGTATGCCATAAACATGGCGGTGGAATACCGCCAGAAATACCACACCGACGTTTTCATCGACCTGTTGTGCTACCGGCGCTACGGGCACAACGAAGCCGACGAGCCCAAATTCACGCAGCCCCTGCTGTACAAGGCGATCGAGAAACACGCCAATCCGCGCGAAATCTACAACAAGAAACTCCTCGAACAAGGCAGCGTGGACGCCAACCTGGCCAAGGAGATGGAAAAGGATTTCCGTAAACTCCTGCAGGATCGGCTCGATGACTCGAAGGAGGATGAAAACCTGACACAGGACAACCCGATGTATTCGGGCGCTTGGAAGGGGCTGCGGAAGGCGAAGTACGAAGATATTTTCGTTCCCGCCAAAACCAGCGTCACCGAAAAGACCTTCATCGCGCTGGCCAAGGAAATCAACACCCTGCCAACCGACAAGAAATTCTTCCGGAAGATCTCGCGCCTCTTCGACGAACGGCTCAACATGGTGAAGACGAAGACATTCGATTGGGCCATGGGCGAATTGATGGCCTATGCCACCCTGCTGAACGAGGGGGCACGCGTGCGCGTAAGCGGGCAGGACGTGGAGCGCGGCACGTTTTCGCACCGCCACGCCGTACTCACGCTGGAGGATTCGGAAGAGGAATACATCCCCTTGCAGCAGATCAATGGCGGCGAACGGTTCAACATCTACAATTCGCACCTCTCGGAATACGGCGTCCTGGGCTTCGAATACGGCTACGCGCTGGCCAACCCGCAATCGCTGACGATATGGGAAGCGCAATTCGGCGATTTCTACAATGGTGCGCAAATCATCGTGGACCAATACATCTCAAGCGCCGAGACCAAGTGGCGGCGTTCAAACGCATTGGTGATGCTGTTGCCTCACGGCCTGGAAGGCCAAGGCCCCGAGCACTCCTCGGCGCGCATCGAACGTTTCCTGGAACTCTGCGCGGAGAACAACATGCAGATCGTCAATTGCACCACGCCCGCCAACTTCTTCCATGTGCTGCGTCGGCAACTGAAGCGCGATTTCCGCAAGCCGTTGGTGGTCTTTACCCCCAAGAGCCTGTTGCGCCACCCCAAAGTGGTGAGCGATGTCTCCGAATTCATCGGCAAATCGCAATTCCAGGAAGTCATCGACGATAGCTACGTGAAATCGGCCGATGTGAAGCGCGTGCTCTTTTGCTCAGGCAAGATCTATTACGACCTGCTCGAAAAACAACAGGCCGACGAGCGCAAGGATGTGGCCGTGGTACGGGTGGAACAACTCTACCCCACCCCGATGGACAAGCTCCGCGCCATCCGTACCAAATACAAGAATGCGACCGAATTCCTGTGGGTACAGGAAGAACCGGAAAACATGGGTGCGTGGCCGTACATTTGCCGTAAATTCCGGAACCGCAGCATTTCCCTCGACGTGGTATCGCGCAAGGAAAGCAGCAGCACGGCTACGGGCTATGCCAAACAGCACATCACCCAGCAGCTTGCCGTGGTAGGCCGGGCGTTCGAAGACCGGGCCGGCGCGGAAGTGAAGGAAGAGGTCAAGAAAACCGTCAAAGTGGCTAAAAAATTTGATTGACGAACATAACATACGATAACAGGTCATCATGAGCGTAGAAATAAAAGTGCCTACCGTAGGCGAGTCGATTTCAGAGGTTATCTTATCCCAGTGGTTGAAGCAGGATGGGGATTACGTGGAAATGGATGAGAACATCGCGGAATTGGAGTCTGACAAGGCAACTTTCGAATTACCTGCCGAAAAAGCGGGCATCCTCCGGATCGTGGCCCAGGAAGGCGACACCCTCGAAATCGGTGCATTGGTAGCACGGATCGAGGAATCCGGAAACGGGAAGCCTGCATCCGGAAACGGGCAACAAAAGACCGAAACCGCCGAAACCGCCGAAACCCCGAAAGCGACCGAAGCAAAAGACGAATCGGCGGCGACCGCGGAAAAGACCGGCGGCGACGGCTATGCCGCAGGCACGGCCTCGCCGGCCGCCGCGAAGATCCTCCGCGAGAAGAACATCGACGCCGCCGCGGTGACCGGTACGGGCAAAGACGGACGGATCACCAAGGAGGATGCGGAGAAGGCACAAGCCTCGGCCCCGCAACCGAAGCAGCCCGCTGAAACCGAGAAACAACCTTCGGCAACGGCTCCGAAACCAGCGACGGGCAACCGGAACGAACGCCGCGAAAAAATGTCTTCGCTGCGCAAGACGATCTCCAAGCGGTTGGTTGCCGTCAAGAACGAGACGGCCATGCTCACCACCTTCAACGAGGTGAACATGAAGCCCATCATGGACCTACGGGCAAAATACAAAGAGCTGTTCAAGGAAAAGCACGGCGTTGGATTGGGATTCATGTCCTTTTTCACCAAGGCCGTGTGTACCGCACTGAACGAATGGCCAGCGGTGAACGCCCGGATCGATGGCGATGAAATCGTATACAACGATTTTGCCGACGTATCCATCGCCGTATCGGCGCCGAAGGGCTTGGTGGTTCCGGTGATCCGCAATGCCGATTCCCTTTCGTTGCACGAAATCGAGAAAGCGGTCGTGACGCTGGCCACCAAGGCCAGGGATAACAAGCTGACCATCGAGGAGATGACCGGCGGTACCTTCACCATCACCAACGGTGGCGTATTCGGTTCGATGATGTCGACACCGATCATCAACGCGCCGCAATCGGCCATACTCGGCATGCACAACATCATCGAGCGCCCGGTTGCCGAAAATGGGCAGGTGGTGATTCGCCCGATGATGTACATCGCGTTGTCGTATGACCACCGCATCATCGACGGCCGCGAGTCCGTCAGTTTCCTCGTCCGGGTAAAACAACTGCTGGAAGATCCCGCTCGATTGCTACTGGAGGTCTAGCGGTCTGGTCATGGTGGTGGATACGGAGTTTTTCGCGAAATTCCTACGGTTTGGCTTGGTCGGGTTTTCCGGTGTATTGGTCGACTTCGGGGTCACGTGGATCTGCAAGGAAAGATTCCGCTTCCACAAATACGTCGCCAACTCGCTTGGATTCTGTACCGCAACGGTGACCAACTACCTGCTCAATCGCTCTTGGACATTCAAGGTGATCGGGAACCAGGGGATGTTCCTCGAATTCTCCAAATTCGCCGGATTCGCATTGGTGGGGTTGCTCATCAACAATCTCGTGCTTTGGTTCTTGCACGGTAGGCTGAAGCTTAACTTCTACCTTTCCAAACTCATCGCCATCGCGATCGTGTCGGTATGGAATTTCTTGGGCAACTACAGCTATACGTTTTCCGGTTAACAAAAACAGGGTATGCCCATGGAACTGAACCGTACGATCTGCTATTTCCTGCTGGCTTGGCTGGCCATCAACGTCGTCCAGGCGGCGTTTTCGGAACTCCACTATGACGAAAGCTATTATTGGGTATTCAGCAGGTTCCTCGACTGGGGATACTACGACCACCCGCCCATGGTGGCGTTGTTCATCAAGATCGGCACGTTCTTCACCCACTCCACGCTCGGCGTGCGGCTGCTGAGCATCGTCTCCAACGTTGCCGCCATCGTCGTGCTCTGGAAAATCGCCAGGGAATATGCCGACAACCCCAGGCTATTCGTGGTGCTCTACGCGGGCATGCTCATCCTGCACGTCTATAGCTTCATCACCACGCCCGACACGCCGCTGTTCTTTTTCACCGTCATCTTCTACTATTTCCTCCGCCGGTACATCGGCGAGAACCGGTGGGGCGATGCGGTCATCCTCGGCGTGGTCGCCGCCTGCATGGTCTACAGCAAGTACCATGCGATCCTCGTATTCCTGTTCACCATCCTGGCCTATTGGCCACTGTTGAAGCGGCCAAGCTTCTGGCTGATCGCCGGATTGGCCACGGTCCTGCTCCTGCCCCATATCCTGTGGCAGATCGACAACGGATATCCATCGGTGGAGTATCACCTGTTCGACCGGACGGCACGCACGTATCGGCTTTCGTTCACGACCGACTTTCTGCTCAGCCAATTGCTCATCGTCGGGCCATTGACCGGCGTCTTCCTGTATTATTACGTTTATCGGCAAAAGTCATCGGATGTGTTCCTGCGGGTGCTGAAAGCCAACGCCGTCGGTTTCCTGCTGTTCTTCTTGCTCACGACTTTCAAGAGCCGCGTGGAAGCGCATTGGACGCTGCTCGCCTTCATTCCGTTCGTCATCTTGGCCTACGTGTACCTGGCACGGCTACCCCAGGTACCCCGTTGGCTCATGCGCCTGTTTTACGCCAACATCGCGCTCATCGCCCTCATCCGGGTGGTATTGATCTTCCCGGTACCGGGCCTATCGCAAATCAAGGGACTCAGGCAGTTTTGGGGCAAGGAAAAGTTTGCCGAGCAGGTCCACGGGGCCGTGGGGGATGGCTGGCTCATCATGGACAACGGCTTCCAGGACATCTCCAATTACAATTTCACCAACAATACCACCAAGGGCTTCTCGTACAACACGCGCGATTATCGGAAGACCCAATACGATTATTGGCCCATCGAGGACAGCTTACGCAACCAGGGCGCCTATTTCGCCTCGTTCAAGCGCCATGGGATGGGCGAACGGGATTCGATCGCCACGGATCGGGGAACGCTCTATATCGCTCGTCTCGACTCGGTCAGGACGTACCAGAAAGTGCGCATCACGGCGGATGACCTGGAGACGTCCATGCCTTCGGGTGCGCTTCGGCCCGTTACGCTCGAATTGCACAACCCGTACCCCGACACGATTTCCTTCGGCAACGAAGGAAGCAAATGGGATTGCTTCATCGAATACGGATTCAGCCAACGTGTTTTCGAACAGGTCGAATTCCGCGCGATAGCGGGTGATTACAGCCACCTCCGGATCCCGCCGAATGCCTCCGCCACGTTTTCGACAACGGTGTTGGCGCCTGAGATTCCAGGCGACTATATGCTGATGTTCTCCATCCGTACCACGCCGTTCGCGGGTTCGAGGAACAGCAAGAAAATCCCGGTATCCATCACAACCCCCTGACGATGCACACATTCCGCCCACTGCTCGCCGCCTCCCTCCTAGCGCTGTCTCATACCATCGGTGTGCACGCGCAGCAGGTGGGTTGGAACGTCGATTTCCATGGTTTCGCAGACAACCGGGAATACGCCAAATCGGGGTTGTATTCGCAATCCATATTGGGCGCCCGCCTCGCGCCTACCCTGCACCTTTCGGTGGACAGCATCCACTACCTGCACGCCGGAGCCAACTTCCTGCACGAATTCGGTTCCAAATCGGCGACGGGGCAACAGATCACACCGACCATTTACTACAATTACAAGCAATACGGCCACGATTTCTACATCGGGATGTTTCCGCGAACGGCGTTGCTCGATGCCTATCCACGCGCCTTGCTGAACGATACCTTGAACTACTATCGCCCCAATGTGGAAGGGATGTTCTGGAAATACGGGAACCGCACCTTGCATCAACAGGTATGGATCGATTGGACGAGCAGGCAGACGGAAGTCGAACGCGAGCAATTCATGGTCGGGGTTTCAGGCCGCATAGGCATGGGGGCCGCCTACTTCGCCCATTACGTCACGCTATGGCATGATGCGGGGCGCAAGAATAACACGGATCCGAACGAAAGGCCCGTACGCGACAATGGCGCCGCCTTGGCCAAACTCGGCATCGACCTCTCCCGCTCCACGTTCCTGGATTCGCTGGATGTGAGCGGCGGCGGGCTTTTCGGATACGATAGGCTGCGCGGCGTGTACGGATGGCGCACGCCCATGGGGTTCCTGACAGACCTGTATGCCGAGTACAGAAAGCTATTTATCGCGAACACCCTCTACGTAGGCGAAGGGATGGATGTCGCTTATGGCGACCGGTTCTACACGGCCGATTTCTACGATCGGCTGGAGTTGGGGTGGAAACCGCTGCGATACAAGGGCCTGGAGGGTATTTTCACGCTGAGCTTCCACTTCACCGAAGGGGCGATCGATAACCAGCAGCAATTCACCTTACGCTATAACCTCGGGAAGTCTTACCCTACACGACGGTAACCTTCACGCCGAGCCTTTCCAGCTCCGTTACGGTATGCGACGAAATGCCGCTATCCGTGATGATGCAATCCACTTCATCGATGCCGCATATCCGACCGAAACCGCGCTTGCCGAACTTGGTCGAATCGGCCAGCACGATCACCTTTTGCGAAACTTCCATCATCTTGCGGTTGAGGTGTGCCTCTTGCGCGTTCGTGGTGGTGAGCCCGAACTCCAGGTCGATGCCGTCAACGCCCAGGAAAAGCTTGCTGCAGAAGAAATCGCCCAGGATGCGTTCGGCATACATCCCCGCCACCGACGTGGAACTCTTGCGCAAGATCCCCCCGAGCTGGAGGATCTCGACATTGGCATGCTTGATCAGCTGCACCGCCACATTGAGTGCGGAAGTGACAACCGTAAGGTTGCCTACCGGCTGGATTTCCTTGGCCATGGCCTGCACGGTGGTGCCCGACGCGATGATGACCGAATCGCCGTCTGCGATCATCGAGGCAGCCTCACGGGCGATGGCCGTCTTTTCGGCGGCCTGGATCTTTTCCTTCTCGAAAACCGTGCGATCGGTGGTGTAGGGATTGATCGACGTAGCCCCACCGTGCGTGCGGAAAAGCAATTGCCTGTCTTCCAGTAATTTCAGGTCCTTCCGTATCGTAACGGACGATACATCCAGCAGCTTGCACAGGTCAAGCACGTTGACGGACCCTTTCTGCTGCAAGTGGTTCATGATAAACTGGTGACGCTCTACGTTATTCATGGGGAACGGTTATCTGCGTCAAATGTACATAATTTGCCGAAATAAACGAGCGTTCAACAGGTAATTCGAATTTCGTTTTGTTTCATTTATATATTTTTTAATTTCATTTTGTTTTATTTAAAGAATCACTTAGTTTTGCCTTATGACCATGCACGTCCCCCTACTCGATCGAAACACGGCGCTTAGCCAGGCCGCTTCAGGCACCCATTGGGACTTGGCCATCGTCGGCGGCGGCGCCACCGGGCTGGGCATCGCCGTGGATGCGGCCACCCGCGGATACCGAACGATCCTATTGGAACAGCATGACTTCGCCAAGGGTACGTCCAGCAGGAGCACGAAGCTCGTGCACGGCGGTGTGCGGTACTTGGCCATGGGCGACATCAAGTTGGTCTACGGCGCGCTGCACGAACGTGGCCTGATTTTCGAGAACGCCCCGCACCTTGCCTTCGCACAGCCCTTCATCATCCCGTGTTACTCGTGGTTCGACAAATGGAAATACCTGATCGGTTTGAAAATCTACGATTGGCTTGCCGGTCGCTACCGCATCGGCACCTCCACCTTTCTGTCAAAGAAAGAGACCCATGAACGGTTGCAGGGCATCAAGGACAGGAAACTGAAAGGCGGCGTACGTTATTTCGATGGGCGATTCGATGATGCGCGGCTGGCCATCAACCTGGCACAGACCGCTGCCCGCCACCATGCGGCCGTACTCAACTATTGCAAGGTGACGGCCTTGCACAAGGACCGGAATGGAAAGGTGAACGGCCTCCAATTCATCGACGAAGAGACGGGCGGGCGGTTCCAGCTTCAAGCGAAAGCCGTGATCAACGCCACGGGTGTTTTCGTCGATGACATCCTGCAACTGGATACCGCCCACCATAAACCGCTGGTAAGGCCGAGCCAAGGCACGCACGTCGTGGTGGATCGCGCGTTCCTGGGAAACGGGGAGGCACTGATGATTCCCAAGACGAGTGATGGACGGGTGCTATTCGGTGTCCCTTGGCATGATCACCTGCTGCTGGGCACGACCGATACGCCGATAGCCGCCCATAGCTTGGAGCCGATACCCCTCGACGCGGAAATCGATTTCATCTTGCAGAACGCCGCCGCTTACCTGACCGATCCGCCGCGTAAAACGGATATCCTGAGTGTATTCGCGGGGCTGCGGCCACTGGCAGCACCCGAAAAGGCCAATGGATCGACCAAGGAGATTTCCCGCGATCACAAATTGATCGTCAGCGATTCCGGGCTCTTGACCATCACGGGCGGGAAATGGACCACCTACCGCAAAATGGCCGAAGAAACGGTGGATAAGGCCATTGAAACGGCCGGGCTGGAACCGCGTCCGTGCCGCACGAAAACCACGCGGATAAGTGGCTACAGCACGCAAAGGCATGCCGGACACTGGCAACCTTATGGCAGCGATGCCCCCACCATCCAAGCGTCGGCGGAAGCCGATCCTGCACTGGCCGAACGGCTGCATGAAGGTTTTGACCACATCGCCGCGGAGGTGGTGTGGGCGGTACGGCACGAAATGGCACGCACCGTCGAAGATGTATTGGCCAGGCGATTAAGGGTACTGTTCCTCGACGCCGAAAAATCGATCGAGATGGCGCCAAAGGTAGCCGCCATCATGGCGGGCGAACTGCAAAAGGATGCAACGTGGGTGGCCCATCAAATCGAAGACTACAACGCGCTTGCGAACACCTATTTCCCCTACCGTGAAACGGGTGTAAGCCATGCCAAACCAAATTGACAGACCAGCGAATTAGCAAAAAAACCAATTATGACGACCACTTACATACTGGCACTGGATCAAGGCACCACGAGTTCACGAGCCATCATCTTTGACCGCGAAGGCAAAATCATCGCCCTGGCCCAGAAAGAATTCAAGCAATACTATCCCCAATCGGGATGGGTGGAACATGACGCACAGGAAATCTGGTCGAGCCAGCTGTCGGTGGCTGCCGAAGCCGTCGCGAAAGCGGGGCTGAAGGCGTCCGAGATCGCCGCGATCGGGATCACGAATCAACGCGAGACAACCGTCATCTGGGATCGATCCAGCGGACGGCCCATCGGTCCGGCAATCGTTTGGCAAGACAGGCGCACGGCCCGGTATTGCGATGAGCTGAAGGAAAAAGGGCACAGCGATACCATCCGCGACAAAACAGGCCTATTGATCGATGCATATTTCTCGGCCAGCAAGATCAATTGGATGCTCGCCAACACGCCCGGTGCACGCAAAAAGGCCGAAAAAGGCCAATTAGCCTTCGGTACCGTCGATTCCTGGCTGGTGTGGAACCTCACCGGCGGCGAAAAACACGTCACGGACGTATCCAATGCCTCACGCACGATGCTGTACAACATCCATCGTTTGGCATGGGACGATGAACTCCTGGAACTATTCGATGTGCCGAAAAGCCTGCTGCCCACCGTTAGGGGTTCGTCGGAAATCTATGGCGAGACGGCGGCGAATATCCTGGCCGCCAAGTTGCCCATCGCGGGCATCGCCGGCGACCAGCAAGCCGCACTCTTCGGACAGCTTTGCACGCAGCCGGGCATGGTCAAGAACACCTATGGCACCGGCTGCTTCCTCTTGATGAACATCGGCGATAAGCCGGTACGCTCGAAAAACAACCTGGTCACGACCATTGCCTGGAAACTGGGCGACCGGGTAAGCTATGCCCTGGAAGGCAGCATATTCATCGGCGGCGCCATCGTGCAATGGCTGCGTGATGGGCTGGGCATCATCCGCCAGTCGGCCGATGTGGAAGAATTGGCCTCGCGGGTCAAGGACACGGAAGGCGTATACCTTGTGCCCGCCTTTGCCGGGCTGGGTGCACCGCACTGGGATCCCTATGCCCGCGGCACGATCGTGGGCTTGACGCGCGGCAGCAATGCGGCGCATATCGCGCGCGCCGCGCTGGAAGGCATCGCTTTCCAGACGGTCGACATCCTCCGTGCGATGGAAGCCGATGCAGGAACCGAAATCAAGGAGCTTCGCGTAGACGGCGGTGCGACGGCCAACAAACTCCTGCTCCAGTTTCAGGCCGACATCCTGCAGGCCACGGTCATCAGGCCCAAGATCACGGAAACCACCGCCATTGGCGCTGCCTACCTGGCGGGCTTGGCGGTCGGGGTCTGGGATAGCCTGGATGACATCCAAAGCCAATGGCAAATCGATAGCCGCTTTGCGCCCGATCGTTCGTTCGATACGGGCGAGGCACTGAAAAACTGGCACCGTGCGGTCGAAACCGCCAAACATTTCAAATAGTCGTCAGTTACGACCGTTGACGTACGACTTATGACTTTTGACTTATGACTAACTACTGAATTATGACACCATTTATCGCAGAAATCATCGGTACCGGCCTCCTGATCCTGTTGGGTGGCGGGGTGGTCGCCAACGTCGTGCTCAACGGCACCAAAGGCCACAACGGCGGCTGGATGGTCATCACCACCGCTTGGGCATTGGCCGTATTCGTGGGGGTGGTCGTGGCGGGGCCGTATAGCGGAGCGCACCTGAATCCAGCGGTAACGTTGGCGATGGCGATGGCAGGCAATATCGCACCCATCGATGCGCTCTTTTACGTGCTCGCCCAATTCATTGGGGCCATGGTGGGCGCTTTCCTCGTATGGTTGATCTATCAAGATCACTTTCGGGCCACGGACGACGCAGGCGCCAAACAGGCCGTGTTTTGCACGGCACCGGCCATCCGGAACCTGCCCGTGAACCTGCTGAGCGAGGTGTTGGGCACATTCGTGCTGCTCTTCACCATTTTCTACTTCACCGATGCGGAATTGGGCAGCGACCAGGTCACGCCCATCGGATTGGGATCGGTGGGCGCGATTCCGGTAGCCTTCCTGGTCTGGGTCATCGGCCTGGCCTTGGGCGGCACGACGGGCTATGCCATCAATCCGGCCCGGGACCTCGGGCCGCGGATCGTCCATGCCTTGTTGCCGATAAAGGACAAGGCCGGATTCAACGCCGCTTACGCCTGGATACCTGTCGTGGGGCCGTTGCTGGGCGCGGCGGCGGCTACGGGGCTTTACCTGTGCCTGACGCCATAGCGTCGCACACGGACCGGCCCCAGATGACCGCGTATCCTTGACAATGAATTTATAAGGCAACCCCATATACTTGCACCCAACGGGGCAGACATCCATTATCAATGAAAAAAACGGGTATGACATGAAACGAAATCCTCAACATGACATTGACCACGCCGACATGCACAAACGAACCCGGTTGCATTCCATTATCACGCGTGCACTGGGCACCGTCATCGGCCTGTTGGTCTCCGGTGGGTTGGCGCACGGTAACGTCCCGGCATCGCACCACCGGCAAGAACAGGTGCGTGTACAAGGCGTTGTCCGCAACGCAGAAGATAACCAGCCATTGCACGGTGTATCCCTCGTATCCGGGCAACGGACATTATCGGCAACCGGCGAAACGGGACGATTCGACGTGACGGTGGGCAAAGGCACCGATTTGGTATTCACCTTGCTGGGCTACGAAACGCAGACCAGGCGCATCGACAACGCGCAGGAAGGCATCGTGGTGACGCTCACCCCCTCGTCGACGGAAATCGAGGAGGTCGTCGTGACGGCGTTGGGAATCCGGCGGGAGGAACGTGCCCTGGGTTACGCCACGACGACCGTGGAAGGCGAAAAGCTAACGGAAGCATTGTCCAGCAACTGGACGGACGCACTTTCCGGCAAGGTGCCCGGACTGAACCTGGTCCGTTCCAACAGCGGTCCGACCGGCTCCAACAAGATCATCCTGCGCGGTGAAACCAACCTGACGAATAGCGAAGACAATTCGGCCCTCATCGTCGTGGACGGCGTGGTGATCAACCACGGAAGCGGGCGGGCCACGGGGAATAGTGGCGAAGACGCATACGGCACGTCGGGCGACGTCATGCCTGCCGACTACGGCAGTGGCCTGAATGACATCAACCCAGAAGACATCGAAAGCGTAAGCGTGCTCCGCGGACCGGGCGCGGCCGCGCTATACGGCCAACGTGGGGCGAACGGGGCCATCATCATCACCACCAAGTCGGGCCGGGCCAACCGGAAAGGACTCGGCATCACCGTCAATTCCAATGCCTCCATCGAGGACATCAATCGTTGGCCCGACCTGCAATGGGAGTACGGACAAGGTACGGCAGGCCGACATTACTACTCATTCGGCGCTTCGGAAGACGGGCCGAGCACCAGCGCCACGAGCTCGGCCTACGGCCCGAGGTTCGATGGACAGCACTTTTACCAATTCGACCCGGTCACGCAGCTTCAAGGAACCGAAAGGACACCCTGGATCGCCTATCCCGACAAGATCAAGACGTATTTCGATGCGGGCCAGACGTACACCAACTCCATCAGCGTGGATGGGGGTACCGACCGTACCACCGCCCGATTTTCGGCAACGAACGTCACGAACAGTTGGATCGTGCCCAACACGGGATACAATCGCAATACCGCCTCGCTCGCGGTCAATTCGAAGGTAACCGAAAAGCTGCAGATCAGTTCGCGGTTGAACTATACCAATAAGTGGAGCGACAACCTACCCAGTGCGGGCTATGGCAACCAGTCGATCATGTATTGGTTCATCTTCTGGCAGCCCAATGCCGATCTCGACTGGTTGAAAAACTACTGGCGGATCGGCGAGGAACAACGCGGCATCCTCTACCCATTCAGCACGTTTCCGGAAAACCCCTATGCGGTATCCTACGAGTTCCTCAATAAATCCAACCGCAACGGGTTTACGGGAAACATCCAGGCGGTATACAATTTCACCGATGCGCTCAGCCTGCAGTTGCGCACGTCCATGGACTTCGGCTATGAACGACGTTCACAGCAACGGCCGTACGACACCTCCCGCTACCCCAAGGGCATGTACCGCACGCAGAGTATATTTTCGCAGGAGCGTGGCGGCGATTTCTTGCTCAGGTATGCGAAACAGGTCCATCCCGACGTCAATTTCACGGTCACCGCGGGGGGAAGCACCTTGGTGAATGAATACAACAAGGATGAGACAAGGGCCGATGCGCTGACGTATCCCGGGGTCTACAGCATGGCCAACAACGATATCCCGCTGACGACCCTACCGTACAAAAGCAAATACGTGATCAACAGTTTCTATGGCCTGGTCTCTGCCGAGTACCGGAATTTCCTGTTCTTCGACTTGACCGCTCGCCAAGATTGGAATAGCGTGTTGGCCACGCCCACGCGGACAGACAACGTCAGCTTTTTCTATCCCTCGGCAAACCTGAGTTTCATTGCCTCCGAGCTACTGACGTTGCCCGATGCGGTCAATTTCGCCAAGCTGCGCCTATCCATGTCGGGCGTAGGCAGCGGCGGCAGCAGACCCTACCGCACGTCATTCAACTACGTTTCGGCAGGCAGCGAATATGCCGGCGCATTGGTCAACCCCGGGCTTATCCCCAATCCCGATCTCCGCCCGCTGCGTACGGTGGCTTACGAACTCGGCACCGACATCCGGCTGTTCAAAAGCCGGTTGACGGTCGATCTCACCGCATATACCGGCACAACGAAAGACCAACACCTGGAACGCGTCCTGGACCGGTCGACCGGCTACAGCAGCGTATTGATCAACATCGGCGAGGTGCGCAACCAAGGGCTGGAACTGGCGGTAACGGGGTCGCCCGTCAAATCGAAAGAGGCGTTCAACTGGAACATGACCCTCACCTACTCGGCAAACCGCAACAAGATCACCCAACTGGCCGATACGGGATTCACCATCCGCTCGGGCCCGGGAGGCAGCACCATCGTTGCCAACCTCGGCGGCAGCATGGGCGATCTATGGGGCCGTGGCTTCCTGCGCTCGCCAAGCGGCCAGATCGTCTACGACGAATCGACCGGATTCGCGCGGATGACCGACGAATTCATCTACCTGGGCAATACGATACCGAAGTGGCGGGCCGGGCTCAACAACGAATTCAGCTACCGCAACATCAGGCTCAACGTGCTTGTGGATGGGCAATACGGTGCCGTCGCGTTCTCCCATTCGCACCATAAGCTGAACGAACAGGGAAAGCTGACCAGTACCTTGCCCGGGCGCTATAACGGGATCATCGGCGATGGCGTGATCCAGAACGCCGATGGCACCTACCGCCCCAATGATGTCATCGCGATGGACATCGACAATTACTACCGATCACATTACAACCTCAACCATGGCGAAGGCAACACGTTTTCGACCGATTTCATCAAACTGCGGGAACTGCGCCTGGACTATACGCTGACCCCCAGGCTCACCCAGCGCCTCCGGCTGCAACGGGCAACCATCGGGGTTTATGGCCGGAATCTATTCATTTGGAGCAAGTGGCCGGTGTTCGACCCGGAGTTCGGCACACTGAGCGGTTCGGACATCGTCCAGGGTTTCGAAGTGGCCCAGTTCCCGTCTACCCGGACGTATGGGGTGAACCTTATCCTTGGATTGTAAAATGGACAGTGATCATGAAAAAGAACAAGCATAACATCTGGTGGATCGCACTCGCCTTCGTCGTGCTGCAAGCCGCATGCAAACGTAACTTCGAAGACATCAACACGGATCCGAATACCAGCCCGAACGCGCTACCGGAACAGCTCCTTCCGGCTGCCCTCATCAATACCATGGCGGCCAACATGACGCGAAACCGGACATTCAACAACGAACTCATGCAGGTAACGGTGAATATGGGCGACTCGGATGGCCGGGTTTTCCGGTATGACATACCCCGTACCTGGGGAACGTATCCCTGGAACAGCTGGTATATCCAATTGACGAATTTCAAGGACCTCCATGCGGCCGCGAGCCGTGAGGAATCGTACAGCCCCTCGTTCATGGCGATTTCGTTGATCTGCCAATCGTGGATCTATGCCTTGCTGACGGACACCTATGGCGATGTGCCGTATTCCGAATCGAACAAAGGCCGCGATGAGGTGATCTATGAGCCGAAGTTTGACCGTCAGCAAGCGATCTACATGGACATCTTCGAGCGATTGGAAGAGGCCAACACGTTGTTGACCGGTGCAGACGACGTACCGGCCATCAGCGACCCGGTATATGGTGGCGTCGCGGTCAATTGGCGCCGATTCGGCAATTCCCTGTACCTGCGCTTGTTACTCAGGGTCTCGGGCAACCCGGAAGTGACCGATTTCTGTGCCGCCAAGATCCAGGAAATCCTGTCTACGCAGGCCACTTACCCGCTCATCAACAACAACAGCGCCTCGGCCGTGCTACGGTGGACCGACTCGCCGCCCTACATCTCCCCATATTATAATGAAGTGCGCGAACAGGATTGGCGTCAGCCCGCGATCTGCGAGTTTTTCATCGACAACCTGGTGAACTGGAATGACCCCCGGCTATTTTCGGGCCGATGGGCCATTGCCACCAGCCTGGGCGCGTATGCTGGCGTCCCCAGCGGTTATGCCCCCGGCAATGCACCCGAAAAACGATCTTGGTTCCACTCGTTCGAATCGACGACTACCGGCATTTCACTCCAGACCGACCCGATGATGGGCAACATCATGAACTATGCCGAAGTACAGTTCATCATTGCCGAGGCCGCCTTGCGTGGATGGGTGTCGGCCGATGCCGAATCGCATTACAACCTCGGTACCCTCAATGCCATTACCTACTGGCTGCCTGACTATGACACGCCCATCGAGGAATTTTTGTCGGCCGCAGACATCCAATGGGACGAAAGCGAAAGTTTCGACGAAAAAATGGAGCGTATCCACCTCCAGAAATACTATGCGCTGCTGTTTACCGACAACCAACAGTGGTATGAATACCGGCGCACCGGACATCCGACACTCCCGAAAGGACCTGGGCTGCGCAACAACGGCGTGATGCCAGCACGGTTGAACTACCCGGACTACGTACAGTCTTCGAATGCCACGCGTTATCGCGAAGCCGTTGCAGCCCAGGGACCCGACGAAATCACGACGGAAGTATGGTGGCAGCAGAGATAACGGTGCCGGAAGCACCAAAAAAACGAATCGCAATGAAAATGAAACTAGCGAACCCAGGATACATGCTTGCCGCGATGGTGGCACTTTCCATATCGGCCTGCAAGGACGTGAATCATGCCGAAGGCACATTGAGCCCGATCATGGCGATCAGCGACGTACGGGCACTCTACAAGGGAGAAGACGTTCATCTCGGAGCCGACGCGATGCTTGGCGCGCACCAAATCGTCGGGACGGTCGTTTCGGATCACGCCGCGGGCAACATGCCAAGCGGTTTGGTGGTCATCCAGAATCTACGGCGGTTCTTCCTGAAGGGAATCGCGATCTCGATCGGCGACGCCGCTGCGAGCTATGTCCCCGGCGATTCTGTCGTTGTCGACGTAACCGGCGGCGTGCTGACCAGGACGAACGGCATCCTGCAAATCACCGGGTTGACGAATTCGGCGGTCACGAAAGTCTCTTCGGGCATCCCATTGGAGCCGAGGATCGTGAACAGTAACCTGATCGTGGCAAATCCCGACGATTACGAGAGCACCCTGGTCGCGGTCGTCAAAGCCGGTTTCAATCCGTTGCCCAATCCCGAAGACCGGCTGGCCGGCACGTGGAGCCTGAACGACGGCTTCGATAATTTACCGCTGCATACCGAGCCGGACGCCAGTTTTGCCGATGAAAGCCTACCCATAAGCGCCAACTTCACGGGGGTAGTCTTTGGCACGGCCGGTTCAGACATCCCGCAATTGCGCCTCCGATCGGCGGGCGACATCCAGGAGCTGAGCTCCGAGATCAACATCACGCCCATCGTAGTCGCCGGATTCATTGCCAATACGTTCGGGACGGACGCCAATTACGAGTATCTGCAGTTCATGGCCACACGTGACATCGATTTTTCGGCGACACCTTTTTCGGTGGTGACCACCAACAATGCCGGCGCCTCCACGCCCACGGGCTTCCCGGTCCGTGGGTGGGCCACGGGCGGATTGCGCACCTATAAATTCGACCTCACGTCGGGCCAAGTGCAACGCGGCGAGTTCTTTTACGTGGGCGGTACCGCCAAGCGCATCAATGGGGCTGCCTCCACCGACATCAGCGACGCCAATTGGATCGCCGCGATCGACTATTCCACCGTAGCGGGCGCCGGATTCGGTAATGCGACAGAGAACCTATTGGCCAATAGCGGGAACGCGGCCGGGATCGCCGTGTTCGAGGGAACGGACGTAACAGCCGTCAGCAAACCCCTCGACGTGGTGTTTTTCGGTGGCGGTGGCAACCTGTTCGCTCCTGGCCCACCGGCACAGGGGTACCGGATCGTGACCAATGACTACTACGACGAGGTGAATGTGGTCACCTTGGGAAGTCAGCCCTTCTTCAACGAGGGAAGCAATACGCGCAAGTTCGCGTTTGCAGGAGAGACATTCTCCGTATTGGGCGGGGTTTACAACGATGCGCTGGGCAGGTGGACGAGCGCAAGACAGCAAATTTCGGTTGCGGTACAGGCCAATTCGACGCTCGAAGCCATCGAGGGCACCGGTTCGACCCGGCTGCATGACTTTGTCGAGGAGGAATCCGAAGGCGACCAGTGAATCAGGCCAACTCCCTGACGAGGATGTTGCCGGTGAAGTGCTGCGCCAAGTGCCTGCCATCGCCGTGTATGGTCCAGATCTGCTTGGGTTTTACCTGTCGGACATAGCGCAGGATGTCGTGCCAATCGACATGGTCGGAGATGTACAGCTCCAGGTCGTTGTGCCGCTGCAAATGAGCCCAACCGGAAGCGAATACCCGGATCACGTTCTTGGCCCTCGAATAGCTGTTGAAGGTCATGGGCGGAACGAGGTAGATGTTGTTGGATGTGCCCGTCTTCATCACGTGGCGGTTGTAAGGCCCATACCGCAGCGATATCCCGAAATCGCCATAGATGCGGTGTAGCGGCAAGATGCCGTGGTGCAACCAAACCTGCCGGTCGGGGCAGTGGCCATTGATCAGCGCCGTAAGGCGCTGTGCCTTTCCCAATGCATAGGTACCCAACAGGATATCATGGCCTACCCCATTGATCTTGTTGATTTCGGCGATTGGATCCGGGTGTTGGATCGACGGGTCGGCAAACGTACTTTCCGTGACGAGCACATCGGCGTCGACGACTTGCAACGGTTCGCAGGTGCTGTCGGGCTGCAATTTATAGTCGCCGGTGAACAGGTACCTCACGCCCTTGTATTCCATCACGACTTGGGCAGACCCCAGGATATGGCCGGCAGGCACCAACCGGATTTCGACCCCGCCGACGGCAAATGGATGGTGGTACGGTATTTCCCGATAGCGTGGAGCCGTTCGGGCGCCGTAGCGGTGACGCATGAATGCCGCGGTCGGTGCCGTGCAATACACCTGGACATGCCCCGGTACGGCATGATCGCCGTGTGCGTGCGAAACCACGGCCCGTGCCACGGGCAGCTGTGGATCGACGAAAAAATCACCGTATGGGCAATAGTAGCCTTCCGGCCTTTTGATCAGGAAATCGGGCAGGATTCGGCTCATTGGCTGCGTTGGGCGCGAAACAACCGATCATAGGCCAACACCTGGCGGATAACCGGACTTACGCCGTCGTTTTCGATGACAAAATCCGCCAACAACGCCTTGCGTTCGTCAGGCCACTGCCGTTCCATGCGTGCTTTTACCTGCTCGGCAGGTACGCCGTCACGCGCCACCACGCGTGCGACGCGTATCGTCTCCGGAGCCTTGACCAAGATATTGTAATCATTCAATTTGAAGGAACCGCTTTCGAACAGCAATGCCGCTTCCTTGATGGAATACGGTGCATCCTGTATCGCCGCCCAGTCTTCCCCCGCCTGTATCACCACCGGATGGACCAACGCATTCAGTTCCTTCAAACGGCCGGGGTCGCTGAAGACAGTCGCCGCCAGGTAGCCCGTATTCAATGAACCGCTGTCGTGATAGGCCCTTTCGCCGAACCGTTCCCGAATCGCCCGAACCAAACCGGCATCAGCAACCATCAACCGCTTGGCTTCGCTGTCGGCATCGAACACGGGAACGCCCAACAATTTGAATATCTTGCAAATCAACGATTTGCCACTACCGATTCCACCCGTAACCCCCACTTTCAATGACTGCATCCCTTATTTCCTCACGAAAAAATCAACGTTCTGTGGTTCGACCCTGATCAGCTTACAGAATTCTGGCATACGGGTGATGATGACGGGCAGGCTCGTTACGTCGTGCTGCACCCAATCGTCCATGTTCACCACGGCCTCAAACGCGTTGTTCGTCACGGTATTGAAATCGCGCAGCGATACCATGACCGTTAACCTCACCTTACCGGGCAACAATTTAACCGCGGTGAAGCGTTCGGCATTCTCGGCCTTCAGGGGTATTTCGACAACCTTCTCGGTCACCTCGCCCACCGGGATGCCGACCGCTACGGAAGCAGGGTAGACATTGATGTTTGCGCGTTGGTTCTGCCGCAGGTGGATGTCTGTCTGCACGGTGTTATTGACGTTGGTGCCCCTGATGGTGTCGGTTTCCCAATGCTCGATCTGGACCACGTCTTCTAGCGGGCCGGTAATCGTGACGTACTCGGGCGAGATGCGCAGCTTGTCGATGATGTCATACTGCTTGCTGAATTGCAGGTTGTAAATCGCCTTTACCGGTACCTTGCGTTCCGTTTGCTTCGAGAAATCAAAATACAACGTATCGGGAGAAACGGAGATGACCCGTTGGTAGTCTGGAAACTGCCTGTTGATGAACCCCAGCTGATTGGCAAAAACAATCCAGTTCCGATTGGCCAAGCCACTGAGATCCACCTGGATGGTGTGCGTAGCGGAGCGCAGCGTCGAAAACAACAGCTGCCAACCGGTGGCTTGCAGCCGGATGCTCACCGTGTCTGATTGCAGCGGGTGGAATGCCCGGTTATCTGGCACGTTCACATAATGCACCCCAGACCTCACCGTATACACGTAATCGTTTGACACCGCGAACAGCCCCCAGGCCAAAAACGAAAAAATGATGCATTTGGCAAAGATGCTAAGTTTGCGTCGCTGCGTCCTATTTAAATTCAGTATCGGCATCGCTCTTACGCAAACTTAGCAAAAGTCAACTCCATTTCCAACTCCCAAAGCCGGCATCAGCGGCCAGGTGTGTCGGTCAGGCCCCTTTGGAACTAGCCTTTGGCCGCAGGAGTCGCATTCTGTGCCTTGGAAGCATCCAAAGCGATGGCTGATTTATCGAAACGGATCTTGACGCCGCCTCCGACGTCAACGAGGAACGTCGTCTCCGAGATTTCGACCAAGCGACCGTGGATACCGGCGGTCGTGACCACGCGGTCGTTCACGTTCAGCTCCTCGATGTATTTCTTGTGATCCTTGGCCTTCTTCATCTGTGGCCGGATCATGAAGAAGTAGAAAACCACGATGATCAGGATCATGGGCAGGAACCCCATGATTCCCCCTGCCGCTCCAGAACCGCCTGCTTGCAATAAAATAGTTGACGTAATCATTTTTATTAATTGTAAATTGTTAACTGTAAATCACTTCTTCACCTCGCCCCGCAGGTGCAGCAACGTGTTCGGGCTGCTCGCGTTGGACGTCACGGTGATCACCTTGTGCTGCTTGCCCAGCTGGCCGGCGCTGTTGAACACCACTTTGACCATTCCCGCTTCGCCCGGGGCGATCGGGTTTTTGGAATAATCGGGCGTGGTGCATCCACATGAGGCCTGGACATTGGAGATGATCAGCGGCGAGCCGCCGGTATTGGTAAACTTGAATTCGTGTGTTATTTTCTCACCCTCCTTGATTTCGCCGAAGTCAAAGGCGTCGTTCTCCAGGGCAAGCATCGCGCCGGTGGAGTCCACTCCTGGTATCACCGTTTGGCCGACAGGCTGCTTACCAAGCTGCTCCAATGGTATATCCGCCGCTTCCTGTTCCTGGTTTTTGCCTGAATTGCAAGATGCCGTAAGCACCAATCCCACCAATAGGGCCGTCAATTTCATGGTATCCATCTTTTTTTGCTTTAATTGTCCTTTACTACCGATTTCACATCCAATTTGCCGATCGCCGTTCGCTACTGTACAAGCCCCCTGCCGGCCTTGCGTATCCTGCCCACGCCCTGCAACTCGTTCAGGATCTTGTCCAATATGCCGTTGATGAACGTGTTGCTCTTGGCCGTGCTGAACACTTTCGAGATCTCGATGTATTCGTTTATCGTGACCTTCACCGGGATGGTCGGGAAGTTAAGCAACTCACAGATCGCCATCTTCATCAAGAGGTTGTCCAACAACGCGATCCGGTCGCTCTCCCAATTCTTGGTCTTCGCGCTGATCAGCTGCTGGTACTCGTCGGCATACCGGATGGAGTGCGCCAGCAAATCGAGGATGAATTGCTTGTCGTCCACCCAATTCGGCGTCAATTCGGCCAGCTGATTCTGGCCGGGATCCTCACTGACGAAATTCTTCAGCGTCTTGGCGATCATGGCCTGCAAGACCTCCTTGTCTACCGGCCAATTGATGAACCGCTCCTCGAACACCTGTTCGATCACGGGCGACTTCAGGATGATTTTCTTGAAAATGAACTTGACGATATCCTTTTCGGCTGCGACCGACCGATCGTCCTGGCTTAAATAAGCCACATAGGCATCCGAGTCCCGCAATTGGAAAAATACGGTCCGCACGATCTCCGGATCGAAATTCCAAGACACTTTATAGCGCTTCACCCCCTCCTTGTACTGCTCGTTGCGGCGCAACAGCGCAATGAACGTATTGTCCTGCAACCGGGTATTGGGCGAGAGATCCGCCTCGGTGGGCAAGAACTTGTTCGCGCGCTCATCGGCGTCGATACGGACATAATCGGCCACTTCATCCAACAGGTTAAGCGCCCATATGTACATCTCATACACTTGGTCGACGTTCGTAAGCAGCGCCTTTTCAAACTTCTTCACCAGCTTATCTTCCGATAGCTGATACGCATACAATGTCTGCAATACTTTGACCCTAAGGTGCCTTCTGTTTAGCATAATGATATAAAGAACGATTGGATATAACCACCAATGAGTTTATTTCTACTGTTTTATCTTGCGTATATCCGCAATCCGCGTCTCGGCGATCTTGTTGGCAGCCTCGTGCGAAGCCACGTGTTCCGTCAGCGACTTGCGCAATACGGACCGCGTGGTCTCGTAGATATTCTCCGTCAGTGAGGCCGTGCGCGACGCGCCGTATCCGGCGATTTCCGAATAGCAACTGATCAAGCCCCCTGCATTGATCAGGTAATCGGGCGCATACAAGATTTTCTTGTCCAGCAGCAGCTGGCCGTCTTCCTGTTCGTCGCGGAGTTGGTTATTGGCCGACCCTGCGATGATGCGACATCTCATCTTCGAGATGGTGTCCTTATTGACGGTACCGCCCAGCGCGCACGGCGAATAGACATCGACATCCAACTCATAGATATTGTTGTTGGAAACCGCGACGGCTTTGTAGCGGTTCGCGACCTCGATCATGCGCTCCTCGACGATATCACTGACGTATACCTTGGCATTCTCCTCGCGCAACAACGCGATCAGGTGCTCGCCCACGTTGCCCGCGCCTTGCACGGCGATGGTGCGACCCGCCAGGCTATCATTGCCGTAAAGTTCCTTGAGCGAGGCCTTGATGCCATAATAGACACCCCTGGCCGTGAACGGCGACGAATCACCGCTTCCGCCCAGCGAGGTCGGCAAACCGGCGACGTGGCCGGTCTCCATCCGCAGGTACTCCATGTCGCGTGGCGTGGTGCCGATATCCAGCGAGGCGATAAACGTACCACCCAGCTGTTGGACGAATTGCCCAAACCTGCGCAACAGCACCTCGCTCTTCTGCGTCCGCGAATCACCGATGATCGCGGCATTGCCACCGCCCAGGTTCACGCCCGCCACGGCTGCCTTGTAGGTCATGCCCCGCGAAAGCCGCAGCACGTCATCGAGCGCATCGGCTGCATGCTGGTAGGGCAACATCCTGACGCCGCCTATGGCCGGGCCAAGCGTGGTATCGTGTATGGCAATGATGGCCTGCAACCCGATGGCACTGTCGTTACAGAAAATTAGCTCCTGATGGCCGAATTTTGCCATCAGTTCAAAGGAGGAATTGTCTTTGGTAGCTACGGACATACGAATGGATAACTCAAGATGCTAGCAGTAATACGGGGCAAACTTAGCAAAAAAAATGTGCAACTAGCCATTGCGGCCAAACATTTCGTATTTTTGCCCATGAACGATGAAGCACCTCGCACACCTCAATAAGTACTTTTACAAATACCGCTGGCGGATGATTCCCGGCGTCATCTTCGTTATCGTATCCAACTACTTCGGTGTGCTGCCCGCCCAGGTGATCCGCATCGCGTTCGACCTGGTCAAGGAGAACATCAGCCTCTATCGGTTGTTCGATGGATTCGAGCGGCAGCAACTCATCTACGAGATCTTCGGGTACAGCCTGTTGCTGTTCGGTGCGTTGGTGCTTGGCCTCGCGCTTATCCGCGGTATCTTCCTCTTCCTGATGCGGCAGACCATCATACTTACCTCTCGCCACATCGAGTACGACCTCAAGAACGAGATCTACGACCACTACCAGCGATTGGACATGGCGTTCTACCGGCGGAACAATACCGGAGACCTGATGAACCGGGTAACGGAAGACGTGAACCGCGTACGGGCCTACCTCGGCCCGGCAATCATGTACTCCATCAATACCGCCGTCCTCTCGATCATGGTCATCGTGGCAATGATCAGCGTCAACCCCACGTTGGCGTTCTACGCCCTCGCCCCCATCCCCGCGCTGATGGCCATCCTGCTGTTCGTGAACAAGATCATCAACAGACGGAGCGAACGCATTCAGGCGCAGCTTTCCACGCTTTCCTCGTTCGTACAGGAAACCTTCTCCGGCATCCGGGTGGTCAAGACCTACAATCGCGAAGCCGACAAGATGGGCCGGTTTGCCGACGAAAGCAATACCTATCGGCAAGTATCCCTGGCCTTGGTCAGGACGGAGGCCGTTTTCTTCCCGCTCATCCTGTTGCTGATCGGCCTGAGCACGGTCATTACGGTCTACGTGGGCGGGCTGGAGGTAGCCAAAGGCACGATCACGTCGGGCAACATCGCGGAGTTCATCGTCTATGTCAACCAATTGACCTTCCCGGCCATGGCCTTGGCCTGGGTAACGTCGCTCATCCAGCGGGCGGCGGCATCCCAGAAGCGCATCAACGAGTTTCTGCAAACACAACCCGAAATCCAGTCAGACGCCCAAACCGATTTCAAGACCCAAGGGCATATCCGTTTCGAAAACGTGAGCTTTACTTACCCGGAAACCGGCATACAGGCCGCCAAGGACATCAGCTTCGAGGTCAGGCCTGGCGAGGTGCTTGCCATCGTGGGCAAAACCGGATCGGGCAAATCCACCTTGGCCAACCTGTTGATGCGGATGTATGACGTAGCGTCCGGATCGATCAAGATCGACGGGCGCGATATCCGGGAACTACCACTGCTTCCCCTCCGGCAGCAAATCGGGTTCGTACCGCAGGATGTCTTCCTGTTTTCCGATACGATCGCCAACAACATCGCCTTCGGGCTCGACGCCGCCGATCGCGAGAACGTGGAGGCGGCAGCGAAGAAAGCCGCCGTGTATGACAACATCATCGCGTTCGAACACGGTTTCGAAACCGCTATCGGGGAGCGCGGCATCACCCTTTCGGGCGGGCAGAAGCAGCGTGTTTCCATTGCCCGCGCACTCATCAAGGAACCGCAGATCCTGGTGTTCGATGACTGCCTATCGGCGGTAGACACCAAAACCGAGGAAGAGATCCTGCGCAACCTGAGTGGGGCCATGGCCGATAAGAGTACCATTTTCATCGCCCATCGCATATCGACCATCAAGAACGCCGATTACATCCTCGTCCTGGATAACGGGGCCATCGTTGAAGAGGGCACGCACGAAGCACTGCTTGCGGTGCGGGGCGATTACTTCGACCTGTACGAAAAGCAATTGCTCGAGGAGGCGAATTGATCCGTTGTGCAAAAAAAAACCACCGGCCTTTTCGGACCGATGGTTTTATCCTTTGTGCTGGACAAGTAAGCGTTATTCCACTTCCTTACCGCCGTCCAGTTCGTCTTGCCATTTTTTCAGCTCGTCGAACTTGCCTTCCGCGGCCAGTTTCGCTTGGTCGGGCCACGTATCGGTTACCGCGGTGTTGAACTGTTCGCCTGCTTCCGTAAGCACTGCCTTCAACTCCTCGGCCGATTTAGCAGCCACCGCTTCGAAAGAAGCGATCCCGGCGGCTGTCAATACTTCCGAAATCTTCGGGCCAACGCCTTCGATGAGCGTCAGGTCATCGACCTTCGCCTTGGCTTTCTTGGGTGCAGCCGCTGCCTTTTCGGCCGGTGCTTCCGCCGCCTCGGCAACCGGGGCAGCCGCTTTCTTCGGGGCTTGCTTCTTTTCGGCTACTGCCGCTTTCGGTTGTTCGGCAACGGCAACAGGCGCTTCGAACGGCAACACCGAAACGAAAGACTTATTGTTCGCCTTCTTGCGGAACACCACCTTGCCATCGATCAATGCGAAAAGCGTATGGTCCTTACCGATACCCACGTTTACATCGGGATGGTGCTTCGTGCCACGTTGGCGCACGATGATATTCCCTGCGATGGCTTGCTGGCCACCGAATATTTTAACCCCTAAACGTTTGCTATGTGACTCACGGCCGTTCTTCGAACTACCCGCACCTTTTTTATGTGCCATGTCTCCTTCGTGTTTTTAGCTTATAACGTAATTCCAGTGATCTCGATCTTGGTGAATTGCTGGCGGTGACCATTTTTCTTTTTATACCCCTTGCGGCGTTTTTTCTTGAAAACGATTACCTTGTCTCCTTTCAAATGCGACAAGATCGTAGCCGAAACCTTGGCCCCCTTCACCGTAGGCGCACCCACGGAAAATTTGCCACCGTCTTCGGCCAACAACACATTGTCAAATTCAATACTAGCGCCCTCATCCCCTTGCAAACGGTGCACAAAGAGCTGCTGGTCTTTTGCAACTTTGAATTGCTGTCCGGCTATATTTACTATTGCGTACATTGTTAATGAATTAATGAATAAAACTGACTTTAAAAATCGAAGCGCAAAGGTAACGCTTTATTTTGATTATGCAAACCCGAACGAGAAAAATAATGGAAGCACCCCTTTGATATCAAAAACTTTATGTCTAAATTTGCAGCCCGTTTCACAACGGAGTGGTTATATTAAATTATTATTTAAACGAAAGTATGCAACAGTACGAAACCGTTATCATTCTTACCCCGTTGCTTTCTGAGGAGATCGTGAAAGAGGCCATCGCCAAATTCCAGGGTATCCTTACCGAAGGCGGAGCCGAAATTGTCCACGAGGACAATTGGGGTTTGAAAAAATTGGCGTATCCGATCGAAAAGAAAACGACCGGATTCTACCACCTCATCGAATTCAAGGCTCCCGGTGAACTGATCAGTAAACTGGAAATCGAGTACAAGCGCGATGAGCGGGTAATGCGTTTCCTGACCATCAAATTGGACAAGCATGCGCTCGCTTACAACGAGAAGAAGCGCAGCGGCGCATTCAACAAAAAGGCCGAAGCGCCTAAGGCAGAGGAGACAGCAAGCTAATGGCAAACGACAACATCCAATACGTTACCGCTCCCAAGGTGGAGGATAACCGCAAAAAATATTGCCGTTTCAAGAAGAACGGCATCAAGTACATCGATTACAAGGACGCCAACTTCCTGTTGAAGTTCGTCAATGACCAAGGCAAGGTATTGCCGCGCCGCCTTACCGGCACTTCGCTGAAGTTCCAGCGCAAAGTGGCCCAAGCGGTCAAGCGTGCCCGCCACATCGGTCTGTTGCCTTACGTTGCTGATTCACTAAAATAGGGAGGTAGACGACATGGAAGTAATTTTGAAGCAAGACATCAAGAAGCTGGGTGAAAAGGATGACGTGGTCACGGTGAAACCCGGATACGGACGCAATTACCTCATCCCACAAGGGTTTGCCGTGTTGGCCACGGAATCGGCGAAGAAAGTACTGGCCGAGAACGTTCGCCAAGCGCAATTCAAGCAAGACAAGATCAAGAACGATGCCACTGCCTTGGCCGCCAAATTGGAAAGCATCAAACTGACCATCGGCGCGAAAGCCGGCGAAACCGGCAAGATCTTCGGATCGGTGAATAGCATCCAAGTGGCTGAAGCCCTGAAGAAACAAGGCATCGAAGTGGATCGCCGCCGCATCACGTTCGAGCAAGACCCTAAGGTCTTGGGCGAATACGTTGCCAACCTCAACCTCCACAAGGAAGTCAAGGTGCAACTACCCTTCGAAGTGGTTGCGGAGTAACGCGACGCACGATTTTCCGCAAGTAACGATTAAGGCGCCCCACCAGGCGCCTTATTTTTTTTTCCAGAAATATGCCCGGATTTGCTCCATCCGTTTGGCCGTTCGCCAAAAAAACAGCATATTTAAGGACTCTTTCGTTTGAACCCATTAAACTAACGCCGCTATCGTGAATGTAGCCATCATCAAAGAAAGCAGATCCGGAGAGCGCCGCGTAGCCCTTACGCCCGAAACCGTGCGATCGTTGACCAAGGCCGGCTTTACCTGCGCTGTCGAATCGGCGGCGGGCCATGCCTCCGGTTTTGCCGACGGCGCCTATGCGCAAGCCGGCGCAACACTCGTACCGGATCAGGAATCGCTGTTGAAATCAGCAGACGTATTGCTTAAGGTGAACGCCCCCACTCCCGAAGAGTTAAACCTGCTCCGTGCAGGCTGTACGACCATCTCCTTTCTCTATGCCCACACCGCGCCCGACCTGGTTGCCGTCTATGAACAGAAAGGGCTGTCGGCATTTGCCATGGATGCCATTCCGCGCATCTCGCGGGCACAGAAAATGGATGCCCTGAGTTCGCAAGCCAACCTGGCCGGCTACAAAGCCGTGCTACTAGGCGCGAATGCGCTGGGCAAGATATTCCCGTTGATGATGACCGCCGCCGGTACCATCACACCGGCCAAGGTATTGGTTTTCGGGGCCGGGGTTGCCGGGTTGCAAGCCATCGCCACCGCCAAACGGCTGGGTGCCGTGGTGGAAGTCACGGACGTGCGGCCCGAGACCAAGGAACAGGTGGCGTCGCTGGGTGGCCGATTCCTGCAAGTGGAGGGCGAGGGTGTGGAGACGACTGGTGGGTATGCCAAGGAAGTATCGGCAGCCTACCTCCTGAAGCAGCGCGAACTTGTGGCCAAACACGTCGCCGAAGCGGACCTGGTCATAACCACCGCGCTCGTCATCGGCAAAAAGGCCCCGACCTTGGTGACCGCAGAGATGGTCGAAACCATGAAGCCCGGAGCCGTCATCGTTGACATGGCCGTCGAATCGGGCGGCAACTGCGAACTCAGCGAGCCGGGCAAGACCGTGGTCAAGCATGGCGTCATCCTCATCGGCGAGACCAACCTGCCGTCGCTGCTGCCCGTCAATGCCAGCGAACTCTATGCGCGCAACATCAGTACCCTGCTGCTTCACCTGGCCGGCAAAGACGGCTTCAACTGGCAGCTGGACGAGGAAATCACCAAGGGTGCGCTCATCGTCCACAACGGACGGCTCATCCATCCATTCACGATAGCACTTTTAAACAAAACGACATGACGACCGATACACTCTTGATCCTGTTATACATCCTCGTGCTGGCAGGCTTCGTAGGCTTCGAATTGATTTCGAAGGTGCCACCTACCCTGCACACGCCATTGTTATCGGCCACCAATGCCATCGCCGGCATCACCATCGTGGGCGCCCTGCTGGCCTCTGGGGCCATGGGCTGGCCCGCCAGCAAGATCCTGGGGATCTCGGCGCTGTTCCTGGCCACGCTCAATGTCGTCAGTGGCTATGTCGTCACCGATCGGATGCTGCAGATGTTCAAGAGCCGGAAAGTCGAAAAGTCCGAAAGTCCGAAAACCGGAAAATCTTAACCAGGCACCTCATGGATTATCCCTTACTCATCAAAACCGCCTACCTGATCGCCGCGGTGCTTTTCATCGTCGGCATCAAGATGCTCGGGAAAACACCGACCGCACGGAAAGGGAATGCGCTATCGGCGGGTGCGATGGCCATCGCCATTGCCGCGACCCTGCTCGACCAACAGGTGTTGAGCTACACCGAGATCTTTGCCACCATACTCGTCGCATCCACCATCGGCGTCATCGCCGCCCGAAAGGTCGAGATGACGGCCATGCCCGAAATGATTGCGTTGCTCAACGGATTCGGTGGTCTCGCGTCGGCCTTGGTATCCACGTCGGAATATTGGCGGATGGCCCAGGAAACCCAAGACGGCGTGACCGCGACCATCGGGATCAGTATCGCATTGAGCACCGTCATCGGGGCCGTCACCTTTTCAGGCTCGATGGTCGCGTTCGGGAAGCTCAAAGGCATCATCACCGGCAGGGCCATCGTTTTCACGGGTCAACACATCCTCAATGGCTTGCTCTTTGCCGCCACCGTGGGCTGTTCGGTGCTGATGATCCTGCAACCCGATGCCTCGCTCTGGGTGCGTTGCATGCTTGGCCTCGCGTTGCTTTTGGGCATCCTGGTCGTGCTGCCCATCGGCGGTGCGGATATGCCGGTCGTGATTGCCTTGCTCAACTCGTATACTGGCATCGCGGCGGCGGCCACAGGCTTCGTCCTGAACAACCACGTGCTGATCATCACGGGCGCAGTGGTCGGCACGGCGGGCCTCATCCTTACGCAGATCATGTGCAAGGCCATGAATCGCTCGCTGAAGAACGTCGTGCTCGGCGGGTTTGGGCAAACCAACGCGTCATCGGCCGATGACGCGAGCGACATCGTGGTCAAGGAAGTCGGCGTCGAAGAAAGCGCCATGCTCTTTGACTCGGTTTCTTCCGTCATCATCGTACCCGGTTACGGGATGGCCGTCGCACAGGCGCAGCACGCGGTCAGGGAACTTGCCGAGTTGCTTGAAAAGCGGAACATTTCGGTCAAATTCGCCATCCACCCCGTCGCTGGCCGGATGCCCGGACACATGAACGTGTTGCTCGCGGAAGCCAATATCCCCTATGAGAAATTGGTCGAGATGGAACAGATCAATGACGAGTTTGCAACCACCGACATCGCGCTCATCATCGGCGCCAATGACGTAGTGAACCCCGCGGCCAAGACGAACCCCGGCAGCCCGATCTTCGGGATGCCCGTCCTGGATGCGGAGAAGGCGCAGACCGTCATCGTCTGCAAACGGGGCATGAATGCCGGCTACGCCGGCATCGAAAACGAGCTCTTCGGCTACCCCAACTGCCTCATGCTGTTCGGGGATGCCAAATCGACCATCGCACAGGTCGTGGGCGAATTGAAGGGGATGGCATGACCGTTTAGCAGCAGGCTCACAGCACCTCGAAATACACCTTGGTGCTGCACCTATTCCCCTCCAGATCCATGCCCTGTACCACGACGACGTACCGGCCTGGCACGTCGGAGGCCGTAATCGCGACCGCTACCTCGCCATTCCCGTCCAGTCGCACGTTGGGATCCCACAGCAATACGTTCCGCATGTCGGGCAACCGGGATCCCCGCTGCTCGGGGGTATCGTAAGCGGGTACGTAAAATTCGCGTTCGTATTGCATTCCTTCATAGTCCAGCAAGGTCGTAAAGGCATCCAGGGTGAAATCGGGCAACAGCCCATCGTAGGTGTGGAAACTCACGATTCCCTCATAGGCCAATGGCCCGTGGAAATACCGGCCCGTCACGATGTCGATCCGCTGGATTTTCAACGGGTCGTAGGCCATGATCCCATTGGCATCCGATATCGGGATGCCATCTAGCAGGATCAACGGATCGGCCGAGAAAAAATAGCCATTCGCCTGATCGAGCACCCGCAGCGCGAAATCAGTGCCGCGCTTCCGCACGCCTACTTCGAGCACGTATTCGCGCAGTACCTCTTCCATGATGACGAAGCGCGTGTAATCGTCAAGCCAATACGTCCGGTCGGCCACCCCGAAAAAAGCCACGGAATCTATCCGTGGGCGGAAAAACTGTTCGCGTACCTGTCGCGTGTACGCGTTTTCGGCTTGTACATTGATGCTGTGGGTCAATACTTCGTTATCCAGGCCCGCAAAGTTGCGGGTTTCTCCGATTGTCGCTTCGGGATGCTCGGTGTAAAACGGCGATAGCAAGGTAACATCCGCTTCTTCGTTCGTGGCCAGCTTCGTGGCCAGCTGCTCCATGCCATACACATTGCTGACGTGGAACCGCGCAACGCCGTCGTCGTCCGTACGGCCCACGTACAGCCGATCGTATTTTCCCGGGATGCTTAGCCACGCCGTTTTGCCCACCAGCGGCCTATCGGATCGCTTGTCGGTGTAGCGGATGGCGATGCGATGGGTCTTGTATTCAACGAGCGCTCCCGATGGCCGCCGCGCGACCTGCGCATCACCCCCAGCGGTCGTTTGGGCAGCCAGGTAGCCGGCGATGTCATCGCTTGGTTCGCCTTGGAGCGCATCGATCCGGTAGACGGCCATGGACAAATCGGGTACCGCTGGCTCGCTGCCTGCGGCGGCCCGCAACGACAGGTTCACCTGATCCCTCGGCCCGATCTGCCGTTTGTCCAATACCGCCTCCAAACGAAGGCCTTCGCCCGCCGCTGCACCGCTGCCGGATTCAGCTCCCTGCATGCCGTCCGTTGCGGCCCTCGCCGGGCCGACCGCGCGGACGTGTCCGATGGGTTCGAACGGGTTCAGTACGGTGATCGGCTTCGAGAAGAAGCGGCCAGGTCCCAGGTTCTTCATCATGCTGGTATAGGCCACAAACCGATACGTTCCGCTTGACAACCCCGGAGGGATGTACAACGAGCCGCTATTCGGTTTATCAGGCCCCAATTCGATTTTCGCCCGGAGCACGCTGGCGTTATCGGAGGCCAGCACCTCCACGTAAGCCACATGGCTTACGTGCATCGGTTTGTGCGACTGGGCGCCCATGGCATACACCTTGAACCACAGGATCTCGCCCGGCATATAGAACGCCTTGTCGACATGCACATAAAGCATTTCGCCATCGCCAAGGGCACGCTCTTCAGCCCGCGCATCGGGATAGCCCGCAGTCACAAGCATACAAATCAAAACGGCTGCAAATCGTGTACACATCATCGTTCCTCCCAAAATGACGGTGCCTCCAATTTACCGCGCAGCCTACAGTCCATGCAACCCTGCGTCGCCACAAAATAGACATCGTCCGTAGCATGCAAAAGGAAATAATGACGATTGTAATACATGAAGTCGTGAATTTCAGGTTTTGGTATCTCTCGCGTCGAGCAATTGGCTCCCAACGCTCGCCGTGCCGCCAATGACCAGGAGACATCCAGAAAATCGATGTAGATTCGCTGTCGCGAAACCCCGACCGCCTCCACCATCCCTACGACGGGCTTCAGCGGATCGCCGACGTGCGCGATGTTCCCCCGGATTTCGGTGGGCATCGGGCCAAAAAGATTCCCGAGGTTCTCGGAATTCTCCTTCAGGAGGTCCCAATACACGAAAGCTTCACGGGTCATGGTCCGTTGTTTCACCAAGATGGAGTAACGCCAGCCCAACCGGTCAGACAACCGGGGTATCAGGTGAATCGGGTGCCGATCGACCACATCCTGCGAAAGCCCGTCGGAGGTCGCCAGATGGATACCCGTCGATGCATCCTCCATGAAACACGTTTCGATGCGTTCGGCTGCCGAACGCGTACGGATACGGGCACCGTCGAAGTCATATACGAGGATGCTCACGAACGGCGTGGTGAAACGCCACGCTTCCTCAAACTCCCAGCGGTAGTAGCGCGAATCCCGTTCGGCATCCGCGGTGCTCACGTAGATCGAAACGCCCGCGTCGGTTTCCTCCCAGCCTACCTCACCGATGGCCGGACTCACCTTCACGTCGACGTACTCGGAAAGATAGGTCTCTCCCCCAATCTCGATGCGCAACCGATACCGGGAATCGATCGCCAATGCGGGATGCGATACCGTGTACTTACCTGGGGTGGACGACGATTGGGAATGGTACGCCGTACCGTCTTCGGCTTCGATGCGCAGTTGCGCGTTCACGACCGGCGAATTGACGACCGATGGGGGGCTGGCTGACGCTTCCGGAGCGGCTAGTGGAGACGCGAAGGCCAAGGTATACGTGGAGGATGGGCCGTACACATCGATGTATCCCTCCACCACCAAGATGGGTTCCAAGTCCTTGGACTCGAAAACCGGTTCGTAGGGATCCTTGCATCCTGCCAAAATCAGAACGCCCAAAATCGCTGAAATCATCTGTCGCAAAACAACCATCGCTCAAAATCTGAAATTGTAGGTCACAAACGGAATTTGGTGTCCAAAGATCGAAAGCTTATAGCCATTGATCCTCCCCTCCTCGGCCACGTAGTAAACGGAAAACGGATTCCGGCGGCCCGTCACGTTGTACACGCCAAACGTCCATGAACTATGCGCCAGCTTCTTGATCTTGTGGTTGCCCTCCACGTTGAACGAGGCGTCGGCACGGAAAAAATCGGGTATGCGGTATTGGTTCCGGTCTGAATAGTATACCCGTTCCGATCCAGCGTACTGGTAGACGGCCACTGGTAAGGTGATTGGACGCCCCGTACTGTACGTCAAGTTGAGCGAAAAGCTGTACCGGTGCGAAAATTTATAGTTCCCGATCATGGTCAAATTGTGGGGTTTGTCAAAGTTGCTCGGGTAATAGGCCCCGCGGTTGATCATGTCGCCCGGATTGACGCCCACGGTGCGCTGCTCCACCCGCGAATAGGTATAGCTTGCCCATCCATTCAACTTGCCGCTCAGTTTCTTGACCAGGAACTCGATCCCATAAGCCCTGGCCTCCGTGTCGATCACGTCGGTCTCGATCCGTTCATTCATCAGCAATACGGCACCACTCTTATAATCCAGGTAATCGTGCATCCGCTTATAGTACAGCTCCACCGAAGTCTCGATGGTGTTCGACCTGAAATTTTGGTAATAGCCGAGCGAAGCTTGGTCGCCGAATTGCGGCTTGATGTGCGCGTCGCTCAGTTTCCAGGTATCCGTGGGTGTAATGGCCGTGGTGTTGGAGAGCATGTGGATGTATTGCCTGAGCGAGTTGTATCCAGCCTTCACCGAACTGTTCGGCGAAAGCGCATACCGCGCAGACAGCCTGAACTCGGGCGCATGGTAGGTCTTGATGAATTGCCCGGATCCGAACTCCCGGGTGTCGACAATGGTATTTTCGCTCTTCGGCAAACCGGGCGCATAATAATCCACCCGGCGCGGCCCCAGGTAATTGAACATCGAATAGCGCAGGCCCAGGTCCAAGGTCAAGCGGTCGTCGACCTCGTAACTGTCGGAGACATATAGCGCCGATTCGACACCCTGCTCGGCGGCCAAGTACGCTGGGTCTATCAACGACCGTTCGCCCACGGGAATCCGGTTGCCCGGGGTAAGCCGGTAATGGATGGCTTGCAAGCCATAGGTCAGGTTATGCCGCCGACCAAGCCGGTGATTGACATCCGCCCGCACGAACGTTTGTCCGATCGCATAATCAAGCCGGTACCCATTCACCTTGTTCAGGTTTTCGGATACGTTAAAGCGGTACCCATCGTACCCGACGGTGACCATGCCATAGGCTTCGGTGCTGAAAATCCGCTTCCACTTCAGGTTCAGGTTCAGGTTTTCGTAGCCATACCGACTGGTCGTATCAAATGCAAAGCGGTCGTTGCTGATGTATCCCGTCAAATACAACGCGTCCTTATCGCCAAACTCATGATTGAGCTGCACGTTCGCGTCGTAAAATGACGCGCCGCTGTTTTTGTAGCCTTCATCGGGTATCAAGCGCAATAACCAGTCGGAGTAGGTGCTCCGCCCCGCCACGAAAAAGGATGTTTTCTCCCCAATCGGCCCATCGAGCGAAAGCCTGCCCGTAAGCGGGCCGATACCGCCAGCGCCCGAAACCTTGTTCCGGTTGCCCGTCTTGGCCGCCACGTCCAACACGCTGGACAGCCGCCCGCCGAATTTTGGCGGAACGCTGCCCTTGTAGAGCTCCACGCCACTGATCGCGTCGGGATTGAAAGCCGAGAAAAAACCGAAGAAATGGGCTGGGTTGTAGACAGTGGCATCGTTGAACAGCACCAGGTTCTGATCGGTGGCCCCGCCCCGCACGTTGAAGCCGCTGGCGGCCTCGCCCACCGTCTGCACGCCGGGCAACGTCAATACCACCCGCACCACGTCGGCCTCACCGAATACCACGGGCACCTGCTTGATGGTCTGTATGCTCAGGCGTTCCACGCCCAGTTGCGTCCTGCGCACCTGGCTGCCCTGCTCGGCCGACACGATGACCTCCTTGAGCGCGTAAACCTCATCGTCCAGCTGGATGTCCAGCCGCCCGCTGGCGTGCATCAGCAGCTGGCGTTGCGTTGCCTTTTTCCCCACGCTCGAGATGCGGATCACGCTCCGCTCGGCTGGGATGGTGATGGAATAATATCCGAATTGATCGGCCTGCACGGCGCTACTATGCCCCACCACCTGTACCGAAGCCAAACTCACGGGCGCGCCGGTAAGGGTGCTCCGGATGTAGCCCGATAGCGTCTTCGTGCCCGATTGCGCAGCACCGCTCGAGCCGATTTCGAACAGCCTGTTCTGGATGGAGATATCCGCGGCACGTTCATCTTGCTGGTGGCCAACCACGGGTGGCAAGGGAATCGGCTCGCGCAACGCGGCCGTGTCGCGGATGGACACGCTGGGAAGGGTGTTTATCAACGCGTAGTTTTCGGTAATGAAGATCCGTTTGTTCACGTCGATGCTGTAAAACAACCGATGGGGAGAAAGCGCGGCCTTCAATAATTCGTCGATGGCCCAGCGCCGGGCGGGCACGTTGACGATCACGCCGTCGGTCTGCGCACGGTCATAATAGAACCGGTAAGCCGATTGCCGCTCCACCTGGGCGACCAGCGATTCGAATGGTGCATCGACCAACTCGATGGCAACTTGGTCGCGTTGTGCATGTGCCACTAAACAGACGGCAACCAACAAACCGATAATAGCGAGCCTATTGGGCGAAACCATGGTCATTCCGTTACGTGGTTAAGCACAAAGACGATGGTTTGCTCCGGCGCGTGCCGGAACGAAAGCCCGTGTCGATTGAGCAATCTACGGAGTTCGCGCTTTTGGGGCCTGAACGCATTGAGTAACGCCCGCTGGCTGCCGACGGTCCAGAACCCGGTATCGTCGCTCCGCATCAGGAAAAACCTGACGTGTTCGATGTATTGCCTCGCCCGTTCGGTGGTCGAAACCTGGATGGTCTTGCTCCGCTTGGCATAAGCCGAAAAGGTTGGCGCATGGAAGAGCTGTTGGTAATAGCCCGGCACCAACCCTTTGCTTTCGTCTTTCACCTGCACGAAGGTGTCGGCCCCGATGGTAAACCGGCTTACGAATGCGCGGCTCAAGATGAGGTTTACCGGTCGCTCGGGATGGCGGGTCACCAACTCGTTCAGCTCCAGGTCGTACATCAGCGGCACGTCTTGGAAATCGACCCCGTCGAAGCGCACCGTG
>JBBCJB010000024.1:0-11551 GCA_037190485.1 Parapedobacter sp.
ATCCCGAACCGAACTCCAGCGTATAGCCGCCCACCAAACCGCTGATGCCCAGGTTCGTGAACGTGGCGACACCGTTCGCATCGGTATCCGCCGTGGCGGTGCCAACAAGCGTGCCGCCCGCGCTGACCGTGGCCGTTATCACAACTCCTGATTGAGCCACTACATTTCCCCCTTTATCGCGCAACTGAATGACGGGTTGTGTTTCAAATGCGATACCGCTTTGCGCTGCAGGACTTGGCTGTGATTCAATCGACAGCCAATCCTCAACGCCCACGGCGATTTCAAAGGTATTGCTAGACGCAGGAACCAGTGACGCGGATGCAGCGGCCAATGTATAACCTGCACCAGCTTTATCGATACTAAGATCATTGAATGTAGCCAAACCATTCACCGCCGCTTTCGTAACCGTGCCAGAAAGTGTACCCGAGGCCGGGTTGGCGCCGATCGATAATATTACCTGGTCAGTACCGGTGGTTATCCGATTATGTCCCGCGTCAGTAATTTCCACCGTAACAGCGGGGTCAATGACCTCCCCGCCAGCAGCATCCGTTGGCTGCTGAACAAAACCCAATCTGCTGGCCGGCCCTGCCCCTGTTACCTGGAAATTGGCTGATTCTACCGCTGTAAGGTTTGGAATGGAAGTGAACGCCAGCCGATAGTCTACTCCAAGCGTTCCGTTGAACCGAAGGTCTGTGAAGGAGGCAACGCCATTAACCGTCTGCACTTCGGTAGTACCTGCGATCTGACCATATCCGTTACCCGATCCATCGGCAATATCTACTTTTATATTGTACGCGCCAGTATTTACAAGATTTCCGTAGGCATCAATCACATGAATGACCGGCTGAGTTGCCAATAATGACCCGCTCGCAGAGGCTATGGGCTGGGTAAAAATAATCAGTTCAGCGGGGGACGCAGCCATCGCCGTCGCTGTAAAATCTATAAACCCACCAGGGTCATTTCCTAAGTAGTCGGCCCGTACCGTATAATTCCCGCTCTTATCACCCAATGTTAATTTAACAGCTGCTAAACCATCGGCACCAGTAACGACAGCCCCTTGATCTAATACTTGTCCGCTTGACGAAGAAGGCGTATCTTCAATGGAAAAAGAAACTGAAACTCCGCTAACCGGATTACTGTAAGCGTCCACCGTTTTCACAACAAACGGGTCAGCCAACTCAGCCGTCACTAAGCCGCTTTGGTCATTGCCGCTTACCATTTCGATTGCTTGCAGATCTCCGGGAATAACTTCCGTATCCGCGCCCTGAACGGTGCCCAAACCAGGATTAACAATATCTGTGGCGCTAATCCATCTATCAATACCCGCCGTCTTAAAGATAACATTCAACGTTTCCGTACCGTCCTGAATATTAAATAAAGCTAAATTAGGCAACAATGTCGTTCCATCGGCAAGTGTGGCCTTTGCATCATTAGTAGCTAATTTAACAGCGGCATCCGCATCTGCAACTATATTCCAGTTTGCGTCCACAATATTTACTGTCAGCGTGAACACATCTCCTGCGGTTTGTACCGTAGGCGTACCCGTTTTTCCGGTAGTTGTTCCCGGCGCCGCCGTTTCGCCCGGCATTAATACCTGAAGTTTAACCGGAGGTCCGGTGGTAAACGTAACTGTCACCTGATCTGCATTCAATACCGTTCCGCCTACCGTTGCCGTATAAGTTACGGTCTCTGCTTTGGTATTGGTAACGGTGAACGTGGCCACTCCGCTCGCATTAGATGGCCCGCTTGCCGCCGAAATCTGAGAACTGGCACCAGCATTTTGCGCCAATGTTACGGTTACGCCGGGGATCGACTGGTTATCCGCATCCTTCACCGTTACCGTCACTGTTGATGCGATTACTCCATCTGCCGTTACACTCGTCGGACTGGATACGACCGTGGAATGGCCCTCGTTTACAACCTGTGCCGTAAATGCCAATGCCTGCTGTTGGGCTATTTGAACACCTTTGGCGGTCACCCGGACAGTCCCCGATTGCACAGCGGTGTTTTTCGCCCGGAATGTATAAACACCTGCGCCCACCTCCGTGAAGTCGGTAAATGAAGCTGTACCACTCGGGTTCCCTGCCACAATCAGTTGTGGGGTGAATGCCGCCGATCCCAAACCAGCAATACCCGTACCGGCTGCGTCCTTTACGGTTACCGTCACCGTTGAATAACTAGCCCCGTTGGCAATCACGCTTGCGGGAGATACCGCGATTGTTGAATTTCCTGCATGTACCTGCGCAACATTGATTGTACGGCTGCCAGACGCACTTCCAGTGGCCGTTATGGAATTGATCTTTACAATTATGCCCGCAGGGTTTGCAGTCGTTCCTTCGTTCAAAACCCTGAAATCGAATGTATTCTGACCAGCTACCAGATTATGAGCGGAGGTGATTGAAAAAGCAGTCGGAGCCGCAGTGAACGTTGATCCGAGCTGACCCGTATTAACGCCATTCACAAAAACACCTTCTGGTGTATTATCACAGGACCAAGTCCCTGAAATGTTAATCGACGCCGGATGGAGATTGGCAAAGTTTACGGTAAGACGATAGTCATGTCTCTGTCCACCGGGCGCATTCACACCGCCTGCCTGTGGCACGATCCATGCGCCTGAATTAGCGACATTAGGATTGGTGGCTACAGGCGGAGCACCGGTCTCCAGCCACGTCGGGCTAACTTCATTTCTGTAAGCAGAACCGAAAGACCCGCTCGGTGCGACCCTAACAGTCCAACGCGGATCCGGAGTATTACCTGTACCAACCGGAATTACAGACCCATTGGCAGCAAGCCCGGTACCTCTTATACCAAGTTCTGCCAAGGTAGCTCCCGATTTATTGGCCGAAATATTAATGTTGAAAGTAATAGTACGTGCTACAGTGCTCGGATTATTGCCGCCACCTGCTTTAAAGCGTACTGTCCGCAATTGTGTCTGATAGTCCGCCGCAGTTGTAGTACCAGTTAAGGTTAATGTGTTACCAGAGAATGCCCCGCTTATGCCGAGACCATTGTTGTAAACCAATTGGTCGCCCGGCTGGGCATTACTAATAGTTACGGTAGCACCCGTAACGTTCGTGATTGCCGTACCGGAGATTGTCGCACCAGCATCAACCACTGTCTCGCCGTCGATATTGACGTACGAAAGTGCATCAGGCGTTGTCGTCACGGTCGGCGTTACCTGCCCCACCGCACGCCCCACGCCAAAACCACAAACCATCACTGCAACAACCCCGACAACGCCGCAAACCTTCACCGCTTGAGCAAACAACCCCATTTTCACTTTAGTATCCATTTTTATTTCTGGTAGTGCTAAAATCTTCAATCGTTTATCCTTGACACCTAATCCAGCAATCTATACTTCTCCTGTAACGCCCCCCGGCTGCTTAGTTGCAGTCTGCTGTACACATTGCGGATATGGAATTTGACGGTGCCGACCGAAATGGTCAGCCTTTCGGCCACCTGTTTATATGAATTGCCCTGCTGCAATAGCCGGACGATTTCTTCCTCGCGGGTCGTGAGCCGCTCACCACGCGCCATGTCGCCTGACCAATCCGGATGGAAATGGGCCAGTATTATCCGCGCCACCTGCGGGCTCATCACAGACTCGCCCTTGAGTATACGCACCACCTGCTCCTCGATCTGCGGCAACGGCGCGTTCTTCAAGATGTAATCCGAGGCCCCGGCGCAAAGCGCCTGAAATACCGCCTCCTGATCGTCAAATACGGTGAACACGGCGACGTGGGTTGACAGCGAGGTCTCCTTGACCCGCCAAATGACCTCTACGGCCGAGCTATTGGACAAACTGCTGTTGCACAGCAGCACATCGATGCGCTGCTCGGACCAATTGGCGAAGAAATGCTCGACGGTATCGGCGACCAGCACGAGACAGAATTGCATCGAGGTGGAGAAATAATCGACCAGCGCGTCCAAGATGACGGGCTTGTCCTCGATGATGGCCAACCGGTACTTGGTGGATTTCATAGCGTTTTCCATTTTGTAGTAGAATCGCTACAAAAGTATGCCGACAAAGCAATATATTTTCCTACCCAAAAGGGTGGTTTTTCAGAAAAGTGACAAAAATCACTTTCAAATTGGAAAAAATTAAACAATAATTAAAATTGGCCATTCGACACGTTGCAGGGAAACGAAGGGGAACCGATTCAGGCGTATCGCAGGATGTCATCGACGCGATGGGAACAAAGGTAGGTAGTTAGTGCATTGGTTGCCCTACCCGAAAAGGGTGGTTTTTCAGGCTTTCACTGACTATTCCCCGAGCTCGATGGTTACATCGATGAGGTCGGGGCCAACGACCGCGGTCGCGATGGTGATTTTTTGCGACGTGGCGAGTCGTACCGTCGTGGATCGCTTGTTGCGTCGTATTGGAATCGCAGCGGGCTGTTTCGACTGCGCGTCCATGGCCGCTGCCGAAAAGGAATCCAGGTATTCCGATATCGCTGTTTTACCGATGTGATCCAATAACTCCGTTACGCCAAAATACGCCACGGCGACAGCGATGTCAACACGCTGCAATGATTCGTAAACGTTATCCATGTCCTTCATTCGGTTAGAACGGGCAGCCGCTCGCATAACAGTCGACCCGATACAAAGCTACTCATTCCAAACAGGAATACGACTACCTAAAAAGGGTGGTTTCCTGTTGTTTGGGTTTCCTGCTGTCGGTTGGCAGGAAACGAACCGGGCTGCCTCCGTTGAAGAAGCAGCCCGGTTCTTTTTCGGGGTGTAGTCCCATGTGGGTTGGTCACCCCGCATAGGCCGTCACCACATCGCTGTAGGTGACGGTGGGGTCGGTGCCCAGGTAGGCCACGCGGAATTCATACAGCGACATCGGCTGCAACCCCTCCAGCTTCAGCCGCGAACGCGAGGCCTGCATCACGGTCCATTCGTCCTGGCCAATCGGCCGGTACTCGAACCGGTTCAGGCGCGCGAGCCGGTCGCGCTTCACGCGGATGTTGGCCGTGCCGGATCCGTGGCGTCCGGGCACCACGTTCACGTCCACCGGTTTCGGGCGTGGACCCGCCGTCCGGCCCCCGGCATTCTCCGTCACCTCGAATCCCGCACCCAGGATGAGCGCGGCATTCCCGTCGGCGATGGGGTCTACATACATGGCCAGCGCGCGGAGCGTACGCTCCAGCTGCCGTCTTTTCTGGTTCTTGATCTCCACCTGCTGGCGGTCGCCGAGCGTGGCGTTCACCAACGCCACGCGGTATTCGCCCAGGTGGCCTTCCAGTACCGATAGTGCCGGGCTGGGCGTCGGGAACGCGACGTTGCCGGTCATTTTGGTCAACACATCGTCGCCACGAGTGTCCAGTTGGGTGTCCGAATGCGACGTGAAATCTAAAATTGTACGTGCCATTTCTTTAGTTTTTAAGGCATGAATAAAAAAGTGAGTACTCCACGGTTTGGGTCGATGGGCCTGGTTCCCGGAGGACCCGGGGGCGTCGGTCGATCGACTATCTTTTGGGTAGCCTTTACAGCTTTCGCTGCGGCCGCTTTCGCTTTTAAGTCTACCTGTATTTGCTTTTGCAGTAACGTTACCCATTCCGGCCCAGCTTGTGTGGCTTCCCGTCGGGAAGCCGTATAGGCATGGCGGGAATGTTTCCATCCCGTCTGAAAGGCTGTTGATCCTTGGCTGAACCGGTCAGCTTTTACCTCGACCGTCGTTGCTTTCCGGCTGGAAGCTGATTGCTTTCGCCAGGAAGTTTTCCTTTCCGTGCTGACCTGAACGCCTTTTGGAATGACCTTGATCAGGGTTTGTGCGGATCGTGACCAGTTCGAGCCAACGTGTGTTGACTTTATTCCAGACTGGACAGCTTCCGACTGCAGATCGATCAGGGTCCGTTCAGACTTGGTCCAGTTTACGCGAAAGTGACCGCACTTCAGGCTAAACTGGACAGCTTTTGGGGTAAGGTTAATCAACATTCGGCTGAACTTGGGCCAGTTTGTAAAAAAGTAACTTGATTTGTCGCTGGCCTTGACACAGGTTGGCCCAAACTGATCAGCTTTTGGCCAAACCCTAATCAAGGTCTGGCCGGAAAGGAACCATTCCAAGCCGGAAGCTATCCCATTTCCGGTGGCCTTATCCTTTTTCCGATCATCGATATTACCTTTCATCGTGTTGTCTTTTCCTTTTGTTACAGCCTTGTTTTGTGGGAGTTCCCATCCCCTATACTTACAAAATTACGACACGGAGGGGGGTACCGTGAGGGATATTCTGGACACTTGTAGGACGATTGGCTGTCGCCTGTCCATTTTTCACAACATGATGGCGGGCTTTTCGGGCGAAAACCGGAGGTTTACCTAGGCTTCGCCAGCCGAAAATCAGCTCTTCTTCCTGTTTTTCAACGAATTACGAAAGCCGTTCGGATTGGCGTCGAATTTTTCCTTGAAAAGCACCGAAAAACGGCTGCGATCGCGGAACCCAGACAGGAAGGCGACATCGCCGACAGGCAGATCCGTAGTCCGCAACAACTCCGCGCCGTGGTGCACGCGCAACAGGTTGATGAAGCGCGTGGAGCGGAAATTATCCCGGAGGAACGCCTTGGCCAGACCGTCGGGCGAAAGGTTCACCGCCCCGGCGATGACCGCCATCGTCAGGTCCGGGTCGGTGTAATGCTCGCGGATGTATTCCACGGCTTTCATCACCACGGTCTCCACCTGCGCGCCGGGATTATCACCGTAACGGTCGATGCGGTCGGCATACCGGCCCATCAGCCGCCCGAACTGCTGCTGCACGAAATGGTAAAGCGGCAGGTGCTGCTTGTCCGTATACAAGGTATCGCTGAGGATGTTGAAATCCTCGTCCGGGACGCGGTAATCCTGCCAGGGATTGTCCGTGAAACCCTCCGGCTCGATCTTCAGCCGGGCCAACGCAGGATATTCCGCGGCCAGCACGTCCAGCAATCCATGGGAGCAGGCGAAATAATACATACGGTGCACGCCCTTGTTCACGAAGAAGTAATGGCTGCCCGACGGTACCGGCGCGCCGGATTGCCAGCCTTCATACGGCGCGATGGCATCGCCATACCCGCGGATGGCGAGCTGTACCTGCCCCACTTCGGAAAAGCCGACCACGATGCAGTCGGAAGACACGCGCCATGTGCCGCGCACGATGCCGGTGCACGACACCTGGATGCGGCCGAAGGAAAGCCCCAGACCCGGCAACGACTCGTGCAGGATGACCGTACCCCGGCGGTGGTAGCCCACCGCGGGCAACCATGGCTCCACGAAGCCTTCCGGCAGCCCCAGCGGCGGTTCCTTGTACCTGCGGAAGGGATCGTTGAAATGGAGGGTGAATACAGGGTACACGTTGAATCAGCTTATCATTATTAAAAAAGTATATCCCTGAATAGCCATGGAAAACCAGCCAAAGGCCTAAATCCGCGATCTCCGACCCGGCATTCCTCGCAGGATCCCGCTTCCGCCATCCGGTCGTCGGCCTTGACCCCTTTCGCCCAGGGTTTGCCCGTCGCCGGATCGCAGAACGTGTAGACGCCCCGTTCCTTGTCGTAGAATACACGGAGGCCTTCCTTTTTCACTGCCGCAAGGAAATCATCGACTGACGCCCGGTAACACATCGCCGCATTGATGCGCTTGGACTTGGGTAGGCATTGCAGGTCACCGAATTCGATGTGGAACCTTTCCCCCTCCTGCTTGAGGAATTGCCGGAGCGAAACGTTCCGGTAGTCCACGGTGATCTTGGCCCATTGAAGCGCACCGTCGGCCTCCCCTTGGCTCTTGCGCATCGAAACGATCCCCGGGCTGCCTGCCTGGACATCGTGGGTCGTCACGCTGATGACGTCACCGCGCGCCGATGCGCGTTCCATGCGGCCGTCCTTCCGGGATACAGCCACCAATTGGCCGTCCATCAACGTGGCCACGGTCTCCCGGTCACCGGCGTGCACGACGAAACCACCGGCTTCGCCCCGCAGCAGGCTATTGGCGGTTTCCATCACCACAGGTCGCCCATTCACCCGGTGAGCGACCCGTACATAAGCCTGCCCGGTTACACGTATGGCTGCTGCCGTATCCGCGGGGTAAGCGTAGTACAGCGCCGAGGCGCCATTCAACCGGACCTCGGTACCGTCGGGAAGGCGGACGCCGAGTTGCTCCCCGGGTGCGGTCGCGATCCGGATATCCCGGTAACCATCGGCGGCCGGAGCCAGCGAATCGGTCGATTCCGAGATCGTTAGCATCCCTTCGGGATCGCGATCGACCGAAACGTGTCCGATCCCGACGATATGCCCCACCACGCCCGGTTCGATCCCGACAGGTGGTGCGGTACCGACGGATACCATGCCCCGGAATTCCCAGGCGGGGATCAGTGTATCGGCCACCTCCGCACAGACGCCGAAACGCTCCAACGGCCCATGATATTCATTCCAATGGTGCCGGGTCGCCCATCCGATCACTGCGAGAAACAACGCTGCTATCGCCAGCTTGCCCAGCGTCACGTTGCGCCGTGCCCGAAGCTCTCGCCGATCGGCGCGTTTCCGGATGGCAGCCAGGTCCATCACCGGCGCTTCCGGCAGGCCGCCATCCATTCCCGCATCCATTTCCTCCAGCGCCTCGGCCGTCATGCGCATCCATTCCGCCTCGCTGTACAGCTTGTGGCTTTCCCTGAGCAAAGCGGACTCCATCGGCGTGATGGTCCCCGCCAGGCGTTTGCGCACCAATTCCCTGATGTATGCTGCATTGTGAATCATGTCCTTCCCCTGTTATGCGCCTTTGTTCAATTCGTTGAAATACCCCTCCAGTTCCTCGCCCACTTTCTTCCTTGCGGTATAGAGCTGGTTATAGACCGTCCGCGCGTCCAAGCCCAGCCTTTTGGCGATCGCGGCGGGCGTAAGCCCCTCCAGCCAGGTGCAGAGGAATACCTCCTTTTCCGAAGGGGTGAGTCTTTCGGTGGCTGTCCAGATTATCGCCGTCAACTCCTCACGCTCCAGCGCGCCGTCCGTGGTCAGTTCGCTTACCCGTCGGGCTTGCAAGCCCTCCAATTGCACCCTCCGCCTGTTGATCAGCTTTTTCCTGTCCAGTGCCTGGTATTTGGCTATGGTATACAGCCAGGCCTCAGGGTCGTCGACCGTGCCGAACCGGTCGCGCTGTGCCCAGAGTGCATCCATCACGTTTGCCAAAACCTCCTCCGTTTCCACCGGATCCCGCTCCACGATGCCCGCGATGAATCCGAACAACCGCCGGGCGTATATTGAATAGAGCGCGTCATATGCCTTTTCGGACCCTTGCGCCAATTCCCTGAAAAGTTCGATGTTCTTTCCTTTAGGTTCTTCCATGTCCCGATCCGTTGAGATCAAAAGACCAAATTCATAAAATCAATTCATCTATGTATCAGTCATTTAATGTTTAAAATCAAAAAATATCGATATCCTTATGGTAAACCGTGCCCCTTTTGGCTAGTTATCAACGAAGCGACACTGCAAATGTAACTAAGGGATAAATCAAAAACAAGGAAAAAATCAAATAAACATATGATTATGAGTGCATTGCAAAAATTTTTCGGTGATGGGAGAGTATTGCCCATCGGGAACCGGAGTCACCGGATCACATGATGGCGGGATCATGGCCAGGAAAGACAACATACTGATGCGCGAACTGGCTACACGCTACCTGTTCCCTGCCATCGGCATGTCGTCTTGCCATCGGGGACTGACCGCCGACCTGCTGGCCAGTTGCCGGCTCGTCCGGGTGCGGCGCTACGAGCTGTTGCAACGCCCGGGGCATTGGCGTGACGGTTACCTCCATTGGTTCGAGTGGGCGACCGCGCATGTGTATTACGAGGAAGGGTTCGGCCATAAACGGCCCGTTGAGCTGCTGCTGCCCGATCGCCTGTTCCTGGAAGCCGAATCGGTGCTGTACCGCGAGGAGCGTTACGCCTACCTGCAGGCGCTCGAGGACGGGCTGGCCTTGCGCATCGCCTATCCGAGCCTGCGGGCCTTGATGCGCAAGCACGCGGCGTTCCGCGGGGTCATCGAAGGGTTGGCCGATGCGGAGGACGCGATCCAGCGGGAAGCGGAAGCCTTCGGTTCCCTCCCGCAGGCGGTTCGCATCGACCGGTTCCTCGCTCGTTACGGTGCCGTGGCACACCGGCTTACGATGGACGTCCAGCTGTTGCACATGCGGGTCGACACCGATTCCTTCCGCGCCTACATGCGCCGCAACAACAGGGCTTACACCAGCCTGCGGCTGCACAAAATAGCGATGAACGCCCCGGCCGGGGCATATGACGATACGTAGGGGAGTGCCTTAACGAACACCCCTCTTTCCCGGGGGTGCGAGGCATGCGGATGCTCGGCGGCGTGCCCCTTGGTTTGATCGCGCCGTCCCTGCCCAAACCGGAGGCACTGGCAAGTTTTCAACGGAATCCGCATGAACGGGGACGCCAAGCGCTGCGAGAGTGCGAATAGATAGATAAGGCATAACCAACGGCCGGACGCGTGCACCGAACGGTTGTTGGTCATGCCTTTCGGATACCGGCTAAAAACAAAGACAGACCACTGAAACAAACAGATCGATATGGAACGTATCGTTGACCGGATCAACCAGCAAGCCAAGCTGTCCCAGCGGTTCCTCGTGGATTTCCGGGCGTCGTTCGAGCAGACGGCATGCCGGAAGTCAAGCATCTGGATCGGCGAGGGCCAACTGGCCCGTGAGCTGCTCCTGATCAAGGACGGGGCCATGGTGGTAAGGCAGCAAGCGGACGGGGCCGACGCGGTCGCGATGCTCGTCAATCCCGGCCAGCCCGTCATCCCGACCCACGGGTTGTTCCTCGACGAGAAATCGCCGTACACCTACCAGTTCCTGGAGGATTCCGAGGTATACATCATGGATGGCCGCGCGCTGTCGGCATTGCTGGTGAAGCATGGGGACACCCAGCTGCTCCTCCATTTCCTGTTGGCCGAACAGCTCAAGCGGCAGGAAGCGCACAGCCTGATGCTGGCCTTCGCCGAGCCGGAAGCACGCATCGAATATGCGGAGGCGAACTACAAGGTGCCCTTCGGCATGCTCAACCGCGAGGGCCAGGCCTCGTTCCTGGGAATGAGCAAACGCGTTTACCAGCGTTACGTTTAGCGGCACCGTGCCATTTGGCACGGTCCGGGGTGCCGAATGGCATGGCAAATCGCGCCATATGGCACGGTTTACGGGTAAAATACCCCTTACCTTGGCATCATTGGAAATCGATCCAAAAAACGCTTGAAAAGAAAGGAGGTATAAAGGTCATGGCAGAATGGTTCAATTACAACGGCCCCAACCCGCTTAACCCGACCAGCTATTCGAAAGCTGGCTCGACACCGGGCTGTACGAACGGCACATTCCTGTGTGCGGTCCGTGCGGAAAACGACGGGAACGACCGTCCCGAGATCACCGAGGAACTAAAGGACGATATGATCCTCGCGTTGGTCGCCCATACACAGAACAGCAATGTCAAGCTAAAGACAACCGCTTGATGTGTCCGCGACTGCCCTGATGAAGTCGAATTGCCTTCATCATGGAACACCGGCGTGGGGGGGGGGGGGGG
>JBBCJB010000025.1:0-226618 GCA_037190485.1 Parapedobacter sp.
TGGATATTATCCTCAGTGTATTGAAGATTCCGCCTTTTGAAGCTTATCAAATGCAGGCTTTACGAAATAATGGCGAGGGCCAATTTGAATGGGCGACCGAAGAGGTGATTCCTAAAAGCACGGTAGAACGTGCCTGGGGCATAGCAACGGGCGATGTGAATGGCGATGGCAAAACCGATATGGTTGTGGGGGCCTGGGGCGGGCAGGTTCGTTTATTGCTGGGCAAGTAATCCGGCTGGAATCCTGTTGGTTTCCCAGAAAAGCAATTTTATTCTTGCTTAATTCAACTAAAATTCATTTCTTTGAAATACCCACCAATAAAAAGTGAAAAATCTTTTAGTATCTCAATATTATTATATATCTTTGCACCTCGTTTGTGTGTGAAACGCTGTTTCTATCCGAGCGAAAAACTAAATGTTACGTTATTGCTTCCAACTTACTAACAAACATTTAACAAATTAAATCACAAAAAAAATGGCAAAAGAAGTCAGTGCGTTAGTAAAATTACAAGTAAAGGGCGGCGCCGCAAACCCGTCACCCCCAGTGGGCCCGGCATTGGGTGCCAAGGGTGTGAACATCATGGAGTTTTGCAAGCAGTTCAATGCACGTACGCAAGACAGGCCTGGCAAGGTATTGCCCGTTGTCATTACGGTGTACAGCGACAAATCGTTCGATTTTATCATCAAGACCCCTCCGGTTGCCATCCAATTGTTAGAAGCGACAGGGATCAAGGGTGGTTCCGGTGAGCCTAACCGTAAAAAGGTTGGAGCTGTTAGCTGGGAACAGGTGGAAACCATCGCCAAAGATAAGATGGTCGATTTGAATGCGTTTACACTGGAGTCGGCGATGCGGATGGTGGCCGGGACGGCGCGCAGCATGGGTATTACCGTGAACGGCAGTGCGCCCTGGAACAATTAATTAACGAAATCAGTTTAAAGAAAGTGGCAAGATTAACAAAAAATCAAAAGGCGGCACTATCCAAGATTGAGGTTGGTAAGTCATATTCGTTGCAAGAAGCGTCGGCTTTAGTAAAGGATATCACCAACACCAAGTTCGATGCCTCGGTGGATATCGATGTTCGGCTTGGTGTAGACCCTCGCAAAGCCAACCAGATGGTGCGCGGCATCGCTACGCTACCGCACGGTACGGGTAAGGATGTTCGCGTCTTGGTACTTTGCACCCCTGACAAAGAGGAAGAGGCCAAGGCGGCAGGCGCGGATCATGTGGGTCTGGACGATTACATCAGCAAGATTGAAGGTGGTTGGACCGACATCGATATCATCATTACCATGCCGAGCGTGATGGCAAAGGTAGGTAAATTGGGGCGCATCCTGGGGCCACGCAACTTGATGCCCAATCCGAAGACGGGTACGGTGACGACGGATATCGGCAAAGCGGTGACCGAGGTGAAAGCGGGCAAGATTGATTTCAAGGTAGACAAGACTGGAATTATCCATACGTCTATCGGAAAGTCTTCTTTCTCGCCTGACAAAATCTATGAAAATGCGCTCGAAGTGTTGCAAACCCTTTCCAAATTGAAGCCATCGGCGGCAAAGGGAACTTATTTCAAGAGCATTTACCTATCCTCCACGATGAGCCCCGGTATCCCAGTAGAAACGAAATCAGTAGCAGGAATTTAATCATGAAAAGAGAAGAAAAGCAAGAAATTGTCAATGCTTTGGCTGAGCAGATTAAATCATACGGCAATTTTTACATTGCCGACACTGCTAACTTGAGCGTAGCTAAAATCAATGGTATACGTCGGAAATGTTTCGATAGAGGCATTGCGATGCAGGTAGTGAAGAACACGCTGATAAAGAAGGCGCTTGCTGAAGCAGGAGTGGATTCTGAGGAATTGCTCGGTGCTTTGAAAGGAGCATCAACGCTGTTGTTCTCCGAAACCGGTAATGCACCCGCTAAATTGATCAAGGAGCTTCGCAAAGAAGGAGACAAACCGGTACTGAAAGGCGCATATATCGACACGGCTGTGTTTGTTGGCGACAATCAGTTGGATGCGTTGACCGTTCTTAAATCGAGGGAAGAATTGATTGGCGACATCATCGGATTGTTGCAATCACCGGCCAAGAACGTGCTTTCGGCACTTCAATCCGGCGGCAATACATTGGCTGGCCTGGTCAAGACGTTACAAGAGAGAGGGTGAGTGGGTACCCCGAACAAATCAATTCCCCAACGGACTATTTAACTAATTTTCAAAAGTAAATTCAAAAATTTAAAATAAAATGGCAGATTTAAAAGCGTTTGCTGAGCAGTTGGTAAACTTGACAGTAAAGGAAGTTAACGAGTTAGCTCAAATCTTGAAAGATGAGTACGGCATTGAGCCCGCTGCTGCAGCAGTTGCTGTTGCTGGTCCTGCTGCAGGTGGCGATGCCCCTGCCGCTGCTGAAGAGAAGACGGCTTTCGACGTAATCTTGAAAGAAGCAGGTGGTCAGAAATTGGCCGTTGTTAAGCTCGTCAAGGATTTGACAGGACTGGGCTTGAAAGAAGCAAAGGACTTGGTTGACGGCGCACCGAAAGAATTGAAGACCGGTGTTGCAAAAGACGAGGCCGAAGCTTTGAAGAAGCAACTTGAAGAAGCGGGAGCCGTTGTTGAGATCAACTAAAGCGGATCATACAACGCGCCTGAATGGGTTAGACTCTGACGTGAATTTCGTCAGAGTCTATTCCTGTTTATGACTTTGCCTTATTGTAGATAGGGTTTCCCCTCGCTGTGTAGGGAGCCGGTTCAACGGTTATTCGCAGCACACATGCAGTTTAAATAGTTAAACTAAATTCTTATTCCCTTGGCAAACAACAGTATTCAAAAGGAAAGAGTAAACTTTGCAAGCAGTAAAAAGGTAATAGATTACCCCGATTTCCTGGACGTGCAATTGGAATCTTTCAGGGAGTTTTTTCAACTTGAAACGACTTCAGACAATCGCCACCAGGAAGGGCTGTTTAAGGTTTTCTCCGAAAACTTTCCCATTTCTGATTCAAGGAACATTTTCGTACTTGAGTTTTTGGATTATTTCATCGATCCGCCGCGTTATGGTATCCAGGAGTGTATCGAGCGCGGGCTGACGTATAGCGTACCACTCAAGGCCAAACTCCGCTTGTCGTGCAACGACGAGGAGCACGAGGATTTCGAAACCATCGTGCAGGACGTCTACTTGGGAACCATCCCATACATGACGCCGAAGGGAACCTTCGTGATCAACGGTGCCGAGCGGGTCATCGTATCGCAATTGCACCGGTCGCCCGGCGTGTTCTTCGGCCAAAGCCGCCACACCAACGGCACCAAGTTGTATTCTGCCAGGGTGATTCCGTTCAAGGGATCATGGATAGAGTTCGCGACAGACGTGAACAACGTCATGTACGCTTATATAGATCGTAAAAAGAAATTCCCGGTAACCACGCTTTTGCGCGCCATCGGCTATGATTCGGACAAGGACATCTTGGAATTGTTCGAATTGGCAGACGAGGTGAAAGTGAGCAAATCGGGGCTCAAGAAATATGTCGGCCGTAAACTGGCCGCTCGGGTGTTGAAGAAGTGGATCGAAGACTTTGTCGATGAGGATACGGGCGAGGTCGTCTCGATCGATCGGAATGAAGTGATATTGGAGCGTGAGACCATCCTGGAAGATGACCACATCGACCTGATCATCGATGCCGGCGTGAAGTCTATCATCCTCACCAAGGAGGATACCGCCAACGCTGCCGACTATTCGATTATTTACAACACCCTGCAGAAGGATACCTCCAATTCGGAGAAGGAAGCCGTGGAGCACATCTACCGGCAGCTGCGTAACGCCGAACCACCCGATGAGGAAACTGCCCGGGGTATCATCGAGCGCCTGTTTTTCTCAGACAAGCGCTACGATCTTGGTGATGTTGGACGTTATCGCATCAATCGAAAGCTCCAATTGGGTACGCCTGATGAGATTAAAGTGCTCACCCGCGAAGACATCATCGCAATCGTGAAGTACTTGATCAACCTCATCAATTCCAGGGCCGAGGTCGACGATATCGACCATTTGTCCAATCGCCGCGTGCGGACCGTTGGAGAGCAGTTGTATTCGCAATTCGGTGTCGGCCTTTCGCGGATGGCGCGGACAATCCGTGAGCGGATGAATATCCGCGACAATGAAGTCTTTACGCCAACAGACCTAATCAATGCGCGCACGTTGTCGTCCGTGATCAATTCGTTCTTCGGCACCAACCAGTTGTCGCAGTTCATGGACCAGACCAATCCATTGGCCGAGATCACCCACAAGCGGCGGCTTTCGGCGCTCGGGCCAGGCGGTCTGTCGCGAGAGCGGGCAGGTTTCGAGGTGCGCGACGTACACTACACGCACTACGGAAGGTTATGTACGATCGAAACGCCGGAAGGCCCGAACATCGGTCTGATTTCGTCGTTGTGCGTGCATGCGAAAATCAATAACCTCGGATTCATCGAAACGCCCTACCGGAAAGTATCCGACGGGCGCGTCGTGGTCGAGGAGTCTGTCATCTACCTTTCTGCCGAAGACGAAGACGGCAAGACCATTGCCCAGGCGAATGCGGAGTACGATGACAAAGGCAATTTCATCACGCCGAAGGTCAAGGCACGGTATGAAGGCGATTTCCCGGTCATCGAACCGGAGAAGCTGGATTTGATGGACGTTGCACCCAACCAAATCACATCCATTGCCGCGTCGCTGATTCCGTTCTTGGAGCACGACGATGCCAACCGGGCGCTTATGGGGTCGAACATGCAGCGGCAGGCCGTTCCACTGTTGCGTCCCGAAGCACCGATTGTCGGTACCGGATTGGAAGGGCGCGTCGCCCGCGATTCGCGTACGCTGATCAATGCAGAGGCCAACGGCGTGGTTGAATACGTGGATGCGAACGAAATCAAGATCCGCTATGAGCGCAGTGAGGACGAGCGATTGGTGTCGTTTGACGATGACGTGAAGACCTACAAGCTCATCAAATTCAAGAAGACGAACCAAAGCACGTGCATCAACCTGAAGCCCATCGTCAAGAAGGGGCAGCAGGTGGAAAAAGGACAAGTGCTCTGCGAGGGCTATGCCACGCAAGATGGCGAGCTGGCCTTGGGACGTAACCTCAAAGTAGCGTTCATGCCCTGGCAAGGATTCAACTTCGAGGACGCAATCGTGATTTCCGAGCGCGTGGTGAGCCAGGATATCTTCACTTCGTTGCACATCGAGGAATTCGAGATGGAAGTGCGTGATACCAAGCGCGGCGAGGAAGAGCTGACTGCCGATATCCCCAACGTCTCCGAAGAGGCGACCAAAGACTTGGACGAGAACGGCATCATCCGCATCGGGGCTGAGGTTCGCGAAGGCGACATCCTGATTGGAAAGATTACGCCCAAGGGAGAATCAGATCCGTCGCCGGAGGAGAAACTCCTCCGCGCGATCTTCGGTGACAAGGCTGGAGACGTGAAGGACGCTTCGTTGAAAACCCCGCCATCGATCAATGGCGTGGTCATCGATACCAAGTTGTTTTCACGGGCCAAGAAGGTTGCCAAGGAAGAGGAGAAGAAAGCGCTCGACCAATTGGATACGCAGCATAACAAGGCGTTGAAGACGTTGAAGGACAAATTGGTGGATAAGCTGTTCGCCGTTGTGAATGGCAAGACCGCCCAAGGTATCTATAACGTATACAAGGAATTGCTGGTGCCCAAGGGAGCCAAGTTCACCCAGAAGATATTGACAGACCTGGAGTATGTGAATGTCAATCCCGCAGGCTGGACCACCGATGACGATAAGAACGAATTGATTAAGCAGGCCCTCCATTTCTACAACATCAAATTGAACGAGGAATTGGGTGCTTATAAGCGCGATAAGTTTGCGATCAGCGTGGGCGACGAGCTGCCTTCCGGTATCGTGCAGATGGCCAAGGTGTTCATTGCCAAGAAGCGTAAGTTGAAGGTGGGTGACAAGATGGCCGGCCGTCACGGTAACAAGGGCATCGTGGCGCGTATCGTTCGCGACGAAGACATGCCGTTCCTCGAGGACGGTACGCCCGTCGATATCGTGCTCAACCCGCTGGGTGTGCCTTCACGGATGAACTTGGGACAGATTTATGAGACCGTCTTGGGTTGGGCTGGACAGAAGCTAGGCGTCAAATTCGCAACCCCGATATTCGACGGGGCCTCCACCGAGGAAGTGGAAGGATGGGTTTCCAAAGCGGACCTGCCAGCTTCCGGACGTACCTACCTGTACAACGGATTGACCGGTGAGCGGTTCGATCAGCCGACCACGGTGGGCGTGATTTACATGCTGAAACTCGGTCACATGGTAGATGACAAGATGCACGCACGTTCCATCGGACCCTACTCGCTGATTACACAGCAGCCACTTGGTGGCAAGGCGCAGTTCGGTGGCCAGCGTTTCGGTGAGATGGAGGTCTGGGCATTGGAAGCATTCGGTGCTTCGAATATCCTGCAAGAAATCCTCACCATCAAGTCTGACGACGTCGTAGGCCGGGCCAAGACCTATGAATCCATTGTCAAGGGCAATAACCTACCCACGCCATCGGTACCTGAGTCGTTTAACGTACTCATCCACGAGTTGCGCGGATTGGGATTGGAAATCACGCTGGATTAATTGAGCATAGCGGGTTAAACTTTTAGAAACGAACGTATGTCGTACAAGAAAGATAATAAAGTAAAGAGCAACTTCACCTCCATCACCATCAGTTTGGCTTCTCCGGAAACCATCCTGGAGCGTTCTAGCGGTGAGGTGGTGAAACCGGAAACCATAAATTACCGGACATACAAACCCGAACGGGATGGTTTGTTCTGCGAGCGTATTTTTGGTCCAGTAAAGGATTATGAGTGCCATTGCGGCAAGTACAAGCGCATCCGCTATAAGGGGATTGTCTGCGACCGCTGCGGCGTGGAAGTGACCGAGAAGAAAGTACGCCGCGAGCGTATGGGACACATCAGCTTGGTGGTACCCGTGGCGCATATTTGGTACTTCCGTTCGCTACCCAACAAGATCGGTTACCTGTTGGGGCTGCCCACCAAGCGGCTCGACATGATCATCTATTACGAGCGGTACGTGGTTATCCAGGCCGGGGTAAAAGAGGATGACGGGATCAATTACATGGATTTCCTTACCGAAGAGGAATACCTCGACATCCTGGATTCCCTACCCAAGGAAAACCAATTCCTGGATGACAACGACCCGCAAAAATTCATCGCCAAGATGGGTGCCGAGGCGTTGGAAGAATTGTTGAGGAGGCTCGATCTGGATCAACTCTCGTACGATTTGCGCCACCAAGCGGCCAACGAGACTTCGCAGCAACGTAAAAACGAAGCGCTCAAGCGGTTGCAGGTGGTAGAGGCATTCCGTGGCTCAAGGGATCGCATCGAGAACCGTCCGGAATGGATGGTCGTCAAGATCGTGCCGATCATTCCACCCGAATTGCGCCCATTGGTGCCGTTGGAAGGCGGTCGTTTCGCGACGTCCGACTTGAACGACTTGTACCGCCGCGTGATCATCCGCAACAACCGGCTCAAGCGCCTGATGGAAATCAAGGCGCCTGAAGTCATCCTCCGCAACGAAAAGCGGATGTTGCAGGAAGCCGTAGATTCGTTGTTCGACAACTCGCGCAAGGTGAATGCCGTGAAGACGGAAGGCAACCGTGCGTTGAAATCCTTGTCAGACATCCTGAAAGGCAAGCAAGGTCGTTTCCGTCAGAACCTGTTGGGTAAACGTGTGGATTATTCCGCACGTTCGGTCATCGTGGTGGGCCCGAACCTGAAGTTGCACGAGTGCGGTTTGCCGAAAGACATGGCCGCTGAATTGTATAAGCCCTTCATCATCCGCAAGATGATCGAACGCGGTATCGTCAAGACCGTGAAATCGGCCAAGAAGATCGTGGATCGCAAAGACCCCGTGGTCTGGGACATCCTTGAAAACGTATTGAAAGGACACCCGGTACTGCTCAACCGTGCGCCTACACTGCACCGGTTGGGTATCCAGGCTTTCCAGCCCACGTTGGTAGAAGGCAAGGCCATCCAGCTGCACCCGTTGGTGTGTACTGCATTCAACGCCGACTTTGACGGCGACCAGATGGCCGTGCACTTGCCATTGGGCAACGCCGCCGTACTGGAAGCGCAGATGCTCATGTTGGCTTCGCACAACATCCTCAACCCTGCAAATGGTACACCGATCACGGTTCCTTCGCAAGACATGGTGTTGGGTCTTTATTACATGACCAAAGGGCGCCGCACCGACGAGAAACGGGTGATGAAAGGCGAGGGCATGACGTTCTATTCCGCGGAGGAAGTGATCATTGCGCTTAACGAAAAGCAAATTGACCTGCATGCATATATCCATGTCAAGACCAAGGTTCGAACCAAGGACGGCTCGTTCGAGGAACGTATTATCGAGACCTCTGTGGGGCGTGTGTTGTTCAACCAGGTCGTGCCTGCGGAAATCGGCTACGTAAATGAGCTGTTGACGAAGAAGTCATTGCGCGACATCATTGGCGAGGTGGTGAAAATCACCGGTATGGCCAAGGCAGCGCAATTTTTGGATGACATCAAGGAATTAGGTTTCCAAATGGCCTTCAAGGGCGGATTGTCGTTCAATCTGCAAGACTTGAACATCCCCGATGCGAAAGTCGATTTGATTAGTCAGGCCACCCGCGAGGTGGAAGAGGTAATGAACAACTACAACATGGGTTTCATTACCAACAACGAGCGGTATAACCAAATCATCGATATCTGGACACGGATCAACAACCGGTTGACGGCCAATGTGATGGAAATCCTGTCTACGGATAACCAAGGCTTCAACTCCGTATACATGATGCTAGATTCGGGCGCCCGTGGTTCGAAAGAGCAAATACGTCAGCTGTGCGGTATGCGGGGGTTGATGGCCAAGCCACAGAAGTCGGGGGCGTCGGGAGGAGAAATCATCGAAAACCCGATCCTGTCGAACTTTAAGGAAGGGCTGTCGGTATTGGAGTACTTCATTTCCACGCACGGTGCGCGTAAAGGTTTGGCCGATACGGCCCTGAAAACAGCCGATGCGGGTTACCTGACCCGTCGTCTGCATGACGTAGCGCAAGACATGATTGTGGTCGATGCAGACTGTGGTGGTTTGAGAGGGGTGTTCACGACGGCTTTGAAAGACAACGAAGACATTATCGAACCGTTGTATGACCGTATCCTCGGTCGGGTTTCCCTCCACGATGTGTATGATCCGGTCACTGACGAACTGCTTGTAGCGGCCGATCAGGACATCGACGAAGAGATCGCGCATCGGATAGAAAGTTCTGCCGTCGAGGGCCTTGAAATCCGTTCGGTATTGACGTGCGAGAGCAAGCGTGGCGTTTGTGCGCTTTGTTACGGTCGTAACTTGGCAACGGGCAAACGCGTACAGAAAGGCGAAGCCGTTGGGGTCATCGCAGCGCAGTCTATCGGCGAGCCGGGTACACAGCTTACGCTGCGGACCTTCCACGTGGGTGGTACCGCATCCAACATCGCTGCTGAGTCGCAGATCGTGGCCAAGTTCGATGGTGTCATCGAGTTGGAGAATATCCGTTCCGTACCGCACGAGGGCGAAGAAGGGCCGGATCAAGTGGTCATCGGCCGTTCGGGCGAAGTCCGCATCGTCGATCCGGAATCACGGAAAGTGTTGATGACGAACAACATCCCTTACGGATCGTACCTTTATGTCAATGCAGGCGATCGGGTGGAGAAAGGCCAACGGATCTGTTCGTGGGATCCTTACAACGCCGTCATCATTTCCGAATTCGGCGGCAAGGTCGAGTTCGATGCCATCATCGAAGGCGTTACGTTCAGGGAGGAATCAGACGAACAAACCGGACACCGCGAGAAAGTCATCATCGATACCCGCGATAAAACGAAGAACCCGGCCATCAAGATATTGGACGGCAAGGGTGCCATTATCCGGACGTACAACATTCCGGTTGGGGCACACGTTTCCGTGAACAACGGCATCACGGTCAAAGAGGGGGTCATCCTCGCCAAGATACCGCGTTCTACGGGTAAAACCCGGGACATCACCGGTGGTTTGCCGCGTGTTACGGAACTCTTTGAAGCCCGTAACCCGTCGAACCCCGCGGTCGTTACCGAGATTGATGGCGTGGTTACGCTGGGTGGTGTGAAGCGCGGTAATCGGGAGATTTCCATCGAGTCGCGTGATGGCCAGATCAAGAAATACCTAGTGCCGCTTTCCAAGCACATCCTGGTACAGGACAATGACTTCGTGCGCGCGGGTATGCCGTTATCAGATGGTTCCATTTCACCAGCCGATATCCTGGATATCAAGGGTCCTTCGGCGGTACAGGAATACCTGGTGAACGGTATCCAAGAGGTTTACCGGTTGCAGGGTGTGAAGATCAACGACAAGCACTTCGAGACGATCGTGCACCAGATGATGCAGAAGGTAGAGATCGAGGATCCGGGCGACACGCGTTTCTTGGAGAAAGAAGCCGTCAACAAGTTTGACTTTATGGAAGAAAACGACACGATCTTTGACAAGAAGGTTGTCGTTGACGCGGGCGATTCCAATGAATTGAAGCCCGGACAGATCGTTTCGATGCGCAAATTGCGGGATGTCAACTCCGGGCTGCGTCGTCGAGACCTCCGGTTGGTGGAAGTGCGCGATGCGATTCCAGCCACGTCAAGCCCCTTGCTGCAAGGTATTACACGGGCTTCATTGGGTACGAAATCGTTTATCTCCGCGGCATCCTTCCAGGAAACCACCAAGGTGTTGAACGAAGCGGCGATTGCCGGCAAGCGCGATAACCTGATGGGCTTGAAAGAAAACGTAATCGTGGGCCACTTGATTCCATCGGGCACCGGCTTACGCGACTACGAGCGCATCATCGTGGGTTCGCAAGAAGAGTACGATCAGCTGTTGGCTTCCAAAGAGGAAGACTAGATAGCTAGTCGTATGCAATCAGCTTTCGGCGTTCAGCCACAGAATTAGTCATAAAAGCCTGTCAGTTTTTGAACTGGCAGGTTTTTTTTGCGATCTTTGCCAACCATGGGTACCCCGCTTGATATAGGCCAAAAGCCTTACAATCATTACGGCGCTTACTTGCGTAACAAGTATGCCGGCAAACGCGTATTCAAGATCATCGTCGATGGTCAGTTCACTTGCCCGAATCGCGATGGGAGCAAGGGATACGGTGGCTGCGCCTATTGCAATGTCGACTCCTTCACGCCCGATTCGGCGCGTAAACTGCCCACCATCCGTGAGCAGGTGACGGAGGGGATACAACGCGCCGTGAACGGGTACGGCGCAGAGAAATTCGTCATCTATTTCCAACCCAACACCAATACCTACGCGCCGGTGCACTACCTCAAGGCGTTGTATGACGAAGCGCTCAGCGTGGCCCCGGAGAACGTGGTTGGGTTATCCGTAGGTACCCGGCCCGATTGCATCGATGCAGCGAAAGTGGCACTGCTGGAAAGCTATGCCGACCGTTATGACGTCGATTTGGAGATGGGCATGGAATCCATCTATGATGAAACGCTTACGCGCATCAACCGGGGCTGTTCACACGCGGAATTAGGAACAGCGCTCGATCTCGTGCGGCATAGCCCGCTCGATATCTGCGTACATACCATCTTCGGGTTCCCGTGGGAAACCCGCGAAATGATGCTCCGCTATGCCGATGAGATCAATCGCTTCCCGCAGATCAAATTCGTGAAGCTGCACCATCTGCACATCGTGGAAGGATCCATCATGGGTGTTCAGTACAAACGGGAGCCATTTCACGTATTTTCGCTGGCAGAATACACCGATTTCCTTTGTGAGTTCATCCCGTTGCTTCGCCCAGATATCGTGATCCAGCGGTTGTTCGGCTTGGCCGACCAAGAATTGCTGATTGCGCCCAATTGGGGGCTTGGTAAATCGGCTATACAGACTTACATCGACAAGGAGTTGGAGCGAAGGGGTGCTTACCAAGGTAGCGGCTATCAGTTGGCTTGAACGTCGGTTAAAGCCTATAGCTAAGCAGGGCAAAAAACCTTGAGTTCGCCGTCTTCAGTCCCCGCATTGAAGAAAAACCATTGCCGCGCTCATAGCGTGCTTCCACACCAAACTTTCCGAACGTAGCGCCCAATCCACCCGCCAGGCCCTGTTCCAATTTACGGTAGGAGTTTAAGGCGGGGATGGTTGTCGTGGTTTCCGTTGAATAGCTCTTGCTGAATCGTTCGGTCTCGACCGTTGATGTTACGGAAGCGCCATTGATCATTCCGGCGTTCACGAACAGTGAGGCCGTTTCGCCAAGCGGATGCTGGTAACGTATCATTGTCGATAGCTTCAAGTAGGTGAAACGAAGTGTTGTCGTATAGTTGATATACAGCTCATCAGCGGAGTAGTCTTGGTAAAACCCGGAGAATGAGCTGGGGTTGATGGTCAGGTCATTGTAAAAAGACCATCTGTTTAACTTCTTGGGCAGCTTGATGTCGATGAATCCGCCCGCTGAAAAGCTCACCATCGACTTGAAGTCGGCATTCAACAAATAGTCTGGCGGTCCATCGTCACCCGAAATAGACAAGGCATTATGCGATGCGCCTGCAATGACCCCGTACGTAACCTTGGATTGGGACGTCGGGCCCTGAAAAGTCGCCGCTGATCCCACGCACGTATAGTAGGTTTTGAAGATGCGTTGGATGCTGTTGATTTGGTAGGATGAACGGTCTATCAGCGCGGGAATTGTCGGGCATCCCGTCAAATAGTCTTTCAATTGCTGTATATACCCTTTGCTTTCAGCGACGTTACGGCCATTGACTAGGTACTTCCGGTAGCGCAACAGGTCATAACCGCCGGTCTTCCCTTTGATGTAGAACTGGTCTGGATAGGCCGTTGTCTTCAGTACATACAGCGGTTTTTCGCCATCGACCAAAATCAAGAGGAAGACGGCCTCCTCAATGGTTTGGTATTGTGCCCCTTCGGTCAACCGGTTTACGCTTCGGGCGCTGGTTTCAATCTCCACGGCGCCCTTCACATAGACTTCATCCGCTACCCCAAACCTGTCGATCGTCGAGGGGGGGTACACCACGGCCTCGGCGTCCGCTTGTTGTTTGAAGCGGATTGTTTTGGGGTTCTTCGTCCAACCACGGTAATCCAAATAGCCGCTGATCGAATCACCCTTTGACGTGATGATGTACCCCGGAATAAAGTTTTCCTGTGCGCTAGCCAGGTAGGAAACGGATACGAATGCGGCAAGCGAAACGTACCGGACGTAAGACGTGAGCGTTTGGATATTCATAATGTTGGCTTTTAATCGGTTATAATCGTGGTATGGGAGCGCTGTAGCCTACAGCAGGGCTTTGAGGTCGGCAGGCGAATAGTTCACGGACTTCAATGTCTTTCGATCTTCCGTTCGATAGACCAGGTAGTGACCGTCGGCTTCCTCGTAGAGGCAATCCACGCCTTTTTTCTTATAGTGGGCCACCGTCGCTTCCGCCTCTTCGATGGTTTTGCAGGCCTTGCTCATGTTGGAGCGCTGCACCTCGTCAAACAGTTGGGCGAACTTGTCGGCCAATCCAAATTCGAGGACCGCTCCCGACAGGACGTATTGCAAATCACAGAGCGCATCAGCCACTTCGACGATATCCCGATTGGCGATGGCTTCTTCCAGCTCCTTCAGTTCTTCGGCGATCAGCGATACCCGTAGCTGGCTGCGCTTTTCATCCGGGATGGTCGGCGTGGGCAGGATGGGATGCTTGAACGTCTTGTGGAACTCGGCTACCGAGGTAAGCGATTTGGGGTCAGTCATTTTAGTAAGTCAAAAGTCGTAAGTCAAAAGTCCTGCAATCTGAGGTCACTTAATGAAGTGTTTCAATTGGATGATTTCTTGTTCTTCGAGGTAGCGCCAACGTCCCCGTGTCAAATCCTTTTTGGTCAGGTTGGCGTAAACCACCCTGTCCAGCTTGATTACCGCGTAACCGAGATGCTCGAAGATCCGCCTTACGATTCTGTTCTTGCCACTGTGTATCTGGATGCCGACTTCGCGCTTGCTCCCACCTTGTACGAAGCTGATTACGTCTGGTTTCACGAAGCCATCCTCGAGTTCCAGGCCGAAGCTGATTTTATTGAAATCTCCCTGCGTCAGGTTCTTGTCCAATTCCACATTGTATATCTTCACGACATTGTTGCGGGGATGGGCCAGTTTTTCGGCCAGATTGCCGTCGTTGGTCAACAGCAGTAGCCCCGTGGTGTTGCGATCCAGCCTTCCTACTGGATATATACGCTCGCGGGTCGCCTTGGCCACCAATTGCATGACCGTGCGTCTTTCCTGGGGGTCGTCCGTGGTGGTGATGTAGTCTTTCGGCTTGTTGAGCAACACATAGACCATCTTTTCGCGTTTCAAACGTTCACCGTTGTACCGGATCTCGTCTTTGGCCGGGTCTACTTTCACACCCAGTTCGGTCACCACCTCTCCGTTCACCGAAACGACACCGGCTTCAATCAATTCGTCTGCCTTGCGGCGTGAACAGACACCCGAATTTGCAATGTAGCGGTTTAGCCGGATTAGTCCATCGTTGGCTGGTTCCTGCTTGAACGATTTCCTGCCCACGTCGGTACGTTCTCGCCGTTTGGCGACGAATTTGCCTTCATTGGGCCGATCTTCGTTTCCAACGCGATTCCTGCCACCATCGTCGCGTCGCCTATCGCCGCCGAATCTGTCGCCATAGGGGCGCTTATCGCCACCGAAGCCACCCCTGCCATCTTCGTTGCGTCTTTTATCGCCGCCGAATCTGTCGCCATAGGGCCTTTTATCGCCACCGAAGCCACCCCTGCCACCTTCGTTACGCCTTTTATCACCGCCGAATTTGTCGCTATAGGGCCGCTTTTCACCACCGAAACCACTCCGGCCGTGGCGAGTATCCCCGCTATCACGCGCATCATGGCTATCGTTGTTGTCTCGCATGTCTCTGTTGTCTGGTCTATCCCGGCGGTTTGGGTTGCGGCTATCGGGTTTTGAAAAAGGGGGGGTTGATCTACCCGGGCGCTTGGATTTGTCGTCACGACTGTTCCTGTTGTTGCTGAATGGCATGTTTTTTTTACCGTGAAAATGTGCGATGCAAAGGTACGTAAAAATGCGGGTTAATCACCGATAAACTCGGTTTTTTACAAAACGATTGCCGAGCTTGGGGCGTTAAATTTTGTTAAATCCAAGACCGTTTTTCTGTAACTATTTGTATATTAACATAGTAATACTTACCTTTGTCGCCAGCTTTTTGGATCAAGTAGCAAAGCGGCTCCTTCAGGTAAATGCCGCAAGCTTCAGAAAAGGTAAAGAATGATAAAAAAACAACTGCTCTGTTGCAGTGCGGTTTTATTGATGGTGTTGCTGTCCAAGTTGTATTCATACAATGCAATAGCCGATAGCGCCACACCTCACGCACGCCTAGGAGGCTCCTTATCCCACGGAGCAATGTGGGAAGAGGATATCGCTGATATCCGCAATGCACCGTATTTCACTTCGCTCAGTTTCGCCGATGAAAACCTGCCCTTGGGCGACAAGCGTATCGAAAAGACCATGATGCGTCACCTCAAGGAATACTCGTATGCCAAGCGACGCTCCAACGTACTCCATCACAAGGCCGTAGATGCACTGCCCGAAGTAGCGGCTATCCTGCGTAAGCATGGCGTACCCGAAGATTTCAAATACATACCATTGGTGGAGAGCGGATTCGCCAGCGGTACCACGTCGCATCGCGGGGCATCCGGCTATTGGCAATTCATGCCCAGTACGGCCAGGGCTTTCGGTTTGCGGGTGGATAGCTTGGTGGATGAGCGGCAGCACGTCGGCAAATCGACGGTCGCTGCGGCGAAGTACCTCAAGGCCTTGCATCGCGAATTCAATAGCTGGACGCTGGTGGCCGCCGCATTCAACATCGGCGAAGGCAATCTCCAGCGTGCCATCAATGCGCAGCGCGAAGACAATTACTTCCGTTTGAAACTCAATAAGGAAACAGCCAGCTACGTATACAAGCTCATTTCTGTCAAGGAAATCATCGAGCACCCAGACATGCATGGGTACAGGCGCAGCCGCACTTGGCTTGCCGATGCTTCGGAAACGCGCGTTTCCGATGGCGAACGCCGCGAGTTATAGCCGGCTAGCGAAGATCCACGATTTCCATTCCCGGATACGCGCTTTGTTTGAACGTAAACTTATCAGCGGCAACGGCCGGATTGGCTTTCGTGTCCTTGATGGTGTAGCTGTACCGGGTACCGCCCTTATCGAACACGGTGACGTCGTGTATCAAATGATTCGCTTTGTTGATGCGTAGCTTGATTTTGAAGTACGGGGCCTGCGTGTCTTCGGGGGTCAGTTCCACCACATGCAGCTGCGTGTTGCCGACACGCTCGTCTGCGGCAGCAACATATTTGTAGCCGTTGTTGTAGAACGAAAAGATATTGGCCGGCGAGATGGCGTCCGAGTCGTTGTCCACTTCGGTCAACTGAACCTCTTTCTCTTCCTTTAGCACCATCCACTGCGTCTTACCATCACTGATGAGGTCTTGGTTGTCCGTGTTGATGTGGTACTTGCCCGTGGCCGGTTGCATGTAAATCGTGCCGGATGCCGCTTGCTGGTCGGTTTGCTGCGCCTGCTGGATGGCCAAGGTGAAGCTTGCCTGGAGGGTTGTGTAGCCTTTGTAGGTGGCGCTCACTTGCCGGAGGACGGCCTTTGCTGCGGGATCCGTCTGGGCGTGCCCCTGCGGCCCGCACATCCAAAGCAAGGGAAGCAAAATGCCAAACGCTTTTTTTATGCTTGAAGTGTTCATTTTTCAATCTTTCTTCAACCCATCCAAAAACTGTTCCAATGAGTATTCGTCGGGAAATAGCACTTCGCGCGCCTTGCTCCCTTCAAACGGCCCGACCACGCCTGCCGCTTCCAATTGATCGATGATGCGGCCGGCACGGTTATAGCCCAACTTGAGTTTGCGCTGGATCAGGGAAGTAGACCCCTGTTGATGTAGCACTACCAGGCGGGCCGCGTCCTCGAACATCGAATCCCGGTCGCTCATGTCAAAATCCTCCAGGCCGCCTTCGCCATCCTCGCCCACGTACTCGGGCAACAATAGCGCAGACGGGTACCCACGCTGGTTGCCGATGAAGTCGGAGATTTCCTCTACTTCGGGCGTATCGACGAAAGCGCATTGGATCCGGATCAGGTCGCTTCCGGTGGCCAGCAGCATGTCGCCGCGTCCGATCAATTGGTCGGCGCCGCCGGAATCCAGGATGGTACGAGAATCCACTTTGGAAAGCACCCGGAATGCGAGACGTGCCGGGAAGTTCGCCTTGATGGTACCCGTGATGATGTTCACGGACGGCCGTTGGGTGGCGATGACCAGGTGTATCCCCACTGCACGTGCCAGTTGCGCCAACCGCGCGATCGGGGTTTCCACCTCCTTGCCGGCCGTCATCATCAGGTCGGCGAACTCGTCGACCACCAGCACGATGAAGGGCAGGTAACGGTGGCCTTCTTCCGGGTTCAGCCGCCGATTGATGAACTTCGCATTGTATTCCTTCAGGTTGCGCACCTGGCCATTCTTCAATAGGTCGTACCGCGCATCCATCTCGATGCACAGCGAGTTGAGCGTATTGATTACTTTCTTGGTGTCGGTGATGATGGCGTCGTCTTCGCCCGGCAGCTTGGCCAAGAAGTGCCGTTCGATTTTCTTGAAGAGCGATAGCTCCACTTTCTTCGGGTCCACCATCACGAACTTTAACTCGGCCGGATGCTTTTTGTAGAGCAGTGAGGTCAGGATGGCATTGATGCCCACGGATTTACCTTGGCCGGTGGCACCCGCCACGAGCAAGTGGGGCATCTTTGCCAGGTCGGCGATGAATACCTCGTTGGATATGGTTCGGCCCAAGGCGATGGGCAGGTCCATGTCGGTGTGCTGGAATTTCTCCGTGGCCAGTACCGAACGCATGGACACCATCTCCGGGTGGCTGTTGGGCACCTCGATGCCAATCGTGCCTTTGCCCGGCATGGGTGCGATGATGCGGATGCCCAGCGCGGCCAGGCTTAGCGCGATATCGTCTTCCAGGTTCTTGATCTTGGAGATGCGAACGCCCGGTTTGGGGATGATTTCATAGAGCGTCACCGTGGGGCCGATGGTAGCTTTGATCTTGGCGATTTCGATATTGTAATTGCCCAGCGTCTCCACGATTTTGTCCTTGTTGGCTTCCAGCTCTTGGTTGTTCACGGTGATCTTGCCCGATCCATAGTCACGGAGCAAGTCGAGCGTCGGGTATTGGTAGCCCGAAAGATCCAACTTGGGATCGTATTGCCCCACTTTTTCCACCAGCTCATCTGCGGTGCTCGGTTTTTCTTCCTTGATTGGCGCTACGGCCAATGTCGGCGAGGCAATCAGCTCGTTCTTCGGTTTCTCGGCGGGTCGCTCCACCGAGAAGTCCAAGCCGTTGGTTACGGGTTGGATGGGGGCCTTCGGCATTGCAGTCACGTGCTGCTGTAGCTTTTCCGTGGGTTGTTCCGGAGGAGTTGCCGATTCCTTGAGCCGATTGGCTGTCGTTTCGTGGGCCGCTTCGCGATCCTTGTTCAGCCTGAATTCGACGGGATCCACCCGGTACTCCGATTCGTGCATGTATTGCTCGTCTTTGCGGAGTCCATTGGCCGATGGCTGATCCAATGCACTGTCCAGTTCGGGCTTGCGGGACCTGCCTCCAACTTTGAAATCGAAATTGAAGAACACGATCATCACCGTCAATACCGTGAAGATCAGTAGCCCGCCCACACCCGGCGCGCCGATTTGCGCCTGCAACAGTTGATTGGACCAAAAACCGAATTCGCCTTCGAGGAAATGGGGGTAGTCGCTGATGAAACCGTGGATGAAGCCCAGCGATAGGGATATGAACACCAAGCCGAACAATGCGTATCCCAGCACTTTCCAGGTCGACATGATCCTCACGCTGAACAGTAGCCGGTACCCGATGATGAACAATACCCCCACGAAAATGAACGAAGCGATCCCGAACCATTTGTAGATGAACTGGTGGGCCAGCAACGCACCGAATTTGCCCATCCAATTTTGCACCGCTGGCTGATCGATTCCGGCGAGCGTGAGTTCCTCACGCGTTTTGAGCAGCGTGTGCCATCCGCCATTCGCCGCGGATACGTAGCTTTGGTCTTCTTTCCAGGTGAACAGGTAGGAGAAGAACGCGATGAGAAAGTAGATCGCCAATATCAGCGAAAACAGGCCCGCCACCTTGACGACCTTGCTGCCCCATCCCGTGGGCAGGGCCAGCCCTGGCTTCCCGCTTCGCACACTTCGCTTGCGCAGGGATGGTTTGCCTTCCGCATCATGCTGAATGTTTTTCCTGAATGAATTCCCTTTTCCTGCCATTAAAGGACCCCTATTGTTTGAGACAAACTTACGGAAAATTTGCGGATTATCGGCCCCAAGCGGGCGGGCGCGAGATTTTTTGCGCTATTTGAGGCCCTGGTGTAGCATCCAGCGGGGTACATCCGTTATGAGACTGTACAACGGGTTTCGGATGGGTTCCGTTGGACGGATTTGTATAATCGATTACTTTGAAAATAGCGATGGGACGATTCGAAGAACAGCAATATAGTCGGTGGGTGTTGGGCGTGGTGGCTGTTATGGTGATCATTTTCACGATGAGCGCCTGTCTCAAGGACGACGAGGGCGTCAACCAGATTTCGGCCGTGCGCGCATTGAATGCCGTTCCCGCTTCCACGCAGTTGGACATCGGGTTGGATGGCAACAAACTGAATTATGATCAGTATACCGGCCGGGATGAAGACTTCGCTTATTTGGATACGTTGCCCTACAAGAATGCGTGGCCCGGTAATCGGTTGGTGCGGGTGTTCGACCCCAAAGACGGTCGGGATGCATCGCCGGTGGTACAGGGCACGGTTGGTTTCACGCCCGGCAAATTCTATTCGCTGTATGTGGTGGGCCACGAGACCATCGAGCTGATGGCCACCGAAGACGACCTGTCGGCACCCGCGGCGGGCAAGGCAAAGCTCCGGTTCATCCATTTGAGTCCGGATGCGCCCGCCCTTGATTTCGGGGTCGTTGGCCGTGAGGCACCGTTGGCCACCAACAAGGCGTTCAAAAGTGTCGAGGGTTTTTTTGCCATCGATGCTGGCGAGGCCTACACGTTCAGCATCACCGATCACGGTACCAAGGAGGTGCTGCATACGGTTGAACTCACGCCCGAGCCGGGCGTGATCTACACGGTATGGGTCAGGGGGCTGCTAGCCGACGGTGGCGATGAGGCGTTGGCATTCGGCCACGAGGTAATCATCCATTGATTTCGCACGATAAGTTTTTCTCCATAAAGTTTAGGTTGATTGATCCGCCTCGCGGCGGATGCCGCTCCCTCCCCGGGAGCGGTTTTTTTATGGAACGGTACACGCGCTATCCCGCCACCAGCAGGTAGTAGTTTTTCTTGCCGCGCTGCACGATCAGGTACCGATCGTTGATGAGGTGGTTGGTTGTCAGGCGCTGGTTTACATCGGTCGCTTTGGCCCTGTTGATGGCTACGCCGCCACCCTGTATCATCTTGCGCGCTTCGCCCTTGGACGGGAAGACGGCCGAAGACACGGCCAGTAGCTCCAGGATATCGATACCCTCCGCCAGTTGCTCCTTGTCCACGTCAAATTGCGGTACCCCGTCGAATACATCCAGTACCGCGGCGTGTGGCATGCCGCTCAGGAAATCGAGGGAGCCGTTGCCGAACAGGAACTCAGACGTTTTCACCGCCGTTTCGTAGTCCGATTCGGAGTGCGTGCGGATGGTGATGTCCTTGGCCAATGCCTTTTGCACGCTGCGCAGGTGGGGCGCGGCATCATGCTCCGCGATGATGGCGGCGATCTCTTCTTCGGATTTCAGCGTGAAGATCTTGATCCAGTTCTTGGCATCCTCGTCGCTGGCGTTGAGCCAAAACTGATAGTAGCGGTAGGGCGATGTCTTGCGGGCATCCAGCCAGACGGCACCGCTTTCGGTTTTCCCGAATTTGTTGCCATCCGCTTTTTTGATGAGCTGCGTGGTCAAGGCAAAGGCCGTTCCACCTTCCTTGCGGCGGATGAACTCCGTACCCGTGACGATGTTGCCCCATTGGTCCGATCCACCCATCTGCAGGAGGCACCCGTGGTTTTTCCAGAGGTGGTAGAAATCATAGCCCTGTATCAATTGGTACGAGAACTCCGTGAACGAAAGGCCACTTTCGCCGTCCAGCCGCTTCTTGACCGAGTCTTTGGCCATCATGTAGTTGACGGTGATGTGTTTGCCCACATCGCGGATGAAATCGAGGAAGCGGAAATCCTTGAACCAGTCGTAATTGTTCACCATCACGGCGCCCGAGTCGGTATCGGAGAAGTCGAGGAATTTGGCCAACTGCGCTTGCAGGCAAGCAATGTTGTGTTGCAGGGTGTTCTCGTCCAACAGGTTGCGTTCGGCCGATTTGCCGGATGGGTCGCCCACCATGCCCGTTGCCCCGCCCACCAGCGCCACGGGCCGGTGGCCTGCTTGCTGGAAATGGATGAGCGTCATGATCTGGGTCAGGTGGCCCACGTGCAAGGAGTCGCCGGTTGGGTCGAAACCGATATAACCCGTTGTTTGCTGTTTGTTCAGGTGTTCTTCAGTTTCGGGCATGATATCATGCAACATGCCCCGCCAACGTAATTCCGCTACAAAACTCATAGGCCGCAAAGATAGTCAAAGTCCACAAAATTTGTTATCTTGGCACAATAAGTGTTCAGCAGCACGTGTTCAAGGTTCAGTAAGGCAGCATGAATTTCCTTTCGCATTATTACTTCGAGCGGTACAGCCATGATCCCGAGTTGGTCTTGGGGAGCGTGTTTCCCGACCTTATCAAGAATGCCGACAAGGATATCAACGTCTTGCCGCACAAGTACGAAGACCGTTTCGGCGGTCACCCCAAGTTGCAAAGCATATACCAGGGGTGGATGCGGCATGTCGAGACCGATCGGTACTTCCACAACGCACCTTTCTTCTACGAGCATACCCACGGGCTCAAGGTGTTGCTGGCCCCGATCGTGGCAGACACCGAGATCCGGCCATCCTTTCTTTCGCACATCGCGCTTGAACTCCTGTTGGATCACCTGCTGTTGGTCAATAACTGGGTGAACGAATCGGATTTCTATGAATACCTTGCCGCAGCCGATCGGGAAGTGACCGCCCGGTTCCTGCACCTCTGCGGCGTGGAAGACGCGTCATTTTTCTTCACGTACTTCAATAGCTTCATGCGGGCGCAATACATTGGCAGTTATCGCGATTTCGACCAGGTCACGTCGGCGATGATCAATATTTGCCGCCGATTGTGGGATGTGCGGCTGGACGTGCCGCAAAAGCAGCGTATTTCGGATGCCATTGCCGACTATGCGAACGGCCTGGACGACGGGTTCCCGTTGATTTTCGAGGATATCCGCGCCCACCTTCAAATAAGGTCTTTGTAAGCTGAAAACTTTTTCTAAGTTTGACCAGTATATGGCAAACAGACTTTTCCGCAAAAAATCCGTGGCGCAGCTCCTCAGTGCCTCGCAGGCCGCCCATTCGGGCGGGTTGGCGCGTGTGCTGGGCGTGCGCGATTTGGTATCGTTGGGCATCGCAGCCATCGTCGGCGCGGGCATCTTCAGTACCATCGGCTTGGCCAGCTTCAACGGCGGGCCGGCCGTATCGCTATTGTTTGTTTTCGTGGCCGTGGCCTGTGTGTTCACGGCGTTGTCTTATGCCCAATTCGCGAGTACGGTACCCGTTTCGGGCAGCGCGTACACCTATGCCTACGTGGCGTTCGGTGAGCTGTTTGCTTGGATCATCGGATGGGCCCTTATCCTGGAGTATGCCGTGTCCAACATGGTGGTGGCCATCTCGTGGTCGCAGTACTTCGTCAGCATGCTGCAAGGCTTCGGCATCCGGTTGCCCGGATGGCTCACCATGGCCCCCGCTTATGCATCCGAGGCCTATGCCAAGCTGCAGGAGCACGGCGCGGCGTCGTTGTCCAAGGTGGAGCAAGCCGCTGCCATGGCCTACGAGCAGGCACCCCGCTTGGGCGACCTGCCGATCATCTTCGATTTGCCTGCCGGGCTGATCACCGTCTTGGTCACCTGGTTGGTATACGTCGGCATCAAGGAATCGCGTACGGCGAGCAACATCATGGTGGTCATCAAGATCGGTGTCATCTTGCTGGTCATTTTCGGCGGTGCCTTTTTCGTGAAGCCCGAGAATTGGACCCCATTCGCTCCCAACGGCGTGGGTGGCGTATTGAGTGGCGTCGCCGCCGTCTTCTTTGCATTCATCGGATTCGACTCCATATCCACCACAGCCGAGGAATGCAAGGATCCGCAGCGCGATTTGCCTAGGGCGATGATACTGTGCCTGCTCATCTGCGCGGTGCTCTACATCCTGATCACGCTGGTGCTCACCGGCATGGTCCATTATACCGAACTCAACGTCAAGGACCCGTTGGCCTATGTCTTCGAATACGTCGGCGTGGATTACATGGCCGGTATCGTCTCGGTCACGTCGGTGGTGGCCATCACCAGCGCGTTGCTCGTTTTCCAGCTTGCCCAGCCGCGCATCTGGATGACTATGAGCCGCGACGGATTGCTTTGGAAACGATTCGCCAAGATACACCCCAAATACAAAACACCTTCTTTCGCCACCATCGTCACCGGGTTTATGGTGGCCATCCCTGCGTTGTTCTTCAAGATGGATTTCTTCGTCGATCTCACCAGCGTGGGCACGTTCTTTGCCTTCATCCTGGTTTGCGCCGGGGTGTTGTACATGGATCATTCGGGCATTTCCAAGCAATCCAGGTTCAGGGTGCCGTACATCAACGGGCGGTACCTGATTACGTTGGGGTTATTGATCGCCGTATCGGCCATTTACTATTACGGACAGGATGCCTTGGCCGAATGGCGCCAGCTGTCCGTTGGCGAAATCATCGAACACAAATCGCTCACGATCATTTTTTGGGCGGTGTGGCTTGTCCTGTGCGTACTGGGGTATCGCTACCGGTTTTCGCTGTTGCCCGTAGCCGGCATCCTGGTCAACCTGTACCTCATGTCGCAGCTCGGCGCCAGCAACTGGCTGATTTTCCTGGTGTGGTTGGTGCTTGGGCTGTTGGTTTATTTTGGCTACGGATACCGGCATTCCAAGCTCAATAAAGACGCAGAAATGGCTTCCAAGGCCCATGGCGGGTAGTGTGCAACGGGGATGTGACATGCCGCAACGTATGGCGCTGTTAAAAATTGTTAAATAAAATAAAAAATTTTACATTTGCCTATGCACAATACGTATATTGTGCTACCTTTGTCAAGAGGTGGATTGCGATTGACTGATTTATAAGCTTAGATTAAACCCAGTCGCGCTTCCATTGTCAAACCAGATACTATATGAGGAAGTTTTTACACCACGTCGTTGTCATCCTTACATTAAGCATTGCGGTGCTGGTGGAAGGGGCAGCTGCGTCCGTGGCGTCGGCAATCGTCGCCATCGACAGCAGTCGCGTGGTGGAGCAGGTTTCCGCGAGCGTGAAGCAGGAAAACAGGCAATCCTTCTTTTCATCGCTCCGTAATTTCTTCCCATTCCGTAGCAATGGCAGTGCCGATGCGGATAAGTTGCTGAGCAGCGTAAAGGTATTTCCCAATCCCGTCGTCGATCAGATCAGCCTTTCCTATCGGCTTGGCAAGAAGGCCACGGTCACGATCAAGGTGATGGATGCGTTGGGCAACGAGGTGATGACCTTGCTCCAGCAGGAACTGGATGCCGGTCCGCAAAGCCAAGTTTTCGAAACCAGCAACAAGCTGACCAACGGCTTCTATTTCATCCGGGTCTCGGCGGGTACGGAAACCGTTATCAAGCGGATTTCGGTATTGTAGCCAGCAGCTGGACGCTGAACCCTATTCCGGCTCGATCCAACGGCCGTCTTCCCGAATGATTTCAATCAATTCATCCAGTGCGTTCGCGGCACTCACATTCTTCTTTACCACTTCCTTGCCGCGGTACAGCGTGATTTTGTCGGGTCCTGCGCCCACATAGCCGTAATCCGCGTCGGCCATTTCGCCGGGTCCATTGACGATGCAGCCCATGATGCCGATCTTGAGCCCTTTGAGGTGGAATGTCCGGCCCCGGATCATCTGCGTGGTTTCCTGGAGGTCGAACAGGGTGCGGCCGCAGCTTGGGCAGGAAATGTACTCGGTCTTGGAGATCCGTGAGCGCGTAGCCTGCAAGATGGCAAAAGACGCGGATACCAATTGAGCTACCGGCGTCGCCGGCGAGTCGATCCAGATGCCGCTTCCCATCCCGTCCACGAGCAGCGCGCCCAAGTCGGTCGCCGCATACAGCTGTAGCTTTGACAAGGGCTCTTCCGGACTCATCAGGTCGCCGGCGGGCCCGGAGAAATCGGCCGCGGGGTAATGGCGCCGGATGATGACGGGGTTGTCGAGCCCCAGCTCAGACAGCGTCGAGAAGAACAGGCGCTGGTCGGCCATGCCGTGCGGCTCTTCGGTATCCAGCACGAAGACCATGGTTTTCTCGACGGACAGGTCCCCGAAGAGCGGGCCTTCGAGGTCGGCGCGTGTTATCCGCACCAGGTTGAGGTGTGGGTCTTTCACGTCGGCGTCCGCGAATTCGGCCAGCGTATACACCGGATGGATATTGGCTTTGTCCTTGATGGATAGCCATGTCGCGTAATCGTAGAGTTGTTTCAGGTTGCCCGGCATGGTGAACGACGGCAATCGGTCGGCAAGGTACACGAAATCGACCGACTGTTCGCCCATGTGGTACTTGTCGAGCCAGGCATCGTAGCGGTACCCCACGTCGGTGAGCACATGCGGATCCTTGAGGTTGGCACGGGAGATATCCACCACCACCCTGGGCACGAGCGCGCCCCCGATAAAGGCGTTCACTTCGGCGGCTTGGTAAGGCTGTACCACCGGTTGTTGGGCAGACAGGGCAACGGATGGCCGTTGGGCATAGCGGTTTACCAGCGCGGTGGCCACCGGGGCCTCATATTCGGGTTCTTCGGTAAGCGACACCCGTACGGTATCGCCCAGGCCGTCTTCCAGCAACGTGCCTATCCCCACCGCAGACTTGATGCGCCCGTCTTCGCCGTCACCGGCTTCGGTCACGCCCAGGTGCAACGGGTAATTCATGCCTTCGGCCACCATCTTTTTGACCAGCAGTCGGTAGGCCTGTACCATCACCTGCGGGTTGCTGGATTTCATGGAGATGACCAGGTTGTAGTACCGCAAGTCTTCGCAGATCCGGATGAACTCCATGGCCGACTCGACCATGCCTTCCGGCGTATCGCCGTAGTGGCTCATGATCCGGTCGGAGAGGGAGCCGTGGTTGGTGCCGATGCGCATGGCGGTGCCATACTCCTTGCAGATTTTCACCAACGGGGCGAATTTGGCATGGATGCGTTCCAATTCGGCCTGGTATGCCGCGTCGGTGTAGTTGAGTTGGTCGAATTTTTTCTTGTCGGCGTAGTTGCCCGGATTGATACGCACCTTCTCCACGATGCGCGCCGCCACTTCGGCCGCGTTCGGCGTGAAATGGATGTCGGCCACCAAGGGTACCGTGTAGCCACGTTTGCGCAACTCCTTCTTGATTTCGGCCAGGTTGTTTGCCTCCTTGATGCTTGGGGCGGTCAGGCGGACGTATTCGCAGCCCGCTTCCACCATGCGGATGGTTTGTTCTACCGAACCCATGGTGTCCATGGTATCCAAGGTGGTCATGCTCTGGATGCGGATGGGGTTGTCGCCACCCATGGGCACATCGCCGATGGGCACTTCCCGTGTTTTCCACCGTGCGTACGCCGTCAACGAATCGCAGTAGCCGCCGGGCAGTGTATTTCCTGTCAGTACATCCATAACCACGGCAAAGTTAGGGATAAAAACGGAGTATTAGGGTCAAATCAACCGGTCTTTGATCACCAAGGTGCCGGCCATCTTATCGTGGAGGCATTGCTGCCTGCGGTCGAAGAATCCCAGGAAGAAACCGATGCCCAGCGTGATCACGCCTACGAGCTTGGCGGCATTGCGTCCCAGCGCCTTGCCGTAGCCGATGGGTCTGCCCCGCTCGTCGGTGACCTTTATCCCGATCAGGAGTTTTCCGACGGATGCTTGCCGCATGGAGCCTTCCATGGCCACGGAAAACGCGAATTTGACGATAGGGACAAGTACCATGCCGGCCAACAGGGTAGGTGCCGCCGTTTTGGCGTCGCTTACCCCGCCGAGGTATATCGCGGCCAGGATAGCATACGCGCAGAAGGCGATGAAGTAATCGATAGCCGTAGCCAACAGCCGCGTGTCCAATGAGGCGAAATATTGCGGTAGGCTGGTTTCGTGCTTGATATCCAGCACGGCGCTCAATGCCGCGATTTCCCGCAGTTCCTTGAACTCCGGATAGCCCGACGGTTTGACGAAATCGGTGGGCTTCAGTTGCATGCCCCGCAGGTCGTCCAAGGTAAACGGGCCCTGCGGTTTTCCTTGAATGACCACCTCGAATCGGTCAGGGAGCGTCTCCACGGTGTATCAATCGTAGCGTTTCACGGTAAAGGAGCTCAGCCCGCCTTTCAGGTCGATGGTAAACTTACGGGTTGCCTCGGCATAGCCTTCGGTGGTATACGAACCGTCGCTTTGTTTGCTGAAGCCGGGGAAGTCGCGCGAAGACAGCCCGGATTTCACCAGTATCCGGCAAGCGGCCGCCCTCGGTATCTCGATTTCTACGCTGGCTACGCCAGACTCCGCTTGGATGGTTGTTTCTTCCAACGGCATGCCGAGTTTCGCTTCGAACGATGCGGCCCCACCTTTGAAATGCAGCCGGGCCACTTTGTACTCGCGCAGGTCGAATTCGGCGGCACCGGCGCCCATGTCGAGCGCGATGTTCCAGACGGGATTGCCATTCAAGCGGATTTCCGCGCGATTCTCATCGCTGTCCAGGTTCCAGTCCTTGCCATTCTTGCTTTTCATGAAGAAATCCAGTTCGATGGAATCGCCATCTCGCCGTGTGTCCAAGCTGTGCGCGCCCACCGCGCTGTAGGTTTCGCCGTGGAAGAGCTGGTCGCCCGCCCCGGTTATCTCGTATTCCACCGCGCCGCCCTTGATGTTTAGGGTGGCCGTTGTTATGGTCGAATCGTATTCGTGGCTGAACGTGCCTTGCGAAGGGGCGCCACGCGTCGTGCTGTCGGCGCGATCCGGGTTGCGGCGCTCCGTGCGCCAGCCCTTGTTGTCGAATGTCCACCAATCGCTATGCGGCGGGAATGTTCCGCGGTACGCCAGGAAGGCCAAGGCCGCGATCGTCACCACGATCGAAATCAAATTGCCGACGCCCCGTTTGGGTACGAGCAGGTTTACGCCCACGATGATCAGCATCACCGGCCACATGCTGAAAACCGAGCGCCAGTAGAAGTCGATCACGTCGAGGTTGTCCAATAGCAAGACCGTACCCACGAACAGTAAGATGAGGCCCCAGCTTAATTTTTCCTTGTTCATAACCGTTGCTTATTTGGTGTACGTGAGGTCGGGGTTATTGTCGGTCGATTGCCCGTTGGCCTCCTTTACGGGGGGCTTGTCGTTTTCACACGCCTGTGGTCGACGCTTGTTGCCGTTGAAGGCCCCGAAAATGCTGGCCAATCCCATGATGATGATGAGCACCGGCCAGAGGCGCGCAAAATCCCGCCAGTAGAACACATTCAACTGGTGCAGCAGGAAGAATACGCCCACCGCCAGCAAGATCACGCCCGCGATGTACCGGTCGTTTGACGGCCTGCGGGGCAGCGGCGGCGGCTTTGGGAGCGAATCCCAAGCATAGGGGTTGTAATCGTCGAATGCCGGTGCCGACGGATTTTCGGGCGTGCGGTAATTGACGTCAAAGGAATCGTCGGGTATCGCGAACGATTTGATGGGCAGCACGATCCACAATACGATGTAGACGATCGGGCCGAGGAGGCCGATGCCCATAAACCCCGAGAAAAAGACGCTGACGATGAAGGCCAGCCTCACCCAGGTCTTGTCGATGCCGAAATATACCCCCAGCCCGGCGCAAACCCCGGCCACTGCCCCCTCGTGGGGTATCCGTTGAAGTTTCTTTTCCATGGTTCAACTCATGCTAATCATTGCCTAATCTTGGTGTTATCACCAGTTCATCGACGTTGGCGCCGCCGCTAAGCAGTAGGCAGGTCACGATCGCTTCGGCGATATCCTCCGGCAGGATGAACTGGTCGGAGGGAATGGTCGTGCCTTCCCAAGAGGACGTCAACGTCGCGCCGGGGATGACTTCGGTCACTTTCACACCGTAAGGCCTTAGCTCATCCCGCAACACATGGGTTAGACCCGCCACGGCAAACTTTGTTACAGTGTACGTGCCTGCCGTCGCTACCGGTTTCCGGCTGGCTATCGAGCTGATGTTGAAGATGTGTCCGTGGCCATTGCGGCGCATCAAGCGGCCTACCGCGCGGCACAAGCGGTGCGGGGTGTGGTAGTTGACGAGCAGCTGCTCGTTGAAGTCTTCTTCCGTTTCGTCCAGCAGCGAAACCGGCTTGAATATCCCGACGTTGTTCACCAGGATATCGAGGTGCGGCGCGGTATTTTCGAGCCATTCCACCAAGCGTTGCTGCTGGGCGCGGTCGGCGAAATCGCAGGCCGAATAATCCACGGCGACGCCGGGGTTGAGGCCCTCCAATCGCATTTTGAGCGCTTCCAGGGCATGTTCATCCCTGGCGGCGAGCAAGAGGTTGCATCCGCTTGCGGCCAGCTTTTCGGCTATGGCGAGTCCCATTCCCTTGGTGGCACCCGTAATGAAAGCAGTTTGATTGGTCAGTGTTGGCATATACGGTACATTCTTTGCTGGTCAAAGGTAATAATTTGTATATTTAACCGGTGCAACGCAACGCATATGTTTTTTACGTACTTCGGACAATACCTTTTGCTGCTCAGGTCGGTCTTCAAGCGACCGGAAAAATGGAAAATCTATTGGAAAGAGATCATCCTGGAGATGAATGAGATCGGGATCGGTTCGTTGGGCTTGATCATGATCATTTCGTCGTTCATCGGGGCGGTCATGACCATGCAGATCGCGTTCCAGCTCGTATCGGACCTCATACCCACCTCCGTCATCGGGCAGATCAACCGCGACTCCAATATCCTGGAGCTGGGCCCGACCATTTCGGCCCTGGTGCTCATGGGTAAGGTGGGGTCTTCCATTTCCTCGCAGATTGGATCCATGCGCGTTACCGAACAGATCGATGCGCTAGAGATCATGGGTATCAATGCACCGGGCTATTTGATTTTGCCCAAGATCATCGCCGGCGTGGTGATGATCCCGGCGCTGGTCGTCGTCGCCATCGGGTGCGCCATCACCGGTGGGTTGGTTGGCGGTGCGCTCTCCGGCGCGGTCACCCCCGCCGACTACATCATGGGCATCACCGACAGCTTCAACGGGTTCACGGTATCGGTGGCCATGGTCAAGGCCGTCGTATTCGGCTTCATCATCACCTCGGTACCCGCATATAAAGGCTTTTACGTGCGCGGTGGTGCATTAGAAGTTGGCCAGGCCAGTACGCGTGCCGTGGTCATCGGCTGTATTTCGATATTGGCCGCCGATTATGTAATCACCGCAATGATGCTTTAAAACAAGGAACCAGCATATGATAGTCGTCCAGGATATCCATAAATCATTCGGCAGCAACCACGTCCTCCGGGGCATCGATGCCACCTTTGAGCCCGGAAAGATCAGTTTGATCATCGGTGGCTCGGGGTCGGGCAAAAGCACGTTGCTGAAATGCATGGTGGGGCTGCATGCGCCTGACCGGGGCAAGATCCTTTATCAAGGTCAAGATTTCACCCGGTTGGACTTCGAGTCGCGCATCCCCATCCGCAAGGAAATCGGCATGCTCTTCCAGAATTCGGCGTTGTTTGATTCGATGACCGTCGAGCAGAACATCACCTTCCCGCTGGAGATGTTCACCGAGATGAGCCGCACCGAAAAGGTAGACCGGGCCAACTTTTGCCTGGAGCGCGTCAACCTGGCCGGGCGCAACAAGCTGTACCCCGCGGAGCTTTCGGGTGGGATGAAGAAACGCGTCGGCATCGCCAGGGCCATCAGCATGAGCCCCAAGTACCTGTTCGTCGACGAGCCGAATTCCGGCTTGGATCCGGAAACCTCCATCCTTATCGACGAGCTCATCGCCGAGCTCACCCAAGAATACCAATGCACCACCGTGGTGGTTACGCATGACATGAATTCGGTGATGGGCATCGGCGATTACATCCTGTTCCTGTACAAAGGGCAGAAGTGGTGGGAAGGCTCCAATAAAGAGATTGCGCATACCGATGTCGAGGAATTGAACAATTTCGTGTTCGCGAGCCCGTTCATGAAAGTGGCCAAGGAACAGTTTTGAACCTTAAATCACTATCTTTGCCGCAAAGCGACGATATGTTGGCAGCAAGCCCCATCCAACTCCTTACCCCGCAGCATTTCGAGGATTACGAACTCCTCGATTGCGGCCATTTCGAAAAGCTCGAACGTTTCGGCGATCGGGTGTTGATCCGTCCCGAGCCGCAGGCCGTGTGGCCCAAGGCATTGCCCGAGGCCGAATGGACGCGTCGGCACGACATCCGCTTCAAGGGACGGTCGGCCACGAGCGGTGACTGGCAGAAAAAGCAGCCCAATAGCCCGGACCGTTGGCACATCGGTTATCGCAATGCGGATGTCGCCATCAACTTGCGGCTCGGACTCACGTCGTTCAAGCACGTGGGCGTCTTTCCGGAACAGGCCGTCAATTGGGATTACATCTCCTCGGCCATCAAGGCCTTCAAGACCCCGCGTCCGAAGGTGCTGAACCTATTTGCCTATACCGGCGGGGCATCGTTGGTGGCCCGGGCGGCCGGTGCTGACACCACCCACGTCGACTCCATCAAGCAGGTGGTCACGTGGGCCAATGAAAACCAGGAACTTTCGGGGCTTTCGGATATCCGGTGGGTGGTCGAGGATGCGCTTAAGTTCGTCAAGCGCGAGCTGAAGCGCGGCAACCGTTATCACGGCATCATCCTGGATCCACCCGCTTATGGCCACGGCCCGAAGGGGGAGAAGTGGAAGCTGGAAGATCACATCACCGAGATGATGCGCGACGTGGTGCAACTCTTGGATCCGAATGAACATTTCCTGATCCTCAATACCTATTCGTTGGGCTTTTCTTCCGTCGTCGTCGAGAACCTGGTCCGTTCGGTCAAGCCCGACGCGCAAAACCTGGAAATCGGTGAATTATACTTGCAGGCCACGGCGGGGAGCAAGCTGCCCTTGGGCGTCTTCGGCAAATTCAGGACCATTGCCCGGTAGGGGCAGATTTATCGTTCGTCGGCTATTCGAACACCACCGTTTTGTTGCCGGTGATGATCACGCGGTCTTCGATCACCAAGGTAATGGCCTTGGTCAATACCGATTTCTCCACTTCCTTGCCGGCCCTTACCATATCCTTTACCGTGTAGCTGTGATTCACCGGCCGGATGTCCTGCGCGATGATGGGGCCTTCGTCGAGGTCGTCGGTCACGAAATGCGCCGTGGCACCGATGATCTTCACGCCGCGCGCATGTGCCTGTTTGTAGGGGTTAGCACCGATGAACGCGGGCAGGAACGAGTGGTGGATGTTGATGATCCGGCCTGGATACCGTTGCACGAAATCGGCGGATAGGATCCGCATGAATTTGGCCAGCACCACGTAATCCGGCTGGTATGTTTCGAGCGCCCGCGCGATCTCCGATTCGAAATCGGCTTTCGATTTCCCTTCGTGGTCCACGTGGTGGAAGGGCAGGCCAAATCGTTCGGTAAAGGTTCGGAGGTCGTTGTAGTTGCCGATCACGCAGCACACGTCGGCACCGAGTGTGCTGAAGAAGTGGCGCACAATGAGGTCGCCCAGGCAATGGTGTTCTTTCGTCACGAGCACGGCCAAGCGTTTTTGCTGCGGCGGATTCACCGTTACCGTTACTCCTTCGGGCAGCGTAGCCGTCAGGTCGGCAGCCAATTGATCGTTGTCTTCCGCTTTGCCCGCGCAAACGATCCGTACATAGAAGCGATTTGCCGCTTCGTCCACATATTCGCGCATGGTCACGATGTTGAGGCGGTGTGCGGCAACCGTATTGGAAATCAGCGCCACGAGGCCCACGGCATCGCGGCATTGGATGAGGATGAGGGTCTGGTTCGTCATGATCCGTTATCAGGCTACGAGCGCATCTTCTTCGTTCTTTTGCGCCTCGGCGATGTCGCTCTCCACGCGCAGGTTGTTCACGATGTGCTTTTGCCGATCGGGCGTGTTCTTGCCCATGTAATATTCTAGCAATTGGATGATTTTCTGTTCCTTGGAGAGGATCACCGGGTCTAGGCGCATATCCTTGCCGATGAATAGCCCGAATTCATCCGGCGATATCTCGCCCAAACCTTTGAAACGCGTGATTTCCGGTTTGCTGCCCAGCTTCAGGATCGCCCGTTGGCGCTCCTCGTCGCTGTAGCAATAGATCGTTTCCTTTTTGTTGCGCACGCGGAAGAGTGGCGTCTGCAGGATGGACACGTGGCCGGCCTTCACCACATCGGGGAAAAATTGCAGGAAAAACGTCATCAGCAAGAGCCGGATGTGCATGCCATCCACGTCGGCATCGGTGGCGATGACGATGTTGTTGTAGCGCAGCCCGTCAAGCCCGTCCTCGATGTTGAGGGCATGCTGTAGCAGGTTGAATTCCTCGTTTTCGTACACCACCTTCTTGGTCAGGCCAAAGGCGTTGAGCGGCTTGCCCTTGAGGCTGAACACCGCCTGCGTTTGCACATCGCGCGATTTGGTGATCGATCCGCTGGCCGAGTCGCCCTCGGTGATGAAGAGCGTGGTTTGCGGCGCCAGTTCATGGTTGTCGCCGTAGTGCACCTTGCAGTCGCGTAGCTTGCGGTTGTGCAGCGAGGCCTTCTTCGCCCGTTCGTTGGCTAGCTTCTTGATGCCCGCGATGTCTTTCCGCTCGCGCTCCGATTGGAGGATGCGTTTCAGCAGCGCATCGGCCGTGTCGGCATGTTTGTGCAGGTAGTCGTCGAGCGCCTTTTTGATGAAGTCGTTGATGAACGTCCGTACGGTGGGCCCTTCGGGGCCGATGTTCTGCGAACCCAGTTTTGTCTTGGTCTGCGATTCGAATACCGGTTCCTGCACCTTCACGGCAATGGCGCCGATGATGGACGAGCGCACGTCTGAGGCGTCGAAGTCCTTTTTGTAGTATTCGCGGATGGTCTTCACCACCGCCTCGCGGAAAGCCGCCTGGTGGGTGCCTCCCTGCGTGGTGTGCTGTCCGTTCACGAACGAATAGTATTCCTCGCCGTACTGCTGGCCGTGCGTGATGGCAATCTCGATGTCCTCGCCTTTCAGGTGGATGATCGGGTAGCGCATCGATTCGGTGTCGATGTTGCGCTCCAGCAGGTCTTTGAGCCCGTTTTCCGAAACGAATTTCTGTCCGTTGAAGTTGATGGTCAGCCCCGAGTTGAGGAATACATAGTTCCAGATCATGTTTTCCACGAACTCCATGCGGTAATGGTAATTGCGGAAGATGCTTTCGTCGGGGTAAAAGGTCACCGCCGTGCCGTTACGTTGGGTGGTGGTTTTTTCCTCGTCGCGTTGCAGTTCGCCTTTGCTGAATTCGGCGATGCGGGTCTTGCCCTCGCGGTACGATTGCACCGTAAATGATGTGGATAGTGCATTCACCGCCTTGGTACCCACCCCGTTGAGGCCCACCGATTTCTGGAAGGCCTTGCTATCGTATTTACCGCCCGTGTTGATCTTGGACACCACATCGACCACCGACCCGATGGGGATGCCGCGGCCGTAGTCGCGCACGGATACTTTCTGTTCGTTCACGGAGATTTCGATGGTCCTGCCCGCGCCCATCACGAACTCGTCGATGCAATTGTCGACCACTTCCTTGAGCAGCACATAGATGCCGTCGTCATAGGCCGAGCCATCGCCCAGCTTGCCGATGTACATCCCCGGCCGCAACCGGATGTGCTCCTTCCAATCGAGCGACCGTATACTATCTTCGTTATATGTTGTCATTTTTTCCCTGGCTATCGGCAATCAGCCGTCAGATTTCATGCAATATTAACGAATTTAGACCACTTCACCAACTCACTCGCTCACTCGCTCACCTTCACCCGGATCCCTTCGCTGTGGCTGCTGAACTCGGGCGCATACATGCACTGGATGGTGCTGATGCCATTCGAGAAGTCGCCCGCTTGGGCCACGAACACCGGATACTCGAACACATAGGTGCCTTTGCGCAGGTAATCGAAGAAAAAGTTGGTGGCCACGTCGCGCGTGCTCTCGTAGTAGCCCAAGCCGCCTTGGTACCGGTAGCCGCTCAGCACGTTGACGGGTTCGAAGGCCGCCGCCCGCATGTCCTTGAGGTGCACGTATTCCATGTCGCGGTCTACGCGCAGCTCGATGCGTACGGTTACCTTGTCGCCCACTTGGAGCGGATTGCCCTCGGTGATTTCCTCCAGCACCGGCCCGCGGTCTGTGTTGCGTGTTACGTATAGCTGCTTACGCAGGCTCAGCGGCGTTTCGGCACCCGCCGGCCTGCCGTCAGGCATGGTTATTTTGTCGAGGTCTTCGAAGTACTGCCAATAGACGGCACCCCAGGCCACCCCTTCATTTACCGCTTTGTCTACCTTAACGGTGATGTTGCCCATGTCGGGTTTCACCGCCTCGCCATCATAACGCTGTTTGAAGTAACCCGTGCCCGCCTCGGTTTTCACGTTGGTAGACCGGATGGTTTCCTGCCCCAGCGTGATGGTCACCACGGGCTCGTTGGCTAGCCAGTCGCTACCTTGCAGCAACAAGGCGTAGATTGCGTCGGCGGTTGCTTTGGTGGTGTTCCAATGCTGCGTTTGTTTCTGTTTGATGAGCCATACCTTCAGGTCGTCCACCGCTTTGGTGTCGGCCGCCACTTCGGCGAATGCCTCCACCAACAGCGCCTGCGCTTCGATGGGGGCTTCGTACCACCAGTAGCCCCGTGGCATGGCCTTCCAGTACATGCCCATTTCCTCGCTCCGGATGGCCGTTTCGCGCAGCGATGCCATGATTTCGGTGGCCGCTTTGGTGTCCTTGCCACGGTGCAGGGCTAGCGCCATTTGGCCTTTCAGGTACGGGTTGAATTGGGGCCAGTATTTCGCCGCTTGTGCGGTATAATAGGTGTACGCCGTTTGGCTTGCCTGCGGGATTGCTGCATCGATGAAGCTGCGCAGGTAGAGGTATTGCACCTGGATCTGGCTGAGCTGCTGCTTGTCTAGGTCGGCCTTGTTCTTCACCAGCCGGTCGTAGTCGGCTTTCAGCTCGCGGTCGAGGTAGCCCACCGCACTGGATAGGATGTTTGCCGCTTGGCCGGACGTTGCCGCGGCTACGCCCAGTTTTTGCAGGCGGGCGATGCCCGTGGCGATGTATTGCGTGATGTAGCGGTTGCTGGTCATGCCCCGGAACCACGGAAAGCTGCCATCCGATTGCTGCATGTCGGCCAGCTTGGCGATGTTCTGCTGCAACCCTTTCGCCAGCTTGTGGCTCTCGAACAGCAGCGCGATGCGTCGCTTCTGCTCGCTTTCGTTCTTGGCTTCCATCACCCAGGGCGTCTCCTCGAGCAGGGCCGATTTCAGCTCCTGGTTCTTCTCCAGGTTGGAAAGCAGCGCGGTCGTGTCGCTGGTCTTCCACTGCTCGAAAATGGTCTTCACGCGTGGCGCTTGGTCTACGATATGCGCGGCCAGCGCATTGCTGTAAAAGCGGTTGAATACCTGCTCGGCGCATTCGTATGGGTATTCCATCAGGTAGGGGAGCGCCTGCACCGCATACCAGGCCGGATTGCCGGTGAACTCGACGGTCAGCGCGTGGTTCACGCGGCTGTCGCTTTCCGTGTCGCGCAGCTTGTCGAGCGTGAAGGTCTTCGATGCATTGCCCCGTACGGGCAGCGGCAAGGTTTCGGTCACGAGCGTACGGTTGGTGATCACGGGTAGGGTGTTCTCCTCGCCGTCGGTAAAATTACCGGCCCTGGCCGATATGCGCACCACCACCGGGTCTATGCGCCCGTTCGGGATCGACAGCGTCCAGGCCACGTCGGTGCTTTGGCTTTCGCCCACCGAAAACGGCTGGTCGGCCAAACCGTTGCCAAAGTCGGCGACCGGTTGCAAGGTCGCGGCGTCCAACAGCTCGATGTGGGCCGAACCTTGCAGCGCCTGCGCGCTGATGTTGCTGATCTTGGCACTGATGCGGATCTCGTCGCCTTGGCGCAGGAAACGCGGCAGGTTGGGCACCACCATCAGGTCTTTCTGGGTCTTTACGCTTCCCGACAGGAAGCCCGTCTTCCAATCCGGCGTGTGTGCCAGCGCCATCAGCTTCCATTCGGTCAGCGCTTCGGGCATCTTGAACTTCAGCGTCACGTTGCCTGCCCCATCGGTCTGCATTTGCGGCAAGAAGAACGCCGTTTCCTGCAGGTTGGTGCGTACCGGTATGGCACCGGTCCCATTCGTGGCCTGCATGCTGTCCAGTTGCTGTTGCAGGTTGGGGTCTTCCAATCGATCGTATAACATTTCGACATTCGGGTCACCTGCATTTTTTTCCTCGTAACCCGCTACGGCTACCTCGTTGAATACCGCTTCGGCTGCCATCGGGGGGGCTGGTGCCATTTCGGCCCTCGCCCGTCCCATACTCACGCCCCGCACGGCACCAAAGAGGTATTGCCGTACCCCGTAGCGATTTAGGTAACTCGTCAGCTGGTCGTACTGCTTTTCGTAGCCGGTGGGGAAATCATCGTTCAGGTCGTTCCGCCATGTTTCGCCGGATTCCGACCCAAAACCTTGGTTGCTGTTCCAATGGCTATCGAGGTAGTTGGTGCGCAACAGGTTGTTCCAATGCCAGCTGTGCGGTTTCAGTGCATCGAGCGACGCATCGTACAGGCCCGCCAGCAACTCCGCCGCTACGGCGTCTTTTTTGTTGCCCTTGATGGTGATGCGCCATTCCTCCGCCTCGCCGGGCAGCAATTTGTCGCGGTGCGTGGCCCATTCCAGGCGCAGGTCGCGATCCGACCAGGGTACATCCACCCGCCGTTCGGCCGTGTAGACGCGGTTGTTATGCACGTATAGCCAATGGTAGGCCATTCCGCCGCGGTCGGCTTCGACAATCGGTCGCTTCAGCTGCTTGGATTCCGAGAAGGTGGTAAACTCCGGCGTGCTTTCGGTGCTCGTTTCCAGCACGTACGTGTTGTCGAATCCCGTTTTCACCAGCATGTCGAGGGTTTGGCCGGGCGCGAGCGAGGTGCTGTCGGCAAAGGCCAATAGGGGCAATTGCGGTTTGGCTTCGCGCGCGGGTTGGATCGCATAGGTATATTTCTTTTCGGTAATGGCATTGCCCTGCGGGTCTTTGGTGGTGAGTTCGATCACGTGCCATCCCTCTTGTTTCCACGCACTGGCAGGCAGCTCCACGCTGGAGTGCTCGGCCGTGTTGAGCGTGCCATTCCAGCTGGTTTCGCCGGGTTGCCAGGTCAGGTAGTCGGCTTCGTCGGCAAATTCGTCATCGGGGAATGCCTGACGGAATTCCGCTTCGGTCAGCACGTGCTGGTCGGGTTTCTCCCACAGTCGCTTGCGGTACAGCTTGCCGGGGAACCGGAGTGGCGCTACGCTGACATTCACGGCCGCCGGGGTACGTGCACCATTCAGGTTCTGCGTTGTTACGTGTAGCTGCTGGGTACGTTGTGCGGCCAATTGGTCAGGCACGCTGGCTTGCAATTGGAGCGAACGATAGCCTGCGTTCACCGTCTGCGAGCCGCTATGCGTTTCGCCGTTGATGTCGGTTACGTCGGCATGGACGATATAGTTGAATATCGGCAACGTCTCGGGGGCTACGCTACGGTCGGGCAAGGTGGTAAACGATACCTCGAATGAACCGTCGGCTCCGGTCTGTGCGGTACCGTTTGCGATTTCCTGCTCCTGCGTGCGCGGCAGTCCCCAGCGGTAAAACGCCCAGTAGTACGGGAAATTCGCGCGGCGCACCACGCGGTACTTCACCTCGGCGCCATCGATGTTGTTACCGGCATAGGCCTGTGCGCGGCCCACCACGGTCACGGCCTCGTTCAGCGCCACGTTGGCTTTCACCGTATCGAATTGCACCTGGAATTTCGGGCGTTTGTATTCCTCCACGGATACGTATGCATCCCCATTTTCCGCGCTGATGCGCATCTGGCCCGTCAGCCCGCTCTCGGGGGCGCTAAACGTGCCTGCAAAAGAGCCGTAGGCGTTGGTCGTGAACGTCAGCGACGTCACCTTTTGGTTGTTGGCATCGTATAGCGTCACTTCGGCCGTACGCTCGGCCAGCACCGTATTGCGGTTTTGTTTGGGTGTATTTTCAACCACGATGCCCTTGAAATGGATGGTTTGCCCGGGGCGGTACATGGCGCGGTCGGTAAACAGGAAGGTCTGTACGGTTTGCTTTGGTTGGTCGTCGCGATAGCGACCATAGCCGCCGAAATAGCCGTCGGTCCGTAAGGTATCGCCCGGCATGCCGATGGTGATGCGGTTGATCTGCCTGTCTTTCTTCGTGGTCTCGATCAGCGCCTTGCCATCTTCGTCGGTACGGGTCTGGCCCAAGTTACGGAATACGTATTGCTGCTGTTTTGATTGCCACTGGTTCTCCCAGAAGGTTACCTGCGCCCCCCGCAAGGGCATGCCCGATTTGCGGTGCAACGCCACGAGGCGTTGGTTGCCTTTGTGGGTATGGATGACCATGCTCAACGCCGACACCTGGAACGGTACCGCGTGGACCGCATTTTCGGCCGCGGTCACGTCATCCTTGGCCGATGCAACGAGTACATAACTCCCCGCTGGCAGGGCATCCACTTTCAACTCCACGCGGTGCTCGTTGAGGTCGGCCGATCCGGGCAGCGCTGCTGCCCAGGCACGCAGCGGCTTGGTGGCCAGCAGTGTTGCCTGCTGTTCCTCGGTTAGTTGGCGGTTCGGGTTATCAAACCCCGCGGGGGCACGGTATAATCGTAGCGAAACCTGCTCCAGGTTGCGGTAGGTAAGCAACAGCTTGCTGTTTTCTTCGGGTAGCACCACCTCTTCCACCTGCGCCTGCACCGATTTGTGCAAGAGCGATTGGCGGAGCTGCGCGGCGTGTATCGCCCCTTCTGTTTTCGGCCAACGTGCCATCAGGGCTTCCAATTGCTGCACCAACGTGGGCAGGTAGGGTTTCTTCGGGCCGGCCGCTGCCACGTACGCACCGTGCCTGAATTGCAGGATGCGGTAGCTCACTTCGGCCACCGCCGGTTTGTTCGCATAGCGTTTCTCCAGTCGCTCCAATGCCGCCAGGTACAGGCTATCCTTGTCGGGATGGACCGAATACTGGCGCACGAAGTCGAGCCGTTGCAGGTCGGCGTCGATGAGCGCGTCGGGCTCGGCATCGTCCAGGTGGAATTCCAATACGTGCTGGTAGGTATGCAGCGCACGGAAATGCAACGATTCTGGGTCGGCCGGCTTGATCTTCACCTCGCCCAGCCGCTCGGCCGGTTCGAACCACAGCGTGCCGTCGATCTGGAATTGATAGGCCGGCTTGATCACATCCTTTTCGTCGTTCTGGAAAAAAGCGATGGCGCGGAATGCCAGGAAATCGTACAGTGTGGGCCGCAGGTGGCGCGTGTTTTTCCCTTCCGCAAGCAGGGGGGCATAACGTGCTACCGGTATCGTTTTCAATACCTCGCCATCCAGTATCGAAAACAGGTACAGGTCGCTGGCCTTGGCGATCAGCGTCGCGGCGTCCCAGGTGGCCACGTCCGCTGGCGGTTCGCCCGCAATGGGCGTCCGATTCAGGATTGTCCACCGGTTCTGTTGGTAGTAGCTCCAATACAGCTCGGCCGCGATGCTTTGCCAGAGCGCCTTTTCGGCGCCCGTGCTTGCGTCGATCATCGAATCGGCCTGCTGGATGTTGCGTACGGCGGCATTTTCGCTGATCGGCTCGTCGGTGGCCATCAGTAGCAGCTGCGCTTTGATGGTATTGGCGCCGTCTTTCCGCTCCTGCGCCTTGGCCAAGACCTGCCTGGCTAGCTCGGCGGCCGATTGCGGCAGGCCCCGTTCCATCAGCGAGTCGATTTGTTGCCACTCCTTTTTGAATGGGTCGGTGGGTTGTTGGGCCGTGGTCATCGTAATGGAAAAAAACAGTAAAAGCGATAGCGTATTGCGAATCATGTCATTAACTTTTTTAGCGCTCAATGTGCGTATACAAACCTAAGGATCTTTCGTGAACCTAACGAAAATCGCGCCATAACATACGCGTGTATGACGCTTTGTGGCCTACGGATGCGACAGGTGTTTCGATTCCATAAGAAATCTTTCTCTTTTTTTGTGACCACTTTGCAGCTGCCGAGGCGTTAGCTTTACGATCACATCATTAACACATATTGAACGCTTATGAAATTAGCATTACTCTTGAATCAATTCCACGCCGAGCTGCAACGCATCCGCCGCATCCTCGAGCAACACCTCCTTGTCGCTGAAGGTAAGGGCCAACCCATCAAGGACCATGTCGAAATCGAGTGGGTCATCGATTTCCTCGGCGTCAGCGCCAGCACGTTCTACCGGCACGTCAAGGGGCGTTTGCTCAGCCCGGTCTTCAAGGCCGGCAAGCGCGAGCTGTATTCCCGCCAGGAAGTCATCAACCGGTTCGATCGGGGCCGAGACGGGTTTACGCCGTTCCGCAAGCTGGATTGATCGGCCACCGTCGGTCAGCAGCCACGCCGTGTTCCAAACGCGGCGTGTTTTTTTTTGCCTATTCGTTGTCTCCCGCCGTCTATCCTTTTCCAGTTTAGTCCCTTCCTGTCAGAAATTGTGACGGGGTAGGCGTCGCGTTACGTTTGCCCCCATGAACAACGATGGTATGCACCAAATTGGGAATCCGATCCGGGCCGGTCCGCCGACCATCCAGACACGTAGAGACGCGGTGAACCGCGTCTATGAATCCAATCGATTCGGAATCACAACATAAAATGAAGCAAAATAATGAATAAGAAAAAATCAGTATACGAACAGATCAAGGAGGCGTTGGCCGTGGCCAGCCAGGCGGTCATCGTCGCGCCGATCAAGCTGCCACCGGTGGTGGTGCTCACCGCCAAATACCTCGCGCTCGCCTTGGGCGTGCTGGAGGCCCTCGAGGTCGCGGCAAGCGAAGAAAAAGATAAGGAGGAAGAAAAATGAGGATCCCGAAATTAATCACCAATTACAGCTACATGAGCGATCCGGAGCTCGCCAACATGGCTACGCGCACCACGGACGCGCTGCGGACGAACACCAACTTTCCGGATTTGAACCCGGATTACGCCGAGTACGAACCCTATGCCTTGGATTACGTCGCCAAGCAGGGCATCACGGCCAACCGCAAGGCCAGCGAACTGCAACGCAAGGAGAAAGACGAGGCCCGCGAGGAACTGCTCAAGATCATGCGGCGGGTGGCCAACTACATCAACAACTTCACGTCGGTCAGCTCCATCCAGCTCAGCTCGGGCTTCCTGCCCGTGGCCAATCCGGTAAGCCTGGAAGTGCCCGAGACCCCGTTGTGGGCACGCATCCGCGCCTCCAAGCGCCCCGGCGAAATCCTATTGGACTTCGCCGCGGCTGCGCGGGCGTACGATTACGAGCTGCAGATCGCTTACGAGAAGGCTGCCGATGGCCAGCTCATTTGGCTACCGGCAGGCACCAACTCCAGTTCGCGGGGCAACTTTTACGCGCCCGTGCAGGATGGCGTCAAGTACCATTTCCGCGTGCGTGCCCGCAATAAGAAGGGCGTGAGCCTATGGAGTCCGGTAGCCACCCACATCGCGCAGGTGGAGGGGTAGGTTTCCTATTCACTGGGCGTATCTGCCTTACCCCATTGCCTAAGCCCTTCGGCGGCAAACCACACCCGGTTTGCCGCCTTCTTTTTTTCTGCTGGCGCTTATCGCATCCCGCCCCGTGCCGTCTCGGTCGGCGCTGCGCCGTTCGCGCTTTGCTTGGCCGTTTCCTGCGGTGCGCCTGCCGTTTTCGGCGGCCACGGAAACGGGGCCTTTGCAAGCGTTGCCGCCAATCGCGCTGCCTACGTGGCTTCTATGGCATGTGATGCGGGGCAAGCGTAGGGCTATGGCGTTTCTCACGTGCGGTCTACGCAGCCTCGGCGACATACACCCATACCATGGCCTGCGCCTGCCGTCGTGGTTGACGCACCGACCGCGATTGCCGTCGCATTCGCCGCAAACGTAAACGGGTTCGCCGCACCGCCTACACGCTCCGATAAACGGTAAAACAAGGCCCATGATCAATTCCATTTTGGTTATTGCAGAACAATGCGTAATTTTCGGGCCATAACCATGGAATCTTCGTCGTCACCGGAATATGTGGCTGCCCAGCAGCTTCCCGTATTGTTCAAGCAATACAACCGCTCCCTGTTGTTCTTTGCCAAGTCGATGGTGCGCAGCCAGGAAGTGGCCGAAGAGATCGTGGCCGATAGTTTCATCAAGCTATGGCAACGCAAGGATTCGTTCGCCGACGAAGACAAGGTAAAAGCCTTCCTGTACATTGCCACCAAGAATGCCTGCATCAACCATGCACAGCTGGTGCGTTCCCGGCAGGTGCATGACGGCGAGGCCGTCGATTCGCTCACCAGCGCGGATCCCGATGTGCTGGCCCGCATCATCCGCGCCGAGTTCCTGCAGCAGGTCTACGACGAGATCGATCGCCTACCCGAAAAGCAACGCGAAGTATTCCGGCTCAGTTACCTCGAAGACCTCACCACCGATGAAATCTGCGAGCGGCTGCAGATGAGCGCCACCGCCGTCTTCGCCAACCGCTCCCGGGCCGCCGAAACCCTGCGCAAAATCTTCAAGGACAAGGAGCTCTGGCTGTGCCTGTTCCTCGTTGACGCAATGATGGGGAAGCTATAATTGGCCGCAAACCGATTATTCAAAAAAAAATCACATCCTATGTAAGATTTGACGGCGGTTCCGGTTTTTATTCCAAAATGTGACCACTTTTTACAATGGAAATCAGTAACCGCATCGTATATCTCCTCAAACAACGCATCGGCCAAACGCTGGATGACGCCGGGCAGGCCGAATTGGCCGCCTGGGCGGATAGCCATCCGGCCTACCGGCAACTGCTGGAAGAGGTCGCTGACGAGGCCGCCCTAAAAGCCGCGCTACTCGATTTCCACCGGGTCTACGGCGCGGACGAAGCCGCCTCCATCCGGCGGATGGAACAGCGCATCGAAGCCGGTATCGGCCAGCAACAACCGGTCTATAACACACGGAAGCTAAGCCGCTGGCTTCCCTATGCCGCGGCAGTTCTGCTCGTGGTCTCCATTGTCGGTTGGTGGGCCATCGGCATTCGGCCCTCGGCGGTCAGCATCGCCGTCACGGATATCCAGCCCGGCGGCAACAAAGCCACGCTCACCCTCGCCGACGGCCGGGTAATAGACTTGAGTTCCGAGCAGGAAGGGATTGTTGTTGGAGCCGAAGATATTACTTACCAAGACGGGAGCACTCTCGGAGCCATCATTCCGAGAGCAGCCGAGGAATCTCTGCCCAATCCGGGCGACGCTTCAGTGCTGTTGTCATTAACCACCCCCAAAGGCGGTACCTACCAAGTCACCTTGCCCGATGGTAGCCGCGTCTGGCTTAACTCCGCATCCACGCTGAAATACCCTAGTCGCTTTTCGGCAAACCATCGGATCGTTGAAATCGACGGTGAAGGTTATTTTGAAATCGAGAAAGACCCGAAACGCCCATTCAAGGTGCGTAGTAGCGGGCAGGAGGTCGAAGTGTTAGGTACAGCGTTCAATATCTCCGCCTATGCGGAAGATTCGAAAACCAAAACCACGCTCGTGGAAGGCAAGGTGAAGGTAACGTCCGGCACGCGGACCGGCCTTACGACTAGCGACTTACGACTTTCGACTAAAATACTCTCCCCCGGAGAACAAAGCATCACGGATGAATCAGAAATCACGGTCGATGCCGTTGACACCGAACTATACACCGCCTGGAAATCCGGCCGCTTCGCATTCGAAGGCAAATCCTTCGAACAGGTCTTCAACGAACTTGCCCGTTGGTACGATATCGAAATCCGTTACGAAGGCCCTGTGCCCGATGTCGAGTTTTACGGAGGGGCATTTCGTAACAAGAATCTAGGCGTTGTCCTGCGCCTGCTGGAAAGCGCCAAACTAAGCTATCGCATGGACGGCCGTACACTGATTATTGATAATAGGGGGGAGGCAACGCCGAAGTAGACAAAAGAATGTAGACGTATAACTGGCGTCAAAAAAACAAGGGAAGCGCTGATAACACTTCCCTCAAACAGTTAAGCAATTAATAAACCCTTTATAAATTACTGATAACCAATTGCGAATTTAATGAAAATTCTTTACTTTTTAAGAGTGATGAAGTTACTTCTACTCTTTTTAATGGCGGGTTTGTTGCATGTCAGTGCTACAACCAACGCCCAGTCTATTACGCTTAGTGGAAGAAATATTCCGCTACAACGTGCTCTAGATGCTATTCGGACCCAAGCGGGCTTTGAGGTTGCTGCGGATAAATCTTTACTGAGATTGGTCGAGCCAATCACAATCCATGCCAATCAAATGCCTATTGAAGAATTCGTCAAAGCGATTCTTCGTGATCAACCGATAGAAGCAAGGATTGAGGACAAAACAGTGTATTTGTTTGAAAGGAATAACGTCAACCGAGATAGTGAAAAAGTAACGACTCGACCAACATTACAACATCGAGTTATCTCTGGAAAAGTTACAGATGAACAGGGAAATCCGTTGGAAGGTGTAACGGTAACGGTGAAGGGTGCGAATTTGGGAACGTCTACAGATTTGGAAGGGACATACCAAATCAGTGTTCCGGAGGGGAAAGACATTGTTATCTTTAGCATAGTGGGTTTTGAAACGGTGGAGTTCACTGTCATCGGCCGGTATCGGGTAGACTTGTCGTTGAAGGCGGTAGTAAATGATCTGGATGAGGCGGTTGTGGTAGGGTATGGAACCGCAAAACGGCGCGACCTCACCGGAGCCATTTCCTCTATCAAAGCCAGGGAATTGGCAGGCGAGTCTCCGAGAACAGTACAGGATTTGTTACGAGCAAATGCTCCGGGCTTGATTGTCAATCAGGCAAACAGTGCCAAAGGAGAGGCAGAGATCATGTTGCGTGGCAAAGGTACGCTCAAGGCAGGAACCACACCGCTCAATGTAGTCGATGGCGTGATATTCGACGGAACACTGGCCGATATCAATCCTAACGATATCGAATCAATAGATATTCTTAAAGATGCTAGCGCTTTGGCGGTCTATGGTGCTCAAGCAGCGAATGGCGTTATAGTGATTACGACAAAACGAGGCACGGGCGGGAAGCCTCGCATTAACTACAATGGCAACATCGGTTTTTCCGAAAACGCGAACATGCCGAGGGTAATGACCGGTGAGGAGTTTCTCGCATACCGATATGATTATGAGGTTGGCCGCCGCTCCGAAGCCTATCACACCCAGTATCCTGAAATGTTCGTCGATCCACGGAAGCTCAGTAACGTAAGCCAGTTAGACTGGTTCAATTATGATCAGAATCCGGCCGTGTTACGTGTTGATGAGGAGCAACTCCTGAAGACTTGGTTAGCCCGTCTTGAACTGTCTTCGCCCGAGGTAACCAACTACTTAGCGGGCAGGGAGACCGATTGGCAGGATTTGGTGTTCAATAGTGGGTTCCAAAACGATCATACCATAAGTGTGTCAAATAAATTGGATAGGGTTGATTACTATTGGTCAATAAATCATATCGATAGAAAAGGTGTTGTGTCTGGCGATAGGTTCAAGAACGTTCGAAGCCGCCTCAACCTGGAATCGACATTGACTTCATTCCTACGCATCGGTGCACATGCGAATTTCGCATCCCGGAATGAAGGCTTCCTTGCGGCGGACTGGAGCCAATCCGCGGTAATCACGCCTTACGGGTCTAACAATATCGATGACTTGTCGAGCCCTTACCGTCGGTTGCCCACCGGCGATGCGATAGCGGTCAATCCCTTTTTTGATAACATGTTTCGGGATCGGAGGGATATTGCCAATACGTTGAATGCAAGTATGTACGGTATATTGTCTCTTCCTTTTGGTATCGAGTTCCAATCTACATACACACCATCATATCGGTGGCGGGAATTTTACAACCACAATTCCACTAAAAACCCTGAATGGGCGAGCCAAGGGGGAAGTGCGAATCGAACATTCGAGAAAGACTTTAATTGGCAAATCGATAACATACTGCGTTGGAATGGCAACTTCTCGAATCATCAGATCAGCGCAACGTTGCTGCAAAACGCGGAAAAGCGACAATTCTGGATGACAAGCGCCTCGGCAACCGACTTCAGTCCCAGCGATATACTAGGTTGGCATCGCATCCAAGCAGGGGCTGTTCCCGTAGTGTCGAGTAACGACACGTATAGAACCGCGGACGCTTTGATGGCGCGGATTTTCTATTCATATAATAGCCGTTACATGCTCACGGCATCCATCCGTCGTGATGGTTATTCTGCATTTGGAACTGAGAATCCATGGGCTACTTTTCCCGCTTTGGCTTTCGCGTGGAATTTTTCAGATGAAAGTTTATTCAGAAGAATGGATTGGTTGGAGTATGGTAAGATAAGATTGTCATGGGGCCGGAATGGGAATAGGGAAATCGGTCAGTACGAGGCGCTTGCGGACATGGTCTCAGGTCTGCATCCCTACATAGACCAAAACGGGAACGTATACCTGTACTCACAATTATATGTAAGCCGTATGGCCAACACCGGATTGAAGTGGGAGAACAAGGCATCATACAATCTCGGTTTGGATTTCGCTGTTTTTCATGGAAGATTGAGCGGATCGATTGATGCCTACAAGTCCGCTACACAAAATTTGCTAGTCGATCGGGCGCTTCCCATTATAACCGGATTTCATAACGTTGCGGCAAACTTGGGCGAATTGCTTAACTCAGGGATGGAAGTTGCGATTAATGGTGACATCGTCCGTGGCAGCTCATGGAATTGGAAGGTATCTGGTATGCTGAGCATGAATCGCAGGAAGCTGACAAAACTGTATGGAGACTTGATAGACGTTCTCGATGAGGAAGGCAATGTCATTGGCCAGCGGGAAAAGGACGATATCCAGAATAGATGGTTCATCGGACAGGACCCCGATCGGATATGGGATTACGAGCGTGTGGGGGTCTGGCAATTGGGCGAAGAAGCTGATGCCGCCGCATTTGGGTTGGCGCCAGGTGATTTCAAGTACAGGGATCAAAATGGAGACGGGGTGATGACTGATGAAGACCGGGTTTTCCAACAATGGAGAACACCGAGATACAGGTGGTCCTTCAGAAGCAATTTATCGTATCGTGATATCGACCTTTCATTTCTCATCTACGCCAATTGGGGGCAGGTGGATACCTATAATCGTGCGGCCAATTCGGCAAATTTCGCGGATCGCGCAACAGATTATGCCACTCCGCGTTGGACGGCGGACAATCCGATAAATGACTATGCGCGTATTGGCTCTCGAAATATTGGTTCGAATTACGTTAACCGCTCATTTATCCGCATGGATAATATAATGTTGGGCTATAGGGTACCTGTTTCGGTTATTAAGTCTATGCATATCCAGAACCTGACCGTCGCAGCCTCGATTCGCAATGTGTTTTCATGGGCCCCCCATTGGGATTTTGGCGATGCTGAGTCCGGAGGGTCACCCACACCTCGGTTTTTTAATCTAAATATCAATTTATCCATTTAATCGCTTCAATGATGAATTTTTCAGGAAAAACGATGTATAAAGCCTGTTTGCTGTTAGCGATGGTTGCGGCTTCGGCGTGCAATAAAGAATGGTTAAAGCCCAAGCCGTTGTCTTTTTATGCGCCTGAGGCCGCGCTTGTCGATATTCAAGGCATGTATTCTGCGTTGACCGCTTGTGAGCGAAACATGCGGCACGAATTTTTCGGAGATGGTGCGCCAATACTTACCGAGATGATCTTATCCGACATAGCCGTTGATGGCAGTACTGATGTGGCAGGACCTCAGATGAACATTGACGTGACATTGATGCCGGACGCTACATTGGATAACGTATATACCCGAGTAGGGTGGTACTGGACGCAAGCGTTTTCGGCGATCAAATATGCAAATGTGATCATTTCCCGAATTGACGAAGTGGACTTTTCCACAGTCGATGATCGGAATTCGATTTTAGGAGCTGCATATTTCCAACGCGCTTATCGATATTACAAACTCGTTCACCAGTTCGGCGACGTTCCTTTTATAGACGAGGAACTAACGCATCCCAAGTTAGATTTTTACACCCACGATCGTTGGGATATCCTCCAGCGGATGAAAGAGGAACTCGAATTTGCGTATCAATGGGTTCCGGCTCATGTGGATCGAGGCCGAACCTCAAAAGCGGCCTGCGGCATATTGCTTATGAAGGTATGCATGGCGCTTTCTGATTTCGATAGGGCAGTAGCCGTAGGTAAAGAAGTGGTGGATGCGCACCCATTGATGACAGAAAGGTTTACCGCAAATCGCAACAAACCCAATACGAATCTCATGCTGGATCTCCATAGTGTCGAAGGCAAAATGGATGTCTCCAATACAGAGGGACTCATGTATGTGGTTTCGTATCCCCAGACCGAAGGATCTGAACGCATCTTCACCATGCGAAATGGCGTGCCTTTTTGGAATAGTGGCAACTTGCGCACACCCGATGGACAAACAGGTACAAGCGTTGCGGTGGCTTCTGGTGAGAACGATCCTACCATGGATATTAATAAAACCTATGGTAGGGGTATAGGTCGGCTTCGCCCCACTTGGTATTATACAAACGAAATCTGGCGCATAGGTAAGGAAGGCGATGATACCAGGGGATACCACAACCGCGACAGCTGGAAGCGTATGGAAGATTTGAAGTATAATAATCCAGCGTTGAAGAACAGCGGAAACCAATGGTACGGAAAAAATTTCGTAAAGAATCCCAGCATGAGTGTCGAAGATACGATTAGGCTTTGGTTTTCATGGCCCCACTACAAGCTTTTCGTCCCGGACCCGCTCCAGACGCAATGGAATGGAGGGGAAACGCCTTGGTATGTGTATCGGTCGGCCGAAGTATATTTGTTAATGGCCGAAGCGCACTATTGGAAAGGAAATCTAGGACTTGCCGCAGAGGCGCTCAACGCTGTTAGAACGAGGGCGGGCGCTGTGCCTTTGGATGCTGCTGATATAAACATCGGTGAAATCTTGGATGAGCGTGCAAGGGAACTCTATTATGAAGAGAACAGGCATGTCGAATTGGTACGGATGTCGTACACGTATGCCAAGACGGGCAAGCCTTGCGAGATTTTCGGTGGCCGTATCTATTCGCTAGATCGGCTATCCGGCCCCGGAGGGGTAAATTCCAACATCAAGCAAGAAGGGGTGAACTTTTGGTATGATCGAGTGGTTTCAAGGAGCAATTTCTATAACAAGGGGGTCAGGCATCGGTGGGCTGAGTATAAAATCAGTGTGCATCATATTCTTTGGCCCATTCCCTCCGGAGTGATTAGTTCAAATAGTCAGGGGGTGATTAACCAAAATGTCGGTTATCCTGGAGCCGAGAACAATATAGCGCCGCGCAAAATCGGATAGTTATGTTTAAAAAGGCTGAAATTGCTCGGTGGAAATCCATCGCAACGCTCTTCGTGTTTGGCATGTTGTTATCCGGTATGCAGCATCGGGAAGCGCCTATTGACCGTCTTGAATTGATAAGCAGGCATCATGTCAACAACGATGGCATTGACTCCTTGTCAGCCCTTACAGTAGGCAATGGAGCATTTGCGTTTACCGTTGATGTAACAGGGTTGCAAACATTTCCCGAAGCCTATGCAAAAGGTGTGCCTTTAGGTACACAGGCTACTTGGGGATGGCACGGGCCTGTCAACCGAGATTCTTTTCTGTTTGAAGAAACGATGAGATACGTTGATTTTGCGAATACGGGTATGCCGGTGTCCTATCCCATTCAATGGGGGGATGATGAACCGCGTAGGCAAAACGCAGCAAATTGGTTCAGGAAGAGCCCGCATCGTTTGCAACTCGGAAACGTCGGATTTGATATGTATCGAGAAGATGGAAGCCTCGTTGAAATCGGCGATTTGAGTAGCATTAAACAGCAATTGAATCTTTGGACAGGGGAAATACATAGTCATTTCGAAGTCTGCGGTTATCCGGTATCTGTCATAACCACGGCACACTACGAACAAGACGTGATTGCTGCCCAGGTCAAGTCGCCTCTAATCGCGTTGGGCCGTCTTAGGATACGCATCCGCTACCCGTATCCATCACTCGGTTTTTTTGATAATGGTACGGAATGGGAGCATCCACGGCAACATCAGAGTGCCGTTTTGATGTCGAGCAAAGGAGATGCGTTATTGTCTCACCAGCTCGATAACACAGTCTATTATACGGCGGTCGGATGGGACGGCGAAGCTAAATTGAGAACTGAAACGCAACACTATTATCAGATTGTGCCAGATACCTTGACCGATGAATTCGAAGTAAGCGTACTATTTTCGCCTACTAAGCCCAAAATGGGGGATGTGCCTGCTTATCCAATATGCAGGACAAGCAGCAATGAAGGGTGGCGTGAATTCTGGCTGGGTGGGGCCGCTATTGACTTTGCCGGGAGTACAGATTCGCGGGCACACGAACTTGAACGGAGAGTCGTATTGTCGCAATATTTGACCAGGGTTCAGTGTGCAGGCACGGTTCCTCCACAAGAAACCGGTCTTACCTACAGCAGTTGGTTTGGAAAGGCGCATTTGGAGATGCACTGGTGGCATGCTGTTCATTATGCCCTTTGGGGACGAATCTCGTTGCTTGAGCAAAGCCTAGGATGGTATAGGGATATAGCGCCAAAGGCGATGGAGATTGCTGAACGGCAGGGATATGAAGGTCTTCGGTGGCCAAAAATGGTGGATAATTCCGGTCAGGAGTCACCTTCATCAATAGCACCCTTCCTTATATGGCAACAGCCCCATTTCATTTATTTCGCAGAGTTGGTATACCGTGAATATCCTAATTCGCAAACCTTGGACCGGTTTAGTGATTTGGTTTTTGCAACTGCAGATTTCATGGCTGATTTCCCGGTGTATGATGCTGAAAAGGGGCGCTACGATTTGACCGGCATCATACCCGCACAGGAGATATTTCAACCTGATTCAACCTCCAATCCAACATTCGAGCTTGCTTATTGGGATTGGGGGCTTCGTATCGCACAGCAATGGCGTGAACGATGCGGTCTACCCAGAAAATCCGAGTGGGATGACGTGATTGGAAAATTGGCGCCTTTGCCTGTTTATCAAGATGTTTATCTTTCTATTGAGGATATCACGGAATCATTCACTGATAGTCGTTATACAGTTGATCATCCTACCGTTTTAGGCGCATTTGGCATGCTCCCCGAATCGATGAAACTCAATCGAAGTACTATGTACACCACATTTGAACGCGTATGGGATAATTGGCAATGGGAACAGACCTGGGGATGGGACTTTCCGATGGTCGCGATGACCGCCGCTCGATTAGGTAACCCGCAAAAGGCGCTCGACGCACTGTTGATGGATGTTCAAACAAACCGCTACCTCCACAACGGGCATAATTACCAGAATGAGAACCTTAGTATATACTTGCCTGGTAACGGAGGATTGCTAACGGCCGTCGCGATGATGGCGGAAGGCTGGGATGGAATCGATCGTGTTTTCCCAGGATTTCCAAAAGATGGTTCGTGGTGTATAAAGAAAGAGGGTTTCCGAAAGATGATGTAATCGATTCTTCGCATATTGGATTGTTAATAAATCAATTATTTTATAAACGTGGCATTTGCTACACTAAATTTGATATAATTATGGAAAAGTATTTATGGTTGCTGATGACGAATCTAATGGTATCAAGTTGCAATAAATTCACACTGCCGGGCAGTGAACAGGTGCCAAATCAGAATACTGGTAAGGTTATTTTTCAAGAGGATTCCGTTTCGGTCTTAAGGAACCCTGCGATGGGGTGGATGATTTATGAAGAAGGCTGGTCGTTTGCCGGCGGATCTGACAATCCTTACAATACAACAGTGTTTTGGGCCGAAATTGATGAGATTCAGGCACACCAATACGCAAATATCCTTTATCTACGGCTACCTTGGAAACTGCTCGAACCACATGAAGGGGTGTATGCATGGGATACGAATTCTGACTATCAGCAATTTATACAGGAAGCGAAAGACCGTGGTCTTAAGCTTGCTTTCCGCATAAAGCCCTATGAAGGAGTTCCCCAGTTTGTGTATGATGCGGGAGCGCGTGCGGCAAACAGCCAGCAACCCTATTATGACGATCCCATTTTCCTTGATAAATTCGAAAATTTCATCGCAGCCTTTGCAGAAGAGTATAATGATCCAGATATCGTGGATTTTATCGATGCGTATGGATTAGGGAAATGGGGTGAAGGACATGGCATAATGCTTACAAATCAACAGAACTATGATGATGTAATTCAGCGTGTTACAGGTGATTATGCTCGCTATTTCGATAAGGTGCTAACAGTCATCAATTTGTCTCAATTGGATTACCACTATGTGAAGCCCCTGGTTTACGACCAGTTGGGTTTCCTGCCGAGGCGGGATGGTATTGGTAGCCATTGGTTTGACGATGTTGAGCGTGGGATGCTCCAGCAGCTGTTTCCCGACAAAGCATTCATTGCGGAGGGGTGTTTTTGGTTCCATATGAAAAATAAGGATACCACGCAGATTCAGTATCGATCTGATCAACGTTTTACGATGAACAATCTTTCGGAGGTGTTTACAGTTGGCGTAGATGATGCATTGGCTAGTCACGCAAATACCTACGATATGCGTGTACCGTATCAATGCAAGTTTTACATCGAAAAATTACCAAACAAAGTCCAGGATTTCATCTCGTTTGGTGGTTATCGCTTTTTCCCAGACTCTGTGGTGGTGGACCAAGTTCAGGGCGCTATAGAAATCAAACATTACTGGAGCAATAAAGGAGTTGGTAAGTTGCCCAATAACCATCCGAATTGGAATTACAAATACAAGATCGCGGTTGGTCTTATGGATGAGCAGAGTGGCGAGGTGATATATTCGGAAATCGACACTGCGATTGATCCCGGAACATGGTTAAGGGGAGTGAACAATGGCTACACGACTACGGTAAATATACCAAGTAGCTTAACAGGAAGCTACGATTTATGTTTAGCCATCGTTGACACCTCTAAAGGTACAGAACCAGCGATTTCTTTAGCGGTCGACCAAAGTCATATAAGGGAAAATTGGCTTATTGTAAAATCGGTCGAATTTTAATTCTTTTACATTTCAGACTGTTTGGTTGGCAATTGTTAATCAAGCCCCCTGTACGCACCGAGCCTACAGGGGGCTCTGGTAACAAAATCATGCGAGCTGGGCTTTGCCGCCCCAATGTGATGGCGAAATGGATATAGGCTAGTAGAGTTGCCGACTGACGGGCCGGAGTCTGTGCAAATGGGCCATCTCAGGTATAGCCTTCGGATTGATCTAAGCACCAATCAATTCGCGCAGGCTGCACCATCTTGCACGATTTCCTCGGCCTACAACCACACCCGTTCCGACCTGTCGGTGTTCCGTTTCCTGTGTGACCTGCAGGGGCAGGGTTTGCAAACCAGCCTCCGCTTGCGGTTCGATGAACTGTTCCCCGGATTGGGCCGTTACCCCCGGTTGCGTTACAAAAGCGTAGTATTATCGCCCGCCAAATGGAAGCTGCCGGAGGCGTTTTGCAAGGATACAGCGGCTAGCTCCCCGACCACGGTCGGGATACCAAAACAAACTTCACTAAAACAACTAAAATCCTGGCTCACCGCATCCGGCATCGATCGCGCGATACGTTACTGCTTGGTTGACCAGACCCTGTACTTCGACCCGGCCAAGGATGACGACCTGCACGAACTGCTCACCTATGCCAAACAGCACAAGGAGCTATACCTCGAGGAAGCGCTATTGCCGGAGTCTCCCACGGTGGTCAACTACCGGGGGAAGCCCTTGGCCGCGGAATGGCTGGTGAGCCTAGTTCATGGGGAACGGGTGTATAAAGGGCATTTAGACCAAAGTAAGGAAGCCACCGATGAGATTCGATCTTTCATCCCCGGCAGCAATTGGCTCTACTACGAAATTTATGCGCACGCCGCGCGTACAAACGAATTGCTGCTCGACGTCGTCGCGCCGTTCATCGCAGCACATGCCGACCAACTTGCCAGTTGGTTCTTTATCCGGTATAACGAAAACGGCAACCACCTTCGGTTCTGGCTCCATCCGCTCGTGGCAAGTGGCCTCATCTGCGACGTGCAATTGAAGACCTGCCGCCCCGAACTGGAGCGTTATGCCCACGCGGGCATGGAAGCCGTCGAATCGGTATTCCAAGCCGACAGCACGTTGCTGCAACGCCTCTTCCTTGGCCGTGAGTCGGTAACGCTAGTAGCGGCTATTGGATTTTTCGGGGATAGTTTCGATAACGGCTCGTCCCGAGATCGCTCGCCTTGGATGGCCATAGCAAGTGCTTTACTTGTACGGCAACTTGCATGGTATAGCCTACGCAAGTTTAGGTTGCCTAGGGACGGTTACTACTGAGGCCTGATTGGTACGCCTTGCCGTCAATCAATACGTTCGGCGAGGAGAGAAACCAGCCGACGATGCTAGTGCCTTCTGGTTGGAAAGACCATTTAGATGAAATCACCGGTCTTGATATCGAGTGCATACAGTCGGCCCGTGTCGCCGCCCGCATATAGCACGCCATTGGCTACCTGGGGGCTAGTAAAGTGCGCGTAGGCCGAGTCATCGACCTTGAATTTCCATTTCAGTTCACCTGATGCCGCGTCAAGCGCGTACATCGTTCGGTCAAAGCTGCCGACATAGACGATTTCACCTGCCACGATGGAGGTGTCGCTGATGGGAGCTTGGTGACGTACGGTGAATTGATGTAATACCTGACAGGTCAATGACGACCATCAGGATTTACAACGGTTTATTTCCGATTGAGCCGCAACTGCAACGCCTTGCCCTTGGCCGTGAGCCGGTAGCGCTGGTTGCGGTTTTTAGGCTGATCAGGGATAGTCATTTCGATGAGCTGCTCCTCAAGGGCCGGGCTCAGGTAATTTTTCCTGAAATGATCCCGGCTTTTCAGGCTCAACGCTTGCTGTATTTCATCGCGCGCTTGCTCCCCATTCATAACCAAAACCAAGTGTCGTACAAGCGTATTTTCATGGATGGTTTCATGGATGGTATCTTTCACGATGACCTCCTCTTTCACCTCTTTTACCGGCCGATAGATGACCGGCTAAGTCATCCAAATAACGCATCCATGGTGACGTCTTGTTGCACCAAATTGAGCTTATAGGCATTATCGGTCAACCCGAATGTGGTGATGAGCGTCAAGAACGTGTTTTTCCGGGTTTGCGTGGTTTGCCGGAATACACTGAGTTTGTATTCGAGCTCCGTAGCGTAGCGCTTGTCGATCGCGAATTTGTCTGTCGAGAATTTCATTTCGCAGATGCTGATACAAAAGTCCTGTCGATCGATCAGCAAATCGATCTGTGCGCCCTGTTCGTCTTTTTTCGGCAGGTACCGCCACGGGGATTCCGAGCTGTGTATGCCGGATATGCCCAATGCCTGTTTGATCTGGAAGGTATGTTTCAGGCAGATCTGTTCGAAAGCGGTACCGCTCCAGCTTCGCCACGCGGGGCTGCTGGACTGTTTGTTCCACGCATCGCGATGTCCTGTCGGGTCATTCGCGATGAACTTCAGGTAAAACCTGGAATATTCGTCCGTAAGCCGGTAGAGCCTGTCGCGCTCCTTGCGCTGGAAAGGGACAAAGCCATCATCTTTTCCATCGTGATGGTGTTATTGTCAGCCAAAAGTAGGTATTTTTTACCACTTATGGCTGATGATATCTTCCTATTGCCAGCCATAACTCCTTTTTTAGGTATGGTTATGGCCGCTGACGTAAGATTTTCGCGCCCATCCGGTTTCTATACCCGAACCATTATTGAAAAGAATCATGAGAGACAAAGAAAGGACCAAACGCGAAATCCTCGAGGCGCTCGAAGCCGTGCTCGTGGAAGAGGGCTACGAACGCGTGGGCATCAACCACGTGGCCAAGCGGTCGTGCCATGCCAAGGAATTGATATACCGGTATTTCGGCAGCCTGGATGGCTTGATGACCGAGCTGTTCTTCGAGAAGGACTATTGGATGCGGGCCATGGCCGATGTGCGGCTGGACCGCCTCGAGGACAACCCGGCGCAACTGCGCGACGTGGCGGTGGCGCTCCTGCAGAACCAGTTCATCGATTACTTCGAGGATCCGTTGCAGCGCGAGCTCATCGCCTACAGCATCTCGCGGGCAAGGAAGCCGACGAAGCGCCTGTTTTCCGAGGCGCGCGAGGCCGCGGCCGAACCGCTGCTCAGGCTCACCGACCGGTACTTCGCGGGCAAGGGTGTGCCGTTCCGGGGCATTTCAAGCTTTTTCGTGGGCGGCACGTATTACGCTTCGCTGCACGCCAGCCGCAACAAGGGCCGGGTGTGCAGGCTTGATCTCAATGCCTCGCAGGTGCAAGACCAGATGCTAACAACCATCAAGCGTGTGATGCACGGGCTATTCCATAACTGATACCGACGATGCTGGACTAAACGTTTATTTTCCCCGCTGGGAAACCCAAACTGAACTGAATGAATGAACCTCGTAAGAGGATGCTGGTCGCCGTTGGCCACATCCTCCGCACGGAGGGGCACCGTGCGTTGATTCCGCGGAAGGTGATCCGCGTGTCCGGCCTATCGCCCAAAGGCCAATGGATAAAGCGTTGCTTCGGCTCGATGGACAAGCTGCTGGCCGAATACCTGATGCAGACTGACTTCTGGATGCGACTGGGCGACATGCTGGGCGAAATCGGCGAAGCTGACCTGCGGAATCGCGATTGCGTCAAGGCACTGGTGATCCAGGTGCTGCATGCCCAACTCGACTTCTTCTTCGGCTCGCACGAGATGCAGGAGCTGCTCATGTGGGGCATCTCCCGGCCGGGTAGCGTGCTGAAACGCCGGTTTTCGGAAGCCCGCGAACGCAGCGCCGAGACGTTGCTCGATGCCGCCGAAAAGCTGCTCGGTGCGCCCGGCTCCCCATTCGCTCCGCTCGCCGCCTTCCTGGTGATGGCCAGCTACCTGCTACCCATCCACGCCATTGAAAACGAAAGTACGTTCAACGGGCTCGACCTGGCGACCGAAGCCGGCCGGCAGGAGCTGTACGACGCGGTGGCGTACTTGATCGACGGGTTGCCGGATTCCTGATGGCCGAGTCGTTATCGGTTCGATGCCGTTGGGCGCTCCGTAGATGTGGCTTATTTTTTAAGCCGCTGCTGCAACGCCTTGCCCTTGGCCGTGAGCCGGTAACGCTGGTTGCGGCTATTGGGTTTGTCGGGGATGGTCATTTCTAGCAACAGGCTGTCTATCGAAGGCTTTAAATAGTTGTAAAGGAATGTGGGGCGATGCTTGATGCCGGTAAGTTCCATTAAGTCTGCCGTGTTGCTTGTTTCTTTTTCTTCCATTACCGAAATTAATTTAAGAACTTGTTCGGTGACTTGTTCGGTATCTTGTTCGGTATCTTGTTCGGTATCTTGCATGGTCACCTGTTTCACCGGCCGGTAGATGACCGTGCGGAAGTCTTCGGCCTGGAAGAAGTCGGGCTCGTCAAGGCCGGCATCCTTTGCCCGGCGCACCATGTCTGACGTACCCGTACCCAGCCGTTCGATATAACCGGCCAGGTACATCGGCTCGGCGAGCAGCGGGTTGGCGGGAATGGAGGTGTGCAGTTGCTTGAGTTTCTCGGTGGTCCATCCCAGCGGCAGCGAACCGGGGTTCCACACCTCGAGCCGATCCCGGAACAGCATCACCTGCACGCTGGCGTTGCTGGTGTAGTCGCGATGGCAGATCGAGTTTACCGTGGCTTCAGCGATGATTTCGCGCGGTATCTCGTAGGCACCGGGTATGGATACGCTCTCGGCCCGCGTGCCGATGCTATAATCCAGTTTGGACAGGATGAAATCGACCACCTGCTCCACCAGTTCGAATACCGTGCCCTTGAACACCTTGTAGGAGGGGATGGGTTTTTCCACGATGGTGCCATGGAACGATGCGCAGCGCACCTCGGAGTTGATGAAGAACCGCTGCGGGGACTTGCCGAACAGCAGGATGGCCGCATGCGTGAGCCGGCCGTTTTCCAGGAGGTTGAGGTGGGTCAGGATGCGTTCGATGCCATCGGTTTCGGCCAGCGGGAAGCCGCGCTTGGCACGGGCCAGCCGTACGAACGACTGGATTTTCTCGGCATCCAGGTCGGCCAATGTGGCCTTGTCGGAGAGCGTGGCATCGAACGGGCCGCTGCGGATGATTTCCTTGTCTTCCAGGTAGCGCACCAGGGAGGCATAGACGGCGGCTTTCAGTTCATCGACCGAAGCGAAGGCCTTGCGCACGAGCAACGACTGCGCTTTGCGGATGAAGGCCGCTTCCTTGGGGTGGCGCTGGCTGTCGTCGGCATCGCGAAGGAACACCAAGCGCGTTTTGTGCAGCTTGGTGGCGTGGTCGAATTCCAGTTCGGTCGGCGACAGCCCGGAGGGCGCCTCGAATCCGTACTGCGTGCCCAGCAGCCCGAGGTAGATGTCGCACCGTTCCACCTCCTTCAGGTACACGGCATCCACCCGCCGGTCTAGCGCGGGCAACAGTTCGAACAGGAAGGGTTCGAAGAACTTGCCCAGCAACGGGTCCGATAGGATATACTCATGCAACGCCCGGCGCGCTTCGCCGAACTCGCCCTGCACGCTGCTGATGAATATCTTTTTCTTGGCCATGCGCAAACTTATGAAAAGTGCCGTAATCAGGCAAAAGGAAAAGGGAGTCCTTTTTTAGGTAGTACGTTCAACGGGCTCGACCTAGCGACCGAAGCCGGCCGCCGCGAACTGTACGACGCGATGGCGTAACTGATCAACGGAGAACCCGATGCTTGACGGAGGCGAAGGCCTCCAGCACCCGGTCCAGTTGGGCCTGGGTATGCGTGGCCATGACGTTGAGCCGGATGCGGGCGTCTTTCTTGGCCACGGCCGGATACATGATGGGGTTGGCGTACACGCCTGCCCGCAGGAGCTGCTTGCCCGCTTCGAGCGTCTTGGCGATGTCGCCGATCTTGACTGGAACGATGGCCGATCCGGTGGTGCCGATGTCAAGCCCAAGCCCCAGCAGGCCGTAGGTGAGGTGATCGATGTTTTCCCAAAGCTTGGTGCGCCATTGCGGCTCTTCGTCGATGAGCTCGAGCGCGCGGACGATACCCAGCGTAGATGGCCCGGCCGAGGTGGAAAACAGGTGCTGGCGGCTCTGGTATTTCAGGTACTGGATCAGGTCGTCATCAGCCACCACGTACCCGCCCAGGTGCGCCAATGATTTGCTGAACGTGCCGGTGATGATATCGATGTCGGGGAGGGTGTGCGTCAGTTCGGCCACGCCGCGGCCGGTGGCGCCCACCACGCCCGTGCCGTGGGCATCGTCCATGAGCACGTATGCGCCGTAATGGTGGGCCATGTGGGTGATTTCGTGCAACGGGGCCAGGTCGCCGTCTTGCGAGTATACGCCATCCACCACCACGAGTTTGGTGCGGTAACTATGCTGCGCCTGTTTGAGCACATTATTAAGCATGTCCATGTTGTTGTGCAATACGCGCTTCACGTTGGTGAGCTGGCACCCCTCGTATACGCTGGCATGCACGGCCATGTCGAGGATGGCGATGTCGTCCTTGCCGAGCAGGCATTGCAGCGTGGCGCTGTTGGCGGTGTAGCCCGTGGTGTATAAAAGGGCATGTTCGCGCCCGTAAAAAGCCGCGATGCGGTCTTCGAGCAGCTGGTGGTAGGCGAAATGGCCGCCGATGGCGGGCGAGGCACCCGAACCCGTGCCATATTGGTTCATGGCCGTGATGTTTGCCCTGATGATTTCCGGATGCTGCGTAAAACCGAGGTAGTCATTGGACACCATGGTGATGAGTTTTTTCGGCCGTTGGTGGCCCGGCAAGAGGATGCGCATTTCGGGGCCGCAGGGCGATGAGCTTTCCAGCCGGTAGTTGAGCCGGCGGCGCTTGGCCAGGTAATCGAGGTACGTGCGAAAGTAACGTGCGCGCTCCATGATGTCCATGCCTGCAATGTGTTCGAAGTCCTTGAAGGATGCCGTACGAAAGTCGATTTTTTTCATGTTGTTATGATTTAAATGTTACCGTTATGTGATGCGGTCAAGATGCGGCGCAACGAAGCGAAAAGTGGTCACATCGGGCTAATTATTTTTCTGGCGCGATGTGACCACTTTTCGTTTTGCCCTGGTCTACCTTCGCTGTATGAACAAACGACACCGGTACATAGCAGCGATCTGGATAGCCCTGGCCCTCGTGATGGTATTCGCGGCCGGTACGACGGTGGCCGACGTGAAAGGCGCCGTGTACAAGATGAGCAACCAGTGGTTTCCGGCCGGTTGGCCGACGGAGGCGGTGGTATGGGGCAACTTTGCCCTGCAGGTGGTAGCGGCGATCGGGCTGCTGTGTACGGTGTTCTTTACTGGGTTGAGCCGGTGGGCGTGGCTGCCCGCGGGGGGATTGATGATAGGCTATACAGTATACGCGCTCATTGCATATATGGACTGGGCGCCGCATGAACTCTGCGCCTGCGTGAGCCTCATCGACGGGATGACGTGGGGGCAAACGCTATCGCTGAATACGGTATTGCTGGCGTTGTTGTTGGCCAGCGGTTTTGCCATGAGGACAGGAAAGGAGGTAAACGGAGAGAAGCAGGGCGCGTAACCGGCCGAACCGGCATCCAGGCCATGCCGCAGGCAAGTGGGATAAACAAGAATACGAACAATTAATCCATTGAAGCATGAACAGGAAAGTGTTCAAAGCGGTAGGCATCTTGGGCCTCGCGATCGCGGCTTTCGCCGCACCACGTTTCACGACCAAGGCAAACGTGAAGCAGTCAGATACCTATTGGTTGATTTTCAGCAATTCGAGCTGGACGCAATTTACAGGGCAGGGCTACACCTGTACGGGAGCGCCCGGTCCGTGCCTGATGCGTTTTACGGATGGGAAGACGCCCGCAGACGGGTTGGAGCATGGCATCCCTGAAGGTGGGGAAGAAGGCTATGCGGTATTGACCCCGTAAGGTAAGCGAATCTCAACGAGTAGCGAATACATGAACGGGCCCCGGCGATCGCCGGGGCCCGTATGGCTTTTAGGGTGTTGTGCCCAACACGCTATCGCGGGTTCTGTTGCAGCCCGAATACCTCTACGTCCATTTGCGGAAGCGGGAACACATAACGCGGAGAGCCCGGGGCCAGGGTATAGGTCTCTCCGTTAAGCGCGCGGGTAATGACCGTCTCCCTGCCCGACTCGCGGTTAAGCCGCCGCAGGTCCGTCCACCGAAGGCCGCGGCCAACCAGCTCCTTCCTCCGCTCGGCCAACACTAATCCCAATACATCCGGTACCCTATCGATCGAATAGGGCGTGAAGCGATCGGTTTCATGGCGATAAACCAGCAGGCTGTTGAGCGTGGCGAGCGCAGCCTCCCGTCTGTCCGCCCGGGCAAGCGATTCGGCTTTGATCAGTAATAGCTCGTCCGTTGCCGGACCACAGAACCACCGGACATTGCCCGTGTAGTTACCGCGGTAATTGATCAGGCCGGCGTTATTGGTGGTAAAGAACAATGATTTCCGTAAATCCCCGTCTGCATAGAGGCCATACCGTTCGTCGGTGGGCGAAACGGCCGTCGACGATTGGAAGCCGTAGGTATGCAAGGTGTAATATTGGATGACTTCCTCGTTACCATGCGGCAGGATAACCGGCATGGGTCGCGCCAGTCCGCCGTTGAGTGTCCGGAAATCCAGTAAGCCACCGTGCAGGGCCAGCGCTTCTTCGGCGTACCGAAGCGCCTCGTCGTGCCGGTTGGTGCTTTGGTAGGCCCGGGCAAGGATGGACAGGGCCGCGGCACGGGTGGGACGGGTTTTGAAGGCGGCCGAATTCGGCAACAGTGCAGCCGCGCCATGCAGATCGGCAAGGATCTGCCGGTAAGTGCCAGCCACCGTGCCGCGAACCGACGGGATATTCACATCGGCTTCCAGCCGGATCGGTATACCCGGAAGCGTGCCGTCTTGTTCGGCCAGGAAAGGGGCGCAGAACAGCTGGGCCAGGTTATAAAAACCGAAACCCCGGTGGAACAACGCTTCGCCTTTGATACGGCGGTATTCAAGTGCGTTTGCAGCGGAGTCCACGCTGGCAAGGCCATCCAGAACCACGTTCGCATAGAATACCTGGGCGTATGGTTTGTTCCAGTCCAAGGAGCGCTGGCCTTCGTCCACGTCGTCGGCCCAGGTGTAGCTGTTCCGTTCTTGGGGGTTGATCAAGCTGGCCCAGCCCGCATCGGTGATCTGCCACTCGTCGGCCGCGATACCCACCATACCGGTAGCGAAATTGAATGTATTGGTGTTGTCTAGCAGTGCGGTGAAATCACTCAGGGTCTTCGGGACAAGCAGGGCTTGATCCGGTTTGGCGTCGAGCAACGCTTGGTGGCAACCAGCCCACAGCCAACTTGCGAATACGGGGATGAAAAAATGTCGTTTCATGAAAATCAGGATTAAAAATTACATTGTATGCCGAAAGCGAAGGTGCGCATGGGTAGGTAGTCTGCCCGGTGATGATCGGGGTCCAATGGCCCGTCGTATGCCTTCCAGATTACGCCCAAGTTGTTGGCGTAGCCATAGGCTTGCAGGTTGGCCAGCCCGAAGCGGGAGACGATGGACGAAGGCAGTCCGTAGCCGATCCGCACGTCCTGCAGCCGGAAGTGGTCTGCACGCTTCACCGATGTGCCTCCGTACGCATAGAGGTTGTCGCGATTGGCGTTGGGTGTCGAGGGGGCCGAAGGCACCTGGGTGTGCCGTTCGTCGCCCGGTTGCTGCCAGCGGTGGGCGTAATCGCCGTAGCGCCAGCCTTTGCCTTGCATCACCTCATTATACAGGATGCCCTGTTGGCGGAAGTAATAACCCAACCGATAGCTGATGTTGAGCGATAGCGACCATGGGCCGTAACCGAAGGTATTGCGCAAGGCACCGAAATGCTGGGGTCGCGCCGGACCGTGATACCGCATATTGCCGACCGTAACACCGGCCATGATGGCCGTGTAGTCCGTGCTGGGCTGGCCATCCAGCAATCCCATAGGGTTGCCGGTTTCCGGATCCAAGCCGTGGAACGGATAACTGTAGAGGCCATAGAGCGGTTTGCCCGCCAGCGGATAAAGTCCTTCGTTGCCCAGCGTGATGTAATTGCTCGGTAGGGCGAAGGTTTCGTAGGTCGTAACCCGCTCGCGCAGCCAACTGTAAAGAACGTGCGTTTGCCACGATAGCGCACCGGTGAGGTTTCGGCTATTTAGGCCGACATCTGCACCCACGCCGCGTGTGTTGGCCGTATTTCCGGTAAAGTTGCTGATGCCGGTGGATGGGGGATAGGGTATCTCGCCGATGAGATCGACGCCGCTCTTTCTATAGAAGTCAACGGTACCGTCGATCCGTCGGCTCCGGGTGACAACAAAGTTGACGCCGGCCTGGGCAATGCGCACCTGTTCCCAGCGGAGCTCCGGGTTGGGCGGATTGCGGATCTGCGCGGAAACCTGTTGGATGAGCGATACGATAGGCGCGCTGAAGGCGGCGGTGGTGTAGGCCGACATCGTTTTGCTGATGTTGCCCGTATGGCCGTAGCTGAGCCGTAGCCGAAGTTCGGGCAACCAGGACGCTTGGTAGAACGTTTCGTCGGAAACCGACCAGGCTGCGCCTGCCGACCACAACGGCACGCCCTTCTGGTTGGTGTTGACGCCAAAGAGGTTGCTTTGGTCAAGCCTTGCGCTGCCGGATAGCGTATACCGCTGCAGTAGTCGGTAGCTCCCGTTGGCATAGTAAGACAGGTAATTGTCGCGCGTGATGCGTTCGCTTTGCCCCGACGGGATGGCCAGGCGCCGGGCTTGTACCTGGAACTGCGGATAGGTGGTTACGAGGTCTACCAGGGCCGAGGTGGCATGCGCTTCGTCGTAGCCGTAGTAGCGGAATCCGTTGCTGGTGTTGGTTTGCTCATGCCGTTCGTAACCTGCCAGCACATCGATTGCGTGGCGCTGCAAACCCCAATTCCGCTTATAATGCAACTGTGCTCGAAATTGATGGCTCTGCATGCTAGATTGACCCATGTCCACGATGGCACCCATCGGGATGGCGCGTGTGTACACGCCGTTGCCGACCTGCGTGAAACGGTTGACCAGGTCGCGCGTGAAGTAGCTTTCCGTACTATTGGTATTGCGAGATAGCGCCGTTGTGCGGCCGTATTGATAAACCGCCTTGGCCTCCAGGCCGTCTAACAAGGTATAGTCCAACCCGGTCTGGATACGGTAGTCGGTTTGCGTTTGCCGGTTGTCGGCCAACGCCAGTTCGTCAAGCGGACGGTATTGCCAGTCGAGCAGTCCCTGCACGGTGGATAAGTAGGTGCTGCGGTAATCGCGCGTGATGGGCAATGCCCGGCCTTGGTCGTCCGCCAGGCGTGTGTAGGGGATGATGGTTTGCAGGTCGCCAGCGACCATCCCGGTGTTGGCGATGCCATTGTTGTCGTTCCGGTCGGCAATTCGCTTCGTGTACCACAGATTGTTGTGCAAGGCCAGCCGGTTCGATAGGACATAAAGGGAATGATTGGCCTGCAGGTTGAACCGTTGCTGCAGCTGGCCCACCAATTCCGATGGCATGTGGTCATACCCTGTGGAAAGGTAATAGCGTTGTCGCTCCGAGCCGCCGCGTATGCTCAGGGCATATTGTTGCGTGTAAGTGGGCCGATATAGGTGTTGCTCGGCCTCGCTGCGGATGTCGTATCCGCGCAATACATCCAGTTCGTGCAACAGCGTGGCGCTGTCGATAAGGCCATCCCGCTGGGCGATGAAGAGTTCTACGGCCGGACTGAGCGGTGTGCGGGCCGTTGCGCTTTCCGTGTTCCGGTAGATGCCCCGGTCGAACAATTCGCGTTCCAGGGCGATGAAGTCGCCCGACGAAATGCGGGGTTGATAATGGAGATCGGGCCGACCAGCGTAAGTGGTATTGGTATTGAACGCGACTTGTGGTTCGCCGGGGCCTCCCTTTTTCGTGGTGATGACGATGACGCCATTGCCTGCGCGGGCACCCCAGATGGCCGCGGCCGCTGCATCCTTCAGCACGGTGATGCTGGCTACATCATTAGGGTTGATGTTGTCGATGTCTCCGGTATACGGAAAGTTGTCCACCACGATGAGCGGTTCGGCATTGGCAGCCAATGTGGCCTGTCCGCGGATGCTGATGGCACTGCGGGAACCACGGTTGCGGTTGAAAGCCAGCCCCGGGGTGACGTCTTCCAGCCGGCTAAGGATATCGGGGCCTACCCTGCGGTTCAGCAATGCACTGTCCAGGTGCACCACCGAGCCGGTGCTCTCCCGAAGCCGGAGGCGTTGGTAGCCGGTGGCGATGACGACTTCATCCAAGGCTACGGTGTCTTTACGGAACCTGGCGATGGTGTCTGGCTGCGCGGCCAATGATTGGGCACCCAATAGCAAGCAACAAACGAGCAATAGGTAAAGCGGTCTCATGGCTGCACCTCCCGATCATAGACCATCAATACCTTGATAGTGCGTGGCTGTACGGTGAGCGCGAGGTCATAGCGCGCCAGTTCGCGATTGATGGCCTCCACGTCGTCCAATGGCGCATCGATGGCGAGGTCTACGGCGCCGCTGTAGGCGGTCTCGTCGACAATCGGCGTATCGAGGTGGGCGAGGTGTTTAAGCCCCAGTGCGTTGGCGAAGAGGCGCAGGCCACCGGGACGATTGCTGATCGTGAAGCCCGTGAAGCCGAGTTCCAAGGCAGGCGTGCCGCCTTTGCTGCGAAACAATTCGCGGTCGCTGGTGCGATGGAGTACCAGGCAATCATGGGTCGAGTCTTCCAGCGCGACGCGGTAGTCGGTGAAATAGGCATCCAGTTGTTGGCGAACGATGGAGGTAGCTTGCGAAGCCATGTGGTTGGGCAGGATGAGTTCGTAACAGTAGCCGTGTTCGCTGAGCCAATCGGTGTACTCCTGACCCCGTGCCCACCGGATGAGTTTGTCGGGTTCTTTTACCTTGAGGATGGTACGGTTCCAGCCAAGGGGCTGGAAGTCATCGGCTACGAGTTGGTACATGCGCACCATATAGAGGTTACGGAAGGTGATGCGCCGGTAAGGCAGGGTGTCGCGCACACCGACGAGGGTTTGGTGGTAGCCGCTGCCCAAACCCGGTTTGTACGGCGTAAAAACCGTGTGCATGATCATGGGGCCTTGGGGGCCAGCCGTGGGCCTTGGATTGAATAGCGGTGTATAACGGTCATAGGGATAGTCCGGTACGGTGGCCTTGGTGGCCAATTCGGTGTCGCTTCTTGACAGGATGCGTTCAACATTTGCCGCGTTTACCACATCCGGATCCGTGATGGCACGCACAACAGGTTTACCGAATCTATCCACGGCAATCCATACATAATGCGGGATCGTTGTGTGGGGGAAGAATCGATTGAGTAGGGTGTCTCCGGCTAGGGCCGGGTAATCGTACCGGAGGCCCCGTTGCTTTTCCAACCGTTCCAGAAATGGCGTGGCCACGCTATCGGGTTGGTACGTGACCGCTACGACCTGCAGTTTGCCCGCGAAGGCCCGCTGTAAACTGTCCATCTTGGGGAGCATGGCGATGCAGGGGCTGCACCACGTGGCCCAGAAATCGAGGATGACCAGTTGGTTTTCGTAGTCCGAAAGGCGCTTATTGCCCAGTTGGAGGTTGGGCACCGTGTCGCCCACCGTGAGCGGAAAAATGGAGTCTTGCCGTGTATATGCACTGGCTGGCAGCCGACCGGCGGTAACCGAAAGCGATGTGCATAGCACGGCCATGATGAATAACGTTGTTTTTTTATTCATTTGATTATTTGTTAGTTAGAAAATGCGGATGATGGTTGGTAGCGGCACAGGATATTGCGTCTGCTACATCAAATGGTTGTTGATCACAAGGTCATTCCGGTGCGCAGATGATCCGCATGAGGGCATCCTGGAGCGGGGAGGTGACCCCGGCGTGCCGTAAACGACCGGGGGCCTGCCACCGCCCTGCGGCTCGCCGGGCCCCCGCTGGGACAGCCCGTTGTTGGCGGCCGAAGTGCCTGCATGTTTTGTTGCGAAGTCGTTTTTTTTCCATAACCAACGCTTACGATAGAGCCTTGGCTGGAAAGGGCTTACTAAAAATGTGGGCCCGATCTCCTTACCGTTTCCGCCTTTTAAGTTTCTGACACCTATTAGCCCCCGGTAGTTTCGATAGAGCCCACATCTTTCCTTGTGGAAACGCAAAGATAGCGATTCACAAACAGATGCGGGCTTTGTTAACTATCGTCTCGGGCACGCCGGTGTCAGAATTGGCGAAAGAGACTCTATGCTTAAAGCCGCGAAGCTGTTAACTTCCGATATTTACAGGGGCTAAGATAATTAGAATCTTCAAGTATTGAAAATATAATTTAAAAATATGTAAATTATACTTACTTTAAATCTGGTGCGTTTATCTAGGCTTTTGGGAACATTTGTCCATGTCAAATTTCTCCGAATCGATAGGTTTGTTTGTTAAACAATTAGTTGAGAAACATAATCTTACCCCAACGGAATTCGGAAGAAAGATTAATAAGACTTCTCAGAACGTTTTAGACATCTACAAACGTACAGCTATCGATTCCGAGCTCTTGCTCATCATAAGTAAAGAACTTAACGAAAACGTCTTTGCCTATTTCGACGAAATCGAACCCATCAAGACATTCCGTACTGCCCAAAACGCTGAATTCGACGCCCGCATCGCCACCCTCGAATCCGAGAAATCCGCATTGCAAGAAAAAGTAACGCTGCTGGAGAACCACCTGGCCGACAAACAGAAGCTGGTGGAGGCATTGGAGAAGTTGACCGGGGGCTGAGGATTGACGCTGCACCTATCGTGGATGTAATCCCGCATTGCAAGAGAGAGTAAGACCGTTGGAGAACCTCCTAGCTGCCAAGCAGAAGCTGGTGGAGGTGTTGGAGCGTTGTCCAATTTACTTTTAATGAAAATCAAAGCAGTTTCTTCATTCTTCATAAACGGTGTTTCCTTTCCGTCTTTCTCCTTGATGAGTTCAACGGTTTCGGTCAGTATGCCTTTTTCGTAGTCGTAATGCTGTGTAATCCGAAGTTTGTTATACGGCGTAAACCTGCCAGCGTTTGGAACATACATGGTCAGCGCTGATTTGCGGAATTCGGTGTCGGTAATTCCCGTTCCGTTACCTAATGACGAATTGACAGTTGCCTGCACTTTGTTGTCAATCAGGTTTTTGTAAGCAACCTCGAAATACATCGTTTGGTCTCTGTCGCCCGCTTTGCCATCATAGTCGGGATGGATACGATGCAGCGACTTGACAGACTTCCAATGATTGTCGTAACGTTTCTGAACAACGTCAAATTGGTAGTCATAGCGCTCGGCTCGCAACCATTTCCCGTTTTCGTAGCGGTACGCCTTGCTGATACCATTCCAGATGATGGTGTAAGTGTCGTCCAACTCGACCGAAGTGCTAAGCGGAACCGTGACTTGCTTTGATGTGCTGCAACTTGCGAATAGCATAGCAGTGATCGTTGCAACGGAAAAGATTACTTTTTTCATTTTGAAACTTTTTAGTGAAACATTAATTTTTACACTGTAAAAGTCTCAAAGGCAAATGAGGAAGAAATTGACAAATGTTACAATCGCTATTTGCCTGCAATTTTTTTTCGCAATCGGCTCAAACTTTCCCGTTCAAGCCCTAAGTATGAAGCAATGTGATAAAGCGGTATCCTGTCAAGGATATGCGGTTGGTTTTTGAGTAAATCAAGATAACGTTGTTCACCGTCTAAGAACAAAAAACTCTCAACGCGCTGGGTTGTCAGCTTATAGGATTGTTCGGCAATCAGTCTACCAAAGCGTTCCCAGTTTTGCGATTGATTGTAGGCACTTTGCAAGGCCGATAAATTGAATGCTACGATTTCAGCGTCTTCCAATGCCTGAATGAAATAACGGCTTGGCTTGTTTTGCAAAAAGCTGTCATAGTCTGTTACAAATTCGTTTTCAAACGTGAAATGCGTATTGATTTCTTTGCCGTCCGCAAGGTAATACGTTCGGAAACAGCCTTTGTTTACAAAACCAATTTCCTTACAAACTTTTCCTTCTGTCAGAAAATACGCTTTGGCCAGGTAGTTTTTTGTTTTCAGATAGGATTCAAACAATGAGCAATCTTTTTCTGTCAGAAAAGAAACCCGTGTCAGCCAGTTTTTGAAGATTTTAAAGTCGTCCATTGTCTTTTTGATTTTTAAGCTAAGAGGATTATTTTTCTATTACGCTAAATTACTAAAAAAGCGAATGCCGTTCGGTTTGTCTTTTAAAACTAAGATTTTACTCCTCAATGTTAAGGACAAGTGTATGAAGCGAGATCAAAACCGCCCACCAGCTGCTCTTGGAAAGCTAGGTTTCCGTGCTCGACGATTGTCTCATAATCGCCAAGCGGTACACCGTTCGCCGGGGAAGGCCTTTTTTGATGGATTTCAAGGAAAGTCTGAGGAAACTTCGGGCAGGTTGTGATAAACGATCGGAATAGGCTACATTTGCCATGTATAATTCCCTAACTGATGGTCGGCTATCGAAACTGCTTTGCCGTTTGTATCGCGCTTCTCATGATTGGCATCTCGGCCAAAGGCCAGTTGCTGAAAGTGCATTTTCCGACGATCAACCCGAATGAAATTGGCGGAGGGTTGGCTTACCAACATGACCTCAACGATAAGCTGTCCATGCAGGTGAGCGTGGATGCACTCTACCCCATGCGGGTGGCGATCTTTTTCGGTGATTTCGCCGACCTAAGCGGCCTGGGTGTACGGGTCAATCCAGAAGTGCGAACCTACGTGAAGCGTAAACAGGGGCGTAACTTGATAAGCCTCTTCTTGGGCGGTGGGCCGATGTTCAAAGCGATGCGGGTGAATGAGCGCATTTGGGGAGGGCCGGAATATGAAAAATACGCCCCATTTGAGCCAGGCCAAGAGCCAAAGTTGGTCTATCGAAACAGGTCTTACGGGCTGATGGGGCGGGTAGGCTTGGAAATCGATATTGGAAAGGCCAAACGCTGGATGATCGAAGGTTCTTGGGGCTTCGGGCTCACCTATAATGACGTACGCATCGACGGAGACCAGGCCTTCCTACGGCGAGGTTTCTTTTACTTCGAGGATATTTCCGTTTCCAACCGGAACGCCGGCCTGTTGCCCTACATGGATCTCCGGGCAGCGATAGGATACCGGCTTCGCTAGTTTTTTCGTTATCAAGGCGCATATTGCGACCTATAAGCCAACATTTCGTTATGTTTGTGTTGGGAATGGTATTCGTTCTCCTATAGCAAATGGCTAAACAACATCATTATCGAGCCGTAACGGCCTGGACAGGCAACCAGGGGACAGGTACCTCCGGTTATCGAGCGTATAGCAGGGATCACGTGATCGTCGTGGAGAACAAGGCGGATATCTTGGGCTCATCCGATCCAGCATTCCGAGGCGACAAGACCCGGCATAACCCGGAAGAACTGCTGCTGTCTTCGATTTCGGGCTGCCACATGCTGTGGTACCTCCATCTCTGTGCCGAAGCAGGCGTAGTGGTTACGGACTATGTAGACCATGCTACCGGAACCATGGAAGAAACCGCTGATGGGGGCGGGCGGTTCACCGAAGTCGTCCTGCATCCCACGGTCACGGTGGCCGATGGCTCCATGGTGGTGAAAGCTGAGGCCTTGCACGGCCAGGTAGGCCAGTATTGTTTCATCGCACGTTCCGTGAACTTCCCGGTCGCACATGTGGCAACGATACGCGTGGAGCATAAACCAAAAGGAGAAAGCGTATAGTAATAGCCGCCAGACGTCATCATGAAAACCGGAGTAATCGTCTCAATCGCCTTCGTGGCGATTTCGGCCATGACTTGCCAAGGATCGCGAACCGGCAAAGGCGAGCCGTATAACAATACCTATACCACCGAAGAACTCCGCGCCGAGCTGGGGGCCATCAACGGGGCCATTGCGCGCCACGTCGTGCTCGAACAGACCGATTCGCTGGTGGCACGGTACGCAGCGGATTTTGCGTATATGCCCGAATTCAAGCCCGCCATCGGCAATGTCGCAAGCCTCACGGACTTCTACAATCAATGGTTCGGGATGGTAGCCAACAACCACTATCGCAAGAAAATCTACCTCGTTGAGGCCTATGGCGACCATGTGCTTGAAATCGGCGATTTCACCCTCGGTTATGCCTCTGGGCAGGGGCAGGAGCGCATGTACAACGGCAATTACTTCATCCTATGGCGGCGCGACAATCGTGGGCAACTGAAGGTACGGGCCGAAATCTTCGGCTCGAACACCTACCTGACGGCAGCTGACGTGCCTTACGCGGACGTGATCGTGGCCGATTCAGGGGTACTCGAGACATCGCACGTGAGCGATGCGCTCCGATCCAACCTGGAAACCTATGACAGCGCTTTGGTCGCCTCCATCGAGCAGGGGGATGGCCAGGCGAGGGCATCCGGATTCCATCCGGAGGGCCTGTACATCCCGCATTTCAGCCTGCGGCTGGAGGGCATGGATGCGCTGCTACCGTACCTCGTCGGCATCTATCGCCCCGAATCCAAGCTATATACGCGTAACACCTACCAGGAAGTGTTCGATCTTGGGGAAGTGGTGTTCCTCACCGGCCATTTCACGGGCGGCTGGGGCGATGCAGCGACAGGCGGTACCTTCCAAGGCAACATGGCCAACCTGCTGAAGCGCAATGAGAGTGGAAAGCTCTTGATGTACCGGCAAATGGTGAATAACGACCAGTAGGCTTACCCCTGTCATTGACGGGTAAGCGGTTCATCGATCCAAACCACCGATTGGTCTAACCTCCATGTGGCCTGTGCGCCTGTTTGTCGATTTGCTGTGTCTGTTGGTCTAAAACCCTCCCAGGGTGCTGCAACGTTTGCGGAGATTTGTTGTCATAATCACAAAAGGAACAATAAAGGATTAGTCATCAAATTGGATAAAAGCAAAAAATAAAGACATGAAAACGTTCGTATTGAGTACCCTGATCAGTGTAGCCGCCCTCGGAAATGGTTTTGCCGCTACCCCCAACGTGAACCCATCGGCCGACAAGAACAAGGTGTCGGCCTTGAAAGAAGCCGTAGCCTTCCATGAACATAACATGATCATGCTTTACAACCAGTATGACCTGGCCGTGGAGCGGATCCAGAACAGCCGCGGCAACCACGCCGAACTGGAGCGCGACCGCGTGTTTTTCATCGGTGTGTTCCAGCAAGACATCGAAAAGGGCATCCGCGTAGTGGAGGGCAAAAAGGCAATCGCCGAGCTGGAGACGCGCTACGCAAAATTGCACGAGGAGCGCGAAGCCTACGAGGCCAAAGCGATCGCCAACCTGCAGTGGCACCTGGCGGTAGCCCGCAAGAAGGAAGACCGCGCATTCGCCAAGGCCCAAAAGGAATTGAAGGAAATAACCATCGCAGCACGTTAAGCAAGCAACCCCTGGCGGGATCGATAGCGTAGGAAAGGCCTTCTCCGGTGTGGGGAAGGCCTTTTTGTTACGTATGGAATTCCGTAATCAGTTATATGTTTTGCACGTTGTACCTTCGGTTGGCTTTTAATATTAAATTTGCTGGATGACGAAGGGGTAAGGTCTGCCGAAAAGATGACAAGGGTAATTATCATAGAAGATGAGCCGGCAGCACGGAAAGAGCTTCAGGTATTGATCGAACAGGAACATGATTTCGAGGTTTTAGGGTATGCAGGGGCACTGAACGAGGCCATACGCCTGATCGAAACCCAGCAGCCTGACCTGATTTTCATGGACATCAACCTGTATGATTGCAACGCTTTCGATATCCTGAATGCGTTGGGAACCTTTCCCGGTTGCATCATATTCGTGACGGCATACGACCAATATGCCATCCGGGCCATTAAATACGGTGCATTTGATTATTTATTGAAACCCATAGGCGATGATGAGTTTAAAGAGGCTGTGCATCGGTTTAGGCAACATCGGCAAAATACGCATAGCAAAGAGCAGGTTGCGCTCGCGGAGGAGGTCTTTTCACAAAAACAGGAACCCCTGCAACTCGCCTTGCCTTCATTGGGACAAATCCGCATCATTTCGATAAACGATATCCGCTATTGCAAGGGCGATGGTCCGTATACCCACTTTTTCTTAGCCAGCGGTAAACAGGAAACGGTTTCAAAACCCTTGAAATTCTACGAATCGCTCCTGCCCGAAAGCCAATTCATACGTACGCATCAATCCTATATCGTCCATATTTCACGGGTGCAGGCCATCCAGAACAATGCAACGATCGTGCTGGACGATGGGCATGAAATCCCGATTTCGCACCGAAGGAAAAATGAAGTGTTTAAACGGATAGTATCCAAATGATGAGCGTACGGAGATATGCTGCATGCTTGCTTATTGTCATTTTTTTAGGGCGCTGCTCGGTGCACGGGCCCGAAGGCGAACGCGAAGAGGATGCGCTACCGAATAGGATTGAAAAGCTCAAGGGTACGGCCGTACGTGACGGCAACAGGGATTCATTGCTGCAGGCTTGGAAGGCCCTGTCGGCCGAACGGGGCGCTTCGCAGCAAAACCTTTATTCCGCAAGGATAGCTTATGAGATTGCCCGGCTGTATGGCATGAATCGGCAGGAGGACTCGGCCGCGGTTTACCTGGAACGTGCATTCAACAGCATCGAAAACGAGCACGGGCATTTGGAGGAAAAGGCCCGTATTTATCAGGGAATTGGCAACGTCAGCACATCGCAGGGGCAGTTGCACCGGGCCAATTACTATTACAACAAGGCCGCTGCCATCGTGTTGACGGATAGCACGGTGCAACTGGATGTACCCGCCAAATGTGCCATATTGTTGGCCGCGGCGCAAAGCAACCAGCAATTCCTCCGCTTTGACCTGGCGTTTGCCGAAAACCGGAAGGCGCTGGCCCTCTCCAAACAATTGCCGGATGGGCACATCAATCGCCAAAGGCCCATTACGCAGATGATCCAGGCGTTTTATCACGGTACCCAGGATACAGACAGCATCGGTGTGTACATCGCGGCGCTCGAAAAGCTGCATCGACAATATCCGGCTGCCTATGGCTTGTCTTTTGTGTACGAAAGCAAAGCGCTTTATCACGACCTGAAGTCAGAAACGGATTCGGTGTTGAAATGGCAGTTGCTGAAATCGGAGCTGGAGGAACAGGTATGGAAACAAAGCCCCAATCAGCAAACTCCACTCAACAATCTGTTTGTTTCGTACGCCAACATTGCCGGACTTTACACTAAAAAAAGGGATTTTACTAGGGCCAATGATTTTTTCGAAAAAGCCGCCCGGATGGCTAGGGGTCACGATCGGTTGATTTTCGACGATCATTGGATTGTCTATCATAAAAACCGATCTGATTTTTACACGCTTTCGGGCAATGCCAACGAAGCGCTAAAGGCGTCGAACGAAGTAAACCGCCTCCAAGAAGAACTCTACGCCGCGCAAAACACGCAAGCCATCGCCGAGATGAACAGCCTGTACGAAATACAGGCGCAGGAACGTTCCATCAAGCAATTGAACGAAAACCTGCTCATCAAGGAACTCCAACTCCAGCGCAATCAGCTCTGGCTCATCATCGCCGCATTGGGAATCTCGGTATTGGGTATCTCGCTGTTCTTCCTGTATTACGGTTTTCGACAACGACGCATCCGGCAGGAAAAAGACAAAATGATTTTGCAGCAACAGCTGTTGCGCACACAGATGGAACCGCATTTTATTTTCAATACGCTTACGGCATTGCAGAACTATATACGGCGGGGATTGGCGAAGGAGGCCATTCGGTATCTGGGCCATTTCAGTAAGCTGCTACGGAATTCGCTCGAAATAAGCAGGAAAGAATCGGTGTTTCTGGAGCAGGAGATAGAGACATTGGAACATTACCTCGTTTTGCAGCAAATGCGCTTCGAGAATGCATTTTCTTACACGATAGCTGGGGTCGATGAATTGGAAATCGCTGAAATCAGTATCCCGCCGATGCTCATCCAGCCGTTTGTGGAAAACGCCATCCTGCACGGCATCGACATGGAAAGTGGAAACGGCTTGGTATGGATTGGATTTTCAGAAGCGGATGATGTCTTGCGGGTGGTGATTACCGACAGCGGCCGTGGTCGGGTACCGAATACCGCATCGTCCGGTCACCGCTCGCTTTCGGGTATGATCAGTAGGGAACGGTTTGCCTTGCTTGGAAAGAACGCGCGTATCGAAACCAAAAAGGACGAGGGGGCAGGCACGACCGTAACGTTGTTCATCCCACTTGCCTGAAACGACGCGTCACGAATCGTAAGCCAATGGCGCCAAATATAAAACCGGCGATGAAATGCCTGGATTGTGATGTTATTTTGGTCGTTGCATCATCAACGGAGTCATTATGGGAAGCCGCGTATACCTTTTCATCCTCTGTTTCTTTGTCCTGGCGGGCTGTACCGCTCCGGCGAGGCTGGTAAGGAAATTCTCGGAAAAGCCGGCTGGGGTCGTAAAGCGGTTGCACGGGGAAAGCTATGCGAATGCGCCATTGGAAATGCCTGGACGGCACACCGTGGCGCGCTATACGTTGTGGAATGTTTTGGCTGCGTACCGCCCGGGGCAGGATACGCTCCCATCCATTCCGGACCATGCAATCGTTCGTTTGGCACTACGGGAAAACAATGCGCTCGCGGTGTCTGCCCATTGCGGGGACCAGACAATCGCCGGGTTCGATATTCCGGTTCGAAAACGTGATAAATACCTGATTCTGGAAAAAGAAAGGCGAATGATTCCCATCCCGGTCATCTACTTCAATATACAAGAAGAGATTGCCATCCTGTCGCCGTTGGAAAACAATCGTCTCGGTTTCCACCGCTATAGCGATGAAACGTTGTGGATCTTGTTTTTCGGTGCGAGCAAGACGGGGCGTTCCATCGAGGAATACATGCGGGTTGATGATGGAGGCTAGGCCACGACGAGAAACAAGCGATGAAGAAATTAAATTATATAACATGTTTGTATACAGCTGATTGCGATAAATGCTATGCGAGCGGCGATTACGAAGGGCCTTGGGGCCGGGACAACGAACCCATGACCGAAGCGGAATGGAGGAGGCAATGGCCGCAATAGGTAAGCATGCCGAGTGTGAACAGGACGGCAAGCCAGTCCAAGCCGGAAGACCAGTGCCTTTCAAGCACGAAATCCCGGTAAGTGTAATAGGCAGCGGCCTTGGCAGCCGGATAGTCGGCGGGCATATCATCCATTCCCAACGGTGATTTGAAGTAGTATTGGAACGCTGGGCGGTACTTGACAAAGACCCGAAACTCGCCGGGGAATTCGTCGTCCACGGCAAACCCCGTCATCAACCAGGTGATGAGCAGCAAGCAAGCGACGATTTCTTTTTTTTTCATCTTCTGCTCAGGCTTCAATTAAAATCAGTCATCAATCTCCGCAGCGCCAAAACCTTTGCGGCCCATGGTGTCGAATTCTTTTTCGTAATGCAGGTAAAAGCGAGCGTCACCGTCGGTCTTCACCTGGATGACCTGATACGTCGCACCTACGTGGCTGGCCAGCGCGGAGGCCTCTCCGGGTAATTGGTCGGCATCTCGATACGTGGTAATCAGTAATTTCGTATGGTAGAATACCTCATTGTAAAGGATATAACCCCGGTGGTTTATGTCATCGTATCCCAGTACCAAAATCCGTTCGCGATCCGGGCCACTGTTATCCTTGTTCGTAAGGATGATCGCCAACTCGTCGTTAGGTTTTCCGGTATATTGGTTCGATCCGGTGAACGTGCCCGGCACGGCCACCTTTCCGATGTTCCTACGGTCAGCCGCAAACGCGAATTTACTACCCTCTTCACTGTTGAAATAGGTTGAAAGGACATCTTTTAGGGCTAGGGGTATGTCTCGTTGCCAGGCAATGTCAGGGTTGAAGATATCGCCATATTTGGTCCTGAAATCGCATCGGTCTTCCAATTGCAGGTTATTTTGGCTATTGGGTAAAAGGCGTAGATAGGCCACTTTCCCTTGCTCGGCGAGTTTCAGATAGGCGGTTAAGGCCTGATTGTCGCCGACGTCGCCAAGCGGGGCGAAACCGGCTTTCCTGTCATAAAAAGCGACCTTCTTTTCGTTCATTTGTTGCAGAGGAGCACCATAGCGGATGCGGATTATCGTATCGGGTAGGCTCGTATAGGCTGATGCCGCCGATTGGTCGAGTAAATCCCCCTTAAGCAGATAACCGGTGTCGCCATAAAAGTAGAGCCCGTCACAGCCGTATGCGGCATCGGCAATGGCCGCTGCCTCCGGATGCCCGTAGTGCCCGGCAACGTCTTTGGCCGACGCCGGCGAAGCTTCAAAGGCATCATATTCCGTGTGGCTGACGCGGCTTTTCCATTCGTCGAAGAGAATGGCAAGGGTGTTGCCATACAGGTACAAAGCAACAATGCCCAGCAAAAGCAAGATTAAGGCCGCTATGACGATGTTTTTTTTATCCCATGTTTTCATGCGTAGGAAGTCATTTTCGCCGGAAAATTAGGCGGTTCATTCGATGCTTTTCAAATTCGTTTACGATTTGCAGGGGTTGGTTTATGATTTGCACCGAAGTCTTACGGATAATAAGACATCTGCCACGTATTGTAATCGGTTGAATGAAGGTTGGAGATGACCCCTTATTTTTAGGGCATGAAAAAGGGGGTGTGGATAGGTTCAGCCACTTTGGCGTTTTTGATAGGCTATTTCATCTACGGAAATCCTACAGGTTTTCAACGCCTGGTTCGTGACAAGTTGGGTATTCCAGCCTACGCCGAAGAAATCGATGAAGACGAGCGGCGGGCGAATGAAGCTTATCAACGTTTTCTCGAAGCCGAAAAAAGACACCTGCGCTTTGCTGGGCAAGGCGCTGCGCTCTTAAAAGGCAGGCTGCTGGACGAATCCTACCGGGAACCGTATGAAAAGATCGTCGACACGCTGGAATTGGGATTCGGTGCCGACTTGTATTTTTTGGAAGCAAGTGCCGCCTCGCCGTATGAACCAAACGCCAGGTTCGCGTTCCGCCAGCAGCATGAAGTGGATACGCTAACGACGAACCCTCAAGCGGAAGGTCATGAATTGCGCAATATGCTGGATAGATTGATTTACGAGGGCAAGGTGGAAGGATACCGGATAGCTCCCGATAAGTTCGCCTCCTCCACGTATGTTTATCCGTACGATTCGTTTGCGAATAAATATGGCAATCATTTCGTCGGCAGCGTTGACTTTGAGCAGCTGGATTACGAAATCAAAGAAGCGTTATTGGATTTTTTCAACAGCGAAGAAGGAACGGATTTCGGTTATCCCGATGATCAGCGCACATATAGGCAATTGATCCATATGGATCATTACACCGGCACTGGAAAGCCAGAACTGGCTGTCGTGTTGTGCGATAAGGAACGCGCAAAAACAAACGCGACCAAAGAAGTACTGCTCGTAGTGGCATATAATCCCAGCCACCAGCAGTATCGCATTTTGCATCGGTCTTTCTTTTATGACAAAATAACCATCGGCAATTACTTTTATTTCCCGCAAAGACGTACCTACAGCAAGTATCTTGGCGAAGACAATGATGAAAGGTACGTACCCTGTATACACCTGAAGGTACCCGACGAGCCTGATCGTGTACTGTATTACGACGGCGAATTCGATAAGATGAAGGAAGTTTTTTTGGCGGATGCAAGCGATGAATAGAATCGGTCACCGTGGCTAATGCCACACGCCGTTACGGATAATGAAACGATAGCGTTTGCAGCAAATCGGGGTGCAGGCTTTGGGCTACCGGGCAAGTAAACGCGATGCGTTCCAAAATGGTTTTTTGCTTGTCGTCTGCCTGCAGGTTAGCCGGAAAGTAAATCTGGATCTTGATCTCGCCGACGCGGCGGGGTTCGGCCTGCATGACCTTGGTGACCTCGAGCCTGGTGCCCGTCAAATCGATTTCCCAATCTTCGGTTTTGATGGCCATGGTGGTGATGATGCAGCTGCCCAAGGCGGTGGCCACCAAATCGGTCGGCGAGAACCGGGCCCCTTTCCCTTTGTTGTCGGTAGGTGCATCGGTTTCAATGACCGTCTTGCTTTGCAGGTGGTTGCAATCCGTGCGCAGTTCGCCTTTGTAAATGATTTCAGCAGTCATGGTTAAACTTATAGCAAGTAAACGCTATGCGGCCGTAGTTTGCCGCGCGCGGCGAGCCGCATTGTTCATGCCCCAATAGCATACGTTCATGACCAGGTACAACAGGCAGGCAAACTGGAATTCGTTGCTGAAATATTTCCCGGCACGCTCCGGTACGCCCATTACGTTGAAATAGGCGAACAGCACCAAGAACGTGAACGCACAGGGGATGACCAAGCAAAAAAACGCCTGTTGCCAAAGGCGTTTGCCGAACCGGGCATGCCAATCGACCTTGCGATCCAGGTATACGGTAACCCGGTGGATGTATTCCACCATGGCCAGCGCCACACCGGCACTGACGAACAGTGCGATCCAATAAGGCAGCTTGCCGAATAGTTGAATCAAGGGGATGTCTACGCCCACGGTGACGAATTTGTGCCCAATGAAAATGGCAATCGGTATCCGCAGCCAAATGGGGATGTAACGAAGGGCGGGACTTTGCTGTGTTGATAACGTGTTTTCCATAAGATAGGGATGTGTGTATGGCCCAAAGCTAAGGGATAAGATTCAACTTGTCAAGGGGTGTGGCGCTTTTTCCAGAAAAAATTAAGGCACAGCGCAATCAAAAAGACCGCGCCGAAACTCACGGCAGTGACGGTATCGATCCATGCAGGGTCGCTGTCGATGCCAGCCAGCTTATCCACGGAGTACTTGATGAATGAGTTGGGCAGGTCCTCTTCCCCCAGGCGGGCCTTGACAGCCCATTGCCAATCGGTGATGGGGCAGTATCCGATGCCATACCAAATGCCGAGCACAAGCCACGAGGCTGCCGTAAGCAACACGCTGTACAGATGCCAGCGGCGCGTGGCCCGCCAGATCCAGCCCAGCAGGTTGAACCCAATGACCAGCAGGTGCAGCAGGGTGTAGAACGCGTCAAGCAAGTGGAGCCACATGAAGGGTAAACAATGACCGAGGCTTAAGGTTTAGCGCTCGTCTATGAAATCCGCCGATTGGTCTGGCGCCTAGACGGTCGATAAAGCCGTTCGTCGATTTGCTGGCGGGGTTCGTCTAAAACCGTCACATCGTGGTGCAACGTTTTCGGAGATTTGTCGTCATAATCACAAAAGGAACAACAAACGCAGTAATCGTCAAATCGGATAAAAACTAAAAGAAATAAAAATGAAAACGTTCGTATTAAGTACCCTGATCAGTGTAGCCGCCCTCGGAAATGGTTTTGTCGCCAATGCCGCCATCGACCCATCTGCCGACAAGAGCAATGTCTCGGCATTGAGACAGGCCGAGGCAGCGCATCAGGACAACATGATCACGCTTTACAACCAGTATGACCTGGCCGTGGCACGCATCAAGGCCAGCCGTGGCAACCATGCCGAATTGGCAAGCGACCGTGCCTTTTTCGTCGGTGTGTTCCAAAAAGACATCAACAACGGTATCCGCGTGGCCGAGAGCAAAAAAGCCATTGCCGAGCTCGAGGCGCGTTATGCGAAATTGCACAAGGAACGCGATGCCTTTGAGGCCAAGGCGGTGGCCAACCTGCAAAGACACCTGGCGGTAGCGCGCAAGAAAGAGGATCGCGCGTTTGCCAAAGCGCAGAAGGCCCTGACGGAAGCGACCATCGCGGCACGTTAGGTTCGCGCGATCGATATAACAAGGAAAGCCTTCCCCGGTGCGGGAGGGCTTTTTCATTGACCGGAACGCCGCATTGGCTGTTAAGGAACCGGCACGAAATAACCTGAACATTTCAGCTTGCCCTTTTGCCCGTGCTCTTCGTTGCATATCCTGCCCGTAGCTCCACTATGGGCTGCAATACGCACCTTGATAACGAGCAAAATTGCTGCGCTTAATTTGCTCATTTTATTTTGTGGCGGTTCCTAATAATTGCGTATCCTAAGGAATATGTTTACCTTGGTCTCCAAAAACAGGGGCGGTGCATTCCGATTTAAACCAATATACCGATGAAGAATTGGTCCTCCAGCTGGCAGGAAGCAACCAACGTGCGCTGGTAAACCTCTACGATCGGTATTGGGACAAACTGTTTGTGGTAGCTGCCAACCTGCTCGACAACCCTGAGGAAGCCGAGGAATGCGTACAGAACGTATTCTTGGGGCTATGGAATCGCCGGGAAAACCTGAAGCTTACCCATACGTTGCATACCTACCTCGCCGTTTCGGTGAAATACCAGTCGCTTACCGCGTTGGCGCGCAGGCATCGCCAACGCGAGCAGATGCCGGAACCCGGATACGAAGCCGCCGAACCCATAGACGACCTATCGCCCGAACGCGCGTTGCTTGCCAAGGAGTTGATGGAGCGCATTGAACAGAGCGTCAACCGGCTACCTTCGCAATGCCAGTTGGTATTCCGCATGAGCCGCGAGCAGGATAAAAGCGTGAAAACAATCGCCGAGGAATTGGGGCTTTCTGAAAACACGGTGAAGATGCACCTGAAAATCGCCAACAAGAAATTACGCGACGACCTATTGATCATTATTTTTTTTCTTTCGTATACACCCTTCCATTGAAAACGGCAGACTATATAACCAAAACCGGTTATAAATGGCGTTGTCAAGGAAACGGATCGAAGAATTAGCGGCTAAGCTGGTGGACGGCACCATCACCCCGACCGAGCAGGAACAGCTCAATCGGTGGTTGGATGTACGTATGCGCAAAGATAGCCGCGAGCTGGAAACGGCGTTTGCGGCCGATGCCGAAACGTTGCGGCAACGGATGCTTGCGCGGATCCTCCGCCAAGTGGAAGCCCCGCAGCAAAACCGGGTGGCACGCCTGCGCCGGTGGGGATGGTGGTCTGCCGCCGCGGCGGTACTCATCGCGATTTCGACGACGGCTTGGTTCTTGCGCGATACGCCAGGTTCCGAAGCGCCCATCGAATTGGCCGCCGACGACATTTTGCCCGGCGGCAACCGCGCTACATTGACATTGGCGGATGGTCGTACGATCGATTTGGACGAAGCACAAAGCGGAATCATCGTCGGCGATGGAATCACGTACTCGGATGGTAAGGATTTGACAGTGGGCGATAGCGCGCTCGCCGGGATCGTAAATCTAAACGCCAACATCGTAAACCAGCTTACACTCACTACTCCCAAAGGCGGAACCTATCAGATAACCCTCCCCGACGGCTCCAACGTTTGGCTAAATTCAGGCACGACCCTGACCTACCCAAGTCGTTTCGCCGACAACGAACGGGTGGTCATTTTGGAAGGCGAAGCGTATTTCGACATTCGTGAACAAGTGAGCAAGCCGACAAACCAACGAGAACGGAAAATACCGTTCAAAGTGACGACGAGTGGCCAAACCGTCAACGTGCTCGGCACGGCGTTTAACGTCTCGGCTTATCCCGATGACAATGAAATCAAAACCACGCTGGTGGATGGATCGGTGGAAATCGAAAATCTTGCATCTAAAGCCTTAAATCGGATTGTACCTAACCAACAGGCCACGACGCGCGGAGCGCAAACTGAAATCGAAAATGTAGATCCATCGGCTTCGATCGCTTGGAAAGAAGGGTTTTTCTACTTCGACGGATTGTCGCCGACCGCGGCCTTTGTGCAGTTGAGCAGGTGGTATGACTTGGATATCCTGTATCAGGGGGCGCCCCCGGCGGTCAAGTTCTTCGGCATGATCGAACGCGACAAGCCGTTGGGTTCCATCCTGCGGATATTGGAGAAAAGTGGGATTAATTTTGCGGTAACAAAGGAAGCAGGCCGTAACCAGTTACGTGTACTGAGCGAATAGCAAACCAATGACCAATTATTTGTTAACTTAAAATAGTGATGAAACATATGAAAACATAACCAACTATCCCGAAATGCCGAAGCGTCCTGGCAAACGAAAAACGGATGATGCTGGTAACATCACCCGTCTATTGCTGCTTGGACGGTGTGGCAGTGCCCAATGAAGCGCTGCTGTTAACGCGAATAACTAACAATCCAAACATGACAAATATATGATTTTTACACGATGTGTAGCGACCGGTTCGTGGTCGCACAACTACCGATTACTATTGACTATGAAGCTCGCGATTCTTTTGTCTTTTGTGTTGTCTTTTGGCGCTTTTGCGGAGGGCAGGTCGCAGAAGATTACGCTAAATGCACGAAACACCACGTTGCGCACGGTGATGAAGGAAATCCGGAAGCAACAAGGGTACTCGTTTTTTTTCCGTGGCGAGGAAATCGCAGGCATGCGGGTCAATGCCAACGTGAAGCATGCGGAACTGAAAGATTTCCTCGACAAGCTTTTGGGCGATCAGCACCTGGAATGGCACTTGGAAGACGGCACGATCGTGATCGCGACCAAGCCTTCGGCCTCCGAGCGGCGGGTCGTGAGGCGGCAGAATAGGGAGGTATACGGGAAAGTGACGGATGAATTTGGCGTGGCACTTGATGGCGTAACCGTTACCGCCAAAGGAACATCTTTCGCGGCCACGACGAATGCTTTAGGCGAATATCGCCTGACCTTTCCTACCGAATCAACGATTTTGGTGTTCAGTATCTTGGGGTACCAAGCGAGAGAAGTCGCTATAGGCGACCGGTTGGTCATCGATGTTTCGTTGCAGCCTTCCATGAGCGACTTGGACGAAGTGGTGGTGGTGGGCTACGGTACGATGCGGAAAGGGGATTTGACAGGTTCTGTCATCCAAGTCCGTCCGGATAGGATAGCCAACGAAAACCCAAGGACGGTACAGGACATCTTGCGCGGCACGCCGGGTTTGAACGTAGGTTTTAATTCTTCTGCAAAAGGTGGAGGATCGTTGCAAATCCGTGGTCAACGATCCGTATATACCGACGGCAATCACAATAGTCCGCTGATTGTGCTTGATGGTATGTTTTTTTATGGGGAGCTATCCGAGATCAATCCCGACGATATCGAACAAATTGATGTACTCAAGGATGCTTCCGCTGCGGCGGTTTATGGCTCGAAAGCCGCCAATGGGGTTATCATCATTTCCACCAAACGGGGCAAGCCCGGCAAGCCTGTCATCAATTTCACGGCCAATCTTGGGTTGACCGGTCCAGCAGATTTTCGTAAACGGTGGGATACGGACGGCTATTTGCAGCACCGCCAAGAGTGGCTCACGCAAAACACCTATGGCTTGAATCCGCAGACGGGCGTTTATGAGGCCTATCAAGCAGGTTTTGCTACACAGCCCGGCTTCTTTATGCGCCCCGACCAGTTGCCATCCACCGTTTCCCTCGATAGCTGGCGTGCTTATACCACCAATGATGCAGGAGAATCCGACCAGAGCATATGGGCAAGGCGATTGGGTTTCACCGGTAATGCGTTGCAGAATTTCGTGAATGGCAAGGTCGAGGACTGGACAGACCGTACCTTCCGGAGCGGCTTGGACCAGGACTACAACGCCAGTGTCGGCGGGGCGAACGAACGCACGAACTACTATTTCTCCATGGGGTTCCTGAGAAACCAAGGTGCGATCGTGAGCGATAATTATCGGTCTATTCGGGCCAACATGAAGGTCAATTCGCATGTAACCGATTGGTTCGAAATCGGCGCCAACGTCAACTTCCAGGACCGTTCTGACGGTAATGTGGAGATTGATATCGATCAGACCATGCGAAACAGTCCCTACGCAGATTATGCCGATGAGCTGGGCAATCCGTTGCAATTCCCATTGAGTGCCGAGTTTAGCCAACGGGGGTACAATTATGATTTCCAACGGCAATATTTGGCATTGGACAAAGGGTATACCGTGTTCAACACCATCGTGCAGGCGAAAGTCAAGTTGCCCTTCAACATTACCTACTCCTTCAATGCGTCACCCCGCTATCAGTTTTTCTATGACCGGTATTTCATGTCGGCCGATTTGCCCGGATCCGATCCGAAGACCCGTGGCGCCAATCGGGAACAAGCCAAGCGTTTTGACTGGTCGTTGAACAATACCATTACCTGGGAACACACCTTTGCCGAAAAACACCGTGTCAACGTGACCCTTGTGCAGGAGGCGGAACAACTTCGTTCTTGGCAAGAGCGCATCGAGGCACGGAATATCCTCCCCTCGGATGCATTGGGCTTTCATGGTGTGGGCTTTGGCAACAAGGAAGAAAGTAACTATTCCAGCAACGACACGCATGAAACCGCCGATGCGCTGATGGCACGGTTATTCTATAACTACGATGACCGTTACATGCTGACCGGCACGATTCGTCGGGACGGTTATTCGGCCTTCGGATCAACCGATCCATATGGCATATTCCCATCATTGGGGGCTGCCTGGACATTTACCAATGAGCGTTTCTTTCAAAAGTGGGGTAATGTCATGAGCTCCGGTAAATTACGCATCTCATACGGCAAGAACGGAAATAGGTCGTTGGGATCCCCTTATTTGGCCCTCGCCAACCTCTATCGGGGAGCTGGCAAGATGCAAGGCTACATCAGCGCCTCAGGCCAACTGCTGCAGTACCGCTACCTGATGATGGATCGATTGGCTAATCCGAATCTGCAATGGGAGAAAACCGCGGCCTGGAACCTCGGATTGGATTTCGGATTCCTCAACGACCGCATATCCGGCACGCTCGAGTATTACAACATGAGCACCCACGATATGATCATGGGACAACGTTTGCCCGGTTTCTCTGGATTCAGCTCAATAACCACGAACCTAGGACAGGTGAACAACAGTGGGATAGAGCTTGCGCTGAACACCAGCAATATCGAGCGGGAGAATTTCCGTTGGGCTACCACCATCGGCTTTTCGTACAACCGGAACCGCATCAAGCACCTGTACTACGACTATGAGGATGTGTTGGATGCGGATGGCAATGTAATTGGCCGAAAGGAAGTGGATGATATCAATAACGGGTGGTTTATAGGCAAGTCAATCAATACCATCTGGAATTACCGCGTTACGGGCATCTGGCAAGTGGATGAAATCGAGGAGGCCGCTAGGCACGGGCAACGGCCCGGCGATCCAAAGGTAGCCAATAGCTATACGGGCGATGATGTCGTCAATGCAGACGGCACGGTCACACCGGTTTACAATAACATGGATAGGGAGTTCTTGGGAGAAACGGTTGCTCCTTACCATTGGTCGTTACGTAATGAGTTCACCTTTTGGAAGGATTTGTCATTCTCCTTTCAGCTCTATTCATTTATGGGGCATAAAAGATTATCAGGCAATTACCTGAATAACGATGACGATGGCGGACGCATGCAGTATGCGCTGGCCAACGTACCCGCCAAAGTGTATTGGACTCCCGACAACCCAACGAATGAATTCGGCCGCATACAAGCTTCCGGACCCCGAAACAGTGATGCTGCTGGCGCACAAAAACTGTATAGCCGTTCCTTTATCCGGCTGGATAACATCTCCGTCGGCTACACGTTGCCGCAACGATGGACGTCCATCTACAATTTGAACCGGGTAAAGGTATTCGCCGCCTCACGGAACACCGCGACGTGGGCACAGCAATGGATTTATGGCGATCCCGAAATCGACCCCTCACCAGCTGCCAACAACGGTTCCTGGGCGTCGCGTACGTTCACGATGGGATTGAATTTGACTTTTTAAATCAAGAAACGATAGAGATGAAAAAGATAACAAAACGAGCGTATCGTATAGCATTTGCCCTGCTTTTTGGCGGAGTCTTGGTGGTGAGCAGCTGTTCGCGGGATTTTCTAAACCCGGATCCGCTATCGTTCTACGAACCTGGAACGACGTTTACGACCAAATCAGGATTGGAATCGGCATTGGCCATCTGCGATCGCACGCTTAAATTGTATTGGACGACCGACCATAACGAAATGCTCACGATGGGCACGGAATATCTCTTTTCCGAACTGATGGTGGCGGCGGCTACCGACAAGCGCAATATGCTCGCCGATGTCGCCAGTATGCTTACGCCGACCAGCGACAACTCCAGCCATCAAAACCTGGATCGGACCAATAGCCTCTGGTATTATTGGGACGAAACCTATAAAGGTATCATGTATGCGAATACCGTTATCCATTACGTCGATGGCGTAACGGGATTGGATGACGCGACCAAAAACATGTTTAAGGGTCGCGCCTATTTTCACCGGGCTTTCCGCTATATGGCGTTGGTGTTTCAATACGGCGATGTACCATTGGTTACGAAATTATTGGAAGTACCTAAGCAAAACTACCGGAGCACAGGGAGGGAAGCTATTTTGCAAATGATTACCCGCGAAATGGAACTGGCCGTAGAATGGGTGCCCAATCAGAGCGATATCGGTATCGTGGGCATGGTCAATAAAGGTGCCTGCCGCATGTTATTGGCGAAATGCTACTTGGCTATCGGTGAGTATGCCAAGGCAAAGGAGCAAACCGACATCCTGATCGATCAATCGGGGTACGCACTCATGGAAAATACCTTCGGTACGTTCAATGATGGTGGCGAACCGCAAACCTGGACCATCACGAGAAACGTGATTTGGGATTTGCACCGCGCCGAGAACAAACTCATCGCCGCAAACCGGGAACTCATCATGGGCATGCCCAATCGGGGAGCGGAAGCGGAGTCTTTCGTGAAGATGCTGACCATGCGTATATTGTATCCTTTTCTGTTTGACAACAGGGTACAGGCGAAGGACGGCAGGCAAGCGTTGCTCAACATTCGGCGCAATACGGCCGACTACAACCCACAATACGATTACATGCGTGCAATGGGACGTGGCATCGCAACATTTCGCCCCACGCGTTTTCACATGACCGATCTTTGGCGGGTTAATGGCGTGATGGACGAAACCGACTTGCGTCATAGCTCGGCGTCGGGCAATTGGGTGCGCATGGAAGATTACCGGGTCAATAACAAGGCTTCATCGGAATTCGGCAACCCGCTTACGCTTTTCAATCCCGACAACGGCGCATTGTTGTGCAGTGATACCATTCGCCGTTGGTTTGACGTGCCCCATTACAAATTTTTCCTGGACGATCCTGTCGCCGAAGGGAATATCGTCGGTTCGGACGGACATCGTGGCGCCACGAACGGTGGTAATGCCGATTGGTACCTGTATCGGTTGGCCGAAGCCTATTTACTGCGTGCGGAAGCGAAATTCTACCTGAACCCGGGCGATGGGACCATCAAGGACGACTTGAATGTCATACGTCGTAGGGCACAGGCAAGCCAGTTGTATGAGGGCGAGGTGACCATCGGCGACATCATGAACGAGCGCGCCCGCGAATTGCATTGGGAAGAATGGCGAAACGTCGAATTGAAGCGTGTATCGTTGTGTCTGGCCCGCAGCGGCCGACCCGATGAATTCGGCAATACCTATACGCTGGAAACATTCGATAAGCAAAGCGGCACGGATAACACTGGCGGAAGCTACTGGTACCAACGCATTGTCCACTACAGCATGTACAACAAAGGGCCTATCCAGATCAACGCACCTGGGAACAACAACCCCAACTACACGATGGACAAGAAGAATATGTACTGGCCCATCCCGAATGCGGCTATCACGGCCAACAGCAAGGGGGTATTGAGCCAGAATTACGGCTACGATGGCTACGATCCCGCCACGCCCAAATGGGACAACTGGGAAGATGCCGTAGCCGACGAAAGTAGCACAGGAGAATAGTCATGCGCTTCCGCTCAAAGGCGGCCCCCCTTTCTGCAGACGGGGGGCTGTTTTTTTGAATTTCCGTCAATCGTTTCGTGCAAGACATGCATGATATCAAATTATTTGTATGTTTGTTTGAATAGAATCGGTAGGAGCATGCAGCAGGTTTCCCGTATTAAAAGCACATTGGTGATGTTGATTGGTGCGCCTGGAGAAGTGTCATTACGGAGTCGGATATTCCATGCAGCCAACCTGTTTACGTGCATGATGCTCACGGTGGTCCTTGTCTTCAATTTGTTGCAGGGCGCGTTCAATGCAGCGGCGTTGGTTTTTTGCATTGCGCTTACGCACGCGGGTATCTATTACGTGTCGCGTATCAAAAAGTGGTTCGCCATCGCCCGGGTCGGGTTTGTGGTCATTTGTTACGCGGGCGTGGCGGTCAACTACTTCATAAACGATGGAATCGATGGACCGTCGCTATTTGTGTTCTTTTTTACATTTCAATTGCTGGTTTCGACAAGCAGACCACGATTTCATATATTTTACATTTTGGCTACCTGCGGAGCAGTAGCCGGGCTGCTCTTCATGGAGTACCGCCACCCGGAGTGGATCTTGTCCGACTATACCGATGAATTAACGCGGGTTACCAATGTACTTGTGGTCTTTGTAATCGTGTTGTTGTCGTTTTATTGGGTCACCCGGACACTATTGAATAATTATTACCGGGAGAAAGAAGAAGCGGACCGGAATGCGGCTTACGCGGAGGAACAACACCGGAAACTCCTGAAGATGACCGAAGAGAAGGACAAACTCTTCTCAATCGTCTTCCATGACCTGAAAAGTCCCCTGAGTTCGGTACAGCTTTATTTGCAGGCCATCTCGAATTACGATCTCGCCGCCGACACCGATAGACGGATAAAGGGCAATTTATTGCAGCTCACCAAAGACACCTCGGCGATGCTGGAAAATGTGTTGGCATGGATAGCACAGCAATCGGAGAGCAAAGAACCCGATTTGCAACCGGTTGATTGTGCGGAACTCCTCGATGCGTGTTTGCGTATCGAGTTACCGATTGCAGAGCGTAAAGGCGTGTCCATCATACATTCACACGCGAATGATAATACCGTCATGTGCGATCCCATCATGACACAACTGATCCTACGCATTCTCATCAACAACGCCGTCAAGTTCTCGCATCGCGAACAACGGGTAACGGTGCGCGCCCATCGTGCGCCCGACAGCTACTTGGTGAGCGTTACCGACGAAGGTGTCGGGATTCCGTTGGCTACACAGGAGAAGTTGTTTACCGTGGGCATCCATCCCGAGCGGGGTACCGACAGCGAAAAAGGCAGTGGTTTGGGGCTTTCGTTGGCCAAGCGGTATGCCGACAAGCAGGGGATAAAGATCCATTTCCTGAGCATACCCGGAGAAGGATCGACGTTTACATTGGTTTTTCCGACCGCAAATGCCGATATTTAACCGCTTAAACAGATTGAATCGATGAACAGGAAAGATTTTTTGAGGCAGGCTGGCCTTTTGGGTGTCGGCACGGCCATCGCCCACGATAGCCTGGCCAATGGGGCTGTTTTCTTTGGTCGCGAAGCGCGCATAAAAGTGGGCGTGGTCGGTTGCGGCGATCGCGGAAAAGGACTGATCCATACCATGGCGAAGGCGGCATCGAAATGGTTCGAGCCCGTGGCCTATTGCGACGTGCTCGACTTCCGGGCGGCAGAAGCGGGGCGTATCGTGCCTGCCGCAACGGCATACGGCGATTACCGGGCTTTATTGGAAGACCCCAAGGTCTCGGCCGTGTTCATCGCCGTCCCATTGAACGACCATTTCACCGTAGCCAGGGATGCGATCCTGGCGGGCAAGCACGTCTACTTGGAAAAAACGATGACCTTTACCATCCCCGAGGCACTCCAGCTCGTGAAACTCGTGGAAAGTCGGCCCAAGCAAACGTTCCAAGTAGGGTATCAGTATCGGTATTCGCCCCTCTATTTCAAAGTGAAGGAAATGATACAAAGCGGATACCTTGGCGAAGTGACGCAGATCGATTGCCGGTGGGACCGCAACAACGATTGGCGACGCGAGACGCCCGATCCGGCGCTGGAGCAGCAGATCAATTGGCGCCTTTACAAAGCGTATTCAGGCGGATTGGTGGCCGAGTTGCTTTCACACCAGATGGACTTCATCCATTGGGCATTCGACACGCATCCCGATGAATTGGTAGGAGCGGGTGGTGTCGACATCTACCACGACGGCCGCGAAACCTATGACAATGTCCAGCTGATCCTACGCTACAACAAGCGTGGGCTCATCGGTAATTTCGGCACCACGCTGGGCAATGCGCGCGATGGATTCCTTTTCAAGATCAAGGGCACGAAGGGTACGATATCGTTGCTCATGAATACCGGACTGTACTATCCGGAAGAAGCCGCGGCACGCGAACAGGGGCTCGTCGATGGCGTGACTGGGGCTACCAAAATCGAGCAGCGTACCGATGGCGGCATTCCGATACTGCCCCAACCGACGCTGGACGGTACCATTTACGCCTTGGAAGACTTCCACCGCTCCATCCTCCGCGGAACGATGCCCTCATCAAATGTATACACGGGCGCGAAGAGCGCAATATGCACGGTATTGGCCAATAAAAGCCTGTATACCGGAGAAACGCAACATTGGAAAGCCGAATACGGTGCCTAACGGCGTTTGTGTTGTGGTTTTTTTGATAAAACAAACCTTCAGGCTATGTGATTTCGCATAAATAATACATACATTTACACCATTATTTATTTTAATACCAAAATTACCATGCAAGAAGGCGTAGTAAAATTCTTCAATGAGACCAAAGGTTTCGGATTTATCACCCCGATAGGTGGCGGTGATGATGTTTTCGTTCACGTATCCGGTCTGATTGACAAGATCCGCGAGAAAGACGATGTGTCTTTCGAAATCGCAAAGGGCAAGAAAGGCCTGAACGCGGTGAACGTGAGACTCATTTAATGAAAAGTCAATTCGATTGGTTTTCATTGAAGCTGCCCGCCAAGGCAGCTTTTTTTTGTTATGCCCCGATTTGTCGCTACCTTAGCCGATAGTAACCAATGTTATCGGTATGCCTGTGGTCTACAAAGAGGGAGAGAAAGCGTGTTTGGTTGCCCTGAAGGCGGGTAGCCAACAGGCATTCGAACAGCTATATCACCATTACAAACGGACGATCTATCATAACATCATCCGCTTGGTACATCGGGCGGAGGTTGCCGAGGAATTGACCCACGACGTTTTCCTGAAAGTCTGGCAACTCCGTGAATCGGTCGACGTCGACCAGCCTTTTTCCGCATTCCTGCGGCGTATTGCCGCAAATATGGCCATTGACTATTACCGGAAGGCCGCCCGCGACCGGAAGTTGCTCGAGGAACTGATCCGGGCGGCCACCGAGCTTTATGATCCGCTTGGCGAAGGGATGGATTGGGCGGAGAACCAGCTTGCGTTTGAATCGGCGCTTGCGCACTTGCCCCCACGTAGGAAGGAGATTTTCGTGCTGTGCAAATTGGAGGGGAAAAGCTATGCCGAGGTCGCCCAGCGATTCGGTATCGGTGTCGGAACGGTCAATGACCATATCGTGAAAGCCACCAAATCCATCCGCGAAATACTCGCGAAGCATCACATCGAATGCTACATCGTCCTGTTCAGCTACTTTTGTTCATTATAATCGACGAGCTTGTTTAACCTTTATCCTTTGGTCTGCAATAATTTCGCCATCAAAAATAAAGTCTAAACAAGCTCGGCGTATTTTTGTCTTTGATTGTGAGGTGATTGGCTTTTTTTTGAAGAAAAGTCATCAAACGGGCATATGGATGCGCGCTCCGGTTCGTATAGCTCAATAAACCGACGATAAACGCTATGCGCGATTGGAACGAATGCTATACCCGATACATGAACAGGCAATGCAGCCCGGAAGAGGTGCGTGTGTTGCTGGAACATTTCCAACTGGAGGGGCATGCTTCGGCATTGCGCGAGCGCATCGAAACGGAGTTGGGCAACCAAGTCCTGCCAGACGCCGATACCGCCGAGGTGACGGCTACGTTCCAACGCATCCAGCAACGCTTGGCGGAGCATACCGCTGCAATCGACACGTCGACCGGCCGGATTAGGCGGTTGCGTTGGCTGGGTTATGCCGCATCGGTGCTCGCTATCTTCACGCTGGGTTGGCTTGTGTTTGAGCGCACGACCCAACCGGAAGTACCGAGCCCGGTCAATGCGGCGGATATCGCCCCAGGCGGTAACCGCGCTACGCTCACCCTTGCCGATGGCACGACCGTAGACCTAAGCTCGGAACAAGCCGGCATTGTCGTGGCCGACGGAATAACCTACCTTGACGGAAGCACCGTGCTCGGTGAATCGGCGAGCGAGGAACCTCACGGACTCGCCAATTCACAACCCTACACGCTTACTACGCCGAAGGGCGGAACCTATCAGGTGACATTGCCCGATGGTTCGGAAGTGTGGCTCAATGCGGCCTCGACCCTGACGTATCCCAGCCGGTTCGACGAAGCGGAACGAGTCGTCTATTTGGAGGGTGAAGCGTATTTTGAAGTCCGAAGGTCAGGCGCACAAACTCAGGAGCGCACGAATTCACGACAGCGACCATTCAAGGTAATAGCCAACGGCCAGACCGTAGAGGTGCTGGGTACCGGATTCAATGTTTCCGCTTACCGCGATGAAGCGGAGGTACGCACCACGCTGGTGCATGGCAAGGTCAATGTCGTAACGGAACACCACGGCACGTTGGGCCTTGAACCCGGCGAACAGGCATCATTGAAAGGCAATGCCTTGACGAAAAAAGCCTTGGACGTTTCGTCGGTTATCGCGTGGAAGCGGGGGTTGTTCAGCTTTGACGATACCGAATTAGCCACGGTGATGAATCAGCTGGCGCGTTGGTTCGACTTGGATGTCGCCTATACGGAAGGGATTCCCCCTACGTATTACTACGGGGCGATCAGCCGCCAAGAGCACTTGGACAAAGTGCTGGACCTGTTGAGAGCGAGTGGGCTCAAATTCAAGGTGGAACGCATCAATAATACCAATAGACTCACCGTGCTGCCGTGAAAGGTACATGGGTGGATACCAACTAAAGAACAATGAGGAGGAATTATGATATGAGCATCAAACAGACTTAGGCGCGAAGGGTTGTCACAAAAAACCGGATAATGCTACCAACATCATCCGGCAAGTCGTTGGCAATTGTCAGAAGAGCTGCGTTGGGCAGCAGGGTAAAACGTTAATCTATAAATTACCAAACGAGACAAACATATGAATTTAAATTCGTGTGTTAAAGGCCAGTGTTGGCCTTTAACCTATCGATGGCTAATTATGACGAAGTTAGCGCTGTTTTTAGTGTTCGGGATGGTCCTGCAGGCATCGGCAGGGGCATTTGGCCAGCAAGTGACCTTGAAGGCCAACCGGACACCATTGAATCAGGTGATGAAATCGGTGCAGGAACAGACCGGCTACCTGTACCTGTTCAAGGGACGTGAGCTTGCCCATACCCGCGTTACCGCGGATGTGCGCCAAGCCGCGTTGGAAGCCGCATTGGAGCAGGTGCTTTCCCAGAATGGGTTTGAATGGTCGATCAATGGCAAAACGATCGTGATCCGCCCGCTTGAACAAACAAGTAAGCCGTCAGCGGCGTCTAATGCCGGGAGGCAACAAACCGCGACAGGAACCGTGAGGGACGAGTACGGGAATCCCGTGGCCGGTGCCACCGTAACCGTGAAAGGGACGGGACGTGCCACGGCCACCGACGATAATGGCGCGTTCAGCATCGCCATAGACGGCAGCAACCAGCTGCTGGTGGTCAGCTTGCTTGGATTCACCGCCGCTGAAGTGGTGGCCAGCGGGGCTGCGCCGCTAAGCATCGTGCTCGAATCTTCGGTGAGCGACCTCGACGAAGTCATCGTGATCGGTTACGGCACCACGACGCGTAGGCGGTTGGTGGGCGCGGCCGACCAGATCGATAGTAAACTGATCGAGAACCGGCCCGTAGGCAACGTGACCCAAGCCTTGCAGGGGGCTTCGCCAAGCCTCAACATCCAGCAACGGAGCATGAACCCGAACGATAATACGATGAACATCAACATCCGGGGGATTTCGACGATGAACAGCAATTCGCCCTTGATCGTAATCGATGGGTTGGTGTCCGAAAGCGGTAGCTTGAACAAGTTGAATCCGAACGACATCGAAAGCGTGTCGGTCTTGAAGGATGCGGGTACGGCCGCCATCTACGGTTCGCGTTCATCGAATGGCGTAATTTTGGTCACTACAAAAAAGGGCCGGAAAAACCAACGCCCCACCTTGACGCTCAGCGGACAGGTCGGTACGCAAGACCCAGAGGTGCTGTTCAGGCCTGTTGCGGGGTACCAGAATGCGACATTGAAAAACCTGGCGCTGACCAACGTGAATCAAAACCCGCAGTTTTCGCCCACGCAGATTCGGGATCTTTACGAAAATCGGGCGGAAGAGGTGTGGAATTACGACCAGATCCTGCAGAATGGGGCGCAGCAAACCTATAATGTCGACGTGGCAGGTGGGGGCGAGAATACCACCTACCGTTTCTCCGGCGGTTATTTCGATCAAGGAAGCAACTTTGTGGGCGATGGCTTTGGCGTTACGCGCTATAACATCCGTTCAAACGTCACGGCAGAGTATGATCGGTTCTTGTTTTCATCGATCCTGGGCTATACGCGCAATAACAACCGCGCCACCACGGCCGGTAACGCCATCATCAATTCTTCACGTATACCGCCGTACTATTATTACCGCATGCAGGCCGAGAATGGGCGATACCTCGTCAATGATGCACTGACCGACCAGAACCCGCTGGCCGAACTGAACGAAGGCGGTTACCAGACCAACGACAACGACTACTTCAACATCAATCTGGGGCTTGACGTCAAGATCATCGACGGCCTGAAGATCCGCGGCGTATTCGGGGCCGACATCTATTCCGATCACCGCTACATCCGCCGGCTGCAGGTACCGCTGTACGCGAGTGCGGAGGCCGATAGGCCGCTGGTATTCGTGAATTCGACCCGGAACACCGAAGATTTCAACGAGAAGGCTTACCTGCTCAACTACCAGCTTTTGCTCGATTACGACAAGCAGTTCGGGAGCCATCACGTCACGGGCTTGTTTGGCGCGAGCAACGAATCCTTTACCAGCAGGCGCAACGAGATCAAGTTCCGCTTCACGGATCCGATCCTAGGTACGCCGATTGCCGACGACAGCGAATTCGACCCCAGTAGCTACAATTCGCCGGGTGGAACGACCGAATCGAGCATCAACTCGATGTTTGGCCGTGTTGGCTATTCCTTCGCCGATCGATACCGCGCAGAATTCAGTTTCCGCTACGATGGCTCGTCCAAGTTCCCGTCGTACAACCGATGGGGCTTCTTCCCGTCGGCGTCGCTGGGCTGGAGCATGACCGAAGAGACGTTCCTGGCAGGCTACAAGGATCGGGTGGGCGATATCAAATTGCGCGGTTCGCTTGGGCTATTGGGCAACCAAGACATTCCCAATTACCAATACTTCACCGTCTATTCGCCATTTACCAACGTTTATGGCTTCAACAACAGTGCAGTGTCCGGAGCCGGTTTCACCTATGGCTATGATCGGCTGCAGTGGGAAAGCACGCAGACATTGAATATCGGCGCAGACTTTTCTTTCCTGAATAATCGCCTTACGGCATCGTTGGATTATTTTGAGCAAAAAACCCGCGACATCCTGATTACACCCGAAACGCCCACGGTGTTCGGTACCGTGCTCAGTAAGATGAATGCGGGTGCGATGCGCAACCAAGGCTGGGAACTGGCGGTCAACTACCGGTTGACCACCGGGGCGTTCAACCACGGTTTCGGTGCGAACATCGGCGATTCATGGAACAAGGTCACGGAATTCATGGGGGATGAGCAGATTCCCATTGTCGATGGGATTGGTAAAATAACCCGGGCGGGACTTCCGTTCAACGCATACTACGGGTACAAGACCAACGGCTATTTCCAGAGCATGGAAGAGATCGAAACGTCTGCGCTGCCCGTGGGCATCAGCGCCGCTGACCTGAAGCCCGGCGATGTGCGTTATGTAGATCGCAACAATGACGGCGTGATCGATTCCAAAGACCGCTTCGTGCTCGGAACCGCTTTTCCGCGATACAACGTGGGCTTTACCTATGACCTCGCGGTCAAGGGATTCGATTTCAGTATGTTTTGGCAAGGGGTAGGCCAACGCGATATGATGGTGCGCGGCGAACTGATCGAACCGTTCCACGAGAATTATTCATTCGTGATCTACCAGCATCAATTGGATTTCTGGACACCGACCAATACGGATGCGACATGGCCGAGACTCACGGCGGCCGGTGCATCGTCCACGCGGAACAACTACCAGATGGGGTCTGATCTTTACCGGTTCAGCGGCAGCTACCTGCGGCTGAAGAATATCCAAGTGGGCTACAGCATTCCGGCGGTCGTGACCCAGCGGTTCGGCGTACAGCGGTTGCGGGCTTTCGTGAACGCCCAAAACCTCATCACGTTGAGCAAGAATTCCTGGATAGACCCGGAGTCTTCCGAATTTGATTCGAATATGTCCGGGGCGGCCAATAGTGCGCGGAATTACCCGACCATCCGGTATTTCGGGTTTGGGTTTGATGTTCAATTCTAAAGGGAAAGGTGATGACAAAAAAGCTAATAAGGAAGTGTACAAGCGTGGCCGCAGCCATGTTCGTATTGGCGGGGTGCAATACGTTGGATCCCGTTCCAACAAACAATTTCACGGATGCCACGTTCTGGCAATCGCAAACGAATGCCGAGCTGGTGGTGAACATGGCCTATAACCAGCTTCACTCCGCAGGCAAACTATGGAACGATGAGGCCTTGAGCGATAACATCTTCGAGGGGCGGTCTAACACGGCCCAACGCTCGATTCGGAACGGGCTGGCCGACCCAACATTGGGGATATTCGCCGATGAATGGCGAACGGCCTATGAGGGCATCAAGACCTGCCATGTTTTCCTGGATTTCGTAGACCTCGTTCCGGATATGGATGAAGCGCTCAAGGTGCGCAGGAAGGCCGAGATCCGGTTCATCCGGGCGTTCCTGTTCTTCCGCTTGGTGAATTTCTTCGGCGACGTACCGTTCTTCACCACGGATATCACGTTGGAACAGGCCAATTCGATAAACCGTACACCCAAAGCGGAGATCATGGCCTTCATCCACCGCGAACTCGACGAAATCATGGGTAGCTTGCCGTCGCGCAACGGATTGCCGGCCGCAGACAATGGCCGGATCACGAAAGGGGCCGCTAGCGCCTTCCAGGCGCGTGCGTACCTCTATGAAAGCAATTGGGAGAAGGTGGTTGAATATACCGACAAGCTCATCAATCAACAGGGCGAGTTCGGCAACTACGGATTGTTCAACAACTATACGGGCCTGTTTACGGCGGCCAACGAATACAACCAAGAGGTGATACTCGACTACGGGCATGTGCCGTCGCTGAAGATGTGGGACAAATTGTATGACGCGGCCCCGCTATCCGCCGGGGCACGGCTCAACGCGTATGCACCATTGCAGGAATTGGTCGATAGCTACCTTACCTTGGCGGGCAAGACCATTGGAGATGATGCGTCATACGACGAAGACAATCCCTACGTAAACCGCGATCCGCGCCTGGCGGCCACCGTGGTGTTCCATGGCGCCACATGGCAACATTTCAACGGCACGACCGCTACCGTGTACATCAGGCCAGGAACGGGCAACAATTCTACCGAACGGATGGATAACTACAGTGGGCCCGGCGCGAATGCCAGCGCCACGGGTTATTACGTGAAGAAATACTACGACCAGACCGCGACGATAACCTTCCAATCGGGATTGAACATGATCCTGTTCCGGTATGCCGACGTGTTGCTGATGCACGCCGAGGCAAAAATGGAGCTGGGTCAATTGGATGAGACGGTATGGAACGCCACGATACGTGCCATCCGCGCGCGGGCAGGTTTCGAAGTGGCCGAGGCATTGGACTTCCCCGCGTCTGCGAGTGTGTCGGCGCTACGGACGCTCATACGAAACGAGCGCCGCAGCGAGTTGGCGCTGGAGGGCTTGCGCTATTACGATATCGTGCGCTGGAAAGCCGGTAGCGAGTACCTGAACGGGTATGTGCACGGCGCTAAATTCGCCAATAACGGTGCCGCCTACATCCGGCTGGACGAACGCCGATTCGACGAGAACAGGGATTACCTGTGGTCGCTGCCCAGGGCACAGATGGACCTGAATCCTAACTTGCTGCCCAATAACCCTGGATTTGCTAATTGATGGTTAAACCGAACAGAAAGATAACAATGAAAACTGCTAATAAGCTATATATCGGATTGGTATGCGTGCTGGCCCTTATGGCGGGCGCGTGCAAAACGGACAATTTGGCGTATACCGATGTCAAGGTATCCCCGGTGAAATCCTTGTATGAACCCGCGGACGAGCGCTCGGTGAAATTATTGAACTCGGCTTCCGCGTCGCTCTATTTCGAATGGGAGCCCGTAAAAGTGGAAGACGGCGGTGCCGCCATCTATGAGGTGTTGTTTGACGTGGCCAACGGTGATTTCTCAGCGCCGGTTTACCGGGTGGTGTCTGACAACAATGGCTACATGAGCGGGGCGAGCATCACCCATCGGGTGCTGAACCGCGTGGGCACCATGGCTGGGATCGAGCCCGGGCAGACGGGGTCGCTCCGTTGGACAGTCGTGGCATCAAGGGGGATCAACGAGATTCGGAGTGAGACCAGCCGGGTGCTGAACATCACCTTGCTGCAAGGTTTCGTCGACGTTCCCGACGAAGTGTTCATCGTGGGTGAGGGATCCGAGGCCGGGGCGAACCTCGCCGATGCGCTTCCGTTCAAACGGACAGCTGCGGGCGAATACGAGATCTTTACGCGTTTGGAACAAGGCAAGACCTATCGCTTCGTCGATCGGCTGAGCGGTACGCCGCGTGTATTCGTCACGTCAAACGGCACGTCGCTCTCCGAATCGATGGAAGACGGAAGCATCACCGCAGACAAAACCGGTGTATTCCGCATCAACCTCGACTTCAATATGGCTACCCTTTCGTCTGCCGAGATCACGAAGATGGGCGTTTTCTTCTCGCCAAGCAATGCGGTGATCCTCGACATGCCCTATGCGGGCAAAGGCACATGGGCCGGTACGGGCGTGATCAATTTCAAGCAGGAAAGCTGGGGCAAAGACGAGCGTTACAAGTTCCAGATGGAAACCATCAGCAACAATCAACCGGCGACGGTACAATTGGGCACGCAGAACGGTACGGACAGCCGACCGAACAGCAACTCGCCCGCATCTTACTATTTCGTGCGTATCCTGCCGAACCTTTCGCAGTGGGACGACAAGTGGAAGTTCGCAGACGCCGTAGACGGCAAATCGACCACGGTGACGATGGTATTGCAAGGCGACAAGGACTATACGCACACCGTGCACGTAAATTGAGTGGGATGATGAGGGAAACGATATGCCTGGCAACAGCGGTGATGCTGCTGCAGGCTTGTGGAAAAATAGACGATGTGTATGTCTATAACGATGAGGAGGCGGCCGCGATCGATTGGAATGACGCGGCCACGCAAAGCACCGACGCGCTGATTGCCCAATTCTGGAATGCCGAAGGTTACTTCAATTACGGCAGCAACCAGTCCGATCCGGGCTTCCAGTATTGGCCCAATGCACACGCCATGGATGTGGTCATCGATGCGTATCAGCGTACGGGCGATGCCAAATACAAAGCGTATTTCGAAACCTGGTACAACGGGGTGCGCGTCAAGAACGGCAACACGTATTACAACCATTTCTATGATGACATGCAATGGAATGGATTGACGATCCTGCGGCTGTACCAAGAAACCGATGAGGCGAAGTACTTGAATACCGCCAAGGAGCTTTGGACGGATATCGCAAACGGATGGAACGATGAGTTTGCGGGCGGCGGCATCGCGTGGACCAAAGGCCAGCCGTATAGCAAAAACGCCTGTTCGAACGGTCCGGCAAGCCTGTTGGCCTTGAGGCTATATGCCGAAACAAACGACGAATCGTACCTCGATTGGGCGCTCCGCATCTACGATTGGCAGAAAAACACACTGTACGAACACGCCACGGGAGCCGTATACGACAACATCAACGGCCAGACGCAGGTGATCAACCGGGTAGCACTCACCTATAACCAGGGCCTTTTCATGGCCACCGCGGTTGACTTGTTCCGGATCACGGGCGAGCGGGTGTACCTCAACGACGCGCAGAAAATCGCCAATTACACCATCACGAAATGCATCGACGCCAGCAACAACATCCTTCGTAACGAAGGTACTGGCGACAATGCGTTGTTCAAGGGGATATTCATGCGTTATTTCGAAGACTTGTTGCACGTGCCCGAATTGAACCCGGCCTATCGGCAGAAGTTCGTCTCGTTCTTCCACCACAACGCGGTGGTGCTTTGGCAGCAGGGAACCTATCCCGAAACGCTATTGTTCGGACCGGTATGGAACGAACGGCCTATCGGAAGTACGCAATTGACGGCGCAGGCAAGTGCCTGCATGACTTTAACGGCGAAGGCTAAATATGAAACAGCAAACCAAAATTAGCAGGACGAAGCGCCTGTTGAAGGTGACGGGGGCATTGATCGGAACGGCGGCAGTGGCAGCACTGCCCGCCTTCCGTCCCCTCCCCGGCACGGATCGAGCCCAACAAACCTTGGATGCGATCTATGCGTCTTATTCGGCAAGCGGTTCGCCGCTGCTGCGGGAAAACTATCCGTACGATACCACGTATCGGGCAGGGTACCTGGCGGAAGGGAACGAATCGGCGCCCAACCCCTACGCGTACCTGTGGCCGTTTTCCGGCACGTTGTCCGCGGCGAATGCCTTGTTGGAAATCACCGATGATCGGCGTTACCTCGAGTTGGTCGACCAGCGCATCCTACCCGGCCTGGAGGAATATTACGATGACAGCAGGCTGCCGGCAGCCTACGCCTCGTATGTTCGCTCCGCCGGATTGTCCGATCGGTTTTACGACGATAACGTCTGGTTGGGCATCGATTTCGCCGAGCTGTACCTGCATGCCGGCAAGGAGCCGTACCTGGACAAGGCAAAAGAGATCTGGGCGTTCGTCTTGAGCGGGCAGGATAGTTTGCTAGGCGGTGGCATCTATTGGTGCGAACAGAAAAAGACGTCCAAGAACACCTGTTCGAATGCCCCCGGCGCGGTATTCGCCTTGCGCATGTACGCCGCCACGAACGACAGGGCCTACCTTGAGCAGGGAGAGGCGTGGTATGCGTGGACAAAGCACCATCTGCAGGATCCCGTCGATGGTCTATATTGGGATAACATCAAGCTCGACGGGCGGGTGGATAAGCGCAAATTCCCGTATAACAGCGGACAGATGTTGCACAGCGCGGTGTTGCTATACCAGGCTACCCAAAACGAGCGGTACCTGCACGACGCCCAGCGCATTGCCGAGAGCGGTTTCAAGCATTTCTTCGCCGACTTCGAAGGGCCCGGAGGCACCTTCAAACTATTGAAAAGAAGCGACAACTGGTTCAATGCCGTCATGCTGCGCGGGTATGTCGAACTCTATAAGTTGGATGGCAACGCCACGTATCTCCAAGCCTTCCGAAAAAGCCTGGATCATGCTTGGCACCACGGGCGTGATGCCAACGGATTGTTTGCGAAAGATTGGACGAATCCGCCACCGGCAGATTCGCGTAAATGGCTCCTCGATCAAGCGGCTATGGTAGAAATGTATGCGCGGATAGCGTCGCTGAAGTAGCGGATATTTTCCGCCTGGGTTAGCATCAACCAACAATATCGTTACCTTTGTTGTGTTTGATGCCATGGGTGCCATTGATTTCATCGATGATTCGGATTTGCTGCTACGGCTACGACGTGGGAGCCAGTCTGCTTTTGATGTCCTGTTCAGGCGGTTCCACCCTGCGCTGTGCTTCTTCGCCAAACGGTTGGCGTTAAGCCTCCCACCGGGAGAGGCAGAAGAGATCGTTCTGGATGCGTTCCTCAAATTGTGGCAGCGGAGGGAGCATTTTTCAGATTTGCAGGCGGTGAAGGCTTTCCTTTACATCACCACGAGGAACACGTGCCTGAACCAGCTGGACAAGGCGCAAGTGCGCCAGCGCAAGCATACCCAGTACCTGCGCACTGTCGATGACATCGAGGATGCCGTCGTCGAAGAAATCATCTATACCGAAGTGCTGCGTGAAGTGTCACAAGCCATCGAGACATTACCCGAGCAATGCCAACGCATCATGAAGATGGCGTATGAAGAGGGGCTAACGGCAAAGGAAATCGCTGCCTCGCTGAATATCACCATCAGCACCGTGAACAACCAGAAATCCCGGGGCGTTTCGTTGCTCAAAAAGAGGCTCTCGGGCACCGGACTCGGCTTCTTGCTTTTTTTCCTATAAAAATTTCGCGGGTCTTTAGAGAAATCTGGTTTTTTCCTGTTTCTATACTAACGAAACAGGAAAACCAGGATATGAAGCCCAACGATAAGGTCAGCGATGCCTTCAGGATAGCCAAGTTGCTTGAAAGGCACGTAAAGCAAGGTCGGCTTACCGAAGGCGAACAAGCGGAAATCGCCCGATGGATTGCCGCAAGCGAGGGCAACAGGGAACTTTTCGAGCGGATTTCAGACGAACATCAATTGGCGTTCGCCTTGATGGAGCTGCAAGATACGGACACGGAACACGGACTCGCCAAAGCCCATGGCCGCATTAGGCGCGCAGGACAGGTCCGTACGCTCAGGAGACTGTTGGGGGCGGCGGCGGCGGTGTTGGTGTTCGTGGCGGTTGGATTGGGTGTCCATTGGTACGCCGACAACGAGAAGCCATTGAAGGAGTCGGCCGATTTGCAGGATGACGTAGGGCCAGGTGGCAACCGAGCCACCTTGACGCTGGCCGACGGGCGTGTGCTCGATTTGAACGATGCGCAAACGGGTATCGTGATTGGCGAATCGATCAAATACCGCGACGGAAGCGATGTGTTGGCCGGGATGCAGACCGAAGAGCTCCAACTCGTAACGCCAAGGGGCGGAACCTATCAAGTGACGCTGGCCGATGGCACGGAAATATGGCTCAATGCAGCGTCTTCGCTGACGTATCCCGCTCGGTTCGTCGATCACGAACGGGTGGTTCAGTTGGTGGGCGAGGCGTATTTTTCGGTAGCCAAGGACGATGGCAGGCCTTTCAGGGTGATGAGCGGGGGGCAGGAAATCGAGGTGCTTGGCACGGAATTCAATGTTTCGGCCTATTCGGACGACGCGGCGGCAAAGACCACGTTGGTGGAAGGGGCGGTGCAAATCAGGCATCGCGAAGCCAAAACGGTGAACAGGCTGTCGCCAGGCCAACAGGCCATACTCCAAACCGATGGCTTGCTGATCAAAGACGTTGACGTAGGCCCCTTCGTGGCGTGGAAGGAAGGTTACTTCCACTTTGACGGTACGCCGTTTGCCGACATGATGCTGCAGCTGGGCAGGTGGTATGATATCGAATTGGTGTACGAAGGTGCGCGGCCTTCGCAAACCTTCACGGGCAAGATGTCACGCAATGTCAGCTTGATGAATGTGATGAGATTTTTCAAGGGCTCGGGCATCGACTTCCGTCTCTCGGGCCGGACGTTGGTCATCGAGGGGCCAAACAGCTAAGAGAATACGAAATCAGGAACAACTAAAGGAGGGACTAACCAGATGAGCGAATGAATTGATTTTACAACTGAAAAAGCGAGGAGGTGTTGCTACCACCCCCTCGAATGTTCGGATATCCCGATTATGACCATTTATTAAGAAACCGGATTGTAAACTATCCAAACGTACAAATTTAATGATAAATTATGTATTGCCAAGTCACGGGCGGAGGCCCCGTACGGCAAAGAACCAATTATTACGTGCGATGCGCATAACCGCGTTGTTATTATTGATTGGATGCATGCACCTCAGTGCCGCATCCTTGTCACAAACCGTCACGTTGAGGGCCAAGGGCCACTCACTTCGGCAGATTTTTGAGTCTATCGAGAAGCAGACCGGGTATTGGGTGATGTATAGCGATCAGTTGATCCAGTCTGCGCAGCCCGTGTCCATCGAGGTCCGGGAAATGCCGTTGGCGGCCTTTTTGGATAAGCTGCTAACGCCTAGGCACCTTACCTATACGATAGACGAAACCAATATCTTGGTCATGGCCGATGACAGCCGTGAAAGACCGTTGCAGCGACCGGTGTCGATCGCTGCACAGGCGGCGGCCGAGCAACAGACCGTACGGGGACAGGTTGTCGACGAGTCCGGGACGCCCGTGGAAGGGGTGACGGTGACGCTGAAGGGCACGACGGACGTGACGACGACCGATGCCAATGGCGAGTTCCGATTGGCGGTAGTACGGTTGGATCAAACGCTGGTATTTACGGCGATCGGCTTCACGCCGCAGGAGCAACCGATGAACGGGCAGACCCAACTGCGCATCACGCTGAGCGCGTTGATCAGTGATTTGGATGAAGTGGTAATCGTTGGCTATGCGGCGCAACGGAAATCAACGATTACAGGTGCTGTAGCCCAAGTGGGAATGGCCGACCTGGAAAGCCGGCGCGTACCCAATGTCAGCCAATTGCTTCAAGGGCAGGTAGCTGGGGTCCACATCACGCAAAGCACGGGAGCACCTGGAGATGGTATGAGTGTCAGGATCCGTGGCGAAGGGACCATTGGCAACAACAATCCGCTCTACGTGGTCGATGGGATCCCTTCAAGGGACATCAACTTTTTGAACCCGGCGGATATCGAGTCCATGTCTGTGCTGAAGGACGCTTCGGCGGCCGCGATATACGGTTCTCGTGCTTCGGCCGGCGTAGTGGTCATCACGACCAAAGGTGGGAAATCCGGCAGGTCGATGATCAATGTAGATTATTTCAATGGACTGCAACAGGTCAGCGAACTGCCGACGCTGCTGAATGCCGGGCAATACATGGATGCATTGGAAACGGCCTGGAACAATTCCAGGAATACGGGCACTAATCCCTATACGGTCGACAAAGGCAGAAGCGACCTCGCCGACACCGATTGGCTGGATGAATTATTTGAAACCGGTAGGACCAATAGCGTCCAGCTCTCGGCGAGCGGTGGCACCGAACGGACGCAATACCTTGTTGCGGGCGGCTACTACCGGCAGAACGGTGTCGTCATCTACGACAACGATAAATATGAACGCCTGAATTTCCGCACCAACCTCAACTCGTCGGTTACCGACCGATTGAAAGTGGGCACGAACATCCAGTTGACGTACTCGGCACGCGATCAGATCAGTGCAAAGGGCGATGCACCCGGAATCATCCGTCATGCGCTGATCCGTCCGCCGATCCTTTCCGTATACAAAGATCCGTCCGACCCCACTTGGTCTGCCGCCGACCCCTTTACGGATTTGCCATTTTTCAAGCACAACAACGTGAACGGTGGCTACGAGAGCGGCAAATACGAAATTTCCCGTAATCCGATTGCTGCGGCCTATTTTACGGACAACGTGTTCTCGCAAATCAAGACCTTCGGCAACGTATTCGGTGAGTTCGCGCTGCTTAAGGACAACTCACTGCGGTTCCGGACCAACGTGGGCATTGACCTGAACGTGAACCATACCAAGAATTTTCAGCTCAATTACGGGGATGATAACGGCAGTGCGGGCCCCAACGACCGCGGTACCGGGCGCCTCAATCGGCCTACGGGACTCGATGAAGACCGCGGTACGGACTTTACGGTCACCTGGAACAACGTCCTGTCTTACGACAAACGCTTTGCTGATCACCAAGTGAGCGCGTTGGTGGGTTCCGAATACATCGACAACAACGCCTCCTCCATAAACGGCAGCCGGAAGCGTTTCGACTATACCAGCGAATCGTTCCGCTACCTGGACTACGGAAGCACGCTGTTGGATGTTTGGAATGGGGGCTCCGGGTCTGAATACTCCCTATTCAGTCTCTTTGCTTCGGCCACCTACAATTATCAGGACAGATACATGGTAACGGCCAATATCCGTGCGGATGAGTCGTCAAGGTTCGGCCCCAACAACCGCTGGGGGTATTTCCCTTCGGTATCCGCAGGATGGACGGTGAGCGAGGAAGCCTTCCTGCGCGATGCCACTTGGCTAAGCAGCCTGCGGGTTAGGGCAAGTACCGGATCGTTGGGCAATCAGGAAATCAGCAACTATACCTATTTGACACTGATCGAGCGAGTCGGCCAGAATTACCTCGTAAGCCGGTACGGCAACCCCGACCTGAAGTGGGAAACCACCGTACAGCACAACGTAGGCCTGGATGCCGCGTTCCTTTCCAATAGGCTTAGCGCTACGGCCGACTTCTTCGTGAAAAACACGTCAGACATCCTGTTGCCGATCTCACTCCCGGCCATGGTCGGCGAGGTGGATCCGACCATCATCAATGCAGGCGAGGTCAGGAACAGCGGCTTTGAGGTTGCCGTGGGATACCGCGACCAGACCAGCGGTGGCTTCCAGTACGGTATCAACGCCAATGTGACCACGTTGACCAACAAGGTCATGAAACTGCATCCCAATGTGCCCTATATCAGCGGTACGGTGTCCCGCACGCAGGTCGGGAATCCGCTGAATGCGTATTTTGGGTATCTGGTTGAAGGGATATACCAGAATGAGGCAGAAATCCGACAGCATCAATTCGGTGTCGAGAATCCAACCCAGGTACCCGGAGACATCCGGTTCAAGGACAGCAACAACGATGGCGTGATCAATGATCAAGACCGGGATTTCATGGGGAATCCGATTCCCGACCTCACCTATGGCCTCAATATGAATGCGGCGCTTAAGGGTTTCGATTTCTCGGTGCTTTTCCAAGGCGTGCAAGGCATCGACCGGTACAACGACGGTCGGAAAATCCTTGATTTCGACACACGTCCGTTCAACTTCACCACAGACGTTTTGGGCGCCTGGAATGGCGAAGGGTCAAGTAACAGCATACCGAGACTCACCATGAACGACAACGGCAGCAGCCGGATTTCCAGCATCATTGTAGAAGATGCATCTTACCTGAGGCTTAAAAACGTGGAAATCGGTTACTCGTTCGGGCAATTGCTGTCGGGACAGCAATGGATAAAGAACATGCGGATATATGCGTCAGGCCAGAATCTGCTGACCTTTACAGGCTACAAAGGGCTGGATCCGGAGTCGACAGACTTGATGGACTTTGGCACCTACCCGTCGTCACGGACATTTTTGTTTGGCGTAAACCTTTCATTCTGATGATCCGTAAGCGTGAATGTAACTGGATGGTAAAAAGCAAAAAACTTATAAAAATGAAGAATTTCGGTTTAATCGTCGTGCTGTGCGCTGGCATCGTGCTTTCGGCATGCGACATGGAGAAAGACCCCATCGGATTATTGACTCCCGGACAGGTCGATGACAACCCTTCGGAATCCACGTTGACCTCCGCCACCAACAGCGCCTACGAACCGCTTCGATACACCAGCGGATTCCTGGGCGGCGGCAGTTGGGCACGTGGGCTGTACATCAGGCCCGAATGGATATTGGAAGATATCGCGTCGGGCGACATGAAGAAGAAATGGGTGGCTGATGGCGATCAGGCTTGGATCGATGAGATCGGTCGTTTTACCTTTACCGCAGACAACCCCGGCCCCAACGGCTTGTGGACGTACGGCTACGAGGGCATCTCGCGGGCAAATTTTGCGATCAATAAATTGGCCGATCCGCAGATCATTGTGGCTGCAGGCATCAGCGAGAACCTAGCGAACAGGTTGCTTGCCGAGGTGCTCTTCCTGCGTGCGTACTACTACTTCGAGCTGGTGCGCAATTTCGGCGACATTCCACTCTTGACCGAGCCGCTGCAGAGTTTTGAAGACGCCTTCAACAAGGCTAAACGTGTACCCGAGTCGGAAATCTGGGCGCAGATCAGCGCCGATTTGGTACAGGCGGCTACACTGGTTCCCGACGCCAAATATCCGGAAACAGGTAATCCATGGCGGGTGTCGAAAGGTGCTATCTTGGCCTTGCAGGCAAAAGTGGCACTTTTCAGCGAGCAATGGCAAGACGTGCTGGGCAAGATCCAGCAACTGGAAGCCTTGGGACACTATGGCCTTAACGCCAATTACTTTGACAGTTTCGATAATGCAAAGGAGTATCAGGACAACGAAGTCATTTTCGCTTACAACCATACGTCAAATACGCTTCCAAGGAACGGCAATGGCTTGATGTCGATGCTCGGTTGGGGATTCTGTGCGCCTACGGACGATTTCCTGGCCGCATTTGAAAGTGGAGACCCTCGCTTGCATTACACGGTAGACCCGCAAAAGCAATTCGTGTACAAGCTGATGGGCGACTTGGCTGCGACGACCCGTGGCAATGGAGACTCGCCGACCAATGTGGTCTTCATCCGGTGGGCAGACGTGCTGCTCTGGAAAGCCGAGGCCTACCTGGAGACGGGTTCGTACGCCGAAGCGGTTGCACTGATCAATCAGGTGCGGACGCGTGCCCGCAATTCGGACATCTTTGGCGGTGGCAAGGCCCCGGCAGGCACCTTGCCGAACCGGGATCCGCAGTCGACCGACCCGGCCCAGATCAAAGGTTGGCTTGTCCAGGAGCGTCGCGTAGAACTTGGGTTTGAGCACCACCGCTTCAGTGACCTGCGCCGCTGGGGCATCGCGCAGCAAGTGCTGCAAGCCATGGGCACAAGCTTCCGCGATATCCACAACCGGTATCCCATCCCGCAACGGGAAATCGATCTTTCTGGCGGGAGCCTAACACAGAATGAGGGTTATTGACGTATATTTGGAAAGCATGAACATTGATTTCAAGAAAATTCGCCAACTGGTGGCCGCAGCCGTGTTGCTGCCCGCCACCATCGCGTTAGACGCCTGCCAGCTGCAGGCAGAAAAGCAGCAGGCCACCGTCCAGGATTCCACATCCTGGACGCTACCCGATTGGGCCCTGGGTGGATTCGAGCGGCCCGCGGGCGTAAACCCCGTGATTTCGCCGATCGAGCGTTCGCTCTTTGATGACCCGATGACCGATACGCTCGTTGCTTGGGAGTCGAACGACACATTCAATCCGGCGGCGACCGTCAAAGACGGCCGCATCGTCGTGCTGTACCGCGCAGAGGATAAATCCGGGGTGGGCATCGGTCACCGTACCTCACGGCTTGGCTATGCGGTCAGTGACGATGGCATCCACTTTGAACGGAAAAGCACGCCGGTCTTCTACCCCGACGACGATGATCAGAAAGAATACGAATGGCCGGGCGGCACGGAGGATCCACGCATATCGGTAACCGAAGATGGTACCTACGTCATGTTCTACACGCAGTGGAACAGGCGCGCGTTCCGGCTGGGCGTGGCTACTTCCAAAGACCTGGAGCACTGGGAAAAACATGGGCCAATATTCAAGGACAACAAAAGTTATCCACCACTCGCCGAAGGCAAGCATAAATCCGCTTCCATCCTCACCAAGGTCGAAAACGGACGGCAGGTAATCACGAAGATCAATGGTAAATATTGGCTCTACTGGGGGGAATTCGGCGTGTATGGAGCCACTTCCGATGACTTGATCAAGTGGGAGCCGGTGGTGGATGAAAAAGGTGAGCCCAAAGCGTTCATCTCACCCCGCGACGGATACTTCGACAGTAGCCTCACCGAATGCGGGCCACCGGCGGTGCTTACCGACAAGGGTATCGTGTTGCTTTACAACGGCAAAAACCATCCTGAACGGGGCGATAAGCGCTTCAACAAAGGTACCTACAGCGCCGGGCAAGTGCTCTTTGACAAAAATGACCCCAGCAAGGTGCTCGGCCGGTTGGACGTGCCTTTCTTGCGGCCGATGGAACCCTTCGAGAAAAGCGGCCAATACGTGGATGGCACGGTGTTTATCGAAGGGCTGGTTTACCACAATGACAAGTGGTTTCTGTATTACGGTTGCGCAGACTCCCAGGTGGCGGTGGCCATCCATGACCCTGCTCGGCCAACCCCGCCGGATCCGCTGCCGGATCCGTATTTCAATGTCGAATAATTTTCGTATCATTGAGCAATAAAAACTAAATAACGAAGATGGATCGTAGAGCGGCAGTCCGCACCATGCTATACATTGCCGGGGGTACGTTGGTGCTTCCGGCCTGTTTCCGTGAATCCGGTAGTGCGAGCATCGCACTGACCAACCTCACGGTCAGCGAGGAACAGGAACTGTTGTTGGCCGAGTTGGTGGAGACCATCATTCCCGCTACGGATACACCTGGAGGGAAGGAGCTGCTTTTGCAGCTGTTCGTGTTGAAGATGGTTGACGATTGCCACGGTGCGGAAGATCAAGCGACGTTCGGAACGGGCCTGGAAGCGTTCGCCGCGTGGTCCAGGCAAGTGCTGGGCATGCCGTTCCGGCAGGCGGAGGCCGATCGCCGCGTGGTGTTGCTGAAGCGCATCGGCGATGCGAGCGACGAATCGGTCGGCAAGTTCTTTGCCATCCTGAAGCGTCGCACCATACAGGGTTACATGAATTCCCAGTATGTGATGACCAACCTCGTGAAATACGAATTGATACCGGGACGTTACAACGGGTACTTCCCCGTGGAAGGGTAGCGCCCGCGACGATTTTTGGCTGGCGACTGACGACTTACGACTTACGACTGAACATGGCAAACCTGATAGACAGTATTGGAGACCGCACTTTCGACGCCATCGTCATCGGCTCGGGCGCGAGCGGTGGCTGGGCCGCAAAGGAATTCGGCGAGAAGGGATTGAAGACCTTGGTGCTGGAGCGGGGACGGGACGTGGTGCACGTGAAGGATTACCCCACCACCAACCTCTACCCGTATGAGCTGGAGCACCGTGGCGAGACCACCTACCAAGACAGGCAAGCCAACCCGATTGCCAACCGTTGCTACGCCTACAAAGAGGATACATCGCATTTTTTCGTGAAGGATGATGAGCATCCGTATATCCAGGACAAGGAATTCGATTGGATCCGGGGCTACCAGGTGGGCGGGAAGTCGTTGCTTTGGGCGCGGCAGACCCAACGGTGGAGCGAGTACGACTTCGAGGGGCCGGCACGGGACGGTTTCGCGGTGGATTGGCCTATCCGCTACGGGGACATCGCGCCGTGGTACGACTATGTGGAGCGTTTCGTGGGCATCGCGGGCAATCGCGACGGCCTGGACACGCTTCCGGATGGCGAGTTCCTGCCCGGTTATCCGCTCAACGCCGCCGAGGATTATTTCCGGCAGTCGGTGGCCAAGCACTTCGAGGGTCGCCACATCATCAGCGCCCGGTGCGCCCACCTATCGCAACCACAGCCCATACACATCCAGCAAGGGCGCGTGCAATGCCAGAACCGCGTACTATGCCAGCGCGGCTGCCCGTTCGGCGGGTACTTCAGCAGCAATTCGTCCACCATACCGTGGGCGCTGAAGACCGGCAACGTGACGTTACGCCCGCATTCGGTTGCGCATTCGATCCTGTATGACAAGGAAAGCGGCAGGGCGACGGGGGTGAAGGTCATCGATGCCGAAACGAAGCAAGAGCTGGACTTCCATGCCAAGGTCATCTTCGTCAATGCGTCTACGCTGAACACCAACTTGATCTTGCTGAACTCCATTTCGGATCGATTCCCCGAAGGGCTCGGCAACGACAGCGGCCTGCTGGGCAAGTACGTCGCGTTCCACAATTATACCGCGCGTATCGGCGCGGAGTACGACGGCCTGCTGGAATACCGCACGGATGGCCGCAATCCGGCCGGCGGGGGCTACATCCCCAATTTCCGCAATGTCTACCGGCAGGAAACGGGTTTCCTGCGTGGCTGGGCGGCTGCATTCGGGGCGAATAGGCAGCAGGTACGCAACAGCACCGGCGTAGGCGAGGAACTGAAAAGTGAGTTGTTGGGCGGCTCGACGTGGACCAACTGGCGCGTGCATTCACACATGATGGCCGAAACCATCCCCAGGGAAGAGAACCGCGTTTGGCTGGATGCCGATCGGCAAGATGCATGGGGCGTTCCGCTGCTGCACATCTCGATCGATTATGCCGAAGACGACTGGCAGCGGCGCAAGGACTATTACGAACAGATGACCGCGATGTACGAAGCGGCGGGTTTCACCAACATCAAGCCCCAGGACGACAACCGCAGGCCGGGCAACGACATCCATGAGATGGGCGGCGCGCGCATGGGGCACAATCCCCAGACCTCCTTGGTGAACAAATGGAACCAGCTCCACCTGTGCAAGAATGTGTACATCACCGACGGGGCCTGCATGACCTCTACGGCTACGCAAAACCCCACACTCACCTATATGGCCTTCGCTGCGCGTGCGGTAGACCATGCGGTGAAAGCCCTGAAAAGCGGGGAATTGTAGGCGGGTTATCGCCCGAAATCGTCTTGTACGCGAACGATGTCGTCTTCGTCCGACGGGTTGCTCACGTCGGTATGTTGCCAGATCTCGGCGAGTACACCCCATTCATCCAAGCCCACCAGCCGATGGCGTTCACCCTGATTTAACCGGATCACGTCGCCTGGGTTCAAGATCTGCAATTCATGCTCTTCGTCCGAATCGCTGGTTACGACACCCACGATACCGCGCACCACTTGCCAGATTTCCGCGCGACGGTGGTGGTATTGCCACGAGAGACGCTTGCCCGGTGCGACAACCAGGATCTTTGGACTGAGCTTGCCTGAAATCTTAAGGTCCTGCACGTCGATTCCATTAAAATACGTGTTCGCGAATTGCTGCGCCTGAGACTCATCGATGACGAAAAAACCTCCCCACGGGCGGGTTTGGTCTTGTTGTACCACATTGAATCCTTGGCCTGTGAGCACCCCTTCCAGTTCCTTGAACAGTTCTTCCTTTGTTTGGTATGTCATGGTTATTTTTTTGACGCAGCTAATATATGGCTTTTTTTGTGTTTTCATCGTGTTCGCATCCGCACCCTTTTGAACAACCGGGTTTGCCCTTGATGGAGCGTCTCGTCTTACGAAGAAGGTAGTACACGGCTATGACGAATAGCGAGCCGATAATCAGGTATTGAATGGTAAAAGCGCCCATGTCCGTTCAGCGTTAGTTAAGCAATTGGTAAGCGAACAGCGCCGCAAGATACGCAAATCCGGTCATGAATGCCAATTGGATGAGCGTCCACTTCCACGAATTCGTCTCTTTCCGCACGATGGCGATGGTGCTCATGCATTGCATGGCGAATGCGTAAAACAGCAGCAGCGATAAACCGGAGGCGAGGTTGTAGGCCGGTCGGCCCGTATTGGCATTGATTTCGCTGGCCATGCGTTCGCGGATCGTCAATTCGTCGTCCGTACCGCCTAGGCTGTACACGGTGGCCATGGTACTCACGAATACCTCCCGCGCGGCGAAAGAGGCGATGAGCCCGATCCCCATTTTCCAGTCGTAGCCCAGCGGCGTGATGGCCGGTTCGATAAACCGGCCCAGGGTGCCGAGGATGGAATATTCAAGCTGCTGCGATTGCACCTTGTTTTCGAAATCGGCGTCACTGATATCCGGATTTTCCGTGCGGACGATTTCCTCGGCGTCCGTAAAGCGTTCGTCCAACCCGAAAGATCCGAGCACCCACAAGATGATGCTGATGGCCAGGATGATCTTGCCAGCGCCGACGACAAATCCCTTGGTTTTGTCCCATACGGTGAACAATACGTTGCGCGCCACGGGGTATTTGTACGTGGGCATTTCCAGGATCAGGAAACTCTTGTAGTTGGATTTGACAAACAGTTTCAATACCCAAGCGCTGCCCAACGCGGCAAGGATACCCAGCAGGTACATGCCGAACAGCACCAGCGCTTGCAGTTCGAGCCCCAAGACCCTTTGCTGGGGGATGACCAACCCGATGATGACGATGTAGATGGGAAGACGCGCCGAACAGGTCATGAATGGGGTTACCAAGATGGTGATCAACCGTTCCTTGTCGTTTTCGATGGTTCGCGCAGACATCACCGCAGGGATGGCGCATGCCGCTCCCGACATCAGCGGGACGGCGCTTTTGCCGCTGAGTCCGAACGGACGCAGCCAGCGATCCATGAGGAACACCACGCGGCTCATGTAGCCCGACTCTTCCATGAGCGATATGAATACGAACAAGATGGCGATTTGCGGAATGAAAATGACGATACCGCCGATGCCCGCGATGATGCCGTCGGTCAGCAGCCCGTTGAGCGGTCCTGGTGGAAGCCATTTGCCGGCTTGCGTGGCGAGCCAGGCAAACGCTTGGTCGATGCCGTCCATGAATGGGCCCGACCACGTATATATCGCTTGGAAAATCAAGAGCAACAGCAGGAAGAAGATGACATAGCCCCACAGCGGATGCGTAAGTAGCCGATCGGCACGATCGGTGAATCGCTCGCGCGTGGTGGTCGGTTTGCCTACGATGCCCTTTAGGCGGTGCTCCAGGTCTTGGTGCCGCGCCATGGTCTCCTGGATCTGGAGGCGGTGGTGGCTGAGGTGATGTGCCTGTCGGATGTTTGCGATGGCCGTTTGTTGGGGTTCGTCCAGGTGCTTTACGCGTTTCTGCGACAAGTAAAGCCAGGCGAGGTAGTCGTGGGGTTGCCCCGCCGCCGTTTTTACCGCTTCCACGGCACGGGCGTATTCGGTGGGTATGGCAAAGGGCTGCGGAGCCGCGCTCGGCTTGTACGCCAATGCGGCTTTCAATGCTTCCATTCCGCGCCCCGAGCGGGCGTCGGTGAGCACCACCCGTGTCGACAACGTGTCTTCCAGTTTCACCGTATCGATCGAAATGCCGGCCCGTTCGGCTTCGTCGACCATGTTGACGACGAAAATGGCGGGCAGCCCCATGTCCCGGATCTGTTGGTACAGCAGTGCGCCCCGATAGAGGTTGAACGGATCGGCGATCACGACCACCGATTCGGGATGGTTCGGGTTCGATGGATCGGCCAATACGTCATAGACGAGTTCCTCATCCAAGGAAGACGGGTGGATGCCGTACGCACCCGGGAGGTCGATTACCTCATATTCGCGCTGTTGGTGCGAAAAACTTCCGGTCCGCTTTTCCACGGTGATGCCCGGATAGTTGCCCACGCGTTGCCGCATGCCGGTCAGCCGATTGAATAGGGTCGATTTACCTACATTGGGGTTGCCGACTAAGGCGATCTTGGTCTTTGTCATGGGCTAGGCTATGGAATCGACCAAAATCAAGTCCGCTTCGGTTTTGCGCAAGGCCACCGCGTTCGGGTTGCCAATTACCTGTACGCAGATCGGTCCATTGAAAGGCAGCCGCTGCTTAAGGGTCAGTGCCACGCCCGGCAAAAGCCCCATTTCGTATAGCTTGATGGGGATATCGTCTGCACGATAGCCGACAATGACGGCCTTTTCACCCTTTTCCAATTGGCTGATAGACGGTCGCTCAGCCATGTCGCCTCATTTTTCCCATAATTGCCAAAGGTACCAATTTCATCGATAAATCCGAGTTTGGCTGTTTTCTAAACGCCGTTACCCTGATTCAAGGTATTTGGCTTGCATAAAAATGTAAACTTTGCTAAGTTTGGCAATCGCACCGGATCCATTGCCATGAAATGATAGTATTCGACGAACAAAACACCACATTCTTGCAAGCGGTATCTTTCGTGAACCATACGAACCGCAATATGTTCCTTACGGGCAAAGCCGGTACGGGCAAAACCACGTTCTTGAAATACATCCGGGAGCACAGCTACAAAAAGATGGCCGTGGCGGCGCCGACGGGCGTGGCGGCCATGAATGCCGGCGGCACCACGTTGCATTCACTCTTCAGGTTGCCTTTCGGCCTGTATATCGAGGACTATCCGTTGACGTGGTCCGAAAACGACGGCCACATCTACAACCGCCGTCGGCTGTTCGGTAGCCTGAACATGACCAAACAGCGGCGTGCCCTACTGCAGGAAATCGACTTGCTGGTCATCGATGAGGTGTCCATGTTGCGTGCAGACCTATTGGACGCCATCGATTCCATCCTGAAATCCGTCCGGCGCGATGCCCGCGCCTTCGGCGGGCTTCAGGTGCTTTTCATCGGCGACATGTATCAATTGCCGCCCGTGGTGAGAGACCACGAGTGGACCATCATGTGCAAGTACTACCCAAGCCCCTTTTTCTTCGACGCCAAGGTGTTGCAGGAGCACCCACCGGTGCTCTTGGAACTCAAGAAAATCTATCGGCAAAGCGAGCAGGTGTTCATCGATATCCTCAATGACATCCGCAACAACCGCTGCACGCCCCAGCAGCTCGACGTGTTGAATGGTTACTACCGCGCCGACTTCACGCCAGACAAGGACGATCCCTACATCACGCTCACTACGCACAACAATCGGGCGGATGCCATCAATGGCAGGGAGCTCGATGCGTTACCCGGAAAGGCCACAACGTTGAAAGCCAAGGTGTCGGATGACTTCCCGGAAAGCATGTACCCGGCCGAATACCAGCTTGCGCTGAAAATCGGGGCACAGGTCATGTTTATCCGCAACGATTCTGGCGACGAACGCCGGTACTACAATGGAAAGATCGGGTACGTCAAGCACATCGATTCATCGGGCGACGCGTTGCTGGTGGCCTTCACCGATGGAAGCGACGCCGTGGAGGTGAAGCGCGAAGAATGGGAAAACATCCGGTATAGTTATAACAAGGTACAAGACAAGGTCGAGGAAGAAGTGCTGGGTACGTTCGCGCAATTTCCGCTCCGGTTGGCGTGGGCCATCACCATCCATAAAAGCCAAGGGCTTACGTTCGACAAAGCCATCATCGACGCGGGCGCGTCCTTCGCCGCTGGGCAGGTGTATGTCGCGTTGAGCCGGCTGCGCACATTGGATGGCCTCGTCCTCCATTCCAAGATCCCGATGCACAGCATCCGGACCGATCAACAGGTGACCCGTTTCTCGGATAATACCATACCGGAACACGAAATCAATCCGCTATTGGAAGCCTCGCAGCGCAATTACGTTGGTCACATGCTCCTGCAGGCATTCCGGTGGGATCGGGTGCTGGATGCGTTGGCAGCCATCAGGGCCGATTTGCCGAAGCGGAATATCGCCGATCAGGAACAGGCCGAGGCGTTTGTCCGGGCGCTATGGGTCGCTTGCGAAGCACTTCGCGAAGTGGCTGGAAAATTCAGGAACCAGCTGGATGGGTTGCTCAACAAACAGGCGCAAGCAGATTACGCCTTGATCCACGATCGCATGGCCAAGGCCGAAGCGTGGTTCTTGCCCAGGATATCCAATCAATTGGTCGATGCGCTGGAAGAGCACCTCAAGGCTTGGGTAGCCAAGAAGCGCACCAAACGGTACGTCGACGAATTGAAGGGTGTCCTGGTCGATTTCAAACGCAAACGCGAACAGCTACGCCAATGCGCGCAAATCACGGCGGCATTGGCCAAGGGCGAGTCGTTACAGGACATCGTGGCCAAGACGAATGCGCTCACGGCCATCGCCATCGATCCGGGCGAGGTACCCGATGCGCCCGCGCCCAAGAAAGCGGTGAAGGGCGAGACCAAAACGATCAGCTTCGAACTGTTTAAATCCGGAAAATCGGTCGAAGAGATCGCACAGGAACGTAACCTTACCCGTGGCACGATCATCGGCCATCTTACCGATTTCATCGGCAAGGGTTTGCAGGCCGACGAGCTGATGGATGCGACGAAACTCAAAACCATCGTGGATGCCTTGCGCGACAATCCTGGCAAGTCGTCATCCGAAATCCGGAGCTTATTGAAAAATCAGGTGGAATACTACGAAATCCGCATCGCACAGGCATTGGTTATCGCCTAAATTCCTTACCTTTGATGCCTTCATTTTTGGGTACCAACATTGATACATGCAGCGGGTCGATAGCACACAGCCTTATGAATTGGTCTACGCACTTTGCGAACATCCCTACTTGGGGTACCTGATCGAGCCGCACATTGTGCAGCTCAATCCCAACGGCGGCTATTCCTTGACGCATCGGCGACTTTTCAGCCACACCGCCGGCGAGTATGCCCGGGTATTGGATGAAGTGGATCACCGGCTCATCCAACTGCTGGAAGAAATCGAGCAGACCAACATCATCAAGCGGTACCATAAAAAAGCCGTTCGGCCGGTTGACTTCTTTTCGAAGACCTTTGATGCGAAGTTCTTCGATCATATCCGCCCGAAGATCGAACGAAGATTGTTGCAGGCGCTTGAATTGCTCAAGCACAAGTCCTTGTTCCTCATGAGCAAAGATGGGTATGCCGCCGATCAACGGATTGAAATCGCGCCCAGTCCCGCATCGGTATTATTCCATTTCAGGCGTAGCGATGAAGAAACACGCTATTTCCCGACGATCAAATACGACGATCAACGGATCGAATTCATGTACCGCGATGCCCAGGTCGTCATCAACCAACAGGCTTGGCTGCTACTGGATAACGTGCTTTACCATTTCGATCAGCCGCTGGAAGGGAAAAAGCTTTCGCCTTTCCTGCAAAAGCGCTACATCTCGGTGGCGCGTAGCACCGAACGGAAATACTTCGAAACATTCGTGCGTGGGTTGATCGAGAAGCATCACGTGTATGCCGAAGGATTTGCAATCGAAACGCACCAGCACAATGCCATTCCGGTCATCAAACTGCTGTATGTGGAGAACGGCACGTCACAGCTGCAATTGAATTTTCGCTATGGGCCGTATCTCTTCGCGTCGGGCAGCGAAAACAAGGTGACCGTACGGATGGAATACGACGAGGGTGATGACCGATATACCTTCCACCGCATCAAGCGTTCGCTGCAATGGGAAGAACGCCGGTTGCAGGAACTATTGGGCATGGGGTTGCACCGCACCAGCGCGTTGTTTAGCAACCTGGAGCCGCAGTCGGCAACGGGAGGGCATTCCGCTGCACTTGACTGGCTACGGGAGAAAAACGAGGAACTCCGGGCATTGGGTTACGAAATCCTGCAAGAAGACCCCCGCAAGCGGTTTTTTTTCGGACGCACCGAACTCGATGTCACGGTCAAGGAAGGGAATGACTGGTTTGACGTCGAAGCCATGGCCCGGTTCGGTGATTTCGAGATCCCGTTCATCCAGTTGCGCAACCACATCCTGAACAACGTCAAGGAATTCGTGTTGCCCAACGGCGAGATCGCGGTCGTGCCCGAAGAATGGTTTGCCCGTTACAACCACCTGTTCCATTTCTCCGAAGACAGGAAAAGCATCCGGTTGAGCCGGTATCACGTCGGCTTGCTGAACGACATTTCCGAACATACGGCATTGACCATGGACCGGAAGCTGGCCGCGTTGGAAAACTTCGATGCCATCGTCGATATCGATGTCCCCAAGCGGTTCAAGGGAGCGCTGCGGCCCTATCAAAAGGCAGGTTACAATTGGTTCCATTTTTTGCAAGGCTATGGGTTTGGCGGTTGCCTGGCCGATGACATGGGGTTGGGAAAGACCATCCAAACGCTGGTATTCCTTCAGCGGCGGCAAGAACTTAACGCTGAGGGTGCAGCTGGCCCCACCACTTCGCTCATCATTATGCCCACGTCATTGATCTACAATTGGCAGAGCGAAGCGGCGAAGTTCGTACCCGACCTGCGCATATTGGCCCATGTGGGCATGGGCAGGACCAAGGAGACCACGGTGTTCGAACAACACGACCTCGTGATCACCACGTACGGTATCGCCCGGAGCGACGAGGAATTGTTGAGCACGTTTTACTTCGACTACATCATCCTCGATGAAAGCCAAGCCATCAAAAATCCGTCCTCCAAATCATTCAAGGCGATCAAGGGCCTGAAAAGCAAGCATCGCTTGGTGCTGAGCGGTACACCGGTCGAGAATTCGGTGGGCGACCTCTGGTCGCAGATGGCGTTCCTCAATCCAGGCCTGTTGGGCAGTTATCACTATTTCCAACAGGAGTTCGTTCAGCCGATCGAGAAGAAAAAAGACGAGGAAAAAGCAAAGCGGCTACAGGCCATCATCAAGCCCTTCGTGCTGCGGCGCACCAAGACGCAGGTCGCTACCGAGTTGCCTCCAAAATCGGAACAGGTGTTGTATTGCTCCATGGGCCAGGAACAGGCCGAGCTTTACGAGCGGATAAAATCGGAGTACCGCAATGCCATCCTGGAGAACCAAACCGACGAGCGGGCCAAGACGCCGCAAATCGCCCTGTTGCAAGGGCTCACCAAGCTGCGCCAATTGGCAAACCACCCCCGGATGGTCGATGTTGCGTTCAAGGGCGAATCGGGCAAATTCGAGAGCGTGATCCATACGCTTGAAAATGTGCTGCAACGCGGAAACAAGGTGCTGGTTTTTTCGCAATTCGTAAAACAGTTGGTGCTTTTCAAGCAGCATTTCGATAAGCACGGCATCGGTTACGCCTACTTGGACGGAGCGACCAAAAACCGGGATGAGGCCGTGCGCCAATTCCGCCAGGATGCCGATACCCGCCTCTTCCTGATTTCCATCAAGGCAGGCGGTGTCGGGCTCAACCTCGTGGAAGCCGACTACGTGTTTATCCTCGACCCGTGGTGGAACCCCGCTGTCGAACAGCAAGCGATCGATCGAACCCACCGCATCGGGCAGACCCGGAACGTTTTCATCTACAAATTCATCACCAAGGATACCGTCGAAGAAAAGATCCTGGCGTTGCAGGGGCGGAAGAAAGCCATCGCCGACACGCTCATCACGACCGAAGAGAGCTTCATCAAGTCACTTACGCGTGAGGATATCAAGGAGCTGCTTGGCTAAAGGCGCCCAGTCCACTTCGCATCCGCGCCACGGTTTCTTCACGCCCCAATAACGCGGCGATGTCAAACACGTGCGGGCCGAATTTGCCGCCCACGAGCATGATGCGCAATGGCAGCATCAATTCGCCGACCTTCATCCCCGAAGCCTGGATGGCCAATTTGTAGAAACTCTCCAGCTCGGCAGGATGCCATGGTGCGAAGTTTTCGAGCTTTTCGATCATGTCCGCGAAAAATGCGCGTTTTTCGACATCCCATTTCGGTTGTACCGCTGCCAGGTCATAGCGTTTGGGACGTACGAAGAAATAAGCCGCCTGTTCCCAAAAATCGGTCAGGAGCGTGAGCCGGTCGCGTACCAAGGGCAATACGTCTGCAACCCCGATCGCACCGGTATCCGTTATGCCGTGGGTTGCCAACAACCCGTTCAGCTGGGGGATCAAGACACGATCGTCGCTCCGTTTGAGCCATTCGTGATTGAACCATTTGGCCTTCTCGAAATCGAATTTCGCACCGGCCTTGCTGATGCGGTCGATCGTAAACTTCTCAACGAGCTCGTTGAGCGAAAATAGTTCCTGGTCGGTGCCATCGTTCCATCCCAGCAGCGCCAACATATTCACGAATGCTTCGGGAAGGAAGCCCAGCTCGCGGAACCCTTTGGTCAGGTCGCCGGTTTTCGGGTCGCTCCAATTCATGGCATAAACCGGGAAGCCCAGCCGGTCGCCATCGCGCTTGCTGAGCTTGCCGTTGCCATCCGGCTTCAGGATGAGCGGCAGGTGGGCCCATTGTGGCATCTCGGTACGCCAGCCCAGGTATTCCCACAAGAGGATGTGTACGGGCGCTGAAGGCAGCCACTCTTCCCCCCGGAACGCATGGGTAATGGCCATCTCGTGGTCATCCACCACCACGGCGAGGTGATAGGTGGGCATGCCGTCTGCCTTGAGCAGTACTTTGTCGTCTACCAATGAAGCGTCAAAGCTGACCACGCCACGGATCATGTCTTCGAAACCGATGGTTTCGCCCACCGGCATCTTGATACGGATGACGTAGGGATGGCCTTCGGCCAGCAGACGCTCGGTTTCGGCAGCAGGTAGGCTCAATGAGTTGCGCAGCTGGAGCCGGTTTTCGTGGCTGTACCTGAAATTGGGGTACAGCTTGCGCTGGGTGTCCAATTCCTCGGCCGTATCGAATGCGTAGTAGGCATTCCCCGAGGCGATCAGCCGCGCTGCGTATTCCCGATAGGCCGGTTTGCGCTCGCTTTGCCGATAGGGACCATATTCGCCGCCATGGATCGGGCTTTCGTCCGGTTCGATACCGCACCAACGCAAGCAATCCAGGATGTATTCCTCGGCACCCGCTACGAACCGCGTCTGGTCGGTGTCTTCGACCCGCAGTACGAAAGAACCACCGTTTTGTTTAGCAAACAAATAGTTAAACAATGCGGTGCGTACGCCGCCCAAATGCAATCCGCCCGTTGGGCTTGGTGCGAAGCGCACCCTCACGTTCTGGTCTTTGTCCATGTGGCAAACTTAGCTAAATTTTCACCGCCCCCTGTAGCGGAAACACAAAAAATACGTGTGTCGAAACCACATGTACGCAGAATTATGTATTTTGGCGGCGATGAACCCGTATCAGTATAACCAGCAGCGCTGGAAGTTCGCCTTGTTGATTTTTGCGGCGCTCATCGGGGGGGCGTCGTTGCTGTACACCAATTACCTGGTCAGGAACCTGTCCAAATCCGAGCGGACCAAGGCCGAGGTATGGGCCATGAGCACGCGGAGCATCATCACCATGCCCGATGTGGATGACGAGATGATCACCTTCATCTTTGCCGTCCGTGATAGCCTGTCGTTGCCGGCCATTATCGCCGACGCGCGCGACAGCATCATCTATTGGCGCGATCTGGATTCGGCAAAAACCAATATCCCCGAAGACACCATCGATACCCAACTCGAGTACGATCCGGCCTATTTCAAACGCCAATTGGCCATCATGAAAAAGAGCCATCCGCCCGTGGTGCTAAACCTGCTCAACGGCAGCCAATGGTTTGTCTACTACAAGGATTCGTTGCTCTTGAACCAATTGCGTTTCTTTCCGTATGTGCAGCTCACGTTGATCGCCATCTTTTTGGCGATTGCGTATACCGTATTCAATTCGATCCGCAAATCCGAGCAGAACCTGGTGTGGGTAGGCATGGCCAAGGAGGCCGCCCACCAATTGGGTACCCCCATTTCTTCGCTGATGGCTTGGCTGGAGTTGGTGCGGGCCAAGTTTGACGCCGAAAGCGACTCGCTGCTGGATGAGATGGAAAACGATGTGAAGCGGCTGGAAGTGGTAGCCGATCGTTTTTCGAAAATCGGGTCCACGCCGGTCTTGCAACCCCATGCGCTTTACAAGGTGGTGGTCGATTTCGTGAATTATTTCAAGGTCAGGACAAGCGATAAGGTCATTTTCAATGTGTCCGGTGATACGCAGGTGAAAGCCATGCTCAACGTGCCGCTTTTTGATTGGGTGCTCGAAAACCTGTTGAAGAATGCGGCGAATGCCATCGAGTCGGCTGGACGCATAGACATTGTTATTTCAGAAAATATTGCGAAAGAGCAAATTTTTCTAGACATTAGCGACACCGGAAAGGGGATACCCCGAAATAAGTTCGAAGCCGTTTTCCAGCCAGGATTCACGACCCGGAAGCGGGGATGGGGGCTTGGGTTGAGCCTTACCAAACGGATGATTGAATACCACAAGGGGCAGATTTTCGTCAAAGAATCAGAACTCGATAGAGGAACCACATTTAGGATTGTATTACCAAGTAGCCAGACGTATGAACCCGCTCAAATCTGATGAATACCCAGCGATCTATTCGCCTTACATCGATACCGTAAAAGGCGATGTCATGGAAGCCCTGCAAGAACAGGTCGATTCGTTTCCCGACTTTTTGGCCAACATCCCGGCCGGGAAATCCGAATACGCGTATGCCGAGGGTAAGTGGACCATCAAACAGGTGCTGGGCCATGTCCTGGATACCGAAAGGATCATGGCTTACCGGGCGCTGCGGTTCGCGCGGAACGACACAAAGGAGCTAGCCGGCTTTGAGCAGGAAGATTTCGTCGCCAACGCGCGGTTCAACGAACGCTCCATCGCCAGCTATTCCGAAGAATTCGTTTTGTTGCGGAAATCGAACCTGATGCTCTTCAGGAGTTTCAACGATCACGAATTGGCACGTCGCGGTATCGCCGCCGAGCGGCTGATCAGCGTGAGGGCCTTCCTGTACATCATCGCGGGCCATTTGAACCATCACCGCAACATCATCCGAGACCGCTATATCCAAGATGAATAACGGGCTTGTTAAAAAAACAAAACCTTTCTGCCGGTGGGTTGTTTAATCGATATCTACGAACCATTTCCATGGTTTTATGATACGGTTTAGGTGTAGGAAATGCCCTGATGATTCAGGGCGTTTCCTATTTTTATGCAAAAATCACCTAAGTCTACCGCTGTTTTATAAAAAAATTATAAAAGGTCAACCGGTTGCGTGATTTTTTTGTTCCGATTGTAAATTTTATTTCATAGTCTTGTGGCTCGGAAGTTAACTTTTCAATCGATGGATGCCATAGCAACTCAAAAAAAGACAGCATTATTGCCGATGATCATATGCTGCGCATTGTTCTTTATTTTAGGTTATATCACGTGGGCCAACGGCGCCCTGATTCCGTTTGTGCGGTTGGCCTTTAACCTCGAAACCGATTTGCAGGCCTTCTTTATCTTGTTTGCATCCTACATCGCCTATTTCTTCCTTGCGCTTCCCAGCTCATGGATCTTGGGGAAAATCGGGTTCAAGAGTGGAATCGTGGTGAGCCTGTTGTTGATCGTTGTCGGTGCGTTGGCCATATTGCCCGCGGCGACAAGGCTGAGCTATGAACTGTTTTTGCTCGCGATTTTTGTCCAAGCTGCCGGTATGTCGTTACTCCAGACGGCCATAAACCCATACCTTAGCATCATCGGTCCCATCGAGAGTGCCGCCCAACGCATTTCCATTGTCGGCATATTCAATAAGACCGCTGGCATCATCGTGCCGTTTGTTTTAGGGAGTATCCTCTTGAAAGACTACAAACGCATATCCGATAAAATCACCAGCCTCGGATCCGGGGCAGAGCACGATGCCCTATTGGCGGAGCTTGCCGGGAGGCTCCATAGCCCGTACATCGGCGTCGCCATAGGTGTTTCGATCTTGGCCGTCATCGTCTTTTTCGCGAAGATGCCCGAAGTCGACGTCAATAGGGAAGAAGCCGTTGACGAGCGGGCAGGTGCGAAAAGGAAGGATAGCATCTTCCACTTTCCCCACCTATTCCTGGGGATGCTGGCGATATTCTTTTGCGTAGCCGTAGAGGTAATGGCCGGCGATATCATAGGCACTTACGGACAATTGTTATCCCTGCCACCGTTTTTCGTGAAGTATGGCACCGCCTTTACGCTCGGCTGCATGCTCGTCGGTTATTTCATCGGGATTGCAACCATCCCGAGGTTTATCACCCAACAAGCCGCACTCCGGGCCTGCACGATTGTCGGGATTGTCTTCACCTTGATTTCGGTCTTCACGTCGGGGATGACTTCTTATATTTTCGTGGCCTTGCTGGGCATCGCCAACGCACTCATGTGGCCCGCTATTTTCCCGCTTGGCATCAAGGGCCTTGGTCGATTTACCAAAGTCGGGTCAGGAATCATGATCATGGGTATCGCTGGCGGAGCAATCTGGCCACTGGTTTACGGCTATATCAAAGATACCCTGGGGGTAGACTTCCAGCACGCATTTCTGTATGCGATGATTCCCGCATACCTTTACATCCTTTATTTCGCCAGCTACGGCCATAAGGTCGGCGAAAGCAGGTCTTGAATTACGTTTGATGGGTTTTCGGCGTTGTGCCTGATTTTCCTGCACCGCGTGCTCGCCGTGCAGGAAAACAGGACTTGGTAAACTAACACCCTTAAAACGCCGTTGATATAACGGTATTATGCCGGTATTGTAATATTTTGGTAATGTTGGGCCGGTGCGACAAATATTCCCTAAATTCGACGCATTGTAAACAACAACAAACATGAATATGAAGAAGCATCTCTTGACTTTCGCGGTCGTGGGCATGGCGATGGCCTTGGGGCTACAGCCTGCAGCCGCCCAGGTAAAGTTGCCCCCGGCGAGCAGCACGCAAACCGTCACGCAGGGTTTGGGCATTGGTACCGTGACATTGACCTATTTCCGCCCAAACGTAAATGGCAGAAAGGTATTCGGCGAATTGGTGCCTTACGACCAGGTTTGGCGCACGGGAGCCAATGGCATTCCCAAACTTACGTTTGACAGCCAAGTGACCATTGGTGGCCAACAGTTGGCAGCGGGCACCTACGGCTTGCTTACCATTCCCGGTACGAAAGAATGGACCATCATCATCACCAAGAACGCCGAGCAGTGGGGAGCCTATACCTACAAACAGGATGACGATGTGCTCCGGTTTACCGTCAAGCCCGAAAAGGCTGCCAATCACGTAGAGACATTCACCATGTCCTTTTCGGACGTCAAGCCGCAAAGCGCAAAGCTCAACCTGGCGTGGGACAAGACCGCGGTTGGTTTCGAGTTGACGGTCGATCAGGACGCAGCCATCATGGCATCGATAGCTGAAGCCATGAAGGGCGAGAAAAAGCCTTATCTCCAGGCGGCGCAATATTATTACAACAATAACAAGGACATCCAAAAGGCGCTGGAGTGGGCCAATGCCGCGGACAGCGGGCCCAACACGCCACCTTACATCAAGTATTGGAAAGCGCGTATCCAACTCAAGGCAGGCGATAAGCAGGGGGCGATCGCTACGGCCACGCAGGGCGTGGAGATAGCGACCCAGCAAAGCAACCCGGAATACATCAAGCTGAACAATCAGGTGCTTGCCGAAGCCAAAAAATAAAGTTAAACAAACGCTATGTATGAATAGAAGGGGGAGGCGTCAGCAAAACGTCGACCCCTTCACTGTTTTACAGGGAAGCATTCAGCAACTCTTCGAGTTCTTCGTGGCTGATGTTCATGTTCACGTTGCCGTCTTTCGCAAACGAGATTTCGCCCGTCTCTTCCGATACGATGACCGCCACGGCATCGCTCACCTCCGTCACGCCGATCGCCGCGCGGTGCCGCAAGCCGAAATGGAGCGGTAGGTCTTCGCTCTCCGATAGCGGGAGCACGCAACTGGCGGTTTTGATCTTGAAGTCCACGATGACCACCGCCCCGTCATGGAGCGGACTGTTTTTCTGGAAAATGCTTTCCAGCAAGCGTTTGGATACCTGGGCGTCCATGTATTCACCGCTGGTTTGGTAGTACTCCTCATCAAAATATTTCGAGAAGACCAGCAGTGCACCCGTGTAGGATTTAGCCATGCTCCGGCAAGCATCGATGATCGGTTTAAGGCGTGCGTGGTTGTCTTGTGTCGCCGTTTTTTTGCTCACGAAGATAGACCACAGGAGATTTTTCCGCTTCACGGAGATGTTTTTGCCGATGTGGATGAGGAAGCGACGGATTTCCTGCTGGAATACCACCACCAAGGCCAACGAACCCACGCTGATGAAGCCACCGAAGATCTCGGTTAGCAGGTGCATGTTGAATTGCTTGACCAACAAGAAGATGACGTATATCAACCCCAGGCCGATCAGGATATTCACGGCAATCGTGCCCCTGATCAGGCTGTAGATGTAATACAGGATCACCGCCACCAACAGGATGTCGATGATATCCAATAGCCGGAAGCTGAAGTCGAAACTCTCCATAACCTCCGCAATTTAAGCATTTAACTTTATACCTTTGCAGGATAAAAAAAGCAATCCCATGGCAAGGCTATCCGTCAATATCAACAAAATCGCCACCCTCCGCAATTCGCGGGGCGGGAACAACCCCGATGTGCTGCAAGCCGCCTTGGCCTGCGAGCGGTTTGGCGCACAAGGCATCACCGTACACCCCAGGCCTGATGAACGTCACATCCGTTATCGGGATGTCTATGACCTTAAGGCCAACATCAAGACCGAATTGAACATCGAAGGCAATAGTCGCGAGGAAAAATTCGTTCGCTTAGTGATCGATACGCAGCCCGCACAGGTTACGTTGGTGCCCGATGACCCTGGCCAGATCACTTCAAATCACGGTTGGGATACCATCAAGCATCAGTCGTATCTGCAGGATATCTGCGCGTTGTTCAAGGGCGAAGGCATACGGGTATCCTTATTCGTGGATCCCGACCCGGCCATGGTGCAGGGGGCAGCCCAGGCCGGGGCCGATCGCGTCGAATTGTACACCGAATCGTATGCCGTAAATTACCATGGTGACCGCGAACGGGCTATACGCCCATACGCCGCTGCGGCCCAAGAAGCGCAACGGGTTGGATTGGGGCTCAATGCCGGGCATGATCTCGATTTAAACAACCTTCGCTATTTCGCGGAAAACATACCTGGGCTGCTCGAGGTGAGCATTGGCCATGCATTGATTTCGGACGCGCTTTACTTGGGATTGGAAGAGACCGTAAAACGGTACCTGGCGGCTAGTGCCGCCGACTGATGACCATTACTTGATGCCCATGAAAATCCGGTTCCAGCGGATCTTGTCGAAGAATGTGCCGTCCTTATCCCAGCTCAACCATACGAAGAGCGCCTTGCCCACGATGTGGTCTTCGGGCACGAACCCCCAGGTGCGCGCGTCTTCGGAGTTATGGCGGTTGTCGCCCATCATCCAGTAATAGTTCATCTTGAACGTGTAGCTGTCGGCCTTGTCGCCATTGAGGTACACGCCATCCGCCCGGCTTTCCAGCTCATTGCCTTCATAAACGCGGATAGCCCGTTCATAAAGCGGCAGGGTCAAGCTGTCCAATGGTACGGTCCATCCCGCTTTTGGCACGATGAGCGGGCCAAAGTTGTCGATGTTCCACTGGTAGAGCTTGTTGTTGGGGAACACGCCCGGCTGGGCCTGATCCCGGTGGCTGATGTTCGGGACGATCTTGGTTACGTTTGCCCAACCCTTCACTTCGTTGTACCGTTCTTCGGTCAGGAAGAGGAGGTAGGGCTCCCGCGCATATGGGCTTGATTCGATGCGCATGTCCAGCAGGCGTTGCGGGTTCAATCCGGTGCCGTCGGTGTACACCAAATAGTCCAACTGGCCTTGCGGCGGTTTGAAACCATCCTGTCCGTTCACGAACAGCTGCGCTTCGCGCAGGGAAATCGTGTCTCCTGGGATGCCCACCGCACGCTTGATGTAGTTTTCACGCTTGTCGATCGGTCTGTTGAAGGGGGCGTCGGCCTCCATTGGGTAATTGAAGACCACCACGTCGTTCCGTTTGATTTCCTGGAATCCGGGAAGCCGTTTATAGCCGATTTTGATGCCTTCCCAATAGGCTTTGCCACCCACGACCGGCATGGTATGGTGCGCAAAGGGGAACGCCACCGGCGTCATCGGTACGCGCGGCCCATAGTTGAGCTTGCTGACGAAGAGGAAATCGCCGACTAGCAGGCTTTTCTCCATCGAACCCGTCGGAATCATGTAGGCTTCGATCAGGAAACCCCTGATCAGCGTGGCGGCCACTACGGCAAATACGATGGCATCGGCCCACTCGCGGGCCACCGTTTTCTTATACGGGTATTTTTCTTTGAATTCGGGCGTGAACGACTGGCCGAGATACGTTACCTTGGGATCATTGCCCCACCACGGGAGCACCACGAAAGGCACCAGGATCGTGGCTGCGTATTCCCAGAAACGGCGTTTACCGAAACTTTTCACCAAGTCGAGGTATATCCCGAAGAAGATGAAGATGTTTACGATGGGGATCAGCAGCAGCGCAATCCACCAAGCCGGATGGCCAGTGATGTACCTGGTGATGACGAATTCCCTGTAGACCGGTATGAGTGATTCCCAGCCTTGGCGGCCGGCCTTGATGAAGAGTTTCCAAAGACCCACGTGGATCAGGACAAGGATGATTGCAAAAATGATATAGCCCATGATATTAATTATGCCCGCCAAAGTTAAACATTTCGGTCACTTGGTAAAATCCGGTTTTGCCCAGGAGCCATTCAGCGGCGATTACGGCTCCCAATGCAAAGCCCGCACGGCTGTGAGCGGTGTGTTTGAACTCGATCTGGTCAACCTCAGAACTATACAGCACGGTATGTGTACCCGGCACGTCATCGATCCTGTGGCTCTCGATGAGCAATTGACTGGGTTTGGGGATGGTTTCCTCGCCCTCGCCGATCAGGTTGTTTATCCACCCCTCCTTTGAATCGTTGTGCGCGATGATGCCTTCGGCAATGGTGATGGCCGTACCGCTCGGGGCGTCCAGCTTTTCGGTATGATGGATCTCTTCCACCTGTACGTCATATTGCTTATACGGATTCATCACGCCAGCCAACAATTTATTGATGTGGAAAAACACATTCACGCCAATACTGAAGTTAGAGCCATATAGGAGGCTTTTGTTACCGTCAAGGCATCTTTTTTTGACCGCCTCCAATTGGCCATACCACCCGGTGGTGCCCACCACGATAGGCACACCGCCTTCAAAGCAAAGCTCGATATTGGCCACGGCGGCTTCGGGCCTGCTGAAGTCGATGGCCACGTCAGCGCCTTCCAGATCGGCGCTCCCAATCGTTTCACGGTTGTTTTCGTCAACGATCAACTGGATCTGATGGCCGCGTTGCAGGGCGAATTTTTCAATGTGACGGCCCATTTTGCCATACCCGAGTAGTACAATGTTCATATATCAGTTATTGATGGTTAGCCTAAATCTAAAATCTTAAATTGACCTTCACGCCAATCAGCGGCGGTTGGTAAGCCAACGAGCCACCGGGTTGGCCGAATACGGTCGGCGATACCTTGAACGTCAGGTCATCGCCGATTTCCCAGCGGTGCTTCAGCATGGAGGTCACGTACGCTTCCACGGCCTGCAACCCCCAGAATCCTACCGTGCCCAAGACGGTCAGGTCGCGGTTGCGGCGATAGAGGTCTTTGTACGTTGTCATGTAGTCGGTCATGTGGCTGCCGGCCTCAATGTTCGGGTACCTGGTGTTTGGCGGGATTGCATGGTTGTTGTTGATGCGGTATTGCACTTCCTCCAAGATGTCATGATAGTACCGGTTGTTGAATTCAAAGATCAGCACCGCGCTCACCAAGCCCCCATAGATGACCGGTACCTTGATCCACCACAACCCACCGTTGGTGATCTGGCCCCATCCTGGCACCATCAGTGACTGCTTCCAAGGCCGCACGGACAGCGCCTCGAGCGCCAACCTCGCCGAGTCCTTGAAGACCGTTTTGAGCTCCTCCTTGGCCTCCTTTTCGCGTTTTTCACGTTGCCGCCGCTCCCGCCGGGTTTCCTTCGCGGTGGTGTCCGCCGCGTTGGTGGCCAAGCTATCCGTTATCGATGGGATGGTGTCACGCCGCAGGCTGTCTGGCACTTGCGCCCGGGCGATTCCAAGGGCAGCAACCACCAACACCACTACGATTACGACACGAGCCATCACCAATCCAGCAATTCAAGGATCCGGTTCAGGTCATCTTCCGAATGGAATGGGATCTCGATGGCGCCGTTCCCTTTCTTCCCCGCCACCTTCAGCTTCACGCGCGTGGCGAACTTGGATGCCAGGTCATCCTCCACTTTTTGGTATTGGAACGACAGCGTCGACGCTTTCGGGTTCTTGGCCGGCTTCTGGCTTGCCTGTTGCTGGATGTCGCGCACCAGCTCCTCCGTTTTCCGTACGGAAAGGCCCTTTTGCACGATTTCGCGGAAAACGTACAATTGTTTGTCGATTTCGGGTAGATTGATGAGTGCACGGGCATGGCCCATGCTCAGTTCGCCATCCCGGATGGCCGCCTGGATGACGGGCGGCAATTTCAATAGCCGCAGGTAGTTGGTTACCGTAGATCGGTTTTTGCTCACCCGTTCGCCCAGCTCCTCCTGTTTGAGGTTGCACTCTTCGATCATCCGCTGGAAACTGAGCGCCACCTCCATGGCGTTGAGGTTTTCGCGCTGGATATTTTCGATCAAGGCCATTTCCAGCATCTGCTGGTCGTTGGCTGTACGCACATACGCCGGTATTTCGGTCAGTCCCGCCAGTTTAGACGCCCGTAGCCTGCGCTCACCGCTGATGAGCTGGTAGGTGTTGGGCGCGGCTTGCCTGACCGTGATGGGCTGGATGAGCCCCTGCAATTTGATGGAATCGGCAAGCTCCCTGAGGGCTTCCTCGTCAAAATCGGTTCGCGGTTGGAATGGGTTTACCGCAATCTGCGAAATGCGTATCTCGCTGATGGATGACGGTGCCTGTTGTTCTTGGACGTCGCCTACAGCCGTGCTTTCCGATGGCCGTTTGATGACTTCGTCGGAATCATTCAGCAATGCACTCAGCCCCCTTCCCAATCCTGTTTTCCGTTGTTGTGCTGCCATGTTATACTATACGCTTGCGTGTTCTTGCTCTTTATGGAAGTTGTTTTTTTCCAATATTTCACGTGCCAGGTTGAGGTAATTGATGGCCCCTTTGCTGTTCGCGTCGTGCATGATCACCGAAATCCCGAAGCTGGGCGCCTCGCTCAGCCGGGTGTTCCGCTGGATGATCGTATTGAAAACCAGTTCCGTGAAATGTGAACGGACCTCTTCAACCACCTGGTTGGAGAGGCGCAGGCGTACATCGTACATCGTCAACAGGATGCCTTCAATTTCCAATGCCGTGTTCAACCGGCTTTGCACGATCTTGATGGTGTTGAGCAATTTGCCCAATCCTTCGAGCGCGAAGTATTCGCATTGCACCGGGATGATCACCGAGTTCGAAGCCGACAGGGCGTTGATGGTGATGAGGCCCAAAGACGGCGAGCAGTCGATGATGATGAAATCATAGTCGTCCTTCACCTGCTCCAGTATCCCGCGCATCTTGAATTCCCGTTCGTGCAGGTTGATCATTTCGATTTCGGCACCCACCAGGTCGATGTGCGCCGGCAGCAAGTCGAGGTAGGGCGTGTCCGTGTGCTGGATGGCCTCTCGCGGATCCAGGTCGTTGACCAAACATTCGTAGACGCTGGCCTTGATCGTACGCGGGTCGAAGCCGATCCCGGACGTCGAATTGGCCTGCGGATCGGCATCCACCAATAAGGTCTTGTATTCCAGTACAGCCAAACTGGCCGCAAGATTGATGGAAGTGGTCGTTTTGCCTACCCCTCCTTTTTGATTGGCTATTGAAATGATTTTACCCATGGGCGATTATTGCTGCTCTTCTTTAAACCAAAATCGTACCTGCCTCGCAAAACATTGCGGCGTGTCGCACCAAAAGTATCCATTAATTCGTACTTTTGGGCATTTTAGCAGGCGCTGATACAAGGCGCTAAGATACGCTTTTTTAATTTAATCTATCATGGTGACCATCATATCCGGCACGAACCGCCCACATAGCAATACCTTGAAGCTTTCGAATTACTATCAGCAAAAGCTGCTGGAAAAAGGCGTGGCCGCACATGTGCTCTCCTTGGCGGACCTGTCTGGAGATTTCATTTCGGCTGACATGTACCGGGCCCGTGGCGAATCGTTCCAACCCTTCCAAGACCGCATCCTGGCCTCCAAGAAATTCATCTTCGTTATTCCCGAATACAATGGAAGTTTTCCTGGCATCCTCAAGACGTTTGTGGACGCATGCCAATTCCCCGACAGTTTCTTCAACAAGAAGGCCGCCTTGGTAGGGCTTTCAAGCGGCAAATACGGCAATATCCGCGGCGTGGATCATTTTACGGGCGTTTGCCATTACGTGCGCATCAATGTGTTGCCTTTACGCATCCACATCCCCCATATATTTCAGGAATTCGATGCCGAAGGCAACCTATATAAGGAAGACACCGTTCGGTTCACCAACGAGCAAATCGAGGAATTCGTTCGGTTTTGACGCGTTCAATGTGCCGGTTCTCTTTGGAGGTGTTGATCGCCTCTTGGTAACAGGCCAGCAGCAGGTCTTTGTTGCGGGATGCCGTGTACAGCCGCTCATAGGCAGCCCTTGCGCCGATGCCAAGCCGACGCCTTTCGCCCGTGTAGGTGGCCAACCAACGGGCCACGCAGTCGCGCAAGGCCAAGGCATCGCCAGGTGCGAAAAGCCAACCGTTTTCATCCGATTGTACCATGGCCTGCATGGCACCGAGTTCGCTGGCGATGACCGGGGTGCCCGACGCGAACGCCTCGAGTATCGTCATTGGCATCCCCTCGTACCAAATGGACGGGAAAACCAGCGCCGTGCAAGTTGCTAGCTCCTGTTGGATTGCCAAACGCCCTAGCGGTCCCAAAAAAGTGATGTTGGCGTGCAGCCCTGCTGCCTGCTCCACCCGTTGCCGCAAGGGGCCGTCTCCCGCGATCCGTAGCTGGGCATCCGTACCCGCGAAAGCTTCCAGCAGCACGGCAATCCCTTTTTCGGGCGTCAATCGGCCGATGAATAGGAAATGATCGCCCCGGGGTTGCAAGGACGTTGCGGGAACGGCCACGAAATTCGGCTTGGTAATGAACCGGTTTTCCGGCACGCCGAACGATGAGCCGACGAACAGCGCCTTCGCGAAATCGGTGAGCGCGAGGTAGCGGTCCACCTGCCGCCATGTGCCCATCCGCCGATGTATCCACAAGGTCAGCGCCAGCCAAAAGGTCTTCACGACCGAATGGCTGTGTACGCCCAATCGTACGGCTTTCCATGGGAAAGCGGCCTGCAAGCTGTCCGTGAATACCCGGCCGTCGTAAAACAAGGTGGCCGATGGACACAGCAGCCGGTAGTTGTGCAACGTCATCACCACGGCGATGCCGCGCCTTTTGGCGATGCGGATGGCGATGGGGCCGATGGCATAGTGCATGTTGTGGATATGGATCACGTCCGGACGATGCTGCCGGATGGCCTGTTTCACGCGGCGCCCGGCCCATACGTTCCAGGGCGACCATCCCGTCTGCCAAACGCCACGCCAGCCTTTCCGGTTGTGGAAGTTAAGCGTAGCCACCTGCTCCGTCTGTTCCAGGAGCGCCCTTTCTTGTGCCACGACCGCATCCTCCCCGCCCGGTTCCTGGTATTCGTTGTGGATGATGAGGATGCGCATGGATGCAAAATAAGCGATTATCTTTGATTAATTCGGCTTTAAACACTAGTTTTAGCGCCGGTTCGCCGTTGGCGTCCATGCACCAGTTATCACATGCGTTGAGTTATGCGACACCATCCGCTTTTTTTGTATGGCCTTTTGGCATTGGCCACCCTTGGGGTTTGTTCCGGTTGCGGATCCCGATCTACGCAGGCCGACGACGCGTCGGCGGAACCCGTATCGCTTGACGTCAGGCATGACGACCAAGCCGGCACCATCTCCGTCTTCCGGGCTGGTGGCACCGAGCCCATCTTGGTCCAGCACGCCAGATCAGATTTCCGACCCTACATCCATCCCATCGTATCGCCTACGGGCGACGGCGTGCTCACCCAATACAGCCCGGATCACCACAAGCACCAAACCGGTCTATACTGGGGGTTCACGCGCGTGAATGGGCGAGACTATTTCCATAACCCCCAAGGCGATCACTGGCGGCGGGTAGCCGCCACCGTCATTACGCAAGCGGGGGAATCGGTGGCGTGGCAGACGATCTACCAGCTCTTGGACGAACGTGGGGAGACGGTACTGGAAGAAACCCAAAACTGGAGGATGCGCGAGGTGGGCGGCCGATATTTCCTGGAGCTGGCTTGGCAGGGCGAAGCCAAGACCGCGGTGGTCATCGGCCAGTATGATTACGGCGGGCTTTTCCTGCGCATGCCGTGGCAAGATGGTATCGAGGCCGAAGTGACCAATGCCGCACGGAAACGCGATGGCCATGCAGAAGGTCAATCGGCCATGTGGCTCAACGTCGGCATGGCCATCCCGGGCATGGACACGTGGGCCAATGTGGCCATCTTCGACCATCCCGACAACCGGGGGTATCCCAATAAATGGCGTGTCGATAATCAGTTTGGGGTCGGGGTGGCCTACACGCGCGATGGTGATTGGATAGTTGAACAGGGGCATAAGGAAACCATACGCCACCAACTGGTGGTTTATACCGGCGACTTGAACGAGCGGGACGTTACCGATACCTGGAGCGATTTCTCGGGGAAAGTGGGTATGTACAGCGTCACGGAACTTTGGGACCAGGCCAGGCAGGAAGGCCGGGACGCTAAATTCCTCACCCCGCAAGAGGCGGTCGATGCGATGACCATGAAGCGGGGATATGAAGCCAACGTATGGGCAGCCGAGCCCATGATGAGCCAACCGATGGCATTCTGCTGGGATGACCGGGGCAGGCTGTGGGTGGCCGAAAACAAGGACTATGAGTCGCGGGGCCACGGGTTTTCCAACGTAGGCACCAGCCGCATCCTCATCCTGGAAGACACCGACCGGGACGGCGTCGCCGATCGGCAAACCGTCTTCGCGGAGGGGCTGGCATTCCCGGCGGCTATCGCCGTGGGGTTTGACGGCCTTTACGTGGGTGCGCCGCCCAACCTGCTGTTCATTCCCGATCGAGACGGCGACGACAAGGCTGATATGGACGACGTGGAGATCCTGCTCACGGGCTGGGGCATCCGCGATCGGCACGAAACGCTCAACAGCCTGCTGTGGGGCCCCGATGGTTGGCTGTATGGGCTGCAGGGCTTCGCCACGCCGTCAAAGATACGCAAGCCGAATGGCGATGCCAAGCTCTATTACCATAACGATCCGTTTCCGGAAGACCTGTTGGAAGCCGATGGCGTGGATATCAACGGCGGCGTTTGGCGCTACCATCCCGTCAAGGATCGGTTCGAAGTGGTGGCCCATGGCTTCAGCAATCCGTGGGGCATCGACTACGACGCCAAGGGCCAGTTGTTCATGACCGCGTGCGTCATCCCGCACCTGTGGCACGTCATCCCCGGCGGCATCTACCACCGGCAAGGCGGCCAGCATTTCAACCCCTACGTTTACGAAGACATCAAGACGATTGCCGATCACAGCCACAGCTCGGCCCATGGCGGTGCGCGCATCTACCAGTCCGACGCATTCCCGGAAGTGGAGCGTGGTCGCATCTTCATGGCCAATATCCACGAGCATGCCGTACTCTCCGACATCCTCAAGCCCAAGGGCTCGGGGTTCGAGGGCCTTCACGGCGATGAATTCCTGATGGCCAACAACGCGCAGTGGGTAGGCTTCAGCATGGAAATCGGGCCAGATGGCGGCCTGTACGTGCTGGATTGGCATGACGCCGACATCTGCGGGCAGGAAGTGCTCAACGAAGAGACCGGCCGCATCTTCAGGATCATGCCCACCAAGTCGCAGGCGGCTGATTTCGCCGGGCGCCACGCCGACCTGAATAAGCTCCCCGACGAGCGGCTGGTGGCGCTCCAGACCAGCGGCAGCGACTGGCACGCCCGGCGCGCCCGGGGCATCTTGCAGAAACGCGCGGCGTCGGGAACCCTCAAGGCGGCCACTCACGGCCAGCTTAAACAGCTGTTCGAAAAGGAGAAGAACGCCGATTGGCGGCTACGGGCGATGTGGGGCCTGCACATCACCGGTGGGCTGGACCAGGCGGACTTGATCCGCGCATTGCAAGACAAAGACGCCCACGTCAGGGCTTGGGCCATCCAATTGCTTTGTGAAGACAGCGCACCGCCCGCCGCCGCGGTAGCGCGCTTCCGGTCGATGGCCGAGCGCGATCCATCGCCCGTGGTGCGCCTGTACCTCGCCGCGGCGCTCCAGCGCATCGCCATTGCCGACCGGTGGGGCATCGCCGAAAACCTCTTGCGGCATGAAAAAGACCAACGGGATCACAACCTGCCCAAGATGATCTGGTTCGGCATCGAGCCCTTGATTGCAAAAGATCCCGATCGGTTCTTGGCGCTGGCCAAGCGATCGCGTATACCGCTCGTTACGCAATACATCGCCAGGCGTGCCGTCGATGGCGACGACTTGCAGCGCCTGGTGGCGGTCATTGCAGACGGACAAAACACGCAAGACCTGCTATCCGGTATGCTATCCGGCATGGAGGGCCGCACGGACATCCGTATCCCCGCCAATTGGGCAACCGTGTCGAAGCAACTCCAGCGCAAGGGCGGAAAAGTCGAAGCACTTTCGCTCGAGGTATCGGCGCTCTTCGGCGATTCGGAGGCCACGCAACGTGCCCTCGCCACGCTGAAGGATCGGCGCGCCCCGGTCGACCAACGCAAACGGGCGTTGCAGCTACTTGCCGCGCAGCAGCGCCAGGAGTTGGTGCCCGAACTGCCGGGATTGATGCAGGAACCCGCCATGCGACAGGAAGCCATCCGATCCGTGGCCGGTTTCGAGCACGAACCGTTGGGGCGCATGGTCATCGAGCAGTATAGCCGATTGACGCCGGAAGAGCGCCAGCAAGCCGTGCAGGCGCTCGCTTCCCGCTCGCTGTACGGCAACATGCTGATGGCCGAGATCAAGGCCGGACGGATCGCGAAGAAGGAAGTCCCGGTCAATGTCGCCCGTCAATTGCTACGTGTGGTGGGCAGTGGATTCATCGAGGTCTGGGGGCCGATCGAGCAAGTGGCCAGCGACGAAGCCGCTTATGACAAGTACCGCAAGCTCCTGAATACCGCGGCCTTGGCCAAGGCCGATGTGCGGCACGGCAAGGCCGTGTTCCAGCGCGTTTGCGGCACCTGCCACAAATTATTCGGCCAAGGCGGCGTAATGGGCCCTGACCTCACCGGTTCCAACCGGCGGGATGTCAATTACATCCTGCTGAACGTCTTGGAGCCTAGCGCCGAAATCCAAGACGACTACCGCATGGTGGTCATCAACACGCGCGATGGACGGACGTACTCGGGCAACGTCATCGGCGAAGACCAGCGACAGCTTTCGCTTCGGGTGGTGGGGCAAGACGAACCGGTGCTGATCAACAAGTCGACGATCCAATCGAAAGAGGTGGCGCCGGTGTCGATGATGCCCCCTGGGCTTTTCGAAAACCTCGACGAGAAAGAGGTCGTCGATATCATGGCGTATTTAAAGGCCGACAAGGACGTTTCGTAGCGATTTCCGTTTCCCGAAAATCCCCTTGCGCTAGCGCACCGCATTGATCTGAAGGGCGCAGGCATCAAATGCAGATTGATTTTTGCTCCTTATTAGAAACACTTTTTCTCTATTTTGTTCTCTATTGAAAACAATTTTTATTAATTTTGTTTTCAATGGAAAACATTTTTGTGTATGGACGTCCTTAAAGAAAAGTCAGCAATCCTATTGAGCCAGGTGGAAATGGGCTTCCAGCGTCCATTGTTGAACCAAATCAATTGGCAGAACAGGCTCATCGGTGTGCTCGGTGCCCGGGGAGTAGGCAAGTCTACCCTGTTGTTGCAACGCATGAGACTGTTGGATGTTCCTGCCGAGGAGGTGCTGTACATCAGCCTGGACGACCTTTACTTTGCCACACATACCCTGGTGGAGACCGCGGAATCGTTCCGGAAGGCAGGGGGAAGGTACCTGTTTATCGATGAAGTGCACAAATACGAGGGTTGGGCGCGCGAGCTCAAGAACCTGTACGATTTCTATAAAGACCTGCACCTGATATTCACCGGGTCTTCCATCGTCGAGATGCTGTCATTGGAGGTGGACTTGAGCCGGAGGGCACGCGTTTACCATTTGCCGGGATTATCGTTCAGGGAGTTCCTGTCTTTTGAATACGGCATCGATCATGACCCCATCCCGCTGGAACAGCTTTTCGACGAACACGTGATGTTGGCGAGCGCGCTGAATAGCCTGAAACCCGTCAAGTTGTTCGAAGAATTCACTGCACATGGCTATTACCCGTTTTACAAAGAGGATGTAAGGGGGTATCCCAATCAGCTTGCCAACGTCGTGAACCTCACGGTCGCTTACGACCTCGCTTTTATCGAGGACGTGGACAAACAGCAAATCCGGAAAATCAACCAATTGCTGGCGAGCCTGGCCACGCAGGTCCCGTTCAAACCCAATGTGTCGGAACTGGCAAGGTCCATCGGCATGGGAAGGGCTTCCCTCATCCAATACCTGCACTACCTGGAGAAAGCCAAGTTGATCCAATTGGTGTACCTCGAAGGGAAAGGGCTTGGGCCGATGGAGAAGCCTGGCAAACTGTTGTTGGATAACCCGAATCTATTCCATGCCATCTCCACCCAGCCCAGGAATGCGGGCAGCGTGAGGGAGAGCTTTTTCGTCAATCAACTGCGTAACGCTGGGCATCGCGTGGATTTGGCCAAGAAAGGCGATTTCGTGCTTGACGGTACGTACATCATCGAAGTGGGCGGCGCAAGGAAAGACTTCAGCCAAGTGGCAGGGTTGGACAACGCCTACGTCGCAGCGGACGATATCGAAGTAGGCAATGGCCGGAAGATACCGCTATGGCTGTTCGGGATGTTGTACTAGCTTCCTGGCTTCCGAATTCCCGGAAATCCCCTATCTTTAGCGCACTGAATCGCGCGAGTTGGATTACGGCAAGGTGGATTATACGGATTTGTTGCATCGGCTGCTGGCGGATGACCCGGCCGCGTTGGACGAGCTTTACCGCCATGCACGCATGCGGCTTTATGCCTATGCGTTTACCCTGGTGAAGGACGAAGCCGTGGCGCAAGACCTCGTGCAGGACCTGTTCATCGATTTCTGGGAGAGGCAATTGTACCGGCAGGTGCATACCGGTTTGGTGGGTTACCTCATGCAATCGGTGCGCAACCGCAGCCTGGATCACCTCAAGCGCGAGGCCAACCGGGAGCGGCTGCGGCAGGCCTATTTCGGCGGTACGGAACAGGCCGTGGCTAACGCGGCGGAAGCACGGGCGCTCGGCGAGCAGATCGAGGCCGCCGTGACCAGCCTGCCGCCCATGGCGGCCCGGGTGTTCCGCATGCATTACGTGGAGCAGCTCAGCTACGCGGAAATCGCCGCGCAACTCGGCATCAGCGAGAACACGGTGAGCAACCACATGACCAAGGCGTTGAAGCGCCTGCGCGAGCGGCTGAAATAAAAAGGGATGGCGGATAGTGATTCGGACGAAGTTAAACACTCATAAGGATAGATGGAAAAGTTGACCGATGAGGAACTGTACCTGCTGCTTGGGCGGCTCACGGGCACCTTGGACGCCGAGGAGGCTGTGCAGGCGGAGGCGCTGCTGCGCGACCATGAACAGGCGCGGGCGGCCTATGCCGAGTTGTCGGCGGGTTACGCCAAGCGGCAAGGCGAGCCGGCATGGCGCGACATCCAGACCGTGACAACGCGACCGGCGCAGCCCCATTACGCGTCCGTGCGCCCCATGACCTGGCGCCGTTGGGTCGCCGCGTCGGCCATCGTGGTGCTGTCGTCGGTCATCTACCTCCTTTGGAAGCAGACGAACGATGCCGATTCCGCCGCTGCCCGCCTTGCCGCCAAACCCGGCATTGAGCTGCGCCTCATCACCGGTGAGACCATCGACCTGTCCGCGCATCGGGGAACCATTACCGTCGGCGACATCCGTTTCGCCAACACCGACAACGCACTGTCATACACCACCGGCGAAAGCTTGGGTACGGTAGGCAACAATACGCTCACCGTGCCCGTCGGGTTGGATTACCGGGTCACGTTGGCCGATGGGACGGAAATCTGGCTCAACTCGGCCACTCGGCTGGATTTCCCCGTTGCCTTCAAGGGCGGCACGCGGGACATCCGCATCGACGGGGAGGCGTACCTCCGCGTGGCGAAAGACCCCAGTCGGCCGTTTTTCGTCTACCTCCCCGATAGCGAGGTTGAAGTGGTGGGCACCGAATTCAACGTCAACACGTACGATGAAGGTACCGAACGTGTCGCACTCGTCTCGGGCGCGGTGCGGATGCAGGCCCGATCGGGAGACGTTAGCAGTACCGGGCCGCCCATCGAGCCAATCGCCTTGATGCCTGGCCAGCAGGCCACGCATGTCCCTGGCAAGCCGATCGGCGTCGACGCCTTCAACGCCCGCGAGGTGCTGAGCTGGCGTGAGGGGCGTTACCATTTCCGGGAGGCCACGCTCGAGGAAATCAGCCGGGTGGTGCCCCGTTGGTACGGCGTGCAGGTGTCCATCGACGACCCGTCCATCCTTGGCCGCCGGTTCACCGGCGTGATTGACCGCAACCAACCCATCGACGTTTTCCTGGAAGACCTGAAGGCCATTTCTGGCATCCAGGGGAAGCTGGACGTCGACGGAACGCTCCATTTCCACGAATAGTAGAGACGCAACATCTTGCGTCTCTATGCCTAACAAAATAAAAAAAAATCGCACGGGGTAGTGACACCCCTTACCCCCGGTCGTCATCGGATTAAATGACACCAAACTAACGAAGCATATGCAAAATAAAACGAACGCATCAGTGCCCTAGCGGCAGGCCAACGAAAAACCCCTTCCCGCCTGGACAGCAAACGAAGGGGCGCAGGTTCCTTAATTATCACTAATCGTAAAACCCAACGCAATTTATGCAAAAAACCGTTACGTTTCGCAAGGGGCGGGATCGTTTTCCCGCCGACGGCAGACAAGTGCTCATACAAACGATGAGAATCAGCACGTTCCTATTCGGATTCATCGCCATCACCACCCAGCTCCTGTCGGCGGCCACCGGCTTCGGGCAGGGCAGCGCCGAGACCACCATCTCGCTCGACGTGCGCGACATGCCCATGCCACGTGTCTTCCAGGCCATCGAGGAGCGGGCCGATGTGGCAATCATGTACGAAAACACCGACGTACTCAAAAACACAAGGATAACCTATGCGGTCCGGCACCAGCCGGTGGGCGACATCCTCGATGCCCTCCTGGTGGGCAAGGGCCTGCGCTGGAGCATCCGCGACCACGTTATCCGCGTGGAGCGCGTGCCCACATCGCCTGTCGGTTCGCCTGTCGCCGACGGCCTGGATGCCGGGATGGCCAATGCAGGCCTTATCCTCGCGTTCCCCATCGTGAAAGGCAAGGTAATCGATTCGACCGGCGTCGCGCTGGTGGGGGCTTCCATCCGCGTGCTGAACGCCGATGGGAAGCGTACGGCGTTGCAGGCCGTGACGGATAAGGACGGCAATTTCGAATTGCGGAATGTGCCGGAGGATGCGGTGTTGGAGATTAGTTATATAGGGTATTTTATCCAAACGGCTAAAGTCGCTGCCGATGTGGGGCATGTTGTGTTGCGTAGTAATCAAAGTGAATTGGCTGAAGTCGTCATCAATAAAGGGTACTACCAGACTTCCGAACGCCTGAACACCGGGTCGGTCGGAAGGGTATCTGCAGCTGAGATTGCATCACAGCCAGTAGAGAATCCATTGGCTGCACTTCAGGGGCGGATTCCTGGTTTGGAGGTGACAACGACCACGGGAATGCCCGGTGCTACCTTCAATGTGCGTATCCGTGGCCAGAATTCCTTGGTACAGGGATCCGATCCGCTGTTTATTGTGGATGGGGTTCCCGTAGCGACGAACGGCCAATCAATAAACCTGTTGACGAATGCTGCGAGGGGGGGGACGAGCCTGTTCAGCCTGATCAATCCAGCAGACATCGAAAGCATTGAGGTATTGAAGGATGCAGATGCTACGGCCATTTACGGTAGCAGGGGGGCAAATGGCGTGATTTTGATTACGACTAAGAAAGGCCAGCCGGAAAGCCTGACCTATCAATTGAATACCTATCAGGGATGGTCGAATGCCACGCGCATCACCCCCATGCTGACCACCGCCGAATATATAGAAATGAGAGGCGAAGCATTTGAGAATGACGGCGTGGTTCCAACCAGACAGACTGCGCCAGATTTATTGTCCTGGGATCCGAATCGGTATACAGATTTCAATGAAATCATCGCAGACAACAGAGCCTACACGACAGATGCACAGCTTGCTTTGAGCGGAGGCAGCAAACAGTGGCAGTATTCCCTTGGTGGTGGTTTTCATCGACAGACAACACTTACGCAAGGCAATCAGTCTTCCAGACGATCCTCGGCCAGGTTTACTTTGGCCCATCAATCGGTAGACGACCGTTTCGGACTTGACTTCGCGGCTTTATATGGACATAATACCAGCAACTTGACGGGCGAAGACCTAACCAGTCTCATTACCCTCCCACCCCATATGCAGCTACATGCTAATGACGGAAGTCTTTATTGGGGGGATGGAGAACGTACCTATACTAATATGGGGTTGACGAACCCTTATGCGCAGTTCTTTCAATCACACCTGGCTAAATATGCGAATTTGAATGCAAATATTAGATTATCTTATCGTGTGCTGACAGGGCTGAACCTGAGACTCCACGGAGGCTATACGCATAATTCCTCGCAAGAGGTTTCTAAGAACCCTTCGAGGACGCTCGACCCATTTAGCTCCCAATTGCCTCGGGCTGGCTTCGGGAATATGGCGACGAGTTCCTGGATTCTCGAACCTCAGCTTTCTTACGATCGGCCAGCGGGAGGTGGCGAGATTAATGTTTTGCTAGGTGGATCGTTTCAAAGCGCTTTACAAGAGGGTTTGCGTGCTATGGGAATTTATTACAGCAACGATGCCTTGTTGAACACCATTGCTGGAGCAGGACAGGTAAATACGACAAATTTTGATGAATTGTATCGATATGGTGCGGCGTTTGGTCGGCTGCACTATAACTATGAAGACAAATATTTACTGAATTTGACGGGAAGGAGAGATGCGTCAAGCCGCTTTGGTCCGGGAAAACAATTTGCGAATTTTGGCGCATTAGGGGCAGCATGGATTTTCTCGGAAGAAGCCACATTCAACATGCCGACGTGGCTGAGCTTGGGTAAGTTACGAGCGAGTTATGGTGTAACAGGCAATGATCAGATAGGTAATTATAGTTTTTTGGATACGTGGAACCCCAGCAATGGTGTTACCTACGAAGGACATGTGCCTTTATTGCCATCCAAGTTGTACAACCCCGATTTCTCGTGGGAGACGAACAGAAAGCTGGAGGTTGGCCTGGAACTTGGCGTTTTCAACGACCGCTTGCACGGGAGTATGAGCTGGTTCCGCAACAGGAGCTCTACTCAATTGATTCAATACAGGCTGCCTACACAAACAGGGTTCCCTAGCATATTGCGGAATTTTGATGCGTTGGTACAGAATAGCGGTTTTGAAATCGTATTGTCAGCGCGTGATCTCTTGAAATCTCGTGTTTCCTGGGATGTAAACTTGAACGTTTCTCTACCCAGTAATGAACTAAAATCGTTTCCTGGGATTGAAACGTCCACCTATGCCAATCAATATGTCGTGGGCGAACCATTGTCTGTAAAAAAGGTGTATCGGTATTTAGGCGTTAATCCATCAACAGGTATCTATGATTTTGTGGACGCCAACCAAGATGGCTTGTTCAATGCCCAGGACCGTATTGTCATGCTTGATACGGATCCCAGGTTTTATGGTGGATTGTTTAACGAGTTCCGCTACCGATCTTTTGCTTTGTCCTTCCTGTTCGATTTCCGTAAGCAACTCGGGCGGAACTATCGGGCCACGTTAAGCACGCCGCCCGGATACCAGGTACGGAATTACCCAAAATTCGTGATGAATCGCTGGCAAAAGGAAGGGGATGTGACGGAAATCGGGCGATTCGTGTCCCAAAGTTCGAGTCCGGCCTACAGACCCGCGACGTCTTTCCTGATCGGGTCGGATGCGATATACAGCGACGCTTCATTTATTCGTTTGCGGAATGTGTCTTTCCGATATGGTATCCAGGATTTGAAACGTATTGGTGTCCGTCGCTTGGAATTCACTTTTCAAGCGCAGAATCTCATGACGTTAACGCACTACGAGGCCGGAGATCCCGAGACGCAAAATCTGCTCACCATGCCCCCGCTGAAGACCATGACCTTCGGCTGTAACCTTACTTTTTAACCTAGCTTCGTATTAGCATGAAAAAAAACATAAAACGATGTTATCTGACTTTGCCTTTAATGATCAATCTGTTGATGGGCTGCGGCAAATTCGTTCAGTTAGACAGCGCACCGACGCAAATCAATGCCAAAGTCGTTTTCTCGGATATCAAGACCGCCCATTCCGCCGTTGTCGGTATCTACACCGAAATGTCGGGTTCTACGCGCTTTTCAGGAGGATTGATGACCATTTATGGGGGCTTGTTGGCGGATGAACTGTCGCCTGTGGGTTCCAATACCGACTACCAGCATTTTTACAGTAACGCGGTGCCCATTAATAGCAGTATCGTGTCTTTTAATCTCTGGAGCGGAAACTATCGGGCCATTTACCGGGCAAATGCGATAATCGAAGGCTTGAATAGCAGCGATGCAATCAAGGAAGAGCAAAAGGCACCCTTGGTTGGCGAGTGTTTGTTCCTGCGGGCATTTGGTCACTTTTATCTGGTTAACCTACTAGGGGATGTCCCGTTAATCACCACAAGTGATTACAGGATCACTGCTGTGCAGGGCCGTAGTCCCCGGGAACAGGTTTACAAACAGATCCGCGACGATCTGGAGAAGGCCATCGACCTATTGCCGGTTGCTTATCAGGGGACAGCGAAAGGCAGGCCGAATAAGCTGGCCGCCAACGCACTACTGGCAAGGGTATGCCTCTACCTGAAAGATTGGGAAGGAGCGGAAAAAAATGCCTCCGCTGTCATCGGTCATGCTCCATACATGATAGAGCCCTTGGAAGCTGTTTTTAAACAGGATAGTCGGGAAACCATTTGGCAGTTGCTATCAAGTGGTAATCCTGCTGAGGCCAATCGGTTTATTCCTCTGAATGCCACATCGGCACCTGCCATAGCGCTGGAACCGGGGCTGGTGGATTTTTTCGATGGTGCGGATTTGCGGAAAGAAGTCTGGATACGAGAACAGACCGTCTCAGGCGTCCCATATGCCTATCCCTTCAAATATACCGATCGGAATCTAACGCCCGTTACCCAATATCTGGTCGTTTTGCGGCTAGCCGAACAATTTCTCATCAGGGGCGAAGCGCGGGCTCGGCTCGGGGATTTCCATGGTAGTAAGAACGACTTGAGCGTCATTCGGGAACGGGCAGGGCTTTCCGTTTCTGATGATTTATCCGCAGACAACCTGCCTGATTTCTTTATTTCGGAACGTCGGGCGGAGCTTTTTGCCGAGTGGGGGCATCGATGGTTTGATTTGGCGCGTACAGGTACGCTTGATGCCGTAATGCCGCATAGTAACGATGGTTGGAAGGCTTATGCCAGCCTGCTTCCCATTCCCGAAGATCAGCTTTTGGTCAACGTATTTTTAACACAGAATCCCGGATATGAAAACCAGTAAAAATATAAATACCTTTCTTATTATAGCACTAATGTTATTGTGCTCGTACCAAGTTGGCTTTTCACAGAAAAGGCTTGAAGTCGGCGACGTTTTTCCGAAGCTTGTATTGCAGGATGTCTATAATTACAAAGAGGAAGTCTTAGACCTGAATGACTTTGCAGGTATGCCGATCATCATTGATTTTTGGTCGACAACCTGTAAAAGCTGCTTGGAGTCTTTCCCGAAGTTGGATTCCCTACAGAAAATGTTTGCGGGTCAAGTCCAGTTTATTCTGGTCAATCCTCAACCATTTGGGGCAGACTCGACCGATCGCCTGTTCAAGAACAGAAGTGCGTTGTTCAAACCCATCATTCCCTTTATCACTCGCGATACCGTATTGACAAAACTCTTGGAACCGGTCGGTATGCCCTATATGACGTGGATTGGCGCTGACGGAGTTGTCAAGCATTTTTCGGGCAGGGTGACTTCCAATACCATCCAACAGTTGATAGACGATGAACCGATAGGTATACTTCCATATGTCCGTAAACGAGCGTATCCAACCTCCATTTTCGCGCCTTATATCGAGCCCTTTGTCGAGTATTACTCCGGAATTACCAAGCGGATACATGACGCCAACCCCAAGAACGACGTGCGCAATGCTGTATTGAGCGTTACGCATGCGGATCCGGCATATCTATTCAAAATGGCTTTTAATGAAGGTGAGGGACGATTTACAGGGCTTGGACGTTTTGCTTTGGAAGTCCGAGACAGTGCTCGATATATCATTCCCAAGGATGACAATCTTACAGAACAGTGGAGAGCGGAAAACACGTTTAATTATGCGTTGGCCCTTCCGCCCGGTAAACAACATCTGAAGTACCGTTATATGCGTGAGGATCTTGAGCGTTACTTTGATGTAGAGGCAAAGGTTGAAAAGCGAAAGATGACCTGCTATGTATTGAGATCATTGCCAGATGCTGAAAAAATCGCGACCAAAGGCGGGGAATTGATTTCTGTTTCTACAACGGTATACGACGTAGGCAGTACCGATAATGTCCGCGACGAGTATGTATTGCAGAACTTGCCTTACAGCAGGTTTGTTTCGGCAGTCCGTACACTTGCGGAACGTCGTTTGAAAGTGCCTTTTGTGGATCTCACGACGCCACTTGACACCAATATAGATATTACATTTGATGGGGAGCTGATCGTGCATCCCACATTCGACAAGCTACAGGAATTCCTGCACAAGCACGGGTATGCCATATCCGAAGAGGAACAGTATGTGGACGTGTTAGTGTTAAGCGATTAAACTGCCATCTATGGATATCACCTTATAACGTTTCTAAAATACGGTCCGATTCCGCAGGAGTCAGGTCGAAGCCCTACTTTTGGCCGAAAATAGACGGCTAACATGACGAAGACTAAACTAACGATAAACAACAACGGTTCGGTGAAGATCGAGGGCGATTTCGAGATCGTGGACCGGAGTGGCAACCACTACGGGTTACAGGGACGGACGGTACTTTCCATATGCCGCTGCGGGCTTTCCAAGAACAAACCGTTCTGCGACGGTTCGCACAACGGGCATTTCGAACACGAGGCCATAGCCTTTGACCTGCCGCCGAAGAAAGCCTAAGACATCGCAAACGCAGGTGCCCCGCCCAACTAAATGATTATTAACCGTGCAAATTTAACATTTTGTGTTAAATTTGCACGGTTATGATTGTCCGAAAGTTGCACGACGAATTGAAATCCGCGTTATCGCGGAGCGCCTCCGTGGTATTGACCGGGCCGCGTCAAGTCGGTAAAACCACGCTGGCCGTCCAGGTGGCGGCGGATTCCCCTTCGATATACCTTGATTTGGAAGACCCGCTCGATCGGGAGAAGGTCGCGGATATCGTCGGTTTCCATGGTTTGAACCGCGGGAAATTGATTGTACTCGATGAGGTGCAACGTTTGCCCGAGGTCTTCGCGCCACTCAGGGGGCTCATCGATCGCGAGCGCCGGATCGGCAACCGTACCGGCCTGTTTTTATTCCTGGGGTCGGCATCGTTGGATTTGCTCAAGCAGTCAAGCGAATCATTGGCAGGGCGCATCGCTTACCTGGAATTGTTTCCCGTCAATGCTGCTGAATACGAGGCGACAGATCCCATCCGCCTCAATCAATTGTGGTCCCGTGGCGGTTTTCCCGAGAGCCTGTTGGCCGATAGCGACCGAAACAGCCTGCTATGGCGCAAGGATTTCATCCGTACGTACTTGGAGCGTGATATCCCGCAACTGGGGCCCCGGATACCTGCAGAGACCCTGGCTCGTTTCTGGACGATGCTGGCGCATCATCAAGGTGCTCCTTTCAATGCGTCCGTATTGTCCCAGAGCATGGAGCTGAGCAGCGTGACCGTTGGTCGTTATCTCGACCTCATGGTAGATCTCCTGTTGGTCCGTCGGCTCCGGCCGTTCCTGTTCAACGTTGAGAAACGGCTGGTGAAGACTCCGAAGGTATATGTGCGCGATAGTGGATTGGCACATGCCTTACTGAATATCCCGGACCTAAACGGTCTGCTGGGGCACCCGGTGCTTGGCGGTAGCTGGGAAGGGTTTGTCATCGAAAACCTGCTGTCCGTTGCGCCTGTCGGCGTGCAGCCCTACTATTACCGGACTACGCATGGCGCAGAAATTGACCTCATCCTGGAGTTTTCCCCAACGGAACGATGGGCAATCGAAATCAAGCGTTCTTCCGCTCCACGGTTGTCAAGGGGATTCTATACAGCCTGTGACGACATCAAGTCAACCCGACGGTTTGCGCTCTACGGCGGCAATGATTCGTTCCCGATGCAGCAGGAAGTCCAGGCAATCGGTTTGGTCGGTCTGATGGAATTACTGGCTAGCCAATAACGTTGGGCTTAGCCGATCTGGCACGGCCCCAAAACCTTTTCGCCCCCGGCGGTGTTGCTCCTGTATACAGGCAAGAAAGCGAACCGTTCGCACCTCCATGCTCGCATCTTTCTCGCTAACATCGTACAAAACCCCGCGAAATTGATACAGGACTGGCGTTTCCATTGCCTATACCTTTGCCTTATCGATTATCAGTAAGGAATTTACCCACGTATCAATGAGCGAAGAAAAAAAGGGATTCATCCCCGTAATGCTGACCCCGTTTACCGAGAACGGCACCATAGATTTTGAAGGACTGACCAAATTGACGGAGCTGTACCTCAATGCCGGTGCAGCGGGCCTATTTGCCAACTGCCTATCCAGCGAGATGTTCGAGCTGTCGGCGGATGAGCGGGTGGCCATCACGAAACATGTGGTCGATGTGGCCGGCGGTTCGGTACCGGTGGTGGCCACGGCCACGTTCGGTGGCCCGGTCCAGAAACAGGCTGATTTCGTGAAGCGGATGTACGATACGGGCATCGAGGCCGGGATCGTGATCACCAACATGCTGGCGGGCGAGTTGGAGCCCGACGAAGCATTTGAAGAGCGGGTGTTCCAACTGCTGGATGCCACGCCCGGCGTTCCGCTGGGCTTCTACGAATGCCCCGATCCGTTTAAACGGGTGTTGTCCGCAGCGCAACTGAAGCGTTTCGTCGCCACCGGTAGGGTGATTTACCACAAGGATACCTGCCTGGACATCGATTTGGTAAAGGCCAAATTGGACGTGACACGCGGGATCGCTAAATTCGGCCTATACGACGCCTACATGGTCCACGCCGTCGATTCGTTGAAGGCAGGCGCGGCCGGCCTCTCCTGCATCCAGGGCAATTACTACCCGGAACTGATCGTGTGGCTATGCGAAAACTACGACAATGCATCGGCCGCCGAGCAGGTGACGCATGTGCAACGGTTCTTTATCGATCATATGGACGTGATGCATCGCGTATACCCCGTGGTAGCCAAGTATTTCCTGCAGAAGCGGGGCGTGGAGATCTCGCGGTTCACCCGGCGGTTCGTGGGGGTGTTTGATCGAGGGGTGGAGACTAAAGTCGATACGCTCTATGCAGATTACGAATCCTTGAATGCGCAATTGGCATAAGTACGCCACAATCGATAAGGTCATGTATTTGCTGGATAATCAGGTAGTTATGAATAGGTTGTTTTTTGGGATTTTGAGTGTGTTGACAGCGGCGGTTTCCAACGCGCAGGATTTTGTAGCCAGCCCGGTTCCCGGCACCGTCATCGCCTACCAGCCCGCCTCCACCAAACAATACATCGGTTCACCGAGCATCGCCATCCTGCCCAACGGCGATTACGTAGCCTCGCACGATTACTTCGGCCCGGAGAGCGCCGAGTTCGTGCAGGCGAGGACGCGCGTCTATGCTTCGTCCGACAAGGGCAAGGTTTGGCGCATGCTCACCGAGATCGAAGGCGCTTTTTGGAATAACCTGTTCGTACACAACGGTGAATTGTACCTGCTTGGACCGGATCGCCACCACGGGACGGTGTTGATCCGGAAATCGCTTGATGGCGGGAAAACCTGGACGCAACCCACCACGACCGAAAATGGCTTGCTGCTGAAGGGCATGTACCACTGTGCGCCGATGCCGATGCTGATCCACGATGGCCGTATTTGGCGGGCCATGGAAACCGCGCACGGCCCAAACCTAGCCTGGGGCAAGCGGTATGGCGCGATGATGATGTCGGCCCCGCTCGACGCCGATCTATTGAAGGCCGGTAGCTGGACCACCAGCAATTCGCTGCTGTATGACTCGACCTACCTCGACGGCAATTTCACCGGCTGGCTCGAAGGAAATGCGGTGGCCGCACCGGATGGTTCGGTCGTGAACATCCTCCGGGTGGATGATAGAACCTCCTTGGACGAAAAGGCGGCAGTGGTGCGGGTCAGTGGCGATGGAAAGCTGGCATCGTTCGACCCAAAGACGGGATTCATCCCGTTCCCGGGCGGGAGCAAGAAATTCACCATCCGGTACGATTCGCTGTCCAATCGCTATTGGACCTTGGCAAACCACATCCCCGACGCGATGAAAAAGCAACACCCCAAACGGAATCCGGCCGGGTTCAGGAATACCTTGGCGTTGATGAGTTCGGCCAACCTGGCCGATTGGCAAGTGCATGAAATCGTATTGAGCCATCCAGACGTGGAGAAACACGGTTTCCAATACGTCGATTGGCTTTTTGAAGGTGATGCGATCATCGTGGCGTGCCGCACGGCCTACGATGATGGCATCGGCGGCGCGCGCAACAATCACGACGCGAACTTCCTGACGTTCCATCGAATCGGCGGTTTTCGGAAGTTGTTGGCCAATATCCTATAGCGATAAGGAAAAAAAATACAAGCGCGGCCTTCGGTTATTGCGTATCTTGCAACACGAAAGCCAAGATATAGGACCCCGGGGGTATGTCGTTCGATGAATTATACGATGCGTATTGGAAGGAGCTTTATGCGATTGCGTATCGCAAGCTCAGGAACCGCGAAGATGTGGAGGATATCCTGCAGGACATCTTCCTGTCTATCGCGGAACGGCATGAGGTACTTGATCGTCCTGGTTCGATACGGTATTACCTGCATCGGTCGCTCCGCAATAAGATCATTGATTTTTACAGGAAGGTGTCCGTCAAGGAAGACTTTGAAGTTGCGTGGGGTTGGTTATTTGACGAATCGGAGACTGCGCGTACGGACAGCCAGTTGATTTGTGAAGATATAGCCAGACTCGTCCGGGAAAGGGTTTCCGAATTGCCGGCGCGTATGCGATTGGTACACCGCATGAGCCAGGAGGAGTACCTCGACCATGCAGAAATCGCAAAACGGCTCGGTATTTCCGTACAAACCGTCAAAAACCAATTGGGAGTTGCCTTGCGCCATGTGCGCATGGCGCTCGAAGAATACCGGACCTACTCCACCATCGCCGGAATTTATTTTTCTTATTTTTTTTTCGGGTAGCCTAGTACTTTCCCTTCGGTCGACCGAGTATATCGATAAAGACCAAGGGTTATGGACCAGGAGGAAATCAAACGGTTGCTGCGCAAGCGCGCGGAAGAGCTGACGACAGCGGAAAGGCAGTTGCTGGAAGGATGGTACGAATCGGTCGGCCGCGACGCAACGACCCAGCCGTTCGCCGATGCAGCGGACGAGCAGCAAGCCAAGCACAGGCTACGTGAACGCATCGCGCAAAGGCGACATGAAAGGCCCGGATACCGCCTCAACGGAAAACTACCCCAATGGATTGCCGCAGCAGCTGTGATCCTGTTGGTTGCGGGTGCAACTTGGTTATACTGGCGCCCTGACCTGTCACCTGCCGATAACCAGTCTATGGCAAGCGAGGTGCGTCAGGTGACCCTGCGCGCCGAGTCCGGGAAACTGAATAAGGTGCAATTGTCCGATGGGAGTTTGGTCTGGTTGAACGGGAATAGCGAGATTACCGTCCCCGAGCGGTTCACCGATACGCTTCGGTCGGTCTTGCTGGTGGGCGAGGCTTTCTTTGAGGTGACTGCGGATGCAGCGCGGCCATTCGTCATCACGTCGGGCCAGCTTACCACACAGGTTTTGGGCACCTCCTTCAATATCAAGGCCTATCCGGGTGTCGACCGCATGGTCGTGAACGTGGCTACCGGCAAAGTCGCCGTGCGGCACACGACCACGGTACTGGCCGAATTGACCATGGATCAGCAACTTGTATTCGATAGATCGACCTCGGGCCACCGCATCGAACGTTACAGCAGCCGCCATGCCAACGGTTGGCGCGAAGGGGCGATCTGGTTGGAGGGGGTCGCTTTCGACGAGTTGGCGTCGTTGTTCGCCAATACGTTCGGATACACGCTTGAAAGCCGATCCAGGCGCTTGGATGGCGTGCGTTTTACGGCCAGTTTCCGCAGGCAAGATCGCCTCAAGGATATATTGGACATGCTTTGCAAGATACCCGGTGTGAACTATAAAATCGAGGGGAGGGTGATCACGATGTTTTGATGATAGGAAAAAAAGCGGCAGGACAGCAACTGCCCCGCCGCGACACGTGATTGAACGCCTGGCTGATTTGGTCGTCGAGCAGGCGCTTCAAAAAGGGTAACAAACTGAATTATTAACCCCTCCAAAGGTAATCACTTTTGGAAACCAATTATGATAAATGAACAAACAGCTAACCGAATTTATTCGAAGTGTTATGCGGATTTCGACCATTGTAGTGATTTTGATGTGTTTGGCGGGTAGCCTAACTTATGCCGAGCGAGGGCATGCGCAGCGATTGGGCGACTACAAATTGAGCTTATCCATAGCGAATGAATCGCTCCACGCCGTGCTTGTGAAGATTTCGGAACGGACGCGGGTGTCGTTCGCCTATGACCAGCAAGCATTGTTGCAAGTAACGGTGGCTCCGGCCAACTATCGCGACGAGCCGTTGGACAAGGCGCTGCAATCGATCCTGGCCGGAACGGGCTACCAGTATGAGGTGATGAACCGGAACGTGGTCATCAGCAAGAAGCCGATACCTAAACCGCAACGACCCGGCAAGATCACGGGGCATATAACCGACGCGCAAACGGGCGAACCGTTGGAAGGGGTGACCGTGCAGGAGTCGACTACAGGTAAAACAGGCCTGACCGATGCATCAGGCAACTATGCGCTCGAGCTGATGCCCGGCGTTTACCGATTGGCCGCGCGGTATGTGGGATACGAGGCTTTTTCCCAATCGGGGATACGGGTGGAAGATGGCAAATCCACGGATGTGAATTTCGTGCTCACCGGTTCCACCAGCGAGCTGGACGAGGTGGTGGTCATTGGGTATGGAGAGGTCAGGAAAAGTGATTTGACCGGTTCGGTCGGGCAGGTAAACGTGGAGGACATGCAGAAAGCCCCGGTAGCCACATTTGACCAGGCACTAGCCGGCAGGGTCGCGGGAGTTCAAGTAAGCGGGAATGACGGACAGCCAGGTGCTCAGAACCAAATCGTGATTCGAGGGAATAACTCGTTAACCCAGTCAAATGAGCCATTGTATGTAATTGATGGATATCCTGTAGAATCTTTTGAGGAATTACCCGTTAGTCCGTCGGATATTGAGTCAATGCAGGTGTTAAAGGATGCTTCCGCTACTTCGATTTATGGGGCTCGAGGGGCGAATGGGGTCATTATCATAACAACAAAAAAAGGGCTGAATGAGCAGCCTGTGATTTCTGTTAATTCTCACTATGGTATTCAGGATGTGACGAAATTAATGGATATGTTGTCTCCTTATGAATTTGTGAAGTATCAATATGAGCTCATTCCGGAAAGAACGGAGAGACTTTATTTGCAGGGACAAGAAAAGACGTTAGATGATTATAGGAATATTCAGGGAAATAATGTGCAAGAGGCTTTATATCAGTCTGCTCCATTTTTTAATGCCGATGTTGGGTTCAGGGGTGGGAATGGAAAAACACAATATGCGGTTTTTGCAAATACGTTGAGATCGGAAGGTGTAATCACCAATTCCGGTTACAATCGGACTCAAGGCAAACTTTCATTGACTCAGGAACTGCATAAGAATATAAAGGCATACGTTAATGCAGGTTATACAAAATCAAAAACATGGGGGTCCATTATATCGGAAAATACAGGTGGAATTGCCAGCCTAAGTAAAATTTACAGTGCGTTAGGATACCGACCGGTTTCAGGCGATGATATCGACCTAACAGAAGAACTCTATGATCCTGCTGTTTTGGAGGAGACACCCACAGATTACCGGGTTAATCCTGTTATATCTGCAAAAAATGAGATTGATAACAGGGTTTTGAGTACTGCGGTCATAAATGGGTACTTAGATGTTAAGCTGGGCAAAAATTTATTTTTAAAGATAAGCGGTGGTATAACAGAAAATTCTAGGACTGTCGAGGATTTTTACAATTCTAAAACACAGAAGGGCAACCCTGATTATCCGACATCAAAAGGAACTACCGGGGGGATGTATGAACAGAAGACGCAGAACTGGTTGAATGAGAATACGCTGAGATACAATGCAAAGATTGGCAATCATAGGATAAATGCGCTTGCCGGGGTTACATTACAGGAAAGGAAATTTTTGTTTTCTGGATATACTGCAGAATTTATTGAGGATGAGAGTCTGGGGATTGACGGGATTGATGTAGGTACTTCTCTAATTCCAAGCACTTATCGAAAGGAATGGAGTTTAGGTTCTTTTTTAAGCAGAGTAAACTATGATTACAAAACGAAATATTTGCTGACGGTAAGTTTCCGGGCGGATGGGTCTTCCAAGTTTATGGGAAATAATAAATGGGGGTATTTTCCCTCCGCAGCATTTGCATGGAGAATGAATAAGGAACCTTTTTTAAAGCATGTAAAGCAATTGTCGGATCTGAAACTAAGGATGAGTTATGGAACGACAGGCAACAACCGTGTCGATGAATATGCCACCTATTCTGGTGTGATATTTCCTGTTGAAGCCTATTATTCTTTCAGAAATGGTACTCCTGTGAGGGGAGCATCATTACGAACAAGTGCTGGTACGGCGGATTTAAAATGGGAAACTACTACCCAATTCAACACAGGGCTAGACATCAGTTTATTTAACAATCGTTTAAGTTTTGTATTTGACTATTATAGTAAGACAACGGACGACTTACTATTGAATGCCAATCTGCCCTATACTACAGGGTATCTCACCGCATTCCAGAATATCGGAAGCGTACGGAACCGGGGATTGGAATTCACCTTGCAAACCCAGAATATTAAACGGAATAAATTTAGCTGGAATACATCATTTAACATAAGTTTTAACAGGAATAAAGTATTGAAACTACAGGATGAGCAACCCTCTCGCTTGTCTACAGTGTCTTTCGCAGGTGGTTTTACGAACGTTGCGCCTTACATCGCACAGGTAAGTGAACCTATGGGGCTAATGTATGGGGCAATTTTCGATCGCCTTTATCAATACGAAGATTTTAACGTACTTCCCAATGGGGCGTATGAGCTAAAGGAAGATATTTCGGGTAATGGACAACCCAGGAATGCCATACAGCCGGGAGATAGGAAGTTCGTTGACGTGAACAATGATGGCACCATCAATACAGAAGATTATACGGTAATTGGAAACGGGAACCCTGCTCATTTAGGTGGTATCATAAATGATTTGAGGTTCGGGAGTTTTGATATGAGCATATTTTTGCAGTGGTCGCATGGACATGACATCATTAACGCCAATCGGCTTTATTTCGAAGACAATGTGCTTAACCTTTATAATTTTAATCTGTATTCATCTACAACAAATAGATGGTCGCCGGATAATCAGCAGACTACTATACCCAGGGCGGGCAGCGCTTCTCCGATTATTTATCATTCGGATATCATAGAAGATGGTTCTTATTTACGTCTTAAGACCATTTCATTGGGCTATAATTTGTCTGGCGCGTTATTTCGCAGGCTCAATGTCAGAGCTGTAAGAGCTTATATTTCTGCACAGAACGTATATACGTTTACCAGGTATTCGGGCTCGGATCCGGAAGTCTCGGTTAGAAATTCTGCATTAACACCCGGCTTTGACTGGTCGGCTTATCCGAGAGCGAGAACACTTACGATCGGTCTGAATGTTTCATTTTAAGTAATGTTAACCATGAACAGTAGAATATATTTATTTGTCGTCATAGTGGTTTTTTCAGGTTGTAAGAATTTTCTGGAAAAATTGCCAACCGATTTTGTAAGCCCCAACGGATATTATAACACAGCCGCAGATCTTGAAACGGCATTGGTTGGTGTATACGATCAACTTAGCCGAGAAAACATATATGGTATACGGTATCAGTTGGAAATTGCTATTGGTAATGATGAAACCTACAAAAATGGGCAGCAGGCGGCGGGGTCAATAGCGGCCTATCTTCATGGACCTTCAAATGTTTATGTCCAGAATTTATGGCGTTTTATATATTTCGGGATAGAACGAGCCAATAGTCTTATAGCAAATATAGATAAGCCGATAATGGATGAAAACCGTCGGCGACAAATTCTTGGAGAGACGCTTTTCTTAAGGGGATACTACTATTTTGTTTTGACCACACATTTCGGAGGAGTGCCGTTAAAACTGGAATCAACTACGGTTTTTAATGACGTCGATATTGCCCGTTCGGAAGTAATGGATGTTTACGAACAAATCATTGCAGATATGAAACATGCTGAAACGTTACTGGCCGACCAAACTGCTACCAGCCTGGGATTTGGCGGTAGAGTTAGCGTTTCCGCCGTGAGGGGCATGTTAGCTAGGGTTTATTTGCATATGGCTGGAGAGCCTCTCAATGACAAGGAGAAATATAACGATGCAAGGACATACGCCTTAAAGGTTATTGAATCGAACGAGCATGCTCTCAATCCGAGTTTCGAGCAAGTGTTTATTAACTATGCCCAGGACCTGTATGATGTCAAAGAAACAATATGGGAAGCAGAAATGTGGGGGAACCGGTACGATTCTTATCGGGAGACCGGCCAACTGGGATCCTTCTCGGGTCCGGTCAGCAATGATCCGGAAATTGGGAGGAGCACTAACGCAATGAGAATTACGGGATTGTTATATAAAACCTATGAAGCTGATTCAACCTCTACCAATACATTGAAGTATTCTCCCGATTTGAGGAGAGACTGGACGTGCGTTCAGTATACGTACGGGGCAGCGGCCAGTAATCCTGACAGGAACAGGACTGCTGTAACGAATATTTACGATATGGGATTTGGTAAATGGAGGAGAGAGTTTGAAGTATTAACGCCTAAAAACCCGACCTATACGTCACAAAATTTTCCATTACTAAGGTATTCGGACGTACTATTGATGTATGCTGAAGCGGAGAATGAGGTCAGCCCACTTTCGCAAGCTGCAATAGACGCGGTAAACTTGGTAAGGAGTCGGGCTTATGGTAAGCTGATGACGGGTAGTTACATAAAGGAAATTACCGTCAATAACGGTGGCAGCGGGTATGTGACAGCCACTCCGCCCAAAGTTGTCATTTCCGGCGGAGGAGGCACAGATGCAGAAGCGGTCGCGATCGTTTCCGGAGGCAGGGTAACCCAAGTGGTCATAACGCGGCCCGGTAAAAATTTCACCGCTGTACCCGAGGTTGCTTTTATAGGTGCGACTGGTTCCGGAGCCACTGGAACTGCGATATTAGTAGACCCGCAACATATGGTTTCTGATTTGAAGTCGGTCAACATATCATCTCAAGATAGCTTTAGAGAAGCAATAAAAAGAGAACGGATGTTAGAATTTGCAGGTGAATCTTTGCGTAAACAAGATTTGATCAGGTGGGGGGATCTTATACCTCGGCTGAAGCAGACGGCACATGATATTAAAACGAATGCACCTTCAGGGAGGCAATATACCTCACAGCCTGGCGACAACGTATCGGAGAGAGACTTTCTTTTGCCCATTCCTGAGTACGATTTAAATCTTAATAGGTTGTTGACCCAAAACCCCGGCTGGTAAATACAAACTGATAAAATTGCAGGCTTTTCCTTATTCAAAGGATATATATTACTATTCATTTATGAAACCTGTATAAATCGCCATAAATAAAAGAATATAAATAGTATATGTAAGCTTCATTGCCAAAAAAAATATTCGAATGAAAAAGTTAGTAAACGTTTTTTTTCTGTTTCTGATAACAAATGTAAATGCCCAACATCCTGTGAAGTATGACAGGGTTCCAGGCGTTCCAATCGTGCATGCTTCGAAGGGATTAGGGGTTTTTGTGGGTACACCAAGTATCGCAATCATGTCGGATGGTGCATATATAGCTGCCCATGATTTGTATGGTGACCCTGTTAAGCCCAAACGGATGACACGTGTCTATTTATCTAAAGATAGCGGGAAAACATGGCAATTCCAGGCGCAGGTCGATGACATTCACTGGGCCGGATTGTTTGTTTTAAGGGATACTGTTTATTTGTTAGGACGACAAGGGTCAACCTATAATATGGCCATCACCCGTTCTTCGGACGAAGGAAAGACCTGGGAGAGCTTGTCAATACTGAAAGAAAAGACGGGAAAGTACACTTATCACGGATCTTCGACACCGGCCGTTTTTCACAATGGCAGGATATATAAGGGATATGATCGTCATTTTCCGGATAAGGAAGGACAGTGGATGTCAGACAATTATTCTTTTATTATGTCTGCATCCATCAATGATAATCTCATGAAACCACAATCATGGGTATTCAGCGACGCAGTCAAAAAGCCGCACCATGTTGAAGGTAGCGGCTGGTTGGAAACCAATGCCGTATTAGGTAAAGACGGTGCGATAAAAGGTGTCACCCGTATTGCCCGCACGCCTGGTTTTCGTGCAGGTTATTACTCGCTCGATACCGATTCGGCCGTTGATCTTAATTCAGTTGGCGAAATTGACTTTATTGGAAGTGCGACCAAGTTTAATATTGCGTGGGATACCCAGACCAACAAGTATTGGTCTTTGGTTAATTACCCATCTCCAGTGGTGAAACCACCTGGGAAATCACCGGGAGGCATGCGGAGCATCTTGGCGCTTTCTTCTTCAGATGATCTGGAAAAATGGAAGATCCAATCAATTATTCTTGCCACGGAGGATGTTCACTATCATGGTTTCCAATATGTTGACTGGCAGTTCGACGGGGAAGATATTGTTTTTGTCTCCCGCACAGCCTACGATGATGAAACCGGTGGTGCATTCAATTATCACGATGCAAATTATATAACCTTCCATAGGATAGAGAATTATAAAGAGGCCAGGATACCAAAAGAGTTCGAGTATCTGTTGCGGTAGTTCATGAGATTCTGATAAGCCATCTATTGTTATGAAGGTGTGGGTGACTGATCTATCTGTAGGCGGTTTGTCTGCGGCGTACGCAGAAAATGGGCTTTTTGATTCTGTTATATTGAGTTTGGATAAATAAGATTGTTATTTGATTTGGTGAACGATGAAAGGTGTCATATATGTTTTTTTTTCATTTGTAGTGTTAAATGCCAACGCGCAGCGTCTTCAGCCGTACGATAAAGTGCCAGGTATTCCAATCGTGCATTTGCCGGTTACCACAGGTATTTACGTAGGAAGCCCAAGTATAGTAATCATGTCCAATGGAGATTATGTTGTCTCTCATGACTTTTTTGAGGACCCCGACGGCTCAAGAAGAAGCGAGTTGGCTGGTGATTCCCTTATTTCAAGAGTAATGGGGCAACATATCTATCTGTCCAAAGATAAAGGGAGGACCTGGCAGTTTCAGACGGAGGTTGCTTACATCCATTGGGCAGGGTTATTTGTCGTAGAAGATATTATTTATTTGTCAGGCATAAATGGGATAGACTATAGCATGGTTATCACACGTTCCCTGGACGCAGGCAGGACCTGGGAGAATTTGTCGATACTGAGGAAGAAGGATGGGCACTACTTTCATGGATCAACAACCCCTGTTGTTTATCACAATGGCAGGGTGTACAAAGGATATGACTATCACTTGCCTGACCCGGGTGGAAAATGGGTGCCGGACAACTATTCCTTCATCATGTCTGCTTCGATTGGCGATGATCTGATGAATCCAAAATCATGGACATTCAGCGAGGCGATAAAAATACCTGGTTTTATCGAGGGTAGAGGTTGGCTGGAAACGAACGCCGTTTTAGGCAGGGATGGTGCTATCAAGGGGGTTACCCGTATCGCTAGTGATGACGGTTTGCATGCAGGCTATTATTCACTTGGTACGGATTCTACTATTGATGTTAAGAGTATCGGGCAAATAGGTTTTATCGGGAGTGCTACCAAGTTTAATATCTCCTGGGATCCGCAGACCCAAAAGTATTGGTCGTTAGCGAACTATCCTTCTTCGGTTTTGCGAAAGCTGAAAAAAAGTGCGGGAGGTATGCGCAGTATATTAGCGCTTACCTGTTCTGACGATCTAAATAAATGGGATATCAAGGCGATCGTCCTTGCCACTGAAGAGGTGTATCAACACGGTTTCCAATATGTTGATTGGAAGTTTGAGGGGAAGAATATCATTTTCGTTTCCCGCACCGCATATGACGACGAGTCTGGCGGTGCGCGTAATTATCATGACTCGAACTATATCACTTTCCATAGAATCAAAAACTATAAAAGTGCAAAAACTCTGAAGAAATTCAACTATCTGTTGCGCTAATTAATAATGATGAATTGTACGAAGAAAGTTTATGGATCTTTTATTCCGTTTTTTATGATACTGGTTGCATGCTCTGAAAGTAATGGGGATAAAGATGTTCAGCGATGGAGTGATGAGCAAATCAGGGCTTGGTATGACCATTCTTTTTGGAATGATGGATTGGGAGTTAAGCCCGATCAAAGCGTTGACCTACGGTTGTTTGCTGAACAAAATATCCTGAATCCGACATCCTGGGCGGCCGCCTATAGATTTATAAAGGATTCGGATTTTAACAGTATGGAACCGGGCAGGTATGAGTTGTTGGATGATGGGACACATGCCAGCGTGGCGGAGTATCAGACAAAAGAATCGGCACATTTTGAAGCCCATCGAAAATTTATTGACATTCAAATGGTATCAAAAGGTGAAGAGTTTGTGCGGATTACATCGTCAGAAAAGGCGGGACGGAGACAAGTGTCGCCGTACGACGAGGGTAAAGATATAGAGTTCTTTGATATGGACAGTTTTGATGATCGATTGTTGATCCCAGGCTATTTCATGGTGTTTTTTCCATCAATTGCACACCAGCCTTGCATGATGGTGGACTCGGTCGCCACTGTCCGTAAAATAGTTGTTAAGATCCCTTACGTTGAAACAAAATGATAGAAAAAATAATGTATGTAAATAAGATTGAAAATCTTCCGGTAGTAAACGATGTCGATATCTGTGTTCTTGGGGGCAGTTGTACGGGGGTATTCGCTGCAATAAGAGCTGCGAGATTAGGCGCAAAGGTTGCAATCGTGGAGAAGCAAGGGGCATTTGGAGGTGTGGCGACCGTCGCCAAAGTGAATACCTGGCATTCGTTGCGCAATACCGACTTTTCCAGACAAATCATAGCAGGGTTGACGGCTGAAACGTTGGAGCGTTTGTCGAAGAGGGATGCGGTGGTTGATTCAGGAAGGAATCCCGCTGATAAAAAGATATATCGCTCTCAGGAAATTAAGACTTTTAACGCAGAAGAATTAAAGATAGAGCTGGACGAAATGGTGATCGAATCAGGGATCGTTCCCTATTTTCATACGCTTTTCTCAGAGCCTTGCTTTGATAAGGACGGAAATTTATCCGGCGTTATAGTGGATAATAAATCCGGGAGAGGTGTGATTAAGGCGAAATATTTTATTGATGCTACCGGGGATGGCGATTTATGCTATCGTATGGGGTTTGAGACGTATGAAAGTGAAAAAAGGCAGCCCCCCACAACTTGTGTTTATTTGGAGGGCTGGGACAGCGAGAAGTTTCATACATTGTTAAAGAACCATGGTCCCGAGTTTAATATACCAGAAGGTTACGCCTGGGGTGCCAGGATACCTGGTACCGATGCCTATATGTTGGCAGGGACACGCATCTACGGAGTTAATTGCGCTGATGCAGATGATCTTACAAGAGCAGAAATAGAGGGTAGGAGACAAATCAGGGCCATGACTGATATGGTTCGGAAGTATGGGGGAGATTTCAGGATGGGGCTTTTGAGTTTGCCTGCAACGGTAGCCATCAGAGAAACAAGGCATGTCAAATGTCTGTATCAAATGACAGACGAGGATGCGATGACCGGAAGATTGTTCCATGACTCCATAGCCAACGGAAGTTATCGGCTGGACACTCATCATCAGGATAAGCCCGGGCTGACATTTAAATACCTGGACGGTACCGAAGTTTATGAACGTGTCGGATATCCGCGGGAAATTGGCCGTTGGCGCCCTGAGACGCCGGAGAACCCAACTTTCTATCAGGTTCCGCTTCGCTCCTTAATTCCCGTTGGCAGTCGGAATGTGATACTGGCGGGTCGTATGCTTGATGCCAGTGCCATCGCTTTTTCAGGCGTTCGGGTGATGGTTAACATGAATCAAACAGGTGAAGCGGCAGGAGTTACAGCCTATCTGGCGTTACAGAAGAGTCTCCCGGTGCCGGATGTCAGTAGTGATGATGTTCGGAATATACTGGCGGCAGGTGGATCAATAATTATATGAGGTAAGTAACTTATGATAGCTTGTTTGTTATTTCTTACTGTTGCAAGTACAGTCAATTCGCTGCATTTTGTAGATTATCTGATTATTGCACTTTCCCTCGTTGTCGTCCTGTATTTTGCATTTCGTTATTCGAAGAATCAGCATACCACGGAAAGCTTTTACATTGTAGGACGAAAAATACCGAATTGGGTACTTGGGTTTTCACTTTTGGCGACGATTGTGAGTAGCATCACTTTTTTGGCCTATCCCGGCGCGGGTTTTTCCGGCAATTGGATTTTGCTGGTGCAGGGGATTGTTGTAACCATCGTTTTACTTGCAATTATCTGGATCATTGTCCCGCTGTATCGAAATGTAATTGGTATTAGTGCCTACGAGTATTTTGAGCGGCGATTTGGTTATTTTGCAAGATTGTACGGGGCGCTCGGTTTTATCGCGGCTTATCTTTCAAAAATGGGAACGATCATGTTTCTTACAGGTACGGCGGTTTATAGCTTAATTGGTGTGAATGCATTAACGGTGATATGGGTTATAGGCGTTCTTGTAATCATCGTGACATTATTTGGCGGTATGGAAGGGATTATTTGGCTGGATTTGGTTCAGGGATTTCTGTTGATTGGTGCCGGCGTGGTTGTTTTTTTAATTTTAATTTTCTCAATCGACGGCGGTGTGGCGACTATTTTGAAAGTAGCCGGAGAGCATGATAGAATTGGATTTGGTTCTTATGAATGGAATTTTGTGGAACTTACCGTTTGGGTAATGGCAATTAACGGGTTTTTCTTTGCAATCCAGAATTATGGCACCAACCAATTAATTGTTCAACGGTTTCTGACAGCGCAGTCCAGTCGTGACGCCATCAAATCGTCACTAATGGGAATTTTTTGGAGCCTGCCGTTATGGTCGCTATTCATGTTTATCGGAACCGCTTTGTTTGTATATTATCAGCTTCATCCCGGACTCCTGCCTGATGGCACCGCGGCAGACGCTGTCTTCCCTTGGTTTATCATAACCGAACTACCGGTGGGTATTACAGGGTTGGTGATTGCGGGGCTCATCGCAGCTGCATTTTCGAGTGTCACTGCCGAGCTTAATAGTATTTCTGCTGTGCTGACAACTGATTTTTATGCCCGGTCGAAAGCCGGAAGAACAGACAAAGCCAAGCTTTTCTTCGGGAAGTCGATGGTTGTCTTAGCTGGAATATTGGCGCTTGCCATTGCATCTATTTATACGATTGTCGGGTCAGAAGGAGCACTTGGTTTAGTATTCCTGTTATATTCGATATTTTCGGGAGGCATTGCGGGCATGTTTTTACTGGGACTCTTTTCAAAACGAGCAAATAAACAAGGACTATATATCGGGATGGCCACCTGTATCCTTTTTACCGCATATGCTTTATTGACCTCCACTCGGGTGAACAACGAGCTATTGTTGGATTTAGGGAATTGGAACTTTACGCACCACAAATACATGCTTGGTGTATATAGCCATTTGATCGTATTGGTTGTCGGTTATTTAGCGAGTTTTTTTTTTAAGCCGGTTATCGTTGATACAAACTTGGTGGTTAGTGCCAAGGGGATCAGAAAATTGCTCGTCGATGCATATAACAATTGACACGTTCCGGTTATAGTTGAAGCGGAACAAATACTTTATTAAAATCAAGGTTTTTATCATGAAAAGAAATGTGGTTAAATTCAACAAGGCGTCGGCTGTATCAGTTATGTTTTCTGCACTGGTATCTGTGTTAATGTTGTCTGGGTGTAAAGAATTTATTTTAGAAGGATGGAGAGAGTCCGGCATAGACGACGATGTAGAAGCATATGCGGGTGATTTCAGTGAAGTGCCCGGAACGGTAATCGTTCACAGTCCGGCATCTTCCGGCGTATATAGAAGTACACCAAGTCTGGTTAAGCTTCCCAATGGAAATCTTGTAGCATCCAATAATGTAGCGGGTACAGGTATATCCAACCAGACAAACAGGACAGATATTTTTATATCCGAAGACAACGGTGTAACATGGGATAGTATTTCAAGTGTAAATGGTGCCTTTTGGGCAGGTTTGTTTTATCATAGTGACAAGTTATACTTATTAGGCGCGAATGTCAATGGTGGTGCAAATCTGGTAATAAGAGGTTCCGAAGACGAAGGACAGACGTGGTCTGAACCGACAATTATTGTGTCGGGGTCTTGTCATGGCTCTTCGACTCCTGTATTATTCGCAAACGGTAGAATTTATAAAGCCTATGAATTTCATGATACGGATACGAACAACAAATGGATGTCCGGAAATAAGGCGTACGTCGTTTCAGCATCACAGAGTGCTGATTTGCTGAATCCGGCAAGTTGGACACAGTCGGAAAAATTGGAAAAGCCGGCCTGGATAGACGGTACAGGATGGCTTGAAGCAAATGCGGTTTTAGGACCAGACGGGAAAGTGAAATGTATTACTCGTTTAGCGTCTATGGAGGGAATATATGCTGGTTATTATTCATTGTCATCCAATGAAGAAATAGAGCCGGGTTCGGCTAAGAAAATACAATTTTGGGGCGGAGCTTCTAAATTTAACATTAAACAGGATCCCGTTACCCAGAAATATTGGTCGTTAACTAATTATGCGCCTGCACAATTTAAAGCAAGCGGCCGGTCGGCAGGAGGCATACGCAATGTATTGGCACTTACGAGTTCAGATGATTTGGAATCATGGCAAATTAATGCCATTGTCCTGGCCCATGATGATGTTGAGCATGTAGGTTTCCAATACGTTGATTGGGTTTTTGATGGTAATGATATTCTGTTTGTTTCCCGTACCGCTTTTGACGATGGATTGGGGGGAGCAAACAGTTATCATGATGCAAATTTTATGACCTTTCATAAAATAGAAAATTATAACACAATTACAACACCGGCTAAATGGAGCCATTTATTGCCTAATTCGGTCTGGAACGGGGAAGTGGTTCCACTTGATAGCTCAGGGGGAAAAGGAAACTCAAGTACGAATCCGATGCTGATTTCGCATCCGGGCCAATTGGTGTATTTGGCAGAACAGGTATATCGGGGAAACACATTCGCTGGTAAGTATTTTAAGTTAATCAATGACATAGATTTGAACAGGTTTAATTTTATGTCAATAGGATGGTATGTAACAACCACCAATAACAGACCTTTTAGCGGACATTTTGATGGGGATGGATACAAAGTGCTGAACCTTAACATCAGCAGAAATGACAATGTCTATAATTCCAACGGCTTGTTCGGCTATGTAAAAGATGGCAGCATAAGGGGAGTGGGTATAGACGGAGAAAGTACCATATCGGTGGGCGGCGTTTGCGCAGGTATTGTAGCCAGGGGAAACAACGTCAGTATATCGGACAGTTATAATAAGGCATCCATTGTCGGAAGTTCACAGGTGGGCAGTATTTTAGGCTATTCGGGAGGAACCAACAGTATTGAAAACTGCTATAACACAGGCAGCCTACAGCTGAACACCTCATCGGGTACCGGCAAACACATAGGGGGGATAGCAGGATATTTCACATCAGGTTATTTGAGATACAGTTATAATGTGGGTAATGTCAGCACTACCGTTACCGGATTAACAACGCTCGGCGGAATTTTAGGAGTTGCAGGACCAACGATTACTCATGGATACTATTTGGACGAAAGCATAGATTTTAATAATAATGTGGGAATAGCATTGTCCGCTTCGGATTTGAAGAGTAGCAATACGCTTAATAATCTGAATAACGGAGGAAATGCCTGGGTCGCAGACACACAAAATAGAAATAATGGTTTCCCGATATTGAATTGGGAATAATAGCCGGACTAGCCATGGTGGACAAAATAAGGCAAAATTATGATGCTATCGTTATTGGTTCAGGGATCAGCGGCGGTTGGGCCGCGAAGGAATTGTGTGAAAGGGGGTTGAAGACACTTGTGTTGGAACGTGGCAAGAACGTCCGTCATCTTTTGGACTACCCCACTGCGATGGACAATCCGTGGGATGCCAAGTATAGACAAAGGATTGGATTGGAAGAAAACGAACGGAACGAAATCGTATCCCGATGCGTTGTGTATAGAGACGATACCAAACATTTCTTTACCGATGACGACGTACAGCCATATATTCAAGAGCGTCCTTTCGATTGGATTCGTGGTTATCAGGTTGGTGGTAAGTCACTGATCTGGGGAAGGCAAACCCAGCGCTGGAGTAAATACGATTTTGAAGGGGCCGAGAAAGACGGCATGTCTCCTGATTGGCCTATTCGGTACGATGACTTGGCTCCTTGGTATACGCATGTAGAGCGGTTTGTCGGGATTAGCGGAAACCGTGACGGTCTCCGTGTTCTCCCTGACGGAGATTTCCTGAAGCCATGGGCCTTCAACCACGTGGAAAAGGTATTTCGGGATAGGATAAAAGATTCTTACCAGGATCGGAGGGTAATCATGGGACGTTGTGCCAATCTCACTGAAAAGCGCGACCTGTTTGCTCAGCAGGGGCGTGGGCAATGCCAAGCGAGGAGACTGTGCCAGCGGGGATGTCCGTTTGGTGGATATTTTTCGTCGATTTCGGCTACATTGCCTTGGGCGGAAAAAACGGGTAATCTTACCGTACGGCCGAATAATGTGGTGCATTCGATTATTTATGACGACAAGCAGGGTAAAGCCACAGGCGTTAGGGTTATTGATGATGAAACTAAGGATGAAAGGATTTACCACGCACGTGTTATTTTTGTGAATGCCTCCACGCTCAATACAAACTTGATATTGCTTAATTCAAAAAGCCCGCGTTTTCCTGAAGGTTTGGGTAACGATAGCGGACTGATGGGGTCGCACATCATATTCCATAACTATCGCGGTAGTATCCGTGCTTCGTTCGAGGGTTACTTGGAAAAATATTATTATGGTAAGCGGCCTACGCAGCCAATTATCCCAAACTTTCGTAATGTTGAGAAACAAGAGATGGATTTCTATCGTGGATATATGTCCATATTGAATGCTTATCGGCAGGGCTGGTCCTCGATGGGGGCTATGGCAGGCATCGGAGCCGATTTCAAGGATCGAATCACCGAGCCCGGGCCTTGGAATATGGAAATGAGCATACAAGGCGAGACGATTCCTAAAGCGAGCAATCGAGTGACGCTTGATAAGGATAGAACGGATGACTGGGGGATGCCTTTGTTGAATATCAGCGTGGACTATGACGAGAACGATGAGAAAATGCTGAAAGATTTTTTTGATCAGGGTTGCGAAATGCTTGATGTGGCAGGATTCCAAGACATACAAATAAGGGACAACAAGCAAGCGCCGGGCCTGGATATTCATGAAATGGGAGGGCTACGCATGGGTATAGACTCCGCTTCTTCCGTATTGAATAAGTTCAATCAGTTGCACTCGTGCAAGAATGTTTTTGTAACCGATGGTGCATGCATGAATTCAACGGGCACGCAGAACCCTTCACTTACTTTTATGGCGCTTACCGCGAGGGCGGTTGACTATGCCGTCGGGGAGTTAGATAGACATAATATTTGAACGTTTTGTCACACTTTGCACCTACGCAGGTACCGTTCACAGATACGCGGAAAGCTTTTAAGGACACGGCGGAGGTAAACCCTCCAGCCGCGTCTGCGTTTACGGGCACCGTGGGACCGTTTTCTTCCGCAGCATAACCGATTGTTGCCCCCGTGGAATCGGTTACCGGTACCGCGTCTGCGGAAACGGATACCGCATCCGTGATCGCTCCCTCGGCATCGGCAATTGCTTCTGCGGTACAAGCAACCGCTCCCACTGCACCAGCGGCTACTTCCGCAGCGGGTGTAACCACGCGTACGGCGTCCGCAATTGATTCCGCCGTGCCCGTGGACGGTTTCCCCGCGTCACTGGTTACTTCCGCGGTGTCACCGGTTACTCCCGCCGCGAAACCATTTGGTCTCGCGGTATCCGTGATCGCTCCCACGGTGGGACCGGATGCCGACGCCGTATCGGTGTTTACGGATACCGCATCCGTAGACAAGGACGCGGGACCAGCGACCAAGGATGCCGCGTCAGTAATCAGTGACGCGGTGTGGGCGATTGCCGGCACGGCATCCGTAACCACGTCCACCGTGCAACCGATTGCTGGTGCCGTACTGCCGATTGCTTCCGCCGCACCAGCGTTTGCCCCCGCCGCGCCACCAAAAAGAACCGCCGCGGCTGCTTTCACAACCGCGGCGGAACCGTTTACTTCCTGCGTATCCGTAACTACTCCCCGCGTATCCGTAAACAGTAAAACGGCCAAAGCCGCAACGCGTGGCGGGATCAATCCACCCAGGCCTTGCGCGTCGCAATGGGGCTCCACGCGCTGACACCGCGTTTGTTCAGGGAACGCACGCGGAAATAGTAGGTGGTGCCGTCGGTCACCGGGGCATGATAGTTGCCCCGCGAGTCGGAAACCAAAGGCAGCGACTGCCAAATCGGCTGCCCATCCGTGTCCAGTTCGGATGCGATCTGCATCTCGTACTGATAGGCTTCGCGGATGGGTTCGTACTCCAGCAGGATTTCGGCCGGCCGGTTGGACTGGCGGATGCGTGTATAACCCGATGCACGCGGACCTTGCAGTTTCCGCGAATCGGCCACCGGCAGGAAACCCGAACTCAGCTGCACCGAACTCAGTTCGGTGAAGTTGTTGATGTAGCTGGTCACGGCCCGCATGGATTTGAGCAGGGCGATGCGGGCCTCGTCCTTCTCCTTCTTCTGCTGCGTACTGGCACGCTGCGAAGCGGTTATCGCCTGCTTGGCGATGTAGTCCAGTGCCTTCTCCTCGTAGGCTTCGAACGTAGGGACCATGTCGGGGAAGTTGGTGTTCGTGCGCAGGGCATCGGCCGTGCGCGCCGCATGCGACGCCAGGTCGCTGTCGGTCATGTCATCGTAATTCGTCACTAATTTCGGTGTTCTCATTTTTTGCTGTGTTATTTTGTTAATCTGTTTACAACGGTATCCACCGCGCAACGGCATGAATGGTGCGTACCGGCCGCCGCTTCCGGTATATGCCTTGTTTGGCGGGTCCGGCGCGGACAGGGTTGTTCGGGTCACCGGTTCCAGCCACCGCCCCGTCCGGCCCGGTGTTGCCCTCTACGGTGATGCAGTTCGTATCGCCCCAGCCGTCGACGAAGCCGCAATGGCCGATACGCCGCAGGTTGTTGTAATAGATGCCGAATACATCGCCCGGACGCGGATCGCCAACGCGCCGCGCCATCGGGAACAACGCTGGGCTCCACGCGTTCCGCGGTTCGGGATATCCCGCCTGGCCGTGTACCCAGGATACGAACGCCGCGCACCATGCGTACCCAGGACCCAAGTCGCAATAGCGGAGGTATTCATCGATGCGCGGGTGGTCGTTGTTGTTCGTGGTTTCGTATACACCGATTTCGGGGGTATACACGGCTTGGAGGTGGTGGGTGTACACGGCTTGGCCGTTCCGGCTGTGCCGGCTCCCTGGCAACCCGTTGCCGACCGTTTCCGGCAAACCCAAGCCGCTTCGCTTCCGGGGTTTGCCTTTGGAAACGGCTGGCTGCCGGTTGCTGCAGTATCCGTCAATGCCTTCACGGCCAAGCCGTGTACACTTAGGGTTTAGGGGTGAATGGCTGGCTTGGCCGTTCCGCCACCACGGCAACCCGTTGCCCGTGCAGGAACTACTCGCAGCCCCCCAGAAACCCCCGCCGTTGGTGGCGTGTTTGGCGGTGAAGGCCTTGCAGCCGGACGACGCTGCGAGCAGTGAGGCGCCCAGCAGGAACGAACGGAAAGCAGGAACCAAGCGGGCCATCGGAGCGAAGCGGCTTCGGCCCGCGCCGTTGGCGCCGAGCAATCGGCAGCAAGGGAGGCTGCACAGCCGGAATGCCCAAACACCCACCATCAACACACCCACCATCAAAACACCGCAACCAAACACACCACAAACGCATACAGCAACCCAAAAAAGATAACCAGGTAAAACGTGATTTTTTGCCATGGGGACAGGGATTTGAAATTGTTGGAAAAATGGTTCTTTTGATACGCCCGCAGTACCGGGAATAGCAACCCGATCAGCCAGCGCGATACGGCCAGGAAATTGGCCAGCGCCACAACGGCCAGCAGCACGAGGCTCAGCGCGCCGATGTCGATGACCGCGGCGGTAGGGTCGACCCGGCGCAGCAGCGTGCCGCTATTCGCCAATAGGCCCATTGTACATAGCGTAAAAATGCCGTACCCAAACCACCCCGGCACCTGGAACCGCCGGTCAATGTGTTCGATTAAGATCGCGTGCCATAAACGTCGCGCTTGCCGCCGGAGCGGGCGGATGTCAGGCGGTTCCACGCCCTTCCACCCAGCAATCGTTGAAACTGTTTTCATCATAAACTCCTTTTGTTTCGAGCAAAGCTGCGCCATTCACTCGGTGGAAGAAAACCTGTGACGGATTACGGGCTAATCCGAGGGAATTCGCGGGATATCGCAAAAAGCAAACCGGAAAAGCGATTTCCAAAAACCAAACGCATTGCTTAATTTTGGAATATGGAAACAACCGACCGATACGTCGAGCTCCTCCGGGATGGCAACCAACGGGCGCTGGATCATTTCATCCAGGAGCACGTCCGGCCCCTCACGTTCTTCGCGGCCAAGCTCGTCAGGAGCGAAGGGGTGGCCGAAGAGATCGTCGGTGACAGCTTCCTGAAATTGTGGGAGGCCCGCGGTCGCTTCGAGAACCCCGGCCACATCCATTCCTTCCTGTACCGGGTCACGCGGAATGCCTGCCTGAACCATCAGGCATCGCCCAAGGGCCGGGAGCATCGCTACGCCGAGCTGGACGAGAACCTAAGCAGCCCGGATGCCGATATCTTCACGAAGATCGTCCACGCCGAATTCATCCAGCAACTGCATGCCGAGGTGGAAAAGCTGCCCGGTCAGCAGGCCACCATCTTCCGGATGAGCTACCTCGAAGGCTACACGACCGAGGAAATCTGCGCGGCCCTCGATACCACCACCAGCAACGTGTTCTACGCCAAAAGCAAGGCCCTGGCCACGCTCAAGGCCGTCTTCAAGGACAGGAATCCCTTGGTTTTCGTGGCGTTGTCGTATTTTGTGGAAAAAAATTCATTTTTCCACTAAGGTTTCGCCAGAAATCCTGTATGTACCGTTAGCAGAACAGAAACGACATGCAGGACGCCCGACATATCGCCACCCTGATCCGGAAACACCTCCGGCAGGAACTCCCGGAAACCGGGCGGGCCGAGCTTGACGCCTGGCTGGAAGGCGACCCCGGGCGGCGGGCCTACCTCGATGCGCTCACGGAAGGCGACGGCCTGCTGGACGACCTGGCGCTGTACGACCGGCTGTGGGGGGAAGGTACCGGCGAAGCCCGGCTGGCGCGCATCGAGCGATACATCCGCGCAGGCGGTCAGTTCGAAGCCCCCCCTGCCAACGCGCAGGTAACGAAAAAGGTTCGCTGGCGCGCGCGTGTCGCGCGTGCCTTGCCCTACGCCGCGGCGATAATACTCGTCGCCTCCGTCGTCGGCTGGTGGGCCGTCAGCCATCAGCCATCGGCGGTCGATATCGCCGCCACCGAAATCCTGCCCGGCACCAACCGCGCCACGCTCACCCTGGCCGACGGCCGTACGATTGACTTGAGTGAAGAGCAGGAAGGCATCATTATACAGGACGGGATCACGTACCTTGACGGGAGTCGGGTCATGGAGAATGAAGAATTAAGGATGGAGCATGAAAGGCCAACCCTTCATTCGATAACCACCCCAAAAGGCGGCACCTATCAAATCGCCCTCCCCGACGGCTCTAAAGTCTGGCTCAACGCCGCTTCGACGCTGAAGTACCCGAGTCGCTTCAGCGGTGAGACCAGGGAAGTGATCTTGGAAGGCGAAGCCTTTTTTGATATTGTTGAATTGCAAGGCATCCCGAAAGCTTTCGGGACGCCAGCAAGTAATGTTAAGTCGTCCGCTGGCGGTGTTAAGTCGTCCGTTGGCGCGCGCGTGTCGCGCGTGCCCTTCAACGTCCAGACCGCAAATCAGGTCGTCGACGTCCTCGGCACCCAGTTCAACATCTCCGCCTATTCGGATGACCCCGAAACCAAAACCACCCTCGTCGAAGGAAAAGTACGCGTGGTAGGGCAGGCAGAGGCGCATAATCATACGCCTAATGAATCGGGTGTCACCCTCTCCCCAGGCCAACAATCCACCACCCGCGGATCATCCATCACCGTTACCACCGTCGACACCGAATACTACACGAGCTGGAAGGATGGATACTTCTCCCTCAAGGGCACCATCCCCGAAGTATTGCGGCAGGTGGCGCGCTGGTATGACGTGGAGGTGGTGTTCGAAGGCGGCATGGGCCGCTACACGGAGGTGTTGGATGTGCAGATCCCGAGGGACGTGATGCTGGCCGATGTGCTGGCTGCGCTGGAGCTTGCCGATCCGGCATTCGCTTACGGGCTGACCGCGATAGCTAACAAGAATGATCACAAGAAGCCGGAAAGGAGGTTGACCGTATCCAGGTAATCCGAAACACGCAAAACAGGGGATAGGCCTTCATGAAAGAAGCGGCTCCGGGGGCTACCGGAAACCGCCAATCGCCGGATCTATCCATGCGCTCATCGAGGGCAAAGAGAGAACTAACATACCGAATAGTTAATATCCTCCTTGGAGGATAGACCAGACCATACAAAAATATGAAAAAAATTGACATTGCTGTTTCCGGTGGATATGGCGATCGCGCCCGGTGCATGAATTGGAATGCGTTTATGATGCGATTGACAGGTACACTAGTTTTATTGACCGTGCTGTTCGTGATGGGGTTCGCTGCCACCAGCGAGGCCCAGCGGGTCACGGTGGACCGTACCGCGGCTGAGCTGCGGACGGTACTGGCCGATATCAGAAAGCAGACGGGCTTTGCCGTCGTCGCGCCCGACCGGCTCCTGCGGAGGGCCGCGCCCGTCACGCTGCACGTCAGCGACGTGTCGTTGCAGTCCGTACTTCCCCGGCTGGCCGAGCAGGTGGGGTACCTCATCACCATACCCGAAGGGAGCAAGGCGATCGTGGTGAGCGAGAATAAGGCGGCCGCACCCCGTCGAGCAGGTTTGCCGGATGCACAGGTGGAAGTTCCTTTGCAAATGACCATTAACGGAAAAGTGACGGATAGTTTAGGATTGCCGTTGCAAGGTGTCACCGTTCAAGTAGTAGGGACCAATAGGCAGACCAGTACGAATGCGAATGGGTTTTATGAATTAGCGGGAGTTCCACAGGATGCTTCATTGTTGTTCCGGCTGCTAAGCTATGAGACATTTGAAGTAACTGCGAACAGGCCGGTGATCAATGTCGTGCTCAAACACCTGGTTTCCGTTCTGGATGAAACAGAAGTGCGGGGGTACTACAATGTATCGCGTAGAATGAGTACCGGAAGCGTTAGCACGGTGTCAGCTAAGGAGCTTGAACGACAGCCTGTTGGCAATCCGATTGCAGCGTTGCAAGGCATAGTGCCTGGTTTGACAATAAGACAGCGAAGCGGAACACCTGGCAGGGAGTTTTTAGTTGAGCTACGGGGCCGGAACAGTATCGCAAATGGCGTTTCCCCTCTTTATATCGTGGATGGTGTACCCTTCCCATCGACGACATTGTCATCCCATAACTTCGGTTCAGAATTAGGTTACCAAAGCCCATTCAATAATCTAAACCTGACAGATATAGAGAGTATTACAGTGCTTAAAGATGCGGATGCCACCGCTATCTACGGGAGTATGGGCGCAAATGGTGTGATACTCATCACAACCAAAAAGGGCGAAGCAGGACGCACAAAGGTGGAGGCTAATTATTACACCGGATTTGGAAATATTGCAAACCGACTGGAAATGCTGAATACACAGCAGTACATTGAAATGCGGACGGAAGCGTTACGAAATGACGGATTTACAGAACCACGAGTCTTTGACCATGACGTCAATGGCAATTGGGATATGACCCGCTACACAGACTGGCAAGATGTATTCATTGGAGGCACATCCAATGTTAATGATGCCCAGTTGCGCATATCCGGCGGAAATCAGCAAACCCAATTTTTGTTAGGTGGTGGGTATCGCAAAGAAGGAACTGTTTTTCCGGGGAGTTTCTTTGATGAAAAACTTTCCCTGCAATCCAACTTCAACCATACGTCAACTAATAAAAAGTTTGGCGTTAACTTCTCATTCGGCTATTCAAACAATGACAATGTGATGCCAACGGTTGATCTAACCAGTAATATAGCGTTAGCACCCAATGCACCCGCGCTTTACGATGCTCAAGGAAATCTGAATTGGGAAAATGGCACATGGGATAATCCGATGTCGGTGCTGCACCGGGAAAACAGATCCAATACGGATAATTTTTTGGGAAGTGGCGTTATACGGTATGAATTACTTCCTGGATTATCGCTAAAGGGGAATTTTGGTTTCAATATCATGGAAATGAGGCAAACTGTAAAGGTGCCTTCTATTTCTTGGCCACCGGCACGCCAGAATCTTTCAACTGCTCGAAGTATCCGATTCATGGACAACAATATCCGATCCTGGATATTGGAACCTCAGATTGAATACAAAAAAGAACTGCTAGGGGGCACTTTTGAATCCATGATCGGTGCAGCGTTTAGGGAGAACATCCAAAATACTCTAACCCAAACAGCAGCTAATTTTCCAAGTGATGCGCTTATTGAGAACATTCGCTCTGCCACAGTATTGTGGATAGATTACTCCGGTGATACCCATTACCGCTATAATGCACTGTATGGTCGTATCGGATATACAAGAGATGATAAATATATACTTAATTTAACGGGTAGACGGGATGGAAGCAGCCGATTTGGCCAAGGCAACCGATTCGGCAACTTTGGAGCAATAAGCGCAGCGTGGGTATTTTCAAATGAAAAATTTGTTCAGAGATTTAACTCAATAATCAATCATGGAAAAATACGTGCCAGCTACGGTATAACAGGGAATGACCAATTGACGGATTATCAATACCTAAGCACATATACCTCACTTAATTACACCTATCTTGGCAATTCTGGGCTATTTCCGTCAAGGCATAGTAACTCAAATTTCAGTTGGGAGACCGTCAAGAAATCAGAAATAGCAATTGATTTAGGCTTGCTACAGGGCCGTATTTTTTTATCTGCAAGCTGGTACCGAAACCAAACGGGAAACCAGTTGGTGGGTTATGCTTTGCCCGAAATGACAGGGTTTGGCACGGTGCAGGCCAATCTACCGGCTGTCATCGAAAACCGTGGTGTGGAAGTAGATGCTACTTTTAAGCTGTGGGAAAAACAGCGGTTTAGATGGGCCATGTCGGGAAATATATCTTTTCCGCGGAATACGTTGGTTTCCTATCCTAACCTAAAAAGTTCGGCCTATGCCCAAACCTATGAAGAGGGAAAGTCCATGTTTATTAGCTCTCTTTTCACGTATACCGGCGTCGATCCACAGACTGGATTATTTACATTCGATGACAAGGACAACGACGGTAACATTTCCTATGCAAGTGATCGAAGTTTTTTTGTCACGGAACCAAAGTTTCACGGCGGAATCAACAATGATATCACGTATAAAAGTTGGAACCTCTCATTTTTATTTCAGTTTTCGAAGCGAATAGCGCAAGATTTCCTATTTTATACTGCCCCAGGCTTATTCAATTTTAACCAACCCATCACGGTGTTAGATCGTTGGAGGCAAGTTGGCGATACGGGGAAATCTGTCCAACGTCCATCAACAGGTTATCTATCCTCAACCGACCTATTCAATCTTAGTAACGGAAACTTCACCGATGCTTCATTTATCCGACTTAAAAATGTTTCTCTTAGTTGGAGCGTTCCTAACACCTATTTGCAAAAGGTGAAAATTCAGTCACTACGTTTTTATACACAAGGCCAAAACCTCTGGACATGGACCAAATACCAAGGATTAGACCCCGAAAGCGCCGCGGGCTTGGTCTTGCCTCCAGTACGCATGATTTCTTTTGGGGTTCAGATCACACTTTAATCCAACACGATTATGAAATGGAATAATAATAAGGAAAAGAACAGCCTATTTCGTCAAAAACTGACGGCTATCTTTCTAACTTTGGCAATTTTCACTGGCATGGGCTGTGAACAGTTCGTATCAATCGACCCACCAAAATCAGAATTGGTCAGGGAAAGCGTATTTCAATCATCCAGTACCGCCAACGCCGCCATGACCACAGTATATTCACTCATGTTCAACGACTCCATGCCCTTTCGCATTGCGTTCCATACCGGACTGTGTGCGGATGAATTGGAAAACTACTCCGGAGCCGCTTTGCCATTGGCCTTTTACACCAATTCGTTGGATGCTGTAAACAATGCCCCAAGAGACTTTTGGAGAAATTTTTACAAATACATCTACCAAGTAAATTCGATTATTGAAGGTTGCACCGAGTCCGTCTCGCTTAGCGATGATGTCAAGAAGCTTCTGATTGCGGAATCAAAGTTTTTGCGGGCGTTTAATTATTTCTACTTGGTGAATCTTTACGGAGATGTTCCCTTGCTTCTAACCACCAATTACCAAGCTAATGCCATAGCTAAAAGAACACAGGTATCAGAAGTTTATGATCAGATTATTATTGATTTAGAAGAATCCATACAGGATCTGCCGGCCAATTATGTAGGTGGTACCGGAAGCGTAGAAACGATGGAAAGAGTCCGGCCTAACCGATGGGCAGCCTTAGCCCTACTTGCCCGGGTTTACTTGTATTCAGAAGACTATTTAAGTGCAGAGTCAGCCGCTAATCAGGTCATAAACCATACAGCATTGTACAATACCTTGGCGTTAGACAATGTTTTTCTGAAGAATAGCAGAGAAGCAATCTGGCAGATCCCAGCAAGTTCGTCAAATGCACCTTTCAATACGTGGGAAGGAAACAAATTTATTTTGGTGGATTTACCTACTAATTCCGACACTGGGGCATTATCCAGTGGGTTTCTTGATTCCTTAGACCCCAATGATTTAAGGTTATCACATTGGGTGGGGATGTATACCCATCAGGCATTGGACGGCCCGATAGATTATTACTTTCCCTATAAGTACAAAATGCGTGATGCGTCGCAAATCACCGAGTATACCATGATGCTCCGCTTGACCGAGCAATATTTGATTCGGGCAGAGGCACGTCTGATGCAGGGCGATATCGAAGGTGCCCAAACCGACCTGAATCTTATCCGTGAGCGCGCTGGTTTACCACCGACCACCGCATCTACACAAGACGAGTTAATGGATAGTATTCTACATGAACGACACGTCGAACTTTTCTCCGAAGGGCATCGCTGGTTCGACTTGAAACGCACAGAAAAAGGCCGACGCCAATTGGAAGACATAGCTGCGGCAAAAAACATCCAATGGAACCCAAGCAAAGCGCTATGGCCAATTGCTCAAACCGAACTGGATAGGAATCGTAGCCTTGTACAAAACCTAGGTTACAACTAGTTAATTGAAAATATTGTTTTGTGATGAATACGAGAATTAAGCTAATTTTTGCCGTCCTGGCTTTATTGCATTTTTTACGTATACCGACAGTTATTGGTCAAGAAGTGCCGGACTACCCAATAGTGGGACAACCATGTCCAGACTTTATGCTAACGGATGTGCATAATAAGCCGGGGCATACGATATCGCTAAATGATTTGAGGGGAAGGTATGTCATTCTGGATTTTTGGTCGACGGGATGCATTTCCTGCGTTAAGTCGTTCCCAAAGCTACAGGAGATACAGACCCAGTATGCTAGTGATCTGGAAATTATATTGATTGGTAAAGATGATAAATACATCAGGGATACCTATGCGAAATACTCAGAAAGATACGAGGTAAATTTAACCTCCACTTACGACAAGGAACTTCCCCACCGCTTTAACGCACAGGCATTTCCTTTTATCGTGATGTTGGATACCGAGGGTATTGTAAGGGCAGTGGGTAGTTCGTTTACAGCCAAGGACGTGGAAAAATTGATTAGCAATGCCCAAGACCTTACGTTGCAGACACCATTTTGGTACAATACTAATGCCGTCACTATAAAGGCAGTAAATGAAATAGATTCCAATATATTGTTTAGTTCAATATTGACTAAGTGGGAAGAAAATGTGGAGACTAAAGTGCCATCTGGATTTCGTAGAAGTATTTACGTAAATGGTAGAATTTTCGAGGCAAAAGGGGTAGATATCAGAGCCCTGTATCGTTACGCGTTTTTTGACCCTATACCGGGAACAGTAGACAGGATAGACTCGTATATGTCGCCGATTTTTGAACTAAAAGACCCAGCGAAAGTTGACGATAGCGAACGTTACTGTTATTCATTGGTCGTTCCCGAAGAACGTGCAAACGAAGCATTCATGATGAATAAGATGCAAAACGACTTAAAAGATTACTTTATGCTCAACGCAACCGTGGAAGAGCGGGATGTACCTTGCTACTATATTGAAAACGACGTGTCCGCGGAGAGCAAATTGAAAACCCGAGGGGAAAAAGTATCTGCTGAATGGCAATCAATAGGAATTCGTTTCGAAAACTTATCGTTTGAAGATGTTTTAAGTTCAATTAATGGTCAACTTCATCCAAATGAATATATTGTGAATCTCACCAATTTTGGAGAGAACTTCATGGTTGATATTAAACTTGATGCTCTGATGCTCGACATGGATGATTTGCAAAGGGCATTAAAGAACTACGGATTGATCTTGTATAAAGGAACGAGAAAAGGTAATATTCTTGTGGTGAGGGATTAAGTATAACCTATCCTGTAGTACTATAGCAAATACCGCTGTAATGTAGCGGTATTTGCTTTTTAGTTTTAAGACGAAATTAAGGATTCCGTTTGTACGCGTTGTTGCAAGAATTATCTTTGTGCAAGACTCTGTTGGGATAGGTAGAAGCACCAATGGTAACATCTTTTCTACAATCCGACCCACCTGATTGTTGACAGGGTTCAAGGTCAATATCTGCACTTAAACACTGTGTTAGCGGATTACCAGGTGTTTCGTCAAACCAGACTTGTGTTGCTACTACAGCATTTGTACTTTTCATTTCGAACGCTCCAAATACAGCCAACATAAGGACCAAAACAGGGAGCAATAATGATAAACGTTTCATAAGCGTTTGTTTTAAATATAGTTTTTAAAAAAAAATGCCCGATTAAGTATTGCGTAAAGTTTATTTACGTGAATCGGTTTTACTTCCAAACAAGGCATTGGGCTATCATGCCTTTTTCAGAAGGTTGGAATTTTTACTATGTGCCAATTGACCTCCTTTTTCTAATGTGTGTATATGAATTTTTCCATGATGAGAAAGCAGCCCGTAAACCGCTGTCCTTCGCTGATAGGTAGATGCCGAGTCCTGCCAGTATCGTCAGCCCGATATTGACAAACAGGTGGGCTGTCCACGACATATCCTTAAAGATGCCGCCACACCCACAGGGTACGTCTGGCGCAAACCACAGCAGGTATATATTATAGAGCGTGAATGCAACCATGAGTATAAGCGAAGCAATAAAACCTACCCTCCGCGTCGACGGGATCAGCAAAGCCAGCCCGACCAATACTTCGAGGATCGGAATCGGATAAGCTATCAGGGGTACAAAATGCGTTACAAACGGCGACTCGTCAAGCACGGTCACCGGCTCCATCGTCACGAAATAAAAGCGTACATCGGTTAATTCATCCATCCCTGCCATGATGTCTTTGACGGGGGCGATTATCCGTTCTTGATGTTTTTTGACACGCGCGGCACGCGCGTGCCCCTATAAAAACACGCTTTACACCTGCATAGTTCACCAAATCCCGAACCACGGCCAAACGGCAGGCCGGATACTTCGCCGCTGAGTGGAAAGCGCTACTTCAGCGCTTTCACTTTGATGTTCCGGTACCACACGTTGTCGCTGTGGTCCTGCAGGGCGATATAGCCGGATTTGCTTTCGCCGCCCGGGGTCAGGAACTCGGGCCATGCGTTGAACTTGCTGCCTTTCACCATGGCCTGCCAGGTGTCGTTCCATAGCGTGTATTCCACCACTTTCTTCCCGTTGAGGAAGTGCGTCACGTTGCCGTCCTTCACGCGGATGCGCACCTTGTTCCACTCGCCGCGGGGTTTGGAGGTCTGTGGGTTGGCCGGTATCATGTCGTAGAGCGAACCCGCCTTGCGGTTGCCGTCCTTCCCCTGTTTCGCGTCGGGATGGTTGTCGTTATCCAGCACCTGGTACTCGGGCGCTCCGTGGTACACCGGTTTGCCGGGCAGTTCCTGCGCCAGGTAAAAAATGCCGCTGTTGGCCGCCTGGTCCACCTTGTATTCCAGCGCCAGCTCGAAATCCGTGAACTTGGTGTCGAACAGGATGTCGCCCCGGTCGCTATACGCGGAGGCCGCATTGTCCTTCTTGTTGATTTTCAGTGCCCCGTCCTCGATGCTCCAGGCGTTGGGCACGTCGGCGCGGTTGTACCCCCGCCAACCGGTGAACGTTTTCCCGTCGAACAGGGTAATCCATCCCTGTTGGGCCTGTGCGATTGCGGTGATGCTTAAACAGATGCAAACCATGCCGGTGCCGATGATATTCCTCATTGATGCTTGTTTTTTGCCCAAACATAGCCAAATTTGAGAAAGTTGACTAAGGTTTCCGCAAAAATCCTGTATAGGATGGATACACCAACGGACGAAGACGATGAATACACCCTCGGAGCTTTTCCCCACATGGGCCGATAAGGACGCCATAGCCATTGCGGATGACGTAGCACGCATCGGGCAATCGTATAACAGCGCGGTATACATGCTCAGGCGCAGCCAGCTCGCGCCCTACTTCAGCAACCAGCAGCAACTGCTGGTCATTCAGTTCGAACAGGCCGGCGAAGGCGCCGCGCGCATCGCCTTGCTGGCCGTCTGGGAAAACCTGCTGGCCCAATTCGGCAAGTACCTCGATGTCCGTTTGCCCTTGCCCAAGCCCGTATTGGCGCGTGAACGGGAACGCAACGAAGCCGCCTTCGCGCCGCTGGCGACTCAGCTCGCCGAAGGCGGGGTGGGGAAGGCCCTCATCGACATACTCGGTTCGGCATTTTCCTTCGAGAACCTGCCCAATGGCGATGACGTACCGCTGGCCAAGCTGCGCTACCTCCACAAACTGTTGCCGCTGTTGGCGGGTTGCATCAAGAAACAACGGAAGGCGGGCGACAGACCATTGGAAAACCACGTCATCCGCCTGCTCATCCTGCAGAATTTCAATAGCGTCGAGTTCCTGATCCATTGCGCCGCGCAGATCGACGGCTGGGTAAGTGCCGACCTGCCGCTGATGGAGCAACTGCGGGGCTACGACGCGCTCCTGGTGGAGTTCTCGGCCTGCAAGCAGCTGCGCAACCAGGCCTTCGTGGCCGGGTTGCCGGGTATCCGGGCCGACATCGATCGGTGCATCCGCACGCGGGTACGCGCACTGCGGAACGCGCTGGGGCAGCTGGAAGACCTGAAAGGCGCGGGGTTGCTGCCTGTCCAGGCCGAGTGGACCCTATCCGCCGCGCAGCTCGCGCTGTTCCTGCGCGTGCTGGTGGACCGCAAGGTGCTCATCCCGCAGGAAGACAAGCGCTTCTTCGAATTCGTGACCAGCCACGTGCGCACCCCCAAGGCCGAACACCCCTCGCCCAAGGCCTTCGGCAACAATTTCTACAACTACCCGTCGCACGGCGACGCCTTGAAGGTATACCGGTTACTGACGGAACTCGCCGAAACCGTGAAAGTGGAATACGGCGTGGCGGTGTAACTACCCCCCAAGGATCCTGATCAGGTCATCATTCACGTAAAACACTTCCTTGCCGTCGCGGCGGGTGCTCAGTATGCGCAGGTCGACCAGTTCATTGAAATATTTGGTGAGCGTGGTGCGGGAGTTCGTCCCGAGTAGGTCTGCAAGCAGCTTTGGCCGGATGTAAGGTTGGCCGAAAAGGAGTTCGTTCACTTCCTTGCTATACCACTTCAGGTGGGCGCGGGCATGTTCGAGCGTAGCCGCCATCTGCGCGAGGATGCTTTCGATCAGGCGGCTCGTGAGCAGTGATGTGGTCTCAACGGCTTCAAGCATGAACAGGATCCAAGGTTTCCACGATTTTCGTTGCGTTACTATTCCCAGGTTGTAGTAGTAATCGTCCTTATTGGCGATGATGTACTTCGACAGGTAGATGGTTGGTTGACTGAGCAACCCCTTGTTCACCAAATAAAGCAGGTTCAGTATCCGTCCGGTTCGGCCGTTGCCATCCTGGAAGGGGTGGATTTTAAGGATGTGTCCAAAAAAGCAAAAAATATGGACATTTAAGTGGGTTCTGCTGAAGAAATGGACATATAATCACAACGTGTCCATATTTCAGTGAAAAATGAACACGATTGGATGCGTATCTTATTCTCCGGAAAGATTTTGTGAAAGACTGTAAAGCATTCAGCAGGCCGATTTCTATGCGGTGGGGCCGCCGGCGGGCGCTCGCCCCTAAAAGCCGTCGAGGTAATCCCCGCACCCCTTGCGTTCCATGAACTGTACATATTCCAGCAGCAGGGTCGCACTGAATCCGGGAAGCTTGCGCAGGTCGCCCGTCGTGACCTGAAGCAGGTCAGCGGGCGTGAAGAATCCCAATTGCTCGGTGATCACGGAGAATTCCGTACTGAATCCAAGCGCAGCGAACTGCTGGTTCAGGAATGGTTCGTTGAATCGTTTTGCCATGGACCAAAGTTACGGCTATAAGCGCCATTTCGAAAAACTATCCATAACTTTGTATTGAACAAAAGACGGGAATAGATGGAAACGAAAAGAACCGACCATGCGAAGTTCGTCCAGAAAATCAAGAAAAGTGAAAAGGATTTCGAAGAAGGTCGTTTCAAAACCGTAAAGACCGAAGACTTATGGAAGTTGGGTTAAGCCCCCGGCGGGCGCTCGCCGCGCAGGCAGGTTAAGGTTGGAGGGTCAGCGCACCGCGCACGTCCGCCAAGAAATCGCGATACGATTCAGTCTTCTCGGCATCGGCAGGCATATTCAACTCGTTCGACATGCTTTTGACGAAGGGCGAAATGCGCATGTCGGTAGCCGGTTGCGGCTCGGTCAACGATTTGAGGTAGGCTTCGATCAGACCGGACAGACTCCGCTTTTGTGAGGAAGCATATAACTTCGCACGTTCGATGACCGTTTTGTCAAGTTTCAATGTAAGCTTCGTGTCCATGGCAATGCCGCAATTGTACGTGTAAAAATAATGAATTTATCCGCGCCCGCAAAATCCGAATCTCCCTAACCCCCTAGCAGGAAGCCAAGCGCGCGACAGGCTTAGTGTCGTATCACGCCTAACCCGTCATTTAAACTTTGATGCGACACTGGGCTGCAGAAGCAGTTGTCGGCCCGCCTCCCGGAGGGCAGGCAGCCCCTGAACCCCTAGCAGGAAGCCAAGCGCGCGACAGGCATGGCCTGTGCACGACGGCCCCAGCAGCTAAGCCAGCCAAAAAACGAACCCCCTCAACGAAGAAGTGGGCAAGCGCGCCGGGGTTGCTTGGTTCGTTTGGGATGGCGGGCAATGGGGGCCTAGGGAACAGGTAGCCTGTGCGCCTTGGCTTCCTCACCCCACTACTTGTTGAAATAACGCACCACCCCCCTCTCCTTCATGAACCGCAGCGCCTCCATGTACCAGTCCATGTCGAAATACAGGCGGTCGCGCAGCCAATGCTGGTCGCAGTCGGCTATTTCGCGCAGCGTGGCGAATCCCATCTTGCGGCTACGCGCCTTGAAATCAACGCTTAACGGCAGTTCATCGATGGGGATGTCCAGTATCCCGGCATCCGGGGGTTGTATGCTCATGTTCGTTAGTTAGCCTTAATCTCCTTGCTTTTCAAACATACGGAAAATTTTTCCATTAATTATCAATCTGTTAAGGCTTGACTGAATAAATTTCATCCTAGTTGTACGGATTCGGCCGATGTGCAACCATCGGATGCAAAAGGCATTTCTTCTCTTTGTGAATCACCAACTTAACAGCTACTTATGCAACAACATTTACCGTATTATGAACCCATCCGGCTCGTCAGCCAGCAGCTCGCTTCCGGCCTGCAGGTATTGCGCAGCATCGACCATGCACTCGCCGAAGGGATGAAGGAAGCGAGCCGGGAACTCATCCACCGTTTCACGTTGCTCGACAGCCGCATCCAGGCCATCGAAAGCCACCTCGTCCAGAAAGCGGCCCCGCGGCCTTGGCTCGATAACGCTGACATGAAGCACCTCTTCAACATCGGCGACACCAAGCTCGGCGAGCTGAAACGCGGCGCATACTTCCCGATCTACGACCTCAACGGCAAGGACATGTATTACCGCCCCGAGGTCGACGAGGCGGTGCGCCGCCATCCCAAATCCTTCAAGCGATGAAGCCCTCGTACACGCTGGGCATCCAGGTCACATTTCCCGAAGCCGTCCGCCTGACAGGCATCCCGGCCCATTTCAGGTACCGCATCGCATACGGCGTGCGCAACTGCTGGAAACATTCGCAATGGGCGTTGGCCCACACGCTGCTGGATGCCAAGCATGCCTTGGTGAGCTGGCTGGAGGTGGATGCGAAGGTCGCAATCGACCTTCCGTTCACGCTGGACTGGCCCGACATGCATTGGGTGTACCAGGTGAAGGGCGCGATGGGGATGGAGGTTGGGCACGCGCCACAGGCGCGCGCCATCGACCACCCCGCTGGCGCGCGCCTGTGGCGCGTGCCCGAACACGGCTACCTGGTGGCCTATGCGCCGCCCGGATACGGAATCTTCCATTTCGAGCCAGGCCACCACGCCACCTGTGCCTTCGCGCTCAACCGCGACTGGTTGCTGCGCGACCACAAGCCCGCCGATGAAGGGCAGCGATTGATGATGCACTACCACCAGTTGCTCGACCGGCTCAGCGGACGCCACGGACAGTGCATGGCCACCGAAGCGATGGCCATGGTTCCCTTCATCGACGAACAACTGCAATACCTCACCGACATCGCCGGGCCCGAGGGCCTGGAACTGGACGTGGCGGCCTACGGCCCGATCGTGAAGCTCATCGCCGCCTCCCGGCGGGCGCTCGATGCACCGCCGGAAACTGGCAAGGCCAAGTCGTCGCCCCAGGCCGGATTGGTGCTGGCCGTGCGGCGCTACGTGGAAACCCGCATCGGCGAAGGGTACGTGCCGCGCGTGGGCGAATTGGCCGAGACGTTCCACTGTTCGCCCGAAACGCTGCGGCTGCCGTTCGTGCTGGAAACCGGCAAGCCGTTGAAAGAGTACATCGATGCCTGCCGCGACCACGAGGCCAAACGCCTGCTCGAAGCGGGCATGCCCTTGGCCGACGTCGCCTTCAGGCTCTACAACGGAGACCGGAGCTATTTCAGCCGGGCGTACAGGAAGCGGTTTGGGCATCCGCCCAGTGAAGACAGTTAGTGTCGTGTCAACCATACTCCATCGCACCAATCCTTGTCCTTTCCGACCCTGGCTGCCTTGTCAAATGCTTACGTAGCTAAGGCTATGCTCGCATTTTCCAGCGTTGCCAGGAACGGAAGTTACAGCGGCTTATGCGACATTTTACGGTTGACACGACACTAGGGATTTTTGCAAAACCCGACTGGTGATTCGTCCTAACGGAGGCCTGCTTGGGGAGCCTACATTTGTACTGTTCATTCATTCGTCATGCAAGATACAGCGACCATAGAGAAGAAACGAGCCGGAAAGCTCACCTGGCAGGAAGGGGGCATGTGGTTTTCGATCCTGCCGCTTATCGCGCTCACCGGATTTTCCGGCGTCGCCAAGTTCTGGCTGCTGGATCGTTTCCTCTCCGAACTGGGCCAGGCGGCGCTGATCCCGTCGCGCGCCATCGGTGCCATCGCCTGGGGCGTGCCCTCGCTGCTGTGCGCCACGTGCGTCACGTTGCTGCTCGGGTTCTGGTGGCCGCGCATGCGCCTGGTCGGATTGCTCGCCTTCGGCGCGCTGATGACGGTTTTCACGATGTACATCACGGGCATCCTGCTGATGGAACCCGAAGAGCGCCCCTGCGACTGCCTTGGGTTGGCCGAAGACCTGGGCATAGGCTGGGTTGCCCATTATTGGCTCAACATCGGTTTTTTAATGTTGGGCACAGGCGCATTCCTGCTGCACAGGTGGGTACGCCGACCGGAATTTAACGTAAACGGCAACGGAGCTGAAGCCCAAGGCTCCATAAAGAAAGCGGGCGAGTTCATTTCTATCAATTAATTCATTACGAAAATGAGAAAGTCATTTTTAGTGAAAGCCATGGCGTTTGCCGTTATGGCTGCATCGGGAGGGGCCGGGATGGCCTATGGCAAATTCGTGCAAAGCACGATCTGGGTGTATCAGAATGGGGATCGGACCGCTGATCCGGATTGCGACGATACGCCTACCGTCGTTTGCGCTACCCAGTATTTTCTGAATCCGAATGGAAGCTTGGGTGCGCCTACCGGTCAGGTCCGGACGGGTGTGCGTAATACGGGCAACTAGTATCGGCTTGTCCAAACGCCTCGAAACCCCGGCATGACGTACCTGCTAAGGATGGTCATGCCGGGGTTTTTTTTGATCAGCGATCCCGCAATACCAAGCATTCCAATTCGGCGTCTTCCGGTACCAGGTCTAGACCGTACTGGCGCAACGATCTGCGCACCTCATCCAAACTCAGGGCCTTGTTGGTCAGCTGAATATCGATATTGAAAGGGATGTCCGATCGATCGACGACCGGACGATCCCGCTCCGGTAGATACGCACATAGATCTTCCAGAACCATGATCAGTTCATTGATGGGCTGGTTCTGGAGGATGACGGGTTCGTCAAGCACGGCACTCTTCTGGAACTTCGCAGGTCCAGCTTTGGATCTAAGGCGATCTGTTTTGCCGATCCGCTGCAATACCAAAGCAGGCTTAACCCGGATTTCAATGGCTCCTTTGATCTTAAAATATCGTTCAAGATCCTGCTTCATGTAGTCAAATAGATAGGCCGCTTCATCTTCCGGAACTTTTAATTCGTAGCAGTAGGTATGGTCTCTCTTCCACCAATCGTAATCACTGTTCCCTCCGGGGTTTATAATTCGATCAGGTTCACTGACTTCGATAATGACCCGATTGTTTTCCTTGAAGGGGCCAATGGCCGATTTACCATACGCCAGTTTGAACAAGGTGAGTATTTCTTTATTGAATGCCCTAACCTGGTCTGGCATGCCGATGGCTGGATTGTATATGGCCCCATACTGTCCCCCATCTGTCGCGATGCGGGAGGTGATCAGGGAATAATACTGCAGTTTGTCTACATGCCGCCCGTTGCCCTCCAGCCAGATCGGAACATCCTGATCGAGATCCTTTAGTTCAAATTTGGCAGGCAAGTCGACGGCCCTGTTATCCAGGAATGAGGCGATAAGGGCGGCAGTGGTGTTTTTGCCGTTCGTAATGTGCCTTACGATTCCGTCAGGGCCGATCCAGACGTGTGCCGGGAACGTACGGATGGGAAACAACGGGAGCAAAAGGCTGTCGCCTATGATGGAAGGAAGGGAAACTTCGCGCAAGATACTGGAGCGCTGTTTCATCCGCTCCACTTGCTCACGGCTATCGGAAGTGACCAGGATGATCTGGATACGGTCGCCGAATTCCTCCTGCAACGCCTGCATCTTGGGCATGGCGGCGATGCAGGGCGAACAACTGACCCCCCAGAAGTCCAGGATGACCAGTTTGCCCTGCAAGTCGGAAAGCGTGACCGTCGGCGAGGGATAGTTCCCGATGGGCAACGTGTAGTCCGGCACCTTATCCCCGGTGTCCAGCAAATGATGGGTATTCGGCTGTTGTGCCGATAAGCCCATCGATAGGAACATTGCAACGAGCGCAATGGTTGCAAATAGCCAATTCGATCTTGTCATGATATTTACGATTAAGGAGTCAACGGTGTCCGGTTGTTTTGCGCCATGCCGGTCGCGCGTATGATGTATTCAGGAATAGGGAACGTGTAGCGCGGATCGTTGGGCGGGAGTGTGTAGGTTGTCCCGCTGATCGTCCTCGTTAAGGTGACAGCATGGTCATCCTCTTGGTTCAATCGACGGAGGTCAGACCAGCGAAGGCCCCGGAAAAGCAATTCCTTCCGGCGTTCAGCCAGGATCAAGCCCATCACATCCGGCGTGTCGGAGACCGTGTGCGGAATGAATGAGTCGCTTCCATGGCGTTTTTCAAGCAGGGCGTTGAGGTCATCCAATGCCGCTGCACGTTCTCCTGCCCTGGCCCGGCATTCCGCGCGGATCAGCAGCATCTCCGCGGTCGTCAGGCCACCGAACCTAACGGAGCCTCCGGAATAGTTCCCCTTGAAAACGGTGGTGCTGCGGAAAAACAGGGCTTTTCGTCGGTCGTCATCGTTATATGACGCAAGCAACCCAGGGTTCGTCAGTCCATTCGCCATGTTGGTCAAACTGTAACTGGGGATGAGTTCGCTGTAAAACAGGGTTTCTTCATTAAACCGGGCAAACGGATACGTGTTGTCGGCACCTGGGGTAAGGGCGTTGTAATCGATCAACGTGTCTTCGATCCGCAACGACGAGTCGGCATACTGCAAGGCACGGTCATAACGCCGCATGCTGAGGTAACAACGTGCCATCAGCGCATAGGCCGCTTGCCTGGAAGCATCGATTTTCAAGGCGGGTTGTGTGGCCAGTAGCGGGATGGCGGCCTCCAGGTCGGTGATGATCCGCGAGTAGGTGTCTGCCACCGTAGACCGAAACGACACCGGATTGGGGTCGCTGTCCAAGCGCAGGGGCAATCCCAAATCGGTGGCAGCGGTGGCATCCCGGAAAGGGGGAGCGAAGAGTTGGGCTAACTGGAGATAAGCCTTTGCCCTGAAAAAGAAGGCATTCCCTTTCAAATCGTCCCATTCCCTGGCGTTGGCGACGGTGCGTTCGACCTTTGTCACGCCTTCCAGTGCGATATTGGCATACAGGATCTGTCGGTAACCGCCGTCCCACTCTTGGACGGGCAGCGTTGGGTCGGCGTAGATTTCAGCGCGCCATGTATAGGAGTTCCGGTCTTTTTCCGATGCGGAAAGGAAGGAAGCGTCAGTGAGTCGGTGGTCGTCCGCGGATAGCAACGCCAACCCTCCATACGTGCTTGACATCAACGGTTCGCTGTCTGCACGTACGATGGCCCGCATGTCGGCCAGCGTGGTGGGGATGATGGTATTGAGGTTTTGTTTGGCGTCCAGCCAATTGTCATCGCATGCGTGAAGCAGCAGCATGGTCAGGGAAACGAATGATGGGATATGTTTCTTCATCTTGTTTTCAATCAATGTTAAAGGATGTTGGCGCGGACGCCCAATGCGTAGGAACGCGGATGCGGCAAGGTGGTGTTGCCCAAACGACGATTGCTGTTGTAATCGGGATCCAGCCCTTGTTTGTTGGCCCGCCATAGCAGCCCGAGGTTGTTGCAGTAAGCATAGATCTGTAGGGTTGAGGAGCCACGGAGCATCCGGGGGCGCAGGTCGTAGCTCAGCTGTACGTCCTGCAGCCGGATGTGGTCGCCGCGTTCCACCAATACGGAAGCGTTTTCGTAAAACGTGCTGCGGCTACCGTTTTGCGGATAGGTGACCGATGGGACGTTGGTCTTGCGCTCATCGCCGGGTTGCTGCCAGCGCAGCGCATAGTCGGCATGGTAACTGCCGGGGGTGGATACGTAATCGATGGTGGTCGAAGACCTGCGGAAATAGTAGTCCAGCTTGAAGGTGATGTTGGCCGATAGCGACCACGGGCCGTACGTGAACGTGTTGCGCAGGCTCCCGGTGGTGGAAGGCAACGCCCTGCCATGGAACAGCAGGCTGTCGATGCTGGCTTGGCCGGTGATGGCGGCATAGTCGTTGCTCGCCGAGCCATCCAGGTAACCCATCGGGTCGCCCGTCTGCCCGTCGAGACCCGCCCACCGGTAGCTGTACACGCCGTAGATCGGCCTGCCGGCAACCGGATTGATTTCATGGGCCAGGCCCGACAGGCTGGCATCGTAAAAGTAGTAAATGCGATTCGCATCCACGCCGTAGTCCGTGATCCTGTCGGTGGTGTGGCTCAGCCACGCATCCGTTTGCCAGCGGAATGCACCGCGGGCGATGTTTTCGCTATGTAGCGTCACATCGATGCCCGTGGCCTGCATGTGCGCGAGGTTGCCCCGGAAGGTGTTACGGCCCGTTGTGGGGTCGATGGGTCTGTTGCCGATGAGGTCCTTGCCCCGACGGCGGTAGAAATCGAGCTGTCCGCCGATCCGCTGGTTGCGGCTGGCGAAATCAAGCCCGGTATTCCACACGGCCGCCCGTTCGCCCCGCAGCTCCGGATTGGGCAATGCACCGAGGATGGCTTCACGGACACCGAAACGCGAGGTGAGGTACATGGCAGTCATGTATGCCGTAGCCGTTGCGTCGAAATTACCGTTATAGCCATAGGATGTGCGCAGGGAAAGCCGGGAAAGGAAATCGACGTTAACGAATGATTCCCTATGCAGGTCCCACTTGCCACCCATGGACCATAACGGGATGCTGCGTTGGTTGGCCTTGACGCCGAACAGGTTGGTCTGGTCGATGCGCGCGCTGGCCGAAAGGGTGTAGCGCGTATGGTAGCTATAGGCCCCATTGGCATAGTAGGAGCGGAAGCGGTTGAGCGTTCCCTGCACGCCCTGCTGCGCAGGCACGGTGGACCAATTGCCGGTGGGGTATTGCTGCAGCCAATCCACGGTATTGACCGGCAGGGAAGTACCAGTGAGTTCATCGTAACCGTAGTACCGGCTGGCGTACGTCCGGGACATGACCTCGCGCACCTCGGCTCCGGCGAGCAGGTTGAGGGTATGCGCGCCGTCGCGCCAGTCATTCGCATAGCCCAGCTGCACACGGCCGTTGTGGCTTTCCATCCGTCCATCCGCGCGGTCCAGGATACCGCCCAGTGGCACCGGATAGTTGCTGCCCCAATCGTTGATGGCCAGGAACCGGTTGATCAGGTCGCGCGTGTAATACGCCCCCTCCCGTTGCAGGTATTGCTGCGTACTGGCCTGCTGCTCGTATTGGTAGGCCACGGTAGCCTGCAGACCGGCGAACAGCGTGTACGTGGCCTGGGCGCTGGCGCGGAGGTGGCCGAGCCGGTCGTCGATGTCGTTGTGCGCGGCCTCGTCGAGCGGGATGTAACGCCAGTCCAGCCGGCCGTTCCGTGCGGCCGATCCGGCAAACGAGGAGCGGAAATCGCGCGCGATGGGCAGGTGGTTCCCATCATCGTCGGCCAGCCGTTCGTACGGGTAGGCATTTTGCAGCCAGGGGAGCGTATTGCCCCGGTCGGCGCGGCTGCCCGTCCACTCCAGGGCGGTCTGGAGGTCGAGCCGATCGAAGAACCGGAACCGGTGCCGCGCAGTAACGTTCACCCGGCTATAAGCATCGGTAATGACCTGCTGCCGGTTGCGGTCCATCCCGGCGGCATAATAGTAGCCGTGGCGTTCGCCGCCGCCCTGCAGGTTCAGCGTATACTGCTGGTTGAGGGCGCTGCGGTGGAAATGCCGGTCGATATCGTCCCGGATGTCCTGGCTGCCTAGCATCGTGAGCAGCCGGTCTTTCTCCGTATCCGGCAGGGTGGCGTCCGCCAGGATTTCCACCGCGGGGCTGATGACCGGGAAGCTGATGTCATTGGCCAGGTCATTGGTGTAGAACCCCTGCCGATACAGGAAACGCTCCGCCTCGATGTAGTCCGCCGATGCGATCCGGGGCGTGTACCACAGGTCGGGTTTTCCGGTCAGCGTGGCGTTGCCGTTGAAGCCGATCTGGGTGCGGTCGCCTTGGCGGCCTTTCTTGGTGGTGATGACGATGACCCCGTTGCCCGCGCGGATGCCCCAGATGCTGGCCGCGGCCGCATCGCGCAGGATCGAGATGTTCTCCACGTCGTTCGGGTTGATGTTGGCCAGGTCGCCCTCGTAGGGAAAGTTATCCACCACGATGAGCGGTGCGGCGTTGCCATAGATGGTGCTGATGCCACGGATACTGAGTTTGGGCGCTCCACCCGCACGTTCATCGAACAGCAGGGAAGGGGTGACGCCCTTGAGCCTGCTGATGATGTCGGTGCTGACCGATCGCTGGAGCACTGCGCTGTCCAGGAACACGAAACTCCCGGTGGCCCGTTCCTTCGGTAAACGCTGGTAGCCGGTGTTTATTTCCACTTCCTCGATGGCCAGCGTGTCGCGGACGGTTTTGTTGGTGTCTATCGCCACGCGCGATACGCGCTCGCCAGAAACCTGGAAAGCCGGACCGGCTGTCTGCCCCAATGCCCCGGAAAGGCAAACCATGCAGAAAAATAGCCCCAAGGCCAGCACGGCATACCGGATTTTTTGTATTTTTAGCAAAAATTTGGGCAATAGACGCCCAGATGCGTAGTGATACGTCATTTTTTGGTGATTTGGTTAGAAAATGATTGCTTAGGCACACGCGTCACGCGTGCGCCAGCGATGAAATCCCGAACGGACGGGAAGCCAGTGGCGCGACGGAATTGCTAGCGCGCGTGTCGCGCGAGCTAAGCATTGCCGATTGGAATCACGCGATCACTCCGGCGACTTGATCACCCGGATGATGGGGTTTTGCAGGGTTTTGGTAATCGTTTTCATTTTCATAATCGTGCATTGATCTTGATGAAAACAGGTCCCCCGCGAACGCAGGGACGAGGCGATAGGACATAAAAAATCCAGTGGAAACGAACCACCGCCGCGATTGTCCCTTGGCGCCGCTAAGAGCCAGTCCCGATTCGCATCGGGGTTCAACGACAAAAGCAAGACCGGTAGCCCGCCCACTGGATCGTGACCAAAGGTACACAAAACCCAGCAAAGGGCGAACCTACGGTCTCCTCGTCGTTGAAATTAGCGGCTTCAGGAACGAGAGACCTGTTCTGTTGTGGTGGCGCGGAAAACCGCGTCACGTTCATGGCCGCCTCGCGCAGCCGGTTATGTCTTTCCGGAACGGAAGCACTGTGCTTCGCTTAGAAGCGCTTCTTGCTGAACCGGTAAGGCAAAGGTAAAGAATAAAAAATTTTATATCAAATAAATATAAACAAAAATTTGAATTCGAGTAAGCTTCATCAATCCAGGTCGGTTTATGGCGAGCGGTTACGTTTATTTAGGAAGGCAGCTGGCTTGACCCAGGAGGATTTTGCACACTTCATGGAGACCGGGAAATCCTATATCTCCGCGCTCGAATCGGGTACGATGAATCCGACTTTGGACATGATGGTTCGGCACGCCTCGTTTTTCGGTGTCGAGCATTACGAATTGAGCAATCCGAAATTGCCGGTTCCATCTTTCGCTCAGTTGCCTGCGGCAACCCGAAAAGCAATCAATCAACTTCTGAAGCGGCAACAGGCGGCAAAAGAAAAGGTGACAGCGGTGAAGCAGTTGGAGCGAGAAGAGGGCAAACCGGGAAGGGCAAAGCAGTTACATACACTTGTTGCCGCCGGGTTTTTCAAGAGGTCGCGGACCGCAAAGGAAGCGTTTGCAAAATTAAATCCTACCGTTGCTAAAAGAGACTTGAACGCACACAACGAGGAAATCGGAAAGATCAACGTTACGCTGAGCAGTGGTCGATTCCTTAAACTCCTTGATAAATTCGAACCAGCTCCCGGCAGTACGGCGGTGCGCTTCGTAATGAAAGACCCCAACGTAATCAACTACCTCGACCGCCAGGCCGGCAGCAAAGACTTGGCCGCGGATGCGGAGTGAGGGTAAGGGCGTATGGCTTCATCGTTAGTCAAGCGTTTCCCAGTACCCGCTTTTATCGGATCCTATGCGTCTGATTTTACCTTGCTGCTTTAGTTTCTCCAGATCTCGGGTTATTGTACGCCTGCTAGTACCGGCCAATGCTGCCAGTTCATCAATCGTTACTTTGGGATTAGCTTTAATGGTCGGTAAAATTACACCCCATCTTGACATCGTATTTACTTTGCCATTTGCAGTGTCATTTGCAGTGTCATTTACAGTGTCATTTATCGGTTCATCAACGTGCTTCGCCTCAAACGCCTTATGGACAAACAGATCCACGGCGAAATAGCTATAGGTGTCATCAAAATCAAAGACGGGTTCGGGAGAGCCGTTTTGCTGTAAAGCCTTAATTAAAACAGCTTACCTGCCCATAAAAGCGTCAAAAAGTCCATTGCTGGATAGATTTCAATGCCGTTTTGCCTGTCGTGGACGCGGATCCAGCGATACGACGATGAGCCGGGCTTCGGGAAATACCTCAGCTATCTTCGTCAAGGCCTGCGAAGTCAATAATACGTGATATCATAAAGCTGAACTTTAGGGCACCTCTAAAAACCCCCTTCCTATTGCAAGCGGCTGCAAAAAACAATCTCTGCGTTGGCTGTCAAAATCTGTCCTCATCGTAGCGCTGCTACCATTCCGGTATATTTTGCCACCCGCCTTGATCTTGATTTCCTCGCTCGCTTTCATTGACAAAACGGAGTTTTTAGAGGTGCCCTTTAGATTTTCATGAATATTTAAAGTATCGGTTTCAGAAATACTAAAATTTACGAATTAAACTACTCGATAGTCAAGCCGGCCATCAGGAATAAAAAAGCCACCCACGCACGCGTGAATGGCATCAGATATCTCGAACGCTGCGCTTACTTTTTCTTTTTGGAAAGTTTGGATCGGATGTTCGCAACGAATTCAACCGTTACTTCCGCAATGTCTGCCGCTTGTTCGTTTGACAATCCTAGCTTTTGGATTAGGTTGACCACAACCTCGGCTTTTCCTTCAAGTTTTCCCTCAAGATGGCCCTGTTCGTGGGCTACTGCTTTTACTGTTTCTACGATTCCCATGTTAAGTCCTCCTACTGTGACTTGTTTTATAGTTGAGTCAAATATACGATTTTCTTCTATATCTTGTATATAAATAAAGTTGTGCAAAAAGTGTGCGAAGTTTTCGATCTGCTGGATACTGTATGCGCCAGACTGGCGCAACGCCTGCAGAATGAGCACGCGCGTGCGGTTCAGTTGGTTGTCCGTGAGGTACTCGTACTGCGCGGCTTTCTTGGCGGCGAGCACCACGAGTGCGAATGGGTTACCCGATTCAAGTAGTACCTCATCAGTCTGCTCGAAGATGTGGAAGCTGCGGAATTTGAAATCGACTTCGGTATCCAGCAGCTGGCTCCGGTACGCCGATGGATGCGGCTGGTTTTCATCGCCGGTATATACGGCGATGCTCATGGCTTCGCGCCCGAATTTGTCGATACACCGGTACCAGTATTGAAATAGGCGGAATGGGAAATCGGCGCTGTTTCCGGCCTCGATTTCCAGATTGCAAATTATCCAGCGCTCGGTGCCGTCCTTTAGGTATACCTTGGCCAACAGATCGGCCTCGCGGCTTTAGTTTTCAGCCGCTCGATTTCTTTCTCCGCAAGCTCACGTTCCTTACGCACCGCTTCCTCTGTAGCGTAGGTAATCGCGCCATTCCATTTTGTGCCGTAAACTCGCTTCGTATGCCATGGGTTCCTCCTCGCTTAAATTCGCTACCTCGGTAATCTGGAAAACGCGCTTCAATGCGCGACTGTCCATAAACAGCGGCATCTTTTTCGCTTCACCCAGGTTCTTGAAAAGCCACATCCACTTGTCGATGTTAGTGGCTATCTCGCTTTCCTTTTTGTCAAAGTTCGGAATTTTATCAGGTTGTTGCAAGCTTTTATCGGCCTGATAGAGCCCTTCGGGGTTCTAGCCATTTAAGAAAAAGCTTTGTTTATGCTTATCCAAAATTTTCTTAACGGGGCCCGAGGGGTTAGGCAATGGGCCGCGTCGATCGAATTGTCCCACGGTCACGAAAGACGCCGCCGCGGAGGAAGGTAAGCTTACAGGCAAATTGGGCAAGTGTGGGCCAATATCGCTATCTTTGGCAGATAACGCATGTTGAAGGGACCTCAAAATGGAATTAGGCCGTATGCAAAGTGAACTTCTGTTTCAGGAAACCCAGCGGTTTCGCGCCTGGTGGTTATGGTGCCTGTTTGCCGTGGTGGCGGCGCTGCTCGTGTACCGCACGCTACACGGCGGAACCCCGTTGGATAGCAACGAAAAACTCGGCCTCTGGATCGCGCTGGGCGCGACGGCGGCGGTGGTCGGCCTATTCGCCATCATGAGGCTGGACACGGAAATCCGGAAGGATGGGGTCCATGTCCGGTTCTTCCCGTTCCACATCCGGTTCAAGCATTATCCCTGGCGTCAATTGAAGCAAGCCCGCATCCGGAAATACAGTGCGCTGTTCGAGTATGGCGGATGGGGATTGCGCGGGTTTGGAAATGACCGGGCGCTGAATGTATCCGGCAATACGGGCATACAACTCGAGACCACGCGGGGAAAGAAATTGCTGATCGGAACACGTAGGCCGGATGAAGCCGGCGCGGCGATCAACGGCGCCTTCAATCCGCCAGCTTACGGGTGAATGCTTCGCGGACGCCCGGACAGGTGCCCCGGTCAGGGCGACGCTCGGGGAACAGGGAAAAAACAGGGGCCGTCTCGAACGAGAGACGGCCCCTTCGGCGTTTCCAAAATACGCAGGGTAGGTTGCTGATAGTAGCTAGTACGTATATCCGGGCGTTGGCGCGATCGCCGGGTTGCGCTGCACTTCCGTGAGCGGGATGGGGAACAGCAGTTTCGATGCGGTGAGCTGGTAGCCCCTGGCCGGAACGTTCGGGTCTTTTTGCTTGATGGCCGTGCCGAAGGCGGTCATCACTTCGGTCGCGTTTTGCGTCCGGACCAAATCGAGCCAGCGCTTGTTCTCGAAAGCCAGTTCGACACGCCGCTCGCGGGCGATGATGGTCCGAAGAAGCTGTTGATCCGTTTCCGTGATGGCGCTGAGTCCGGTACGCGGACCCCGCACCTGGTTGAGGTAAGGCAAGGCTTCGCCAGGCTTCCCTTGTTCGTTCAGGCATTCGGCGAGGAACAACAGCACCTCGGCGTACCGGTACACAGGCCAGTTGTCATCGGTGTTGTTTGGCATGGTATGCGCATGAAGGTACTTCCTGATGAACCGTTTCCCCACTTTGCCGGCAGGAGCCTCGTAGTCCACGATGCTTTTGATGCCTTCCGGAATGAGGTTTCCGGAAGCGTCAAGCGTGCCCTCCACGATACCGATGGAAGCGTCCAGGCGTTTGTCGCCAGGCTCATAGCTCGAAATCAGGTCGTCGGTCGGCACGTTCCACCCACCATCGGCGGTGTTGGTGCCCGGTACGCCGGTGATGAGGCTCGCAGCGGTCATGCGTGGAAGGAACAGGTAGGCAAAGTTGCTGTTCACCCCATTCACGCCTTGCATGAACTGGATTTCGAAAACCGATTCGCGGCTGTTCTTATTGCCCAAGCTGTACACCGAGGCGTAATCCGGCAGTAGGCTATAACCCAGTTGCGTGACCTCCTTCAGGAGCTTCTCGGCTGCTGCGAAGTCTTTCCGTACCATGTGCACGTGCGCCAGCAGCGTTTTGGCCGAGCCGATGCTTGCCCTGCCGGTTTGCGGAAAGCCGACCGTCGGCGCGAACAGCTGGATGGCGTCGGTCAGGTCCGCCACGATGGCCACATACACGTCTTGGGCCGCAGCACGCGGCAGTACCGCCTGCTCCGGGTTCTGCACTTCCTGGAGATACAGGGGTACATCACCGAAATACTGTACCAGATCGAAATAATAGAAAGCCCGCAAGAATTTGGCCTCGGCGACGATGGCCGATTTGAATGCTTGCGGCAAGTTGGCCGCGTCGATCCGCCCGATGATGGTATTGGCCCTGGCGATGCCGACGTAATCGTTGGTGTATTTTTGCCGCGTGTGGCTGTTGTTTGCCTCATCGAGGAAGTTGGCGATATCTTCCCGCTCCAACGCGCCGATACCGCGGTTTGTGGAGTTGAAGTCGTAATGCGTGTTGTCCGAGCGGAGCTCGGCCATTGTCCAGCCGCTTGTGCCGGCATAGGTACGCAAAGGCGCGTAGGCGCCAGAAAGGGCTTGGTTGAACTGGTCTTCGGTCTGGAAGAAATTCCCCGTGTTCAACCGGGTCTCGGGCGAGAGGTCCAGGAAATCCTTGCAGGATACCAGGACCAGGCCCACCGATAACATCATGATAACTATTGCTGAATGTCTCATCGTTCACTCCTGTTTAATGCTACGCTAACCTGTTAATACAATCCTAAGTTTATACCCACCGAAAACGTGCGCGGCACGGGATACGAGGTGGGATTGTGCCCGGACCGCAGCCCGTTCAGCCCGCTCGAGCTGACTTCGGGATTCGAGCCCGAATAGTTCGTCAGGATGAATGCCTGCTGGACACTGCCGTATACCCGCAGGCTTTTCAGGTAACGGTGGTTTGGGATGCCAACGGTATACCCCAATGCGATGTTCTTGGCGGTAAGGTAGGATGCCTTGCTCACGAAGAAACTGTTGGCCGTACGGAACAGCGTGGTGGTGCCGTTGAGCGTGCGTGGAATGACACCTGTTCCGGGATTTTCGAGCGAGCGCCAGCGCGTGGCCACATCCCGGTAAACGTTGAATACACCGTCCAGGTTAAGCGAGCTCTCGGCCATGCCATCCAGGATATCCCCGCCAACGGCTCCGGCGAACACGACGTTCAGGTCAAAATTCCGGTAACTGAAATCGTTGGTCATGCCAAAGACGAAGTCGGGGTTCGGATTGCCGATATAGGTGCGATCCTGCGAATTGATGACGCCATCACCATTGATGTCTTTCATCCTGACGGTACCCACGGCCGAAGAGGCGTGTTTCGGCTGCGTGTCGAATTCTTGCTGGGTCATGTACACCCCATCGTAAACATAGCCGTAGAACTGCCCCATGGGTTGACCCACGGCCGTACGCCAGTAGTCGTTGTATTCGTTGGAGGGTTCGATCGGAAGGTCATTCGTGCCCAGTTTCTTCACGACGTTGCGGTTGAAGCTGATGTTGAAGTTGGTGTTCCATTTCAAGGCGCCCGTCAGGTTCCGGCTGTTGACCACGAATTCGTGTCCCCAGAATTCGAAGGTACCGATGTTGGCGACGACGGCATTGAAACCGGAGGCCTGCGAGATGTTGATCTGGTACAACAGTCCGTCGGTGACTTTCCGGTAATAATCGTACGACAGCGTGATCCGGTCGTTGAGGACGCCGATATCCACCCCAGCGTCAAACTGCGCATTCTTCTCCCAGCTCAACAGGCTGTTTCCCAACTGGGTGATCGCTTTGCCTTGGGCCAAGACGTTGCCGAAAACGTAGTTGGATGCGCCGATGAGCGAGGTGGCGGTGTAATTCCCGATATTGTTGTTGCCGGTGATGCCATAGCTTGCCCGGAGCTTCAGGTGATTCAGCGCCGGTACGTCCTCCATGAATGATTCGTCGCTGACGATCCACCCTGCGGAGACGGAAGGGAAGACACCCCATTTCCGGTCATTCCCGAAACGCGAGGATCCATCGCGCCGGATTGCGCCCGACAGCAGGTAACGCCCCTTATAACTGTAGTTGACTCGCCCCAGTAACGAAAGCAAGGACCAGGATTGCGTGCCATTGTTATTCGGATCGCCCGATTTGGTGATGGTCGTGGCGGCGCTGATCCAAGGTATCGCATCATCCGGGAAATCCGTGCCGTAGATCTCGCTCCGCTCCTCGTCATATTGCTGTGCCGTAAATCCGGCAAGCAGATCGATGGCATGGTCGTCCAGGAATCGCAGTTGGTAGCTCAACGTGTTTTCATTCAGCCAAGAACGGTAGTTGTAGGCACCGTATGACGCGCTGGCCCGTTGGGGAGGGGCAGCAGCGAAGCCGCCGGAAGAAGTGGAAGGGATCCATCCCCGGGCCGATTCGTCTGCCAGGTCGACGCTGGCCGACGACCGGAGTTTCAGGTTTCGCATCGGCTCGACCTGAACGAAGCCATTGGCCAGCAAACGGTTGATCCGGTTGTCGTTGATGCGCTCCTGCATGTACCGGTACCAGTTGGGATACGGGAATTGGTTGGCCGCTACGATTCCCATGGGCAGTGAACCGTCCGGGTTGACGTGGCTTTTGGTGGGCGAGGTCAGCATGGCGCCTTCAAAGACCTGTCGCTGACCGTCGGTATTGGACGTGCCCCGCGTGTTGTGGTCCAATTGCACCGATGGCGCGACGTTGATGCCCACCGTCAAGCGGTCCGTTGGCCTGAATTCGGCATTGGCGCGGAGCGAATACCGTTCGTATCCGGTATTGATCAAGACACCTTGCTGGTTGAAATAGCCGCCGGTTACGCTTACAGCCGCCTTTTCCCCGCCCGAAGCCAGCGACAGGCTGTGGTTCTGGATGGGGGCGTGCCGCAGCAGGACATCGTACCAATCCGTGCCGACACCGTATTGCGCCGGGTTCTGGTACTCTTCCGGCACACCGCCCGTGTACCCTTCATAGCGTGCGCGATCCTCGAAGAATTCCTTCATGTACGTCGCGAATTCGGTGGCGTCCATCATCTCCGGGCGCCCTTGCCTGGGTACCGAGGCCGTACCGTAATAGCTGTTGAAATCGATACGGGTAGCGCCAGCTGTAGCCCGCTTGGTCGTAACCAGGATGACGCCGTTGGCAGCCCTGGAACCGTACAATGCCGTTGCGGACGCGTCCTTGAGCACCGAAAAGCTTTCGATTTCGTCGGGGTTGATGTTGTTGATGTCGCCGGTGATCGGCTGGCCGTCAACGACGAATAGCGGAGCATTGCCGGCATTGATCGATGCGGCTCCCCGGATACGGAAGGCCATCCCCTGTCCAGGTCGGCCCGTCGTCTGATTGATCTGGACTCCGCCGATCTTTCCCTGGAGCTTTTGCGCCAAGGTACCTACCGGCATGTCTTTCATTTCGGCCGCGTTTACTTGCTCGATGGCACCCGTGATTTCGCGCTTCTGTTGATTGCCGTAGCTCACCACGACCTCTTGCAACTCACTTTGCACGGCCACGAGCACCACGGCGCCAAGATCGGCAGCCGCTTTTACGGTTTTCGTTACGTAGCCGACATAGCTGATTTCCAGTAGCCCGTCCTCCGGCACATTGCGCAATTCGAAGTATCCGTCGCGGTCGGCTACGGTCTGCAACGCGGTTCGCCTCCCTTCCGCATTGAGCACACGTACGGATGTTCCGGCGAGGGCGACACCCGCGCTGTCAACGATGCGCCCTTTGACGATGGCGTGGGCGAAGATGAGGTTTCCGGAAGGGGACGCTTCGCTCGCCCTTTTTTCCTTGATGACTACACTGTAATCATCAACCTGATAATCCAGCGGTTGCGTGCTGAAGAGCTGCTTGAGCACGACCTGCAACTCGAGGCCGTTGGCGCGCAAGGTAACGGGCCTGGCTTTGCCCAGCGCGTCTTCGGTGGCAAAGAAATTGATTCCGCTCTGCACGCTGATCTGGTCGATGACCGATGCAAGCGAGGCGTTCTTGACCGACAGCGTGATGCGCTGGCCGAGGGAATGTTTGGCGCTGACCTGCAGGAGGACAGCGACGAGCAGCAACGTGGTAAGGCGCATGATGAGCAATACGTGTTTGAGCTGCTTTGGCAAGTTGCCAAAGGCATAATAAAGTTTATATATTTGCATTGTTTGGTTTTTTTGATGTTGCGATGCCTTTGCTTGCCGGCGGTGCACCGCAATCCTTTCTTAGATCAATTGGACGAAACGCCGGGCACCTTGGTCTCACCATCGGTGCCCTTTCCTTGGGTTTTTAGGTTAGTGTTTCACGGTGACCCTCCTTTCGTTTGCGTCGATTTCGAAATGAACCGCATCGGTGAGCTCCATGAGGCGCAGTACCGCGCTGATGTTTACGGTGCGGGCGATGCGACCGCTATAGCGCATGTCCTTGACGGGACCATCATAGCGCACGTCCACGTCATACCAGCGGGCGAGCTGCTGCATGATGTCCGTGATGGGCACGCGCTGGAACTTGAAGTAGCCGTCGCGCCAGGCCGTGTAGGATTCGGTATCCACTTCCTGTACGGTGATGGCCGATCCGCGAGTGGTACTTTGTTCACCTGGTGAAAGTATTACACTAGATTTGTTAGGCGCATGACTATGCGCCTCTACCGGCCCTACCACGCGGACTTTCCCTGTTACCAACGTGGTTTTGGTTTCAGCGTCGTCAGCATAGGCCGAAACGTTGAATTCGGTGCCGATGACGTTTACGACCTGACCTGCGGTTTGGACTTTGAAAGACGCATAATCATGCGTCTCTACATTTCTTACTTGTGGCCGAATTTCGAAAAACGCTTCGCCTTCCAAAAAGACCACGCGTTCATCGCTATCGAACCGACTCGGGTACTTCAGCGTCGACGCGGCGTTTAGCCAGACTTTCGAGCCGTCGGGGAGGGTGATTCGGTAGGTGCCACCTTTTGGGGTGGTTATTGAATTAAGAATGCCGTTCTCGTCGCCAGGCCCTTCATTCTTCATTTTTAACGCTTCATTCTCCATGACCAAACTCCCGTCAAGGTAGGTAATCCCGTCCTGTATAATAATCCCTTCCTGTTCCGTACTCAAATCGATCGTCCGCCCATCGGCCAGGGTAAGTGTGGCGCTGTTCCTGCCCGGTGCGATATCCGCCGCAGCGAACTGGCGACCACCGACCACTGGCCACTGGCCGCCCCATAACAGCCAAGCCGTGGCCACGGCCATGATGAGGATGGCCGCGGCGGCCGAAGCGTAGGCAACCAATCGCCGTACGGGCTTGGGCCTCGTTGCCCCGATGGCCGCGAGTACCGCCGCGCGGTTGCGTGGCAGGGCCTTGTCCAGTTCGGCTGCCGGAGGCAAGTCGACTTCCCGGCCAAGGTGCCGGTTGATGCTGGTTTCCAGCAGCAGCCGCTCCTCCCGGCTCGCGGTACCGTCGAGGTACCGTTCAATCAATCCCTGTGGGATGTCCTTGTCCATGCGATGTTTTTGGATGCCCATTTAGTACAGTACGGGCAACTGCCCGTAAAATCCCGGAAAAAAACGATTTTTTTTTGAGGAGCCCTTAAAACCCGCTCACGGCGCCAGTACCGCCAACGCGATGGCCAGGCCGAGCCGTAGCCGGATGTTGGCGGCCGCCTGGCTGAGCAGGTTCCTGGCCGTCTTTTCGGAGATGCCGAGGGCCGCCGCGATCTCTTCGTTGGTGTACTGCTCAAAATGCGTCATCAGGAAGACGCGGCCCATCTTGCCGGGCAGGCCGCGGGCGATGGCTTCCAGCCGGGCCACCAGTTCCTGTTCCACCAGTTCCTCATCGGTGGTGTTCCTGCCTTCCTGCAGATGAGCCGCCAGCTCGCGCTGGAAGGCGGATTTCGTGGCCTTGCTGCGCTCGCGATCCAGGAAACGGTTGCGCACGCTCACCTTCAGGTAGTTGAACAGGCTGCGCGCCTGATCGAAACGTTCGCGGCTTTCCCATGCACCCACGAATACCTGCTGCACGATGTCGTTGCTTTCGTCTGGGTCGTCGCAGAGCGTGTATGCGTAGCGCACCAGGAAATGGTGGTAGCGGTCGAAGAGTTCGGCGAACGCCCGGTGGTCGCCGCCCTTGAGCAACGGAACCAACTGGTCTTCGGGCAATATGCGGTATTCCGCCGGTTTCATGGGCCGTAATATTACGGATTTTTGGTGGAATAAGACGAGTTAGACGCGTAGCATGCAGCATAATTGTGTGCAATAAGACCGTTGGTTTATCGGACCACAGCGATAGCTCGAAAAAAAAAGAGAAAAAATATTTTGGTGTTTGAGAATAAACCTTTATCATTGCACTGTTTACTTAAACGGTTAAGTAGCCAATTGTAGGATATCGGGGTGAAGCCATCGTTAAAACATATCGCTGAGCATTTGGGGTTGTCAAAGACGACGGTATCTTGGGTGCTTTCGGGCAAGGGAGACGAAAAGGCCATCAGTCGGTCTACCCAAGACCGTATCATGCAATATGCAAAGGATGTGAATTACCTGCCTAACCTGCTGGCCCGAAGCTTGAATACAGGACAATCAGGTACGCTGGGATTAATCGTGCCTTCAATCGCGGATTCGTTTTATTCGCAGATGGCAAAAATCATTGAGTCCGAAGCGGAGAAACAGGGCTATTCGTTGATGATTTGCAGTTCTGAATCAAACCAGAAGCGCGAAGATCGGATGATTGGCCTGTTCAAGGCGAAACAGGTAGATGGCATCATCCTAGCGCCTGCACAGCAATCCGAAGCCGAGGTAAGGCGTCTGGTGGATGCGAAGTATCCCTTGGTGTTGTTTGATAGGCTCTATCCGGGTATAGCGGCAGACACCGTTGTAATCGATAATTCGGAGGCAACGTACGTGCTCACCAAAAGGCTCTTGGAAGAGGGGGCACGTAAGATCGTGTTGGTGACGACAAATCCGCATTTGACCATCATGGAGCTCAGGAAAAGCGGTTTTCACCAAGCGCTCGCAGAAGGAGGGATAGGCGTTGATGGGGCGCTGTGCGTGGAAGTTGGGATTGAAGATTACGAAAGGAGTACGGTAGACGGGCTCCGTATGGTGTTGGAACAACACCCGCAAGTGGATGGACTGGTGTTTACAACGCACATACTGGCCATTGAAGCGATCCGCTTTTTTCATCATGTGGGAATTCCGCTCGAGCGATTCAGGTTAGGTTGTGTACATAGCGTTCCTACGCTGCAATTGCTCGCACCGCACATGAACGTGGCCTATATGCCAATCGAAGAGATGGGTGCGGCGGTCGTCAACGCAATTGTTGGCGCGATGGATCTCCGGAACAGGGAACGGGCGGCCCGTGAACCCATGGTGTTCGGTTGTAGGCTCGAGTATGGCAGATAAAATTTTTTTACAAGGTTTACTTAACCGTTTAAGTTATATTTTGGGAGTATAAATCAGTTTTGCTAATCAATTGAGAATTATGATGTTTAGACCATTAAGGAGCGGGGCCAAGGGGCTGCTTGTGTATGGCTTGGTGGGATGGTGTTTGTTGCACTTGAACTTAACAGCCAAGGCCCAGGAATTGTCCGTTAGCGGAATCATTACCGATTCGCTCGGCGCACCATTGGAAGGGGTTTCGGTGGTGCGACGCGGTACGCCATCGGGAACTGCGAGCGGTGCTGACGGGCATTATCAGATTTTTGCGAACACGGGCGACGTACTGGTGTTCAGGAACGTGGGCTACCGTCCACAGGAGGTGACAGTTGGCAACACGGCCACGATAGATGTGGTACTGGCCGCCGAAAGTGCCAATCTGGATGAAGTGGTTATCGTGGGCTTCGGCCAGCAAAAGAAAGAGACGGTTACGGGAGCCATTGCATCCATACGCACCAAAGATGTAAAGCAAAGCCCGGCGGCAAACTTGGCGGTATCGTTGGCGGGTAGGCTGCCTGGGCTCACGGCGTTGCAGCGCAGCGGCGAACCGGGAAACGACGTTACTAATTTGTATATTCGAGGGAGGGGTACTGTTAATTCTCAGTCGCCCATCGTATTGGTCGATGGTGTGGAGCGTGAACTCACGTATATCGATCCGAACGAAGTCGAATCGGTCACCATATTGAAGGATGTGTCGGCCACGGCGATATTTGGCGTACGTGGAGCGAACGGGGTTATTTTGGTAACCACCCGACGCGGAACCTCGGAGATTCCGCAAATCAACTTCACGACCGAGTTGAGCGCACAGGATTTCCCGCGCTTTTACGGCTTTGTTGATGCCTATGAACACGCTACCCTGCGCAACCTCGCACAGAACAATGACGGGTTGGGCGACGCTTTCACTGCCGAAGCGCTGGAAAAATACCAGACCGGGAGCGACCCGATCCGCTATCCGAATACGGATTGGACATCGATATTGTTGAAGGATTATGCGCTGCAGCAACGGTACAACCTGAACGTTTCTGGCGCCGGAAAGAACGTGAAGTATTTTATCAATGCGGGATACCTTAACCAAGGGGGACAATTCAATACCGAAAAGGACTTGAACTATGACCCGGGTTTCAAGCTAGACCGTTATAATTTCCGTTCAAACATCGACGTGAACTTGAATAAGAACTTACGTGCGTACTTGAATTTGGCGGGATACTTGGAGCGGCAGAATATGCCTACGCATGTTGAAGCGAATTCTTCGGGATCGCCGGTGGATTATATTCTTGGGGCGATGACCGAATTGATCCCAACCAACCCGGGGCCGGTAACGCCAGATGGCCAAGTACTGACGCACACCGGCGATTTGCGTCCGGCGTATGGTTTGCTGAACCGGCTGGGCTATACCCAGCGTTCCAGCACGAACGTGGCGGCATCGTATGGCATGGAGCAAAAACTGGACTTCATCACCCCGGGATTGTCGGCCAAGATGATGCTTTCTTTCGATACCCGGGCAGTGAACCGGCTCGTGGCGAGACGCGAATTTGAACGGTGGATCCAGGTCATCGATCCGAATAATCCGGGACAGGACGGTGAGGCCGGGGTGCATTATCAGCGATTTGGGTCTATGGAGAATACACCGCTCGCGATATCGGGCAACCGGAACTACATCACGCAGTCTAACGTGCAGGGATACCTGGAATACAGTCGGTCCTTCGGTAAACACGATCTTTCTGGTTTAGGGTTATACCAACAGCAGAAGGTGGTCAATAACGAAGATTTGCCGTATAACTTGGTCGGATTTTCCACGCGTATCAAGTATGCTTACGCCAGCCGCTATTTCGTGGAGTTCAATGCCGGTTACAATGGGTCAGAACAGTTTGCTCCAGGACGTAGGTTTGGATTCTTCCCGGCTTTTTCCGGCGCATGGCTGATTTCAAACGAATCGTTCTGGGAGCGAAACGACGTGGTGACGCAATTGAAGGTGAGGGGGTCTTATGGCGAGGTGGGTAATGACCGCATCGGCAGTAGACGTTTCCTCTATTTGGATGATATCCAGATCGGAGGCGGTGGTTTCAACGGCAGCTTGGGCGGTGGCCAGAAGGTCAATATCAACCTACTGGGCAATAGGCAACTGCAATGGGAAGTGGCACGTAAGTACAACCTTGGATTTGAAGTGGGGTTGTTGAAATCACTAGACCTGGTAGTCGATATATTTAAGGAAAAGCGGGATAATATCCTGCGGAATCGCGGAACTATTCCGGTACTGAACGGATTGTCCAATTCCGTGAATCCACCGGTAAACCTAGGTGTTGTCGAGAATAAGGGTTATGAGGTGGAACTGTCCTACAGGAAGTCTTTTTCCAGCGATTTCTCCATGTTGTCACGTGTCAACGTGAGTTATGCAACCAATCGACAGGTTTTTGCCGATGAGCCATTGTTGCCCGCAGATTATACGTACCGCTTTCGGGAAACCGGCTTTCCCATCGGCCAGCAATTCGGCTATGTCGTGGATCGATACTTTACCAGTGCAGAAGACATCGCGGCCTCACCGACGCAGACCACGGGCGGGGGTAATCCTAAACCGGGCGATTTCAAATACAAGGATTTGAATGAGGACGGCGTGGTAGATGAGCGGGATATCGTTCCGATATTGCATTCGAACGTGCCGGAATATACCTTTGGTGCGGCATTCAGCCTCAATTATAAAGCGTTCGACTTAAGCGCGCTTGTGCAGGGAATCAGCAAGGTTTCTAATTTTTACAGCGGGGCAGGCGTATTCCCTCGGGGTACATACTTACAGCGGCACCTCGATAGTTGGACCCCCGAACGGCAAGCGAACGGCGACCCCATCTCGTACCCCAGGCTCACGACCGGCAATTCGCCCAGCCAAATTGCGAATTCATTTTTCATCCTAGACGGCAGCTACCTGCGGCTGAAGAATGTGGAGCTTGGGTATACATTGGCGCAACGGTTGACAAACCGGCTAGGTATAGCGAATATCCGGTTGTACGCCAATGGATTGAATTTGTTCACTTGGGACAAATTGCCTACCAAGGATATCGATCCCGAGCAGACAACCAACTATGCGTATCCGATACAACGGATTTTCAACGTGGGTGTAAACGTCGTTTTTTGAAGCCTCTTAATTGCTAGAAATGAAAAAGTTGACAAATTGTTTTAGGGTGATGATCGTGAGCTTGATGCTGGGTTCATGCGGCAAGAGCTTGGATATCACTCCGGATGGGAAAATCTCGCTTGATGAGGTATTTAACGACCGTATCCGCACGGAGGCATACCTGAATACGGTTTATGGGTTTATTCCGGAATACTACGCACGTTATTACGAGCGGGCTTTCTTGGCTGGTATCACAGACGAAGCGCAGGATGCGGAAACCGGCAACTACACCACGATGGCAGGCAACTGGATCAATGGGGCACTTTCGCCCAGCAACGATCCGACGGCACATACGGGGCACGACCCCAATGCCAATACGTACGTGTCCTGTTGGAGTGGTATTCGCCATGCGAACATTTTTCTGGAACGGATAGAACAGGTGACCTTTCTGACACCGGAAATCAAAAACCGCTACAAGGGCGAGGCAACGTTGCTTCGCGCATTCTACTATTGGGAACTGATCCGCAAATTTGGCGGAATGCCCGTGTTCGACAAACCCTTGCCGAACGACTTCGACTACATGTCGCTCAAAAGACCGGATTTCCAAACCACAATCGATTTCATCGTCCAAAACTGCGATGCGGTCATCGGCAATCCAAACATGCCCTTGCGGATTACCAACGAAACGGAAGCGACGCGTTTTACCAAGGCGGTGGCTTATGCGGTGAAATCTCAAGCGCTCTTGTTTAACGCGAGCCCGCTCTGGAATCCGCAAAACGATGCAGCGAAGTGGCAGGCTGCGGCAACCGCTGCGCGGGAGGCACTGACTGCGTTGACCGCAGGTGGTCAGTTTGGACTGGTAAACGATTACGAAAGTTATTTCCACTCCACGACGGATTACAGCAATACGCCACGCGATAAGGAAACCATCTATGAACGGCGCAGTTATTTTGGGTGGGATATTTGGTCCATCCCTTCGCGGGGAGGGAACTGGAAACTGGGGGCTTGTCCGTCGCAGGAATTGGTAGACGCCTACGATATGCAGGCATCCGGTGAACCCGCTATTCTGGGATATGCCGATGAGGATCACTTGCAGCCGTTGGTGAATGCTGCTTCGGGATATGATGCGGACAATCCGTACGCAGGCCGAGACCCGAGGTTCTATGCCACGGTCTATTTCAACGGCGCCGAATTTGACAATATCAACGGTTCCATCCACATCGTCGAAACATTCGTCGGCGGGCGTGACCAGCTGATCAAGAGTCCGCCTAACCGCGTGAATACCCGCACGGGCTACTACTTGCGAAAATTCATGAACGCGAAGTTGCAGGTGGGACCGGACCAGAATACGAGCTGGAAGAAGTATCGCCTGGCAGAGCTCTACCTGAACCTTGCGGAAGCGGAGAACGAAGCAAATGGGCCTGCTGGGGCTTACGAAGCCATAAATGCCGTAAGAAGACGCGTGGATATGCCTGATTTGCCTGCTGGGCTAAGCAGGGAACAAATGAGGGAGCGCATCAGGCGTGAGCGGCGTGTGGAATTTGCATGGGAAGAGCACCGGTTTTGGGATGTACGCCGTTGGAAGATACTTGACCAGACGGATAGGCTGGTTACCGGAATGGAGATTCAACGGCAGGGCGACGGGTCCTTCAGGTATACGCGTTTCGTAACCGAACGACGCAGCGCATGGCAAGATAAATACCGGATTTTTCCAATCCCGATTACCGATGCGTCCATTATCCCGGATTTTGGAGCAAGTCAAAATCCAGGATGGTAATGCAATTGGATATCATGACTTTTATTATGCGCTGCAGTCTCGTTCTATGTGTAACGGCATCGTTATTCTGGCACACGGGCTGTCGGTCTAATGGACAGCAAAAACTGGGGCAGACGATCGATGGTTGGAGCGGTAGTCATGGACTTTCCGTGACGGATAGTGGGACGCTTCTGCTCAACGGGTCGCCGTATCGAGGTGTCGGGGTGAATTATTTCAATGCGTTTTTGCGGACGCTGCGCGATCCGCAGGAGAGCGATACCTCTTACCGCAATGGATTCCGGTACTTGAAAGATCGTGAAATACCATTCGTACGTTATGCGGCCGGTGGTTTTTGGCCCAACGAGTGGAAGTTGTATGTCGAGGATCCGGGTACCTATTTCAGGTTGATGGATCGATTTGTCGCGGACGCCGAATCTTACGGTATCGGGTTGATACCGGCATTGTTTTGGCAGAACAGTACGCTCCCCGATCTGGTGGGCGAACCCATCAGTGCTTGGGGCGACCCGAATAGCGAGACCACGGCGTTGGCCCTGCGTTACACCCGCGAAATGGTGCTGCGATACCGCGAATCTCCCGCGATTTGGGCATGGGAACAGGGTAACGAATTCAACTTGTTCACCGATATCCCGGGCGATGACCTGAACTACTATTTGGTGAACGAGAAGGCGGGAACGCCCGCGGTGAGGACGGTTGCTGATAGGTTGACCCAAGACGATCTCCACGTGGCGATGACGCTTTTCGCCAACGAGGTGCGGCGTTACGACCCGTACCGCACCATCATCTCCGGAAACGGCAACACACGCCCGGAGGCTTACCACCTGTATCACGAAGCGCGGTGGCACAAAGATAGCCCCGAACAGTATGCCGAAATGCTGGCGGCGCAAAATCCAGACCCGATGGATATGTTGTCTATCCATCACTATCCAGTATGGGAAGGGCAATATTTTCCGGAATCGCCAGCATCGCTGAAGGAACTGGTCCGTGCGACGATGGAGGTAAGCAAGCGGCTGCGGAAGCCGTTGTTCATCGGGGAGTTCGGTGCTCAGGAATTGCTTTTGGGTGTCGACACCGCGCGCGCGAAATACCAGGAGTTTATCGAGGCGATCGAAGCGTACGGGGTGGAATTGGCGGCCATGTGGGTGTTTGATTACCCACCGCACGACCGCGAGGAAGGTATCAATGTGTCGCCGGACAACGGCCCGCGCGAATACATGCTGGAGGCGATCGTGGCGTTAAACCAGCGTTTGGCGAAGGGAGATACGCCATGAAACGTATGGGGGTTGCGTGGTTGGTAGCTTGGTGCAGCCAGTTGGCGATGGTCGGCATTTTGGCCCAGCCGATGGCCGTAAGCTTGCGTTGCGAGCACTTGAAGAGTCCGCAGGGTATAGACGCGAAGGCCCCACGATTCTCATGGAAGGTAGACAGCGAACTGCCCGATACCAAGCAACGCGCCTTCCGGGTCGCGGTGGGCGAAGATTCCCTTGGGATGGAAGCAGGTAGGGACTATTGGTGGGATACGGGCTTGGTGGTAGGGAATATGCCGTTCGCGCGATACCGCGGGCCGGCGCTCAAGCCCTTTACGCGTTACTACTGGCGGGTCTGGTTGTGGGGTGATGACCAAATGACCGGATCGCCGTCTGCCGTCGCTGCTTTCGAAACGGGCATGATGGAAAGCGCGAATTGGCGGGGGAGTTGGATCAGCGATAGTCAGGATATACACGAGCGTCGGGTACCCTACTTCAGACGTGGACTGCACCTTGAAAAGGAAGTCGTGGCGGCACGGGTATACATCGCTGTCGCTGGGTTGTATGAACTGCGCCTGAACGGCCAGCAGGTGGGCGACCAGCGCCTCAATCCGATGTTCACGCGATATGATCGGCGTGTACTGTACGTGACACATGACGTGACCCACCTGTTGCGACAGGGAGACAATGCCATCGGGGTGTTGCTGGGCAACGGTTGGTATAACCACCAGCCAGCCACCGAGGGCTGGTATTTCGACGCGGCCCCCTGGCGCAACCGGCCAACGTTTTGCCTGGACCTTCGCGTTACGTACGCGGATGGTACGGTAGAAACCGTGGTCAGCGATAAGTCTTGGAAATCGGCATATGGAGCGTTGGTATATAGCAATATCTATACGGGCGATCACATCGATGCGCGGCAGGAACAACATGGATGGGATTGCCCGGGCTTTGACGACTCGCAATGGAAAGAACCGGTACTTCGAGCCGCACCGGCGCCGCATGTGGCAGCGCAAGCCATGGCGCCAATCCGGTTCGTGGAAAAGATACGCCCCGAGGCGATGCGGAAAATCAATGACACGTTGTATCTATATGACTTGGGCCGAAACATAACCGGTATTTCTACGCTTTGCGTGCGCGGCGCGGCCGGGACGTTGCTGCGGGTGAAGCATGCCGAGCGTTTGGGCCCGGATGGCCGGGTAGACATGTCCAATATAGATGTCTATCATCGGCCGACGGATGATAGCGACCCCCTCCAGGAAGATCGCTACACGTTGGCGGGCACCGGACAGAAGGAAGAATTCGGTACCCTGTTCGGATACAAGGGTTTCCAGTACGTTGAAGTGAATGCCGATAGGCCGGTGCAGCTGACCGATTCAAGCCTAATGGCCTATTATATGCACAGCGATGTCGAGCCGATCGGCGAAATTCGGGCATCCAACTCCACCATAGAGGCGATTTGGAAGGCCAATAACAACGCGTATTTGGGCAACCTGTTTGGCTATCCCACCGATTGCCCGCAACGGGAAAAGAATGGTTGGACAGGCGACGCCAACATCGCCATCGAAACGGGGTTGTACGGATATGACGGCATTACCGTGTATGAGAAGTGGCTGGCCGACCATCGTGATGAGCAGCAGCCAAACGGCGTGCTGCCGGCCATCATCCCAACGAGCGGATGGGGTTATGAATGGGGGAACGGACCGGATTGGACATCGACAATCGTGAACATCCCATGGTTTGTTTACCTGTTCAAAGGCGATACGACCATATTGGCCGATAACTACGGGAACATGAAGCGGTACGTCGATTACCTGACACGGATCAGCCCCAATGGGATTACCGATTGGGGCTTGGGCGACTGGGTGCCGGTTAAGTCGGTGGCCGATCGTGTGTTGACGTCTACGGCATATGCCTATATCGCAACCCACCGGTTGGCGCAGATTGCGGGCATATTGGGGAATGGTGCGGATGCGCTGGCCTACAGCGGACGTGCAGACGCCATCAAGCAGGCATTCAACGAACGGTATTTGGATGCCGAGACGGCGATTTACGGCAGCGGTTTGCAGACCGAGCTCAGTGTGCCGCTGCACTTCGGAATGGTGCCTGATGGGTTGATAGCCCGTGTTGCCAAGCGGTTGGCCGAACGCGTGGAGCTGGATGGGGCGCAATTGGACGTAGGTATCCTTGGTGCCAAGGCCATCTTGAACGCGTTGAGCGAAAACGGCTACGCCGATTTGGCCTACACGCTTGCCGCGCGTGAGGAGTACCCGTCGTGGGGCTGGTGGATAAAGAATGGAGCCACTACCTTCTACGAGAATTGGCGTATCGATGCCGAGCGCGATATTTCAATGAACCATGTGATGTTTGGCGAGATTGGGGCTTGGCTTTACAAGGCTTTGGGTGGTATCAAGCCCGATCCCGCTGCCCCTGGTTTCCGGAATACGGTATTGGAACCTCATTTCGTTGCCGGTTTAACGCATTTCCAGGCAACGCACGAAAGTCCATACGGCCGCATCGTATCCGCTTGGCGACGGATAGGGAAAACGATCAGCTACGAGGTGACGGTGCCACCGAATGCCACCGCACGCATTTACACACGCGCCGCCGATCAATGGGCCTCGGCAACGGCTATTCGACGCATGGATGGAACCATCTTGCTCGAAGCCGGCCGGCATGAATTTAGTATAACACCATCAAAATAACATATGAAATCGATTCGAATATCCTTGTTTTTGTTGATAGCCATGATATGCCTAACAGGCAAGGGCTACGCGGAAATCATTCCGCTTGACGGCGTATGGCAACTTTCTTTTTGGCCCCAACCCCAGCAGGCCGTGCGAGACTTGGCTGGTCTGGGTGCCGTGGATGCCCAAAAGATACCAGCCCATGTGCCTGGCAACGTGGAATGGGACCTCCAACAGGCGGGACTGGTCCCGGATCCGATGCTGGGCAGCAATGTATACGCCCTGCGCCAGTATGAAGGTCACCAATGGAGTTACTCGCGCACATTTCGTAGCCCACGATTGAAGGCCGGCCAACAGGTCGTCTTGCATTTTGGAGGCATCGATTGTTTGGCCGACATCTGGCTGAATGGCGAGTTAATCGGTTCGCCCGAAAATATGCTCATAAGCCATGAGTACGATGTGACGAACCTTTTGGTCACCGATGGTGAAAACGAGTTGATCGTCATCCTGCGTTCGGCCGTCTTGGAAGCCCAACGGTATCTGTTGGGGCCGTTCAGCACGGGAAGCTTCGCCGCAGACGAATCGATTTTCGTCCGGAAGGCACCGCATGGCTATGGTTGGGACATCATGCCTCGAATCGTGACCGCCGGCCTATGGAGGTCGGTGAACCTTCAGGTGAAGAATGCCGCCCAACTCGCCGACGTGAATTGGCTGACTTCTCGCATCGATGTGGGCCGCAAGACGGCCCGTGTTTTCGTTGACGTACAGGCTAGGCTCCCGTTTGCCGAGTACGATAAAGCGAGCGCCGTGATTCGCCTGAGCCACGAAGGGAAAGAAGTGTACCGACAAAAAGTGACTTTCCTGTCGCACGCATTCCGCCACGAGATCAATTTGGCCGATGTGAAGTTTTGGTGGCCAAGGGGGTACGGTGATGCGTCGTTGTATGATGCAGAGGTTATCTTATTGGATGGTGATGGAAAGCAGACGGATCGGGACCAACGGAAGATAGGGGTACGGACCGTGCGGTTGGACATGACGGATATCAACGATCAACCAGGCAAGCCCGGAAAGTTTGAATTTGTGGTCAATGGGGTGTCCATATTCGTGCGCGGCACGAATTGGGTTCCCTTGGATGGGTTGCATGCCCGGGATACGGCCCATGTGGAAAAGACGTTGGCCTTGGTGGCCGACTTGAACTGCAACATGATCAGGGTGTGGGGCGGAAGCGTCTATGAAGGGAGGGATTTTTTCGAGCTTTGCGATCGGGAAGGGATCATGGTCTGGCAGGATTTCGCCATGGGCTGCGCTTTCTACCCTCAACGGGAGCCCTTCGTGACCGCCGTGCGCGATGAGGTGACACACGTCGTGAAGGCTTTTCGCAGCCACCCCTCGCTGGTCTTGTGGGCAGGCAACAACGAAAATGACCTTTCGCTGCGTTGGTCTATCGCCGATTTCAACATCGATCCCAATCGGGACGTGGTAACGCGCCAGCTGATCCCCCAATTGCTTTACGAACTGGATCCGACCAGGCCTTACCTACCAAGCTCGCCGTATTACAGCCAGGCGGTCTATGATGCGGGCGGACACGATGACCTCCTGCCTGAAAACCACCTTTGGGGACCAAGAGGATATTACAAAGATAAGTTCTATACAGATGCAAAAGCAAAATTCGTAAGTGAAATCGGTTATCATGGCGTGCCGAACCGCAGTTCGCTCGAACAGATGTTCAGTGCCGATGCGGTGTATCCCTGGAATCCGGCAGGCGAGTGGAACGACGAGTGGCTAACGAAGTCCGTACGGATGCTACCCCAGTCGGCAAAGACGAACGGCCGGAATAACCTGATGACCAATCAAGTGAAAATCTTGTTTGGCGAGGTGCCAAGCGAGCTCGATGACTTCATTGCGGCCTCGCAGATCGTACAGGCCGAAGCCATGAAGTATTTCATTGAATTTTGGCGTGGAGATAAGCCTGGCCGATCCGGCATCATCTGGTGGAACGTACGCGATGGCTGGCCGATCCTGTCTGATGCGATCGTGGATTATTATTACAGTAAAAAGTTGGCCTATCAGTTCATCAAGAATGTACAGCACGACGTTTGCGTGTTCCTCAACGACGCTCGAGATGGTTTGCACCCGTTGCAGGTAAGCAACGATACGCGGCAAACGGCAACCGGAACGGTCCATGTCACGGATGTAGCGACCGGACGGCAGCTTGCTGAACATTCGTTTGAGGTTCCTGCAAACGGAAAGGTTCATGTCGGCAATGTGGCCCAAATGCGTGGACAGGGCATTTTACTGATTGAATACACGGTAAACGGACAGGCATTCAAGAATCATTACACGTACGGCGAACCGCCATTCCGTTTGGCGACGTATCAGGAATTGTTGAAAAAAACAGGCATTTATAACGCAGGAGAGTAATATTGTGCAAGTCAACTTGGTAGGATTGGACATTGGGGGAACGAAGTGTGCGGTGAGCTACGGCGTACAGCATGGGGGTGAATTGGATATCCGGGATGAAGTGAAGTTTGAAACGATAGACCGGGAAGGGACACTCGGATTGATTTTCCAGCACTTGGCGGATATGTTGCAACGCCACGAATTGACGGCGGCCAATGTGAAGGCCATCGGCATTAGCTGTGGTGGGCCGCTGAATGTACTGACCGGGACCATTCAGGCACCACCCAATCTCCCGAATTGGGACCATGTACCCATCGTGAAGCTTGTGGAAAACCGCTTTGGCATCAGGGCCGTACTACAGAATGATGCCAACGCCAGTGCCTTGGCAGAATGGCGGTTTGGCGCGGGACGTGGTACGAACCATATGGCATACCTGACATTTGGAACCGGATTGGGTGCGGGTTTGATCTTGAATGGGCAGGTTTATGACGGTGCGAACGGGAATGCAGGTGAATTGGGCCACATCCGTCTTTCGGATCACGGCCCCGTGGGCTACGGCAAATCGGGTTCATTCGAAGGGTTCTGCAGCGGTAGCGGTATCGCCCAGATCGCCCGTACGATGGTGACCGAAAAATGGCAGCAAGGCGAGGCGGTAGGTTGGTGCAATCATGGAGATCTGGATGGGATCACCGCCAGGCGCGTGGCGCGCGAAGCGCATCGCGGAGATGCGTTGGCCTTGTCCGTATTGCAGACCTCTGCAATTTACCTTGGCAAGGGACTTGCCATATTGATCGATTTGTTGAACCCCGAGTTGATTGTACTGGGCGGTATCTACACCCGTAACAGCGACCTGATGGAACCTTGGATGCTTGAAATTGTTCGTAAGGAGGTTTTGCCCCGCGCTGGGGGAGTTTGCCACATCAAACCGTCCTTGCTGAAAGAACGTATAGGTGACTACGCTGCTTTATCGGTAGCTGCGAATTTTGAAGGATAACCATGGAAAATGTGATCAGAGCAGTATTGGAAGAGGCGCGTGCGTCGTTGGCCTCCTTCGCTGATAACAAGGAGGCGCTGGGCCGCATAGAACATGCAGCAGATCGTATGGCCTCGGCGCTAAAGAACGGTAATAAGATAATCAGTTGTGGCAATGGCGGGTCGCTCTGCGACGCGGCCCATTTTGCCGAAGAATTGACGGGACGTTTTCGTCGCGACAGGAGGCCGCTGTCCGCGATAGCCATCAACGACCCTGCATACATTACCTGCGTAGGCAATGATTTCAGTTTCGACGAGATTTTTTCGCGTTACGTGGAAGGTGTCGGTCGGCCTGGCGATGTTTTGCTGGCCATTACCACGAGCGGCAATTCGGCCAATGTACTCAATGCGGTGGCTGCGGCAAAGCTGATGGGCATGGAGGTAGTCGCTTTGACATCGGAGCGGGGGAAGCCTCGGTTGGAGCTTGCCGACATTTGCATCGCCGCGCCAGATACCGCGTTTTCCGACCGCGTCCAAGAGATCCATATCAAAGTGATTCACTTGCTCGTGCAAATGATTGAAATTGAATTAAGCCATGCGTAAATGAAACCGTTGTCAACGATGAGCGCGCGCGGTGCCTTGGTCGCCGTGGTTTCCCTGTTTTTCCTGTGGGGATTCATCACATGCATGAATGATATCTTGATTCCACATTTGAAAACGTTGTTCGAATTGAGCTATTTGCAGGCCATGCTCGTACAGTTTGCTTTTTTCGGAGCCTATTTCGTGGGGTCGCTGGCCTATTTCCTGGTTTCTTATTATCATCGCGATCCCATTGGTCGTATGGGCTATAAAGGCGGGATGATAAGCGGCTTGGCACTGGCGGCGTTTGGATGTGCGCTGTTTTATCCTGCGGAAGTAACGGCACGATACGAGATGTTCTTGGCGGCACTTTTCGTGTTGGGACTGGGGTTTACCTTGTTGCAGATTTCTACCAATCCGTATGTAGCGATATTGGGGCGTCCGGAACATGCTTCAGCACGCTTGAACCTGGCGCAGGGCTTTAATTCATTGGGTACTACACTGGCACCGATCATCGGTGGGATGCTGTTTTTTGGAAGCGCCTTGGGAGGCGCTGCGCTGGATCCGGTCGATACACATAGCCCGTATCTGGTTTTTGCGCTGCTGTTCCTGTCGCTCGCCATCGTTATCTGGCGGATTTCCCTGCCTGAGATCCGCGTTGAAGCGACAGCGGCTGGACAGCTTGGCGCACTGGGCTTCCCGCAACTGCGGTTTGGGATACTGGCTATTTTTTTCTATGTCGGCGCAGAGGTAGGTATCGGTAGCTTGCTTATAAACTTCTTGAAGCAGGATGAGGTGGCCGGATTTACGGAGCTTGTCGGCAAGAATTACCTCGCACTGTATTGGGGTGGAGCGATGATTGGCCGTTTTATCGGTTCGATTGCCTTGAGGGATGGGGTAAGTCGTGTAAAAAACGCCCCTTTTATGATCTTGGCGGCTGCTGTTGTGCTTACGCTGGTGTACCTGATTATTGATATCCCATGGTCTGACATGTTGGTATTCGGGGCTTTCGTTCTGCTTTCACTCGTCTGCTTCTTGTTCGCTGCCGGTTCGTCGGCAAAGAACCTCACGTTGTTTGCGGTGGTGAATATCGCGTTGATAATGGTCACCCTCATAGTCGAAGGACCTTATGCCTATTGGCCGTTGGTGGCCGTGGGGCTATTCAATTCCATCATGTGGTCTAATATATTTACCATGGCGATAGCCGGGTTGGGCAAATTCACGAGTCAGGGGTCGTCGTTGCTGATCATGGGGATTTTAGGGGCTGCGCTGCTGCCATTGCTGCAAGGTTATATTGCCGATGCGGTCACCGTCAAAGCGTCGTTCATCATTCCTGGGCTATGTTATTTGTTTTTGGTTTTTTACGGTTGGCGGTTTAGGTACAGATAGAAAAAAAAGGGTCGTAAGTTGTGTTCTTCCATGTCAATAGTCGGTGCCAGATCCTCCTCCTTGATTACTTCTTTACGGTAAAGTGAAGTGTCGTCTTTGCCTGCCCCGGCATCGGACTCGTCGTTGGTACAGGAATAAACTATGGCATCATCTCCCCGCTAATCCCGGAAGCCAGCTTTCCGCATTTTTGTAGTAGATCTTGTCTACCACCGACTGGGGGAGTTTCAGCCCCCTGACGGTACCTTCGATGGCGGGGATCTCCATCTCGTCGTCGGTAACGAAAAAAGCCCAGTCTTTCACCCACGTGTCGTGCAGGTTTTGGTTTGCGGCAACAAAATCGCTTTGCTTGTGGATGATCTTGTCCGTTCCATAAAGTATGCGATCCTGATACTTGATGATGAAGTCCCTGACCCGCTGCCAATCGGCCAGGCATTGGTGTTGCAGGTGGGCGATCCTGGCCGACATGTCGACCGCCATATTGGGGAATCGGTCCAGGCGTTTGGCCAATTCGTCGACGCTCCATTCCAGGCTTGCAAAGTGGGCGCCGATGAATTTCAGGTCGGGATGTTTCTCAAGCATCCGATCCCTGGCATCGATCTGCTCCTGGTAATCGGGGTATTCCGGATGCAGGAACATGTGGTACTCAGGGTTGTTGCTGAAATAGTTTTTGTCGCCTTTGACCGTCATTTCCTCGACCGGTAGCCAGGCATTGCGGGGTTCGCCGAGGTGTCCGATCAACGGCATGCCGTTTTCCTTGATGAAGTCGATGATGGGATCGAACCGGGGGTCGTCTATCATCACGAACCGACCATCCGGATCGCGAAGCACCATCCCGATGTTTTTCCATACCTTGACGGCGATCGCCCCGTTTTCGAACGATTCCTTCAGGTAGGCGAGCGTTTTCTCGTCCCAATCCGGCGCACCCCAGTTCCTCACCGTAAACGTGGTGCTGAACGACAGGATATCGGGGTGGGCCTGGCTAATGGCCATGGCGATGGCCCGCTGCTCTTCAAGCAGCACCGGCGAATTCGATTCCACGTTGATGGAAAGAAGCCTGAAGTTATCTGTCCGGGCTTGGGCAATGAACGAGGTATCGAGGGCATTGATGTGGAAGTGTGCCTCGATCTTGGGCACGGCGGCAAAGTCTGCCGCCGTGTAATACGCTTCGATTTCGGTAGCTTGTTCTTTTTGGGTTCCCGTACAATTCATAAAGCACATGAGGCCTACGAGCAGGCAGTTGTTGATGGCGTTCGTTTTCATTTCAATCCTTATTTCGTTAAGTCTATTTTACCGTTGTCGAGCCGATCAGGTTGGCCCCGAGGGCCGCGTTCCAGCCATCGCCCGTATTCGCGAACCGGATACAGCGTTTATTGGCGCTTTGGCCCTTCGGGTCATTGATCTTGAGGTAAATGGCATATTCACCCGCCGGGACATTGCCGAACGCGGACAACTCGATCGCGAAGCGAAGGTCGCGCCACGCGGCGGTGTTGCCGGGGCTGTTGTTGCCGCCCTCATCAGGCAGCCAGTCCCTGGCGTCTATCTCCGTTGGGGCCGTGTAGTGGTGGCTGCCGTCTTTCGATCGGAGCACGACCGAGACCTCTTTCCGGTTCACGATGAGGCCGAAGCCGACGTTCTGGATCTTGCCTTCGAACGTCAGCGTTCCGTTGCGCGCCACCCAAGCATCGGCATTCGCTTCACGAAGCACCAACCGGTAGCCCAATCGGTCCCGCATGAATTCCATTCCACTCCTCCCGTCATAGACGGGGTCAAAATGGGCCGTGCGCGTTACGCCGTCGTGGGGTGGTGTGAACGGGGTGGTGATGTTTGCTTCATTGTAAGCGAAATCGCCCCATAGGCGGTAGGCGGCCGAGCTATAGCTGGTATTCAGGTGCGTGGTTCGCGCATAAGCGGCTTCGTGGGGCACGTTCGGAAATCGGGGGTAGAGCCGGTAGAAGTTGTCGGCTTCATTGCCCGAACGGACGGTTTCGCCGCCATAGAAGTTGTTTTGGTTTCTCATCCACGTCAGCGCGGCATTGCGTTCATAGGCGCCGCCAACCAACGCATGGCCTTCGGAAAGCGATCCGCCATCGGTGTAATCGTCGCCACCGCGCGAATAGCTGTCGTTGAACATGCCGAATCGTTGCGCAGGTGTACCGCGCGCCGGGGCGGGCATCAAGTTGCCGAAGCCGTAGTCGGTGCCATATTCGACGTTGTGCCAGGCCATCACCCCGCCGGCATGGACCAAGATGGACCGCGATGCGGGGACATGGTCAAGCAACGCCTCCAAGAGCCAGTGGTAACCTTCGGCGGTTCGGGCATACGAAGAGGAGTGCATCTCGCCCCATGGCCCGAAGAAGCCGCCTTTGATGCACATGATCACGTCTTCGAATTCGCCGAAAACCCGGCCGAGCTGCCAAAGGTGGTATTGCACCCAGTTTTTTTGCTCGTGGCCGACGATACCGCAAAGGTCTGAAGCCGCTGCGACGCCGGTTTCATACCAGCTGCGGCCTTGGGGAGCCCCGGGCTCGCAGTCATGGATGAATTGGTTGTAGCCCCCGCGATTGTTGTAGGTGAAGCCCCGGTCATCGTAGCTGAATTTCACGATGGCCACCGCCTCGCTTTCCCTGATCTGTTGCAGCGCAGACCGGATGTAATCAAGTGCGGCGGGTGTCAAGGGGCGCGTTTCGCCATACGTGGGTGGGGTTCCGCCCCAAGGCCCTACGGGCATGCCATCGAGGGGCGCGTTAGATGAGAAGTTCCGCAGATCGAACGAGGCGTAGACGATGCGCGCGTCGACAGCGACGTCGGTGCCTGCGATGGTGGCCGACAGGGCAGTCAGTGTGGGTACGGGTTCGGATTCGACCGGCACCACGAAGGATTGTGGCCTATAAAATCCCCTGTCGGGATTCGGGATGTCGCCGAATGATTCCGTGAAGGGAATATCCTGCGGCACGAGATTGCTTTGGGCACTCAGGCCACTCACGGCCAGGCAAAGCGATACAAATGGTAGGATCGTTTTCATCATTGTTGCATTAGCGGTTAGCCTTTGGCCCGGCCTGCTTGACCGTCGTGGAGCCAATCAGGTTGGCCCCCAGGCCAGCGTTCCAACTGTTTCCCTTATTCGCGAAGCGTATGCAGCGCTTGTTCGCGCTGCGTTCTTTGGGGTCGTTGATTTTCAGGTAGATGTCGTAGTTGCCGACGGGTATTTCGCCGAAGTCGGACAGCTTTATCGCGAAGCGTAGGTCGCGCCAGGCAGCGGTGTTGTCTGGCCTGCCGTTGCCGGCTTCATCGGCCAGCCAATCCCTGGCATCGAGATCCGTGAGCGAGGCGTAGCTTTCGGTTCCGGTTTTGGATTTCAAGATAACCGAGACATTTTTGCGGTTGACCACATTGCCGAAACCTACGTTTTGGATCTTGCCTTCAAACCGGAGGGTTTCGTT
>JBBCJB010000026.1:0-3603 GCA_037190485.1 Parapedobacter sp.
CGGTTCGACTTCGAACGCGGTGGCGTAGAGTTCGCGGAGTTCGGAAGGTACGCGATCGATGCGGGACAGGCTGCCGTCGAAGTACTTGAGGTCGGCGACCATGACTTCGTCCCAGAGACCGAGTTTCTTCAGGTCACGCACGAGGTAATCGTTAACGACCGTGAACTCGCCGGAGAGATTCGATTTGACGTACAAGTTCTGGAAAGTGGGTTCGATGCACGCAGATACACCAATGATATTGGAAATAGTGGCGGTTGGGGCGATTGCGATGCAATTGGAGTTGCGCATGCCATGTTCTTTGATGCGCGCGCGCAACGTATCCCAATCGAGCGTGCTCGATTCATCGACGTCGACATGACCGCCGCGTTCTTCACGCAGCATCTTCAACGTGTCTTGCGGCAGGATGCCGCGCGACCACAGCGAGCCTTCATACGATTGATAGCGGCCGCGTTCCTCGGCGAGCAGGCTCGATGCGAAGTAGGCGTGATAGCACACCGCTTCCATCGAGCGGTCCGCGAATTCGATGGCGGCTTGCGACGCGTACGGCACGCGCATCATCTGCAGGCAATCCTGGAAGCCCATGATGCCCATGCCCACCGGACGATGGCGCGCGTTGGAATTGCGAGCCTTGTCGACGGCGTAGTAGTTGATGTCGATCACGTTGTCGAGCATGCGCATGGCGATGCTCACGGTGCGCTTGATCTTGTCGTGGTCCAGTTCGAAACCGCCGCCGGCGGCGGGCTTCATGTGCGCGACCAGGTTCACGGAACCCAGGTTGCAAACGGCGATTTCGGATTCGTTCGTGTTCAGCGTGATCTCGGTGCACAGGTTCGAGCTGTGGACGACGCCCACGTGCTGTTGGGGCGAGCGGATGTTGCAAGGATCCTTGAAGGTGATCCATGGGTGGCCGGTTTCGAACAGCATGGACAGCATCTTGCGCCACAGCGTCAGCGCCGGCATCTTCTTGAAGAGCTTGAGCTCGCCGCTGGCGACGCGGGCTTCATAGCCGACGTAGGCTTCCTCGAAGGCGCGGCCGACCTTGTCGTGCAGGTCGGGGCAATCGGACGGCGAGAACAGCGTCCATTCGCCGCCTTCCATGACGCGCTTCATGAACAGGTCGGGAATCCAGTTCGCCGTGTTCATGTCGTGCGTGCGGCGGCGTTCGTCGCCGGTGTTCTTGCGCAGTTCCAGGAACTCTTCGATGTCCAGGTGCCAAGATTCCAGGTACGTGCAGACCGCACCCTTGCGCTTGCCACCCTGGTTGACCGCCACGGCGGTGTCGTTGACGACCTTCAGGAACGGAACCACGCCCTGGCTTTCGCCGTTGGTGCCCTTGATGTGGCTGCGCAGCGCGCGCACCGGGGTCCAGTCGTTGCCCAGGCCGCCGGCGTACTTGGCCAGCAGCGCGTTTTCCTTGATGGCGTCGTAGATGCCTTCCAGGTCGTCGGAGACGGTGGTGAGGTAGCACGACGACAGTTGCGAGTGCAGGGTGCCCGAGTTGAACAGCGTGGGCGTCGAGCTCATGAAGTCGAACGAGGACAGGATCTCGTAGAACTCGATGGCGCGGGCTTCGCGGTCGGTTTCGCGCAGCGCCAGGCCCATGGCCACGCGCATGAAGAACACTTGCGGCAGCTCGATGCGGGTGCCGCGGATGTGCAGGAAGTAGCGGTCGTACAGGGTTTGCAGGCCCAGGTAATTGAATTGCAGATCGCCGTCGGCCTTCAGGGCCTTGGCCAGGCGCGGCAGATCGAACTCGGCCAGCTTGGCATCCAGCAGGCTGTTCTCGATGCCGATCTTGATGAAATCGGGGAAGTAGGTGGCGTAGCCGGTGCTCATGGCGGCTTGCGACACTTCCTTGCCCAGCACTTCTTTGCGTATGGTGTGCAGCAGCAGGCGAGCCGTCACCAAGCTGTAGGCGGGATCGGTTTCGACCAGCGCGCGGGCGGAGAGAATGGCGGATTTGTAGACTTCTTCGAACGGGATGCCGTCATAGAGGTTCTTGACGGTTTCCTTGAGTATGCGGTCGACGTCGATGGCCAGGGGCAGGTTGGCGCCGGCGGCGGCGATGGTCTCGTAGAGCTGGGCCAGGTCCAGGGGGCGCTTGACGCCGTTTTCCGTGACGTGGATGACGTGTTCCTCGGTGACCTGGGCGGCGTTTTTTGCCGCCGCCGCGGAGGCGGCTCTTTCCTGGGCGCGTTTTTCGCGATACAGCACGTAGGCGCGCGCCACGTCATGCTCTCCCGAGCGCATCAAGGCCAATTCGACCTGGTCCTGGATGTCTTCGATATGGAAGGTGCCGCCGCTGGGACGATTGCGCACCAGGGCGTTCACGGCTTGTGCGGTAAGCGTATCCACCAGCTCGCGCACCCGCGCGGAGGCCGCGCCCTGGCCGCCGTTCACCGCCAGGAACGCCTTGGTCATGGCGATGGCGATTTTGCCCGGCTCGAATCCGACTACAGCTCCATTGCGACGAATGATGTGGAACTGGTGCCATTGATTGCTTGTCTCGGCGCCGGCGCCGTCGGCGGCAGTCGCGGGAATGAAATCTGGCCGGGATTCAGCGGATTGGGTGGTTTGCATGGATACTCCTGGGCAAAATGTAAACGCGCTTGGCGCGCGTGTTTTGGCGTATTGGATGAAGGTGGACTGCTACAGCAGAGAGTAATAGCGAAATAGTAGTTGACTACTATGCCGTTTTGCTGAAAAAACCACTATATGTTGTGGCTATCTTGTTCTGAAGCACTAATTGTAGTGCTGTGGGTAGAAGGAATCAAGTTCGATTTTCTTATGTTTTTATGGCCGATTTGGCCTGTTAGAGCCAACGGCGCGCAGCCAGATCAAGGCCCTGCAAGGGTCCCGGCGGAGTGCGGCGCCGCAAAGAAACATGTTGAGGAACAAAAATCCATCCCGATAAATTGTAAAGAATGTTGAACGGCCTGCCATACGGGAAGAACGAGGGGCGGGAACGGGCGCCGGGTCCGGGGGTAGGCTGGCAAGCACGCGCATGTCGCGGCTAAAATGGCGGCACCAGCGAAAAAGGTGTCATGAATGAAGAAGAAAGCTATTCAGTACTGCAGGACCTGGGCCGGGCCGCTGTCGCTCGCGTTGCTGCTTGCCGCCTGCGCGGCGCCTCCTTCACCGCCCGAAGCGCCGCCCAAGCCCAAGGCTCCCTCGTGCCAGGTCGCCGCCGAGGGCGACGCCCTGATCGGCAACTGGCTCAACGTCCGCACCCAGCGCGGCGTGGTGGGCGAGCTGCGCACCTTATTCTCGCTGAATGCCGACGGCACCATGGCTTATACCGAACAGCTCAAGCGCGGCAAAAAGCCTTCGCAAGGGCTGGCCGAGACCGGCTGCTGGCATCGTGAAAACCAGAAGCTCGTATTGCGTACCTTGCAATCCAATGGCGCGGACGTCGATGTCGACGACCCCATTTATGTGAACACCTATACGGTAACCGGCACGCAAAAGGATCGGATCACCTTGCGCCGCGACCAAGACGGCGTCGCCATGCCTGCGCGGCGCATGTCGCCCGGCTATAGATTGCCTTTTTAAGTATCCAGACGCCTGCCGCGCCAGCCACGGCGCGGCAGGTTCATCTCAAGC
>JBBCJB010000027.1:0-170236 GCA_037190485.1 Parapedobacter sp.
TGGCCGTACGCGGCTAGGTACGCATCCAACACATCGGAAGCATCGCCAGGCTGTGCGTAGCCGGTACGCGCTTCGCATATGCAGCATAGCAGCGCCAGGCAAAATCCGAAAACTTTTGTCATCTCTTCATCAGTCGGTTTATCATCAAAACGCAAAGCAGCCAGTAAACGCTACAGCGAAAAGCAAAAAGGGTGTCCAACATTGGCTGGACACCCTTTTTTGGCTGCCTTAGCAAACCAAGCGTCTAAATTTTCTTACCGAACGGTTACAGGCGCCGAACCTGCCGTCGGTTCGTTCAGATCCAATTCGTTATCCGGAACCGGCCACCAGCTCAGGTAGTTGTAATTGATTGTCGCGTTGTTGTCTACGACGAATGCTTGCTGGCCCGTCGGAATATACAAGACGACAGCTCCCGTCCGGCCGCCACCTTCTGCAACCGGCTTGAGCACACCCCAACGCCGTGCGTCATAGAACGCCACGTTTTTGTTCAACAAGCCGACACGACGCTCGCGACGCAATTCTTCCAAGGCTTGTGCCTCGGTCAAGCCTGTGCCCGAAACGGCAGGCAGTTCGGCATTCTGATACTCCCGTACCTCATCGATCAGGGCCAGTCCCCCATCGATGTTACCGGTCTTGATTAACGCCTCCGCGCGCATCAACGTATTTTCTTCATACGCCCCCGCGATGGTGATTTCAGCCAACCCGGCTACCTGGGTGGAATAATCGCCGCCATTCTCGATCCGGATAAACCCATAGCGTGTGCTGTAGTTGAATCCGCGCGCTTGCGCATTGATGATCGGGTATGTCGAATAAGAGGTCGTGAAATTCCGCGTAAACCGATCATCACCCGGCTTGTAGTCCTGGATCAACCGCTCGCTGATGTGCGACCACAAATCGACGGTCGACCGGAACGGCTGCCATGCGGTTTCAGACACCAGGTCATTCTGCAATGCAGAACGCATGGTAAACGTTTTGTCATCGGCCTGCAAACCATTATCGGTAAGCGTCAGCAATTGCTGCCAATCCGCCGTGGTCATCTGGCTCACTTCTTTATTGACCAACAGATTGCGCGCCTTGTAGGTATTGATGTTCCTGATCCATGCTTCGGGTGAGATGGCCCCACCTTTGCCCGCATTCGTGAAGGATGGAATCAATGACGTAAAAAAGGCATTGTAAACTTCTCCCGCTTGCAGCCCATTGAGCACAGCGATGGCCTCGTCGAAATTCCTGTTGGCCTCCGCGATCATGTCGTCATGCGTCACGAAATCGCTGTTCGTCTCGTTCAGCGTATTGGCGATGATACCTGCAATGTAAAGCGAACCAATACGTGAATAGGAAAAACCCTTCCACCAATACGCCCATGCGCGCAGGATTGCGACTTTGGTTTCACCATTCGCGCTGAACGATAACTCCGGGTTTTCCAGCGCGGTCAAGATCAGGTTCGCCTGATTATTCACCAAGTACATGGCCTGCCACTCAAATTGCAACGCGTTGTCATCTCCGAAATTCCGCCCGTTGCGGTTTAGCAGTTCGTCGACTTGCGACCCGCCTTGGGGCGGTGTCAAGACCGTGCCGTTACTCAATGTCATGGATGTTGGCTGATTGACCCAACGCCAACCGAAGTTACCGACCGAAGCGAAATAGGCATCGCCCATTAAGTCGTGATTCTGGAGTGCCATCCACCAGTACTCCAAACCGAATTTGTTATAGATGCCCAATGCCGCACGACGCATTCCTTCCTCCGTCTCGAGGGCTTCCAAACCAGGCTCGTTGGGGTTGATCAAATCCAAACTGTCTTTATTGCAGGCGCTCACCCCGATAATCATTGCGAAAGCGAGCGATAAATAGCTATTTTTTTTCATAACGTCTCCTCTTGTCAAATTGTACATACTACAGACCAAGCATTACACCAAATTGGAAACTCCGCACATTCGGGAACGAATGCAGGTCCAGCCCCCGTCGTGTAGCGCTGTTAAACGAAGCCGACGCCTCCGGATCGATGCCCGTGTAGTTTGTAATGGTGAATAGGTTCCTTCCCGTAAAGGACACCTGCAGGTTCTTGATGAAGTCTACATTCGTCAGCAAGCTGGTGAAATTGTAGGATATCGTCAAGTCGCGCAAGCGCAGGAATCCACCGTCCTCCACGAAATACGCATTGTTCTGGTTCGTGTTGTACAGGCTGTTGTAGTAGTTCACGTAGGCGCCGCTTGTGCCGTTCACCGTAATCTGCTTATCCAAATCGGCATGCAGGAAATCACGATACAACCATTGCTTGGTCTGGTTGTAAGTATCGTTGCCAAAATACCAATCCAATTGGAATCCTACGTTGAGGTTCCTGTAGATTTGCAGGTTATTCAGGAACGTCGCCGTAAACAACGGCGTCGGATCGCCGATTTCCACATTCTCGGACGTAAACCTCACCGCCTTCGTGGCTTTGTTGATCACAATGCCGTTCACCACTTCGAAATCACCTACCTGTGCTTCCGGAATGTACCGTACGCCGTTCGCATCCAACTGATCCAGGCTACTTAGCGGCCGGTAACCGAAGAACGTCGAAACCGCTTCGCCCTCACGCAAGACGAACTGGCCCTCTCCTCCGGCACCCAGGATGATGTCCTTGCCGTTGGCAATCCGATCCACGATGGTTTGGGTTGTGCCAAACCGCGTGCCGAATGTCCAATTGATGTTGGGCCTATTCAAGACATCGATATCGAGCGACAATTGAAAGCCCTTGCTCCTTAAGTCTATTGCATTGCTGTAAAACCCGGTAGCGCCCGAGGATGGCGGCAAGTCAATTGTCCGAATCACGTCATTTGTGTTGCGGAACCAATACGTCGGGTTCAAGGTGAGTTTCCGGAACCAATCGCCCTTGCCCAAATTCAAACCCAAATCGAACCCGAATTCGGTCTCGTAAGATACCTCGACACCCAATCCGATATTTCTCGAAGTACCTTGCAGCGCGAGGTAACCGGAAGTACCGATATTACCGCTATTTAACGTAATCTGGCGATCGTAATCACCGGGCTGGATACCCGCCGCGCCATAGGCACCCCGCAACTTCAATTCGTAAAGCGAAGATGAGTTAAGCAAATCCCCTACGTTGAAGTAGCCATCCACACGTGGGAAGATGAACGGCTTGAAGTCCTCGCCACCGAACGTGGAGGCGTAGTCGACCCGGACCCCGCCGGATACCCCGAACAACGAGCCGTAATCAATCCGCTGGTTGACCAAGTATCCATAGGTGATAAATTCAAAGATTTCTTGATCGACCGATTGTTCGTCACCAGCAGCTAACGTGTAGGGAGGGAACGCGGCAAACCCGGACGCCTCTGAAATAATCCGATTCTCATTTCGCTTTCGCCAATCGAACGCGAGATGGGTGGTCGTCTGGATCGGCAAATCAGACCCGAAATCTTCTTGGAAATCCGTGCGGACAAATGCACTGATCAGGGAGTTTTGGTGCGTTTCGTTGTCGTTACGGAGCGTGAGTGCGCCGCTCGTCGATGGGATTTTGGCGCCCGGCGTCAGCACGTTGTCCTGATACCTGACGAAATCCGTGAAATCGAACCGCGTATTATCGATGCCGTATTTATAATCCAATTCCAAGAAACGGTCGAACTTGTAGTTCAAGTTGAAATTCTGCACGATCCGGTTGGTAATACCCGTCAAGGGATTGAATTGCTGGGTATATAGCGGGTTCACCGAATTGGAGTTTTCGGGATCGGCCACGTAGTGACCATCGGCATTCTGGAACGTGAGGTCCCAATACGGCTTGGCCAACGAGGCCGCGCCCACGCCGCTGTAGATGTTGTTTGCGCCGGTGATTCCGCCCGTGGTGTTATCGCCATGGACGAGCTGTGTGATGCTCCGCACGGTGAAGTTCTTGAACAGCTCGGCACCGATATTGGTCGAAATGTTCGTCCGCTTGTTCTTACCGAAGATGATGCTCTCTTGATTGAGGTGCGATAACGTGACCGAATAGTCAATCGCTTCGCCGCCCCCGTTGATGTTGATGTTGGTATTGTGTGTTAATGCATTCGATTGGAACAATTGATCCAAATGATCGAAGGTCTGTTCACGGTAAGGCTTATCATTCAAGGTTTCGCCGTTAAGGGTAATGTTACCGGGAATCGACCAGCCGCCGTTTTCAGTGCGGACAATGCGATTTCCCTGCGCATCCAAGATGTAGCCCTGGGCATCGACGTTGTAACGGTGGTTTTTGGCAAACTCCAGATTCCCGCGAAGCGCGTTGTCAAAAGACGCCCGTGAATTGATGGTAATCGCTGGTCGTTGCCCGCGCTTGCCACGTTTGGTGAAAATCTGGATGACCCCATTGGCACCCTGTGCGCCGTAAATCGTACCGGCCGCAGACCCTTGGATGACTTCGACCCGCTCAACGTTGGATAGATCCAAGTCGGACAGTCGAGACGAAACGTTCTGGTCTGACCCAATATTAGAGCCACCAGAGTTAATCTGCACACCATCCACCAAAATCATGGGTTGTGTGCTCCCTTGTAGCGTGTTGATACCGCGCAGCAAAATAGCCGCCTGTTGACCGGGTTGACCTGAACTGGCCGATATCTGCGCACCAGCAATCTTGCCGACCAACGCTTGGTCTATCGAACCTTGTGGGGCTTGCGGTAAATCCGAGGCATCCAGCGATTCGACGGCGATGGCTACCCGCTTGCGCGCGGTGGCCACACCCACCCCGGTCACGACGACCTCTTCAAGCGCCGTCGCGTCGGGTGCGAGCACCACTTCGAGCTGGTTGCTCGTGCCAAGCGATACCGTTTGGGACGTGTAGCCCAAGTACCGGAACTCCAGCGCCTTCACCGTGTTCGGCACGGTGACGGTGAACGTTCCCAATGCATCCGTCTGGGTGGCGGCATTGCCGCCGACAGCCAACACGGAGACCCCAGCGATAGGCGCACCGTCCTCAGCGGAGGTGACTCGCCCGAGAATCCTCCGCTCCTGGGCATACGCCGATCCAATCAGCAGTATCCCCAACATAAAGAAACATAGTAATTTTTGTTTCATGCGTTTGTGAATTTGATTAAAAAAATATACTATTAAAACGTAGATGTCTCTTGTCTAATGAGCCAATACAGTTAACAATCGTCGATTGTTAATGGAAATCATAGAAATAATGTGCTGGAAAAGCTACCTTCTCCTAACTAATTGTTTTAACGCTGTGTGTGTTATTAACCAATCTGTGTGTTGTGTGTCATGTGTTGCGTCAAAAATACAATCTTCCGACATATAATCAAATTATTATCGGAAAAAAGTTAAAAAATGTTAATTGTCTATTAAAATGCACTTCACGTAGAATTTTATTACTTTCGTCTTCAAATCAGTTTACACGTCATGAGCGCAAAAACCATTTTCATCGTTGTGGCCACCATACTGGTTACGGTGATTCTCATGAAAAACATGGACGAAGTCAATTTCTGGATCTTTGGAGACCGGAGCGTCCCCAAGCTGGCGGTATTGGCAACGATGTTTTTCATCGGCGCGGTGGTGGGCTACCTGCTGGGCAGGCCGAAGAAGAAACGGCTCGATCAGGAATACCCCACGACCGACCCTCCGTTCGAAGTGAATAAGCCGCTTGACCAAGCGGATGAGGATTACATTAGGTAAGGAATTGTCACGAAATAGAATGAACAAGTCAAGCGCGGCAATTTTGTTCGTTATCAAGGCGCATATTGCGGCTCATAGTGGAGCTATGGGCAAGATATGCAACGAAGATAACGGGCAAAAAGGCAAGCTTGAATGTTTAGGTTATTTCGTGTCAATTCCTAACCATCGGAAACGGAGGTGGTGCAGCCCGTCGGCATATCGATAGGTTACCTCCGCGCGGTGGAGATGCGCGATGGCTTTGACCACCGCCAGCCCAAGCCCGGTCGACGACGTTTGGTCGCCCGATCGGTAGAACCGGTTGAATATCTTTGCCGGGTCTAGCGGTTGCGCCTTGCCCGTGTTGGCGATTTCGAATCCGTCGTCCCCCACGGTGATGCGCACGTGTCCGCCTTCGTGGTTGTGCACGATGGCATTTTTCAAGAGGTTGGTGATCAATACGTCTGCCAACCCACCGTTGAACCGCTTTTTCAACCTCGCTTTTTCGATGATTTCCAACCCGATGCGCTTATACCCCAGCAGCTCCTCGAAATCGTCGACCTGCCGCTTCCAGAGCGCATTGAAATCGACCGACTCATCCTGGGCGAATTGCCTGTTCTCGATCTTGGAAAGCAACAGCAACGATTTGTTGAGCCGGGTCATCCGTTCCAGGTACTGGATGGCGTTCGCTACCGCCTGGGCGTCGCCACCCTGCGATTGCTCCAGCAGCAATTCGAGCTTGTTGATCGCGATGGCCAGCGGCGTCTGCAGCTCATGCGAGGCATTTTCGATGAATTGCTTCTGTTGCTGGAAAACCGCGATATTGGCCCTGAGCAGCGTCGACACGGTGTCGTTCATGTCGCGAAACTCGGTCACCTTGGTTTGCGGGGGCTTGAACGACTGGTCTTCGCCCAGCCGGAAACCCCGCAACGTGTGCTGCAGCTGGTAAAACGGCTTCCAGATTTTCCGCAACACCCAATTGTTGATGATGAACGCGCTGGCGATCACCGCGACATACAGCCACAGCAGTGCGTGCAGCAAATCGGCCACCAAGTCATCGCCCTCCACCATGGAGGTGATGATCTTCAGTTCATGATAGCGCCCGTCTCGCGTCGAAAAATAGGTGGTGAGCATCCGCATCACTTCATAATCTTCTTCGTATTCCATGTACATCGCCGTATCCTTGAACTCCTCGACCGCCCGCAGCGCAAGTTCGGCATCGATGGGACGGATCGCGTAATTGCTTTCGTCGAAGCGGCTTTTCTGGAGCAAGGTCGAATCGCGGTTGGCTTTTTTGATGATCAGCATCTTGTAGTTTTCCAAGCCGTCGTCGATGCTATCGTACACCTCGTCCATCATGCTGAAGTAAAAGACCACGGCCCACATACTCAGGATGAAGATCAGCGAGGCCGAGAGGTAAAGCAAGGTGTGGTTGAGCAGCTTCATCTATACGGTGAGCTTATACCCTACGCCATAGCTGGCCTGGATCTCCAGGTTGGCCCCGTGATCCTTCAATTTCTTGCGCAGGTTCTTGATCTGGGAGTAGATGAAATCGAAGTTGTCGGCATTGTCCATGTGGTCGCCCCAGACATGCTCGGCCAGGGCCGACTTGTAGACCAACCGGTTCTTGTTGACCACGAAGAACGCCAGGATATCGAATTCCTTTCGGTTGAGGTGAACTTCGGCCGCATCGACCCGGAGCGAGCGCTCGTCGAAATCCAGCTCCATATTATTCAATACCACCACGTTCCGGCCATCCAAGGCTTTCCTGCGCAGTACCGCCTTGATCCGCGCGTTGAGCTCGGCCAAATGGAACGGCTTGGTCAGGTAGTCGTCTGCCCCGAGCTCCAGCCCTTCCAGTTTGTCGTCCAGTGAGTCCTTCGCCGAAATGATGATGACGTTGTCGCGCTTCTGCCGGTTCTTGAGCGCTTTGAGCACGCCCAATCCATTGCCATCGGGCAACCCGACATCAAGCAGGATGCAATCGTAGTCATAGAGGGATACCTTTTCCATCGCCGAATGGAAATCGGCCACGGCTTCCACGATGTATTGTTCTTTCTGCAGGAACTGGACGATGTTATCGCGTAAACCTTGTTCGTCTTCGATGATGAGCAGTTTCATATCCAGGCATTTATTCAGCCAAAGGTACGATGAAAAATCTGTCAAGAAATGGGAAACGAAAAAACCCACGGGACAACAGATCCCATGGGCTTTCCATTTGGCTTCGCCAACCGAAGATCGGAGCGCGAGATCAGTCTTTCTTCTTCAGGTCTTCCTTCACGTCCTTGGCGGCTTTGCTCACGTCGTCGCCCACTTTCTTGGCAGCATTCTTCACGTCGGTCGCCGCGGCTTTCGATGCTTCCTTTACTTCTTCCTGGGCTGCCTTCACCCCTGCTTTGACGCCTTCTTTCGCCTCTTCGAAGGTAGTCTTCGACTCCTGGCCTATTTCTTTCGCTTTTGCACCGATTTCGTCACCGATTTTTTCGGCCGTGTCTAACGCCGCATCCACTTTATCACCCACGGTGGTGTCGTGACCGTGGCCATGATGATGGTCATGCCCATCGTGGTCGTGGCTGTGATCGTGGTCGGCATGGTCGTGGTCGTGCGCGTCACCGCTGGATTGGCTGCTGTTACAGGCGGCGAACGCCAATGCACCTGCAAAAAGGGCCGCTAATGCTATTTTCTTCATTCGATAATTATTTGTTGATGTATGCTTGAGCAACAATTCCTATACCAATTTTGTTTGGCATCAATAAATCGTTCCTTTCGCGGCTTCGAGGGTGTTCTTCAAGAGGCCTACGATGGTCATGAGCCCTACCCCGCCCGGTACGGGCGTGATCCACGACGACTTGGGCCCGACGTGCTCGAAGTCGACGTCGCCGTATAGCTTGAACCCGCTTTTCGTCTCGCTGCTGTCCTCGCGGTTGATGCCCACATCGATGACGATCGCGCCCTCCTTGACCATGTCGGCGGTGATGAAGTGCTTCTTGCCGATGGCGGCCACCACGATGTCGGCGCGGAGCACCTCTTGCTTGATGTCTTTCGTACGGCTATGCGTCAACGTCACCGTGCAGTTTCCTGGCGTCGTATTCCGGGCCAGCAGGATGCTCATCGGGCTGCCCACGATATTGCTCCGACCCACCACCACGGCGTGCATGCCGGTGGTATCGATGCCGTAATGCCCGAGCATCAGCATGACACCGTAGGGCGTCGCCGGGATGAAACAGGGCAGGTTGCGCTGCATGCGGCCCAAATTGATGGGGTGGAAACCGTCCACATCCTTCCGGTGGTCGATGGCTTCCGTAACGCGCTCCGGGTCGATGTGCTTGGGCAGCGGTAGCTGGACGATCAAGCCGTCCACGGACGCATCCGCATTCAATTGCTCGATCTTGGCGATCAATTCGGCTTCCGTGACGTCGGCATCGTAATGGATGTTGGTGGATTCAAACCCAACCAGCTCGCAATTGCGCATCTTGCTGGCCACATACGTCTCGCTCGCGCCATCGTTGCCCACGAGGATGGCCACCAGGTGGGGGCGCCTGCCCGAAGCCGCCAAAAAATCGGCCGCTTCGCGCTTGATGTCTTCCTTGATTTTCGCTGATACCAGCTTGCCGTCTAGTAACTTCATTTTATTTTTGCTTTCATAAGGGCACCGTTAATCCAATTTCAGCACGGCCATGAACGCCGACTGCGGGATCTCGACGTTGCCTACCTGGCGCATGCGTTTCTTGCCTTTCTTCTGCTTTTCCAGTAGTTTTCGCTTACGCGAGATGTCGCCACCGTAGCACTTGGCCGTTACGTCCTTGCGCAATGCCCTGATATTCTCCCTTGCGATGATCTTGGCCCCGATCGATGCCTGTATGGCAATCTCGAATTGCTGCCGCGGCAACAGCTCCTTCAGCTTCTCGCATATCTTCTTCCCGAAATCGTACGAATTGCTCCGGTGGATGAGCGATGACAGCGCGTCCACGGGCTCGCCGTTGAGCCGGATATCCAGCTTCACGAGGTCAGACTGGCGGTAACCGATCTGGTGGTAGTCAAACGAGGCGTACCCCTTGGAGATGGTTTTCAGCTTATCGTAGAAATCGAAGACGATCTCGCCCATGGGCATCTCGAACACCAGCTCCACGCGGTCTGCCGTGAGGTAAGACTGGTTGATGATCACGCCACGTTTCTGGATGCAGAGCGACATCACCGGCCCCACGAATTCGGCCTTGGTGATGATGTTGGCCTTGATATAGGGTTCTTCGACGAAGTCGAGTTTGCTCGGGTCGGGCAGATCCGAGGGATTATGCACGGCCAGTTCTTCCCGATCTTTCGTGAGGTAAGCCTTGTAGGATACGTTGGGCACGGTGGTGATGACGGTCATGTCAAATTCGCGTTCCAGCCGCTCCTGGATGATTTCCATGTGCAACATCCCCAGGAATCCGCAGCGGAAACCGAAACCCAGCGCCGCCGACGATTCCGGCTCGAAGACCAGCGATGCGTCGTTGAGCTGCAAACGGTGCATGCTCTCGCGGAGTTCCTCGTAATCTTCGGTGTCCACGGGGTAAATCCCGGCGAAGACCATCGGTTTCACTTCCTCGAACCCCTTGATCGCCTCCTGGCTGGGCCGCGCCACGTGGGTGATGGTATCGCCCACCTTGACCTCGCGCGCCTCCTTGATGCCAGAGATGATGTAGCCCACGTCTCCGGTGCGGATCACCTCTTTGGGCACTTGGTTGAGCTTCAGGGTACCGATCTCGTCGGCGACGTACTCCTTGCCCGTCGCGATGAACTTCACCTTTTCGCCTTTTCGGATCTCGCCGTTCTCCACCTTGAAGTAGGCCATGATACCGCGGAACGAGTTGAATACGGAATCGAAGATCAATGCCTGCAGCGGTGCTTCCGGATCGCCCACGGGTGCCGGTACGCGATCCACGATGGCGTTCAGGATATCCATGACACCCAGCCCCGTCTTGCCGGACGCCGGGATGATGTCTTCGCGTTTGCCACCGATCAGGTCTACGATCTGGTCCTTGACCTCTTCGGGCATGGCACCGGGCAAATCCATCTTATTCAGGATGGGGATGATTTCCAGGTCGTGTTCAAGGGCCAGGTACAGGTTGGATATCGTTTGCGCCTGGATGCCTTGCGACGCATCCACGATGAGCAACGCGCCCTCGCAGGCCGCGATGGACCGCGACACCTCGTACGAGAAATCCACGTGGCCGGGCGTATCGATCAGGTTGAACGTGTAGTCCTGCCCATCCTTCACGTAATTCATCTGGATGGCGTGGCTTTTTATCGTGATGCCACGCTCACGCTCCAAGTCCATATTATCGAGCAATTGTGCCTGCGCTTCGCGTGCCGTGATGGTGTTGGTATACTCCAACAACCGGTCGGCCAGGGTGCTTTTGCCATGATCGATGTGCGCAATGATGCAAAAATTGCGGATGTGCTTCATATAAGTCTGCTTCAATCGGCAAAGATAATTTTTTGGTGGAACTTTTTACTATCTTTGGTGTACGGAAAAACTAGCGCGAACCATGCAACTATCGATTATCCTTCCGAGCAAATACCGGCTGCTGAGCCTTGCCGCCATCCTGGACGTATTTGAAACGGCCAATGGCTTCCTGCGTGAATCGGGCCAAGCCGAGCCGTTCCAGATCACGTTCGTGAGCGATGCGAAGGGAAGCGGCCTACCGGCCGGCATGAGTCATATCCAGCACGCGTCGTTGGCCGATGAGCGTCGGTACGACCTGGTGTTCATCCCCGCCTTCGGCCCAGTGGACCTGGCCGAGACGATTTCGGAAAACGAGCGTTTCATCCCTTGGCTGCATCGGCAATACGCACAGGGCGCCACCCTGGCGAGCAACTGCACCGGTGCCTTCCTGTTGGCGGCGTCGGGATTGCTTGACGACCGGCGGGCCACCACGCACATGGACGCCGTGGAAAAACTCGCGGCCTCTTTCCCGAAAATCCGGCTGGAGGCGGATGCCGTGGTGACGCACGATGCCAACATCTACACCAGCGGCGGCGCCACCAGCGGTTTCCTCGTGATGCTGGCCGTCATCCAGAAATATTGCGGCCGCGAGCTTGCCGTCCGGCTGGCCAAGGTATTCGCCATCGACATGGATCGCGACAGCCAGGCTTGTTTCGGGCGGTTCGCACCCGAGGAAAAGCATGACGACGAATTGGTGAGGCGCGTGCAGCGCAAGATCAAGAGCGAGTTTACGGAAATACGGAGCATCGAGGAAGCCATCGCGGATATCCCGGCCAGCCGACGCAACTTCGTGCGGCGCTTCAAACAGGCCACCGGGCTCACCCCGATCCGCTACCTGCAGCGCACCAAGATCGAGGCTGCCAAGCGGCTCCTCGAGAACACCGAGAAGGGCCTGCTCGAAATCATGCTGTGCGCAGGCTACAACGACATGAAAAATTTCAGGCAATTGTTCAAGGAAAACACGGGGATGACGCCCAAGGCCTATCGCGATAAGTTTGCCATGCGGTTTGAACCGATCATTTAAACAGGTAGCTATGCCGCTTCTGATAATAAATACATTACGGATAACACTGATTGCCGCGGCATGGTGCGGTGCACATTTCGCCACGGCCCAGCAGCCCACCCCGGGCAAGGAGAAGATCACGCTCAGCCTGCCCGCCGAATACCGCTGGAAAAGCAAGAAGATACCGAAGGATACCAAGGCGATCCGCGGTACGGCCTATACCGCGTCGGGCAAGGATGCGGCGGAAGCGGCGATCCAGTCGGTCACGGTCACGACCATAGACCGGCGCTACTTCCCGATGAAGGCCGACGGGTCGCCGCAGGAGAAATGGGAGTACGAGCGTGCAGACTGCCCGGACGCCCGGCTTGAAATCATCGACAGGCAGACGCTCGACAACCGCACGGCCATCCTGTACGCGGTGCGTGACGTCCGATGGGCCGATGGGCCGTGCGGTGGCGCCACGCTCCTCTCCTACATCGCCGAAGGCCCAACGGCTTTCCATACCGTCGAACTCACCATCCCGACGGAACGGCTCACGCCCGAGCTCTTCGCGCAGTGGTGTGCGGCGCTTTTACAGAGCCGCATCGAGTAGCACCCGCTCGCCCCGTTCGGCCGATTCCCGGGCGGCCTGCAGGATTTCGACCACCACCAGGTTATTGGCCAGTGACGACAGGTCGTCGGTACCGTCCGCTTCGCCGCCCAACACGGCTTTCAGGTACGCGATGTGGTCGTTGAAATAACCTGGTACCAAGGGCACTTCGGTCGCCTTTCCAGGGCTGGAGTACTCCACCAAGGTATGGGCGTCAACGGCGTGCAACGACACCTTATCGCCATACACGTGCAGATCCTTGATGCTGTACGGCCAATCCCACGAAGCTTGGATCACCGCGGTGGCGCCACCGGCATACTCCAGGATGATGGTGGCGTCGTCGTCCACATACGGATAGCGCTCCGGCTTGAGCTGCCGCGTCACCGCCGTGACGGCCACGGGGCGCTCCCCGTCCATCAGCCACGTCATCAGGTTGGCACCGTAGCATCCGAAATCGACCAGGGCACCCCCGCCGTTCTTCTCCGGATCGGTGAGCCACGCCAGGAAGGCCTCGCTGCAACCGATTTCCCTTGGCCCTTGGTGACCGTCTTTCACGATCGCCTTTTTCAGCTTCCCGACCTCGCCGAGCGCCACGCGCCGCTTGACGGCCTGGTTGCTGGGATACCACGTGGTCTCGTAATTGGTGAGCACCGGGGTAGCGTATTGGCGGCTCAGCTGCGCGATCCGCCTCGCCTGCGCGTTGTCGACGGCCAGCGGCTTTTCGACCATCAGCGGGATGCGCAGCGGCAAGCAGGCCTCGGCAACATCGACGTGCTCGGCGATGGCGTTGTAGGCCAGCACCGCATCGGGACGCACGGCAGCCAGCATATCGGCCACGTTTGCGTAAAACAGGGAGTCGGCCAGGCCATAGCGCTGCCGGTAACGGCGCACCACGTCGGCATCGGCCTCGGCTATCCCCACGATGTCGACCTCCTGCCTGCCGTAGGCATGCATCAGGGAATGCGCATGGTCGTGGCTCAGTCCGGCCACCGCCACGCGGAGGCGCTCCTGCCCCATCGCGGCGCCGCCACACAGCGTTAGCAGCGCGAAAACCACCGACGCAAAACGAGTTGTTGGCATCATCATTGCGTACTTGTTCATGAGTTTGTTTTTAATTGCGTCAAGTATATGCAATTTTCTTTTCGCTTTGACGGAATATTCCTATGTTTACAGAAGTAAAGTTATCATTCATGAAAACCGTAAATCAATGCATCATCATGGCCTGCGCAGGGATGTTGGCCGTTTCGTATCAAAGTTGCAAACCCAAGCAGGTCGTACTCCAGCCGTCGGCCGAGGTGGTGGAACGCAAGAACACCGACGAACGCGTCGTGGTAACGCCCAAGAAGGAGGAAGCACCGGTCGCGCCTACGCGCACCGAACCGGCCCCGACCACGCCGCCCAACTACAACTTCAAGAACATCCAGTTCGAGTACGACTCGCACGTGTTGAAGACCGACTCGTATGCCATACTTGACCAGATCTCGCGCGAGATGCAGAAAGACACCAATGCCAAATTCGTGATCGATGGCCACGCCTCCATCGAAGGCTCGGCCGCCTATAACATGGAGCTGTCCATCGATCGGGCCAACGCCGTCAAGCTCTACTTGGTCAATTCGGGTATCCGCGGCAACAACCTGACCGTAAAGGGCCATGGCGCCACCAAACCCGTGGCTTCCAATGATTCGGAAACCGGCCGGGCGCGCAACCGGCGCGTCGAGATCAAGCTCGTGGACTAACCGGGAGCCGTTATTCTTCATATTCCACATTTCCTGCCTATCTTTGCGGCGAGATGTCAGATTTCAAATACAACCAGCGGGGCGTATCCGCGAGCAAGGAGGATGTACACGACGCCATCCAAAACATCGATAAAGGACTGTTCCCGAAGGCATTCTGCAAGATCATCCCCGACATATTGGGCGGGGATGATGCTTGGTGCAACATCATGCACGCAGACGGTGCGGGCACGAAGTCTTCCTTGGCGTATGTCTATTGGAAGGCCACCGGCGACGCAAGCGTTTGGCGCGGCATCGCCCAGGACGCCATCGTGATGAACCTGGATGACCTGCTCTGCGTGGGCGCCACCGATAACATCCTGCTGTCGTCGACCATCGGGCGCAACAAGAACCTCATCCCCGGCGAAGTCATCGCGGCCATCATCAACGGCACCGAAGAGATCCTGGCGGAACTTCGCGGGCTGGGTATCGGCATCCATTCCACGGGAGGCGAAACCGCCGACGTGGGCGATCTGGTGCGTACGATCATCGTGGATAGCACGGTGACCTGTCGCATGCGGCGCGCGGATGTGATTTCCAACCACCGCATCCAGGCGGGCGACGTCATCGTGGGCCTTGCCTCGTACGGCCAGGCAAGCTACGAACGCGAATACAATGGCGGCATGGGCTCCAACGGCCTCACCTCCGCACGGCATGACGTATTCCATAAGGCCGTTGCCGGACGCTTCCCCGAGAGCTACGATCCCGCCGTCCCGGATGCGCTGGTATTCGCGGGCAGCAAGGGCCTCACCGACCCGATCGACATCCCCGGCCACGGCGCCGTCACGGCCGGCAAGCTGGTGCTTTCGCCCACGCGTACCTATGCGCCGGTGATCAAGCAAGTGCTTGATCGTTACCGTGGCCAACTCCACGGCCTCGTACATTGCAGCGGCGGCGCGCAAACCAAGGTGCTGCATTTCATCGACGACGTGCATGTCATCAAGGACAACCTGTTTGCCACCCCGCCCCTGTTCGAACTCATCCAAGCCGAGTCGGGCACCGATTGGCAGGAAATGTACAAGGTCTTCAACATGGGCCATCGCATGGAGCTCTACGTGCCGCCCGCGATCGCGCAAGACATCATCCAGATCGCCGGTCAATTCGGCATCGATGCGCAGGTGATCGGTCGCGTGGAGCCCGCAAGGGCCAAACACGTAACGATCCGGTCAGCCTACGGCGAGTTCACCTACGGATAATCAAGCCATAGCCATGTCACCCACGAAGCTGAAGACCATCGGTTGGATGGACGTCGTCGATTTACCCGATCTAGGCGCCTATGGCATCCCGGCCAAGATCGACACCGGTGCGCGCACCTCGGTCTTGCATTGCAGCCATATCCGGTTGGTCAAGAAAGGACGCAAGCAATACGTCGAGTTCCGCCCGTTGGACGAGCGCCATGGCGACCAGCGTCCCACGCATACCCTTCCCTTCCACAGCGAGCGGCGCGTACGCAATTCGTTCGGTCAGGAAGAGAACCGCTACATCGTCCACGCCACCATTGTCCTGTTCAACGAAATCCATCCGATCGAACTTTCGCTGCGCGACCGGTCTGGCATGGAATTCCCCATCCTGTTGGGCCGCGCCTTCATCCGTAAGAAATTCGTGGTGGATGTAACCAAGAAAAACCTTTCGCGCAAAAAGATGTTACCAAAACCGTAAGCATATCCAACAACCCTCAGATTCAGTATCGCACACGTGAAAATAGCCGTATTATCCACCATCAGGAACCTGTACTCCACCCGTAGGCTCGTGGAGGCCGCGCAACGACGTGGCCACGAATGCGTCGTCATCGACCATAGCCAATGCTATGTGGGCATCCGGCAGGGCAAGCCCAGCATCCATTACAAAGGGCAGGACATCTCTGACATCGATGCCGTCATCCCCCGCATCGGCGCTTCGGTCACGTTCTACGGATCGGCCATCGTGCGCCAGTTCGAGGTGATGGGCGTCCTGTCGGCCAACCCCAGCCAATCGATCACCCGCTCGCGCGACAAGCTGCGCTGCATGCAGATCCTGTCGGGCGCGGGCATCGGCATGCCCATCACCGGGTTCGCGCGCCGCACGCGCGACGTGGACGACCTCATCAAGATGGTGGGCGGCCCACCGCTGGTCATCAAGCTGCTGGAAGGCACGCAGGGCATCGGCGTGGTGCTGGCCGAAACGCGCAAGGCCGCCTCATCGGTCATCGAGGCGTTCTATGGGTTGGGCAACAACATCCTCATCCAGGAATACATCAAGGAATCGCGCGGCACCGACATCCGGGCTTTCGTGGTGGATGGCAAGGTCGTAGGCGCCATGAAGCGCACCGCCAAGGAAGGCGAGTTCCGGTCCAACCTCCACCGCGGCGGCACCGCCGAAGTCATCAAGTTGAACAAGGCCGAGCGCGAGACCGCCATACGCGCCGCCCGCGAACTGGGCCTTACGGTGTGCGGAGTGGACATGATCCCGTCAGATCGCGGACCGCTGGTCTTGGAAGTCAACTCGTCGCCCGGATTGGAAGGCATCGAAAAGGCCACGGGCAAGGACATCGCCGCCGAGGTAGTGGCGTTCCTGGAAAAGCAATACATCATCCAGAAACAACAGATCCGCAAGGAACGCAAGACCAAGGCCGGGCCGAAGCTGTAGCCGGGTCGCCGAGCTATGCCTTGCTTGGCTTTCCGGAGCCCTGACGGTACCCCGCGTTGATCAGGTAGATGCTGCCGATGGCGGCGAGGAGCGCCAGTGCCGTCCACCACGTGAGCCGCTCGTCGAGGAGGAAATAGCCCAGCAACAGGGCGATGAACGGATTGATGTACGCGTAGATGGACGACAGGCCCACGGGCAACTTCTCCAGGGCATAGACGAAACACGGATAGGCCAGTAGCGAGCCGATGAACAGCAGGTACACCAAGGACCAGAGGCTCTCGGCCGACACCTCGTCCAGCCTTCGGTAGTCGTCCAGGAAGGCACTCATCAGTAGCAGCGCGATGCCACCGGCCAGCATCTGCATGGCGGCACTGGTGAGCGCGTCGGTGCCAGACGGTCGGTACTTCATGAACACGCTGCCAGCGGCCCAGCACAGCGCCGCCACGAAGGCGACCAACATCCCGGTGAAATAATCGGCGTTGGCCAGGTCGGTGAGGTTGTCGCGAAACATCAGCGCGATGCCCACCGTACCGAGCAGCAGCCCGGATACGATGCGGCCGTTGGGCGCTTTCCGCTCGGCGCCGCTCACGAAGGCGATGAACACGATGTAGACCGGCATGATCGACACGATCAGGGCCGCCAGCCCGCTCGGGATGTACTGCTCGCTCCACCCCACCACCCCGTTGCCGAGCGCAATCATCAGCACGCCGGGGACGGCCTGCCGGATCAGGCTCGACCGGCGGAGCGCGCCCAGCCGCCCCGATCCTTTCAAGGCCGCAACCAGGATGGCGCCGGCAATGACCTGCCGCACGCCCGAAAAGAGGAACGGCGGGATGGTCTCCACGCCGATGCGCATGAAGAAATAGGTGGTTCCCCACACGATGCACACCAGCGCAAGCGCCAGGTACGCTTTTGAAAGCTCACTTTTCATGGATGATCGTCGCAATGCGCAAAGGTCGCGAATTGGCGAGACTATCCAGCCGTGCAGCTACACTATTTTTCGCAGTCCGCCGCTACGAATTGCCGTACAGGTTGGATTCGCCGCCGTCGATGGCGAGCGTCTGGCCGTTCACGTAGCCGTTGTCGGCACTGATCAGGAAGGCCACCGTTTTCGCCACATCTTGCGGTTGGCCCAGCGCGCGGGTCGGATTCCGTTGCGCGTACTCCGCTTCGGCGGCTTTCGGGTCTGCCGGGTTTACCTGCTTGAACGCCTCTTCGACCATCGGCGTCAGGATGGCGCCCGGCGCGATCGCATTGGTCAGGATGCCATACCGGCCGTACTCGATGGCCGCATTCTTGGTCAGCCCGGTCACGGCGTGCTTGGTGGCCACGTATGCCGTCTGGTTCACCACGCCACGGATACCGCCCACCGATGCCACATTGACGATGCGCCCGTACCCTTGCTCGCGCATGACCGGGATCACGTGGCGCAACCCGTAATACACGCCCATCAGGTTGATGTCTACCACTTTCCTGAATACATCCAGGTCGTATTCGACGAGCGGTGCCTGGCGGCCTTCGATGCCGGCATTGTTGTACAGGCCATCGATGCGGCCGAACGCGTCCAAGGCCGCTTCCACATACGCCTTCACGTCGCCTTCACGCGATACGTCGGCCACCACCGAGACCAGCTTCACATCCGGATACCGTTTCTTGACGTCCGCCGCTGCGTTTTCCAATACGTCCTTATTGTAGTCTACCAATACCAGTTTCGCTCCGCGGGCGGCGAACTCTTCCGCCGCGGCCAAGCCAAGGCCCATGGCCGCCCCGGTCACTATGATCACGTTATCTTTCATCGTTGACAAATTTCAAATCCTTCGGGAGGCGACCCATTCGCCTCCTGGCGAAGGTACGGATACCACGGTTCCCTAAAGGTGAGCAAAGTCACCTGTTGCCGTGAAATCGGGCATAACCCCTAGATAATATGTTTGTTATTTGTATATATTTTATATACTTTTGTATTTTTAAAAAATATACTCCAACAAAGTAATGAATCAAATACACTTTTTATAAGAGGCACATAGCAACGGGCCTCTACTCGACAAGAAACGCGCTTAGCCGATTGCAACCGGCTAACGGGTATGGGAGTGCCGAAGTTTGCAACGAAAAATCAGTTAATCAAAAAATCAAATTATGGAAAATCAAGAAAACATTGGAACACCGCGAATGGGCCGGACGAAATACATCGACCTCATGCTTGACGTGTCCTTTAAGCGGATTTTTGGGACCGAGCCCAACAAGGACCTCCTAATCGACCTGCTCAACGGCATCTTCAGGGGCCGTAAGCAGATCGTCGACCTGGTCTACAACAAGAACGAACACATCGGCGACATCGAGGAGATCGGTGCGGTCATCTTCGATCTCACCTGTACCGCCAAGGATGGCGAGCGGTTCATCATCGAGGTCCAGCGCAGCGCACAGGCTAACCTCAAGCGCCGGATGCTGTACTATGGAAGCAAACTCATCTCCGACCAGGCGCCCAAGGGCAAACGGAAGGAGTGGGATTACGCCATCAGTGAAGTGTATGTCATCGTGCTCATGGACGGTTTCGCCATGCCAGAAGGCGAAGGGGACAAGGGGTATTTGCATGATATATGCCTATGTAGCCGTGATACCGGCAAAGTTTTCTACGAGGACCTTGGGTATATTTACATCGAGTTACGTAACTTTGTAAAGACGGAGTCCGAATTGGAGACGGACCTTGACGGCTGGCTTTACGTGTTGAAGAACATGAGCCGGATGGACAGGCTTCCGTTTTATCTTCGAAAGCCGGTATTCGAGAAACTGTTCGATATCGCTGAATATAGTAAACTGACAAAGGAGGAGATGCGCATGTACGATGCCAGTCTGAAACGCAAGTGGGATGAGAAAGCCGTAATGGATTATGCCAAGGATTATGCCAAGCAAGAGGGTATACGCCAGGAGCGTGAACGTGCGGAGAAGGAAATCGAAATGCTGAAAGACAAGGCTGAAGCGGAAAAACTCCAATCCGTCGAGAAAATGCTAGCGAAAGGCTTATCCATCGCCGATGCAGCTGAGATTTCAGGCCTTTCGATTGAGGAGGTGACTGCAATCCAAGCAAGGCAGCACGGCGGGTAGCATGGCCACACTCCCATTTTACCTTCGGAAGCCCGTATTCGAGAAACTGTTCGATATCGCTGAGTATAGTAAGTTGACAAGGGAGGAGATGCACATGTACGATGCCAGTCTGAAACGCAAGTGGGATGAGAAAGCCGTAATGGATTACGCCATACAGGAGGGTGTACGCCAGGAACGTGAACGTGCGGATGCAGACCGCGCCAAAATCGAAATCCTGAAAGCCAAGGCACAAAAGGCTGAGGCCACTAATTTAGCTGGTTACGGCAGGATCCCTGATGACGAAACGGACCGATGTGCTTCCTGCAACAGGCTCGAGTTTGTCGAGGAGCTTCGCAAACTTGCCCTTGCTGAGGGTATCCGAAATCTTGGCGATGTTCCGGAAATGCTTAGGGTACTCGCTTTCCGGTATGTCCGGACGCAGCGTCCGGAATGTTTCGCGGGATGTGCGAGGCACGCCGAAATAACCGCCGGCATACAATTCATGCAACTGCTTCGCATTGATTGTCCGATCCCTGTAAACAACCTTTCTATCCTGCGCTTGTGAAGCGATGGCGTCCTTGGCTTTGTTGATTTTCAGTTTCGAGGCCGGTGGCAGCTCGTCCCATGTCGGGACGGGATAATCGGGATTGCCCATCTCGTAGTAGGTGACACCGAAAAATCGGGCATACTTTTCCAGGTTGGCTAAACCGATACCCACCTTCCCCTTTTCTACCATGACGATGTAAGCGCCCCGCGTACCCATCAAGGTGGCCAACAACTCCTGGGTCAACCCAGCTGCCTCCCGGTATTTTTTCAGTTGATCTCCAAACTGTGTCTTTGCATCTTCAAATAATCGCTCTGCCACTGCACTAAAATTCTGTACTAAAAAATTTGTTTATCAAGAATTATATGTTTACCTTTGCCTTACCGGTTCGGCAAGCAGCGCTTCGACACGCTTGAATGAAGCTTGCAACCGTTGATGACGCGCTTCATGCTGCGTCCTATGCACATAAAATCGGCTGCGCGATGTGGCCTATACTGCAGAACAGGTCTCTCGTCTCGAAACGACCAATTTCAGACAACGGGAAGGCCGAATGTTCGCTCCTTTTACTGGGGTTTGCGTACCTTTGCCGGTACCATCCAGTGGGGCGGACTTCGCGTCTTGCTTTTGTTGTCAATCCCGACTCGTCGGGACGGTTCTTGGTCGTACCGGAGGCAAAAGTAGCGCGGGTTCGCCCCGTTGGGTTTCCAAACCCGATGCCACCCTTTCATGCCCGCCCGGCGGGAGACCTGTTTTCATATTGACCATTGCGTAGAGATGCGGTAAACCGCGTCTCTACAATCAATTTTATGAAAATGAATGTACGCACCAACCCCATGCAAGACCCCATCATCCGGGTGATCAAATCGCCGGAATGACGCCGTGATTTCCACTTGAAACCGTGAGCATATGGCTTTGATGCCATAATACGGATTTCATGTCTGTTCACGAATCCATGGTCTAACCAAATTATCAAAAAATGACGTATCACTACGCCAGGGCTAATCTATTGCCCAAACTGACGCTAAAAATAGGTATTATTTTCTTATCCTGCATCCCTACGTTCGCACAGGTGCGGCCGCGGGGGCTGGATGCCTACAAAAATTGGCAGGTACAACCGGAGAACATCACGCCGCTACGGATCGGCGACGCACTGCCGGATGCACTGTGGCACTTGCCGTTAGCGGTGGTGAACCACCCCCAGGGGAAGGAAACGGTCACCTTGCGCGACTACAAAGGGAAATTGATCTTGCTGGATTTCTGGGCCCGCGGCTGCGGCAGTTGTATCGCGGCCTTTCCAAAATTGGATTCCCTCCAGCAACAATTCGACGACCGTGTCCAAGTGGTGCTGGCTACGCGCGAGTCCTCGGAAGTTATCAAAAAATACCTCAACAAACGCCCACTGCATGGAGCACTCTTTTCGATAACCGACGCATCAGTCCTTGCGCATGTATTCCCGTACTACACCATCCCCCATTATGTCTGGATCGGCCAGGACGGAAAACTGCTCGCCACCACCGATGCTAAACAGATCACCGCACCCCATATCGAGGCGGCGCTATCGGGAAAAACCACGCAGCTCGTATTGAAACGAGACCTCGACCCCAACAAGCTGTTCTTCCTTACCGACAAGCTGGACACAAAGCCCCGGCACTATTCCTTATTACTCAACGGACATTATCCGGGTCTGGCAAGCCAAATCAAAGAACGAACCGAAAATGGTGTCGTCATTGGGCGGAGCTACGCTAACTATTCGTTGCTCGACCTGTACCGCAAAGTGGCCTGGCCAATCCTGGAGCAAGCCGGTGCAACGCGGCGTGATCAGCAACCCATTCTTCAGGTTGCCAACATCCAGCTGTGGCCCACCACGGCCTCCGCACTTGAGCACGACCGGGCATCCCTTTACGCTTTTGAATTCCTTGTCGTGCTAAACGATGCGGCCAAACTGGATTCACTGGCGCTGGATGCACTTAACCGAGCGAGTGGTTACTACGGACGCATCGTCCATGCCCCTGAACCACACTTACTCATTACCGATCATTAACATCATAAACCAACAACAATGAAATCAATTTTACTTATCGGGTTCGGGTTACTTACCTGGGGTTGGCTCCATGCACAACCAGTCCTTCACGGACGTGTACTTGATGCCAACTCACGCATACCACTTGTGGGCGCTACAGTCAGCACGGATGGCGTACAACGCACCGTAACCGATACCCAGGGCTACTTCCGGTTCGCGCTAGCGTCCGGGGCAAAGCTGCTCACGGTACACGCACTGGGTTATGCCGATGCCGAACTGCGCATCGCATCGCCTGGCGACACCTTGCACGTGCTGCTCCATCCACTGCATCACCAGTTGCAGGAAGTTGTCGTTTCCACCGGCATCCAGCAACTGCCTATGGAACGTTCCATCGGTTCCTTTTCCCACATCACAGCAGACCAGCTCCACCAGCAGGTCAGCACCGATGTACTTAGCAGGCTGGAGATTGTAGGCAATGGATACCTCGTGGATCGCAACAACCTCCATGCGGGCCGCGCCATCGTACGGGGTATCAGCACCTTAAACGGCCCTACCGATCCGCTCGTTGTACTCGACAACTTTCCCTATGAAGGCGATATCAACAACATCAACCCGGCCGATGTGGAAAGCATTACGGTGCTGAAAGATGCCGCCGCGGCATCAATCTGGGGCGCCCGTGCGGCCAATGGCGTCATCGTCATCACGACCAAACGCGGTCAACTCGGCCAGCCGATCAGGGTAAATTTCAATGCCAACACCGCTATAGGGCTGAAGCCGGACCTTTTTACCCAACCGCGCATATCCTCGTCAGACTACATCGATGTCGAGCGCATGCTCTTCTCACAGGGTTTTTACAACAGCCGGCTCAATCATGCAGAGCAACTGGCCGTTAGCCCGGTCGTCGAACTGCTCGTAAAGCGCCGCGCGGCGGAAACCGCCGGCGACCAAGCCACGCAAGATGCCATAGACGCGCAGATCGATGCCTTACGGCCTATCGACGTTAGGCACGATTTTGACCGCTACCTGTACAGCACAGCCGTCAATCAACAATACGCGCTCACGTTACAAGGCGGTTCAGACCGGTTAGCGTGGAATACGCTGGCAGGCTACGATGCAAACCGCAACCAATCGGCAGCCCAATACAACCGGTTGAACCTCAAAACCACCATGACCTACCGGGCGTTTCAAAATCTATCGGTAGCCGCAGGGTTGCAATACACCCGCAGCCAAAACATCGCCGGCAGACCGGCCTACGGGGAAATCACCAACATGGTCTCGCTGTTTCCGTACACCCAACTGGCCGACATGAACGGAACGCCATTAGCCATCTACAAGCAATACCGTCAACCGTTTACCGAGCTGGTCGCGCAACAAGGCAGGTTGCTGGACTGGACCTATGTGCCCCTGGAAGACTATCGATACCGGGATCAACGCAACGGACTTTCGGACGTTTTGGCCACGGCCGGCGCGACATACACCCCGTTGGCCGGCGTGACCCTGCAAGCCAACTACCAATACGAACAGCAACTCCAACAGGGCCGCGTGCTGAATGGCCCGGAAACGTTCTTTGCCCGAGACCTCATCAACTACCACTCGCGTATCCTGCCGGACGGTACGCTTTCGCGGCCAATCCCAACAGGTGGTGTACTTGACCGGAACGAAAACCAGTTGAACGTGCACCAATTCCGTTTGCAGGGACAGTACAACCAGGCATGGGGCAACCATCGTATCGATGCCCTGCTGGGCGGCGAAGCACGTCATAGCCGCACGACCGGCCACAGCTACCGCACCTATGGCTATGATGACAATGTACTCACCTTCGGTCAGGTGGATTACACCAATCAGTACCCCATCTACAGCACAGGGAGGCTGGTTTACATCCCCAATAACCAATCGGTGACCGATCAGACCACCCGTTTTCTGTCGGGCTTTGCCAATGCGGCCTACCAGTACCGGGGGCTTTACACCCTTTCGGGAAGCCTGCGGCGGGACGCCTCAAACCTCTTCGGGCTGAACACCAACGACCAATGGAACGCATTCTGGTCGGTTGGTGGGGCGTGGGAACTCTCGAAGGAAGCCTTTTACCACAGCGATGCCATCCCTTACATACGCCTACGTGCTACATACGGCGCATCGGGCAACATCGATCCGGCTATGGTAGCCGTCAATACCCTATCTTACTATGGTACGCTCAACCAATTTACGGGCACACCCTACGCACGTATTGTCAATTTTGCCAATCCCGATCTCCGTTGGGAAACCACGCGGATGATCAACGCCGGCTTGGATTTCGCTACCCGAAACAAGCGCATCAGCGGCAGCCTGGAATACTACACCAAGCGGTCTATCGACCTATTCGGCAGCAGCGAAATTGATTACACAGCTGGTGCAGGCACAACCATCACCAAAAATGTATCCAGCCTGAAGGGCACCGGCATAGACCTTAACGTTCAAACGCTCAACCTGACCGGGCGGTTGGCGTGGTCAACGATCCTGAACCTGTCTTGGGCAGCCAACCACATCATTGCCAATAAGTATGTCGACCGAGGCGCTGTAATCGTTCAGTTGCTGCATCCCACAAGTGGATCCCATGGCCTTCCCGGGCGCGCAGCCAATGCCGTTTATGCCTATCATTGGGCCGGATTATCGCCCGAAGATGGCCGGCCGCTGGGCTACCTCAATGGAGCAGTCAGTGACGACTACGCCGCCTTAACCAGCTTTGACGCCCCGATGAGCAACCTGAAGTACATGGGTTCGGGTACGCCGACGTGGTTTGGCAACCTGACCAATACCCTCAGTTACGGGCCGGTTATGCTCACCGCAACGCTTGGCTTCCGCCTGGGTTATTATTTCCGTCGATCCACCATCAGCTATGAAAACCTGTTCAATTATGGACGCAACCAGCATGGCGATTTTGCTTTGCGCTGGCAAAAACCCGGAGATGAACTCCGTACACACGTACCTGCCATGACCTATCCCGCTGATTTTGCGCGCGAAGAACTTTATACGGGCTCGGAAATACTGGTGGAGAAAGGTGACCATGTGCGCCTCGCCAATATCCAGGCCAGCTACCGGTTCAGCCATCGGTTTACGGCGTTTGCAAACGCCGGTAACCTCGGGTTGCTCTGGGTGGGCAATCGTTTAGGCATAGACCCCGATACCGCCGTACAAGGCAGTTTTCCGGCTCCGGCAGTATACAGCATCGGTATCCGGTCGCAATTTTAACACGATATCATCATGATCATGAAACAGCTATGCATCTTCATTTCTGGGCTTATTGCCCTGACGTGCACCTCCTGCGAAAAGTTCCTGGCCGAAAAATCGGACAAAAGTTTTATCCTGGCAGACAAACTTGAAAACCTGCAGGCCTTACTTGACCATTCAAGCGTCATTAACCAGAACTACGAAGTGGGAGGCGAAGGAAGTTCGGACGATTTTTACCTCACCGCGGCAGACTTCAATAACCTGCGGGAAGATTTCCGCAACCAATATACCTGGCAGCGGGGCTATGTCTTTCCACGGGCAACCCTGGCCGCAAACGGCTGGCAACAAACCTATGCGGCCAGCTATGTATTGGCCACCGTACTCCATGGATTAAACGACATTCCACGAACGGCTACCAATGCCTACCTGTGGGACGCCATCAGGGGCCAGGCTTTGGCTCTCCGTGCCTATCGGTATCTCAATGCCGCATCGATCTGGGCGCCCGCTTACGATCCGGCGACTGCCGGCACCGATTGGGGCATCCCGCTCCGACTGGCCGAATCTTATACCGAGCCCACCACGCGCACCACGGTGGACGCTACGTTCGCGCAGATCCTCAATGACGCCAAATTAGCTGCCGCGCTGCTTCCGGTTGTAAACAACAATGCCTACCGCGCCAACAAAGCATTTGCATACGGTGTACTGGCCCGAACACGTTGGTACATGCGCAACTATGTACAAGCCGGGCACTATGCTGATTCGTGCCTGCAACTGCACGGTGCGCTGATCGATTTCAATGGATTGAATGCAGCCGCAAACTTTCCGATCAGCAACACCAACCCCGAAATTATTCACGTTGCTTTATATGCCAATATGGCGCTCACGAACCCAACGCGGGCCAAGATAAACGAAGATCTCTTTAGGTTGTATGGAGACGACGACTTGCGCAAGACGGTATTTTTTTCAAGGAATACGGATGGTTCCTACCGTTTTAAAGGTGCGTATAGTGGAAGCGTCGTACTGTTTGCGGGTTTATCGACCAACGAGATGCTCCTCATCCGCGCCGAATGCCGCGCGCGGGCCGGTGAAGTGACGGATGCGTTATCCGACCTGAACCGGCTCCGCGAATACCGCTTCCGTGCTGCCGACTTCCAACCGGTCGGCACCGACTCACCAGCGGATGCGCTCGCGCTGATCCTGACCGAACGGCGGCGGGAATTGCCCATGCGAGGGCTCAGGTGGATGGACATCAAGCGGCTCAACAAGGAAGGCGCCGGCATTGCGCTAAGCCGCGAAATCGACGGACAGGTTTACGCACTAGCGCCCAATGACCTGCGGTTTGCAATGGCCATCCCGGAGGATATCATTGCGCTTACCGGTATCCCGCAGAATCCGCGGTAACCAACATACCGGAGGGAACGGTCATCCCGCCCTCCGGTCAATTATTTTCAGGAAATTGCCGGAACTAACTAGTTCCTTTCGCCCGCGTCATCGACGAGTGCGTCGACATCGAGGCTATAGCCGTCCAATTGGGTTTGCAGATCCGTCTTGTCAGTGGCCGACAAATGACATGGGGCTTTGGTTGCTTCACCGCAACCACCATTTTCGTCAACGATGTCCCAATAAGTCGATTGGAAGAACTGGCTAGGGTTCGTCAAACTGCCGTTGTAGTAATACGTTGCCCGTTTCTTAACCAGCAAACCTGCCGCTGCCGCCGTACCACCCACTAACGTGAATACCGACAACAATGCTAAACCTATAATTCTGCGCATTGTAATTTATGTTTAATGCTTAACCTGTTGGCGCAGTGACCCGCGCCCTTATTTTTCGGGCCTTTTGACTCTCCCGGCGTCCCTGCCTTTCCGGGGCCTTTCCCGTGGGGCTTCCCCACGGTCCGGGCGGTTGTTCGCTAAGCCATGGCGCTCCTCCTTCCCTGTCCCGATCGTTCCAGCATGAACGCGATGATTACTCCGATGAGCAGGGTGGCGTTGGCCGCCACCAGCCAAGCCCACGTGCTCCCTTCCCACCAGCCGATGCAGGCGCAGGGCTTTCGCGGCAGGCGCTCGAGCAGCGCCAGCTCGGCATACACCGTATAGGCCGCCAGTAGCGATGCCGCTCCCTCGAAGGCAAGGGGCCGGATGGGGCGCCACACGATGCCTGCCCATAAACCGGCCCCGATGCCGAGTTGCATGCCGAGGTTCACCCACAGCAGGGGTTCCTTCCAGCCTTGGGGGAATGCCTGTCCATGCCAGTCGGCACGGGTACCGTCGATGCGCCACGCGTCGTGCATGCCGCGCCACAGCAGCAGCCCGCCAATGAGCGCGCTGGCGAAGGCCGTGTAGGTGCGGTAGCGTTTCATCCCCGGGATCCTAAAGCAGTATCGCCCCCCACCGCTTGCAGTCCTTCTCGGGCGGCGGGCACAGCCCCACGCGGTTCATCGGGGCCATCGTGACGATGAAGCCGCCGTCGGCGGATCGGGATCGCCCGCCGAGCGGGCCCAACGTCCCGTGGTCGAAGTAGTCGCGGTGGTAGTGCCGCCCGTCGTCGCCGAGGCTGTCGCGCGTGGAGGTGAACACGAGCGTGTTGTAGCCCCACCATTCGCGCGGCGGTGCGTGCTGGGCCGCGTCGGTGTACACACTGTCGTAGGCGGCCAGGTAGATGTGCATGCCATCGGCGCCTTCCTGGCAGAGCTGGCGCACCATGGCGCAGAGGTAATCCATCGATACCCAGGCCACGCGGGTGTTGGCGAGCTGCTCGCCGTCGCGCTCCACGTAGCCGGCCCGCGGGGCGTAGTTGGCCACCATGCGCCGGGCTTCTTCCACGGTGAGCCGCGCGGAGTCGGGCAGTTGCGACCGGGTTATGGGGGTCTCCGCCGCTTTGTGATCGCGGGGTGCTTGCAGGGGGCCGCAGGCCACGGCTACCGCGGCGAACAGGCCCAAAAGGGTGAGATTGAGTCGGTGTTTCTTCATGATGCAAACGTAAGGGATAGGGGAATGGGGGGAAACCCTACGTACGAAGGGTATTTAGGGTGGCAGAAGACACCGCCGCGGGTTTCCCCACGGCGGCGTTTGGTTTGGGGACAGGGCCTGGTTTAGCGCACCAGCTGCGATACGGGTTCGGACCAGTCGCTTACGCCGGCGCCGTTGCGGGCCCGGACGCGCACGTAGTAGCGCACCCCCACTTCGAGTGGCGCAAGGATGTTGCCCTTGGCGCGGCGGCTGGTGAACGGCTCGGGCCATACGATGTTGCCGTCGGCGTCCTTCTCGCGCGAGAGGCAGATCTCGAACAGCCAGCTGGTGCCGACGGGTTCGAACACGAAGTTGAATTGCCCGGATTGCAGGTAGTCCAATAGCCGTAGGCGCTCGGGGATGCCGGGCGGCAGCAGCTTGGCGGGGAGGCCCGCCAGCGGGAGCCCAGAGCTGAGGATGGTGGATAGGTCGCCGTCGGCCACCGTGTTCACGTAGAAGGCCAGCCGCTTCATCAGCCCCGCCAAGTGCAGCTTGGCGTCGCGCTTCTCGCTCTTGTCGAGCGGGCTGCCCTGTCTGCTGGCGATCTCCAGCTTGGTGCGGTAGTCGTCGTAGGCGTCCTGCACGTCGGTGAGCGCCGGTTCGGGCATGGGGAACCTTGCGTTGCCGTCCACGGCCGCGATGGTCGTGCCCACGAGGTTCAGGAATTCGGTGTCTCTCATGTTTTTAAAGCCACTCCTGGCTGTCCTTTTTTTCATTTTCTTTTTTTTATTTGATTATCAACATTTTGTACAGATGGATTGCCATGCGTCCCTACGGACAAAAAATGGCCAAGCAGGCGATGAAGGCATAGAGCAACCCGAAGAAGATCACGAGGAAAAACGTGAGTTGCTGCCAGGGAAGCAGGCCACCGAAGTGGTTGCCGAACGTGTGCTTGGCATACCCGTGCAGCGTGGGCCAGAGCAGGCGCAACAGCCAGCGCCCGGCGGCCACGAAGGTTTTCACGGCCACGGCGGCGAGCGTGAGGTGCGCCAGTGGCCCCCCGTCGGTCAGCAGGTCGATGCCGAGCAGCGGCCCATGGGGCAAGCCGAGGAAAAGGAACAGGATGAGGAGCACGGGCAGCCCCGTCATCGACCACGGGATGGGCCTTGCCGCCCGGGCCATGGCTTCGTCGTGGAGACGGTCCACGTAGTCGCTTGTGCGAAGCCTCCGGATTGATGTTTGTTGGATCATGTTATTTCATTTACCGGCAGCGCTGCATTACCCCGCCGTCGGAACAAACATGAGGATAGTATCCGTCAATCGGAAATCGATGGACGACAAGGGATTGCAATGGATTACAAAGGATCGGGACGGAAGAGTTCGGTTTCGAATGGCGAGGCGGGCAATCCTTCCCGGTTACGGAGGTTCGGGTTGACGGGATTGTCGGCCCATGCGTAGCGGATGTACCGGGGTTCGGCAATCGCCTCGTGCCAGACCACCACGCGGTCGTCCTCGATCCGGGCGTTGGCCCAGACGAATTTCCGGTCGTCGCCGGCGATGGCGAACTCGGCGGGCGCGCCGTCGTCGTCGGTGACCAGGCCGCCGCCGGTTTCGGTAAAGGAGAGCACGATCTTGCTACCTTCTTTCCGCCAGGAATGGTACATCGGCCCGGAAGCCACGAGCGCCTCGCCGTAAACCCGCTCCCGGGCCAGCAAGGCCAGGCGTTCGCCGATCTCGCCTTTCCGTCCGGGATGGATGTCATTCCATTCGCCCAGATCGATGGCCACGGCCATCGCCGTGTGCGGCACGGCCAATGCCTTGCGTTGCGCTTCGCGCAGTGCCGCCCAATCGCTCTCGGATGGCCGGTAATCGTACGCCATGAACCCGGGCAGCTGTACATACAGGAAGGGCAGCGTCCCGTGGCCGAAATGGTTGCGCCAATCGGCGATGAGCGCGGGCAACAGCCGTGCATAGGCTCCGGGCTGCCCCGTGTTGCTTTCGCCGTGGTACCACAATACGCCCTTCACGCCATAGCCGCCCACGGGCGCGACCATGCCGTTGAACAACGCCGCCGGTTGCTGCCGCGGTTCGATGGGCTGCGGGCCTTCCGCCGCGGCAGGCTGGAATACCTCCCCGACCCGGTACCGCCAGGTGCCTTTCAGGTCGACGGTATCCCCGTCGGCGAAGATGCGATAAGGCTTGTCCGGCACGAAGCCTCCCTTGCCGTGGTGGTTCGTGACGCGGACCACGAACGTGTTCATGCCCGCTCTCAGCACATCGGCGGGGATGCGGTACCTACGCTGCGGGTATTGGTACCCCGTGCTCCCGATCTGCTTGCCGTTGATGTAGGCGATGTCCGCATCGACGATCCGGCCCAGGAAAATCCGTGCCGGTTTGCCAGCCATCGTGGCCGGGATCTCGACGTCCCTGCGATACCAGACCACGCCGTCCAGTCCGCGGATGCCTTGATCTTCCCAGTAACCGGGTACCTGGATGGTGCGCCACGCGCCGACCGGCGGCGCGTAGCCTGCCTCGAACCATTTCGTGTCGGCCAGCAGGCCCAGGTCGGCCGGGGGCAGGGGCGCCCTGGCCGCGGCACGGTTGATGGCCTGCACGTGGGCCGTGTCCTTGTTCTGCCGCAGGACGCCGACCGCGGAAGGGAATGCGTCCAACCCCGCTTCGCTCATCCAGGCTTCGATGGGCGTCCCTCCTACGCTGGCGTTGATGATGCCGATCGGGACGCCCTGCCTTTCATGCAAGTGTTTGGCGAAGAAATAGGCCACCACCGAAAAGTCGCGCACCGCGTCGCCCACGGCGGGCCGCCATGCCGCCGCACGCGGTTCGGACGGGGCCGCCGGGAAATCGCGTTGCGGCGCCCGCAGGTCGGCTACCGTCGGCACCAGGAATTGCCTGATCTGCGGGTGATCGGCCTCGGCGATTTCCGTGGCGTATTCCACGTCATGGATGTTGAGCATGTGCACCATGTTGCTCTGCCCGGCGCAGAACCAGACATCGCCCAGCAGCACATCGCGGACAACGACCGTGTCTTCGCCGGTAACGGTCAGGGTGTATGGCCCGCCTGCGGGCATGGGGGGCAACGCCACGCGCCAGGTACCGTCGGCCTCGGTCACGGTACGGTACCGCCTGCCCGCGAAGTCGAGCCCGATGCGTTCACCGCTTGATGCCCATCCCCAGATTTCCAGCGCGGTGTTGCGTTGCAGCACCATCCCGTCGCTGATGAGCCGGGGGAGCCGCACGTCGGCCAAGGCGGGCAGCCCGAACCCGTGGAGCGCGAAGACGCCTAGGCGGAACAGCCTCAGCAAACGTGTCCGGTGGCTCATCGATACGGTGTTATGGGCTGGATATGGCCGCGTTCGTCGTGCACCAATTCCGTCACCTTCATCGAGCGCAGGTGCGTCACCCCGCCCGAAAGGCTGGAATCGTGGTAGAACAGGTACCACTTGCCGGCAAACGCCACGATGGAGTGGTGCGAGGTCCAACCCACCACGGGTTCGAGGATCCTGCCCCGGTACGTGAACGGGCCGTAGGGATTGTCGCCCGTGGCATAGCAGATGTAATGCGTATCGCCCGTGGAATAGGAGAAATAGTAGGTGCCGTTGTGCACGTGCACCCACGGCGCTTCGAAAAACCGCCGTTCGTTGTCGCCCTGCAGCAACGGATCCCCGTGCCCGTCCAGGATAACCACGTCGCGGGGTGCTTCGGCCAGGGACAGCAGGTCATCGCCGAGCCGGGCCACTTTCGGGCAGAGGGCCGGTTCGTGATCGGCAGGCAGGTGCACGAAGGGCCCCTCGCCCGCCGGGTTGAACGTGCCGGTGCGCCAGCGCTGCAGTTGCCCACCCCAGATGCCGCCGAAGTACAGCAGGTGGCTGCCGTCGCGGTCGTTGAACACGGCCGGATCGATGGAGAAACTGCCTTCGATGGGCCGCGGCCGCGGGGTGAACGGACCTGCGGGCGAAAGGCTCGTGGCCACCCCGATCCGGAAGATGCCTGCATGGTCCTTTGCGGGGAAGAACAGGTAGTACGTACCGTCCTTATGCGCCGCGTCTGGCGCCCACAGTTGCCGGTCGGCCCACGGGATGTCGCGGACATGCAGCGCCACGCCATGGTCGGTCGCCTTTCCCCCTGGATGATCCATCGAGAATACATGGTAGTCTTCCATGGCAAAGTGGCTGCCCAGGTCGTCGAACGGGATCCCCGCGTCGATGTCGTGCGATGGATAGATGTAGAGTTTCCCTTCGAAGACGTGCGCGGAGGGATCGGCCGTGAACACATGGGTGACCAGCGGGTCGGAAATGGCGTCTTTCAAGGATGGGGCATTCATGGGTTCCTCCGTTGTTTCAGGTCCGTTTCTAGCTGCATTTCGGTTTGTCTGTCTATCCGATAAAAGAACAGGAGCCCGGCACCGATCAGGAACGGGATCGCGGGGAAAACGCTCACCAACAACCTGATGCCCTGGATGGCTTCCGCCGCCTGGGCACCCGCACCGCTGGACACGTAGCCGAAACTGCCCAGCAATCCCGTGAGTGCCGCACCGCCCAAGGTGAGCCCCACCTTGAGGCCCACCATCATGGCCGAGAAGATGATGGCCGTGGCGCGGCGGTTGTTCTTCCATTCGCTGTAGTCGGCCACGTCGGCGATCATGGCCCACAACAGCGGGATGGTGATGCCGTAGAAAAAGCCGTGCAGGACCTGCGAGCCGAACATCATCGCCACCGATCGCGGCGAAAAGCCATAGAATGCCAGGATGAACAGCGTCGAGATCACCAGCGCGATGCCGAACACGTTCCGTTTGCCGTATCGGTCGGCCAAGGGCTTTGACAAACCGATGCCGACGATCATGAAGATGATGCCGCCCGCATTGAAGAGGCCGAAACCCGCGGAAACGGAATCGTCGCCGAAGAAATCGGCGCCCAGGCGGGCAAGGCCGTCGGTAATGGGCCGGACGAATGCGGCAAGGCTTTCCCGGTCGACGTAGTTCTCGAAATAATACACATAGCCCCCGCCTTTCATGGCCAGCGTGATGAACACCAACGTGGTCAGCACCAGCATGATCAGCCAAGGCCTGTTGTTCATCAGGTCGCGCAGGTCTTCCTGCAGGCTGGATCGTTGCTCCGGCTTGGGCACGATGCGCTCGCGCGTGGTCATGAACGTGATCAGCAGCATCGCCGTGCCGATGATGGCCAGCCAGGTCATCACCTGTTCGATGCCCACGGCCTTGTCTCCGCCGCCCACCGATACGATGATGGGCAACATGAACACCTGCACGAAGAACTGCGCGAACATCACGGCCACGAACCGGTAGGCCGACAGGCTATTGCGTTCTTTCCTATCGCCGGTGAGCACGCCGCTCAACGCGGCGTACGGGAGGTTGTTTGCGGCATACAGCAACAGCAGCAACGTATAGGTCGCCGCCGCGTAGATGACCTTGCCTTGGTAGGAAAAGGCCGGCGTGCTGAAGGCCAGCAAGGCCACGCCGCCCAGCGGGACGGCCGTGTAGAGGATCCAGGGCCTGAACTTGCCCCAACGGGAACGGGTACGGTCTGCCAGCGCGCCGACGAGCGGGTTGAAGCAGAAACCCGCAAGGAGGCCCACGGCCAACAGGATGGCCGATGCATGCCGGGTGGCCAGCCCGTAGATGTCGGTGTAGAAATACGCGAGGTAGGTGATCAGTGTCTGGAACACCAGGTTGGCGGCCAGGTCGCCCAGGCTGAACCCCACTTTTTCCAGTACCGTCAATCGCTGCGTGGATGCCATGGCCCTATCGTTCCTTGAGTGCAACCAATCGGTGGAATGCGGGTTTCGGCCTGCCTTGCCGATCGAACGGCAACGGGTGGTTGGTCCGCCCGGCCACCGGCCAGTAATTGAGCCAAGACTGGCCGTCGTTGACGCCCCAGAAGGTAACGCGCGCGATCTTGTCGCGGTGCTTCAGGAAGAGCCTGAACAGGTTCTCGTAATCGCTTGCCTGTTGCTGCGCCACGCTGTCGGGCAGGCCATCCGCGTAGGGATCCAACGTGGGGTCGCCCGCCGCCATGCGGCGGGCCACGTCGGCGCCCTGGAAATCGCGCGGCAGCACCTCGAGGTCGAGCTCGGTGATCATCACCTTGACGCCGAGCGCCGCATAGGCCTCGATGCTCGCCTCGATGGCATCGAACGGCACCCGCCCGGTGTGCCAATGCCCCTGTATGCCCACGCCGTCGATGCGGACACCGGCTTCCTGCAGCTTACGGATGAGCGCCAGGCAGCCTTCGCGTTTGGCGGGTTGCTCGATGTTGTAGTCGTTGTAATACAGTTCCACGTCGGGGGCGGCCTCCTGTGCCAGCCTGAAGGCATCGATGAGGTATCGCTCGCCCAGCAGGTTGTAAAAGATGGATCGCCGCAGGCTGCCGTCTTCGTCCAGGGCCTCGTTGACCACGTCCCAAGCGTCGAGCCTGCCCGCATACCGGCCGGCCACGGTGGCGATGTGCCGCTGCATGAACAGGCTTAGCGAATCGGCCTGGGTGATCTGCCCCACGAATGGCGGGAGCTGGCTGTGCCAGATGAGCGCGTGGCCCACCAGGTGCATGCCGTGCTGCTCGCCATAGGCCACGAATGCGTCGGCCGCCTCGAAATCATAGCGATCCCATTCGGGATGGATCACCTCCGTTTTCATGATGTTCTCGGGGGTGATGGCGTTGAACTGCCGCCAGATCAACGAATCGGTCGAAGCGTCGGTCGCTTGGATCTGTGCCAGGCTCAGCGCGGTGCCGATCAGGAAATCGCCCTTGAAGGCTTCGCTTAGCGTCGTTTGCTCCACGGTAGGTTGGCAACCGACGCTTAGCGCGGCCGTCGCCAACGTGATCGCCATCGCGGCCGCCCACGGCGATGTGCCATACGGCCCGCTTCCTGTCTGTTTCATCGATGCATCCCTCATGTTCACTCCCGGTTAGCGGTTCAAGGCGTCGTACACGGCATGGTAGGCGGGCTTCCGACCGAACGCATCGTCCCACAACAAGGGGAAGAATTTCCTGTCGGCCGTGTTCAGCCAGCTCGACGCGTCGTCGATGCCCCAAATGGTGACGCCGTATCGCTGTTCCTTTGGCACCACGTCGAGGTACGTCTTGATGACGTAGCCGTACATGGCCGCCTGGAATTCGGCGTTGATCTGGCTCAGCTCGGTGCCGCCGGCGGGCGTGGCTTTCACGTCCAGTTCGCTGATCTTGATCAAAAGCCCCGTTGCCGCCAGCTTCTCGAACATCTCGCGGATCGGCCCGTAGGCCTTCGGGTCGCTGATGTGCATCTGCGTGCCGATGCCGTCGATCTTCGCGCCTTTCGCCCGCAGCTCGCTCACATAGGCGATCAGCGAATCCAGCTTGGCCGGATTCGATTCCAGGTTGTAGTCATTGATGAACAGCAGGGCTTCCGGATCGGCTGCGGCGGCAAACTGGAAGGCGTTGAGCGCATAATCACGCCCCAGTATGTCGCTCCAGAAGAACACGTCGCTGCCCGAACCGTCGCTGTTGCCGCTGGTGCGCAGGCCGCTGGCGCCGTCGGCCATGGGCTCGTTCACCACGTCCCATACGCGCACGTCGTCCTTGTAGCGCCCTACGATGGCATCGATCCAGGTCTTCATCTCATTCCTGATTTTGGCCTTGTCCTCTTCGGACGGCCCTTCGCCCGAATCATCGGGCACATACACGCGCACCGATACGTCGTCGATGTGGAAGGTGGCTTTTTCCGCCGAGTTCAGGTCGAACGCGAACGCGTCTTCGGTACCTCGCGCGGTAAAGATCAAGGTCACCTTCGACCAGTCGGTCGTGGTCGCGAACGTTTGGTACTGGGCATCGCCGCCGCTGCTTTCGCGGGTCTCGAATTGCACGGTGGTGGCCGTCGACGACTTGACGTAGAATTCGATCACGTAGTCGACACCGGCCTGCATCTTTTCCGACAGGTCGCCCCGGATCTGCACGCGCCAGTAGTCGTCGGCCGTGATGGCCGGGCAACTCCCCACTTGCAACCCGGCGGTGCCGTTGCGACCGCCGGTACCCACACGCTGGTGGATCACGCCGCAACCGCCGCCCGGATTCGGGTTCAGCTGTGCCCAGCCGGCCAGGTCCGTTTCGAAATCGGGGTTGACCACGATGTTCGGCGGCCCGTCGAATACCTGCCGTACCGAAACGTCGTCGATCTGGAAGGTCGCCTTTTCCGCCGAATTCAGGTCGAATGCGATGGCGTTTTCCGTTCCCCTGGCCGTAAAATCCAACGTGACCTTCGTCCAGTCGGTCGTGGCAGCGAACTCGCGGTACTGCGCGTCACCGCCGCTGCTCTCGCGGGTCTCGAACTGCACGGTGGTGGCCGTCGAGGACTTGATGTAGAACTCGATGAGGTAATTGCCGCTTGCCTGCATGGTGGCCGAGAGGTCGCCCCGGATCTGCACGCGCCAGTAATCATTGGCCGTGATGGCGGCACAGGTGCCGACCTGCAATCCGCCGGTGCCGTTGCGGCCACCGCTCGCCACCCGCTGGTGGATGGGGCCGCAGCCCCCGCCGGGATTCGGGTTCAGCTGCGCCCAGCCGGCCAGGTCGGTCTCGAACGCCGGGTTGACCACGATGTTGGGGCCGAAAAACTCGGTGACGGGTGGCGCTGCGACGGTCTTCAACCAGGTGGCATTCTGGTTTTGGTGCCACACCAACGTATGGCCATAGATGCCGAGACCGTTCTGTTTGGCGAACGCCACCATCGCATCGGTGGTCGTCCAGTTGAACGAGCCATCGTTCTGCACGATGGCGCCGTGTTTCATGTGGTAGCCGAATGCCACGTTGTCGAATTCGGCTTTCATGATCGCCGCGCGGTCGGCATTTGCCATGTCCTCCTGCGAAAAGGCGGTTCCGATCTTCAACCCCAGGGTCTGGCCAAGCGCTTTCAGCGTGCCCGATGCCGGTGCCGCTGCCACGCTGTACGGATCGGGAGCCGTCAGGAGCTTTTCGCACGATGCCAGGATCGCCATGCCCAACAGCATGACAAACGCATATTTCATATCGTTCTTCATCATCATTTACGTTTTATGGTTTCATCGACTGCCTACCGCCTAGTAACCCTGGTTTTGGTAGGTTGCCTTGTTATCGCCCGTCATCGCGTCCAGCTGCGACTGCGGTATCGGGCGCAAGTGGTGGAAACGCCGCACGTTGCTCGCGGCCGCACCGGCGAAATTGGGGTCATCGGCCGTGCCGAACGCGTTGTAGCCGGCCTGCAACCGCGGAATCAGCTTGTTGGTGCGGACCAGGTCGAACCAGCGGTGCTGTTCGCAGCTCAGTTCGCGCGAACGCTCATCCAGGACGAAATCGAGCGTCAGGTCCGTGCCCGACACCTGCATGTTGGCGATCGCCGTGGCCTCGTCCACCAATCCGGCGATGTGCGTATTCAGGACGCTGCCCCTGGCGGCCCGGGTCCGGAGCTCGTTGATGTACGTGGCGGCGGCCGCGTTGTCGCCCGTCTTGAGCGCGGCTTCCGCGGCGATCAGGATGGTTTCGGACAGTTTGGAAACGATGAACGGACGGTGCGAGGAATCGTTGATCTCGCCGTTCGGGTCGGCCAATTTCAAGCTGGACGGAAACATGTTACGCGTGTAGTCAGCGCTGTAGCGGATCAATTTCCTGGCCGCGGTGGAACCTTCCTGTTGGATGTGGTCGATCACCCGCTTGATCTCGGGGGCCGCGCTGGCATACGAGGCCACGCCCGGCATGAAGATGGCCGGTTTGCCGAAATCGGGATGGTTCACGCCATCGGTGACCCGGTTGCACCGCCATAGGCTCTGGAACGATTTGTAGTAGCGGCTGTCGTTGACCTTGTCGGCATAGACGGTTTCGATCAGGTATTTCGTGGGCACGAAGCGTCGCCATCCACGCCCGTATTCGCGCGTACGGGCCAGCAAGGTGCCGTCGCCGTCGGGGCCTTCGTAATAGGCACAGAACATGAAATTGGCGCGGTTCTCCTTCAACCCGTCTTCCGGGCCGCCGCTCGCGCCCGCCCCGGATTCGTCGAAGACGTAGTCGGTGGTGCGCTCCACGGTAAACAGCGACTCGATGCTGTGCTCGTTGCCGGCCCTGTTCACGTCGGCGAAGTCGGCCAGGAGCCCCACGCCATACGCGCCGCGATTGTCCAGCAGCTGCTTGGCCGTGGCCAGCGCCAGTACGTAGTATTCCCGAGCCTTCGCCGCGTCCACGCCTTGATGTGACGCCACGGAGCTGTAATCGCCGTTCAGCTCGTTGGTGTAATCGTAATCATAGTAGCAGGCGATCGCCAGGTACGTCTTGGCCAGGTAGTGGATGGCGGCGGCCTTGCCGACACGGCCGGGTTTGTTGCTGATCGCCGGCAATCCGTCGATCGCCTCCTTCAGGTCGGCCACGATGGCCTCGTACACCTCGATGGCCGTGTTGCGCACCGACGTCGTGGTCGGCGTGGTGGTGAACTTCAAGGGGCCGCTTCCCAGGTCGAGCGGGACGCCCCCGAACATGGTGACCAGCCCATAGTAATATTGGGCACGCAGGAACTTGGCTTCCGCCACCAACGCCTCGTTGGCACCGGTCGCATAGTCGACGATGCCGTTACAGGTATTGATGAACGTGTAATTGCGGTTCCAGGGCGTCTGGAAATGCCCGGCCCCGAGGATGTCCACGCCGTAGTTGTTGATCTGCTCTTCGTTGCCATCGCCCCCCTTGGTCGCCTCGTCGGTGCCCACGCAGGTGATGGACATGCCTCCCTGCGTACCGTACTGGTACCGCAATCCCGAATAGGCCGCGGTAAGCCCCGCGACAATGCCTTGTTCGGTCGTGAAAAAATCGGGCGTCAGGCTCGACCTGGGTTGCTCGTCAAGGAATTTCGAGCAGGCGCCTGCCATCAACGCAACGGCGAGTATGGCACTGCATATTTTCAACGTTTTCATACGCTTTGTCATGTTAAGGAGTTATCAGTTAGAAAGCCACATTGAGTCCGAGCAGGAAATTGCGCGTGGGGGGCGTGTTCAGCCCCGCGACGATCTGGCGGGGCTGTACGCCCCCTGCACCGCCGGTATAGCCGCTGCCCCCGTAGTTGGTGCCTTCCGGATCGACGCCACCGCCGCGGTTCACGTAATCGGAGAAGAACACGAATGGGTTCTGCGCCGTGGCGTACACGCGCAGCGAATTGATGCCCAGCCTACCGATGGTCGATGCGCCGAACGTGTAGCCCAGGCTGATCGTGCGCACCTTCAGGAACCCGGCATCGTAGAATCCGAGCGTAGACCCGTAGTTGCCCGCAGGCTGGTCGTTGCTCCCATCGGGCATGGGGTATTCGTTCGTGGGGTTCCAGGGTGTCCAATAATCTACCTTGATCTGGTTGCGGCGGCCTTGCAGCATGTTCGTGTAGGCATTGCCCTGATGGATCTGGCTGATCAGCGTACCGCCTGAACGGAAGAAGCTGACCACCGTGAAATCGAAGTTCCGGTAGCCCATCCGGCTGGTGAAGCCGCCTTCGAAGTCGGGATCCAACCGCCCATACACGTGGCGGTCGTTGGCGTCTATCCGGCCGTCGTTGTTGTAATCCAATAGCTTGACCTGCCCGGGGCGGAAACCGTAGCGGGCGGCTTCGCCGGCTTCATCGAGCTGCCAGATGCCCATTTTCCGGTAGTTGAAGATCACGTTGATGGGATGCCCCACGAAGAAACCGCGGCCCTCGTCGTTGGTGAGCCCATCGCTCAATGCCAGCACCTCGTTCCGGTTGAAGGTCAGGTTCGCGTCGATGTCCCAGCTGAAGCCCGCCCCGGCAATCGGCCGGATGATTGCCGCGCCCAGCGTGAATTCCATCCCGCTGTTGCGTGTCCGGCCCTCGTTGATGACCACGCGCCCGGGTACGCCCGACGTGGGGGGCAACGAGCGGTCGTACAACAGATCGTGCGAATCCTGCCGGTACCATTCCACGCTACCGGTGATCCGGTCCTCGAGGATGCCGAAATCGAGCCCCACGTTCCAGGTATCGGTCGGTTCCCAGGTCAGTTCCGGGTTCGCCAGGTTCATCACGTAGTAGCCGAAGGCGTTTTCGTCGCCGAAATTGTACTTGTTCTGTGCCAAGCTACCCAGCGTCTGGTAGGGATCGATCGCCTGGCTGGCGGTCTGCCCGAATCCGGCGCGCAGTTTCAGGTTGGAGAAGGCGCGCTGGCCTTCCAGGAACCGCTCGTTGATGATGTTCCATCCGGATGACAGCGCGAAGTACGTCTTCCACTTGTGGCCCGGCGCAAGCACCGAAGACCCGTCGCGGCGGGCGGTTGCCGTGAGCATGTAGCGGTCGTCGTACCCGTAGTTGACACGCGCCATCAACGATTGCAGCGCACGTTTGCTGTACCATTGGTCGCCCGCGGGGATGGCGATGTTGCCAGACCCCTCCTTGTAATAACCCAGGTTGTAGTAGAGCATGAAATCGGCCATCATGTCCAACGCATCCGCCCTGAACTGGTGGCTCTCGTTCTCTTCGGCCGAGAACATGGCGATGGCATCCAACCGGTGTTTTTCGGCGAGCCTCGCCTCGTAGTGGAGCAGGTTCTCGATCGTCCAGCTCGTCGTGGGCTGGAAGGATACGCGGGCGTCTGACGGATTCCCGTTGCGGAACGGGGTCCTTGACGCGTTGAAATGGCCGTAGTTGTTCTGCGTGTACGTGAGGCCGACGTTGGTGCGCCACTTCAGGTAGTCGGTGAACTTGATCTCGCCGTACAAGGCGTTGAAGGTGGTGAATCGCTTGCGGTCCTGGATCCACGTATCGGGTGCATTGATGAGCAATGGATTGAAATAATCGTCGGTCGGATACGCCGGTTGCAGGTATATGCTCCCATCGGCGTTGTAAGCCGGCGCCAAGGGCGACATGGTGAGCATCTGGTACATCAGCGAGGCCCCTTCGCCGTTGGTGATGCTGTAATTGTTCTGCGTGCTGATCCCGACCTTGACGTACCTGCCCAGTTCCTGGTCGGCCGCCAACCGGATGGAAAACCGGTTGTATCCCTGCCCCGGCAAGATCGTGGACTCGTCGTAGTAACCCAGGCCGATCGAATATTGGCCTTTCTCGTTGCCGACGGCGATGTTCAGGTTGTGGTCGGTCACGTGGCCATCCTCGTACATCAGGTCCTGCCAATCGGTCGACCTGCCCGCGGCGATCATCTCTTGCTCCTGGGGCAGGTACTGGGTATAGCCAGCCACCTCGCGCAGTTGCATGAACTCCTCGGCATTGAACACCGCGTATTGCTGCGCCACCGTCTTCACGCCATGGAACCCATTGTACGTTACCCTCGGCTCGCCCACCACGCCGCGGAAGGTCGTGACCAGGATCACCCCGTTGGCCGCACGCGATCCATAGATGGCCGATGCCGAGGCATCTTTCAGCACATCCACGCTCTTGATGTCGCTCGGGTTGATGTCGCCCAACGTGCCGGCGAACGGGATGCCGTCCAGGACGATCAGCGGGTCGTTTTCGGCCAGCAGCGACCGCGAACCGCGGATCCGTATCTGCATGCCCGCCCCGGGTCGGGTAGAGGTCTGTGCGATGTTCACGCCCGCGATGCGCCCTTGGAGCGCTTGGGTCATGTTGGCCGCGGGCACCTCTTTCAGCACGGCGCTGCTCACCGATGCGATGGCCCCGGTCACGTCGCGCTTGCGCTGGGTGCCGTACCCCACCACCACGACCTCATCGATCGTGCTTGCCTCCACGTGCAGGGTCACGGCCAGTTGCCGGTCTGCCTGCCCTACCGTGATTTCCTGCGTGGCATATCCCATGTAAGAAAACACCAGCACGCTGTTGGCCGGCACCCGGATGGCAAACCGTCCATCCGCGTCGGTGGCGGTACGGGCCGTACCCACGCTTGTCGCCACCGAGACGCCGACAAGGGCTTCGCCGGCCTCGCCCACCACCGTCCCCGACACCTGCACGCCGGTCTGCGCCGTGGCCATCATTGAACAAAAGATCAGGAGCAGCAAAAGGCCGATCCCCTTCGGGATTTCCGCCTGCCGTTGCGATCGCGATTTGTATACGCTTATCATACTGTTAGGACTAATTGGTTATAAAATCAGTTAACTCGCTTGCTTTTCGGAAACAAAACGGAATTCCAACGTTGGCACACCCTGTAGCAGGTTTAGCTGTCGCGTCGGACTTGGTTATCTTTCCGGAGGTAAAAGTAGAAACTAAAATTTATTTTTGCAACCGATTGCAATTATTTTTTTTTTGATTATTTTAGCCGAACCATTTAGGAAGTCTATTTTTCGGCAAGTTTAAACAAGATCATGAGCGAAAGAAAAGAGGTAACTATCTACGACATAGCTGCTAACCTGAACATTTCGGCCACTACCGTGAGCCGGGGCCTCAAAAACCATCCGGCCATCAAGCAAGCCACCAAAGACAAGATATTTGCCCAAGCCGAGCGCATGGGATACCGTTTCAATACGTTTGCACGCAATTTACGCGTGAAAAAGACAAATACAATCGGTGTCATTGTGCCACGGCTCAACAGCATGTTCATGTCTGATGTGCTCGCGGGCATGGAGAAGGTGTCCAACGAGGCCGGCTACGACCTGATCATCAGCCAATCGCTGGAGACCGTCGAGAAGGAGGTCAAGAACGCGGCCACCATGTTCAACAGCCGCGTGGACGGCCTGCTCGTTTCATTGGCCTATGATACGGCCGACATCGCCCATTTCAACCGTTTCATCGACAAGAACATCCCGCTGATCTTCTTCGACCGCGTGTTCGAGCACCCCAACTGCCCCAACATCGTCATCAACAACTACCGGGCGGCCCACGAACTGACCGGGCACCTGCTATCGCAGGGTTGCCGCCGCATCGTCCACGTGACGGGCAACCTGAACAGCAATGTCTACGACATGCGCTTCAAGGGCTATCGGGATGCGCTGATCGCCCATGGCGTGCCGTTCGAGGACGAACGGGTGATCATCAACAACCTGGGCACGGAAGATGGCATCCAGGTGGCGCGGCAGCTGCTTGCCCAAGGCGAACTGCCCGACGGCATCTTCGTGGCCAACGACAACTGCGCCGTGGCCTGCATGCAGGAACTCAAGCGCAACGGGGTGCGCATTCCGGACGACGTCGCGGTGGCCGGTTTCAACAACGACCCCATCGCCACCGTGGTGGAACCGAACTTGACCACGATCGATTACAAAGGCCATGAGATGGGCGAAGTGGCCACCAAGACGCTCATCAACCTGCTTGACGGCAACCGCGAGCAACAGGCCGCCGCGACCATCGTCTTGCGCCATCAACTGATCGTGCGCGATTCCACCCAACGAAAAAATACCGCATCATGAAAAAAAGCCTTTCGACCGCACTTTACCTCCTCGCCGTGGCCTGCTGCGTACAGCCGGCGACCGCCCAATCGGGGTACCGGCTTTGGCTGGACTACAGGCCGCTTCCCTCCCCCCTCGCCTCCGGCTACCGCGCCGAGCTGAACAGCCTGCTGTTCCCGGTGGCGAGCGCGACCGACAGCGTCGCGAGCGCCGAACTGTCGGCCGCGCTCCACGGCCTGCTGGGCCAGGCTCCGGCGCCGACCGACCGCATCCATGCGGAAGGGACCCTCGTGGTGGGCACGCCCGCTTCCTTGCCTTGGCTGCGCCGGGAGGGCCTGGATTCGTTGGTGGCCGGCCTCGGCGACGAGGGGTTCCGGCTCCGTCGCCTCACCGTGCAAGGCAAAGGGGTCTGCGCGATACTCGCCAATACAGACAGGGGCCTGCTCTACGGCACCTACGCGTTCATCGGCCTGCTGCAGCGCGGCCGCGGCATCGCCGCGCTGGACAGCGTGGCCCGGCCCAAGGTGGCCCTGCGCCTGCTCAACCATTGGGACAACCTCGACCGAACGATAGAACGAGGCTATGCGGGCTTTTCCTTGTGGGACTGGCACCGGCTTCCGGGCTACCGCGACCCGCGTTACACCGATTATGCCCGTGCCAACGCCTCCATCGGCATCAACGGCACGGTGATCAACAGCGTCAACACGAATGCGCTGTCGCTCACGGACACCTACCTCGAGAAAACCGCGGCCCTGGCGGCGGTCTTCCGCCCCTACGGGATCAAGGTTTACCTGTCGGCCCGTTTCAGCGCGCCCGTTGAACTGGGCCGGCTACCGGATGCCGACCCGCTGGATCCCGACGTACAGCGGTGGTGGCGGGAAAAGGTGGCCGAGATCTACCGGCTCATCCCCGATTTCGGCGGCTTCCTGGTCAAGGCCAATTCCGAGGGCCAACCCGGCCCCCAGAACTACGGCCGCAGCCACGCCGATGGTGCCAACCTGCTCGCCGATGCGCTCAAGCCGCATGGTGGCGTGGTGATGTGGCGGGCATTCGTCTATGAAGACACCGAACCCGAGGATCGGGCCAAGCAGGCCTACAACGAGTTCGCTCCGCTCGATGGCCGGTTCCGTGACAACGTGATCGTGCAGGTGAAGAACGGCGCCATCGATTTCCAGCCCCGGGAACCCTTCCACCCGCTGTTCGGGGCCATGCCGCGATCGCGGCTGATGATGGAGTTCCAGCTTACGCAGGAGTACCTGGGCTTTGCCACCCACCTGGTCTACCTGGGTACGCTGTTCAGCGAGACGCTGCGGGCCGACACCTATGGCAATGGCGCGAACTCCACGGTGGCACGGGTCATCGACGGTTCGCTGAACGGGCTGTCGCCCACGGCCATCGCCGGGGTGGCCAATACGGGCACGTCGACCAACTGGACCGGACACCCGTTCGGGCAGGCCAATTGGTATGCCTACGGCCGCCTGGCCTGGGATCCCGACGCGGATGCCGCTGCCATCGCCACCGACTGGCTGCGCAGCACGTTCGGCAACGACGATACCCTCGTGCGCGCGCTGTTGCCGCTGATGATGCGGTCGCGCGAAACGGCCGTAAACTACATGACGCCGCTGGGCCTGCACCACCTGATGGGCTGGGACCACCATTACGGCCCCGGGCCCTGGATCCGCGACAAACCCCGGGCCGACTGGACGTCGGTCTATTACCACAAGGCCAGCGCGGATGGCATCGGCTTCGACCGCACCGCTTCGGGAAGCGATGCGTTGGGCCAGTATGCCCCGGAAGTGCGGGCGATGTTCGAGGATCCACGGACCTGCCCGGACGAATACCTGCTGTGGTTCCATCACCTGCCGTGGGATTTCCGGATGAAGTCGGGCCGGACGCTCTGGGATGAGCTGTGCCACCGCTACTATGCCGGCGTGGACGAGGTGGCGGCCATGCAGGCCACGTGGCGGGCACAGGCGGGCAGGATCGACCCGACGGTCTTCCGCGAGGTGGATGACCTGCTGGCCATCCAGCACCGCGAAGCCGCACTGTGGCGGGATGCCTGCGTGGTATACTTCCAGCAATTCTCCAAGCGGCCGCTCCCACACGGCCTCACCCCGCCCGAGCACCCGCTGGATCATTATGAGCGGATGCATTATTATTTCGTGCCAGGGATTTGAGGTGGATTGGAAGCCAAGGCGCACAGGCTACCTGTTCCCTAGGCCCCCATTGCACGCCAGCCCCAACGAACCAAGCAACCCCACCGCGCCCGGCCCTTCCGTCGTTGAGGGGGTTCGTTTTTTGGGCTGGCTTAGCGGCTGGGGCCGTCGTTCACAGGTCATGCCTGTAACGCTCTTGGCTTCCTCTTTGGGTTCGGGGGCTGCCGCTGCTTTCACAGCCAACCGCCCGTACTGCGCTGGCTTCCTGGTAGGAGTTCGGGATTGGGGCTGCCGTGCACAGGTCATGCCTGTAACGCTCTTGGCTTCCTCTTTGGGTTCGGACTGCCGCTGCTTTCACAGCCAACCGCCCGTACTGCGCTGGCTTCCAGGCAGGAGTTCGGGATTGGGGCTGCCGTGCACAGGCCGTCAGTCCCTCGATTTTGACGGCTTCCTATCCATCGGTCCTGGATCGCATGGTTCCGACCACCAACAAAGCACCAGAAACGAACCATCTGGCTCCGGAAGCTTAATGCAATAGAAGCACCCGCCTTTGACCCTTGTCAAATCGGCGGGAATCCGGTTGCCTTTGGCGTCGACGGCGTAATAACCCGTCAGCTTCTTTTTCTTGAACGATGCATATAGCGCATGCCCGCTTTTCTCCTTGCGGATCATCACATCGCCGTTGCGGATCTTCCTGCGCGAGATCTCTCCGCCCAGGTCGATCACGACCGTGTCTCCTGGCGTATGCTTCTGCCGCTTGGGTTGGGCGGCGGCCATCGTGACGAACAGCAGCGACACGGCCAACAAGAGTAACTTTTCCATGCTTCCCTCCTTTTGTTTTCCAGTGGTTTCACGTTCATTTCGCGACCGGGCAGCCTGCGGGCCGGGATTTGATGAGGCCTGTCTCAACGGCATGCCGAAGCCCGATCAATCGTCCAGCCGAAACGCCGCTGCCATGGCTTTGTAATCGTTGGGGTTCAAGGCGCTCACTGCCTTGATGCCTCCCGGGATGATCACGTAGCGAAACTGGTGCCTATTGGCGATGACGTTATACACGTTACGGTCATTGATGAACCGGATCTTCACGTTGCCGGGCGTGATGTGCGCGGACCAGGTGTCCCTGGTCACTCCCCCCTGCATATAGGTGAGCTGTATCGGCATCAGGGCCACCTCCGCGGCGGGCCAGACCGATGGGTTGTAGCCCAGGAGTTTCGCGTATACCAGCACCGACCCTTGGTCGACGATCCCTTGCGTGATCCGGGGCTCCGGTTTGTTGTAGTTGAATCCCCATATCCCGAATACGGTGTCTTTCGTGTAGGATCCGGGGGTAAACCAGTCGGAGTAGACCACGTTGGCGGTTCCGGGTGGCCCCTGTGGCCCGGTTGCACCCCTCGGCCCGGCCGGACCGTGCGGCCCCGTCGCGCCGGTCGCGCCCCGCGGACCTGCCGCGCCGGTTTCCCCGCGGGGCCCGCGATCGCCGGCATCGCCCTTCGCGCCCTGCGTCCCTTGTTCGCCCTGCGGGCCCTGTGGTCCGGCATCCCCTTTCCCGCAGGCGAATAGCAGGGCGGCGAGGCCCATTGCCAAGGCCATTGGTTTGATTCGCGCTTTCATTCGGGTTCCTATCGATCGCATCGTTGCTGTTTTTACATCCTGGTTTCGAAATGTCCCGATAAAACTACCGCGGCCATGGGGCATTCGCAAGCGGGATCGCACCAACGGTGGTGTCGGCCGATCGAACGGCGGCCTGTCCAAAAAAAATGCGGCGCCGCTTGCCGCGCCAACGGTACCTTTCGCCGGATGAACGGCTGCGTTCATCGGACTATCGGCATCCCTCCCATCCCGGTGCTTCGGCAACGGCTTTTTTTCTTCCTTTTTATCGCTAACTTTAGCATCGTAAACACCAACATGCAGGGTCTTGGGCTTTGAACGGACACTATCGTTTTCGCTGATCTCGCTGTGCAGCCTGTGCCAAGCGGTTGCGCAACGGTCGCTGCATTTCGAAAACTATTCGTCCAACCACGGGCTGTCGCAATTGAGCTGTTATGCATTGGCACAGGATCCGGACGGCTTCATCTGGGTGGGCACGCAAGACGGCCTGAACCGTTACGACGGGCAGCGGTTCGACGTCTATACGCGGCAGCATGCGGAAGGCGACAAACTGCCGTCGAACGCCATTTTTTCCCTTCACCAGGACACGAACCGCCAACTGCTTTGGATTGGCACCTCAGGCGGGTTGGGCCTGTATGACCTGCGCGGGGACTCGTTGGCCAGGCTGACCGACTTCTTCCCCTTTGCCGCCGATCTGGAAAAGTTGCCGATCAAAAAGATCGTCTCCTTCGAAACGGATGGGTATTGGGTCATCGCATTCAACAACGGCCTGTTCTACCTGAATACGGCCACGGCGAGCGTGCAATCCTTCTTTACGGGGCCGGAATACCGATCGGATGTGACGGATGTGGTGCTGCACGACGGAAAAATCATCGTTTCGTTGCTGTACACCCTGCATGAGCTGGTGCCGCAGGGAAACGCCTATCGACCCGCGGCGTTGCTTGACGGTTACCAGTTCCCCCAAATCGAATCGATCGCGTCCTATGACCGACGCCTTTGGGTGGGCACCATCGTGTCCGGGTGCTATTCCATCGGCAATCCTTTCCATGGAAAAGGAAACGTCGTCGCATCCCACATCGTTGCCGGTGGAGTCTATTGCTTTGCCGTGGATGCCGAAAACCGCCTTTGGATCGGCACCCGCGGCAACGGCATCTACCGGTATGATGCCGCCACGGGCCTGGTCGTCCAGGCCATGCACAATCAGTTCGTACCCGCATCCCTCGCGTCGAACTTCGTGGTTTCGATCCTGAAGGACAGGCAGGGCAACATGTGGTGCGGCCTGAGCGGTGGGCTCTCCAAGTACGACCCCTTGAGCCACCAGTTCGGCTTCGTGAACGGCCCCACCTCACTGAACGGCTCCCTGCTCGACAAGGTGATCTACAGCATGTACCGGACCCGGGACGGATCGCTCTATATCGGTACGCAGAACCGGGGGCTGTTCGAGTGGGATACCGCCAGCGACGAATTCGTTCCCTTCCCGGGTTCGGCCATCGTCGGCCAGGCGAACAACGTCATCTACGGCATGACGGAAGACGACCGGGGAACGATCTGGGCGGCTACGTTCGGTGGCTTGATGCAGCTGGATCGACGGACGAAGCGCGTCACCTACCATCCCGAGAACGTGGCGCGCACCAAATTGAACAAGCTGTATGCCGTCACCAAACCGAAAAAGGCGGATGGCCTGTTGGTTTCGGGAGACGATGGCCTGCATTTCTTTTCACTGGCTGAAAAGCGCTGGATGCCTTTTCCCCGCGCGGCGGGGCACAGCGACATCATCAATGGCTTCGCGGCGTTCAAGGGCGTGAGGCATTTCCATGAAGACGAGGACAATACCTTGTGGCTGTGCGCACCCGGGTCAGGCCTTATCCGGTACCGTTACCTGGAAAACGAACTCGAGGCCGTGGAGGCGGTGAACGCGGTGTCTTCGTCCGTACGGCACCTCTTGGCCGACGGCGACACCTTCCTGCTGGCCACGGATCATGGCCTGGTCGTCTACGACCGCAAGGCAGACCGGGTGCTCAAGCAGGTGGACGTGAACGCGAACGGCGTTTCGAATGTTTGCTATGCCATCCAAAAGGATGACCAGGGGTTTTACTGGGTGAGCACGAATACCGGGCTGCGCAAGGTCAACGGGCAATACGACGTGGTGCAGGTGTACAACGATACCAATGGGCTGGCGTTCCTGGAGTATAACACGGCGTGCACCAGCAAAGGCGACGGGGGCTTGCTCTATTTCGGTGGCATGGGCGGGATCACGTTCTTTGACCCCGCCGCGTTGAAGCCGAACCTGTTTACGCCCCAACCGATCATTACGCGCATGACGGTGAACGATGCCCCGTTGTCGCCGACTGTCCAGAAGCGCGGGGATATCCGGCTTCGGCACGATGAAAACTTCATTTCCTTCCAGTTTACCGTCACCAATTTCTCGAATGAGAAAAACAATCGGTTCAGCTACCGGCTCAACGGGCTGAACGACCATTGGAGCGCGCTATCGACGGCGGACAAGGCGGGGTTTACCAGCCTGCCACCCGGCGCATACGTGTTTGAGCTGCGTGCGGTGAACAGCGATGGCCATTGGAGCGAGGTGACCGCCCTGGCGCTCACGGTCCTCAGGCCCTGGTGGCAGACCTGGTGGTTCATCGCGGCGGCATGCGGCTGCCTGGTCGGCTTGGCTGCCTGGCTGATCCGCAGGCGGATCCGGATCATCCGGAAGGAGTCGCTCCTGAAACAACAGCTTGCCGAAGCGGAGATGACGGCCATGCGGGCGCAGATGAATCCGCATTTCGTGTTCAACAGCCTCAACAGTATCCGTGAAATGATCCTGAGCAACGAAAATGAAACGGCTTCGCACTTCCTTGGCAGATTCGCCGGACTTATCCGGATCACCCTTGAGCAGTCGGGCAAATCGTTCGTCACGTTGAGGCAGTCGATCGCCCACCTGGCCCGCTACATGGAAATCGAGCAGATCCGGAACGGCGAATTCACCAACCGCATATCGGTCGACGAGGCGCTCGATTTGGACGAGGTGCTGCTGCCGTCCATGCTGATCCAACCGTTCGTAGAAAACGCGCTGTGGCATGGCACGACGGCCGACCGGAAGAACATCCATATCCATATCGCATTCAAGAAGGAACGGGGGCGGCTCCGCTGCATCGTCGAGGACGATGGCATAGGCATCCGCCAATCGCTCATGAACAAAGCCAAGGGCAACACGACCCACCATTCCCTTGGCCTCGAAAACATCGCCCACCGGATCCGGCTGCTTAACGAGAAGCATGGGCTGGAAAGCAGCATGCGTGTCGATGACAAGGAAGCGCTTGACACCTACGCCGGCACCGGTACCGTGGTCCAATTGATCCTGCCACTTCAAATCGACAAATCATGAACATCGCAACGGCCATTCTCGTCGACGATGAGCCCAGGGGCCTATCGTCGCTGCAAAAACTCTTGCAACTGAACTGCCCAGGGGTCAGCATCCTGGGCTGCTGCCACGACGCCGACGATGCGTTGCGCAAGATCAGGCAGCTTCGCCCGCAACTGGTCTTCCTGGACATTGCCATGCCCGGTAAAAACGGCTTCGACCTGTTGCGGGAGCTGGACGACATCACGTTCGAGATCATCTTCGTGACGGCGCACAACAGCTATATGCTGCAGGCGTTCCGTTTCAGCGCGGTGGACTATCTCCTGAAACCCGTAGAGGACGAATTGCTCGTCGAAGCCGTGCAACGGGCCATGAAACGGATTGCCGATAGAAGCGACGGCACGCAGTTGCAGGCGTTCTTGCACAACCTGCGACAGAACGGAATCGCCAAAAAGATGAAACTGTGCGTCCCTTCGTTGCGGGGCATCAAGGTGGTCGAAATCCCTGACATCATCTACTGCGAGGCCGACAGCAACTATACGAACCTGCACTTGACCGACGGAAGCGTGCTGTGCTCCAGCAGGCCCATATTTGAATATGAGGCCTTGTTGGAAGACAGTTCATTCTTACGGGTGCATAAATCGTTTGTGGTAAACCTGGAACATATCAAGGAATACATCCGTGGGGAAGGCGGAACCATCGTCATGACCAACAACCACGAAGTGGAGGTTTCCCGCAGGAAAAAGGAATCGTTCATCCGGAAAATGCGGGCGTATTACAAGTACTAGGGCTGCTATTGTCATTTTATCGATCGTTACGATGCGCAATGCTTTTCCTGTGGTAGATTTGCGGTGATTTCAGATTTCGAAAATATGCGGAAAACATCACTTTTCATCGCCATGAGCCTGGATGGCTACATCGCGAAGCCGAACGATGACCTTGAGTTCCTGAAACTCGTGGAAAAGGAGGGCGAGGACTATGGTTATGCGGCATTCACCGACACGATCGATACGTTGGTCATCGGCCGGAAAACCTACGACTACGTGGTAAAGGCCATCGGCTCGTCCCATTACGACAACGGCGAACGGGATGTCTACGTGGTCACGCGCACCCCGCGGCCCAGCGTGGGCAGGACGAGGTTCCATGCGGGCAGCCCGGCCGAATTGGTGGAACGGCTGAAGCGCGAAGACGGCAAGGGCATCTATTGCGACGGCGGCGCCGAGGTCATCGATTCGCTGCTGCGGCACGGGCTGGTCGACGAGCTCATCATTTCGATCATCCCCGTCCTGCTCGGTGACGGGACGCGGCTTTTCAAGGACGGAAGGCCAGAGCAAGCGCTTGAATTCATCTCGGCGAAGGCGTTCGATACGGGATTGACCCAGCTGCATTACCGCCGGAAAGGCGTAGCGAACCACCCGTAGCGGGCCGCAGCGGACCAAGGACGATCGATGCGCGATCGGGGGTGGATGACACCCGGCCAGGGATGGATGGTAGCGATTCGGTGACGAATGGTCACCGATCGGGGATGACCGGTATCGATCGCGGGGCGAATGGCCGTCAATCGGGGGTGAATGAAAACCGGCACGGGGTGAATGGTCGCGATACGGGGGCGAATGGCGATCGATCGATGACGGGCGGCCTGCGATCGCGCGCGGATGGGACCTCACCCAAAACAAACCACAAAACACTGATTATGAACTAAAAACAACCAAAAAGCAAATCATGCAGAACCGAATACGGTCCACTTGCAATCGACGATGACCCATTTTCGATCGAAAATGGCGCGTTTTCGATCGAAAATGGATCATCAACCGTCGGTGGCGATTCGCATCTTCCCGTTGGCGAGGTATTTGCCGTGAGTGCTTGGACGGTTCAGGCCGCCCCGCGCCTCCGCATCAGTGCGTAGACCTCTTCCTTGTCGTAGTATTCGCGGCGGCCGATTTTCCGGACGGGCGTGAGTTCCTTGCGCCAGACGTTCTTGTAGAAGGCTGACTTGCGGATGTCGAGGTACTCCATCACCCAGTTGATGTCGGCCAGTTGCGGTTCGAGCGTGCGCGTGGGCGTCTGCCTGGGCAGGAACTCCCGGATGTCGCGCACGAGGCCTTTCAGCACGGTGAGTTCGTCCAGTATCCGTTGTTCGATAGGTAATTTATTCTTCATAAAGGTAGGTATTTCCAGTTTCGTAACTCGTATTTCGTATTCCCAACTAATCCAATGGCAGCAAACCCAACCGCCGCGCCTGTTGCACGGCCGCGGCCCGGCTATGCACGCCCAATGCCTTGTACAGCTCGTCGGCATAGCCTTTCACGGTGGCCTCCGACAGGCAGAGCTTGTCGGCGATGCCTTCGTAGGTGTCGTCGGTCTGGATGTGCTCCAACAGGCGGAAATGCCGGTCGCGCAGGTCTTCCGGACCCGGCAGCTTGTCCAACGGTGGCGGCCGGTCCACTTCCCGGAGCAACCGCGGCGTCACGTAGGCGTTGGTGAGCACCCCGTGCCGGTGCACCGCCTGCACCGCTTCGTGGATGGTGCGTGTATCGGTGCCCTTGAGCAGGAAACCGTGGGCACCCCGCAAAAGCATCAGCCGGACCACGGCCTCGTCTTCGTAGAGGCTCAGCGCCAGGATGCGGGCCTGCGGGTACCGTTGGGCCAGCCAACCCGCCGTGGCGTAGCCGTTCATCACGGGCATCTCCACGTCGAGCAGCACCACGTCGGGCGGGCCGTGCCTTTCGATTTCCTGCTGCATCGCCAGCCCGTTCACGGCGGTGAAACTGATCTCCAAATCGGGATATCCGGCCAACGCATTGGCCAAGGTCTCCATGAATAGCCCGCGATCGTCCACGATGGCTAGCTTCAGTCTTCTATTTTCCATGTTCATCGGTATCTTCATCGGTTAAGGGAATCGTTATGGTCACCGCGGTGCCTTGGCCCGGCGCCGACCGGATGGCGGCCTTCCCGCCCAGGTCGATGGCGCGCCTGCGGATGGCGTCGAGCCCCAGGCTCATCGTGGCCCGGACCGAACCGGGGTCGAACCCCGCGCCGTCGTCGGTCACCGTGAGGTGGAGCGCCCCGGCCGTGCAGGTCAGTTCGACGTCCACCCGGCTGGCCTGCGCATGGTGCGTGGTATTGGCCAGGATGTCCTGCAGGATGCGCAGCAGCAGCACCCGGTGGGCGTGCGGCAATGCGGGTTCGGATTGCGGGAACACCGCGTTCACCTGCACGCCCGCCATCCGCAGCAGGTCGAGCGCGGCCCGCATGGCGGGGAGCAGCCCGTTCCCGAGCAGCTTCTCGCCGTGGTTCACCTGGGCCAGCAGGCGCTGTTCGGCCTGCGTGTCGCGCAGCAACTTGGCGATGCCGTCCAGTTCGGTGTGCAATCGCGAGGAGCCGTCGCCGACCACGCGGGACTTCAGGTTGCCTACCCGCATGATGAGCACGCCGAGGTTCTGCCCCAGGCTGGCATGCAGATCCAGCCCGATGCGCTGGCGCGTCCGCTCTTCGGCCTCCCGTTCCAGCAACGTCCTGTTGGCGGCCAGCCATTCGCGCTCCACCCTCGCCAATTCCCGTTCGGCCTGTGCGGCGCGTGCACGCGCTTTCCCGAATCGCACGGCATACCAGCCGGTGAGCAGCCCCAGCAGGGGCAACAGCGTGCTGGCCGCGACCATGAGCAGCACCTTCGATCCGGGCACGGCGTACGGTACGGTCAGTTCCATCGGGTATCGTTGTGTTTCCATGCCGCAAAACTACGCCGGGTATCCATGTGCTTCAACCGGACGAACGTTGGGTATTCAGCCGCAGGAACGCGATGCTCCACAGCACGCAGGTGACCACGGTGAACGTGGCCGCGATCAGGTCGTGCAGGAAGAACGGCCCGAGCGCGTAGGGCTGCACGGTGAAGAGGTCAAAGAACAGGTTGGTGCCCATTCCGGTGACATAGAATAATGCCGTGCCTGCCATCCACCAGCTTTCGGGGATGTCGCGGAAGCGCTTTTCGGATTGCACCACGACCAGCCTGGCAAAATAAAAGCACGTGGCCGCGACGAATACGAGATTCATCAGCAGGATGGTGTGGTTGAAATACAGGTACGGCTGGGTATCGAGCGCCCACTCCGTTACGTAGCATACACCGAAAAGGCCGAGCCAGCCCCACCACCACCGGTCTATGCGGACGCGGGTGAGCGGCTGGATGAAACGGTATAGCACCCAGCTGATGGTAACGGCCTCCACCACGATGTAGGCGTTGTACACGGGCAGGTTGTTCAGCCCGAACACATAACGGAACAAGAGGCCGCTGAGTTCGGTGGCCAGCATGACCGAGAGGTAGATCCGCTGCACGCCCCACGGACCCCACCCCTGCCCGCGCAGCGCAATCCAGGCGATGCCCGTACAGGCGATTTCGGCGGTGAGGTAGGCGATGGTGAGGGTCAGCATGCCGATTCCGTCGGATTCCGAGCTTGCCGGATGTACGCGTAGAGCGGGTCGTCGGCGGATAGAACAGTGAGTATCGTGTGCATATGTTAGATTATGTTGTCTTTCCTTCAATCGTCCAATCCCATCGACTGCCTTACGTCGTCGGCATGCGCCCGGGAGGTCAGCCTTTCCAGCAGCAGGAACGCCACGTCCAGTGCCCCAGAGGCGTTCACCGAGGTGATGATGCCTTCGCGGAAGGCGATGGGCAGCGCCCCGGTACGGACCGAGGCGATCGGTTTGCCCTGCCCGTGGAATGCCCGGATTATCTCAAAGAACCGTTCCCTGCAGGCCTCCTCGTAAAATCCGTATTCCCCGGATCCGCCCGGTATCGCCTGGGTATCGAAACGGTCGTAATCGACATCACCATCACGGAAACCGGGCTGCCCTTGACACGCAGGTAGCAGTGTTCATAGGGATTGGTCGATAGCACCATGATTTTGCGTGAATGGTCCGTTGGGATCATATAACCGGACACGGTGATCTGCTTTTTTTGCAGGTCTTTGACCGTATCTGGGAAATCCGAAACGGGCACTTTCCCTTCCAACTGTGAGATGAATTTTTCTCTATAGGCCACGTCCTCCAATATCGACCAAGTCACAGGCGCGAACTGCTGTTGGGAAAAGGCGCTTAAGGGTAGCAAAGCATAACAAACTCTCATACAAATGCGTAATCAATCCTTCACCATCTCCTCGGCCACTTCCATCGCCAGATAAGCATTAACAACGCCACCGGTCACACATTTATCTTTCAGGACATCTCTCTTAGTCACCGATTTCATGATTATTTCCTTTACCTGTAAAGCCGTGAGTTCAGGGTTATGCCCCCAGAGCAATGCTGCGATACCGGATACGACCGGCGCGGCCATGCTTGTTCCGTCCCTATATTCATACTTCGAACCGGGGATGGTGGAATAAATCTGAACGCCGGGGGCAAAAACGTCTACCCAGGTTTTGCCGTAGTTCGAAAACGGCGCGACCAAAGTCGAGTCATCTTTAAGACCGGAGGCCCCCACTGTTATCCAGGCATCTGCCTGCCCGGTACTATCCGCGTAGTATTTATTAGGGAAAACATTGCTTTCTGGATCTTCCAGGTTTTTGGCGTCGTTTCCGGCAGCATGGACGATCAGTACATCCCGCTGCATGGCGTACCGCACGGCTTCATCTACAACTTCCTTATCCGGGCTGTACGGCTTGCCAAAGCTCATGTTAATGATCCTTGCTCCATTATCCACCGCGTACCGGATGGCATTAGCCACATCCTTATCCCGTTCATCACCCTTTGGAATCGCGCGGATGGGCATGATACGTACATTGCTGGCTATCCCGCTCATGCCAACATCATCATTCCTTTCCGCCGCAATGATTCCGCTTACATGAGTTCCGTGCCCGGCATCAGGTCCACTCACGTCGGAATTGCCATATATCCTTTCCCTTTTGTTCTGGTAATCGTCTGATATAATTTCCCGTGGATCGTAAGCAAGATTGAGGTGGTAATCACTTTTGATTTGATAAGTCCGGTAATGCATATCAAATTCCCTTTTTATCGCTTCAACATCCGGCTTTGCCTGCAATTCATGCAAAACGATTTGTTTGACTTTATTTTCAAGAGCATTTCTTGGCCCATACGTATGGAAATCTTGTAGTGAAGGGTTTTCCTTTCCAATGCGTCGCACGATGGTGTCCAAGACAGTTATCGCCCTGTCGAGATTGTACAATGCCGTTTCCGAATGCTGTAACTCCTCTTCGTGCTGCTTTTTCAATTCGCGATACGCACGGTATCGTTCGCGGTGATGCACAGGGACATCGCTGAACGCAAGACTGTCATACATTGCTTTATCAGCCCTAATCAACCGGGTAAGCTCCAAGTTGTCGAATTCCACATTCCCGTTTTTCCCACCGATGAAATTCCATCCGTATACATCATCAATGTAGCCATTGCCGTCATCGTCCTTTCCATTACGGACTTCCTGCGGATTCTTCCATCGCTTTGTTTTTAAAGCCGCATGGGCTGTATCAACACCATCGTCAATGACCGCTACCAGCACGGCTGCTGGTTTCCGAGTGTTAAGCAGTTCGGCGTACGCTTTCCCGGCACTGATACCAAAGACTGATTCTTTTTCCAGATCCTTATGCTGCCAATCAGGGAATTGTGCAAAAAGGTTGAACCATGGGACTAATACAAGTAACGGCAGAATAAATATAGGTTTCATCAAAAACAGTCAAGTAAGTTTACGGAAAACTGGTTCAATAGCCCCGGAGACCTTTATTCACCGAAGGATCTATATAAGTGTCCAAACAAAGCCGGTCCATCCACATCCCATGCAATCATTTTTCCACTCTCATCAATCAGTATGTTAATCGTGTTTAGAGGGTTCATTTTGTATAATTTGGCTATAGGACTGTCTTCCTCCATAAAGTCGCAGAATTGGATTCCTGGAACGCCACCGGAGTTTACTGCTCTTTTCCACTTAATTGGGTTTGCATCTAATGAAACACTTACTATTTCAAGGCCCTTATTCTTGTACTTCTTATATGCGTTTGCAAGTTCCTCATGGATTTTAATTCGATCCGCTGATCCACTCGACCAAAAATGCAAAACCGTAAGTTTACTCTTTTCAATAATTTCACTTAATCGAAACGCATCTCCATCTTCAGGTTCAATTGTAAAATCCGGAGCGATTTGACCTAAGCACAAAGGGATCGATTCTTTCATTATTTTACCATGGTGGCTATTCTTTATCTCATCACTAAGCAAATTATACACACCCACAAAAAAACTATCGCGTTGAAAATGTGAAGGAATGACGTTTTCAAAAAAAATAGGAATAGCTTCTTGGATGGGTTGGGTTGATAAAATTTCACCAATATTTTCACTCAAAAGGTCTTTGCCTTTCAGCAGACCTGAAATGTATTTTAGCCGGTCCGTAGAAAGCAAAGAATCTCGATAGCTGAATATCTATCTGTCAATTTTATTTCGAGTAAAATACCAGCAATTATATACTGCATACGCTAAATACAGGTGTTGCTTTGAAATTTCACTGCCCTCAACCCTAATATGTTTAAATAGGCTTTGATCATTGACTTGATCGATATCTTTATCTAAAACCAACGTTACCTTTTCATTAACCAAGGGTATGGCAATAATATGATTGTGATTTGAAAATTGAATCCAAAACAATCTTGGTCCCTCATTTATCTGATACTCAAAAAAGAAACTTTCGTCTTTTACAACAATGGAATCTATTAATTCATTCTCTTTGTTTTCCCAGTCCCACTGTTTAAAATAAACGACTTCATTCTCTTTCAGCCCCTTTATTTTTCCTGCCAATTCCAGTTTTATGTCATGCTGGCTTGATTCTGTATCTAACTTGCTGCTCTGTGCGTTAATGCTATGTACGATTAATACGCATAACAAAAAGATTAGGCAGGCTTCATTTAGTAATATTCTCATGTTTTTTCTTCTATAAGTTTTTGCGGGAATAATATAAAGACGTGATTATTTGGCTTTTTGACACGCGTGCCAGACATCCTGGGTTTATTTCCTCACTCCTGTGTTTTGGAATTCTAGTAGCCCTTATTTTGGTTCAAATTCGGGTTTTTTTGAATCTCTGCTTGTGGGATAGGGTATAGTTTATCAGTCGTTTGCCAATTTTCTCTTTTTTCCGCCTGTAGTACCACATCTGCTCTGTTAGTACGAATCAGGTCTAACCAACGATGCCCCCATTCCGCAAAGAGTTCAACCCGCCTTTCATGTTCAATTGCCAACAACAAAGACGACTTGTCATTTGCCGACGTCTCTGGTAAACCGGCTCTAAATCTTATGGTATTCAAATCATCTTGGGCGCCGCTAATTTTATCCTGATGAGCCCTGGCTTCGGACCGAATCAAATACTGTTCAGCTAAACGCAATATCATATAGTACTCCGTTACCGTCCCTCCAGGCTCGATAAAATCAACTTTGTATTTATTTGGCTGCGTGACGGTCATACCATCAAGGAAAACATTTCTGGTCCAAGAATTTAACCGGTCATCTGCGGACTCAAATGCGTTAACCATTGCTTCGGAAAGATAGTAAAACGGGTACTCAGGAATGAGATTTGCTTCAGTTACAGTAAAAGGATATGACCTGTTGCTTGGTTGTAATTGTAGTATAGCTTCATTGCTATTCTTCAAAAAAGTGTTCTGCAATTCACCTAAAGCAAATAGGTCATTGTTACTAATGACTTTGGAAGCCTCTTGCTCAGCATTTGGCCAATCGTTTAAAAACAGATAAACTCTGGCTAGCAAGGCAGTTGCGGCGTATGTGTTTGCGCGGATCCTTTCAAAGTTTGACGCGGAATAATCGTTGCCTAAAAGGTCTTGTGCATCACTTAGATCCCTAACTATTTGTTGGTAAACCTGCTCTTGCGTAGTACGGCTCAATAAATGTGTCTGGTTCCAATCACTTGTGAGCGGCATAGGTATATCGCCCCATAAATTGGTTAGATAAAATAACGAAAAAGCCCTCAGGAACTTGCATTCTCCTGTGAGTTGTTGGCTAACTGACGGTGCAATCGTATTCGATTGATTTAGTGCTTCCAGCGCTGAATTGGCCTGATAAATCATAAAATAAGCTGGTTCCCATAATTGAAACCAAAGCCCGTTTTCGGGTAAAAGGCTGTTCGTGTAAAACTCGCTGAGTGGACTGCTATTTGGAAGACCGACTTTCGTTAGTTCGTCAGATGATAATCCGAGATTAAGGGTAGTGCCTCCGTTTGCGAATGAAAGCTGGCCAGAATTGTTTATCATTTTACTGTAGATCCCAACGATGGCTGATGTAGCTGTTGCATCTGTAGAAAAAGCACCATTTGTTGTAATCGAATTTACCGGATCGCCTATTTCGACCAGCCTCGAGCAGGAGGACAGAATGGATATCGATATTGTCAAAAATATAACTGTATATTGTTTCATTTCAATTCAATTATTCATTAGTTATTGAAGTTTCTGCTTTTTTTTATAGCATCTCAAGAAAGCTTAAAAATTAAGGTTTATACCGCCAGTAATGATCTTGGCAGGGGGCATTCCTCCAAAATTCTGGGTTTCAGGATCAATCCCTTTAAGTTTGTAATCACAAAAAGATTTTGAGCCGTGACCCGAATTTGAACAGACTGTAAACCCGTTTTATCAATGAGACCTGTAGGAAGAGCATATGACAACGCTAAATTCGACAACCTGATAAAAGATGCATCGGTATAAATGCCGTCAGAATTGTAAAAATTGCTAAAGCTGATGTCTGGAACGGTTGTAAACTTTGCGACGTCCGTTATATCTCCGGCTTGTCTCCACCGGTTATCAAAGACATAAGTCGATGTATTGCCGATTGACCCAGGATTCATTCCGAGCGTGTATAAGGCATTAATGCCTTCCTGTCTTACCATTTGGAAAAACAGGCTCAAATTTACTCCCTTGTAATTCAGGTTGCTACCTATCCCACCCGTGAATTTAGGGTTAATATCAACAATATATCTATCGTCTGTAGGTCCAAAGTTCGTGCTGATTTCACCATCATTGTTTTTGTCCTCTACGGTATACAAGCCTGTTTGAGGATCGACACCCGTAAAGTGAAGAACTCGGCGGAAATTGAGTGATTGCCCAACAATATATTGATTCGCAAAAGGCGATTGTTCGAGGTTCGGGTAAGACAGTAATTTATTCCTATTAATGCCAGTATTAAAAGTTAAAGACCAGTTTAGGTCCTTTGCGTTTATAATTGAACCGCTAACGTTAAACTCAAGTCCTTTATTTTCGACATTTGCAGGCAAATTTGCAGTTACTGAACTAAAGCCGGTATAACTTGCCAGCGGCAAATCAATCAATTGGTCATCACACCTATTGCGGTACCAAGCTATGGAAAATAATAGTTTATCTGCCAATAAACCTATGTCAAGGGCTGCTTCTAGTTTTTTATTTGTTGACCAGTGGTAGAAGTTGTTTGAGTGTTGCAATGGCACAAGAGGCGATATTTCACCGTAGGAAAAGTAACCGGAAGATGTCCATCGAGAAAGATATCTATAATCACCTATTGCATCACTGCCACTCGTTCCGTAACTGCCTCTTATTTTTCCAAAGCTTATCAAGCGGAAATTATTCTTGATAAAAGACTCTTCACTGAATATCCACGCAGCTCCGATGGCCCCGAAGTCTCCGAAATTCTTGTTCTCGCCAAATCGACTACTTCCGTCTCTTCGGCCTGAAAAATTCACAATATATCGGTTCATCAAATTGTAATTTATTCTTCCAAACACGGCCGCATAACGGTATTCCCCGAAAAGTTCATCAGCATTTTTGTTGGGAGCATTTGAGATCGTCCGCAGTAACAGATCACTCGTATAGCCTACACCCTCTATGGATTGACCACGTGTGGTGTTGGACTGAACAGTTGAGCCAATCAGTATATTCAGCTGACCACCATAAACAAATCTGTTAAAGTCAATTTGCGGCTCAAAAGTCAGATTTCCGACATTGTTATTCCCGAAATATGCGCTTCCCGTGGGAGGAGTACTTAATGTTTTATCTAAAGAATAAATTGGTGTAAGCTGTGTCTGCCTGGCGTCTGTCGTGCTATATCCAAAATTTGCACGAATATTTAGGCCCTTGAAAACTTCATATGTAAGTGCTAAACTAGAATTGAGAAAATTGGTTTTACCGGTGTAAGGCTGATAAAAGCTGGCAAACGGAAATACTGTAGGCTTCCAACCTGCATAATTCAAATCCCCATCTAAATCAAGAATATCCGGAGCATTTGGCGACAGCATGGCAGGATTGACACCACCTATGAACACCATATCTGATTTAGCGTAAGAATAGATATTGCTAAATGTCAGCCCAAACCGCTGATTTGCACTTTTGTATCCTAAATTTAAAGACAAAGAAAGCCTTTCGTCGCCCCCACTTGTCGTGGTGATATCAGTCCTGCGGTTATATCCTGAACCAAGCCTAAAGTTGATCTGATTATTGCCACCTGAAATACCGCCCTGAGCATCGGTTACTTTTCCAGTACGACCCCATGCATACTTTTGCCAGTCGGTATAACGATCTCTTTCCCATGTAAGTAGATCGTAAGCATTTGAGGCCGTCATCTCCAGATTATCATTCTTGAATGCTTCTTCACGCATTTCTATATATTGCTGTGTATTTAGCATATCCCATTCTCTTGTAACTGCTGAACTACCGTAGCTTGTGTTACCATCAAACCTAACTTTTCCCGATTTTCCTTTTTTAGTCGTTATTAATATTGCGCCATTTGCAGCACGACTTCCATAAATTGCCGTCGCATCAGCATCCTTAAGCACCTCGATATTTTCTATATCAGATGGATTAATACTGAAAATAGGGCTCTGACCCCTTGAAGGTGTTGGCATGCCGTTCTGCAAAAAGCCAGTACTCCCCCCTGTATATGAGGAAATACCTCCGATTTCGCTGACAGTTAATGGCACTCCGTCTAAAACGTAAAACGGTTCTGAAGTGAATCTATCACTAATGTTATTTCTTCCCCTTAACTCCACCTTAAAAGGCGCACTTGCATAACCACTCGTTTGAGTGACTACCAAACCAGAAACCCTCCCCTGCAACGTCTGTAGCGGATTCATCACGGGCTGCTTTTCGATCTCAGCAGCCGTTACCGTTATCACATTGCCTGTACTCAACCGCCTCGTAGTAGTACCATACGCAATTACCTGCACTTCATCCAGTGGCGAAAGGGAGGGTTGCAGTTGGATGATGCCCATCTGGGGCTTAGCAGGCAACTGTAACGACTGATAGCCCATAAAAGACACTACTAGGATAGCATCATCCGGCACGTTTTTCAGGGTAAAGGTGCCGTCCGCTGCGGTAAGCGTGGACAGCCTGTAGTCTTTGACATTCACTGATGCTCTGCCCAGAGATATACCTATTGTATCGGTGACACGACCTCTAACTTCAGAAAAGGCGAGAAGGGGAGATTTCTTCCCAATCTCTCGGGACTCTGTACCAATGACGGCGGGAGTGTTCGCGTCTCTACAGGATGGGGCCTCCCGCCGCGACAAAAAGATATTCTTCCCCTCCAGCCGGTAGTCCAGCGGCTGGCTTTTCAACACCGTCTGCAGGAATTCATCCAGCGGCATGTCCTCGGCGATGATGGAAATGGATTCGGCGCTTTCGAGCAGCGCCTTGTTGACCAGCACGCGGTAGCCGCTCTGCGCCTGGACCTGTGCAAATACATCCTTCAGGGCGATGTTTTCGCCCTTGAGGGTAATCGTCTGGGAGTAGGTGGCTGCGCTAAGCCCGAGGCAGCAACCCAGTAGCAGCATGGCAATGAGTTTCATTGCTCTGAAGTAGAGTTTATTCATTAACTTTGTTCGGTTTGGATAGTTAAACTTTTCTATTTGCAACAGTGGATAACGACGCTATCCGGGCTACTGACAGGAGGGTGGTACGAACACCTTCCTGTTTTCGCATCGCAGCGACACCTGGTGCGGCTACGCGTGGCGGGTACGGGCGTGTCTACGGCTTCCCTCCTTTTCTATGCCAAACGATCAGTTTACGGCCTTCCAATCGGTAGGCCAGCTCATTGCTCTCCAGCAGCGCCATCACCGTCGACAACCGGTTATCCCGCTCGATGCTGCCATAAAACTCCAGGTGCGGGATCTGTCCTTCGTAGCTGACCTCCAGGTCATACCATCGGCCCAGCTGCCGCATCACCTCCTGCAGCGTCATGTCGGTAAAGTCGAAATAGCCGTTTTTCCAGGAGGTGTATTTGTTTACGTCTACTTTGTTGACGGTGGTCGCCGCTCCCTGCCCCGGCAGGCTGGCGCGGGTTATGCTCTGTTCGCCGGGCTTCAACACCTCAGTCACCCCCCTACCCCCCTCAAGGGGGGATATGGCCACCTGCACCCTACCAGACACTAAGGTGGTCTTGGTTTCTTCTTCGTCCGCGTAGGCGGAGAGGTTGAAGGACGTTCCGAGTACTTCGACGGTTTGGCCGGAGGTCAGGACTTTGAAGGGCACGCGCGACACGCGCGTGCCTTGGATTTCCTGAATCTCAAAAAATGCTTCGCCTTCGAGCGTGACCACCCTTTGGTCCTTATCGAACCGGCTCGGATATTTCAGGGTTGAACCCGCATTGAGCCAGACCTTGGAACCGTCCGGGAGGGTGATTTGATAGGTGCCGCCCTTGGGGGTGGATAGAGACATGAGATGTGAGACGTGAGATGTAAGACTTTCCTTTCCGACATCCACTACTTTGCTACCATCGGTATAGCTTATCGCATCGCCCACAACAATGCCTTCCTGCGCTTCGCTCAAATCCACGATACGGCCATCGGCCAGGGTGAGCACGGCGCGGTTGCCGCCGGGCACGATATCTTCCGATGTGAGGTTTACGGTTTCGGATTCCGGATTGCGTTGGTCGCCGTAGAACACCCACGTGGCAGCCGTGGCCGCGAGGAGGATGGCCGCGGCGTAAGGCAGCCAGCGGAAACGGCTGAACACGTTGCGTCGCCGCCCGATATGCCGTTCCAGCCCGGCCCACACCCGGTCGTGCGCGCCACGCTCGTCGTGGCCGGTCTGGAAGGGAAGCCCTTCGGCATGGTCGCTGTACCACGACTCGACCACTGCCCGCTCCTCGGGGGTGGCCGTACCGTCCTGGTACTTCCTCAGCAGCGCTCGGCCACGTGCATGGTATGGTTCCTTTCCTTGCTCCATTTATAGGTAAGTAAGCTGAGCAAGGAAAAAGTGTAAGATTTTTTTTCTTTTTTTTGCCAGAGTGCCGAAAAGAAGCCCAGGCCATAGCCTTTGAGCCGCTCCCGGAGGATCTGCCGCGCATTGCTCAACTGCTTGCGCACGGTATGCTCGGTGACGCCCAGGCCGTCCGCGATCTCCCGGTAGGAGCGTTCCTGACGGAAACGCAGATCGAACACCTCCTGCATCTTGCCGGGCAACCTGCCCACCTCCTGCTCGATGATGCGCGCCAGTTCCTTGTCGCGCAGCGCCTGGTCGGCCATTGCTTCGCCCGCTTCTTCGTACCGGCCCAGCGACTGCAGGTGTTCCTGCCGCACGCTGTTATAGGCCAACCGGTTCAGGACCTTGTTGCGCAGCATGCCGTACAGGAACCCGGATAGCCGCTGCCCCGGGATGTCCAGTTCCGTCGCCTGGTCCCAAAGCGCGGCGAAGGTGTCCTGGAGGATGTCTTCGGCCTCCTTTTCGTCGCCGTTCAGCATGCGGAGGGCATGGCGGTAGAGCAGCAACCAGTACCGGCTGTAGAGTTCCGCAAAAGCGATCTCATCCCGCTGTTGCAGCAAATCGGCGAGTTGGGCATCCGTTAGGTCTTTCAGCGATTCCATGGTCTTTTTTCCGCTTTATGAACGTAAAGGTAGCGGAGAAGGATGAGAATAGCGAATTTATTTGAAAAAAGCCCGCTTTCAACCGATCTTGACGGAGGTCATCGTGAGCGAACCGCCCACGGCCTGGTCATTGAAGAAGCTGATTTGTTCGTTGCCTTTCTGCAACCCCAGCGTGTAAAGCAACGGAAGGTAATGCTCGGGCGTGGGGATGGCCAGCATGGCTTCCCGGCCCAATCGCTCATACCGGATGAGCCGGTCATGCGCGCCGTTGCCGATGAGTTCCTTGAACGTGCTATTCATCTGGTGCGCCCAGTCGTAGCCGTAGCCCGTGATGCCCAGCTTGTCCCAGGCCACCATGCGCAGGTTGTGCACCATGTTGCCGCTGCCGAGGATGAGCACGCCCTTCTTGCGGAGCGTGTAGAGCTCGGCGGCCAGGTCGTAGTGGTATTGTGCATCCTTGGTGTAGTCGATGCTGAGCTGCAGCACGGGGATGTCGGCCTTGGGATACATGTGGCGCACCACCGTCCACGCGCCGTGGTCCAGGCCCCAATCGTGGTCGAGCCCCACATGGGCCGAGTGGATGAGCCCGGCGGCCTCCGCGGCTAGCGCGGGATCGCCGGGCGCAGGGTACTGCACGTCGAAAAGTGCACGCGGGAAGCCCCCGAAATCGTGGATGGTCTTGGGGAAATCCATGGCCGTGATGTGCGTGCCCCGGCTGAACCAGTGTGCCGAAACCACCAGCACCGCCTTGGGCACGGGAATCTCGCTTGCCATGGCCGCCCACCGGCGGCTGAAGTCGTTGTCCTCGATGCCGTTCATGGGCGACCCGTGCCCGATGAACAACACCGGCATCCGCTGCTCCTGCTCTTGAAGCGAACCCGTGAATGTATTGAATGCGTTCAATCCTGTCATGGCCATGATGCCTCCTGCTGCCGTTCTGATGAATCGTTTCCGTTGCATGTACCTTTTAGCGTACCCAACGGACAAAGGTAGGTGATGCGGCACGGCCGGACATTGAAGTAGGTTAAGAAATCAAGTCATCAGTCCAGCAACTCGGCCAGCATGGCCTCGATGTGGCCGGAACTACCCACTTCCTTGGCCAGGATGCGTCCGTCGGGACCAATCAACACCTTGGTCGGGAAGGCGTTGATGCCGTACCGGCTCACGATATCGCCGGGATCGAAATCACCCTGCTTGGCCCTGGCTTGGTCGAAACCGCCCAGTACGTGGTGCCATACGCCGATGCTGTCTTCGGCGATGGCCGCTTTCCAGGCATCGGGTTGCTTGTCATCCTCGGCCACGCCGATGATCTCCAGCCCCTTGCCGTGGTAACGGGCATAGACCTCCCGCAGGTGGGGATGGCTCTTGCGACAGGGCTTGCACCAGCTGCCCCAGAAATCGATCAAGACATACCGGCCGCGGAAATCGCCGAGGCTAATCGGACGGCCATGCACGTCGGGCTTGGAAAACGCTGGCGCGGGTTGGCCAGGTGCCGATGCGGCGGCGGCAGCCAGTTGGCGCCCCAGGTAGCGGCCGAAATCGCTGTCTTTCAACGCGGGCGACAGCGCTTCATAGACCATGTTGACCGAATCTGCAGACAGCTGCATGCCATAGAATTGCAGGAGCGACAGGGTAGCGTGGCTGTCGGTATGGGCCATGAAGAAGTCAAAGGCCGCACGGCCGAGCTCGGCGCCTTTCTTGCCTTTGATGGCCTCGTTGAAAGCTTCGTGATCCCGCTTCACGCGCGCATCGTCGGCAACGCTACCACCCTGGGCCGTAGCGGATGTGCCCAACACAAAGATCAGGCATATGGTGAGTATCGTTTTCATTGGGCGTATCCGGGGTTTTGCGGTCCGAAGAGGAGGTTGTTCTCGAGTTCGCCGGTGGGCACGGGATAGATGTACTGCTCCCGGGTGGTGATCGTGGGGCGCAGTGCCGTGACCACGTCCAGCGGGAAGCGCAGCAGCGCGAAATAGTATTGGTCATCCTCGCCGACGAAGTTACGCACGTACTCGTAATAGAGCTGCACCAAGAACGCCTGGCGATCGGTGGCGCCGTCTACCACCGAGAAATCGCTCACCCCGGCGCGGGCCAGCACCTCCTTGAGCAACGTGCGGGCCTCGTCGAGGCTGCCGCCCGAGCGCACGATGGCCTCGGCCGTCATCAGGTACGCTTCGGTAAGCCGGAAGGCGTATGCGACCTCCGAGAGCTGCGTGGTGGCCAACGACGGCTGCACGTACTTGATGAAGTAATGCCCCTTGCCATAATTGCCGGGGCCGCCGATATACCACGACTTGCGGGGATCGCCTTCCAGCAGTTCGGCAAGCCGGTCGGTGGCTACGTAGTAGGCGCTGCGCACCACGTAGACGCCGCTGGTGTTGTAGTAGTAGGCGCCCTGGTTGGCCTGGGGCACCACGCCGAGCATGGTCTCCGTGCTGCCAAGCCCCTTGCTGTAGAAGATCGCGGAGGCCTGCCCTTCGAGCGCGAACGGGCTTTCGGCGATGAGCTGCCTGCCCAGCGTCGCGCAGGCGGCATGGTCTTCGGCCTGCCCCCGGTTGAGCAGCACGCGCATCTTGAGCGCCATGGCGGTCCAACGGTTCACGGTGGCGTTGCCCGCGCCGCCCGAAGCCCCGGCGATGGCGGCATCGAGATCCTCCAGGATGAACGCATAGCTGTCGGCCACGGTAGACCGGGGCTTGGCGTAGGTGGTGGCCAACACGAAGCGATCGTGCACCAGCGCACCGTAGGCGCTGCCGCTATCGAACCACTGGCCGAACCAGCAGAGCACCTTGAAATGCCCATAGGCCCGCATGAAGCGTGCCTCGGCGAGGATCTCCTGCTTGCGGGCGCCGCTGAACAGCGCGTCGGGAAGCTCGGACACCTGGCCGATGACGCCGTTGGCGGCATTGATGAGCCGGTAGTACCGGCCCCATATGCCGTTGAAACCGGTACGCGCGAGGTTGTTGGAGGCCTCGTTGCGGTCGTTGTTGCCATCGTCGAGAAAGCCGGAAAGGATGCCGGGATAGACCTGGTTGCTCACCCAATCGGTGGTCTGCACGCTGGCATTGGCGAATCGGTAATACACGCCGTTGAGCGCGATGTTCGCGGTCTGCTGGCTCACGATGGCATTGCCCTCGACCAACGCATCCTTGGGGAGCGCATCCAGCTGCTTCTGGCACGACGGGAAGATAGCCGCACCCAGCACGGCCAACGTGAAGTATATTGTCTGTTTCATCTTTATTGCACGGTTATTCATGAGTCAATGATTAAAATCCAAAACGGATGCCCAATACGAACTGCCGGATGGCGGGATACGTGTTGGCGTCCGAGTAGCCATCCACCAGGCTGTACGGGTCGTTGCTGACCTCCGGATCCTGGCCCGGGTACGGCGTGATGGCAAACAGGTTGGTCGCCGAGACGTAGACACCGGCCTGCTGCACCTTCACGCGGTCGAGCAGCGTGCGCGGCAACCGGTAGTTGAGCGTGACCGACTTGAGCTTGATGTGCGACGAGCTGTAGACGTCGTTGCTCGACGTGAAGTTCGCGTTCTGGGAGTAGATGAGCCGCGGCCGGTCGGTTTCCGGGTTATCCGGGGTCCACCGGTCGAGTATGCGCACGCCCTTGTTGGTCAGGTTGGAAACGTATTTGTTGGCGATGTCTGCCGTATACAGGATCCGCCCGCCGTACGAATAGGTGAAGAGCGTGGACAGCGCGAAGTCGGAGAAGCTGACGGTGTTGTTCCATCCGCCGAAGAACTTGGGCGCGGACTCGCCGATAAGCGCGTACGTATCCGGGAAGCCGCTGAGCGGCCCGGCGGTGGCCAGCTCGTACATGGGGTCGCCGATACCGAGGTACGGCGAGAAGAACATGTGGAACGGGAACGCCTGCTGGTAGGCTGCCAACTGGCTTTCGTCCTGGATGACGCCCTGGAAACGCTGTCCAACGAACTGCCCCACGGGATAGCCCTCGCGGAGCACCGTATTGGACATGATGTAGCTCTGCCCGCCCGAAACCGACACGCTGCCGTGGTTGGGGTCGGCGTAGTCCATGTGCAGCCCCGTGACCAGGCTCCGGTTGAATGCCACGTTCAGGTCACTGTGCCACGAAAAGCGATCGTTGCTGACCAACTGCCCGTGCAGCTCGATCTCCAGGCCCCGGTTGCGGATATCGGCCAGGTTGGAAATGATGGATCCATAGGATGAACTGGGCGGCAGCGATTGGTTGAACAGCAGGCCGGACGACTTCTTCTCGTATACCCCGACATTGACCACCAGGCCCGCCTTGAAGAGCGAGATGTCGATACCGGCGTCCTTCTGCAGCGTTTGTTCCCACTTGATGCGGTTGTTGCCCAGCTGGCTGGGGATGACGGCGTTTGTGCCATTGTAAGATACCGGTGTGTAGAGCGTGCGGTACAGGTAGTTGCCGATGTTCTGCGTGCCGGTGAACCCCGCGCTGGCCCGCAACTTGATGTCGTCGACCCACGCGACGCCTTTCAGGAAGTCCTCTTCCGAGATGCGCCACGCGACGCCGCCCGATGGGAAATACCCGACACGGTGGTCATTGGAAAACTTGGACGACGCGTCGGAGCGGCCCGTGAACGTGAGGATGTACCTGTCGCGATAACCGTAGTTTGCCCTTACGTAGAAGCTGAGCAGCGAGTTCTCGGCCGATGCCGACCGGCTTGGCAGCGTGACGGCGGCCGAGCTCAGGTCGTTGAGCACGAAATCATCCGGGAAGGTCTGTCCGGAAGCCTGGAACGACCGCGACCGATCGAGCTGCCACGACGTGCCGCCCACCACGTCCAGCCGGTGATCCACGCCGAACTGCCGGTTGTAGCTGAGCGTCTGCTCGAAGAGGTAGCTGGTGGTCTCGGTCTGCCCCTGCGAAGCGATTCCGCCCTGCGAGTTGCTGCCGCCGCTTGCGGAGAGCACCTCCACCATCGACGGGGTGAAGTTGCGCTGGTGGTACTGGTTGTAGTTGATCGACGCCTGGCTGCGGAAGGTGAGCCCATCGATGACCTTGTACTCCAGGAGCGCCGACCCGAGGAACATGCCGTTCTTGCCCTGGTTGATGCCGCGGAGCATGGCCAGCGGATTCTGGATGCCTTCGTAGCTGCTGGCGTTCAGGGCGCTGCCCGAGAAATTGGCCAACGACCCATCGGCGTTGTAGGGCGAACGCGTGGGCGGGGCGAACAGGGCCTGCGCATAAGCGCCGTTGGTGATGTCGTTGGTCGAGAACGCGTAGTTGACGTTGGAGACCAGCTTGAGCCGCGAACCGATCTGGTTATCGAGGTTGAGCTTGCCGGCCAACCGGCTGAACTCGGTACCCAGCACCACGCCCTCCTGCCGCGAATAAGACATGGAGGTATAGTATTTGGTGCCGGTGGTGCCCCCCCTGACGGAGACGTCGGTATTCTGGTTGAGCGCATTGCGCAGCACCAACGACAGCCAGTCGGTATTGCCGGTGCCGAGGTAGTCCGGGTTGTTGAGGATGTTGTTGGCCGCGGCGGAGGGCGCCTGCCCACGGGCGGCCCGGGCCTCGTTGTAATTGGTTGCGGCCTCGCGCATGATCATCCGGTACTGCTCGGCATCGAGCAACTCGGCCTTGATGGGCTGCGAAAAGCCGGTGTAATTGTTCACCTCGAATACGGGCTTGCTGCCCGCGGTGCCTCCCTTGGTGGTGATGATGACCACGCCGTTGGCGGCCTTGGAGCCGTAGATGGCCGTGGCCGAAGCGTCTTTCAGGATATCGATAGACTCGATGTCGTTGATGTTGAGGCCGGCAAGGCTGTTGAGCCCGCGGGCGAACGTGCCGGACAGCGACGACGCCGGATCGCCGACATTGGAAGACCGGGCCAACGGATCGATGACCTCGGCCGGGGTCTGGATGTACCGGTCGGCGGGCGTGATCTGCACCCCGTCGATGATGTACAGCGGATCGTTGCCCCCCAATATGGAGGTCCCCCCGCGCACGCGGATGTTGGCCACGCCGCCCGGCGACCCGTCCGACTGGGTGACCTGCACACCGGCGGCCCGGCCGGCCAGGGCTACGTCAAACGTGGCGAACGGCACGTCCCGGATTTCCTTGACGCTCACCGAAGAGACCGATCCGGTGAGGTCCTTGCGGCGCAGGCTACCATAGCCCACGACGACGACGGGATTGAGCGACTGGTTGGCCACCTTGAGCTGGAAATCGAGCCGGTCCTGGTTGCCGACGGTAGCCGCCTGCGTAACGTAGCCCACGAAGCTGGCCACCAGCACGTCCCCAGGGCTGGCATCGATGCGGTAGGCACCGGTCGGCCCGGAGACCGTGACGGCACCGGTGGCCTGGTTGCGGATGCTGACACCGGCCAGCCCGCGCAATTCCTCGTCAAAGACCACGCCCTGCATGGGCGCGGCCACGATGGGCTGCTCACGGATCACGACGGTACGGGTATCGTCGTAGATCGTGAAGCCAAGCGGCTGGCCCGCCAAGGCCTGCCGGAAGGTCTCGGCCAGCGACGCGCCTTGGACCTGCACCTCCACGGGCCTTGCGCGATCGAGCACGGCCCTGCTGGCGACGATGTCATACCCGCTCTGCGACCGGATGGCCTCGATGACCGACCGCAGGCTGGCCCCGCTCTTGCGCAGGGTGATGCGTTGGGCGGCCGACTCGTGGGAGAAGCCCACGAGCGCAAACAAAAACAGCATGGATAACGTTGTGCTTATCCGCATAAGGGTTTGATTACTCATAAAAATTTTGCGAAACAACGCAATGCCCTTACGGCAAAAAACGTAAGTTTGCATTGCTGGGTGATACATACGATATGGTGCGCTTTCGGTCGCGAAACCGAATGGGCGATCCGGCACTTACCGAAGCTTCCGGCGGCAACCGGAGGCTTCGCTTTTTAACGGCGCCTGCCCCGTGACGGTAAACGTTACTGCATGACCGTTAACCTCCTTCCTGTCTGCGTGACGCGCAGGCGGGGTTCCGCCTCGGCAAGGTAGGCCAGCACGTCCGCCAGCTTCTGGTGCCGGGATATGCGGGCGTAGACGGCCAGCGTGGTGTCTGCCCCTGGTGCATAACTGACATCGACATCGTACCAACGGCCGATCTGGCGGAACACGTCGTGAACCGGCCCATCGAAACTGAAATACCCTTCGCGCCAGGCGGCGTATTCGCCGGTTTCAACCTGTCGGATCGTGGTTGACGGCCCGCGTACAACGGACTGATCCCCGGGGCGGAGCCTGTTGGCTGTTTTGGCCACCAGGTTCTCGATCGCCACGCTCCCCTCCACCAGCGTCGTCTCGGTTTCGGGCTCATCGGGATAGGCGGCGATGTTGAATTGGGTGCCCAGTACTTGTACGACCTGACTTGCGGTCCGGACGTGAAAAGACGCATAATCATGCGTCGCTGCATCCGTGCGCGCTTTCCCCCTGGTCATCTTCGGCCGAATGTCAAAGAACGCTTCGCCCTCCAAAAAAACTTCCCTTGAATCGCCCGAAAACCGAGACGGGTAGTTCAGCGTGCTGTTGGCGTTGAGCCAGACACGGCTGCCATCGGGCAGCGTGATTTGGTAGGTGCCGCCCTTTGGCGTTGTTATTGAATTAAGCATTGGCAATTGAGAACTAAGAATGCCGTTCTCTCCGCCAGGCCTTTCATTCTTCATGCTTAGTTCTTCATTCTCCATGACCTGACTACCGTCAAGGTAGGTGACCCCGTCCTGTATGACGATCCCTTCCTGCTCCGAACTCAGATTTATCGTCCGGCCGTCGGCCAGCGTAAGCGTGGCGCGGTTGCCGCCGGGCAGGATTTCGGTAGCGGCGAGACGATCGACCGACGACTTTCTAGTGCCTAGGGCGAAGTAGCCGACGACGGCGGCTACGAGCAGTACCGCCGCCGCGTAAGGCAACAGGCGCAGGATGCGGGGCCGCCGGGGCTGGACTTTCGGCAATACGTGTTGTCGGATGCGCTGGTTGAGGTCGGCGAGCTCGCCCTCCGGCAACGGGTCTGACGCTGCATTCACGTAGTCGCGGAAATGCCGTTCCACGAGGCCGCGTTCGGCCTCCGTGGCCGTGCCCGCCCGGTATCTTTTCAGTAATTCGTTTGCGTCTTGGTGTTCCATCATAAACGCGTGCGTTCTTTTCGGCCACGCTACTATCACGTCAGCCAAACGCCCGGTTTTTCACGGGAAAAAAGAAAAAAAGTTTCAACAAACTGGTTATCAAACCATAAAAAAGCAGGGAAACAGCAAGATGGTACGTTTCAATACCTGGGCGGCCTTGCTGAGCAGGTTGTCTACGGTACGGACCGACAGCGCGAGCTGGGCGGCGATCTCTTCGTTGGAAAGCCCGTCGCGGTGACAGAGGTAAAAGGCATTCCGCATGTTTTCAGGCAAGCGCGAAGCCTGCCTATCCAGCCGCTCGCGCAGTTCCTTTTCCGCAATGAGGGCATCGGCGTCATAGGCGTGGTTATCCAGCGCGACCTGCAGCTGCGCCACGAAGTCATGGCGTATCCGCGCTTTCTCGTGCAGGTTGATGACCCGGTAGCGCACCGAGCGGAACAGGTAGGCCGAAAGGCTGGTCTCGATCGCCAGGGTTTCGCGCCGTTGCCACAGCGAAACGAAGATATCCTGCACCACGTCCTGCACATCGAGCGGATCGGGCACCAGCTTGGCGGCATAGCGGATCAACGGCTCGCTGAACCGATCATACAGCCACGCAAAAGCCCGCTCTTCGCCATTCTTGAGCGCATCCAGCATTTCCTGATCGGTGTATTGTCGGTCGTAAGCCATCTGAACGGCGTTGTTTGAGCAAACTTAGGAAAAATTTCAGCCAAATCCAGCATCACGGCGCTTCATGGCCTTTTATTTATCGTGCAGGCATACCTCCCCAGCAATCGTTGTCAATGGCTTAACCGAATCGGCCATTCGATGCGGTTCACACGACCATACCGACGCCCATGCCAAGATACGAGAAGTACATGAATGAGATGAACGGAAAACATTCCTTATCGGGATACTACATTTGTTCTTCAGATACACGGAAGCCATGAAAGCGCCTTGATACCGCCTTGCCCGCGAAGACATCGTTTGCCCTGCATTTTGCCTATGAATTGATATGTACGCCGCTCGCCCACCCGATTTACCCCACTTGCTACGATGTTTCATCGTAGTAGCCACCTTGCTTTGTGGTGTGGTGAAGGAGGGGGTTGGGCAACGGGTGTATGCGACAAGCGTGAGTACGGGTGGCAGCGGGGTAACCAATGCGAGTAATGCGACAAGCGTTGATGGAACAACCGAACCCACGGCTACTCCGCGCGCTCGAATATCCAGAGGCGGATTAAGTTCTTCTGGAACGGCCTACCTCCAACTGCAATTTGGTAGTACCATCCCTCAAAATGCTAGCGTCTTGGTAAGAGTCGATAACGAATTGGTCGGATTATTAAATGGGAGCATCAGCATATCAGCGTACGAAAGCGGCTCATTGAGATCTTCCAGTTCAAGCAAGTTTACAATGAGTAATGGACTTAGCTTTTATTCGGTAAATGTAACCGGAGGTAATTTTAATCAAATAAGAATTACGGCTAATGCATCTACTTTGGGGACTGCCGAAATAGATGTCTTTTATGCTCTCTATGAACCTCCAAGCACCAACTGTGCAACCGCGTTAGGCACTTCTGAAAACATAACAGGTCTGCTCCCTCTGTCTGCTGGCATTGACAATATTAACCATGCCATAGACGGAGACTTATCTACGAACTCTCGGCTTTATGTGGGTCTGGGGCTTGGCACAACGGTAACTCAAACGGTCTATTTTTCGAATTTATCAAACCCTGGTGATGCTGCAACCGTTACGCTTTCAGCGAATCCTTCATTACTATCCGTAGGATTGCTTGGCAGTACCCAAATCGACCTTTATAAAGGCTCCCAACATATTGATGGCATATCTATCTCCAGTCTTTTACAGGGCACCGATTTACTTGGTTTATTACAAAGTGCCGAAAAAGCCACGTTGTCTTTTGTCCCTGACGGGAATCAGGTATTTGACCGTATTGTGGTATCGATGAGTTCACTTGTAGGAGTAGCGGCCAGTTTAAATTTATGGGAAGTAGCCCGCACCCCCGCCAAACCTACTGTACCCATAGCATACCCGAATGTAATCGAAATCTGCGACGGCGAAACCGTATCCATCACGGCCGAATCGCCAAGCGCAGGCAGCATTTTGCGCTGGTACAATGCGGTAAACGACGGGACGTTGCTACAGGAAAGCACAGGAAATCCCGACACATACATTACGCCACCATTACCTTATACCGCCCCAGACGACACCACGTTTATTTATGTGGCGGCCGCTTGGGATAGCGGTTGCCCCGCCGAATCGGAACGGACGAAAATCGCCATCGTTATACATCCCAAGCCTACCGTGGCCCCCATTTCAGGTGAAGATGATGTCTGTGTCAATGACCAGATCGCTTTGTCTTCCGGCACGGTAGGCGGCACATGGAGCAGCGATGACAACGACATCGCGTCGGTAAATCCCTCTTCAGGAGTGGTATCAGGCATTGCCACAGGCACAGTCACGATTAGATACACCGTGTCCGACAGCGAAACTTCCTGCTCGAACTACCAAGAGAAGGAAATAACCGTACATCCGAAACCGAATACCCCCAGTATCGTAACCCACTGAAAAATAAATCAATAAATAGAAAATCAAATCACAAGCGTTATGAAAACAACAACGAAACTATTAAGAATGAGTGCAGCTACAGCCTTGTCGCTTGCACTCGCAACCCCTTCCGCAATGGCGCAGACAGACATCTATGTATGTGAAGACGGCACGGTCATCCTAGGCTATAGCGGAGACTATTCTCTTGAAACGGGCGACGAAGTGGTATGGCAGAAATGGGACACAGGCACGGATGCTCCGGACGGCGCTCCTACTGCATTGACGTATAGCGGTGACCCAACATCGGTAAACTTTGAAGTCGACGGCGGGGATCTAGGTACCGTCGGGGCCCACCACTACCGAATGTACGTCATCGCCACCGACCCCAACAGTTGCGGCAGCGACCTGTCCGATCCCGTCGAAGTATATAAGCTGCCCGCATTGACGCTGGCTCTTGGAGCGCCGTCAGTTGACGAGTATTGCGAGGCCACCACCAACCCGGAACTCAACCAACCAGCTTCGTCTGATATCATTGCGACCACGAGTCCAGCCGAAACGTTGCCTGCGGGCATACCATTGGTGTACGCTTGGACAGCAGAACATGATGATGTTGCCGTACCTGACGTCAATGGCATCGGTTCTTTCACTGCCAACAATGCATCAGCGACCGAACTTACCAATACATTCACGATGAATACGACCACCGTGGGTACCTACGAGTTCACCGCTACAGTGACATATGCTGCCCAAACCTCCGGAGGGGTATTGATCAAAGGAGGCTGTGAGACAGCATCAACGAACACACAAACTGTCGAGGTAACGGCTAAGCCGGATAAGCCTACGATTACGTTCAACTAAGATTTCTGAGACACAAATTATCCCAATCGGACAACTCCCCATATCATAACATGAAGATCGGCTTATTGTACAGTTTGCTGACGACGCTTGCTTTGTATAGCAAAGCGCAGGAGCAAACTGTACATATTGCCCGAGGCAATTCGATTACCCTCACCGCCCACGCTAACAACGCTCTCTCCTACCTTTGGTTCCGGAACAGCGAACCCCTCAACGGCGAGCACGAGGAGCAGCTCACCGTGACCGTAGCAGGCACCTACACCGTCATCGCCTTGGGCAACGATTGCCACTCGGACGTATCCGACCCGGTGGAGGTAATCGTAGACCCCGACGGTGAGCCGCGTATGGTGGACATGCACATCCGCAATGAACCGGATCGCCAGACGGCGCTGATCGGAACCCCGTTTTCCTACCGGCTCGTGGCCATCAACAACGGCATCCATATGGCCAACGATGTGGTCGTGACCGCGCAATTGCCAACGAACGTGGCCTACGAGGGCGTTTCGCGAGATGCGCAGGGTGAGGTCACCTACAATGCGGCAACGCGCCAGCTGACCTGGCGCGTGGGTAACATGAACCCGGGGCAATCCGAACCGCTGACCATCACGGTACATGCCCAAGGAGCGGGCCCGGCCACTAAATTAGCCGTGGTAACCCATAGCCAGGACGACCACAACCCCGCCGACAACGAAGCGCAGGCCACCGTGAACGTAATCGCGCTCAAGATCCCGAACGCCTTCACCCCCAACGGCGACGGGCTGAACGACGAGTTCCGCATCCAGGGCCTGGAATTCTTTCCGGAGAACCGCATCGTCATCTTCAACCGCTGGGGGAACGAGGTGTACAAGGCCAGCCCGTACCGAGGCGACTGGAACGGGAGCAACCTGAGCGAAGGCACGTATTACTATATTTTCGAGGCCAAACTCCCTTCCGGCAGGTGGGAGCCCTTCAAGGGATACGTCACGATCATCCGGACGGTTCGGGAATGACAGTGGAATTTCTTGCCCTGTTATTGTACAATCTTATCATTTCTTTGCAAGTTGGATTTGTTTTACCTACCTTGGTGGAAGTGATTCGCTGATGGCGATAGCAGCCAAGCGAACGGTTGAATTATAAACCCTATTTTGACCCGACAGCGGAATCAAAATGTAGATTTTAGCGTTATGAAGCCATTATTCCACAAGGTACCTACGCAAATCCAATCATCTTTCAGCGTGCGCCACGACGTGCAGGCCAACTTCGGCTCGCTCTGGCATTACCACCCCGAACTGGAGCTCCACCACGTGATCAGGGGCCGTGGCGTGCGATTCATCGGTGATAACATCGGCAACTTTTCCGAAGGCGATGTGGTGCTGCTGGGCAGCAACCTGCCCCACATGTGGCAATGCAATGAGGAGTACTACCAAGGGCATGCCGACCGGAAAGTGGAGGCCATCGTGATCCAATTCCTGCCCGATTGCCTGGGGCGCGACTTCATGAACCTGCCGGAAACCTACTTGGTACCCACGCTGTTCGAGAAGGCGCGCAAGGGAGTGAAATTCACGGGCCGGAGCCGCGCCAAATTGATGGACCTGATGCAAAAGGCCACGGTAGCGACCAACATGGAGCGGCTGATCATCCTGCTATCCATCCTGAAAACAATGGCCGAATCGGAGGAATCGATGCAGATTGCCTCGGCACACGCCTTCTATAAATCAAACGAACTGGATGCGGCGCGCATCAACAAGGTCTGTACGTATACGCTGAGCAATTACAAAAAGGAAATCAGCCTGGAGGAAATCGCCGCGTTGGCCAACCTGAGCGTGACGTCGTTCTGCCGGTATTTCAAATTGATGACCAAGAAAACGTATTACGACTTCCTCATCGAGATACGCGTGAGCCATGCCTGCCGCCTATTGGTGGAAGACTTGCTGCCCACCGAGGTGATTTGCTTTGATTGCGGCTTCAACAACGTATCCAACTTCTACCGGCACTTTAAGAAGGTAACCGACATGACGCCGTTGGAATACAAGAAACGCTACCTAAACAGCAAAATAGCCGTTGGCTTCTAAGCGCTGGCCTAGGTATCGATTTTCGCGTATTTGGCGTTTCGCTCGATGAATTCGCGCCTTGGAGCAACTTCGTCACCCATGAGCATGGAGAAAATGCGGTCGCACTCGGCAGCGTTCTCGATGGTGACCTGGCGCAGCGTCCGCGTCTCGGGGTTCATCGTGGTATCCCACAGCTGCTCGGCGTTCATCTCACCCAGGCCTTTGTACCGCTGCACGTGCACGCTGTCTTCCTTGCCGCCGCCCTTGAGGCGCTGGATGGCTCCATCGCGCTGGTCGTCGTTCCAAGCATATTGCTGGTCCTTGCCTTTCTTGACCAAATACAGGGGTGGAGTGGCGATATACACATAGCCGTTCTCGATCAATTCCTTCATGTACCTGAAATAGAACGTGAGGATGAGCGTGGTGATGTGCGAACCGTCCACGTCGGCATCCGTCATGATGATGACCCGGTGGTAGCGCAATTTAGCGAGGTTAAGCGCCTTGGCGTCATCTTCGGTGCCTACGCTTACGCCCAGGGCCGTGAACATGTTCTTGATTTCCTCGTTTTCATAGATCTTGTGCTCCATGGCTTTCTCCACGTTGAGGATCTTGCCGCGAAGTGGCAGGATGGCCTGGAACTCGCGGTCGCGCCCCTGTTTGGCCGTACCGCCTGCCGAGTCCCCTTCCACGAGGTATATCTCGCATTTCGCGGGGTCGTTGTTCGAACAGTCGGCCAGCTTGCCGGGGAGCCCGCTGCCGCCCATCACGTTCTTGCGTTGTACCATGTCTCGGGCCTTGCGCGCCGCGGCACGGGCCTGCGCGGCGATCATGACTTTCTGCACGATGGCCTTGGCCTCCTTGGGGTTTTCCTCGAGGTAATTGTTCAGGATTTCGCCAACGGCCATATCCACGGCACCCATGACGTCGTTGTTGCCCAGTTTGGTCTTGGTCTGCCCTTCGAACTGCGGTTCGGCCACTTTCACCGAAATGACGGCGGTGAGCCCCTCACGGAAGTCATCGCCCGTGATCTCTACCTTCATGTTCTTCAGCAGGCCCGACTTGTCGGCATAGGCCTTGAGCGTGCGGGTGAGGCCGCGCCGGAAACCGGCCACGTGCGTACCGCCTTCGATGGTGTTGATGTTGTTCACGTACGAGTGTACGTTTTCCGAATAGGTATCGTTGTATTGCAATGCCAGCTCCACGGGGATGCCCTGCTTCACGCCCTCCACATGGATGGGATCGGGAATGAGCGGCTGACGCGTGCCATCCAGGAATTTCACGAACTCCTGCAAGCCGCCTTCGGAGAAGAACACGTCTTTGCGGAGCGATCCGTCTTCCTGTTCCTCACGCTCGTCAAGCAAGGTAAGGCGGATACCCTTGTTCAGGAATGCCAATTCGCGCAGGCGGCTGGCCAACGTATCGTAGTTGTAGACCGTGGTCATCGTGAAAATCTCCGGATCGGGATGGAACGTGACGGTCGTACCCGTACGGTCGCTCTCGCCGACCTCCTTCACGTCGTATTGCGGCTTCCCTTTATGGTATTCTTGCGTAAACACCTTCCCCTCGCGATGCACTTCGGCGATCAACACCGTAGACAACGCGTTGACGCAGGATACGCCCACACCGTGCAGCCCCCCCGACACCTTGTAGGTATCCTTGTCGAATTTACCACCGGCGTGGAGCACGGTCATGACCAACTCGAGGGCCGATTTATTCTCTTTCTTGTTGATACCGGTGGGGATGCCCCGACCGTTGTCTTTTACGGTAACGGAATTGTCCGTATGGATAATGACATGGATATCGTCGCAATAACCCGCTACAGCCTCGTCGATGGAGTTATCGACAACCTCGTATACCAAGTGGTGCAGCCCCTTGACGCCGGTATCACCGATATACATGGAAGGCCGCTTGCGAACGGCCTCCAATCCTTCCAGTACCTGTATGTTATCCGCTGAGTAGGTCGATTGCTGCTTGTTCTCTTCGCTCATTATCGTTGTTAAATTCGGTGCCCAAAGATAGGAAAAATCCGGGAGAAAAGAAAGCGACTACACGCGTACAAATCGCAATTTCTTGCGGTATATCTGGGATTTTTATAGTAGGTTTGCCCTTTGATTGGAAAAATGATTAAGATAAACATGAACAACACATTCGCATGGATTGCAAAAGGTGGCTTCGGCGTGCTACTCGCTGCTGCGGTGGCATCGTGCAATAACCCGGGCACCGCCCCCGCCGCTAAGGCTACGGCCGATTCCACCCAGGCCAACGTGGAGCGGATCGTCTACGTCAACGCCGATACCCTGCTGGAGAAATATGAATATTTCAAGGATTTGCGCACCAGGCTGGAGGAAAAGGCCAAGAAAGCGCAAACCGACCTGCAATCGCGCAGCAACGCGTTCCAACGGGAAGTGGCCGATTACCAGCAAAAGGCCCCGACGATGAGCGCATCCGACCGCCAGAGCACCGAGGAGCGCCTGGCCCGCAAGCAGGATGAACTGGCCCGGCACAACCAGAATGCCAGCACGTCCTTTGCCCAGGAAGAGGCTTCGGAAAACGAAAAGCTATACGGGCGCATCACCGATTACCTGAAGAAACACGCCAAGGAAAAGGGCTACAAACTGGTGCTCACCTATTCGGCCAGCAACCCGGCGGTACTCTACGCCGATGAGAGCCTCGAAATCACGACCGAGGTGCTTGCTGCGCTGAATGCGGATTACGCCAAGGAGAAAAAGAAGTAAACTACGCCCATACTGTCATTTTTTCGGGCTGCCATGTCAAACATGGCAGCCTTTTTTTGTTTGGCACGCGGTTAGTTAGCCATTTTTCGGTCAGATTCGACCTTATGCCCAAACTAAAGTGGGGTTTGCATTGTTGCGATTTACACGTACGCTTAATTAAGTTAAGGAATATGATGAAGATTGCATTAATTGGAACTTATCAGCCGCGCCAGTGCGGCATCGGCCATTTCTCGAAAAACCTGATCACCGCCCTGACCCAACAGCCACAGCATGCGATCGAGGCATTCGTGGTGGCCATCAACGATCCCGGTGGAGCGTATGAATACCCGGAAGAGGTGAAATTCGTCGTGGAACAAGACGACCATGAGGCCTACTTGAAGGCCGCCGACTTCATCAATCGGCAAGGTGCCGACCTCTGCATCGTCCAGCATGAGTATGGGATATTCGGCGGGCAGAACGGGGTCTTCATCCTATCGCTGATGCACAGGCTCTCGATGCCCGTGATCACGACCCTGCACACGGTATTGAAAAAACCGGCCTATAACGAATTGCACATCCTGAAGGAGATCGCCCAACGTTCCCAAAAGGTGGTGGTGATGGCCGAAAAGGCCGTCGAACTACTGAAGGATGTATACGGCGTGGGCGGCGACCGGATCGCGGTGATCCCGCATGGCGTGCCCGACATCCGTTTTGAACGGGACGAGGTACGCCAGGCGCTGGGGGTGGCCGATAGGAAGCTGCTCGTGACATTCGGCTTCATTGGGCGCAACAAAGGCATCGAGACCGTGATATCGGCACTGCCCAGCGTAGTGGCCGAACACCCCGAAATGCGCTACGTGGTATTGGGCAAGACCCACCCCAACGTGATCAAGCACGCGGGCGAGGAATACCGCCATTTCCTGCGGCAACTGGTGGCCGATCTCGGTCTCGAGAACCACGTGCTGTTCATCAACGAACATGCGTCGCAAGACATGGTATTCAAGTACCTCTGCGCGGCGGATTGTTACATCACGCCTTATCTTCACGAGGCCCAGATCACCAGCGGCACCCTCTCGTATGCGCTGGGCGTGGGCGCCGCCGTGGTGTCCACCCCGTATTGGCATGCGGCCGAACTGCTGGCCGACGGCCGGGGCGCACTGTTTGGCTTCGGCGACACCGAGGGATTGGCGCGGCTGCTGCAGGACCTGTTCGATAACCCCGAGAAACTGGCGGCGATGCGCTACGAAGCGCAGGCGTATGGCGATACCATCAAATGGCCGAAAATCGGTGGCCGATACGCCACGCTATGCCGACAGGAACTGGCGACCGTGGCCATGGGTAGGCTGCAAAAAGCCAGGCCAGCGGATCGGCCCGAACTTCCTCCCTTGCGATTGGACCATGCCTTGCGCCTCACGGACAGCACCGGCATCGTACAGCACGCCACCTACGGCATACCGAATTACCGTGAAGGCTATTGCCTCGACGACAACGCCCGCGCCTTGCTGATGGCGTTGATGGCCTACCGGAATTCGAAAGACAACGTGGCGCTTCGCCTCATCCCGACTTACCTTGCGTACATCCACTACGCCCAGAACGACGACGGCACGTTCCGCAATTTCATGGGATTCGATCGCCGGTTCTTGGAAGCGGTGGGGTCTGAGGATGCGTTCGGGCGCGCCATCTGGGGTATCGGCTATGCTACGGCGCACGCCCCGAACGATGCCTTCTATCAGGTGGCGCGGATGGTGTTTTTCAATGCGGTCCCGCAGTTCGAGCGTTTGCGATCCATCCGCGCCATCGCAAACACGATACTTGGCCTATATCACTACCTGAAGGCCCACCCCACCGACGAGGGCATGATCGAACTGACGCGTCGGCTGGCGCAACGCCTGCTCGCCGAGTACCAGGCGCACCGCACCGACGAATGGCGATGGTACGAGACCCTCTTGGCTTACGACAACGCCATCCTGCCGTTGGCCATGCTCCACGCGGCCGAGCTGCTCGGCGACGACAACGTCCGAAACGTGGGTTTCGAAAGCATGTATTTCCTGAAGAAGCACACCATGAAACGGGGGTACGTGAGCCTGGTGGGCAATGAAGGCTGGTTCAAACACGATGGGGATGCGGCCCGGTTCGACCAGCAACCCTTGGATGCCATGGCCATGGTGCTGCTGTTCGCGCAGGCGTTCCACTTGACGGGCGACACGCGGCACCGCCAATCGGCCCACACGGCATTCCGGTGGTTCCTTGGCGAAAACGACTTGCGCATGAGCTTGTACGACCTGGAAACGCATGGATGTTGCGATGGCCTCAGGCCCGACGGGGTAAACCGCAACCAAGGCGCGGAGAGCACATTGGCTTACCTGATTTCACACCTGGCAATGCAACGCGTGCTTGCAAAACCGGCTAGCCGTACCGAAGCGGTCGATGTCCATGAAAATAGCCCTGTTGGCGCCGATAGCGTGGCGTACGCCGCCTCGTAGGTATGGGCCGTGGGAGCAGGTGGCCTCGGCGCTGACCGAGGGATTGGTGAAACGGGGATTGGCCGTGACGCTGTTCGCCACGGCCGACTCCTTGACGCGTGCGGAGCTGCGCGCCACGGCACCGTCTGGGTATGCCGAGACACCCGGAATGGACGCAAAGGTGGAGGAATGCCTGCACATCAGCGAGGTGATGGAGGCGGCGGGCGAATTCGACCTCATCCACAACCATTTCGATTTCCTGCCCCTCACGTACGCGCGGCTGATCGATACGCCGATGGTAACCACCATCCACGGTTTCTCGTCACCACGGATCTTGCCGGTATACCGGAAATACAACCGCGACGTGGCCTACGTTTCCATCAGTGATGCCGACCGCGCGGACGGACTCGATTACGTCGCCACGGTGCATAACGGCATCGACCCGGAACTATTCCCGTTCACCGGGGTACCCGGCGACTACTTGCTATACTTCGGCCGGATCCATCCGGACAAGGGTGCGCACCACGCCATCGAGGTGGCCAAGCGATCCGGTCGGCGGCTCATCATCGCCGGGCTGGTACAGGATGAGCCCTATTTTGCGGCGAAGGTGAGCCCGCACGTGGACGGCGAGCAGATAGGCTATGTCGGAAACGTGGGGCCGGAAGCCCGTGCGGGGTTACTGGGCGGCGCCCAGGCCCTACTGCACCTCATTGATTTCGATGAGCCGTTCGGGCTCAGCGTGGCGGAAGCCATGCTTTGCGGCACGCCGGTCATCGCGATGAACCGGGGCGCGATGCCTGAATTGATCGTACATGGCACGACGGGGTTCTTGGTGGCTGACACGGCCGAAGCGGTACAGGCGGTACAAGACCTGCCGAGCCTATCGCGTCATGCATGCCGGCGATGGGCTTACGACAATTTCTCCCAAGACCGCATGGTGGAGCGGTATATCGAAGTCTATCGCTCCGTGCTAAACGGACGCTAGCGGTTGGCGCCGACGCCTAACCGCGCCAGCAACTCGCTTAAATCGACAACCGCATAAGTCGACGCGTAGTCTGACATCGCATAGGGGATCACCACCTTGCCTTGGTGGAGGTAGGCGCCGCATGAATACACCACATTGGGCACGTAGCCTTCGCGCTCCTTGCTGTTTGGCGTGAGCAGTGGCTTTGTCAAACGGCCGATTTCTCGCTCCGGATTTTCCAGATCGAGCAAGCTCGCGCCCAAGACGTACTCGCGCATCGGCCCCACGGCATGGGTGATGACCAACCAACCGGCTTCGGTCTCTATCGGTGAACCGCAGTTGCCCATCTGCACAAGCTCCCAGGGTTCATTGGGCGTCTGGATCAATTTCGCCTCGCGCCACACATTCACGTTGTCTGAATAGGCAATGTAATTATTCACGCCGTCGATACGGCAGAGCATGGCGTACTTCCCGTTCACCTTGCGCGGGAACAGCGCCATCCCTTTGTTCTGGGCGATGTAGCCGTGCATGGGCATCACCTGGAAATGCCGGAAATCTTTCGTCATGAGCAACTTGGGAAGGATTGATATCCCGTCGTACGCCGTGTACGTGGCGTAGTAGGTCACCGCCCCTTTTTCGCCCACGAAGCGGACGAAACGGGCGTCTTCGATGCCGTTCCGCTCGGTTTCGGCGATGGGGAAGATCACCCGCTCACAAACGGAGGTATCTTCCGAAAAGGTCATTTCGTAATGTGACGATGCCAACCAATTGACTTCCTGGAGGAACGCGAGGTTTTCTTGCCGCGGCTCCAACTTGACGCGAGCGTTGGCAAGGGCCACCTTCAACTCTTCATACGTAAACGTATCCTGCAACTGCCCGGCGATCACCTGGTAAGCCTCTTCGTTGCGATACCCGCTCTCGCTCCACATCTCGCTCAGCTTGCGAAGAAAGGCCTTTTTTTGGTACGTGTTGCTCTTGACGTGTTCAGGCACCTCGAGCATCTTGCCGGGCGGTTCCACGTCGATATCCGTATTGCCGTCCAAGACGCCCTGCCGGAAAACGATGGATGAGATGTGCCCCTCGCCCGTGGCCCGGAAACTGATGATGATCCTTTTCTGACCCCGCCCGACGCCGCTTTGGTCCGGGTGCTCCACGATCGACGGATTGAAGAAAGCCGCGGCCTCGATGGAGTATTCCATCGTGAAATAGGAACCGATGAGCTGTTTCGAATGATCCGGTAATTTGGCATGGTCGATATCCAAGCGATCCAGCACCGGCCGGAGTCGCTTGAAATGATTCGCGAAAATCTTCTTTATGCTGCGGTGCCGTTTGGAATACTTGCGTAGCACCTGATTAAGGATGTCCTGCTGCTCCTTTTCGCGAAGTGCCAGCAAGGCCATGATCAATCGCTTTGCGCGCTCTTCTCCCGTAAAAAGGAAACGAGCGATGACCCTGCTCGAGTCGGGCTCGAATATCCGTTCCTTTCGAATGACTGATACCGGCATATGCTATGTGGTTACAATTTCGTTCAACTAAGTAGTTCGCAAAAAAAAGACTTTTACGATAAAAAACGTCGTAAAATCCAAGTTTTTTTTGGACATTCGGTCATGATTCGACAATTGGCGTCAAAGGCTGCATTCGGTTTCGATTGGGTAGACCTCTCGAACCCCAGCGATGAGGAAATCAAGTCCGTCGCGGCCACCTACAGCCTCCACGAAGCATCCATCAAGGATTGCATGCAGCCCGACCACCTGCCGAAGTACGAGCTGTTCGACAATTACACGTTCGTGATCTTCCGCGTGCTGGCCGCCAACCCGCCCCACGAGGCCGACACCATCCAGGAACTCACCAACAAGATCGCCATATTCTTCAACGATGGCTACCTGCTCACCGTGCATCGGAGCGAAGACGAACTCGTGGACCTGGTCAAGGCCAAGCGCATCGACACGGGCAAATGCAATTCGACGCTGTATCTGCTCAATTCGCTGATCAGGGAATCGATACTGACGTTCGAGCAACCCGGCGTGAAGCTGTCGGAATCGTTGGACTATTACGAAGAACGTGTCTTCCTCAGGCAACGCAAATCACCGATCCTGCGCGGGCTTTATTTCGTGAAACGCAAGATCGACGTGATACGCCGCGTGATGCTGCTTTCTTATGAAATCATCGACAACATCGATGCCGAAGAGCACAGCGATGTCTATACCCGCGACCTGCGCGACCTGTACGTGCGCATCCGGACGCTGTTTGAGAACCTCTCCGAAAACACGGCCCAACTCCTTTCGGTCTATTTTTCGCTCGCCTCGCAGCGCACCAATGAGATCATGCGGGTGTTGACGGTCTTTTCCGTCTTTTTCATGCCGCTCACCTTCATCGTGGGTATCTATGGCATGAATTTCCGCTTCATGCCCGAACTGGAATGGCACTACGGCTACCCGGCAGTGCTGTTGCTCATGTGCGGGATCTCCGTAGCAATCTATTTCTGGTTCAAGCGGAGGGGCTGGTGGTAATCACCGGGATCTTGGTGTGGTCGCGACGAAATCTTTGAGGTAATAGGGTTCGAAGTACGCCACATCCGCAAAGTCGCCGGCAAGCCAGGCTTGGTAAGCCAAGCGCCCCAGGTGGGTGGCCGAATTCTTGAAACCGGGCACCACGTCCACCCGTACGTTTCCGGCGAACAGGGCCTCCAATTTATCGGCCCCGCTCCCGAACAAGACAATCTTATCGTCAAACGCGTAGTCATCGAATGTATGCGCTTCTACCACTAAGGCGGCGGGCGGCACGGTGGGTTCCAGCAGCTGATCGTAGCAGCCCGAGAACACTTCCATGCGGCGGGCATCGACCATCGGGCATAGCCAATGGCCACCTCCCACCAAATCGGGGTGAGCGGCGGCAAATCCGTGGGCCATGGCGGCAAGCGTCGGGACACCGATGAGCGGTAGGTCGGCGGCATAACACAATCCTTTGGCCACCGAAACGCCGATGCGCAGACCGGTATACGAGCCGGGGCCTTTGCCCACGGCTATCGCGGCCAAATCCGCGAACGACAGGCCGGCTTCGGTCAAGACGGCATCGATCGAAAGGGTGAGCCGCGCGGCGTGGGCATTCGGTTCTTCGACATCGCGGAACGCGATGGTTTCACCATCCGCCGATAGCGCGACCCCGCATACGGGAGTGGCCGTTTCTAACTGAAGTATATAGTGGACAGGCATACTTTGGGTGCGAAGTTAGCGATTTTTTCAGGGAACGGGATCGTGACCGTGCCCGCCCCAGGGGTGGCAACGGGAAATACGCTTCAGCGTAAGCCAACCGCCCTTGAATGGCCCGTGCTTGCGGATGGCTTCCAGGCCGTATTGCGAGCACGTGGGGGTATATCGACACGACGCCCCGAGCATGGGCGACAGCAGCAACTGATAGCCACGGATCAACAGGAGGAATAGCGCACCGATGCCGGGACGCAGCAATTTTTTCCAGGTATAGGCGAGTGGATTCATGATGCGTGGTCGCCAAGCTTCTTGAGTACCTCCGCCATGCGGGCATGCATGGTTGCGTAATCCACCGCCGCCTTGCCGACGTATTGGATGGCTACGGCCAAGCCCGTGGTGGGTGGGTCGGGCGCGGGATTCAGGATTTCGCTTTTTTGGAGGCGGTACGCTTCGCGCATCCGTCGCTTGAACAGGTTTCGCTGCACGGCATGCGGAAATCTCCGCTTAGACACGGAGAACAGCACCTGCAGCCTCGGCTCCAAGCCCGCTGACCGTAGGTAGGTGATCCGGTACGGGTAAATGAAAAAAGAAGAACCGTGTTGGAAAAGGTCGGCAATCAACCTTTTGCTACACAGCCGTTCTTCTTTTGAAAATGTATGTCTTTTCATGAGCGATGACGTACCCGAAACCGGTTATGGCCCCGGAAGCAAGCAGTCACCGGCTATATCGAAATTAGGCCTTGTGGCGGCCTTCGTCCGATACGGAAAGGCGCTTCCGGCCTTTCGCCCGCCTTGCGGCAAGCACACGGCGGCCGTTGGCGGTGCTCATGCGCTCCCTGAATCCATGTTTATTCTTTCTTTTCCGTAGCGACGGCTGGAACGTTCTCTTCATGACGCTTGTTCTCTAGTTTTTGTTATCTCCCCAAAATGAGAGCGCAAATGTACGGTTTATTGCGATAACTATCAAATTTATCGCGGCATATTTTTTGCCGCGTCGAAGGCTACAATGCAGTATATTCGTAGCATGATAAAACGAATGCTTTGTTGCGCGGCCGCACTACTGCCGCTCGCGGCCGTCGCCCAGCACGCAGACAGCGCCTTGTATCGCATATACGATACCCATGCGCAACAGGAAATCGATCTCGACAAGCTGGTCGAAGCACTTGCGGATACCGATGTGATATTCTTTGGCGAGGAACACAATGATTCGGTGGCCCATGTGGTGCAGCATGCGCTCCTGGTCGCGTTGGACGAGCGATACGATGGCGTGGCGTTGTCCCTGGAGATGTTCGTGAGCGACGACCAATTGGTCTTGGATGAATACTTGGCCGGCCTCATCACCGAGCGCAACCTCTCCAAGGATGCCGTATTGTGGAATAACTACAAGGATTACCGTCCGTTGGTGGAATACGCCAAGGAACACCGGATGGCGGTATTGGCCGCCAACGCGCCGAGCCGCTACACGAACCGGGTAACACGCGAAGGGCTCGAAAGCCTGCGCGCCTTGGACAAACGGGCAAAAGCGTTGCTCGCGCCCCTACCGGTCGACACGCTTACGGGGGCCTATTACGACAAGTTCGCAGGCCTGATGGGCGGGCACGATGGCATGGGAAACCTAAAGATCTACGAAAGCCAAAACCTATGGGACGCGACCATGGCCTACCGAATCAGTCGATTGGCGAAAAGGAAATCGGTCCGGAAAATCCTGCACCTGAACGGGCGCTTCCACAGCGACGAGCGGTTAGGCACCGTGGCGCACCTACGCAATTATGCGCAAAGGCTTTCGGTATCGAATATTTCGTGCTTCCCGCACGAACGTTTCAGCGACCCCGACTGGGGTGCGTGGAGCCACTTGGGCGACTACGTGATCCTGACCGACCCAAGGGCACCCAAATCGTTCTGAGCGGTCAATGCAATGAAACCGTACAGGTAAACGCAAAAAGAAGGGCGCCTTTCCGCACCCTTCTTAAGGAACCGTCACTGCTTTGCCCTGAGCAAATCCCGGATCTCCGCAAGCAACACCTCTTCATTGGAAGGTGCGGGCGGTGCTGCGGGAGCCGCTTCCTGCTTCCGTTTCAACGAATTGATCCCTTTGATGACAAGGAAAATACAGAAGGCCACGATGATGAACTGGATGATTACATTGATGAAGTTACCGTACGTAATCGCCACTTCGGCCACGCCAGCAGCCTCATCACCGGCCTGGATCACATAGCGCATCTGCGAGAAATCGATTCCGCCCGTGAGGTACCCGATGGGCGGCATGATGATGTCATCGACCATCGAGGTGACGATCTTGCCGAACGCGCCGCCGATGACCACACCCACGGCGAGATCCACCACACTGCCCCGCATGGCAAATTCCTTGAACTCTTTCAAAAATCCCATAAGCAATAAGGTTAAATTATTAATGATTGTTTTGCCACCCCTAAATTGAACATTTTTGGGATTTAAACAAATTTTTTTTTCAGCCGGTATCGTCCTGAAATATTTTTTACCCGTAACCTATTAAATTTAACCGAAAAGGTTATTGAATTCATAATTTCATCTATATTTGCATAATATGCGATTTTAGCATCCTTACTTATGAATAACAAGCACCATCGACGGGGCAATCTATGATTAACAGCAGTTGCGCATGACAGAGATATTGATTGCAGATGATCATGGAATCGTACGGCTTGGCACGTCTATCGTGGTAAAGGAGGCTTTGCCACTGGCGAAAGTGACCCAAGCCGAAGATTTTGATGAGATGATTAAACTATTGTCGGAGCGGGCTTACGATCTCTTGCTGCTCGACATCAACATGCCCGGAGGGAACAACATCAAAATGGTTGAACAGGTGCTGATGGTCCAACCGAAGATCAAGATACTGGTGTTTTCGTCGTATGACGAAACGCTGTACGCCCTACGCTACCTGCAGGCCGGCGCAGCGGGTTACCTCAACAAAAACACGTCCAAAAGCGACTTGAAAGACGCCGTCCTTGCGGTGATACAACGGGGCAAATACATGAGCCCCGAGGTGCGGGAGCTCTATTACAATACGCTCACGATGGGCAAATCCGTTTTAAGGGCAGACAACCCACTGAATACGCTTTCCAACAGGGAGGTCGACGTGGCCAAATACCTGGTACAGGGGTTGGGCATCATGGAGGTATCCAAGGCACTGAACCTGAGTACGTCTACGGTAAGCACCTATAAGACCCGCATTTTCGAAAAACTGCAGGTAGACAATATTGCCGAACTGATCGAAAAGTTCCGCCTGCATTCGGGCGCGTAACCCACCATTTACGGCAACCAACGCCGTCTATAACCGGTCCATGGTAACGACAGGCAAGTCCTTTGCATCGGGCTGCCGCAACGGAGCGGCGGCGCGGTGGACGTATCCCGCCGAAGGATCCAGCGCCCATAGCATGGGCGACAGGAACCCGACAGCCGCTCGATAACCCTGCACCGTGGCGGCCAGGTTGCCGGTGTCTTTCGAATTCTTGGCTTCATTCTCGATTTCATACGGACCGGAAAAGCCCTTTTCGGCAAGGATATCGACGAAACCACGCCAGTCCATGCTATCCGACCCGCCAAAACCAGGCAACATGGCTTCGTAGTGGTGGCGGTCCCAATCGTTGGCGGGAACCGCTACGCCCGCAGCCGCGGCCAATGCCGCATCGACCGCCTGCATGGGATACATGCCCCCCCAATCCGTTCGCGCAACGGTACTGAGGTTTCGCGTGGCCTTCACGTGGATGCGATGGATACGGGACAGGTCGCTTTGTGCGATGACGGCGACGGGGTCGGTGTGCTGCCAGACATCGTGCGAGGGATCGTATATTTCGCCGTGGGCCCTGCTCGGAATCAGCGCATACATCAATTTCCGCGCAGCCAATACACCCGGCAGGTTATTGTAGGTGGTGGTATAGGTTGCGGAACGCCAGCCCTCCATCGGGCAGTTTTCATACAGGATGGTCACCCCGAGGTCTTCGGCATACTTGATGATGGGCGCAAAAACGCGTTTGTATTCGTCGAGGTTTTTCTGGAACCCGCCTTCGGTGACGCCAAGTTCATGATTGTAGCCGACAAAGGTTCCCACTTTCACATCGTTGCCGTCGCCGCCCAGCAGGTGCGCGATGCGAATCAATTGCAGTAGGTGATTTTGGTTTTTGACGCGTTCAACCGGGTCTCCGCCGATCAGGTTCTCGAAGGCTCCCAACGAAAGCCGAAGGTTTGCCGTATTGAAGTCATCCAACACGCGCTTGGCGGTATCGGGCGTGAAACGGGCATAGTCCAGGTGCGTGGCGGTATGGTCTTGCCGCGTACCGTCACGCCGGAAAACGCACAAATCGATTCCCTGGGCTCCGATTTCTTTTGTAACGGCAATCAGTTCCGGCAACGAAAGCCGGTCGAAAGCTGAACTCATCACCCATATTGGATTGTTGTTTGCGGCCATGTCTTTTTTTTTGCGGCGATATTACGAAAAATAGCGGAAACGTGGAAAACGATGGCTACCGCAGGATGGATACCGAGCCGCTCAACGGCTGACGCAACACGTCAGACGCAATGGTGTAATAATAGGTGCCCGCCGGCAAGGGCGCGCCATTGAACTGGCCGTTCCAGGGCGTGGGATAGCCTTTAGACGAGAACACGGGCGCCCCCCACCGGTTAAATACCTGGATGAAGACGTTAGGGTATTGCTCCAGGCCGGCAATCTCCCAGCCATCGTTGATGCCGTCGCCATTGGGCGTGAAGCCGTTTGGCACCTGCAGGTTCCGCAGTACGTTGACCGTGACCGAAACCTCCTTCGAACACCCGTGCTCATTGCTTGCCCTCAGCGTATAGGTCGTCGTTTCCGTTGGCGACGCAACCGGATTCAGTACGCGATAATCGTCAAGACCAGGTTGGTTGTCCCATTGGAATCGTATGGCGTTGGTTTCCGGCCGCAACGTAACGCGTTGGCCAGCGAGCATGACCATCGGTAACATCGGCGACATGGATACGGAATCGAACACGGTCATGACAACTTGGGCCGGCACCGCGCAACGCACATCCGGCGGTGCCGAATACGTGATGGTGTGCTCGCCTACCCCAGCCAATCTGGGGTCGAAAAACCCATCGGAAACCCCATTCCCGCTGTACACGCCCACCATGCCTGCCTCCGGATTGAGGAGCGTGCCCGCGGTGAGCAGGATGGGTTCGTCATCCGCGCAACTGGTAAGCTCGGCCAGCGTGAAGGCAGCCCGGACGATCTCCCGGACGTCGAACGCGTATTCATGGGTGATTATTCGCTCACCGCATATATTAGTGACCTCTCGTAGCAACACGACCGAACGGGTTTGCGCGCCGGCATCGAACCTATACTCGCCGGTGGTCGCGCCGGGTATAGGCGCCAAACCATTGCCTTCGTCAAGCAACCACTGATAGGCTACGGGGCCGGCATTCTCGCGACTGTGACCGGGCGGCGAAAAAGACACGGACTCGTGCACGCACAGCGCATCAAGTACCTGCGACACGAGCGTAGCGGAGAGTGGCGCCACTTGTGCGATGCGGATCGCATCCGACGTGATCCGGCAAAGTTGATTACCAAGGTTGGCTTCTGTCGCGGCCGCTGTCAATCGATACCACTGGTCATGAATGGGGATAAAGGTCAGCGAGCTACCACGTTCGCCGGGCATATCCTGCCAAGTGTCCTCGCTACCCGCCCTGCTCTGCCATTGGAACACGGGTGTTGCTGGATAACCGCTTCCCGAACTTACCCGACTGCCGATGACGATTGGATCGACTTCGCCTTCACAGAAAAAAAGTGAATCTGCTTGTGTCCTCAACCAAAACGGTTCCAGCGCCAAAAGTGGGCCGCACGGCCGGAATTGGATATCGTCAATGGCCAGGTCATTGCCGCAACCACCCGGATTGTCGTTGATGAGCACCAAATCGAATTCGGTTTCTCCCCCCGTATCGAACTCAAAACCGTATTCTTGCCATACAGGCGATGATGTGGTCGGGATATTGCCCGTTGCGTAGGGGTTGTTGACAACATTGCCATACCTACCCTCGATGACGAACCGGACATTTGGCAAGATGGTATTTTCGCCACAATTGTCGGGCTGGTTAGCGTTCGCTATCATGGCACTGAACCTGAAGCGGGTGTCGTGGCACAATCCAGTCACGCGGATGCGATAGAACTCGCCCGCTGCATGGCTTGCATTGACAACCAGCATCAAGCCGTCCGGCTGCCCGGGCGTGTGGTTACCTAGATTGTGCCATTCAGGCCTGCCTTGGCTCACGTTGCTGGCGAGTTTGTACTCGCCATCGTTCAACGACCCATTCGAGCGCAACGTGTATGTGGTGGTACCGCGACCGATATCGGGGTTTGATGCCGTACCAAATGTGATATTGACAATGGGATCCCCAACCGACCCACATTGCGCCCAACCGCGCTGCGTCATCGTCAAGAGGATGGCCAGAACCGTCAATCCATAGGTACAACAGGCGGGGATAGTTATCTTTACCATCATCGTAAAATAGTTAGGGTACCACTCAACGGCCGTTGCAGCACCGCTGAGGATATCGTGTAATAATAGGTGCCAGCAGGCAGCGGAGCGCCTTGGAATCGACCATCCCACGGCGATGCATATCCACGCGAAGAGAAAACCGGGGCGCCCCATCGATTGAATACCTCCACCACGACGTTGGGGAACCGATCCAACCCTTCGATTTCCCACAGGTCGTTCATCCCATCGCCATTGGGCGTGAACCCATTGGGTATGGCAAGCGGTTCCAACACCCTTACGGTCACCGCTGTCGCTTGTTCGCAACCGGCCGCATTGGTCACGGCCAACCGATAGGTGGTTGTCGAAATCGGTGCAGCTACGGGCGCGGGCGCGGTGTAGTCACTTAATCCGAGATCGCTGGGATTCCACATAAAATGGGCCGCATTGGTTTCCGGGACCAGTCGGATACCGTTGCCACGCAATACGACATGATCGGCCATGGGATGTAGATACAACGGTTCGAGTACGGTTATGGTCGCTGTGGAAGGTGATGGACAATCGATGCCCGGCGGCGGCGAATAGGAAATGACATGCTGCCCAACGCCGGCCCGGTTCGGATAAAAAAAACCATCCGCTACGCCACGGCCATGATATACGCCAGCTTGTCCGTTGAACGCTTCAGGCGAGCCGCCCGACAGCCGGACTGCAGGTCCGTCTACGCAAAACAGGTCTGTTGGCAATTGCAATTCGGTTTCCGCCATCGGAAGTACCGTCACCTCGAACTCATTGGTGGGGAAAACCGTGCCACAACTGTTTCTCGCTTGCCGAAGGTACCGGTGTGTGCCCGTCTGTGTAATCGTAGGCACATAGCTAACGCCGTCGGCACCGGCAACAAGCGTCCATCCTTCCCCATCGTGCATGCTCCACCGGTAGGTCAAAGGCCCGCTGTCCACCCAATCGAACTCGCCGGGTGCCAGCGACACCCGCTCGTCCAAACAGTGTAACGAACGGACCGGTACCGGCTCGGCGTCAGGCACCTGCAATTGGGCGACGCGTACAGGTTCGGATACGACCAGGCATTTTGGATTGCGGAGGCTAGTCGCATTGGCGGCCACCGCCAGCCGATACCATGTAGGCTGTACCGGGCTCACCGTCAGCGACGGTCGATTGGCGTGCTCGACATCGATCCACGCATCCGCCTCGTCAGCCCGTTGCTGCCACTGGTATACGGGGGCGCCGTACCCTGCCCCCACGCGGCTAGCCAAAGAAACCTCAGCGGCTTCGGCGCAAAGGAATATCGTATTGCCTGACGTGATTTGCAGCGACGGCACCAAGTCCAGCTGCGGGCCGCACGGCCGGAATTGGATATCGTCTATGGCCAGGTTGTTGCCACACCCCCCGGGACCGATATTGCGCATCACCAACACCACGTCGGTGTATTCGCCTGTATTGAACGTCAATTCATATCGGCGCCATTCGGGCGAAAACGACGCGGGGATATCACCGGTTGGCAACGAATCGATTAATGCCCCGGATGGGGTGCGTATCTCAAACTGCACATTGGGCGTCCACACCTGCGAGTCCGATCCACATTGCAGGTCGGGTGGGCTTGCGTTGATCACCCACGCGCTGAACGTGAAGTCGGTATGCTGGCAGAGGTCAGGTTGTGTCTCCTGATAAAAGACGCCGGGCTGGTAGTCGGCGTTCACCAGTAGCATACCGCCGCCCGCGTCGCCGGTGTGATCGGTCAAATCGTGGAACACGGATCGCCCGGCCGTACCAGCTCGGCTGGTTATCGTATAAAAGTTAGGCATCATGAACTGCCCCCCGCCCTGATACAGGTGATAGTCGGAAACGCCGTCTGCAAGCCGCGTCATGGGCGCTGCGGCGTTCCCAAAAGTGATGTTGATGATGGGATCCCCGAAATTGGCGCAGCCTTGTTGTGCCCACAGCTTGCCCGGCAGCCCGAAGATCGCCCAAAGTACGACCGAAGCGATGTGAGCCGTTACACGCATAAGCCTTTTGAATCTCGCCTACCATGCATAGGTGGGACATTTGGGACCCCGCTGATTATTGATGTTGATGCCTAGCATGATCTCATGCGACCCATACGAATGCCTCCGCAAGTCGGAATTGGTAAAATCGTATGCATAGGCCACATTCAATCCCGAACTCACGAAGAAACCGACCATTGCCGCCACCCCGTCCTGATGCCGCCAGGTAATCCCCGCCCAGCATACGTCAGCGAACTGCCCTTTCACATTAACGTCGTAGGCCAACGGCAATGGACGTACGGCCTTGAGCATCACCGACGGCGTGAGGTAGAAATCGTCGAACTTGAACCGATATCCCGCCGTTGCAAAGAAGTGCCGATAGGTCTTCATGGCAATGTCACCTTCGGGAGCGGCAACTAGGCTCGCATCGCTTTCAAGCATATTCTGGCCGGCAAGGCCGATAAATAAATCGGTAGCGTAATACCATAAGCCCACGTTTACCGCCGGCGTAACACGTGAAAAATCCGTTGTGGCATAAATGGGATCTCTTGGATCAACCAACTGCAACCTATTGATATCGACGCGATGGTAATTTATACCCACGCCTACCCCGAACGAAAGCCGATAACCGGCATGCACCGGCAGGTGATAAGCCCCATTCAGCTCTCCCGAAGAACGCATGATTGGCCCGGTTTGGTCCACCATCAACTTGCCCCCGATCCCGATGCGATTTCGGGGAAAATCACGGATGTTAAGTGGCGAGTTGATCGTTGCATAGGCTGTTTTGGGCGCATTGTTTATACCCACCCATTGCGTGCGGGCAGCCAGTTTCAAATCCACATAAGGCTCGATACCTGCCAGCGCCGGATTGAGCACATAATTATTGGCCATATACATGGTGTAGTGCGGCAGTTGCTGAGCGGCGGTCGCCAGCGGCAGGAACACCATAATCAGCACAAGCCTTCCGAAATAGCCTACCACACGCGTTGCGTCCGGCCGTAGCACGTCCCGAAAATCCTGGCTCGTACAGCAGCTGGCCGAAATCCCGTAAACAAACCCGAATCGGAATAAAAGATACGTCAATTTCGGCATCGAAGTCACTCGTTAAACAAGCCCCAAGTTAATAAATTTTCGGTGAAACTAAAAAAGCCCCGAATTTTCAGGGCTTTATCTTGCTGACGCATTTGTCGTCAAGCTATACTTTATTTCGCGTTCTTCGATTCTTGTATCTCCAAGCGGATGGCTTGAGCCAAGTTCTTTACGTCTTGCAGGCCTTTCCTCACCCGTGTACCGGCAGCGTTGTTCCCTTTATTGAAGAATTTGTCAGCGTCTCCATCTAAACCTTCGACCAAGCTCTTGAGCTCATTAAATTTTTGAATACTTGCCATAATAAATACTCCTTTTTTTTGAATTTAATTAAGTTAATAATCTACAGTGGGTTAAAAGTAGAATCTTTTTTCGGAAAAAAAAACAATAAAACACTCGAAACGAGCCTTAAATGCGCTTTTTTTTCCACATTCGACACGGGCATAGCGGAACCATCAAACCCCATCAGGAACTAGTGCACTGAAAACCAGCCAGATAAAACAGACAAGACGAAATAAAACAACGCCCTACCCACATCATTCGAGGACGTCCTTTTTGCTGAATTTTGTGCCTTAAATGGGCAATAGTGCGTCTACTGTAAAGAAAGGGCCTGTTTGTAGTAACCGGAATCAAGCTTTTGGCTCACCTCCGTAAACGCCTGCAACGTGTAGGCAACGTCTTCTACGGTATGCATCGCGGTGGGTATAAGCCTGAGCTCGATAAGCCCCTTCGGAATGACGGGATACACGACGATGGAACAGAATATGCCATGTGTTTCCCGTAAGTCGCGCGTAAGTGCCGTGGCTTCATTGAGGTCGCCCTTCAGGTAAACCGGTGTTACCATCGTATCGGTCTTTCCGATATCGAAGCCCCGATCGCGCAGCCCATGTTGGAGCGACCGTGCGATACGCCAAAGGCGATCCCGTAATTCAGGGCTGCTTTTCAGCAGTTCGAATCGTTTCTTCAACCCCATGACCATCGGCATCGGCAACGATTTGGCGAATGTTTGCGATCTCATGTTATAACGCAAGTAGGTGATGACTTCCTTGGTGGATGCCACAAAAGCGCCGATGCCGGCCATGGATTTGGCAAACGTACCGAAATAAATATCGATGTCGTCGACACAATCCTGCGCTTCATGGGTACCGGCTCCGGTCGCGCCCATGGTTCCGAAACCGTGGGCATCATCAACCAACATCCTGAATCCGAATTGCTTTTTCAGCGCTGCGATCTCACGCAAGTGCCCTTGGGCGCCAGACATGCCAAAGACACCCTCCGTGACCAGCAGTATCGACCCTCCATTGGCCTCGGCAAGCCTAGCTGCCCTGACCAATTGCTTTTTGCAGCTTTCAATGTCATTGTGCTGGTAAACAAAACGCTTGCCCATGTGCAACCGCACGCCATCCACGATGCACGCATGCGACTCGGCGTCATAGACAATCACGTCATTGCGATCCACCAACGCGTCGATGATCGACACCATGCCCTGATAGCCGTAATTCAATAAGAATGCGTCTTCCTTGCCAACGAAAGCTGCCAAATCCTGTTCCAGCTCCTCGTGATGTGCACTGTTGCCAGACATCATCCGGGCACCCATCGGGTAAGCCATGCCGAAGTCTGCTGCGGCCTCGGCATCAACCGCCCTCACCTCGGGGTGGTTCGCCAAACCCAAGTAATTGTTAAGGCTCCAAACCAGGTGCTCCTTTCCATTGAACATCATACGCGGCGCGATTTCCCCTTCCAATTTAGGGAACGAGAAATAGCCATGCGACCACTCGTAGTGCTGGCCTATCGGCCCTAGGTTTTTTGCGATTTTATCAAACAAGTCCAATACGTATCGGATTATTACATGTCAAAAAAGATTGCTGCAAAGATAATCTTTAAATCAAACGCCATCAATATGGAGTGTCCCTTCAACGTAAAAAAACTGCTTGGTATCGGATTCGCTGACCCTTGACCAAACAGTTAATAAATAGGTAAATGAAAATGCACTAATCTACATTATCATGTAAGAACGAATTGTTTGGTCGAATTTCCGTGATCCCTTCGTCGGTCGAAAGCGTAAACCGCGACACCTGCGATTCTGATGAGTGCGGCATGTCGTCGAGCGCCATTTGCTTGCGGCGATACGCGGGCTCGGTTTCGAGCTCCTGAAGGCCATTCGCCGACTTCAACTTCATGCTCAACTCCTTCAACCGCAGGATCCGTTCCTTGGTTTTGAGCAATTCCTTCTCTACATATTCGGGCGTCTTGTGCTCATCGCCTGCGTAGGCCTGCGCTCCAGACGCCAATTCCTCGGCTGTCTCACGCTCCGTCACCTCCGTTGGCCGAACGGCTTCGGGTGTATTGACTTCCACGGCTTCGGGCAATTCAAAATGAAACGCGGAAGGCGTGGTTTTCACCTCATACCCATCGTTGGGCTTCTCCTCTTTCGTTGGCTCGCTTTCGGCCGCCAAGGTATGCCGAATGATACCGTCCTTATCGGGCGTATTGTTCCGCAATTGCGGTTTGACGGCCGGTGCGCTGAAAAGATCTGCTTGCTGTACCGAGGGCTTCGGGGCACTTCGCTCGGCAACGGGCTTAATCATCGGTTCGCCTTCCGTCCCGCCTTCTTCGCGCTGCACGAATTGATTGATGGGCTTTACATAGGGCACTTTGGGTTCTTCCGGCGTGAGCGGAATGGCGACCCGTTCGTTTTGCTTCTCCTTAACACGCTCTTCTGCCGTTTGGAAACCGGTAGCGATGATCGTTACCGACAACTCATTCTCAAACGACTCGTTTATGCAATTCCCCCAAATCAAATCGGCCGATAACCCGGCCTTGTCCTGGATGTAGTCGGTGATGACGGTCACTTCATCCATCGTCACTTCCTGCTTTCCGGAAGTGATGTTGAGCAGGATGTACCGCGCGCCCTCGATTTCATTGTCTTTCAGCAACGGGGAAGCAAGCGCCCCTTCAACGGCCTGCAAGGCACGCTGTTCGCCCTCGGCGATCGCATTGCCCATGATGGCTACGCCGCTATCGTTCATGACGGTCCGGACATCCTTGAAGTCTACATTGACATAACCAGGTATCGTGATGATTTCAGCAATGCCTTTCGCCGCCGTGGTCAGGATGTCATCTGCTTTGGCAAAAGCCGCGGTCATGGTCAGGTTACCGAAGATATCGCGCAGCTGATCATTCGAAATCACCAAATACGAATCCACGTATTTTTTCAATTCATCCAGCCCGTCTTCGGCCTGCATCCGCCTACGCTTGCCTTCGAAAGCAAACGGTGTGGTTACGATGGCAACGGTGAGGATGCCCAATTCTTTGGCTGCCTTGGCCAGTACCGGACTCGCTCCAGTACCGGTGCCGCCGCCCATGCCTGCCGTGATGAACAGCATCTTGGTACTGGGCCCCAACATCCGCTTGATATCCTCGATGCTCTCTATGGCCGAGTTTTCGCCGACGCTGGGGTCGGCACCAGCCCCCATGCCCTCCGTGAGGCTGGCTCCCAATTGGACCTTGTTCGGTATCGGGCTGAGCTCAAGCGCCTGCGCATCGGTGTTGCAGACGATGAAGTCAACCCCGCTGATCCCTTGCTTATACATGTGGTTGACCGCATTTCCGCCTCCACCACCTACGCCGATTACCTTGATAATCGCCGATTGCTCCTTTAACATTTCAAACTTAAAAGACATATATCAATCGTATTTTGCTCCAAAAGAGCGTGATACAAATTTTTTATTGATTCAATAATCGTAGGGTAATAATAGCACTTTTTACACAATGGTTTTCCACAACTGTTAACAATGTGGAAAAAACAGCTGTTGTTGAAAACTACTTCTTCCCCAGGTAGGTTTCATCGTCAATCTCGTTGCCGTCTTTGATGATGTCCCTGAACCATTTGAAAAAGCCCTTTTCCTTATTGCCCTTTTCCGTGATCTCCTTCACCGACATCGGCGATTTCCGATTGTCCTGGTTCATCTCCACTTGCTCCTCTTCGGCCAGGATGCCTTTGATAAGCAATCCGATACCGGTGGCGTAAAGCGGGCTTTTCAATTCGTCGTATATGCTCTTGGGCAAAACTTCATTCTTGGCCAAGTGTTCGTTCGGGAAGCCCACACGGCAATCGATGCCCGTGATGTACTCCACCAGCTGCACCAAGTGCTTGAGCTGCGCGCCTCCACCGGTAATCACGATGCCGCCGATCAGCTTGTTTTCATATCCGGATGATTTGATTTCATAGTACACGTGCTCGATGATTTCCTCCATCCGTGCCTGAATGATGTAAGCTAGATTTTTCACGGAAATCTCCTTGGCTTCACGCCCCCGGAGGCCTGGCACGCAGATGACTTCGTTTTCCTTATTTTCGTCGGCCAAAGCCGACCCGAACCGTATCTTCAGCAGTTCGGCCTGATTGCGCAATACCGAACACCCTTGTTTGATGTCTTCGGTCACGATATTGCCACCAAGTGGGATCACGGCTGTATGGCGGATGATGCCTTCATGGAAAATGGCCACGTCAGTTGTTCCGCCCCCGATGTCCACCAACACGACGCCCGCATCTTTGTCGGCATCGTCCAGCACGGCTTCAGAAGATGCCAACGGCTCGAGGATGAGGTCCTGCACTTCCAGCGAGGCATTGTCGATGCATTTCTTGATGTTCTTTACCGCGCTCACATGCCCAGAGATGATGTGGAAGTTGGCCTCCATGCGCCTACCGGCCATCCCAATCGGGTCTTTGATGCCTGGCTCATTGTCAATCGTGAACTCTTGGGGAAGTACATGGATGATTTCTTCCCCGGGAGGCAGCACAAGCTTATACATGTCTTCAATGAGCCGCTCGATGTCCAATCGACTGATTTCATTGTCATCCCTGCGGGTCAGGATGCCACGATGTTGGATGCTTTTGATGTGTTGACCAGCGATACCGACATTGACCACCTTCACATCCACATTGGATTGCGCGCTGGCCTCTTCAACTGCCTGCACGATGCTGTTCACGGTCTTTTGGATATTGGCCACCACGCCGCGGCTTACACCCGATGATTCGGCTTTGCCAACGCCCAATATCTCGATTTTCTTTGCGCCGCTGCGCCTGCCTACGGTAACGCAGATCTTGGTCGTGCCGATATCCAGCCCCACTACGATTGGAGAGTCCTTGTCGGTTATTGCTTTTGTCTTCATAACTATTGTGTATTGATGCTATCTGTTATATGGTTAATACGTGTCGAATCCTGCATGATCATGATATCCTCGGGCCTGAAATTTTCGCTGCGTTCGCAAACCAATTGGCCAGCGTATTTCAGGTTGACGGTTTTATAGGCGCCAATCCCTGTCTTTGGCACCACTTTACTGTAAAAAAGCATGAGCTTTTCGAATTTTCGCTCCAGCGAATCGGCATTGCCCAAAATGATCTGGTGCCCGCCGACGCGCGGCACCAATTCGATATCTTGGTAAGCATTCACATAAAGCTGAACCACTTGACTGCTAAACACGCTGTCAGCGCTGATGAATTGTGCCGTCTTGTAGATGTCCCTGACCAATTCACTGCTCACGCTGTCAAGCGTTCCGTTGTACGGTTCCGAGATATGGCCGTTGGCAACCGGAACACGCGGCACGTATTTAAGCGACACCGGCATTTTTTGCCCCTGTCGATCGATGTAGAAATCAAGTCCACTGCTGTTGATTACCCTAACAACGGCTTCGCGCTGCCTGACACGAACCGTAAGCAAACCATCCATATCGATCGTGACGACCGCAGAAAAAACAAATGGGATCTGGCGGAGATCCTTTTCCAATTCATGGATGGGGATACGTGCCAAGGTACGCCCTTCCAGTTCGCCATATTTCTCGACCAGCATCCCCATGATATCCTGCTGTTCGATAAAGGATTCGTCACCCAACACGATAATCCGCACGGCTGAACACGCTTGCTCACTGCTCTTTTTACCGATAAAGCCCATCAACACGACCATGCCGACCAACGCCAAGGCGCCCACGATGCCGTACAGTAGGCTCCGCCAATTGAACCGATATGCAAAACCGCTAGGCATTCTCCAAAATAGCTTTTAGTGGTTTAACCAATAAATCGATATCACCCGCGCCGACGGTCACCAACAATGCTGGCCGGTGCGATCGCACGTAATCCTTGACCGCTTCCGGACTGACCAAGTGCTTGTCTTGCAACGTGACGCGATCGAGCAACATGCGTGAATCGACACCTTGGATAGGCAGTTCGCGTGCTGGATAGATGTCCATCAGCAACAAGGTGTCCACCGCCCCCAACGTCTCCGCGAATCCATCGGCGAAGTCACGTGTACGGCTGTACAAGTGGGGCTGGAAAACTGCCGTCAATTTCCTACTGGGATAGAGCGCCCGCACCGCCGACAGGAACGCCCGTAACTCTTCGGGATGATGGGCATAATCGTCGATGTAAATCGCTCGATCCGTCTTGACCAGGTATTCAAAGCGTCGTTTCACCCCGGCAAAGGAAGAAAGTGCCTTGGCTATCTTACGCGGCTCGACATCGAGCAGCAACGCCGCCGTTACAGCAGCTACAGCGTTCTCGACATTGTGCTTACCCGGCAATCCCAAGTGCAAATCGGCGATCTGTCCCCCAGACCAATGGTAGTCAAAATGGAACTCACCATCCACGATGCGTATATTATCGGCATATGCATCGGCAGTTCCCTCGGCCGTGTATCGAATGTCGGCATCGAACGGCAACCCGATTTTCACGATACGCGTACCATCGCCGTGTACCTGACCCAAAAAAAGCGAAAACGACTCCTCTAGACTGCCCTTGTCGCCATAGATATCCAAGTGGTCGGCGTCGGCCGAAGTGACAACGGCAATGTCCGGATGCAGGGCCAAGAACGAGCGATCGTATTCATCGGCTTCGACGACGACGACATTATTGTCCGAGAACAATGCATTTGTGCCATAATTGGTGCTGATGCCCCCCAAGAACGCGGAACAATCATGGCCACTGTCGCGAAGGATGTGGGCGATGAGCGTGGATGTCGTGGTTTTACCATGCGTACCCGCCACGGCGATGGTGAATCGATTTTGGCTTATCAGCCCAAGCACCTCCGAACGCTTCAGCAACTTATGACCCAATTGCCTGAACGCATTCAGGATACCCAGTGAAGGGGGTATCGCCGGCGTATAGACCACCAACACATGGCCATCTACGACTTTAAATGCATCTTCTACATGCGCGAAATTATCGGTGTAGCCAACGGAAATCCCCTCTGCAACCAGCTGCTTGGTCAATGCCGTTTCCGTCTTGTCATATCCACTCACCGAGCACCCCAAATGACGGAAATAGCGTGCCAAGGAACTCATACCAATGCCACCGATCCCGATAAAATAAACGTACCTGATGTTGCCGATGTCCATTTTCGTATCTCGTGTTTTGTATTTTGTATTACTGTCCCGCCAACTCCAATACTTGCCGCGCAATCACCTCATCCGCGTCCAGGATCGCCAGTTTCCTGATGTTCGCCCGCAACGTTTCGCTACGCGTTTGGTCGGCCAAGAGTTTCAATGCCGTATCGAGCAACATCTTGGGGGCGTCGCTATCGCTCACAAGCAACGCAGCCCCTTTCTCGACCAATGCGCGTGCATTCTTCGTTTGGTGATCTTCGGCAACGTTGGGCGACGGCACCAAAATAACCGGCTTGCCCACCGCGCACAACTCAGCGATCGTACCCGCACCTGCCCTTGCCAGGATGACATCCGCCGCGGCATACGCCAAATCCATGCGATGCAGGAAAGCGGTGAGTTTCACGTGCCCGTAGCTACCGTCGACCACTTGCTTCAATTCTTCGTAATAATAGGACCCGCATTGCCAGATCACTTGTATGTCCGCAGCGGCTAGCCGGGCCAAGCCTTCGCGCATGCACTCATTCAATGTGCGTGCACCTAGGCTTCCGCCCGTGAGCAATATGGTCTTCTTGTTTGCCGACAAACTCAGCAATTCCAAGGCTTCGAATCGCTTGTTCTGGATCGCCACGGATTCCCGCCTGATCGGATTCCCGGTGAAAAGTATTTTCTCTTTTGGAAAAAATCGCTCCATGCCGTCAAAGGCTACGCATACTTTCGCCACCTTGCGACCCAGACGCTTATTGGTAATACCGGCATAGGAATTCTGCTCCTGGATAAGGCAGGGTATCCGCATACGTGAAGCCGTATGCAACAATGGCCCCGAAGCATATCCACCCACGCCCACTGCCACATCGGGCCGGAAATCGCGGATGATTTGACGCGCCTTGCGGATACTGTTGAATAATTTGAAAGGCAACAGCAGGTTTTTCCAGATGGATTTCCGGTTGATTCCCTGGATATCGAGCCCAACGATCCGGAATCCGGCCGCAGGCACCTTATCCATTTCCATCTTGCCGTTGGCACCCACGAAAAGCAATTGCGTATCGGGTGCCAGGCGCTTCAACGCGCGGGCAATAGCGATAGCCGGGAAGATATGTCCTCCGGTACCGCCTCCGCTGATGATGATTCTTTTACCCATGTTGCTATCCGTTTCCGTTGTCCTTAATCCGCTTTCCGCTCACTCCTGTCCGACTAACCCATCGCCGGGATTTCACCCACCACGATTTTCCTTTTCTCGTCTATCGCCCCTTTACCTTTTAACTCGTCGATGTTCCGGCTCACGCTCAAGATGATTCCAAATGCCACACTGGTAAACAGAATCGATGTTCCACCCATGCTGACCAATGGCAACGGAATACCGGTAACAGGTCCCAACCCCACGGCCACGGCCATGTTGCCCAATGCTTGCAGGGTGAGGCTAAAGCCCAATCCGGCGGCCAGCAATGCGCCGAACGCTTTGGGGCTGAGCGTGACGATACGGATACATCGAAACATAAGCGCAACATATAGGCAAACCAACACGAAACCTCCGATCGCACCATATTCCTCGACAATGATGGCGAAGATGAAATCGGAATAGGGGTGCGGCAGCACGTTCCGTTGAGTACTGTTCCCAGGGCCCTTTCCAAACAATCCACCAGACGCGATGGCTATCTTCGCATGGTCGGATTGGAAAGACTTGTCATCATCGGCCGCCTCCCCGCTCATGTAAGTCTGCACGCGCGACATATACGTTTGTCGACGTGGCCCCAGCGACACCACCAACACCAATAAGACAAATACACCCAAACATACGTAGGCAATTTGCTTGATACTGATGCGCCCGATGATGAGCAGCAATACACTCACACCGAACAACATCAGTGCGGTAGACAGGTTTGCTGGCGCTATCAAGGCGAAAATGAGGCAGACAGACCCCATGATAGGCAAGAATGCCTTTTTGACGTCTTTGATATTCTCTTGTTTGCGCGTGAGCGTCCTAGCCAAAAATGTGATTAACGCCAATTTGGCCAAATCGGATGTCTGGAAGGTTTGATTGATGACCGGTATGGTCACCCAACGATTGGCTTCGTTGATCGTGTTCCCGAAAATCAGCGTGTAAACCAATAATGGAATCGTAATCGCCATCAAAATCTTGGAGATGCCCGCGTACCATCGATAATCAAGCAAGTGCGAAAAATACATCAACGCGAAGCCACCGAAAATCAACAGCGTATGCTTGATCAGGTACACTTCAGTACCTTTTCCTTCCTTGTAGGCCAACGTACCCACCGAACTGTACACGGCGAGCAGCGACCACAGCGAAAGTACGATGATGATGATCCACAACCACCGGTCACCCTTCAACTTTGAAAACGCCTGTTCCATTTTTTTTCAATTTGAAAATTCGAAAATTTGAAAATTCGGCAATTCATCTTCAAATCGCCACGGCTTCAAAACCGTCGAATGAAATTATAAATCCATGACCGCTTCCTTGAATTGATTGCCCCGATCCTCGAAATTCTTGAACCAGTCAAAACTGGCACAAGCGGGCGATAGCAATACGGTATCACCCTTTTTGGCCAGATGGGAAGCAATCTCCACCGCGTCACGCATGCTCGCACTGTTGACGACAATCTGCGCATCTTCCTCCAAGGAATCATGAATCCGCGAATTGTCCTTGCCAATACAGACGATGGCCCTTACCTTGTTCCGCACGAGGTCCTTCAGCATTTCGTAGTCGTTTCCTTTGTCTACTCCCCCCATAATCAACACGATTTGTGGAGCTAGGCTTTCCAGGGCATACCACACGGCATTGACATTCGTTGCTTTTGAGTCATTGATGTAGTTCACGCCCGCGATGCACGCCACGAATTCGAGCCGGTGCGGAATGTTCTTGAAGGACCCCATGCTTTCCTTCATCGAGGCGTTGCGGAGCTCTTGCGCTTTTGCAACCAATCCGGAAGCCATATTATTATATACATTGTGTTGACCCTGCAGGGAAAGTTCATTGATATCCATTGTAAATGTTTCTTGGTGAGGTACGTTAATTTCGATTTCGTTTCTATTATTCAAATATGCGCCTGGCTCGATAGGCTTGACGAGGCTGAATGGCCAAACCTTTGCTATCGGTTGATGCCGCACCAAGCCTTCCAACGTAGTTGGATCGTCGGCACAGTAGATGAACAGATCGTCTGGCCGTTGATTCCTAATGATACGGAATTTTGAATCCACATAATTTTCCAACCGGTAATCATATCGATCCAAGTGATCCGGCGTGATATTGAGCAGCACAGCCACATCGGCACGGAAATACGTCATGTCGTCCAGCATGAAACTGCTGATTTCCAAAACATAAAAATCGTAGTTTTCTTGCGCTACCTGCAAGGCAAAACTTCTTCCGATGTTTCCGGCCAAACCTACGTTGAGCCCGCCTTGGCTCAACAGGTACCATGTCAACATGGTTGTCGTGGACTTGCCGTTGGAGCCGGTAATACAGATGAGTTTGGCATCGGTATATTGTGCCGCGAATTCGATTTCGCCGATGACCGGGATGCGCCTTTCCTTCAGTTTACGGACAACGGACGCCGTTTGCGGTATCCCAGGACTCTTGATTGCAATGACCGAATCCAAGATCAGCGCTTCGCTATGCGCGCCTTCTTCATAGGGTATCCCGGCTTCCTCCAACTGGGTTTTATAGTGCTCAGCGATGGGGCCCTGGTCGGATACCCATACCCCGAATCCCTTCGTTTTTGCCAAAATAGCGGCCCCGACGCCGCTTTCGCCCGCGCCCAACACAACGAGTTTACCGTGCTGTGGATAGTGGTATGTTGGAATCGCTGTCACGCTTGCTATCGCACTTTTAGTGTAACGATGGTTAGGATTGCCAGTATGATACCCAAAATCCAAAACCTGGTAACGATCTTGGCTTCGTGATACCCTTTTTTCTGATAGTGGTGATGCAACGGCGACATTTTAAAAATCCGCCGGCCTTCGCCATACTTTCGTTTGGTATATTTAAAATAGGATACCTGCATGATCACCGAAAGGTTTTCAATGAGGAACACGCCGCACAAAATCGGGATGAGCAGTTCCTTGCGGATCAACACGGCAAACGCCGCAATGATCCCGCCGATGGCGAGGCTTCCCGTATCGCCCATGAAGACTTGCGCAGGATAGGAGTTATACCATAGAAACCCCGTGCACGCCCCTACGAACGCCCCGGCAAAAATCACCAATTCGCCCGAATTGGGAATATACATGATATTGAGGTAATCCGAAAAAATCACGTTTCCCGAGACGTATGCCAGGATGGCCAGGGTGCCACCTACCGTAGCGGATATGCCGGTGGCCAACCCATCGATCCCATCGGTGATGTTGGCTCCATTGGATACAGCCGTCACGATAAACACCACGACGACAAGGAATACGACAAAAGCAAGTGTATTGCCGTTGAGGCCAAATACGCTCAGCACTTTCGCATAGTCAAATTCGTTGTTTTTGTAGAACGGGATATTGGTCTTCGTGGACTTGACGTCTTCGGTGTAGTATTTGCGGCCAGTGCCTTCCTGCACATGCGTTTCGACCTCCGCGCCCGGAGCAGGGTTGGCTACAGGCTCGCGTACCACGATACCGGGATGGAAATACATCGTGCAAGCGATGATGATCCCCAGGCCCACTTGCCCGACGATCTTGAACCGGCCGGCCAAGCCTTCTTTATTCTTTCTAAATACCTTGATGTAGTCGTCCACGAAACCGATCGTGCCCATCCAAACGGTCGTGATCAGCATCAAGACGATGTAAATGTTCTCCAACTTCGCGAACAACAGTGTCGGCACCAAAATACCGGCCAAGATGATCAACCCTCCCATGGTAGGCGTACCTTGCTTCTGCTTCTCACCCTCGAGGCCCAGATCCCGGATGGTCTCACCTACCTGTTTAGCCCTCAACACCCGAATCAAGCGGCTGCCATATCCCGTCGTGATGATCAGCGAAACGATGACTGCAATCGCCGTGCGGAACGAGATGTACTGAAACAGACCCGATCCGGGTATGTGCGTGTATTGCTCTATCCAAGTGAACAAATAATATAACATATCGGCCGCTATTGTTCGTAAAATGCGTTGATTAATACCTCTTTGTCATCGAAATCATACCGTTGGCCTTTGATTTCCTGATATTTCTCGTGTCCTTTGCCAGCCACGAGTATGATGTCCCCCGGATGGGCCAAGTGACAGGCTGCCCTTATCGCTTCGCGCCTGTCGGCAATGGAAAATACGTTCCGACGCTTTTCTGTTGGGATTCCCTCCTCCATCTCCTGGATAATCCGCATTGGATCTTCGTTACGCGGGTTGTCAGACGTGATGATCACTTTGTCGCTCAGTCCTGCCGCTACCGCCGCCATTTTCGGGCGCTTGCTTTTGTCGCGGTCGCCCCCGCAACCCAATACGGTGATGATAAGTTCCTTTTTCTTCCGAAGTCCGTGAATGGTTTCCAACACATTCTGCACGGCATCTGGCGTATGGGCATAGTCTATCACACCAATCACGCCTTTTGCAGAAATCGCCGTGTCAAAGCGTCCTTCGGCACCAGTGATATCACTCAATGTGGTAAGTACTTTCAGCGTCTCTTGTTCCAGCAGGATCGCTGCCCCATACACCGCCAGCAAATTATAGGCATTGAAGCCTCCCACCAGCTTGACCCACACATCCTGTCCATCCAATTGGAGCAGCATCCCATCGAAATGGCTTTCGACCACCTTTGCCTTGAAATCGGCCATGCGCTTGATGCCATAAGTCTTCTTATGCGCAAATGTATTCTGAAGCATCACTTGACCATTTTTATCATCAGCGTTGGATAGCGCGAACGCAAATCGGCCCAATCCATCGAAAAAGGCCTTTTTTGCCCGGATGTAGGCATCAAACGTTTTATGGAAATCCAAATGATCGTGGGTGATGTTGGAGAAAACCCCGCCGGCGAAATTCAATCCAGCGATGCGCTGCTGTATAATCGCATGCGAGCTCACTTCCATGAAACAATAATCACATCCCGCCTCGACCATCTCCCGCAAAAGCGAATTCAATGCCACCGGGTCGGGCGTCGTATGCGTTGCGGCCACCACGCGATCGCCCACCTGATTCTGTACGGTAGAAAGCAATCCAGCTTCGTATCCGAGCTTGCGGAAAAGCTTATACAGCAAGGTAGCGATGGTCGTCTTTCCATTCGTACCGGTAATACCTACTAGGCGCAACCGCTTTGAAGGGTTTCCAAAATAATTGGACGCAGATACCCCAAGCGCGAAAGCCGTATCATCGACTTGGATATAGGCAATGTCATCATTCCTTGTCCCTGGCAATGTTTCGCAAAGCACCGCCGCCGCTCCGAGCGCTATTGCGGCGTCGACAAATTGATGGCCATCCACATGCAGCCCGTTCACCGCTACGAACAGTGCATTGGGGCCCACCTTTCGCGAATCAAAGCAAACGTCGGCAATGGGCATGTTCAAATTGCCGATTACCTGACGGACGGGAATACCATGGAGTATATCTTTAAGCACCATCATCTCAGTTCTATCCTAATTTCACCGCCCGCTTTCACCTTTTGTCCTGCAGGCAATGACTGCGTGACGACCTTGCCCTTTCCCCTTACCACCGTCCGGTACCCGGAGTTTTCGAGTGCATACAACGCATCGACCAATCCCATCCCGCTCACGTCAGGGACCACCCCTTCCTGGATTTCGGCATCCGAAAACGCCACGCCCTTAACGGTATCGATATGCTGCATCGGTTCGGCAGAAGCATAGGTGGCCTTGAAACCCAAGGCCTCGAAAACCCGCAACGTAGACGCCTTGGAGCCTTTCAGCGATGGAGGCTGCTCGGTATTCCCGACAAACCTCATGTGCTCGAAATCGTCGTTCAAGTTAAGGTCGTTGGCATAGACCATCTCGGCCAACTCGCGGAACACCGGACCCGCGACCGTTCCACCATAATAACCATTACGCGGATTTCGGATAACCACGATCATGGAGTACTTGGGGTTTTCGGCGGGGAAATATCCGGCAAATGACGATTGATACTTGCGGTTGCTTCGATAGCCGGCTGCGCCGTCCGCTATTTGTGCCGTCCCGGTCTTGCCGGCCGTTGCGAAGTTCTTGTTCTGCAATCGCTTTCCTGTGCCGTCGGTCATGACGCTTTCCATCATGCCTTGCATTTTCTTGATCGCTTCGTCAGACGCGATTTGGTCATTGATGACACGCGCCTCGAATTTCTGGACCGTACTTCCCAAATGCCGTATTTCCTTGACAAACAAGGGCGCTACCATCTTTCCGTCATTGGCTATCGCATTGTATAAAACAAGCATCTGCAAGGGAGTCAGTTTGAGTTCATATCCATATGCCATCTGGACCAATGACAACTTGCTCCACGACCGACTCTCGGGCGTCTTTACCACCGGATCGGTTTCACCGGGAATCTGCAGGTCGAGCGGTTTGTTCAATCCCCATGAATGCAGCTTATTGATGAATTTGGCCGGGCTCTTGCCATAATAGGTATTGATAAGCTTGGTAACTGCTACATTCGATGATTCCTGGAACCCTTCTTTGACGGTCACAAGCGACTTTTTGGGTGCATGCGAATCGCGAATGGTATGCGATGGCACTTTATAGGTGCCGTTACCGATGTCAATCGTCGAATTGGTATCGATGACACCATCATCAAGCGCAACGAGGTATGACGCGACCTTGAACGTGGAACCCGGATCGGCTCCCTGCGCGATGGCATAGTTGAATTTCTCACGGTATACGCCATCCGTGTCTTTCGTGAAATTCGCTACTGCGCGTATCTCTCCGGTTTCGACTTCCATCAGGACCACGCATCCCTCATCGGCATTGCTGGCAATCATTTGTTTCTCCAACGCGCGCTGGGCCATATCCTGTATATTCACATCGATTGTCGATATGATATCCGCGCCATCTACAGGAGCCACCTCAATCTCACGATTCACAGGCATCCATACGCCACCCGCAATCCGCTGCACAAGGCGCTTGCCGCTCTTACCGTCGATGAACTCACCATAAGCACCTTCCAAACCGACATGCACGTCTTCTGTGGGTATCTTATAGCCAATGGTCCTTGCAGCCAGGTTCGTAAACGGCAATATCCGTTTGTTCTTGCGTTCGGCTATCAAACCGCCCTTATATTTGCCCAGATTAAAGATCGGGAACTCGCGGATCTGCTTGAGTTCCTGATGGCCCACGTTCCGTTTGATCAGGTGGTACCGATTCCTCCGTTTCCGCGCATCCTTGAGCAACCGTGAATATTGGGCGGAAGACTTATCGTTGAAAAACCCGGACAACCGCGATGCCAAGGAATCCACTTTGGAGTAGAAAACATCATCGTCCTCAATGCCTGGTGCCAACAAATCCATCCGCAGGTCGTATTCGGGAACAGATGTGGCCAGTAGGCTGCCATCGTCAGAAAAGATATTGCCGCGCACCGCCTCCACGTCCACGTAGCGCGTGGAAAGGCTGTCAGCCATTGTTCGCCACTCATCGCCCTCCACGTATTGCAAGTGCATAAGTTTGGCCAAAACCGCCACCGCAATGAGCACAATCAGCCCGAATGACAAGTACGCCCTCAGTAATATATCGGTTCTGATATTCATGCCTACGTTATTTTACAGCTCACTTATTATTTTTAGCGTGTTCCACCAAAATCCGCTTCGGCGGCTCCGTACGCTCCTTTAACCCCAGGCTATCTACGCGTTTGGCAATTTCAGTCTGTGTCGTCAACTTCATCAGATCCGCCGAAAGCGCTTTGTAATCCCAATTCAGTTCCTTTACTTCCCTGCCTAGGCGATCGATTTCGCGCACCGTGCGCTCCGCGTAATGCCGATTGGCGATATACAAGATCGCCAACAACCCGGCAAAGACGATGAATGGGATATAACCCACAAATGCCAGTGAAGAAAAACGTTCCATCGAAAACAACGACTGGAAGAACGTCCGCGTAGCGTCAGCCCGTTCTTCCACGGTCTCTTGCAACTCGGCTTGCTGTTCCTCACTCAATGGTTGTTGCCTGTATGAATTCCTTGCCATGCTATTAAATAATCGGAAAGACTCGAAGCTCAACGTCGCTCCGCAATCCGTAATTTTGCGCTTCGTGCCCTGCTATTGCGGGCCACCTCCTCAGCCGTAGCCGTAATCGCCTTCCGGCTTATCACGGTAAGCGGCTTGATCTCGTTGCCGTAAAAGTCCTTTTCAACATCGCCCTTGAATTTCCCCTTGGCCATGAAGTTCTTCACCAGCCGGTCTTCCAACGAATGGTACGACATCACGGCCAACCGTCCGCCTGGTTTCAGCAAATCGATGCATTGCAAAAGAAATTCCTGCAACGCATCCAACTCACCGTTCACCTCAATGCGCAATGCCTGAAACAGTTGCGCGTGGTATTGGTGCTCGCGCCCCCGCGGCACGACCGGTTTCACCACCGCTTTCAACCTGGCGATGGTATGAATCGGCTGCGTAATCCTTGCCGTTGCAATCAGCTTTGCCAATGTACGCGCATTTTGCAGTTCGCCATACATGCCGAATATGCGATGCAATTCAGGCTCCGCATAGTGATTGATTACCTGTTTTGCATCCAGCTCCCCGACCTGTCCCATACGCATATCAAGCTCCGCGTCGAAACGGGTTGAAAACCCGCGCCGAGCATCGTCAAACTGGTGCGAAGAAACACCGAGATCGGCCAAAATACCATCCACGGCCTTCACGCCATGGAGCCGTAGGTTATTTTTCAAGAACCTAAAGTTCTGATGGATAAGCACAAACCGCTCATCCAATAACGCATTTCGCAACGCGTCGGGATCTTGATCGAAGGCAAATAACCTACCTTCACTCGCTAAATTCCCCAATAACTCCCGTGAATGCCCTCCACCGCCAAATGTTACGTCGACGTATGTGCCATCCGGCTTAATCGCCAACGCCTCCATGCATTCCCGAAGCATCACCGGCACATGATAGGCATTACTCATCGTCTTCGTCCGCTACGTCATTGCCGCCCATTACTTCTTCCGCCAGCGCGGCGAAATCATCGTCCTCGTCGTCCTCCCATAACTTGTTGTAAGCTCCCTTAGACCAAACCTCAATCTTGTTAAACTGGCAGGAAAGCACGATTTCTGTTTCGATGTCACCGTATTCGAGCAGCGATTTGGGCAACAAAACGCGTCCAGCCGAATCCAATGCCAGTTCCGTGGCCCCGCGTGTAAAATCGCGTATGAATTTTCGATTCCTAGCCTTGTAGGTATTCAACTTAGCCAGCTTCTTCGTAATTTTATCCCATTCGCTTCTTGGGTATATCACCAAATGTTTTTCGAACCCGCGATTGACGACAAGCCCGGTACGCTCAACATCAGGCATTTGCCTTTTGAGCGCGACCGGCAACACCATCCTGCCTTTGGTGTCCAGCTTGCAATCGAATTCGCCGATTAGATGATCCATATATACACTTCACCCAATAATATGATGTAAAAATAGAAAGTTTGCTCCACTTTCCCCCACTTTCCCCCACAAAAAAGTTTTCCACATCGCTTCCTGCTGACGAGGCCCGCCTACGTTGGCTTGTTTCCAAATGCCGGATAAACGTTAATTGACGGGGCAGGCTCGGCACAAGACCGACCATGCAATGACCGCCAACAGCCGATGTTTTGTAGTTGAATCACTACAAAATCAAAAATAACGGCCGGTGCATCCTAAAGCAACCTCCATTTATAGGCATCTTTGCATTGTTTACCATCTATAGACTACTATGCGGTTAGCTGTTGTCACCATAATAATACCATTGATTGCTTTCGCATGTTCCTCATGCGACAAGCGAAGCGAATTCTTCCCTTCGTCGTGTCAATGTGATATCGAACAACTTACGCTTTCCGAACCCAGCTCGGTTATTTATCACGTCTCTACCGATTCGGATGCCACGGTGTCGTCCATTACCTATCAAACCGGCGACGAAAAGGTAACCGTTCACGACCCGCAATTACCTTTCAGCACAGCTGTCCAATTGGGAAAGGGCCAGACCGTGTCGCTAGCGGCAATCGGAAATCCGAAGAACGGCAACATCATATTGACGTATGAAACACAAGACCCTGCAAACGCACCCACCCAATTAAGCAGCAGTGTCTCGCGGGTATGGATAAAAAGCGACGGCATCTGCCACTAGGAAAAAAGACAAACAAACAACTGTATTACAACAACTTAAATTAATGTAGACATATTCCTACAACAAATTAAACACAACCGTTCTATCTTTATCCCATCATCGCAGGAAACACAGCATGTGACCCGGCGAAACGTTTCTAACTTGTTGACGATATGAACAAAAAAAAGATACTCATTGTAGAAGACCAGTTGATCATCACCATGGATCTGGAATACATGTTGGAGGAATTGGGATATGAAGTCTGCGGGATATCCACAAGTTACGAAGATGCAATCGCCGCCATAAAATCGGGCAGACCCGATTTGGTACTGGTCGACATCATCCTGTCTGGTGAGAAAACGGGAATCGACTTAGCCCACGAAATCAATAGGGCCTACCACATCCCGTTCATTTTCCTCACTTCACACGCCGACCGTAGCACCATCGAAGCCGCCAAATCAACCAAGCCAGCCGGCTATATTGTCAAACCGTTTAACAGGAACGACGTATACGCCTCTATCGAGATTGCCTTCAACAATACCGAAACACGGGACGAGGACAACAGCATTTTCCTGCCCAACGGCAAACACAAGACCAAAATCCCGATGGACGAAATGATCTATGCGCACGCCGAAGGGAACTACACCACATTCATTACCACCAAAACCAAAATCGTTCTCCGCAAGTGCCTGAAAGAGGTTTCCGAAACGATATTGAGCAACAAGAAATTCATCCGAATCCATAAATCTTACCTCATCAACAAAGATGCAATCCGTGCACGCAGCGCCTCTAACATCCTGTTAACCAACGGTGATAACTTACCCCTCGGAAGGGCTTATGCCGGCGCATTATGTTAGGCCTCGCCATTCGTAAAAAACTAGGGTAAACGTCCACCAGTTGTTCTAAAAACTGCTAATTTTGCCGTTTAACAAAAACGGAAAAATGCATAGGACACATACTTGTGGTGAGTTGACGCTCGCGGATCTGGGGAAAACGGTGGTGTTGAGTGGATGGGTTCAAAAATCCCGTGACCTCGGTGGCATGACATTCATTGATGTACGGGATCGATACGGCATCACCCAACTCGCATTTGACACCGCAGATGACGAAACCATGCGTAGCCATGCCAGGGCGCTTGGCAGGGAATATGTCATCAAGGTCACCGGTAACGTGATCGAGCGGGAAAACAAGAATCCAAAGCTATCGACCGGCGACATCGAAATCAAAGTCACATCGCTAGAAGTACTCAATGCGGCAAAACTCCCCCCCTTCACGATCGAAGACGAAACGGACGGTGGCGATGACCTGCGATTGCGATACCGCTATCTAGACCTCAGGCGGACGCCGGTACGCAACAATCTCGTCCTTCGTCACCGGCTTGCGCAGGAAACCCGTAAATTCCTGGACGCTCAGGGATTTCTCGAAGTGGAAACCCCTGTCCTGATTAAATCCACCCCCGAAGGAGCCCGGGATTTCGTGGTGCCGAGTCGCATGAACCCTGGCCAGTTCTATGCGCTGCCCCAATCTCCGCAAACATTCAAGCAGTTGCTGATGGTCGCTGGATTCGACCGCTATTTCCAGCTTGTCAAATGTTTCCGCGACGAAGACCTCCGTGCCGATCGTCAGCCGGAGTTTACGCAAATCGACTGCGAAATGGCCTTCGTGGAGCAGGAAGATATTTTGGGGCTTTTCGAGGGTTTGATCAAGCATTTGTTCAAGGCCGTAAAGGGCATCGACCTTGGCGACGTGCCCCGGATGTCTTACGACCAAGCCATGCAGCGATATGGCTCCGATAAACCCGACCTCCGTTTCGGCATGCCATTCGTTGAGCTGAACGATGTCACAAAAGGCGCTGGATTCCCCGTATTTGACCAAGCTGAATTGGTCGTCGGGATTAATGCAATGGGATGCGCGTCTTACACACGCAAACAATTGGACGCGTTGACGGATTTCGTGAAGCGCCCACAAATCGGCGCCTCCGGTTTGGTATACCTTCGCTACAACGAAGACGGATCCTTCAAATCTTCCGTCGATAAGTTCTATTCGCCAGCACTACTCAGCCGCTGGGCGGAAGCTTTTGACGCCAAGCCTGGAGATTTACTTTTGTTGATGGCCGGGCCGACGGGCATCGTCAGGAAACAGCTCAATGAACTACGGCTTGAGGTAGGCAATCAACTTGGATTGCGGGATAAAAATAGGTACGCCCCGTTATGGGTTGTGGACTTTCCGCTTTTGGAATGGGATGAAGACAGCGCACGCTACCATGCCATGCACCATCCGTTCACGTCGCCCAAACCCGAAGACATCCCGCTGCTAGACACCCAACCGGGCCTTGTGCGAGCCAACGCCTATGATTTGGTCATCAACGGCACCGAAGTTGGGGGCGGTTCCATCCGTATACACGATCGAGCCTTGCAAGCGCTCATGTTCAAACACCTTGGCTTCACACCCGAAGAGGCGCAGGCACAATTCGGCTTTTTGCTGGATGCGTTCACGTATGGCGCGCCACCTCACGGCGGCATTGCCTTCGGCTTCGATCGGCTGGTTTCCATTTTTGCCGGCCTAGACAGTATCCGTGATGTCATAGCCTTCCCGAAAAACAATTCCGGCAGGGACGTGATGATTGACTCCCCGGCCCCGGTTTCGGTGGCCCAACTTTCGGAGCTTGGCATTCGTATTTCGTGACGTCACGGACAACAGTCCGCTCACCTTTTCGTTATTGATATAGAGCTTGTTTGAACTTTATCCTTTGGTCTGCAATTGCGCCTCTTTCGCCCACTCTCCGGCTACTTTTGAGCGCGTAGCAACCAGCTACGAACTCAAAAACGAGCCTCTATTGGACAAAAGATGCATCAATTTCGCCATCAAAAATAAAGTTTAAACAAGCTCATATGCCGTCCATCGAAGAAAAAAGGTTTCTAATCGCTAGCGCCGCCAAAGCGTTCGAACCCCGCCATCGGCAAATCATCAATCACAACATCGATAAATACGATGCAGCCGTCCAAGGCGGGGTGCATCACTTCCATCACATCGAGCATTCCAAACGTAAGGCACACGTCATCAAATGGCGGGTCATGGAGAACCTCGACAAACTGTTGCCGGAGTTCGAAGCCAATTTCCTGCGGAAAGGCGGAAAGGTCATCTGGGCCAACGATGCCGAAGAAGCTCGCCAAGAAATCTGGAAAATCATGGAGCGTGCCGGCGCAAAGACGGTGGTCAAGTCGAAATCGATGACCACGGAGGAATTGGAGCTGAATCACTTTCTCCTCGAAAAGGGCATAGACGCCGTGGAAACCGATCTGGGTGAATACATCGTCCAGTTGTTAGGACAGAAACCCTACCACATCGTCACTCCTGCCATGCACCTCAGCCTACAGGATATCGCTGCACTTTTCCAAGAACGGTTTGGCACAGCCGCAGATGCCACGGCCGAAGAACTCACCTTGAAGGCCCGAGAGCTCCTCCGTGATCGGTATGCCACGGCCGATGTCGGCATCACCGGCGGCAATTTCCTGATCGCCGACACCGGCAGCGTCGCCATCACCGAAAACGAGGGGAATGCCCGGCTGTCCACGGCGTTTCCGAAAATCCATATCGCCGTTGTCGGCATCGAAAAGATCATCCCGTCGCTCACGGACCTCGACCTATTTTGGCCACTGTTGGCCACCCATGGCACGGGTCAACGGCTCACCGTGTATAACAGCATCGTCGGCGGGCCTCGACAGGCAGACGAAAGCGATGGTCCGGAAGAAATGTACGTGGTGCTGCTGGACAACGGCCGAACCGAACTGCTCGCACAGAAGGAACAGCGTCAGGGACTCTATTGTATCCGGTGCGGAGCCTGCCTCAATGGATGCCCGATTTATAAGAATGTGGGCGGCCACGCCTACCAAACGACTTACAGCGGCCCCATCGGTTCGCTGATTACGCCACACCTACGGGGCATGGAAGCATTCAAACACCTCAGTTATGCCTCCAGCCTGTGCGGCAAATGCTCGGAGGTATGCCCCGTTAAAATCGACATCCACAAGATGCTCTTGCTCAATCGCCGTGACGCTGTGGCCAACCAACAGGTCACCAAGATGGAACGATGGGGTTGGCAAGCGTTCACGGTTGCCGTGACCAAGCGACGCATCATTGACTTCTTTGGCGGGAAGTTCAAAAACTCATTGCTGAACGGCTTCTTCAGCAAGTTTTGGGGCAAACACCGTAAACTGCCAAAGGTAGCCAACCAGTCGTTCAGCCAACAATGGAAGGAACGGGAAAAATCCAAAGACGCCGACTAGTTGACACGACACTAATCCAATTCAGCGGATTCCGCCCAGATGTTGATGCCCCCGTCAATGGCATAGCCATCGATTTCGGCCAATTCGTCCGCGGAAAAGTCCAGTCTTTTGAGTGCACCGACGCAGTCGCTCACCTGCTCCGGCCTGCTCGCGCCGATTAGGGCAGACGTGACACGCCCACCGCGCAATACCCAAGCAATGGCCATTTGAGCAAGCGTTTGGCCACGCCGCTGCGCGATTTCGTTCAGGGCCCTTACACTGGCCAGATTTTGTTCACTGAGAAATCCCGCTTTAAAGAAATGCTTGATTTGCTGTGCCCGACTATCCGTGGGCACACCGTCTAGGTACCTGTCCGTAAGCAAGCCCTGCGCAAGCGGAGAAAAAACAATCGACCCTACGCCCAAATCATCCAACGCATCCAACAGGCCATCCGTCTCGATCCAACGGTTCAGCAGGGAATAGCTGGGCTGATGGATGAGGCAAGGTGTCCCCAATTCCTTCAATATAGCCGCCGCTTCACGCGTTCGCTTCGCGTTGTAAGACGAGATACCGACATACAACGCCCTGCCCGAACGCACGATATGATCCAACGCCATCATCGTCTCCTCCAGCGGTGTCCCTGAATCGAAACGATGGGAATAGAAAATATCCACGTAGTCGAGTCCCATACGCTTCAGGCTCTGATCACAACTCGCTATCAGGTATTTCCGGCTTCCCCATTCGCCATAAGGACCAGGCCACATTTCATAACCGGCTTTGGAGGAAATGATCAATTCATCCCTGTGACTCGCAAAATCTTCTTTCAGGATGCGACCGAAGGCTTGTTCGGCGCTCCCGGGCGGCGGACCATAGTTGTTCGCCAAATCAAAGTGGGTGATGCCCAGATCAACTGCCAACCTACAGATCGCCTGTTTGGTAGCGTGCGGTACGTTATCGCCAAAATTGTTCCACAATCCCAAGGAAATCGCAGGCAACTTCAGCCCACTATTTCCGCATCTATTGAACACCATGTCCTCATAACGTCCGTTGCTCGGTTTCCAATCCATATGCTTTTGCTGTTCGTATTTCGTATCTCGTATCTCAAATGACGTACCTCGCCAAAGGCGCTATGTCCTGTCCGACGAAATCACCCAACAGGTATTTTTGATACCCGGTCCTGGCGATCATCGCCGCATTGTCGGTACAATATTCAAATCGTGGTATAAAGGTACGCCACCCTTTTTCCAATCCCAATGCGAGCAGGCCGTTGCGCAAACCGGTATTGGCCGACACGCCGCCTGCAATGGCGACATCGGTCACCCCGGATTCGTTCGCGGCCAGTTTTAGTTTGTTAAGCAAAATGGAAACGATCCGTGATTGCACCGAGGCACAGATGTCGTTTAGGTATGCTTGCGTGAAATCAGGCCGTCGCTGTTCCTGTCTTTTCACAAAGTAAAGGATCGATGTTTTCAACCCACTGAAGCTGAAGTCCAATCCAGGAACCTGCGGTTCAGGAAATTCGAATGCATCAGGATTTCCCAGTTGGGCATACCGATCGATCAACGGGCCACCCGGATACGGCAGCCCGAGTATCTTTGCTGTCTTGTCGAAGGCTTCTCCGGCGGCATCGTCCAATGTTTGCCCCAGCAATTCCATATCGAAATAATCCCGCACCAGCACCAATTGCGTATGGCCACCTGAAACCGTCAGGCAAATGAAGGGGAACGAAGGTACCGGCTCCTCGATGAAATGGGCGAGTATGTGAGCCTGCATGTGATTGACTTCGATAAGCGGGATTTTCCGGGCTAAGGCAAATGCCTTTGCAAAGGAAGTTCCAACCAATAAGGCCCCGAACAGGCCGGGGCCGCGTGTAAAGGCAACCGCGTCTATGTCATTTTTATGTATTTTTGCCTCGTGAATCGCTTGTTCGACGACCGGAATGATGTTTTGCTGGTGGGCACGTGAAGCCAACTCAGGCACCACTCCACCGTAATTTTCATGGACGGCTTGGTTCGCGATACGATTTGAACGGATTTTACCGTCTATACAAATGGCAGCGGATGTCTCGTCGCAAGACGATTCGATGCCGAGGATTATGGACATGGAACGGCTATTGAATGCTAAATTAAAGACAAACATATCAAAAAAATATTAAAAATAATACTGTGGTCGTTTACGGGGTTATTGCTGCTAGTCACCGGTCTGGTTTTCGCGTTGCAATATCGACCCGTACAAACCTATTTTGCCCAAAAGGCCGCGGCCTACCTTTCGCGTGAACTCCGCACCACGGTCTCTCTCGAAGGGCTGTATTTCAAGCCCTTTTCGAAACTCGTCTTACATAAGTTATATGTCGCCGATGAATCGGGCGACACCCTACTCTATGCACATGAGCTGCAAGCCGCTGTGGACATCTGGAAATTACGCGAACGGCAATTGACCATAAAACGGCTTGAACTCCGTGATAGCCGCTTTACCCTGAAACGGTATCCAGACCACACGAACCTTTCCTTCATTCTCGATTATTTCCGCGGAGGGGCAACGAAATCAACGGCATCGCGCAAGCGAATGGTGTGGGACGTCAGGACACTAGACCTCGCCAATATTTCATTCGCCTACCAGTATACGCAATCCACGGCCAAAACAAGCGGCATTGATTTCAGGGATATCCTATTGACCGAACTCAGCGGCAAATTTACGGCTGTAGACATCGAAAACCATCTATTCAAGGCTTCGATCGATGGCCTGACATTTCGCGAAAAAAGTGGCTTCCATCTCCGCGAACTCCATGCGGTGGCCACGGTGGATCGCGATAACCTGGAACTGCGCGACCTCTACCTAGCCACCAACCGTAGCCACCTGCGCAACCGCATCAGACTGGAATACGACGGCTTTTCCGCATTTGACGAATTCGTGGATGACGTGGCGATCGAAATGGATCTGGACGACGCGCGGATCCATTCGGCGGACATCGCGTTCTTTGCCCCCGGCGTGGCCGCCACGCATTTCGATGCAACGGTATCGGGGCTATTCGCTGGGCGCATACCCGCCGTTGACGCCCGCGACGTGGCGATACGGCTTAGCGACCATACGGCACTGCAAGGCGATTTCAACGTCAAGGGCCTGCCCGACATCAACCAGGCATTTTTCGCTATCCAGGTGGAACAGCTAACCACCAATAGCCACGACCTCGAATCGCTGGTGCCTCAATTGAGCCGCTCGACCCGATTGCAACTTCCCGAGACATTCGACCGCCTGGAACAGGTTACCTACACGGGCACGCTTCGCGGGCATTACCACGATTTCGCAGCAGACGGCACCATCGAGACAGCGATCGGTTCGGTGGATGCCGCCTTCGAACTCGATATCCGAGACGGCGGACGTTATGCAGGCCGATTTTCCTCGACAGACTTCAATGTGGGTACACTCTTGGCCCATAGCCGCGTTGGGCATAGCAGATTCGACCTCACGGTGGCCGGGCGCGGATTTGAACCAAAGGACATCAACGGCGAATTGGCTGGCAGCATCGATTTTCTCGATTTCGGCGGATATCGCTATAAAAATACGACCATTAATGGGCGCTTCGCAGCGATGCATATCGATGGATCCGTACGCATGGACGACCCGCAACTCCAGGCCGAACTCGAGGGCGAAATCAGTATCGGCCACGATCGGCCGCGGTATGCCTTAAGCGGACACGTGGGTTACGCCCATCTGCAACGCACCGGTCTTTACCGAAAGCTACCGATGGTCATCCAGGGCGTCTCGCTGACTGCCGATGTCGAGGGGGCATCCTTGAACACCATGACCGGAGTCCTTGGCGTGCATGACCTGCTCGTCGATTTGGACTCAAGTCTACACCGCGTGGATTCACTGATCCTAACGGCGGCGGGCAGTGCGGCACACCGCGAGATCCAGCTACGTTCCGATCTGGCGACCGCCACGCTTCATGGCGAGCTGGATATCAACACCCTAGCCGATTACTTCAAATCGGTCGCGATGCGTTACGCACCATCCATGGCCCTCCAAACCGGTCCGGTAGGACGGCAAGCCTTTGATTTCCAGCTGGAGCTAACCGATTCGAAACCGTTGACCGCCCTGTTTACGGACAAGCTCCTGCTGCCCCATGGCGCCATCCTCAACGGTCATTTTTCGACGTCGACCGATATCGCGACGTTCAATTTGCTGGCTCCCCAGATCACGTACGGGGCCATCACCGTGAACCGGCTGATCGTAGACCAATGGACCGCCGACGATGGATTGCGCCTGTTCCTGACCGCCGACCGTATCAGCGTCACCGACAGCCTATACATCAACAACGTCAATCTGGCCAATGTCATGGCCAATGACAGCTTGCACATCAACCTGAAACTATCGGACCTTACCGCAAGCAACCAGTTGGATATGAATGGGGTGGTACGCTTCCAACCCGATGCACCGGTGCGCATGCATTTGCTCCCCTCTTCGCTCGTGCTGAACCGCGAACCTTGGCAGTTGACCGAAAAAGCTGCCTTTTACTTAGACAAGGGGAAAATCGGGGTGCAGGGATTGGAAATCTCCAACGACCGCCAGGTAGCCCGTGTTGCCGGATCGCTATCGGACGATCCGGACGACAAGGTATCGCTCTCGTTCGAAAATTTCGACCTCAGTGCCCTGAACCCCCTCATGCTTTCATCCGGCATCGAACTGCGCGGTACGCTCGATGGTTTGCTGGACGTATCGTCAGCCTTCAAAAGGCCCTATGCAACGGCCGACATCGGGGCGACGGGTGTCTACTTCAATGAAACGCGTATCGGCGATGTTCGCTTGGAAGCCGATTTCGACCAAGTGAGCGAGCTGGTGAACGTCAAGCTGGAAAACACGCGCGACGGCACGAAAACATTGATTGCGAACGGCACGTACAACGCAACGGCCCAAACCGACAAACTTGCCGTCGCCGCAACCCTCAATCGAAGTGAATTGATCCTGTTCCAACCCTTGCTGGGCAAGCTCGTATCCGATTTGAGCGGATCGGTATCCGCCGATCTCCGGATTTCCGGTTCCGTTACGGCCCCACAGATCAACGGCGACTGCTACCTGCACGATGCGGCGTTTACGGTCAACTACCTCAGGACCCCTTACCGCATCGACGATCGCGTCCGCTTGGAGAACAGCACCATCGTGCTCCAGGATCTGGCCATCACGGATCCGCGGGGGAACCGAGCCATCGCCAACGGCACGGTCGACATGCACGATCCCCTGGTACCCGAAATCGATGTGACCATCGACGCCACCGACTTCCTGGTACTCAATACCACGTTCAAGCACAACCCGCTCTATTACGGCACGGCCTATGGCACGGGGAAATTCATGTTCAATGGCCCCACCAACGCCATGAGGATCGGCATCCAAGCCCGCACCAACGCGAACACCCGCTTTCACATCCCCCTCAACGCGGTGGGCACGATGACCGACAACGATTTCATCCGGTTCGTGAGCCACGATACCCTGGCCACCCGACATCCATCGGCGCGACTCTTCAACGGATTGAGCATGACCATGGACCTCCAAGTGACGCCAGAAGCCGAGACCAGTCTTTACACGGATCTGGGGGAGCTGACCGGTCGTGGCGAGGGTTCGCTTTCATTGAATATATCCAGCTTGGGCGATTTCGAGATGTTCGGTGAATACACGATCAATACCGGAAAGTTCACCTTTACCGCACAAGACTTCATCAACAAGATCTTTGACATCAACCAGGGCGGCACGATACGCTGGACGGGGCAACCTACCGATGCATCGATCAATCTGGTGGCGGTATACGGCCAGCGGACCAGCTTGGGCCCATTGTACAATGCGGCGGGGCGCGAAACCGTCGAACAGCGGGTGCTTGCCCACGCCCTGATGAACCTGAGCGGCAGCCTCATGCGACCCGACATCACGTTTTCGCTGAATTTCCCGAACGACCCCTATGTGAAAGATGAGCTGCAAAATTACCTCAGCGATGCCAATAACGTGAACCAACAGGCACTAAGCCTCATCGTGCGCCGGAGCTTCGTTCCCGGATCGGCAGCGGATTTCAGCAGGGAACTCAACAACACCCTGCTCAGCGCCGGTACGGAGTTGGCATTCAACCAACTCAACAACCTCATCGCGCAATCGCTGAACATCAAATTCGTGGACCTGAACATCCGTTCGCTCAACGACGCCAGCGCGTCGGTCCGCCTGTTCAATGACCGGCTCATCTTCACCGGGGGCGTCACCGACCGGAGCAGGCTCAACGACCTGAACGTGTTCAGTGACCGTATCGTCACCGACGCGGAATTGCTGTACCTCATCCGCAAGGACGGCCGATTGGTGTTGCGGGGTTCCAACCGGCTGAACAGCCGCAATTTCCTTCCGCTGGCCATCAGTGAGAATTATGTCAGCGCACTGGGATTGGTCTACCGACAGGAGTTCTATTCATTCGAGGAATTCATCCGGCGGCTCACCACGGTGCGGCGGAAGACGGAAGACGGGGATTGATCAATATTCGTCCATCCGTGGCGGATACCCGTCCGGTTCCACGCCGTAAACGGCGATATAGGCCCTCACTGCCGGCTCGGGCCCTTCGCCCACGAATTTCAGGTATTCGCTTTCGAATCCCCGCTCGGCCAAGCTAGTCCGGTTGTACTGTTCGGCATCCGGCGCCAGGTCTTCGGCATCCGGATCGGAAGGCTCGAGCCACTTTTCCCGTTCGCGACGTCGCTCCTCCTCTTCCTCCTCCTCGCTCTTGTCGCCGCGCAGCGCCGAGAAGTCCACTTTGCCTTGTTCAAGCCGCCTCATGAACGCCAGGTGATCGGAACGGTATTGCCAATCGTAGCCGCGGTCGTGGAGGCAGGTGAAAACGAACGCCAAGAAGGCATGCAGATCGATCCCGTCGTTGAAAACCGAGCCGCATTCATCCAGGATGATCTCGAGGTTGAAATCCGTCTCGGGCGAATAGAGCCGTTGCTTGGCGATGGCCCCCAGCCGCTCCGCCAGGTCGATCGACGAACCCATGTCGTGGTAACGCCGCTCCACCCGGTGGTATACGGTACAGGTGGGGGCGAAGACCTCGTCCATGGCATAGGTGAATCCCATCAGCGTGGCGTGGTACAGCTGCGCTTGGTTGGGCCGCCTGTGCCGCGCGATGAACGCCGCCTTCGAGCAAACCTCGCCCTGCAACGGCGGCGCTGTGCCCTCGACCCCGGCACCCTTGCAAAGCGTGCGTTGCAGCCTGTACCACAGGTATTGGGCATCGTGCTCCGGGCCGCGCAAGGAATTGTACAATTCGTGCAAGGCGTCCTTGCTGGGCAACCCCTTCACGAATGTCGGGATTTGCCGGAACAGCCATGCGATGAGTTCGTCCGTTTGTTCGGCCGGATAGGCCGTCAATCGCGTTTTCATGGGTTTTGTGGAGTTTTTCGCAATATAGGCAAAAACCTTGGATGATAATCCGTAGTTTTGGACAAACCGACGACTATGGGAAACGCATTCGACCGTCTATTCGCCGAACAATTGGTCTATCTCCGAACATTCGAGTTCGACGGATGCACCCGCAAATACCGGCAATGCGAGGCGGATAAGCAGTATGCTATGCATTTCTACCGGCATCGCAGCGCGTTCTACAAATCGATCCTGCAAAAGGAAGACGAACATACCGAAGCGATCCGCCGAGGCCTGGACAGGTTGCTCGCTGGCCAGCGAGCGGCAATCGATCTCGCCCTGGCCGCGACCGGGCACGGTACCGCCGGCGGGGTGCAAGCGGTACTCGCTTCGCTGACCCGCCTGTATTTCGCGGCGGCCATGTGCATCTCTTCCTATGGTGCGGTCGTGGCCGCGCAGCCGGTAGACCACCTGGAGCCCGTCACCTTGGGCGCGCTGCGTGCCGTGCTGGAGCGGATACAGGCCCGGTTCGACGCCACGCCATTCCACAACCACCTGGATATCGCATTGTTTCTTGAATCATTTGTCTTCGATAAGAAGGTGTTCAAGGCATTGTTCTTTTAGGGCTTGTTAAAACGCTATCCTTTGGTCTGCGATTGCGCCTCTTTCGTGTCCACTCTTTGGCTATTTTTGAGCACGTAGCGACCACCTACGAACTCGAAAACGAGCCTCGATTGAACAATAAGAAAAAGAAATAGCAGGTACCTGCTCCGATTAGTTATCCGGCCATACCCGCAAGGTATGGCTTTTTTATTCGTCCCTATCCCCCATCCGCGGCGATATCCGTAGTACAGGAAGGCGTGTCGATGTATTTGATGACGTTGGGGTCTTTGATGACAAAGCGTACGGCGGTGGTGCCAAGAGCGGGTTCGAGTTTGGCGAGGAGTTTGGCGAATTTGCCGCCGCGGAAGGTCGCAGTGATCAATCCTACTTCCTTCTGCTGGTCAGGGCTCAATAGTTTTGCTTTTCGGATGGCATCGATCTCGCGCTGGACCATAGCCGACAGCATGCTTTCGCGTACCCGATGGTCGGTGACGTTATTCTCGGGCTGCACCCAGCGCTGCATCTCGCTGATTTAATCCGAATGCAACCCCTTGCGTTCGATCTGCCGGAACACGCGGTTGCGCACCGACGCGTAGAGTTAGGAGGCCAGATCGCCACCGATGTCGATCCGCTCGCGGTCGGTCCACAGGGTGGCGAACAGCTCCTGCACGGAATCGCGGGCTTCTTCCCAATCGCACAGCTTGTTGTAGGCGTGCACGTACATCGGCCCGCTGAACCGGGCATAGAGCTCGGAAAAAAGCCGCCCGGTCCCCGCCTTCCAGCAGAGCGACCAGCTCTTCGTCAGACCGCGCGCGCAACTTGTCCACGTGACTAAGATAAGATAAGGAAAATTGGCCGAAAGCGAGGCCTTCCTGCACCGAATCGTCGATAATCTCGAAGCCTTTTCCGGGCAATGGGCATGGGGCCGATCCACGAACGATACGACTCTGTTTTCGACAGAATCAAGCGGCCCGGGCTGGACGAACATTGAGGTTTACCATGGAATATCCGCCAATATGACCTGGACGGCACCGCTAAAGCAGCGCTGCCAAATGCCGGCAGACGCTGCTTATCGCGCTGGTTTACTTGACGATCACCGTGAATACATCATCGATGCTCTTGGAATAACCTTCGTTGGTGAATGTAAGGGATATCTTGTACCGTCCTTTCGGAATGTCATTCTCCAACGGGATGATGAATACCCCATTGCCGCGAACGGTAATGTATTCCAGCAACTTGTCCGTGTTACCTACATCGGTTGTGACATGCCTAATGGACGCCAGGATAGGCATGGTACCTTCCACGCCCTCGATGGGTGTACTCGTCCAAGGGATGCCGAGGCGGTGACGGTCGTAGTCTTCGCCGCCACCAATGCTGATGGTGGGATAGATGCCCCAACTGATGATATCAGCCGGAGGTATACCGAATCCAATCAACATCTCATATTCCGGATTGGGAATCACTTCGGGAGGCGTGATGTCTAATTCGCTTTTGACGACCAGGCTGTCTATTTCATAGCTCCCGTATTCAGTGATAAGGTAACCGATGGGTACCTTATGACAGGCCGCAAAGGCAAGTGTCCACGCCAGTGTCAGCAGGATGTATTTCGTCGTTTGTTTCATGATCTGCTCCATCTAAATCTTTCCAAATTCATAGCCATAATTCAATGCATGTACAACACCGTTGTCCGGTTGGATATCCGGTGTGGCCATCGGGATGATCCGCGTGGCGGTCAGCGAATAGAGGTTTAAGATCACCGGCCCTGCATCGGGCACGCCCGCATAGGGCGAGCCTTCCAGATAGGCGCGCAGCACGTTGCCTTGAAGCGTTGTATAGTCCGTTCCGCCGTCCTGCCGCGGGTCGCTGATCTGGAATTCCTTGTTGCGGTAGGCTACGTCCGCTTTGAGGTGCTTGCCAACCACGACGTGTCTCAGCACGAGCGCTTTCGCCAATTCCACAGGGATATCCTGAACCTTGGTAAAGACACCTTGCGACTGGTCTTTAAATTGAGAATCGTACAGAAAACGGAGTACCGAATAACTCTTGAATCCAAAAAAAGTGATTTGCGGATTTGCCAGATCTTTGCCGTCGAAAAGATCGGTCAAACCGGCATGTTCGATTAATTCGACGGTCAAAGCCCAATTGTAATTGTCAGACCGAAGGTACGCCAGCATGCTGCCTTCAAAACGGGGATTGGCCGTGCCAGTGTCGATGACTTCCTGTTTGGTGCAGGAAGCCAGGGCCAGGCAAACCACTATGATGCTATAAAATGTTTTCATCTTCTTTCAAATTAGTTGATCCTACATGTACTTTGACCAATAGACGTTCTGCCTCATCAAGGGGTTATTCGCAAAATCCCCGGGAAAACTACTAATCGTAATGATCAGGAAAAACGCACCATCTTTGAAATCCTGGTCGGTTGCCGTGCGGAAACCGCCGGCAAGCTCGGTGCGCGCATAGCCATTTCGGATGACATCATAGTACCGGTGCCCTTCCATGAGCAGTTCCTTCTCGCGCTCCTTGAATACCGCGTACCGAACGTTGCCATTATATTCGGCCGAATTGTATAACGGGGAGGTAGCTCTTGTGCGTATGGTGTTGATATCCGCGATTGCCCCGGCATCATTACCCAACCGTGCCCGACATTCGGCGCGCAGCAGGACGATGTCCGCCAGGCGCCACCAGATTTTGTTGACGTTGAAGTTGACCATTGTCCCCGCTTGCCAACCTTCGGTAGCGACAAAGATATCCCGCCACTTATAAGGATAGGCGTAACCGTTGGTAACGGCGAGGTGTTCGGATTTGGCCATCTCTTCGAAATCATAAAAATAGGCGTACTTGCGCGAGTCCGCTCCGGGGAACATCGCCTTCACCGTGTCACTGAAAATACGGAGGTACATCGCTCCGTGGTCGTTCGGTGAACTATTGGGCCGTACCGGCCAGTTGTGGTACATTCTTGCCGGGGTAAAGCTGCTGCTATGTAGATTGGGATCCATTTCGTGCCAGAGGTTACGAAACACGGATTCGTAGATGCTCTCCGGATCATCGCCGACCAATACGCTGGTCACCACCTGTTCAGGATTGGCAGCTAAGCTGTAACTGCCCGACTCGATTACCGCTGTCGCCGCGGCTTCGGCCCGCGCCCAAAGCGATGCGACATCATAATCGCCATCAACGGCAAAATAGTTCCCACCAGCCTTCCAGGCACACAAATGCGCCAGCAACGCGTTAGCGGGTCCTTTTGCTGGTGCAGACTTATAGGTCGGCGCCGCGCCATTTGCGTAACGGACACGATCGAATTCAGGAAGCAAATCAACCGCGTATTGTGCCAGTTCGATGGCGTAGTCCGCCACTTCCGTCCACGCCGTCTTGGCTTGGGGAGCGATATTCACCTCATCCCGGACCAAGACGCAATCGCCATACTGACGAATCAATTCAAAATACGCGAGCGCTTTATAGAAGTAGGCCTGACCTTTATACAAGCTTTTCTGCGCATCCGTCATATCGGCTTGGTCGGCGAAATGCAGCACGATATTCGCTTGGGCAATAATGCCGTAATGCTGATCCCATCGGCCATCCTCGATGTACTCTGGTGAAAGGTTCCGATGCGGAAAGCCTCCTGGCAACTCATCATCCGCATACTCTCCTTTTATCGGCTGCCTGATGTGCTCCCGTTGGACTTCATCCTTCAGGTACTGCCCAGCCCCTTGTAACGCCGCTTCAAAATCCCGAGGCGTTTCGAGCGCATTGGCAAACGTCAAGGAATTCTCCGGTTTCATATCCAGCAGTTTGCTGCAACCCGTTGCCAAGAAAATCAATATGAATACAGTTAGTTTGACCCTGACCATAATCCTAAAATTTAAATGTTAAACCAAATGTAAACCGACGGGCCATCGGGTAGTTCTTGCCCTCGTCATACCCCGTGGAAATGTCGACCGTCTCGGGATCAAGGCCACTGTAATTTGTCCATAGGAACAGGTTTTCCCCACTTGCAAAAAAACGAAGTTGGGCCATATTCAGGTATCTAGCCATCCGATCCGGCAAATTATAGCCCATAGTCAACGTCTTCAGCCGCATCCAATTGACGCGCTCGACGTACCGATCGATATAGGAATTGTAGATTTCCTTATTTGCGTCAAACTGGACCGGGGCATAGTCGGCATCATCACCGGGTGTCTGCCAGAATGTGGTCTGGGGTAGATTAATGAGCAATGGGTGAATAAAATAATCAGTAGCATCGGTCCGTACAGCGTTGATTGGCATGGAATTGATGATGTGTCTTCCCACTTGATAGCTGAATAGCATGTTCAGATCAAATTGCTTCCACCGGAATTCCGTACCGATTCCCCCGGTAAATACGGGTAGCGCACTTCCGACATAGACATGGTCATCATGATTGTAGGATAATTCGCCATCCTGGTTCACGTCAACAAACGCATAGTCACCGGGACGCAAGTAGACCCCCGGATACCGACCGAAATAACTGCTGATACCCGCCGCATTGTAATAAATGGGCAGGTCATCCTGACTATTGACATAGCCTTGGGTGCGAAACCCATAGATACCGTTCAAGGGCTGGCCGATGATCCACCGTGAGTTGGTGAGGGCCTGTTCGGCCGTCACGTCTTTCTGGTTGTAGGATTTTTCAAACCGGTTCCAATTGCGTGCGCCATTGACGGTGACTTTCCAGAATAGGTCCGGTTTCCGGACCACCTCGTAATTGACCAGCAATTCGACACCTTCATTCGATACCGCGGCCGCGTTCCGCCACTGCGCCCAATACCCATTATAAGTGCCTGGCAACCGGATAGGCATCAGCATCCGGTCGGTGTACCGGTAATAGTAGTCAGCGGTGATCGTGAGTCGGTGGTCGAACAAATCCAGATCGATCCCGAAATCGTACTGATCGGTCTCTTCCCAGGTCAGGTTGTCGTTGTAAAGTCCCTCTCCGGTCTCCGGCACCAGCACACCTCCTCCCTGGTAAGGCCATTGCCCCGACCGCATGATTCCCAAGGCCAGGTAGTTCTGCGCGAAGTGCATGCCTGACTTACCCCAGCTTGCACGGAATTTACCGAAACTGAGCCAAGGCGCATTTTCGCTGACAAAACTTTCTTCCGAAAATGACCAACCGCCCGCAATTGAAGGGAAAGTACCCCATTTGTTGTTCGCACCGAACACCGAGCTCCCATCTCGCCGGAAGCTGGCCGCAAGCAGGTACTTGCGTTTGTAATTGTACTCGAAACGGCTGAAATAAGAAAGAAGGGCTTTCTCCTGCATATCCGACAGGTAGTTCTGGAAAGCGACCATCTCCGTAAAACTGCCCCAGCCGTAGTCATACGTACGTTCGCCAAGGGTCGGGAATCCGGGGCGGACGTAGTAGATTTTATCGCTCGGCGAGTTCTCGCCGTGCCCGCCGTTGTACTCCACCTGATCGTATTGGTAGGAAAAGCCAGCCACGACATTGAAATTGTGGTGGTCATTGATCGCCTTTTTCCAAGAAAGGAGGTTTTCGTTGAGCACCATCAGGTCAACGCCGGTTTCGCCCACACTTCGGGAATAGCCGCTTTCGTTCAGGTAAGAGGGCTGGAAGTAATTTCGCCGGTGCACGGCATAGTCCGCAGCCAACGACGACGACGCCACCAAACCCGGAATGATGTCGTAGCTGAGCTTGAAATTGGACCGCAAACGAACCGACCGGTTCTTTTCCTGCGTGCCGCTCAATTTCTCGAGGATATCGTCCCACACGGCGGAACCTTCGCCGGGATACAACGAACTTAATTCATACGGATCTCCCGGCACGGTTTCAATGATCGGGCTGGGCATCCCCAAATAAGGGGCCGCCTTTTCACCGCGTTTCCGATTGGTCAACGAAGCATTGAAGCGCAAATCAACATTGAACTTCTGTACGGGTTGCACATTCATGTTCGAATTGAGGTCTATCCGTTCGAAACCAGAACCTTTCAATACACCGTCTTCCTTGTAATAGCCTAACCCAATGCCGTAGGTCATGTTTTGCGAGCCGCCGTACGTCTGCACATTCGCATTGGTCACTTTGCCGGTTTCGTAATACATCGGGAAAAAGTTCGTGGCATTGTTGTAGAAGGTGTTCAGGCTATCCTGGAAGTACATGCCATTGCCCGTGGATGGATTGACGTCAAAGAAATAGTCGTATTTACCGGTAGGGTTCTGGTAGCTTTCCAGCAGCGATGTCGGGTATTTGTACCGCATATCATCCAAATCCAGGTAAGCTTGCGGAAAATTCCGGAACGCCTGCATCCGCAAGTGCCGCTCGGCGTTGCCGATGGTAACCGTAGGTAGCCGGGGGAGTATGCCATAAGTCTGCGACACATTGGCCGAAAACTGTGCTTTTTGGTTATGCTGCCCTTTCTTGGTGGTTACGATGATGACGCCATTGGCTGCACGGGAACCGTATAGCGATGCGGATGACGCATCTTTCAGGATCTGGATGGACTCGATCATGTCCGGGTTGATGTCGGCAAGCATATTCGTACCGGTTACCGGCGAGGTAAACGAGTTGAGCGGTACGCCATCCACTACCCACAGGGGGTTTGAAAAACGTCGTCCCTGCTCCACGTCCAATGAATTGTATCCGCGGATGGTGATGGATATACCTCCACCGCCGGGCGAGCCCGAAATATTCGTAATGTCCATTCCGGCTACGCGGCCCTGCAGTAAATTGGAGAGATTGGCCGACGGTATGCCGGCGAGATCCGCACCTTTCACGACCGACACCGAACCGGTGGTTTCCCGCCGCGTAGTCTCTCCATAAGCCACCACATTCACTTCATCCAAATCGGAAGTTGTGGCCTCCAAGCTGATCACACCGAGTTGTAATGATGAGCCGACGGGCACTTCGCGCGGTGCAAAACCAATTGAGGTGATGACCAACGCTTGGCCGGGCGCCGCCGTGATGCTGAACCGGCCGCGATTATCCGAAACGACCTTTCGGTTCGTGCCTTTTACCGTGATAGTGGCTCCGGGCAGGGGTTTGTCCGACGCATCGGAAACGGCACCCATATAGGGTTGTTGGGGCAATAAAGCGTTGGGTCGGCCTGACAGGCCATCACGTATCGCCGCATCGACAGGCGGAGTCGGAGCGCGAGGCAGGATGACGATGGTTTTGTTCTTGATTTCGTAACCGAGGCGTTGCCCGGTTACGTAAACGTCAAGAAACTGGAGCAAAGGCATGTCCTGTGCGGCTACCTGAAGGCTAATGCCGTTGTTTGTTGCCTCCTCGGTATAGAGGACAACGTACTCGGTTTGGTCCTCAATGGCGCTAAAAACGTCTTTGAATGACACACGATCGCCTTTCAGCGTGATGGTTTGCGATAGCCCCTTGGCACTGACGTGCACGCAAAAGGCGACGATTAAAAAAGTTGCTATCCGCATGATTCGCAGGATATGGGTTAAATAGTCGTGATTTCGGATGCATGTCCTATTGCCAGCGGCATAACCGCTACAATGTGCATTTTTTTGCATACATTTGTCTTTGAGGGTTGGTGAAACTGAATTTGTAACGTCCGGTAGCGGCAGCCCCAAAACTAAACAGGGGAGCGGGCTCAATCGCTTTCCTGTTGCTTTTTAAGGCCTGTCCCTTGCTGATAGGTTATGTTTTGTGTCTATTCATAGCTGTTTTTTGTTTGAAAAATCTGTTAGTTATTGATGATGGTGAGTCGACGGCCCTCAACGCGGTATTTCAGATTCAATCGTTGCAAGATCTCAAGCGTTGTCTGCAGTGAGAGATTACGTTCCATCTTGCCCCGGAGGGTCACGTTATCGGGTACGCCTCCTTCGTAATCGACCTCGATATCGTACCAACGGGCCAATTGTTTCATGGCTTCTTGCAATGTTTTTCCATTGAAATTGAAAAAGCCGTCTTTCCAAGCGGTATATTGCGTAACGTCGACCTGGCTGGTTCGGATAGCCGCTTCGCTCATGATTGCCTGTTCTCCGGGGGAGAGTATTTTAGTCGTTAGTCTTAAGCCGTTAGTCGTAAGACCGGTCTGCGTGCTACCTTGTTGCGTGTCGGACGTCACCGTTACCTTGCCTTCTACGAGGGTGGTCCTGGTTTCTGCTTCGTCGGGATAGGCGGATAGGTTGAATTGCGTGCCGAGGACCTTGACGACCTGGTTTGCGGTTTGGACGTTAAAAGACGCATAATCATGCGTCTCTACATTCCTTACCTGGGGCCGAATTTCAAAAAAAGCTTCACCTTCTAAAAAGACCTCACGGGAATCTCCTAAGAACCTACTCGGATATTTCAGGGTACTATTGGCGTTGAGCCAAACTTTGGAGCCATCCGGCAGGGTGATTTGGTAGGTGCCGCCGCGAGGGGTGGTGAGCGAGAGCATCGCTAGAGCATCACCTGGATTGGGCAGAGATGGCTCGGCTTCGCCCGCCATGACGTTTAAAGAAGATCCGTCGTCATAGCTGATGTCCTCGTCGCTGACGGTGATTCCCGTTTGGGCTTCGTCAAGATTTATTACACGGCCATCGGCGAGGGTGAGCGTGGCGCGGTTGCCGCCGGGCAGGATTTCGCTGGCGGCAAGGCTGACGGCCGATTGCTGTTGACTGATCGCTATCCAGACACCAATCGCTAGTGCAAGCACGGCTGCTGCCGCTACATAGGGCCAGCGTGCCACCCGCTTGCTGGCTCTCGGCGCGATGCGTTGCCAAATCGTCGCCTTCGCCCCAGCCCAGTCGTGCAAAGCGTCGACGGGAGGCTGCTCGTCCACGGCCCGGTTGTACCAAGCGTCCATGAAACTTCTCGCTTCCGGCGTTGCCTTGCCTTCAGTGTAGTCGTCCAAGAGTCTATTTGCCTTTTTCTTATCCATCGTGTCCGGCTCTTTTGTGCCGTTACACAAGAAAGGCAACTGAAACGGCCTCAGGTAGACAGGGGAAAATGAAAAAATTCAAAAAAACAATGCCGTAAGCTTGCCGCGCAAGATTTTCAGCACACGGCCGATGGTTTTTTTGACGGTTTTGTCGGAAATAGCGAGCTGATCGGCAATCTCGGCATGGCTTTGGCCCTCGAAGCGGCTCAGCTCGAAAATCCGGCGCATCTGCGGGGGCAGGTCGGCCACGCCTTGTTCCAAGCGACGCACCAACTCATTGTAATTGACCTGTTCGTCTGTGGTGTGGTTGCCCTCGGCCGCGAAATCCATGATGGAGGCGATGTACCGCTCCCGGTGGGCGCTCCGCTTGATGGCGTTCAGGGCCTTGTTGCGGACGGCCGTGTACAGGTAGCCCTGCAAGGTCGTGTGCACCTGGAGCGCCGCAGCCTGCGCCCACAGGTCAGCGAAGATATCCTGCACCACGTCCATGGCGGCATCGGCGTCGGCCAGCATCTTCAACGCATGGGCATAGAGCACGCCCCAATAGCGTTCGTAAATCACGGCGAATGCCCCCTCGTCCCCAATCCGGAGGCGGAGCAGCAATCCGTGTTCGTCCGTGTGGGTGTGCGTTGCCACAGTTTTCTTTTGACGCGGCTAATGTACTAATTTTCCGGTTAGCCCGGCTGCACGGCGACATCGGGTCGACAAACCGAACCTTAGGCCATTATTTCCCGATGCAAAAAGTGTTATATACTGATTTTTAGGTAAATGAATTACCCCGCAGCAGAGCTGCGAGGAATTCTCTTGATTAAAATAAATTTCATAACTTTATACACATGGTTTCGCAAACAGAGCTCGACTTTCATCCGGCATTGAAAAAGCACATCATTGCAGCTTTACGGCTTCTACAACCCGCCGACGAAGACTCTTGCTTTTACCTGATACCGCGTTTGTTTCCGGTTTTTCAGTTTGTGTTAGAAAAAAACACACATTTGGTCAATAAGTACAATTATCAGGACCGCGTGTTCCGTCCTTTTTCGGCTTATTACACGGGGGCAGGTTGCAGCCCTTCGAGTGCAAGCTGCAAAGGTAGTGTAGATGTCATTCTCATAGTGATGAAACCGTGGGTAGCCACCCAGTTTTTTAAGGACGATGCCCGGCACTATGCCGACCGTCAGATTGAGCTGGCACATTTCGATGCTTCCTTTAGATCGTTGAACGAACAAGTGAGCAATACCATTAGGTTCGAAGATAAATGGGAAATCATTCAGCAATATTTTTTGAAAAAATTAACCTGTGATTATTCCGCAAAGCAACAACATGTAGCTCGGGCCTTGGATATACTGCACAAAAGCAACGGTATACAATCCATAAGGGAAACTGCACTGATGTCCTACACAAGCCATAGCAATTTGCGTGATTTGTTTGGGCAGTTTGTGGGTATTTCCATAAAAAAAGTTGCCGAAGCCATACGCTTCAATGCTTTTGTAAAAGCGCATTGCCAAGCTATGCACAGCAAATCACTGATCGATACTGCATTGGACTATAACTACTACGACCTATCGCATCTCAATAAAGATTTTAAGCGCTTTATGAACCTGTCCCCCTCCGAATTCTTTGGCCCTATTTCTTCGGGGTTCAACAACTTGAGGGAAACAGAATATCTATAAAAATTAATCGTCATTTTTTACAACAAGAAACAGTCAATCGCATTTTACTTTTGTTTTTATAAAGATCAAGTTTTACTTATTATGAAAACAACAGGCGATGAGCTTAAAAACACAACTCAACAATCTCCAGGATTTTTTTTCTGAAACGATGCTGGCCGATATGAGCAAGTATCATTTAGGTTATATTTCTATTCTCAGCTATTTCGCCACTTCGCTGTTTGACAAAAAAACAAAAGATGATGTGCTTTGGGATATTGCAGAAAAATGTATTTCGCAATTGGGGTTGGAAGATTGTGTTATATACGAGCGGGACAAAACAGGTACTTTCTTAAAACAAAAAGCGGCTTTTGGAAACAAGTCGCTTGATAACCGAAAGATATTAAGCCCTATCGAAATTCCGCTTGGGCAGGGTATTGTGGGCAGCGTTGCCCAAAACGGTACACCCGAAATTGTCGCAAACACAAAAAAGGACAAACGCTACATATTGGACGATGCGCAACGCCTGTCGGAATTGTCCGTACCCATTTTTGTAAACAACAATGTTTTTGGCGTAATAGACTCAGAGCATAGTTCCGCCAACTTTTTTACACAAGAACATTTAAGGCTTTTTTTATTAATAGCCACACTTACCTCGAAAAAAATAGAAGCCGTTCAGGCCAACGCAAAAAAAACAATCACTCAACAAAACCCATACTACAAAGAGTTGCAACGATTGCTAACGGAAGAAAAATTTTTTAAAGACCCAAAGGTTAATTTAACCAAAGTAGCCGAAAGGCTTGGCATCAGTAGCAATTATCTCTCTCAAGTAATTGGCAGTTGCTGCAAACGAAGCTTTAGTGAAATGATAAACATCTGTCGTATCGAAGAAGCTATTCGATTGTTATCCGATACAAAATTCAACCATTATTCGCTTAGCGGCATTGGCGTTGAATCTGGTTTTGCCAATAGCAGTTCTTTTTTTAAAGCCTTCAAAAGAATAAAAGGCCTGTCGCCAAAAGCGTGGATGGCTGATAAACGTATTGCCGATTATTGACTTCCAATTTTTGGACACTTACACCATTTTGTCATCTCCTTTTCCGCAGCTTATTTTGTATGTGATAAATGAAGGAGGCTTTCGCAAAGCCTCAATTACAAAATACTTAATACGAAAAATGAGAGATACAACAATACTTAGCACCACTGTTTTGCTGTTGTTTGCTGCCTGCAAAAAAAGCAATAATGTACCCGACAACAACAGCAAAAAAATAACTTCCGCCACTATTGGCGATACCAAATATCTATTCGGTTATGACAACGAAGGGCAGCTAAACCGCATTGACTATGGCATAAGCTCCCATTTAAAAATTGAATACTCGGCCGTAGGTGTTGTAATGCAATGGTACGATGCCGACGGAAATGCAATGCCCCGCCGCCGTGTAGAATGCAATGTGCTAAATGGCCGCATCAATCAGGCAAAGCAAATCAGGGAAAACAACGTAGCTGTTTGGCATAATTACACCTACGATGCAAACGGCAAGCTCACAAAACACGAAACTCGGCAAACCAATGACGACAAATGGATTACCCAAGGTACATGGGGTGGCTCTAAGGGCTACACCGAACAAAACTATCAGTACAATGCCGAAGGGCTTTTGGTAGGTATGGAAAACGTATCAGATATCGAATGGAAATAAGTTGGTGACGAGTAATAATCAGTCAAAATACGATAAAAATGAAACAAAATATTATCTACACAGTTGGCATACTTTGCTTTTTATCCTGCAGCAAAAAACACGACAAACCACAAGCAGAACCCAATGTTGTCGGTTATTGGAAAGGCACATATGAATCAACAAACCCAATTGGCACTATCGCATATCTCTTTAGAAGCAACGGAACCGTAAAGCAATACGCCGCCGACAATTGGCAAGATTCTACTACTGCCGAAAAAGCAGAAGGTACTTATACGAGGACCGGGCATAAGGTTGTGGTGCAAATAGCACAACCTAATTATTATACAAAGTATGAAGGGGAAATAAATGCTGCACAAAACAAACAAATGGGTATTCTTTCTAATAATTCGGGCACTAATGAACTTGTAGTGAAGTTAGAAAAACAATAATAATCGGTCTGATTACATTGAACGCATGCGCTGTGTCTGGCCACCATTTTCCTTTGGATGCATCTTTGAAGTCAACTTTATATTTTTTCACTGATATCCACTTTTATCCAGTAATACGCAACTACTTGCCGATGCAGAACTTCCCGAAAATCGTGCCCAGGATATCGCGGTCGACATCGATATCGCCGGTGATGGATCCGATGTGCCGCAGGGCGTCGCGCAGCTGGGAGGCCAGCAGGTCGCCCGACAGCCCCGATTCGAATCCGTTGACTACCCCATCGATGGCTTGTTCGGCACGCTTCAGCGCCTCCAGGTGCCGCTGGTTCGTGATGATCTGTTGGTTGCCTACCGATAGTGCACGGATCTTGTCGACCAACGCCTGTTTCAGCGGCTGGATCGTAGCGGGATCTTTCGCGGATAGCGAGACGATGTCTTGGGTATACACACCAAACAATGCGGATTTAAGGGCTTCATCCAGGGCATTGGGGAAATATCCGCCCTCAAGGTCGATCTTGTTCCGCACCAGCATGGTGATGAGCCCGTCGCGGTGGAATTCCTTGACCTGCTCGATCACTTCCGCAGCGGTATTACCTGCCTCATCGTAGAGATAAAGCAGGATCTTGGCTGCCCTTACCTTTTCTTTCGCCCGCGCGACGCCGATGGCCTCGATTTCGTCGGCAGTGTCTCGCAGGCCTGCCGTATCGATGAAGCGGAAGGTAATCCCCTCGATGGTCAGTGTTTCCTCGATGGTGTCGCGCGTGGTACCGGCAATGGCGCTGACAATGGCCCGCTCCTCGTTCAACAGGGTGTTGAGCAACGTGGATTTGCCGGCGTTGGGCTTGCCGACGATGGCCACTGGTACGCCATTCTTGATGGCGTTGCCATACGCGAACGATTGGATCAACCCCGAAACATGGCCTTTGATCGAAGCGAGCAAGGTAAGGAACGCCGCGCGGTCGGCGAATTCGACGTCCTCTTCCGAAAAATCGAGCTCCAGCTCCAGCAAGGCCGTAAATTCGATCAATCGCTCGCGCAATTGCCGCAGTTCGCCGCTGATACCACCACGCAGTTGGTTGATGGCGATTTCGTGCGAAGCCTTGTTTTCCGCGGCAATCAGGTCGGCCACGGCCTCTGCTTGCGACAGGTCCATCCCACCGTTCAGGAACGCCCGGCGAGTAAACTCACCGGGTTCCGCGGCGCGCACGCCCTCGCTGATCAGTAGCTGGATGATCCGCTCGATGATGTAACTTGAATTGTGCGTGGAAATTTCGACCACGTCTTCCTTCGTATAGGAGTGGGGAGCAACAAACAAAGACACCAATACTTCGTCCAGCACCTCTTCGCCATCCCGTATGGTCCCGAAATGGATGGTATGGGATTCTTGGATCGTCAAATCCTTGCCTTTGAAAACCCGATTGGCTACCGTTATCGCATCGGCACCCGAAAGCCTGATCACGGCGATGGCCCCACTTCCTGCAGCGGTGGCCAACGCAACGACCGTATCGTTATTTGCCATTCGGCGAAGATACGAAATTACCCGATTACGGTGCCGGGCGGGATGACGGCCCGTTTCTTCACGACGATGATACCATCCTGTACGGCGTGCGTATCGAAATCGCCATCCGGCAAATGCGGTCCACCGACGATGCGTACGTTGTTTCCGATGCTGCAATTCTTGTCGAGGATGGCATTCTCGACGTGGCAGTTCTCCCCCACGCCCACCAAAGGAATCCCTTCGTGGGTAAACCGCTCGATTTCTTCCAGGGTCTGGTAGTGGTCTGCCCCCATCATGTACGTGCTTTTGATGGTGGTACCCGCTCCGATCCGTGATCGGATGCCGATGACCGAACGCTCGATACGCTCTGCGGCGACGATACAACCATCCGCGAGTACCACCTTATCCAGCGTGGTACCCGATACCTTCGACGGCGGCAACATCCGCCCGCGCGTGAAAATGGTGTGCTTATCAAACAGATTGAAGCTTGGAATGTCATCGGTAAGTCCGATATTCGCTTCAAAAAAAGAATCGATGGTACCGATATCGGTCCAGTAGCCGCTGTATTCATAGCTGTTCACGCGGTACTTGCCGATGGAATCAGGAATCAATTCCTTGCCGAAATCCATCCCCTGATGCTCAGCGAGGAGCTGGGACAGCACCCCCTTGTTGAATACGTAGATTCCCATCGACGCGAGGTAAACCCTACCCGCGGCTTTCATCTCGTCGCTTACCTCAGATTCCCATCCCGGCAATCGGTCCGACGAGGGCTTCTCCGTGAATGACGTGATATTTCCGTCATCATCGGCCTTGAGTATACCGAATGAGGTAGCATCCTTGGCATTGACGGGTATGGTTGCGATGGAAATCTCGGCGCCCGATTCGATATGCGTCTGGATCATCTCTTGGAAATCGATCTGGTAAAGTTGGTCGCCCGAAAGGATCAGCAAGTGATCGTATTCGTGGTTGGCCAGGTACCGTTGCAGGTGACGCACCGCATCGGCCGTGCCTTGATACCACCGTTCTCCCTCGTTCGTCTGTTCGGCGGCCAAGATGTCCACGAACCCTTTACTGAACACACTGAAGTTATACGTGTTCTTGATGTGGGAGTTGAGCGATGCTGAATTGTATTGCGTCAATACATAGATCCGGTTGTAGCCGGAATTCAGGCAATTGGAAATAGGGATGTCCACCAAGCGGTATTTGCCGGCAATCGGCACTGCTGGCTTGGATCGTTGATGCGTCAACGGATACAGACGGGTACCTTTGCCCCCTCCTAATACGACAGAAATCACATTGTGCTTGATCATAATCTATTCGGTTATCGTTTCATTCGGTTATCTGCTGGTAAATGTCGACATACTTCGCCGTCGACCTGTCCCAAGAAAAGTCAAGTTTCATCACTTTTTTGCGCAACCGCTGCATACGCTGTTTGTCTGCGTAAAGCGTCAACGCCCGGTTTATCGCCAATACGGCGTCCGTTACGTTGGCATCGAGGAACACGACGCCGTACCCATCGGTGTCCTGGATGTCGTGCACGGTATCCTTGAGGCCGCCGACCCCACGCACCACCGGTATCGTACCATACCGCATGGAATACAACTGGTTTAGTCCACAGGGTTCCACGCGAGAGGGCATGATCAAGAAATCCGCCCCGGCATAGATGCGGTGCGATAGTTCTTCCTGATAGCCGATATACGCACCCAGCCTGCCCCTGTATTTTTCCGCGAGGTAGGCGATGGTCGATTGCACCTGCGTATCGCCGGAACCCAACACCACGATGTTGAGCTGGGTGTCTGGATCACCGAGTACTTGATCGATGATTTCGGGCAACAGGTCTGCCCCTTTTTCACCCGCGAAGCGGCCGATGTAGGCCAGAAGCGGCTTGGAGTCGTCCAAGCCAAACGCTTCGCAAAGTGCCGCTTTATTCTTGCCCTTGCCGGATTGCACGGTAGTGATTCGGTAAGTCTGGGTCAGGGCAGCGTCGATTTCCGGATTCCACACCTCCGTGTCGATGCCGTTCACAATGCCAATGCTCTTGGCCCGCTCCATGACGAACAGGCGCTCCAGGCCATTGGCTTGGCCTGCCAGCTCTTGCAGGTACCCTTCGGATACGGTAGTCAATGTCGTGCAGCATTTGATCAGGGCTGCCAACGGATTTACGACACCACCCCAATCGAGCAGGCCCCACCTCCAGGTATCGAAGGGTGGGAGAAGGATGGCCCTGCTCCAGTTCATCCACCCCTGGTATTGCCCGTTGTGCACGGTACCCACCGTCGGCACTTGTTTCAGCGCGGCGAACCGCTCACCGTGATACATGAGGAACGGGATGAGACCGGTGTGGTGATCGTGGCAATGCACCACATCTGGCAGGATGCCAGCATCGGTGAGCCAGTGCAGGAAGCCATGCTGGAACGCCATGAACTGCTCGCTTTCGTCGGAGTACCCATAGGGGTCTTCACGGTCGAGTAGGCCCGGTATCTTTATTAAGTACAGGCCAAAACCCAAGGCATCGCTCTTCTCGCGGTGTACCTCCAGCTCCAATGGCCTTGATCCCTGTCGGAAACTCCCGGCATAAACCACTTCGAAATCGTGTGTTCGCACGAAGGGCCTGTCATACCAAGGCATGACCACCCAGGTTTTAAAGCCGGCTTGCTGCAGGTATTTGGGAAGCGCGCCGACCACATCGCCAAGCCCGCCTACTTTGGCCACGGGATAGCATTCCGCGCTCAAATGGATGATATGTTTCGGTTTACTTTCCATTCGCATTCCTTTTTAGCACCAGTCCAGCCAACGGGGGCAACGTCAGGTTGGCCGACCAATCCTTGTTCATCCAACGGATGGGTTCAGCCTGCACGGCGGGCTGTTCGATGCCGCTTCCATCGTATTGGCTGTCGTCTGAATTTGCAACAACGACCCATTCCCCCGGCGAAGGTAAACCACAACGGTAAAAATACCGCACAACCGGCGTTAAGTTTAAAATCACCAGCAGGTCGTCCGCGGGCCTGAAGCCTTTTCTAGTATAGGCCAGCACCGAATTGTTCGCGTCGCCTCCCTCCATCCACTCAAAACCGTCGGCGCTGAAACTGTGTTCGTAGAGGGCCGGTTCGGCCCGGTACAGCCCGTTAAGCGACTTAATCCACTCAAACACGCCTTGATGGGGGGCATACTGCATCAAGTGCCAGTCAAGCGACTGGTTGTGGTTCCATTCGGCCGTCTGACCGAATTCGCACCCCATGAACAAAAGTTTCGTACCTGGATGGGTATACATATACAGGTAAAACGCACGCAGGTTGGCGAAGCGTTGCCAGTCATCGCCCGGCATCTTGTAGATCAACGACCCCTTGCCGTGCACGACTTCATCATGCGATATGGGGAGCATGAAATTCTCGTGGAATGCATACAGCATGCTGAACGTGAGCTGTCCGTGATGGTGCTGCCGATACAGCGGATCCAGGGAGAAATATCCCAAGCTATCGTGCATCCAACCCATCATCCATTTCATCCCAAACCCGAGCCCGCCGCTGTATACCGGACGGCTCACGCCGGGCCAAGACGTCGATTCCTCGGCAATGGTCTGCACATCGGGAAAATGCGCATATACCGCCTCGTTCAGCTCTTTGAGGAACGCAATGGCCTCGAGGTTTTCACGGCCTCCGTATTCGTTCGGAATCCACTCGCCCTCCTTGCGCGAATAATCTCGGTACAACATGGACGCCACCGCATCCACGCGTATCCCATCGGCGTGATAGCGATCCAACCAGAAGATGGCGTTGCTCACGAGGAACGAACGCACTTCATTACGGCCATAATTGAAGATATACGAACTCCAGTCGGGATGGTAGCCCTGCCGCGGATCGGCGTGTTCATACAAATGCGTGCCGTCAAAACGGTATAAGCCGTGCGCATCGCCAGGAAAGTGCGACGGCACCCAATCCAGTATGATCCCGATACCGTTCAGGTGTAATTGTTCAATCAGGTACATCAGGTCCTGGGGCGACCCGTAGCGTGACGACGCAGCGAAGTACCCGGTGAGCTGGTATCCCCAAGACGGGTAATACGGATGCTCCATGATAGGCAGCAGTTCGACATGGGTAAAGCCTGCTTCCTTGATGTAAGGCACCAAACGCTCGGCCACCTCGCGGTAAGAAAGCAGGCGATCTGGATTGCCGGGGTCGCGCATCCACGAACCCAGGTGCATCTCGTACACTGCAATAGGCCTGTTCAGCCCATTGTATTCGTGCCGCCGCTCCATCCAGTCGGCATCTTGCCATTCGTACCAAGTGGTTGATACCACGGTTGCCGTTTTAGGGGCGGCCTCCCATTGAAGCGCAAACGGATCGCCCTTTTCCAGCACCTCCCCTTGGTACGAGCGGATGTGGTATTTGTATAGCTCGCCCACCACGATGTCGGGGATGAACCCTTCCCAAATGCCCGAACCGTCCCAGCGGACGTGCAACCCATGGGAATACGGGTTCCATCCATTGAAATTGCCGACCACGGAAACAGCCTCCGCGTTAGGCGCCCATACGGCGAAATAAGTGCCTGACCGATCATTGTGCAACACGGTGTGGGCCCCGAACTTTTCGTAGAGCTTATAGTGTTTCCCTGCCCGGAACAGGCTAACATCAAAATCCGTGAATAACGAGTACACTGCTACCGAATGTTGCATACTGATCCCTTTATAATTGGTAAACCTGCTACGTCACGTTACGAAACGATGACGTTCCTGAATCCTTTCGAAACGCGCACGATGTACCTCCCTCGCTCATCTTGCCGAACGGGAACGACCTGATCGTCGGCCAACACCTTGGTTACCTTGAACGGCAACGCCACCAGGTGTAAATCGTAGGTTTCGTAGCGCTCCGAATACAACCCATCGATGTATTGCGTAATCCCCAAACCCTTGGCAGTCCCTTTCACCACGAACTTCTTCTCCAAATAGATCTGTTGTTCGTAGGCGAACGTGTCGCCATGATCTTCATATAGGTATGAATTGACTTCGCGTGTGGTGTGATAAACCAGCAATTTAAGCGAGTCGATGCGCTTTTCGTCCACGTACTGCATCACCGGGTATTCGGGTAATACCGTTCCCGATTTGACGAAGAGCGGCATCTCGTTCATGGGCGTATCGACCTCATGTTCCTGACCGCCTTCAAACGGCCTATCATTCCAATAGTAATGCCATTCCCCCTCGGGCAGGTACACCAGCTTGGTTCGTTGGCCCGGATTCAGCACCGGCGATACCAACAGCTTGTCGCCGAAACAAAACTCCTCTTCCCGCTGGATGTTGCCTTCCAAACGTTGTTCGATCATGGTAACCGGGCGCAGTATCGGGAAACCGTACTTCGTATGCTCCCAGAAAACCGAATAGATATACGGCAATAATTGATAGCGCAGCTCGATGAATTTGCGGTTGAGCGCCTCGTGTTCGGGGCCGAAGCTCCACGGTTCGCGTTCGGCGGTATCGCCTGCCGAGTGCGCACGCATGAAGGGCGAGAACACGCCGAATTGGATCCATCGGGTAAAGAGCTCGGCATCCGGCTCGCCGCTGAACCCACCGATGTCGGTGCCACAGAACGGCATGCCCGACGTAGACAGCCGTTGCAGTTGCAATGCGCCTAGGCGCAGGTGCTCCCACGTGGCGATGTTGTCGCCCGTCCACACCGATGCGTAGCGCTGGGTACCCGAATACGCCGCCCGGGTGATGGTGAAAGGCCGCTTTTTATGGAAAAGCTTCTTCAGCCCCTCGTAGGTGGCACGCACCATCTGCATGCCGTAGACATTGTGCGCTTTGCGGTGCGAGCCGCGATAACCGTCATAATTGTGGCGAACGTCATTGGGAAATGTGCCACGGCCGAATACGGCGGGCTCGTTCATGTCATTCCAGACCCCCGCCACGCCTGCATCCACCAGCCCTTGAAACAGGCCGCCCCACCATTCGCGTACCTCGGCGTTGGTGAAATCAGGGAATTGGCAACGTCCCGGCCACACGTAGCCCTCCATGAAATAGTCGTCGCCCCGCCGGCAGAAGTACCGGTTTTTCTTGCCTTCCTTGAATACCCAGTAGTTCTCATCGACCTTGATGCCCGGGTCGATGATCACCACCGTACGGAAGCCGTCGTCGGCCAATTCCTTGATCATCTTTTTCGGATCCGGGAAATACCGCTTGTTCCACGTAAAACAACGATAGCCGTCCATGTAGTCGATGTCGAGATACAGCGCGTCACAGGGGATCTTGCGCTCGCGGAAATTACGGGCCAAGTCGCGCACCTTGCTCTCGGGGTAGTAGCTCCACCTACATTGGTGATAACCCAATGCCCATAGGGGCGGTAGGTAATGCGTACCGGTAATGCTATGGTAGCGCTTCACCACGTCCAGCATGTGCGGACCATGGATATAGTAATACTGCAGCTCACCGCCTTCTGACCAGAAACTGGTTTGATCCTGCGCCTCCGCAGCAAAATCGAAATAGGTTTTGAACGTATTGTCAAAGAAGATACCGTAAGCATCGCCGCCGTGCAAGCCGATGTAAAAGGGAATGCTGCGGTATAGCGGATCCTGGTTGAACTGGAATGAATAGGTATCGGAGTTCCAATTCGTGAAGCGCCTTCCGCGCAGGTTCAGGTGCGTGGGCTTGTCGCCCAATCCATAAAACGCTTCATTGGCCATCGCTTGTTTTGTACAATACACATAGTACCCACCGAAATCGGGATTCTCTTCCCAATGCATCGGCGAATAATCCTTATTGTATTCCTTGCCCTCCCGATCCTCGAAGGCAATCAGGAAATCGCTCTTATGGATCACACAGGTCACGGTATTGGTCTTCACGCGGTACGCTTGCTGGTCTTCCTCGAAATTGAATACCGCCACGTGCTGGTTTGACTGTGGTACGGCGTACGAGAAATCTTCGAGCAGCTGGCCTTTGGGCGCCAGCCGTACGCGGATGATCTCGTCGCTCACCACCTTGATTTCTACGCTGGCGCTCCCGTCGGAGAAATAAAAGTTGTTGTTTTCCTGATGGTATCCCGATACCGGGCCTAGGTAATTCTTCACGATTTCCGGCAAATCCAATACCGGGTTGTTCACGTGCTGTATTCCCTCTTCCAAGACCGGTGGGGCGTTGTTTGTATCGATTTCTTGTTGTTTAGTCAAATCCTTCGGCATAAAATCACCTTCTATATTTTTAGCCAAAGTACATTTTTTGTGTAATTAAAACAATTTATCATCCTACAAATTCAGAAAAAAACCATTTTCTCAAAAACTTGTGGCGACGGCTTTTACCCACCGTATATTTTTATGCAACTGGATTTGCATAAAAAAGCAACTTTACCTAAGTTTGCGCCGCAACTTCATGGCATAATATGAAAACCGGACGATTTGCGCTCACCTCCCATCATCACCATCGCCATTGCGGCGATGATAAATGATGTGTTTCTACGTGAAGCAACTTGGTAAACCCGGAATTTTTAATGTCATTCAAAACTCAAAATCCCTTGAAAAGTCTCAAAATAGCCATCCAAAAGTCTGGCAGGCTCAATGAAAAATCGGTGCAGCTTCTGAAGAACTGCGGCCTCAGCTTTGAAAATTACAAAAGCTCGCTGATTACCACGGTCTCGAATTTCGCGTTGGAAATCCTATTCCTTCGCGACGACGATATCCCGGAATACGTACAGGATGGCATTGCCGACCTAGGCATCGTCGGTGAAAACGTTATCGCCGAAACCGAGGCAGACGTCAGGTACCTGCAACGATTGGGCTTCGGGCGGTGCAGCCTCAAGATCGCCGTGCCCAACCATAGCGAAATCAACACGTTGGCAGACCTGAACGGCAAGGCCATTGCAACGTCCTACCCCACCATCCTCCAGAAATTCCTTCGCGAAAACGGCATCACATCCGATATACGCATGATTTCAGGCTCTGTGGAGATCTCGCCGGCGCTTGAACTCAGCGACGCCATCTTTGACATCGTTTCAACCGGCGGCACGCTGCGCAGCAATGGGCTCAAGCCATTCGCCGACGTCATGACCTCGGAGGCCATCCTGATCAGCAAGAACGGCATCGATAGCAATCCCGTGGTGCGCGAGCTTATCCAGCGTATCCAATCGGTGCTCCGCGCAGCGGAAACCAAATACGTAGTACTCAATGTGGAGCGCGACAACCTCGACCAAATCGTGGCGCTGCTCCCCGGTGTCAAAAGCCCCACGATCGTGCCCTTGGCCGAGGAAAACTGGGTAGCCGTACACACCGTCATCGCCGAGCAGGATTTCTGGGACAAAATCAACAAGCTAAAGGCGGCTGGCGCGCAGGGCATCGTGGTGATGCCGGTGGAGAAAATCATCCTGTAATGCCATGCTGAAAACCTACGCATATGGCGCCCTGCGTGAATCGGACATCGAGCGGCTGATCACGCGCAATGCCGATGCCTCGCATGCCATCCAGGATTCGGTCATGGCCATCATCGACCGCGTGCGCACCACGGGTGACGATGCGCTGAAAGCTTACGCACAGCAGTTCGATGGCGTCCGGTTGGATCGCCTTTCGCTTGATGGCGATGAAATCGCCGAGCTCGCTTCCACGATCGGCCGCGAACAGCAACGCGCGCTGGAAATCGCCTTTGCCAACATCCATCGTTTTCATTCCACGCAATTGCGCAAAGAGCGTTCGGTTGAAACCATGCCCGGTGTACGGTGCTGGCGTGAACCGCGGCCCATCGAAAAAGTCGGGCTATACATCCCCGGCGGATCGGCCGTATTGCCAAGCACGCTGCTGATGCTGGGTGTGCCCGCCCGCATTGCCGGATGCAAGGAAATCGCGGTCTGTACGCCGCCCCAGGCAGACGGCGGCATCAACGGTTATGTGGCTTACTGCCTGCAATTGCTCCAAATCGAGCGCGCATACCTCGTTGGTGGCGCCCAGGCGATCGCCGCGATGGCCTACGGCACCGAAAGCATCCCGAAGGTGGATAAGCTCTTCGGGCCAGGCAACCAATACGTCACCAAGGCCAAAAGCCTCGTCCAGGGATTGGCTGGCATAAGCATAGACATGCCAGCCGGTCCGTCGGAAGTGTTGGTCATCGCAGACCGCACCGCAAATCCGGAATACGTCGCGGCAGATCTGTTGGCGCAAGCCGAGCATGGCCCGGACAGCCAAGCGATCCTGGTCAGTACGGATCGCCAGCTGATCGACGATGTCCAAGTGGCCCTCGCCCATCAGCTTGCCCTCTTGCCTCGTGCAGCCATTGCTGAAAAGGCCCTTGCGAACTCGTACGCCATCCATTGCGAAACCCTGGCCGACGCCATGGCGTTCAGCAACCGGTACGCTCCGGAACACCTCATCCTCGAAACCGACGAATGGGAGCCTTTGCTGCGGAAGGTCAGCAATGCCGGTTCCGTATTCGCTGGGCACCTTACGCCCGAAAGCGCGGGCGACTACGCCTCGGGTACCAACCACACATTGCCCACCAGTGCGTTCGCTAGGTCTTATTCGGGTGTATCGGTAGATTCGTTCGTCAAGAAAATCACCTTCCAGCACATCAGCCTTGAAGGGCTTCGGCATATCGGCCCTACAGTTGAGACGTTGGCTGAACTTGAAGGATTGCAAGCGCATAAAAACGCCGTGTCGGTGAGGTTACGCTGATTGCCCCACTTTTTTTGGATTTGCCAGTTTTTGCGTACCTTTGTGAATTATCTACATGGGGTCGACCGGAATTGACAGGATGGCGGCGGTTATGTAAGCATGCAGCGCGTTGTGAGTATGGCGCTTTAATCTCAACTTTCAACTTTATAAATGGCGAAAATAACTACGCCTTAGCTGCCTAATTTAGAATTAGCTCAGCTTTTGTCCCGCTCACGCTTGGTTTCGTAGCGTAGCATCCGGGGCATCGAACCACGAAACTGGCCAATCTGGTGTCGCGACGGGTTGGCGAGACACAGCGACTACGGAAAACGGTATAGGCGAGCGACCGGCCTTCCCTTTCCCGACAACAAAACGGAAGCTAAGCATGTAGAAAGCGTATATTGCACTATCGCTGGACGAGGGTTCGAATCCCTCCGGCTCCACACACACAAGAGGCCCCTTGAGGGCCTTTTGTCATTTCAGCAGGAGGGCATGAGAACCCGAGGAGAGGGTTCGAACCATTTCTGAGCGGCCTTGTGAATGGGGAATGAGCGACGCGATCAATCCCTCCGGCTCCACACACACAAGAGGCCCCTTGAGGGCCTTTTGTCATTTCAGCAGGAGGGCATGAGAACCCGAGGAGAGGGTTCGAACTATTTCTGAGCGGCCTTGTGAATGGGGAATGAGCGACGCGATCAATCCCTCCGACTCCACACACACAAGAGGCCCCTTGAGGGCCTTTTGTCATTTCAGCAGGAGGGCATGAGAACCCGAGGAACGGTTTCAAAAGTAAAAGCCCCGAAACGGGGAGAATCGGGACTTTTTCAAACTAACCAATTATTAAAACCAAAAATGATAAAAGACTCAACTATGGAAGCAAAGGTACGCCCCCCATCGCATGCTGGAAATACCCATAAACAGGTATTTTTCACCTTTCGCGCACTCAGGGCTTCATCGGCGTCTCAACCGAACTTTTTTCGCAAACTCCTTGATAATCAAAAATAATCTAACTACCTTTGCCCTCCTTAAAATAAGTTTAGGATAAAAGCAAAAATTAAAAACTGTAAATGCCTACTATTCAACAATTAGTTAGAAAAGGTAGAGTAGCTCTGGAGGATAAGAGTAAGTCCCCAGCGTTGGACAGCTGTCCACAGCGAAGAGGCGTGTGCACCCGTGTGTACACCACTACCCCTAAGAAACCAAACTCAGCAATGCGTAAAGTGGCCCGTGTGCGCCTTACCAACGGCAAGGAAGTGAATGCCTACATCCCCGGAGAAGGCCACAACCTACAGGAACACTCCATCGTATTGATTCGCGGCGGACGAGTGAAAGACCTGCCCGGTGTCCGTTACCACATCATCCGTGGTGCACTGGATACCTCAGGTGTTGCCGGTCGTAACCAACGCCGTTCCAAGTACGGCACCAAGCGTCCGAAACCCGGACAGGTAGCGGCTGCCCCAACAAAAGGCAAAAAGAAATAAGTAAACGGAGGATAATAAAATGAGAAAGTCAAAACCGAAGAAAAGAATCATTTTGCCTGATCCGAAGTTTAACGAGACACAGGTAACACGTTTCGTCAACAACATGATGATCGATGGCAAGAAGTCGCTCGCTTATACCATATTCTACAAATCAATGGATTTGGTAGAAAAGAAAACCAGCGAAAGCGGTCTTGAAACGTGGAAAAAAGCACTGAATAACGTGATGCCCGCTGTCGAAGTGAAATCACGCCGTGTAGGTGGCGCCAACTTCCAAGTACCAACGGAAGTGCGTCCCGAGCGCAAGATTGCCTTAGGCATGAAATGGTTGATCAGCTATGCGCGTAAGCGCGGCGAAAAGACCATGTACGAAAAATTGGCCGCTGAAATCATTTCCGCTGCCAAGGGCGAAGGTGCCGCCGTCAAGAAAAAAGAAGACACCCACCGCATGGCGGAGGCCAATAAGGCATTCTCGCATTTCAGGTTCTAATAATCCAATCATGCACCATTCCGATTACACCGATTTATCAGGACGCAAAATCATCCCGTAAATCGGTGTAATTTTTTACACCACGATTTGAAAACGCAATCTGTCAGTAGGCAGAACATGATTTACAAAAATGTCTAGAGACTTAAAGTACACAAGAAATATTGGTATCGCCGCCCACATTGACGCCGGCAAGACCACTACTACCGAACGGATATTGTTCTATTCGGGCGTGAGCCACAAGCTTGGTGAAGTCCATGATGGAGCTGCCACGACCGACTGGATGGCTCAGGAGCAGGAACGCGGCATTACGATTACCTCGGCCGCCGTTACCGTATTCTGGAATTACCGCGGCAACAAATACCAGGTGAACGTTATCGATACCCCCGGCCACGTGGATTTTACCGTAGAGGTCAATCGTTCACTGCGCGTCTTGGACGGACTGGTCTTTTTATTCTCGGCCGTGGATGGCGTTGAGCCACAATCCGAAACCAACTGGCGTCTAGCGAATAACTACAAGGTACCCCGCATCGGCTTTGTCAACAAAATGGATCGCTCTGGGGCTGATTTTCTCCGGGTTGTAAAGCAGGTGAAAGACATGCTGGGTTCGGAAGCAGTACCGTTGCAAATCCCTATCGGCGCCGAAGAGAATTTCAAAGGTGTTGTCGATTTGATTAACAACCGGGGCATCGTTTGGAACGAAGAGGATAAAGGGATGACCTTTACTGAAGTTCCTATCCCCGAAAACATGCTAGACGAAGTGGCCGAGTGGCGGGAAAAACTATTGGAGTCCGTAGCCAGCTACGATGAGTCGTTGATGGAGAAATTCTTCGACGATCCCAATAGCATCACCGAGCGGGAAGTATTGGACGCGTTACGTAAAGCCGTGTTGGACAACACGATCGTACCGATGGTTTGCGGATCTTCGTTCAAGAACAAAGGCGTGCAGACCATGCTTGATTTCGTGATGGAACTCCTCCCTTCTCCATTGGATCAAGAAGCGGTTGCTGGCACTGACCCGCGTACGGATGCCGCGATATCCCGTAAGCCCGATGTAAAAGAGCCTTTTGCGGCGTTGGCATTCAAAATCGCAACGGATCCATTCGTAGGCCGTCTGTGCTTTATCCGGGTATATTCCGGGAACCTCGATGCGGGATCTTATGTGTACAATACCCGCTCCGACAATAAGGAACGTATCTCACGTATTTTCCAGATGCATGCCAACAAGCAAAACCCGATCCCGAACATCAGTGCAGGCGACATCGGCGCGGTTGTAGGTTTCAAGGATATCAAGACGGGCGATACCCTTTGCGACGAGAAACACCCCATCGTGCTAGAATCCATGAATTTCCCGGAACCTGTAATCGGTTTGGCCATCGAGCCAAAGACACAGGTCGACGTAGACAAATTGGGTATCGCCTTGGGCAAATTGGCTGAAGAGGATCCTACGTTCCGCGTTAAAACGGATGAGGAAACCGGACAGACCGTCATTTCGGGCATGGGCGAACTCCACCTGGACATCCTGATTGACCGCCTAAAGCGCGAGTTCAAGGTCGAGGTGAACCAAGGAGCGCCCCAGGTTGCATACAAGGAAGCAATCACTGGAACCGTGCAGCACCGTGAAGTGTACAAGAAACAGACGGGTGGCCGCGGTAAATTCGCAGACATCCAATTCGTTGTTTCGCCTGTAGACGAAGACTACGATGTGACCAAATCGCCACTGCAATTTGTCAACGAGATCGTGGGTGGCGCCATTCCTAAGGAATACATTCCTTCGGTGCAAAAAGGATTCGAGGTTTCCATGACCAACGGCGTGTTGGCCGGTTATCCGCTTACCGCCCTCAAGGTACGGCTTATCGACGGGTCATTCCACGCGGTCGACTCGGATTCGCTTTCGTTCGAAATCGCTGCAAGGACCGCCTATCGCGAATCGCTGCCAAAATGCAAGCCCGTACTATTGGAGCCCATCATGAAAATCGAGGTACTCACCCCCGAGGAAAACATGGGCGATGTCATGGGCGACCTCAACCGCCGTCGTGGGCAGCTCCAGGGCATGGACACACGTGCCGGTGCACAGGTCATCAAAGCGCTGGTACCGCTTTCCGAAATGTTTGGTTACGTAACGCAATTGCGTACCATCACATCGGGGCGCGCCACTTCAACCATGGAATTTGACCATTACGCGGAAGCGCCTAGAAACGTCCAGGAAGAAGTCATTGCCAAAGCAAAGGGCAAAGTAAACGCATAATCTTTTCGGCTGCCGGTTGTAAATAGCTCTAACCGGCAGCCTTCACATTAATTAAAAAAAACAATGAGCCAACGTATCAGAATCAAATTGAAATCGTACGATTACAACTTGGTGGATAAATCCGCCGAAAAAATCGTGAAAACCGTCAAGCCTACAGGCGCAGTGGTAAGCGGCCCCATCCCCTTGCCCACCGAGAAGAAAGTGTACACCGTTTTGCGTTCACCGCACGTGAACAAAAAGGCGCGTGAACAATTCCAACTTTGCGCCTACAAAAGGCTGCTGGACATCTACAGCTCCAACTCCAAGACGGTTGACGCCTTGATGAAACTCGAGCTGCCCAGCGGAGTCGAGGTCGAAATCAAGGTGTGACGGTTTCACTGCAAACAAAAAGCGCCCCGCGGAAATCCGCGGGGCGCTTTTTGTTTAAGCCAACCTTGTATGGATCCCTACTACAACGCAAATCCTAACCCTACAGTCCATACCCGGTTGGTTAACTTCTCATCACCGGTAAAGAAGTTATTGTTTGACGGACGCAGATCGGTCAAGCCCAATCCGTACCCGCCGTGAATCATCAATCCATTGGCCAACTGGAAGCCACCGATGAAATTCAGGCCGAAATCGGTACCTTTTAACGTACCATCCTTACCGAATTTGAATTCGTCTTGGGTCGAACCCCAGTTGGTATCGTATTTATTCTTGCCCGATATCCCGAAGGCGACATATGGTCCCGCTCCAATAAAGAAGTTACCGGCGCTTTGTACAGGAAATTTGGCCACGACATTCACTGGCACCTCAATCCACATGGTGTTTTGCGTCATTTCCACGGCACTGTTGTCAATCAATTTGGCACCTTTACCCTGCAAGGAAACCCCTGGCTGGATATAGAACCAGTTCGTTGCGATTGGTGCGTCCAAAAATGCCGTGACATGGAAATTCGTAGACGCCTTGGTTTCATAAGCGTTTGCGCCAGACCAATTATACTTGGGGAAGTTCGCCCCGGCTTTGATCCCAAATCCCATGGGTTGCCCTTGCGCAAAAGCGCCCATCGAAAAGCCTAATCCTAAAATGCCTAATAATAACTTTTTCATACTGTTTTTCCCTTTCTCAAAATCTAACATTAGTTTAATCTTTCATTTATGTACGCGTAACAAAAGACAAGATATGCGCCATAACGCGTGATATCCCATAAAAATCTATTTCACAACAAATTACAATGCATGCATAGCAACCCAACTGTGTATAGATTTATATACACATTTTGCGATATCTCTATTTATATCCCTCTTCGCTTCCGATTATCGATATTTTATCTTAGCTTTGCAGACCTTTTAAAAAAGGGTCGGGTGGCCGAGTGGCTAGGCAGAGGTCTGCAAAACCTTTTACAGCGGTTCGAATCCGCTTCCGACCTCGTAGATTGTAAGACAGTAAAAAAACAAGGAAATGGGAGTTACACGCTTAAAAAGAAAAGACAGGAGAAATAAAGTGGTAGCCAAGCGAGAGGTGCAGTTCTTGAAACTAGGCCGCAACCTCGAAGCCGGCAGCCGCTCCAAGCTGAAAGCCAGCAGCCAGATTGCCAAAAACAACCAGGTGTTGGAGAGCCTCGCCGCCGACGCGAAGAAATAAGTTGCCTTTTTTGGTAGCCCCGTTACAGGCTTTGCAAGATATCCGCCAATCGGCGGATTTTTTGTTTTGAGGATACCCAAGTCTCGTCTCCCATCCCCCCTACGGCGGCATTCGTGTACGCCATCCCGCTCCGTTGTACCACCTTCGCTGACGTATGGAAGGCCATCGCGTTCGTCACGGACGCTACCTGCGCAATATTGCCCTCGTGGATGCCTGCGCCAGGCATGATCTCCAAGCGTCCCTTTGCCTGTTTCACCAATGTTGCAATCAGCTCAGCCCCTTCCAATGCGGTGTTGCGCATGCCGGATGTGAGCAACCTGCCGCAGCCGCAATCGATAATGGCTTCAAGCGCCTCGATGGGGTCTCGACACACGTCGAAAGCGCGATGAAACGTTACGTGCATCGGACTGGCCAGCCTCACCAGCGCCGCGGTGCGCACCGCATCCACCTGACCATCGACCTGCAGCAAGCCAATCACCACGCCTTCACATCCCTGCTCCTTGCAATACTGGATGTCGGCCTTCATTTCCTCAAACTCGATATCCGAATACAGGAAATCGCCTGCCCGCGGTCGAATCAACACATGTAATCCGATGGAAAGCGACACACGCGCCAAACCGATTTGTCCTGCAGACGGTGTCGTGCCACCCGCCTCCAGGTTTTGGCAAAACTCTACCCGATCGGCACCGCCCATTTGTGCCGCCTGCGCGGAAGCGACCGAATTGGCACAGATTTCCAGTTTATACCGCTTTTCCATGTTTGATTCTGGCTTGTTCCAATGCCAAAGATAAGTACCAAGCAGCCATCCGCATAATCAAAATTGAAATATTATTTGTAATTAGTCTGAACAAGGCATATGTTTGTTTAAAGTTTAAAAAGATTCTAAATAATGGCAAGCTATCCGATCTTGATCTCCCCGCTTTTGCTACGCGCTAGATTTATCCTACGTATAAACAGGCTGGCTTTCGTTGCTGGCCTTGCTGTGGCGCTCTCACTTACGCTCGGATCGTGCCAGGTTGCGCCCACGTCGGATACGGCCATCTCCGATTCAACCAAGATTGTCTCCACCAATGGGACCCTCTCGGAAATCTTGGTCGCGCTCGGCTTCGAGGACCAAATCGCAGGCGTGGACGTTGCCAGCACCTACCCGGCTTCATTGCGGCAAAAGCCGAAAATCGGCCACAATCGGGACATCTCGTCTGAAGGTGTACTGGCTTTGGGCGCCGATCTGGTGCTGGGCGTTTCGAGCATGGTGAAGCCCGAAGTGGTCGAACAGATCGGTGCCACCGGCACGAAGCTGCTGCTTTTCGACCACGAGTACACCGTGGCTGGTGCCAAGCAATTGATCCGTACGGTCGCCGACAGCCTTGGGCGTCCGGCCAAGGGCGATTCGTTGCTGGCCGTGCTTGAAAAAGACCTGGCCCATGCGGATTCCATCGTCGCCGGATACGGCACCGAACCCAAGGTCCTGTTCATCTACGCCCGCGGCACGGGCACGATGATGGTGGCCGGTCAGCGGACGCAGCTGGATCAGATGATCGAACTGGCGGGGGGTACGAACGCCGCGCAGGGATTCGAAGACTTCAAGCCGCTCACATCCGAAGCACTGGTAGCGTCGAACCCGGACGTGATTCTCCTGTTTGATAGCGGGCTATCCAGTCTCGGCGGCATCGACGGGCTGCTTCAGGTGCAAGGGATTGCCCAGACAACTGCCGGGCGAGATCGGCGGGTAGTGGAAATGGACGGCCAATTCCTGACCGGATTCGGTCCCCGCCTTGGAAAGGCCATTGTCGACCTCGCTGAAAAGATACATTGACGGCACCGAAAACCGGAGGACGAAGTGGGGAAGTCGGAAGCCGTAAATCAGCCACGATGAAAAGTTATAGCGCCATACTCGCGTTTCTCGCCATCCTGTTAGTGGTTTCTTGCGTGATGTCGGTATGTGTCGGCGCCGTCAAGATCAGTGCGACCGAGCTGTGGTCTATCCTGAGCCACAGATTGGGATGGAACAGCCAATCCGGTTTCACGCCACAACAGGAGGCTGTGCTCCTCACCATCCGATTGCCTCGCGTCGTGTTGGGTGCCTTGGTGGGCGCCGCATTGGCCATCGCGGGCGCTACGCTCCAGGGGCTATTCCGGAACCCGCTGGCGGAACCCGGGCTGGTGGGCATCTCTTCGGGAGCTTCGCTCTTCGCAGTGGTGATGATCGTCCTGGAGCAGCGCTTCTTCAGTTTCATGACCAGGGCGTTCGGCTATTATGCCCTCGCAATCGCCGCGTTTGCCGGCGCCTGCATCACCACGTTCCTGGTCTATCGGCTGGCCGTGGGCAGGGGCCGGGTGGATATCACCACGCTATTGCTGGCGGGCATCGCCATCAATGCGCTGGCCGGCTCGTTCACCGGGCTGCTCACGTACCTGTCTACCGACCAACAATTGCGGAACATCACATTCTGGAGCCTGGGCAGCCTGGGGGGCGCAAGCTGGAAGACCGTGTTGGGCATCCTGCCATTCGTCTCCGTTTCGTTGTTCGCCCTGCCTTTTTTCAGCAAGTCGCTCAATGCACTGGCATTGGGCGAATCGCAGGCAGGCCACATGGGTATCGATGTGGCGCTGCTCAAAAAACTCGTCATTGTCCTGGCTACCTTGGGCGTAGGCGCTTCGGTAGCCGTATCGGGGGTCATCGGGTTCGTCGGCTTGGTCATCCCCCATATCTTGCGCATGGCGTTCTCGGCCGATCACCGGCTTGTCGTGCCCGGATCCGCGCTCTTGGGTGCATCCGTCCTGGTATTGGCAGACGTTGTGGCACGGACGTTCTTCGCACCGGCCGAGCTTCCCATCGGCATCCTGACCGCCATCATCGGCGCACCGGTTTTCATCTACATCATCTTGGTGGAGCGGAAGAAAAGAAACATGATGTGAGATACGAAATACGAAATATATGCTAACTTTAACATCGATAATAAAGATCGAGCGCCAAGAATCGCGTGGTTGGCATCCACCACTGCGCACCGATTACTCGGTGTCGTATCTTACAAGATAGGCAATAAAGATATGATCGAAGCAAGAAACGTCCATTACTCCGTCGGCACCGCCAAGTTGATCGATGACGTGAGCTTCGAGGTGCATCCCGGCGAATTTTTGGCCATTATCGGGGCCAATGGCGCTGGCAAGAGCACACTGCTCAAATTGCTCTGCAAGGAGATTCCGGCCACGCGCGGCCACATCCATATCCGCCAGCGCCCCATCGCATCGTATAGGCTCGATGAGCTGGCCAAATTCCGGGCGGTATTGGCGCAGGCCAATACGTTGTCGATTTCATTTCGCGTATACGACCTGGTGATGATGGGCCGCTATCCGCATTTCGATCACCGGCCTACGGCCCGGGACGTCGAGATCGTCCAAGCCGTGATGGACGAAACGGGAATCGCCACGTTCGCAAACCGCGACTATAACACCCTTTCGGGCGGCGAGCAACAGCGCGTACAGTTGGCCCGTGTCATCGCACAGGTCCATGACCAACCCGAAGGCCTGCTCTTGCTCGACGAACCCACCAATGGATTGGATTTGCTGTACCAGCAACAGATCCTGGCCTTGGCCCGAAACCTGGCCAACAAGGGGTATTGCGTGGTGAGCATCCTGCATGACATCAATTTCGCTTCGCGATACGCGGACCAGGTGCTCATCCTCGAAAAAGGAAGACGCATCGCATTCGGCAAGCCACGTAATGTCATCACGCCCGAAACCATAAAACAGGCCTTCCAAATCCAGGTCAGATTACTCCATGATGACGAGTTCGACTGCCCGCTCGTCGTCCCCTCAATGATCGTGTCCGAACAAACATAGACGACTAAAATCAATAACGCATGGAACATACAATCACATCGCTCAAGGAGCAATATCAACGATTCAGCGCAGAAAACCCCAAGGTACGCATCCGTGATGCCGCCAAGCAGCTTGGGCTATCAGAGGCCGAACTGGTCGCCACGGGCGACCGGAACATCGCATTGCAGCCACCATTCGAAGACCTCCTCAAGGAAATCAAGACGTTGGGACCCGTCATGGCCCTCACGCGCAATGACCACGCCGTGCATGAGCGCAAGGGTACCTTTACGAAAGTATCGTTCAATGGTCATATCGGGCTGGTGGTAAACCCCGATATCGACCTCCGCCTCTTCATGACCGCGTGGCATTTCGGGTTTGCCGTACACGAAGGCGACCGTCGCAGCCTTCAATTCTTCGACAAGGACGGCGAGGCGGTCCATAAGATCTACGTCACGGAAGAAACCGATGCCACCGCCTATGACGCATTGGTGGCCAAATACCGAGCCGATGTGCAGGGCGAGGCCTTGCGTACCGAACCGGTGAACAAAGCCCTTGCCGAGAAGCCCGACGACGAAATCGACGCAGCAAGCTTCCAACAAGCTTGGCGCGACCTGAAAGATACCCATCATTTCTTCAGGTTGCTGCGCGATTTCGGTGTAACACGCCGCCAAGCCATGCGATTGGCGCCGGCAGGGCATGCCATGCGGATAGCTGTCGCCTCCCTGAAGCGCATCCTCGAAGGCGTGTCCGAACGTAACCTGGAAATCATGGTATTTATCGGCAACCGCGGCTGCATCCAAATCCATACCGGGCCGGTGAAGAAGCTCCTGCAAACCGGACCTTGGTTCAATGTGCTTGACCCGGCATTCAATATGCACCTTCGCGAAGACGGCATCGAAAGCGTATGGTTGGTCAAGAAACCAACCGAAGACGGCATCGTGACCAGCCTCGAGGCCTTCGATCAGGAAGGCCAGGTAATCGTGCAGTTTTTCGGCAAGCGTAAGCCCCGTATCCCCGAACGCGAGGATTGGCGGCAAGTGGTGGCCGATTATGCCGTCGAAACTTAAACCCAGATTATTCATTAGCCCTTCTATTACGTGCTGAAACTGCTTCGACATTTTCTCGATGCGGCCTAAGCGTGCGGGGTAGTGGGGCGCATCAAATTCAGTCGCTTCGCTGTTGTTTTCGGCTTCACCATAGCGCTGCTATGCCTTAGCCTCCAAACAACCTGACTTTATTGCAGTTGCAGTCCTCATTACGAAAGCTAATGAATAATCTGGGTTAAATTTTCAATTTATTTATAATCTTTCTAAATAATTTATATCTTTGGGGCATAAAGATGCAGGTAACCCCATACCAAAGGTCTATATATGGTTTGTTTTATATAGTTGTTTAGTTTAGTTAGTAAAAACCCCGCCGATGTGAATCGCCGGGGTTTTATTTTGCCACAGGTTCCTGCGCGTTTACAGCATCTGCGCCGAAAATCCTTCCAAGTAACGGCTATTGGTTTCGTTGGTTTCGAACAACTTGTCGACAGAGAACGCCAGCGCACTGTAGATGTCGAGGTTGCTCTGTTTTTCGAACCCGGTAGCGGCCAATGCTTGCTGATGCGTGTGCAGCGTCCTCGCGAATGCCTCGCGGTATTTTTCGTTGATCGGTTCGGATGGCGGGAACACCTGCGCCAGCGCATCCACCTGTTTGCCGTGCTTCCAGAAGCGGTAGCAGACGTGCGGACCGGTAGCCAGGCCCGTGCTGCCCACGTAGCCGATCACCTGCCCTTGAGACACGCGCTGCCCTTTGTTGACGGCCCGTTTGCTCATATGGAGGTATTGGGTCGCATAGACGTTATCGTGCTGCACCTTCACGTAGTTGCCGTTGCCGCCACCATAGCTTGATTCGGTGACCACGCCGGCAGCCGTAGCCACGATCGGCGTACCGTGCGGTGCGGCAAAATCGGTACCCAAGTGGGGTTTCCAGCGCTTCTGCACCGGGTGGAACCGGCGCATCGTGAACCGGGAGGAAATGCGGCTGTATTTGAGTGGAGCTTTCAGGAACGTCCGCCGAAGGCTCTTCCCGTTTTCATCGTAATATGCGCCGGGGTTCCCGTCCTCGCTATCGAAGTAATACGCCTGGTACTCCTTCCCGTTATGGCCGAATATGGCCGATTGGATACGTCCCGGGCCGATGGGTTGCCCATCCACGTACTTACGCTCGTACATCAGCTTGAACCAATCGCCCTTGTTGATGCGGTAGAAATTGACCGCCCATCCGTAGATCTCGGCCAATTGCACGGCCAGGTCGGGGCTTGCTCCGTTGCGTTCGAGCGTTTCGTATAGCGAACCGTGAATCACGCCGGCCACCGTTTCGACCTTGGTCTGAACCGGTTTCTGCTCCTTGTAGACCACGATGCTGTCACGCAGGTCGTACACGATGTAATCTATCGCATTGGGCTGGTACACGAAAAATGAAGCCTTCCCGGCCGGATCCTTGAATACCGTGTAATCGTGACCCGCTCCGATTTTCCGCACGTCGAATACCGGCTTCGACCGATTGGCCACTTCCGCGATCCGCTGCAGGTCTACGTGGTATTGCTGGAGGATACCCGAGAGGAACTCGTTGCGCCCCACGGCCTTCGTTTCGATGTCATAACCATCCATCGTCAATCCAAAAAGGAGTTCGGGACTGTTGTTGGCTTCGGTTTCCGCTTCCAGGGCGGTCGCTTCGGGGGTTGCAGCATCAAACGATGAGAGGAACATGAAGCTGGCGCCCAATGCTACCGCACCCAGCACCACCAGTGCAAGCACATTCTTTTTAAACGTCATTTCGTTCTGAGGGTAGTTCTGTTATAATCTCCAATTGTCAATCCGTTGTTAGTCTTCACGAATTAGCGGCCATCCCGCTGATAACAAAGCTCGCAAGTAACGGATTTTAATTTAAAGTCGGGGACTTTTTAACATTTTTTCACATTTCCGGATGCGGCCATTTCATTCATGGCCGGCAGCGAATTTGTATATGCACGTGCTTTGGTACAGGCCGCCCGGTTCAAGCACGGTGGTCGGCCAATGGGGTTTATTGGGTGAATCGGGGAAATGCTGGGTTTCGAGGCAGACCGCCGTTTGCTTATGATAGGGTTGGTTGCCCTTACCGATGCGCGAGCCATCGAGCATATTGCCCGTATACACCTGCAAGCCCGGCTCATCGGTGTAGACCTCGAGTGCGATGCCGCTGCGGGGCGAATACAGGCGTGCCGCCAACGTGCCGATGTCGCCGAGCGTATTCAAGACGAAATTGTGGTCGAATCCTTGCGCGATGCGCAGCTGCGCATGCGCCGTGTCGCGCGCCAACGCCTCTTGGATGGCTATGGGGCTGGTAAAATCGAAGGGACCGCCGGATACGGGCAGCTGCTCGCCGGTGGTGATGAGCGTACTATCGAGCGGTGTGTAGTGGCTTGCATTCACGTAGAGCACATCGCGGAGCACATCCTCGCCATGATGTCCGGATAGGTTGAAGAAACTGTGGTTGGTCATGTTTATGACCGTTCGCGCCGTGGTACGCGCCTCGTAGCAAATCGTGAGCTCCTGCTGGTTGTTGAGCGTATAAAGCACCTCGGCCGTTATTTGCCCGGGGAACCCACCCTCGCCGTCGGGTGACACATAGCGAAGCACCAACGTGCTATCGTTCGATTGCTCGGCGTCGAACACCTGTTGCTGCCACCCGGCGCTCCCTCCGTGGATGGTGTGTTCGCCGCTGTTGATATCTAGCTGGATCGTGTCGCCATCGAGCATGAAGCGCCCGTAAGCGATGCGGTTGGCCACGCGCCCAATCGTGGCCCCGAAGGATGAAGGCTTGGACGTGTATTCATCGATGCTATCGAAGCCGAGCACCACATCGCGAAACCTGCCCGTGGCATCCGGCACCATGAGCGACACGATGCGACCACCGTAGTTGGTGATGCATACCTCCATTCCACTGGCGTTGCGCAGCACGAACAGATCGGTCGAATCGCCCCGTACCACGGTCTGGAAATCTGCCCGATCTAACCCCGACCTGGTGAGGTAAGTGGCTTGTCGGTCGGCGCATCCCAGGCACAGGACCACCGAAAAAAATAAACAGAACCACTTGTCGCTACTTACGCTATTCATGTCTTTGGTCTATCATTAGCGTTGCAAATGTACCAATATATCCGTGGAAACCATAAACGAAGTTTTAATTCATTTAATATTAAATAAATATTTGATTAATAATTAAATATAAAATTCAGTTAAAGTAGCCGAATCCTTGTTCAGAAGACCGCAATAGCAAACTCATAATCAATCAATTGCACACAACGAACAGGCATTATTAGCAAGTTCATCAAAATTGTTCGTATTTTTGGATGATGCGCATTTTCCTCACCGTCGTCGCCTTTGCACTGGTCTTGGTAACGGGCCTATTTTTTTGGTTCGCTTTCGCATTTTCAGGACTTGCCTATTACGCCGGCCTAACGGCCCTCCTGACATTGGCATTGTGTGTGGCCTTGGTGGTTTACCTGGTTCACGGCGTAACCCTCCGGATCCTGTTCATCAGCGTGGCGACCGTGGTTGGCCTCGCGGTGTTGGCTACCGGCGCGAAAGAAGGGTACCGCGCGTATGTGCGAAGCATACCAGAGGTTGGCGAGCACGAGGTAAACCTCTTCGCCTACCAACCCTTCATCGATTCGTCGCGCACAGCGAAACTGGGCGGCACTCCTACCCTCCGATTTGACACCGACCTGCCGGTGATAGACGGTGCAACGGCCCTCTACCCGCTATACGCCGCCTTCGCGGAAGCCGTCTACCCGCCCGGTGAATACGACCACCGCCACGGGCATGTGCTTTGCCGCAAGACCGCCGTGGCTTACCAATCGTTGGCAAATGGGGAGGTTGATGTCATCTTCGCCGCGGAACCTTCGGCCAAACAGGTGGCCTATGCACGCGAGCGTGATGTGGAATTCGTGCTCCACCCCATCGGCAAGGAAGCGTTCGTCTTTTTCGTCCATGCGGACAATCCGGTTGAAGGCCTATCGCTCGATCAATTGAAAGGCATTTACTCGGGCGAGCTGCGAAACTGGAAAGCCGTAGGCGGCCCGTCGGCCGAGATCATCGCCTATCAACGGCCCAATGGCAGCGGCAGCCAGACCGCATTGATCCGGATGATGGGCGACATGCCGCTGCGCGAACCGCCTGCGGACCGCGTGGCAGGCGGCATGGGTGGAATGGTCAACCGGGTAGCGACCTACCGCAACTACCGCACCGCCCTGGGATTCACCTTCCGTTTTTACGCCACGGACATGGTGGGCAACGACCTCATCCGCCTGCTCCGGGTGGATGGCGCATACCCCGACACCGTTTCCATCGCCAACGGCACCTATCCCCTTACCAGCACGCTCTACGCCGTCACGCGGCAACGTCCATCGGCCAACACCGAAAAACTCATCCAATGGATCCAAACGGACCAAGGCCGGGAAATCATCCGGAAAACCGGGTACACGCCAATTGGGCAGTAGCAAAAAAAAACGATCGGCCGAGGTGATGGTGGGCCATCCTCATCCGTATTACCGAAAAAGAAGCCATGGAAAAGAATCTCGATATCCGCGTATTGTTCGCCCGCTATCGCAACCGGCAAGCCACCCCTGCCGAAGAAACGCAACTGTTGGAGCTCATCCGCAGCGGTGAGCAAGCGGAACTCTTCCGCACGTTGGTGGCCGAGAGCCTGGCATCGCAAGATCGCGGCGATTCAATCAGTGACCAAGCGGTCACCGAGGCGGTAGACACGGTCTACGCCGAAATACAGCGGTCAAAGACACCTGCCATACGTATGGAAACGATGGTCGGCGAGCCTCTTCGCAACCGGATATCCCATTGGTGGGGACGGGTGGCTGCAACCGCAATCATCACCGCCGTGGGCTGCTGGGGCATCATCGAATACGTCGATCGGCCGCAGCTCGTCACGCTTTCGGTACCGCTTGGCAAGACGTATAGCGTCAAGCTGCCCGATAGCTCGACCGTAGCACTCAATGGCGGAACCACCATCCGGTACCGCGACCCGTTCGCGGACGACCGGCGACACGTGATCCTGAAAAACGGGCAAGCCTTCTTTGATGTCAGGTGGCATCCGAATCGACCATTCGTGGTAGAAACGGACGATTTGGACGTAACCGTGTTGGGCACATCTTTTGAAATCAAAGGCTATGCAGACGAGCCGGAAACGCGTGTCAGCGTCGCTACCGGCCGTGTCAGTGTATCCACGCGCAAAGGACTTGACGACACCACACGCGCACACATCCTCAGCCTCAGCCCTCACCAACAGCTCGTTTACGACCGTGAGCAAGGCCGTGCAGCGCTACGCAGCGTATCGGAAGCATTCATTGCCCCTTGGCGTGAAAACCAGCTGGCGTACAACGAAGAACGGCTAGACGTGGTCTTGCGCGATGTTGCGCGCAAGTATAAGACGCCGATCAAGATTGAAAACCCCGGTTTAGCCGAGCGACGCATCACCGGTGTCATCGGCATCGCCGGCGATGCATCACTGGCACAGGTACTCGAAATGCTATCTACTGCCAGTTCAATCCGTTACCGCTTTGAACAAGATACGTTGGTTGTGCGCTAGCATCGAATTTTATTTACCTTTAACCGAATTATTGATTGATGGCTTCAGACAGACTAGCAGACGAATCGGCTTTGGTCGCGGAGCTTCGTACAGGCAGCGAGCCCGCGTTCGAAACGCTGTACAGGCACTACGCACCGCAACTTTACCGAAACATGCTCAAGCTCGTGCGCGACGAAGAGACCGCCCGCGAGCTCCTGCAGGAACTTTTCCTGACCGTGTGGCAACGCAGGCAGTCGCTCGATCCGGAACGGTCGTTCGCGGCCTACCTCTTTACGGTGGCGCGTAATCGGGTGTATGACACCCTCCGCCACCAGCAGACCGCGCGGCTGGCGCTGGCGCAGCTCGGCAGCGAACGAGAAGAAGCATACGTGCACGTGGAAGAAAGCCTCCAGTACCGCGAGACGCTCCGTCGTGTGCAGCGCGCCGTGGAGCAGCTTCCACCCCGGCGCCGTGAGGTCTTCACGTATTGCAAACTGGAGGGGAAACCGTATGAAGAGGTGGCCGCGTTGATGGGCATCACCGTTTCGGCGGTGAACGCGCATGTCGTGAAGGCCACCAAGGCCATCCGCGCCCACCTTGACCTACCCGAAATGCTGCTGGTGGTGTTCCTGTCGCAGGCCATGGGGCCAGCGATCTAACGATACGCACTAGTGTCGTGTTAACCATGCTCCATCGTACCAAGCCGTGTCCTTTCCGCCCCTGGCTTCCTTGTCAAATGCTTACGTAGCTAAGGCTATGCGCGCATTTTCCAGCGTTGCCAGGAACGGAACCTGCATGAGTAAGCTGCCAAAAAAAACATGAACAAAGCGGCTCATGCAAGCTTCATTGCCATTAAAA
>JBBCJB010000028.1:0-67261 GCA_037190485.1 Parapedobacter sp.
GGATTTGAAATTGTTTGAGAAATGATTTTTCTGGTATTCGCGCAATACGGGCCAAAGCAATCCGATGAGCCACCGCGATACGGCGAGGAATTGCGCCAGCGCCACCACGGCCAGCAGCACGAGGCTCAACGCGCCGATGTCGATGACCGCGACGGTCGGGTCCACCCACCGCAACACCGTGCCGCTCTGTGCAAGTAAAAATACCAGCCCCGCCAAGGCCAGTAGCTTCGCAATGCCTTGTGCAGCGAATCCGGCACGTCGTACCAACCACCGGCGCAACCTGAACCGCCGGTATTCGAGAAGCAGGTGTTGGGCTTGCCGCCGCAGCGGAAGGGTGTCGGGCGGCTCCACGCCCCAGTGACCCGAGAATGTTGTTGAAGTTTTCATTGTCGTACTCCTTTCGTTTTGCACAAACGTAGGGTACAACAGCGCGAAAAAAAGAAAAATGTCCACCGGATGTCCACTGTATGTCCGGTCAAAAACGCCTCAGAACGCAATCAACGAAGGTTTATGTCCACCGGTGGACATTTGGCGTCATTTCCTGAATCCGCCCTTGGGATAACCGTGCAACTCGATAAACAACGGCTCCAAGTCTACCTGCCGATAGTAGTAATGCCCTTTGGCATCGCGCGTGAAAGCGAGCCTGCCCTCCTTACGGTAACGGGTCAGCTGTTTCTGGCTTTTCACCAGGAAAACGGCCGCCTCCGCGTGGTTCAGCAGTCCGTCGCCGGGAGCAAGCGCAATCGGCGCCGTCGGTACCGTTTCTTTCCGTTGCGGGGAGGATTCCATCAATAACCTGATGATTTCATAGGCTGCCAATTCGATGCGGCCAAGTTTATCGAGTATCTGCTGCAGCAGATTGACAAGCGTTTGCAATAGGATAGCAATCGTATCTGGAATACGGATCATAGGAGATAGACCATGTGGCACAGGCAGTCCGACAGGCCACGGGATAGGCTTGCGCCAATCTCCCGAACGGCCCGCGCCGATAAAACCATTAGTCGTCCAGACACAAACTTAGGCAAAAAGCTTGGTACCGCACACAATATGGATCGTGAATGTATCGCTCGAGGCTTGTTTGCCGCTAATGGTAAGACGGGCTCCATCGCCCCAGAGTAAACGCAGGCGGTCGGCCAGGTTCGTTAAGCCGGTGCTACTGCTGAACAACGGCGCCCGCGCATTTTTCTTGTTGGTCGCGATCACGTGGAGGCGACCATTGCGGATACGGATCGTGATACGCGCCGGATTGTCGCGATCGTTCAGTATGGCATATTTCTTCATGTTTTCGACCAGGAGGATCAACAGCATGGGGATGCAACCCACCCCGGAGATTTCGTCGGGCGAATCGATCACGATGAAGGGTTTGTAACCCAGCCGTATCTCAATGATCTTCAGGTACCATTCGGCCATGCCCAGTTCTTCCTGTAGCGGGACGAGGCGATTACCGCTGTATCGGCCGTAAAACTTGGTGAATTCGGTGGTCGTATGCACCACGAATGCAATCTTATCCGGACGGCACTGCACCACATGGTGCAGGATGGCCATGAGGTTATTGATGAGGTGTGGCACCAGTTGCCCATTCAGGCGTTCCAATGCATGTTTGTCGGCCACCGACTGCAATTTCCGCTCCAATTCGCGAAATCGGGCTTCGCCGGCACGTAACCCTTTCCGGGCAGCCATTGCCCCGAAATAAATCAATCCAAAGCATACCCCTGCGTAGAGCATAATAAACACTTGCCAAAAGTTGAGGATGCCCGGTTTGGGTTCCATGTCGGGCGTGCGCACGCGCAAATCGCCGAAGACCATACTTATGACTATGCTAACCAGTGGAATGGCGAGCAAAAAACCCAAAACGACACCAACACTGAGTACCTTCCGGCCGACCAACCAGTTCGCGGTCACGTTCGGCACTACGACAAATGCGGTCAGGTTGGCCGTTGTGATGTGGATGCCCAGCATGATCAGCAAATCGCCAAGACCGCTGAACGATCCGGCAACGGCTTTGTACATGTACAACCAAAGAAAGATTGCCCATACCAACCAAGTCACGATCTGGGCGCGGAGGAGGGGGATGCCGATTAATGGTCTTTCATACGGCATCACTTGACCTGGTTTCCACTGCCCAGCTGATGCGACCTCCAGAATTTCAGGTGCGCTTCGAGATGCTTTTTCGATACGGAATGTTCGCTCCCTCCGCAAAGCACGCTGTCAAGTCCCGCCGTGTCGATGTGGCTTAAGTTGACGATGACATCGCGACTGATCTGCATGAACGGCCCGAACGGTTCCAGCACATTTGCGGCAGCTTGTATCGTGTAGCGGATCACGACCGGCTTGTCGGCACCCTTGATAGCCACGGATAGGTAATTGCCGTCTGCCGTGATTTTTATGATTTCTTCGGGTACTACAGGGAGGTATCGTTTTTTTCCGGCGTCGTACAAAGCAACCTTGCCAAATTTCAGCCGTATCGGATAACGATCCGGATCTGCGCCGAAACAGTCTTCCAATACCTCGATGACATCCTCGGGCGAAACGGGTTTAACCAAGTAGTACTTACAGAATTGTTTCAGCGCATCGAGTGCATATTCCGTATGTCCAGTCACGAAAACCAGGGTATCAGCGTAAGTCTTCAACCACTTTGCCGCATCCATCCCATTGGTGCCCGGCAGCTCGATATCCGAAAAAATCAAGTCCACGTGTCCCAACGCCTTCAAGGAAGCCAGCGCGTTCGGAACATCGCGGTATAGGGCAATCACTTCAACATCCGGTAAACCGGCCAATACCCCTTTTAGGTGGCGGGCATCGATGGGCTCGTCTTCGATAATTACGGCTTTGAGTTTCATGGCAGTCAATTGATGTCTTCTCAGGTATTCGTGTTAAGGATACGATATGCGAATTTAACATTTTTTTCGTTCATCCCAAAAATCGCCACTCCCATCACAAAAACCCCGGCAGTCGCCACAAAACCCGGAATCGAGCGGAATCGTGCTTTATCTTACCGGCATAAACAAAAAAAAGCGAGTATGAAAGGAAGAAAACACAACAATGCCGTGATGGCGATCGTCGCACTGGTTGCCGCTGGAACGATCGCGGCAGGCCATCCAGATGGCAATGCAAAGCGTACGAAAGTAGCCTATGAGGTTGTGCTGCCAGTGGGGAGCGCTGCCTTTGACGGAGAGACTTGCTTAGACACCAAGATCTTCCTATGGCCGACCGCCACGCTGACCGAGGCCGAGGCACGACGTCGCGGCGCATTGACGGACCTGCTGGATAGCTACGAGCAGCGGTAACCGATGATGCGGACGGTCGCTACCCTCGTGATCCTGTTGGTACACCTCGGCGTGCCGGTTTTGTACAATGTGCAGGGCTTTCTCCAGTCACTCCACATCGTGAAACAGGACGATGCGACACTTGGGCCGATTGCCAGGATTCAACGGGTTGGCGCCGTCAGGCCGCTGGCCGCATATGGCCGATTGACCGGACTGGCCACGGGGTATGGCTTCTTCTCGCCCCACGTAGCCAGTCCGTTTACGATACAGGCTGTGGCTTGCGCAGCTCCGGATCGTTTGTGTGACACGCTTGTGCGTCCGCACTGGGCTTACGGGTCTGGCGGTGTGCGTTACCGGGCCTTTACCAATGGCCTGCGCAACCTGCTGCCTCCGCATTTGCAGCACGGCCAGCAGGCCGATAGCCTGACCGCCCGCTATTGGCGGGCATTGGCCGGTCGGATGGCGGGGCGTATGCTTGCCGATCGTCCGGGAAGTCGCCTTGCGGCATGGCAGGTGTATGTCGCTGCGCTACCGGGCCTTAACGAATCAACGATAACCTATCTTCAGCTCTACGCCGATGCGAAACCCTTGCTCGATCCTGAACCGATGGCTATTCCGTGATTTCCCGTTGCAGGGCTTCGCTTTGCTGCCACGCGCACTGGGAACCATCCTCCTTTTCGCATTCATGCCCTTGTTGGATGACCTGGATGAAGTCTTCGGTGTTGCTGGCGAAACCGACCGGGAGCTGTTTCGGCTACACCCCGATGGTTGGGGCTATTCGGTTTATGATGCCACCGTGCTGGCCGGCTTATCTTTGAAAGGCTTGGCCGCTGTCTATCTCGTACTATGCGCATCGCTGATGGCCGGCTGGCAGGTGCGTTGGATGGCGCTGGCACTCTTGCTGTCGCACCATGCATTCTTTGTGGCCACGCCCTTGTACACCTATGGTTTTGACCACTTTGCCCTTTCTGCGCTGTACTATTGCGCCTTGTATTCGCCTCGTTGGGGGACACCGCTTTTGCGGTCCGTTCAGCTTCACCTTTGCATCGTGTACCTGTTCGCCGGCCTCAATAAGGCCATTGGACCCACCTGGCACGATGGTGAGGCCGTTTGGAGGGCCGCACAACAATCGTTCGGCATCTCGGCCGTATCGGTCGCCCAGTTTCGGTTACCGGCATGGATATGGATGGCGGCTGGGTGGGCAACGGTTGCCCTGGAATTGGCTTACCCGGTTTTGATCTGGTGGCGCCGTACCCGTAATTGGATACTTTCCGGCATCCTGCTCCTGCATATCGGCATCGCGTTGGTGATGGGCCTTTATGCGTTCTCAGGGTTAATGATGCTGCTCAACCTGGTCGCCTGGTTTTATCCCTATAGCCAATCCTTTGCACACCGGCCTGCCGGTAAGCCCGTGCAGGCCGCCGGGCAACCGCAGGAACCGGCCAAGAACGGCTGCACACGCACACCAGCACTGTCGTCCATTCCTGTCGATGTGCCGCCGGTCAAGCCACCATAAGCTAATTGACAGCCCAATCGGGCATTGTCGTGGCCATGAACATCCAACAAAAAAGACAAATCAAATACCATGCATGCAGGAACACCTCACGATTGATTTCCTGGCGGCTTGTCCGGGCGCGACACGGGTGCGCGAGCCACCATTCGAGCCATCGCTGGCCTTATGGTGCGCGAAACATCCTCCGCTGTATTATAAAGGTACGGAAGCGGGTGCCATCATCACCAGCCACGATGCGCTGGATTCATTGGTGGTGCTGATCGAGATCCGTACCGCGGTGCCGTTTTGCATCCCCATCAGGACGGAACGGTGCGACCTCTTCTGGTGTTACCAACCGGTGGGCGACAGCGTGCTCGCTTTACCAAGCAGCGAGCGGTTTCATCACGTCATCGGCATTGCGGAACGCCAGCATGTACAGGTGTATGCCGAACCCTGCGGGGCCGAGTGGACCATCGTGCCCGACCACGTGGTTTTCCAATTGCACATCATCAAGCGCCGATGGTCGAGCCGTTACCGGCATGACGCCAACCCCGCGTTGGAACTGGCCATCCGGTGCTGCGAAGATCAACGGCGCTGCATCATGCATACGCCTGTGGCCGATTTCGACCCATCGATTCTCGCCCTGCTGGAGCAGATCCGGGCGGTGCCCTGCGGCCAAGGGATGGGATTGGATGGCGACCTGCAGCAGCCCATCGGCCACCTGGCCGACTGGCACCGGGGCATCGGGCTGGAAGCGGTGATAGCGGGAGAACCGCCCCCCCTTGAATCGTTGACGCCCGACGAAAAGTTCACGCTGGAAGTACAGGCGCAGATCCGGGTGTGGATCGCGCAGGAAAGGCCGTTCATCCCGCGGGTAAGTGATGTGGGCAAGAAATTCCGTGCCAACGCCCAGTACCTCCATGTGCATTACCGCAAAGACCTGGCCTTGGGTGCCCCAGAGACCTGCAAGCAGTTCATCATTCGCGCCACGCTCGAGGAAGCCAAGCGGTTGATGGCCGACGAAGGTTATACCGTCTCGCAGGTTTCGGTGCACCTGGCGTACCACACCACTTCCGCATTCACCAATCAGTTCAAAAGCCTATATGGCATAACCCCGACGGAATACCTCGCCTCGTTGGGAGAAAACTGACTTTTTTGCAACAACAACCTGATTTTCTTGCAACCGGAACCTTTTAAAACCGCGCTATTTTTGCTTTCGAAAACGATGATACCATGAGAACGAAAACGAATGATACACCAAACTGGGCATTACCTTTAACCCTATTGGGCGCTGGGTATCTCCTCATCGGGTTCTCGACCACGGCTCCCGTTGAAGCCAAAGTCACCGATTGGTGTCCATGCCTGGATTGGCCCGTCTACGAGGGCCTTTCCATCGCCGAGTATGACGAGGAATTAGCGGCGCTCATCCTGGAGCGGAAGGCTGCCCAACAAGCCGAACGAACATGGCGGTCCAGGTATCCGATCGGCGATGCGGGCAGAAGTTTGTATGCCATGGGCGAATTTGAAGACTGACCATGAAGGCGATCAAGATTGTACGGATCGTCATCAGCTGTGCCTTCTCGGCGCTGTTACTCTTCTCGGGCGGCTACAAATGGGGGACGATGCCTTATTTCTACAACAACGTCGTCAGGAACCCGATCTCGGAAGGATTGGTACCCTATGTGGCCTACGGCTTTCCATCCCTCCTGTTGGTGCTTGGTATACTGATCGTGCTGGATGTGTTCAGGCTTATCGGGCGGACGACACCATACCTACTCGGAGCCTCCACGTTCATCATGGCATTCCTGGCCTTGTATTGCCACCTGATCGTGATCGGTTACTTCGATAAACCACGCCCATGCTCCTGTTCGGGTATCTTAGGCATGAGTTGGGAAGAACATACGGTCTTCAACAGTTGGTTCTCCGCCAACGGGGTGCTCGCGTTCCTTCTGTATGGCTTGGAAAGATACAATAGCCCGCTCGCTGGCTATATCCATAAAAACCGGGTTAAGTTTGCCGCCCGGCTAAAGAAATGGCAGACACCATCATTAAATTCTTGAATGTCATGAAAAAAATGAAATTGGCATTAGCAAGTTTAGTCATCGCCGGGATGATCGGCGGTGGGGTAGTCGTGGCAAAGCAGCAGGTAAATGCCGCACAGACGCTGGATGCATCGACCGAAGAGGGAGCGACGACTCCGAATCTCTCGCTCGAACGAAAGGGATTCGATTGGGATTGCCTGCATATCCCGGCCGCCCCTCCCTGCTACTACACCTGGAGTTCGGTCACGAATTCCTATTCCGTTCCGTCATCGGAACGTGGACCTATCGTCAACTAATTGTTGTGGTATAGGTTATCCGAGGTGGCTAGCGCGGCATTTCCCAGTAAATCCCCGGTATCAAATCCCTAATCTGGGACCCGATGCCGGGGATTTTTAGACTGGAATCCACTAATGCTCGTCAAAGCTTCCTGATGGAATCCTCGATTTGGCTTACACCCTGCGTACGTCGGATGATCCGGCCCTGCTCATCGACCAGGAAAAATGCGGGATACCCGGTAATCTGATAGTATTGGATAAATGGATGCCGGCTTCTCAACCCGTCCGTGTAGGTATTGATGCTTTGTTCATCCGTATATAGTCCTTTCTTCAGGCTTTTCAGCCAAGTTTCCCGATCGTCTATTGAAATCGTGATGGTCTGGAATCGTGGATCGGTTCGTTTTTCTGCCAGTAATGGTACCAATTGTGTCTTTGCTTTGGCACACGCGGCACACCCTGTATACCAGAGGTCAACGAACGTGATGCGTCCGATTAACGCGTTGGAATCAACCGTATTGCCTTCCGCGTCGGCAAACGAGAAATGCTTGATCGTGGCCATCGGCTGGGTGCTCCGGTCTACTTCGGCATAGCTTTCAAATGCATGGCGCAAGACAGGCGTCGTGATGAATGGGGCTATCCGTTGAAGGTATCGTCCCTGTTTTTCCTTCTCCCGATTATATTTCAATACACCGATCAGCAATTTTTCACGCAACAGACCGGAATGGTCGCCTACGACCCGGGTTATCAGGGAGTCCATATTGACTTTTGCGTCAGCTTGGGTACGCCGATCCTTTAGTTGCTGGGCAATATAGATACGCTTGAACATGACATCCGAGTAATGGGCTGAATACGGGGCAATCGGTGGGCCGGTGCCATCCATGGTCGCTATCTCGCGCCAAAAAAGGTGCTTCAGGTAGTTGCGGTAACGCTCGACAGGGCTTAATATCAAGCCGCCGACGATTTGCGTAAGGGCTGCATTTTTCCTGCCCATTCTTAGGTCAATGGCCATGAGTTCGTATTCGGTGGGGGATAACCGTTGGCGGTTATTCGCTAAAATCCGGCTTTTCTCGCTGTAAATCGAATCATGGAACAATTCCCGTTGATATAGCACCAATGTATCCATATCTTCCGCATAGGCTTTGGGCTCAGGGCCCGGCCAGTACGATATCGAGTCGTGCAGGAGCTGGATCCTGAGCTTTTCACCGCCCTTCCCGCCGACGACGGTACGATCCGGGAATACATCGACGCATATGGAATCGCCCGGCATCCCCGGCATTCGCTCGCCCCGACTAACAAGATGGTGTGGTATGCCGTTAACCAAGGGTTGCAGGTTAAAATAGAACGGCATCGAAAGTGAGTCTATGTGGATACTGAACCTGCCGTCATCGCCTAGCTGGACCAGGGATTCTTCGTAACTCGTGGCATCAACCACCACCGTCGGACAGCGCGTAAGGACGAACAGCAACGTGTCGCAACCGGGGATGGAAATCCGGCCGCCGATCGTCGCGGATTGCAATGGCTGTGCGACCGCGGGGTACAGCGCGGCCAGCCACAAAAGGAAAAGGAAAGGGCATTTCTTCATGTTTCGGGGATTACTGTTGTCGTACATTCTGTTTCAAGCCGGAAATCCGGATTTCGTACTGGGGGATGAACAATGCGTATCGCGGGTCATCCGGTGCGATGGCGTATGGCTTGCCGTCCAGCTCACGGCGCATCGTGATACCAGCCCCTGCTTTGTTGAGGCGCCTCACATCGCTCCACCGTGCGCCACGGAACGCCAGTTCCTTGCGGCGTTCGCGAAGCACCAGTTCCAATGCGGCCTGTCCGTCTTCGAATGTCACCGGAACGTATGTGCCGGCCAAGTACCGCTTTTCAAGCAGGCCATTGATGTCAGCTGCCGCTTCGGCAAGCTTCCCGCTGCGCGCGTTGCACTCCGCGCGGATCAGGTAGAGTTCGTCCACCGCCAGGCCGGTGAACGGGTAGAACGTGCCGGAATACGTACGCTTGATCGTGATCCGGCCATTGACCGATTTATAAAACAATGTTTTCCGGAGGTCATTGTCGGCGTAGAGGTCGTATAGGACGGAATCCACGTGCATCACGCCGGATGACGTCGAAAACGGTATTTCATTGGTGGTGCGGTTCTGGTAGATCGCTTCCGGATGGTCAATGCCGAAGTGGTCGCTTATGGTATTGAAATCAAGCAAGGCGTCATGATAGCGCAGGGCGGTATCCGCGTACGCACCGGCAGTCGTATAGTCCCGCTGGGCAAGGGTGACCCTGGCAAGCAAGGCATAAGCCGCCACTTTGGTCGGCCGGATTCGGTTGGGCAGCAGGGTCGTGGCCTGGAGCAACCCAGCGGCCTCAACGAGGTCGGTCAAAAGTGCCGTATAGGTGTCGCCGAGGCTTGCCCGCTGGCCGACGACGCTAATCGAGGCCGACTTTCGTATGGGGAGCCCCAGATCCGTGGCCGAGGTGGCTGCATCGTAGGGCGGGCAGAACACTTCGGCCAGCGAAAACAGTGCCTTCGCACGGGTGAACAAGGCTGCTCCTTTCAGGTCGAGGTATGCGGCGGATTGCTGGCCGGGCGCATGGAACGTTGCCAACCCATCCAGCACCACGTTGGCGATGAATACCTGGTGCCAGATACGGTTCCAATCGGCAACCGGTGTATTGGCGTCCTGCTCGAAAACATCGTTGGCCCAGACATAGGCGGCCCGGTCTATCGCCGATGCTGCCTGCCAGGCATCGGCCGTCCAGTAGTACTCATCCGACGATTTTATGCCCAGCAATGGGGTCTCTATCACTTTTGCCTCATCGTCCAACAGCCCACGCAACTCTTCGAGCCGCGTGGGGATCACGATGTTACTGTTAGGCTTTTGGCCAAGGAAGGTTCCCTTGTCGCAGGCCAGCATGGAAAAAACGGCGATGGGCAATAGCCAGTTTGACTGATTGATTTTCATAACTATACGATTAGAATGTAGCGGTAAACCCAAGTGCATAGGTTGCCGGTTGGGGATGGTTCATGGCCGAAGTTGACGAAACGTAGTCCGGGTCGACATAGCTGCCGGTCGCTTTCCATAAGACACCAAGGTTGTTGGCGTAGAGGTAGACAGCGGCCCGTTTGAGCCGATTGCCGTTGGTCATGCGCGCAAGGTCGTATTCCAACCGCATATCCTGCAGGCGGATGTGGTCGCCACGGTCGACCAGCACCTCGGAAAGCCGGTACACCCCTTCCCGGTTGTAATTGACCGGATAGCCCAATGAAGGAACGTGGGTTGTTCGCTCGTCGCCGGGTTGCTGCCAACGGCGGGCGTAGTGAGGCTGCAGCGCGGCACCACCGAATGTGGCCACCAACGTGCCGTAATCGACCGAGTTGTCCCGGAATACATGGCCGGCCTTGAAGGTGACGTTGACCGAGAGCGAAACGCCAGCGTAAGCCAATGTATTGCGCACCGAACCGAAATGGGTGGGCCTGCCAGGGCCCAGGTACGCGATATCGTTGATTTCGGAAGTGCCGACAATGGCGGAATAGTCGGAAGATGGCCGGCCATTGAAATAGCCCATCGGGTCTCCGGTCGCGGGGTCCAGGCCCGCCCAGCGGTAGGCATGGATGGCATGGTAAGGCCTCCCTTCCACCGGATAGCTGAAATCATGGTTGACCATGGCCGTCAGCGACGGCGGCTGGAGCAGGTAACGGGTCACTTCATCCAGCACGTGACTCCACAGCGCCGTCACGGACCACACCACCTTGCCGGTCAACAAGCGGGCATCGAGTTGCATATCCATACCGGACGTGACCAGGTTGGCGTGGTTGCCCTTGAACTGCGTGATCCCGGTGGTGGCCGACGCCGGGCTGAAACCGATCAGGTCGGTGGCGTCTTTGCGGAAGTATTCCACGCTGCCCGAAAGCCTGCCGTCCCAAGCCCGGAAATCAACGCCTGCATTGACCATCGCGATCTTTTCCCACCGCAGGTCCGGGTTCGGCGGGTTGATGATGCTGTATTGCAACGCCCCGTAACGGTTTACCGCAGGGAGGCTCGGCGAGGCCGTCGTATAGGCAGACACGGTTTTGTCGATGTTGCCGTTGAAGCCGTAGGTGGCGCGCAGGCGCAGGTAGGGTAGCTTTGCCATGCGGTAAAACGGCTCCCTGCTCAATTCCCAGCTGCCACCCACCGACCACAGCGGTACGCCCCGCTGGTTGGCATCGACACCGAACAGATTGGACTCGTCCTTGCGGGCGCTGGCCGACAGCACGTAGCGATTCCTGTAGGTGTAGGAGCCGTTGGCAAAATAGGATATGAATCGGTCGGTCAAGAAGGTCCGCGAGGGCATGGGCGTATTGATCGTGAAACTATTGCCATAGGGCCGGGTCACGAACGCACCATGGATCAGTGGCTGGCTGGTGGCGTTGCGCGCGTCGTAGCCGTACAGCGTATGGCTGTTGTCCGTGGATCGGTAATCCTGCACTTCATAGCCACCAAGAGCGCTCACGGCATGTTCGGCCCAGTCCCGTTCATAGGCCAGCTGCAGCCGTAGGTTGTGGGCCCGGTAGGCATCGTTCCGGAGGTAAAGGATATCGCCCACCGGATAGGGTGCCTGCGTAATACGGTTGCCAGCGTAATCCAGTTGCAGGTATTGGTTGATCAGGTCGCGGGTGTTGTAGTAGTCCACGGTCTGCAGGTCTTCGCCGGTGCGCGTACCGCGGTTGTATTGGTATTGGGCGCTGGCTTGGAGCCCGTCCAGCAGCCTTGCGGTAATGGTTTGGTTCAACCGCAGGTCGTGGAGCCGGCTTTGGTTGTCGCGTGCGGATAGGTCGTCGTAGGGTCGGTAAGCCCAGTCGAGCAGCAGCCCCCGGCCGGCGGTATCCACGTATGATCGGCTGCGCCCGGCTTTATTGTACAGGGGCAAGGCCTGCCCGTCATCGTCCACCAGCCGCGCGTATGGATAGGACACACCCGGGCTGACGGCATTGGTCTGCGTGCTATTGCCGGTGTAGTTGAACGTGGTGGTCAGATCAAGCCTGTCCTTCAGGAGCAAAAGCCGGTTGCGGCCCTGGAAGCTGACGCGCCCATAGTCATTCCCAACCTGCGGAAGGGTGTTCCTATCGTAACCTGCAGACAGGTAGAAACTGTTGACGGCACTGCCGCCCGACGCATGCAGCTGGTACTGTTGCGCTACCGATGGACGGTAGAAATACCGGCTCAGGTCATCGCGGATATCATAGCGCGCCAGTTCGGCAAGCTGACGGTCCAGCTCGGCTTCGGGAAGCCCATCGTCTCGGTGCGCGGCCAGCAGCTCAACAGCCGGGGACAGGATACCACGCGGCCGGGCATTGAGCTGCCCATTGTAAAACCCACGTCCGAACAGGTCTCGCTCCAATGCGATGTACTCCACATTGGTAAGCTGCGGATGGTAATACAGGTCCGGGCGATTGCCGACCGTGACATTGGACGTGAGCCCGATTTCCGTAGGCTGGTCCAGCTTCCCGGATTTGGTGGTGATGACGATGACCCCGTTACCGCTCCGCGCGCCCCAGATGCTAGCCGCCGCGGCGTCTTTCAGCACGGTGATGCTCGCCACATCGTTGGGATTGATGTTGTCGATATCCCCTTCGTACGGGAAATTATCGATGATGATCAGCGGCTTGGTGTTGGCGAATAGCGTGCTGCGGCCACGTACGCTGAACGGGGATTCGTTCTCGCCCGCCTGGATGTTGCTGTTGAACACCAGCCCGCTGGTGATGCCCTCCAGCCGGTCGGTGATGGTGGTGGATACCCGGCGGCCAATCAGCGCGCTGTCCAGGAACACGAAACTCCCCGTCGCCCTTTCCCTGGGGATGCGCTGGTAACCGGTATTGATTTCGACCTCCTCGATGGCCAGCGTGTCGCGGATGGTCTTGGTGGTGTCGGTTGGGATGCCATTGGGACTGGTCTGCGCGAAAGCCTCCTTCCCTCCCACTCCGGTGAGCAGGAACATGGCAAATAAAAGGTATATCGGTTGTATTCGCTTGGGGCAATGGCATCCCCGGAAGCGTAGATTTTGCTTCATTTCCTATTGGTTATTAGTCGTTTATGAAAAAAATCGATTCACAGGCCGACCAGCCCACCGAAGGAAATTCGTCACTTTTGTTGCGCGGCGAGGAAAAAGGCGCTACATTCGGGAATTAGAATACGATCCGAACCTGGCGATTCCTCGCGCGTGTGGAAACGATTTCCATCGGGTAAGGGGTCGGCGGCAAGCCGCGGAGCGTGCGGCTTGGCGTTTCGGATTTATTTTACTCGGGTGATTTGAACACCCGGATCAGGGGATTTTGTAAGGGATTTGTAGATCCTGTTTTCATATCTATGGACAATTAGTTCCGACGAAAACAGGTCTCCCGCCGGTGCAGGCAAAAGGAAATGGTTAGGCTATAAACCCCCAAATGGGCGAGCCTCGCCGCTTTTGACTATGGTACCGCCAGGAAACCCCTCAGACCGAAGTCTGAGGCCAACAAAAGCAGACACGAGCGCTCGCCCCACTGGAAAGTACCGCCAAAGGTACGCAAACCCCAGCTAATGGGCGAACATTCGGTCTTCTCGTTGGATGAAACTGGCGGTTTCTAGTCGAGAGACCTGTTAGAGCAGCATCGCGCTGCTATTTATTTCGTGGGTTTACGAGGTTGGTGGTTAGTGATTATAACCAACTCTGTAAACCTGTATGACAAAGGTAACAATAAATATCTATTCACAAAATTTAATAATATAATTTTTGAATATATTGATGAAAAGTGAGCTAAACGATATCAAAAAATTCTTTGGCAGCCGATTATTGGCTTGCAGGGAGATTACCGGTCTCACCCAAGAGGAGTATGGTACCTACATCGGTAACATAACCTACAATCATATTTACAACATTGAAAAAGGGCGTCATAGCGTCGGATTGGAAACCATACACAACGTCGCAAGGTCGTTTGGTTTGGAAGCATACGAGATGCTTAATCCGAATTTTGCACTTCCATCCGTAACAAAGATGCCAAAAGCACTAAGGAACTACATACAGGCTGCATTAATCAAACGTGAAGAAAAGAAAAACGAGCCCCGACAAAATCTAGCGCGTTACGTCGACACGGTATTGGCATCCAATTTCCTCCATACCCCCAAAACGGCCGGGGAATTCGCCAAACACATCAAAGATAAGGTAGAGACCTCTCCCGGAAAAATCACCACGCTGCTCACCAAAACTAAACGGAAGGACATCGTCCAAACCATCCCCGGCGAGGAATGGGGAGGTGTTGGCAACAAGTACGTTCTGAAGGAATATCACAAACCCGGAAAAAAATAGAGAGCAATTTCATGCACTGGGAAAATTGACCCATTACGATAGAAAGAACCGCAAAAAAACGGTTTGCATTTGCGCCAATGATTAACTAACTTTGAATGTATGAGTATACTGGTAAATACACAAAGCGAACAGCAAGAACAGATACTGCTTGCCTTCCTGAATAGCTTGAAATATGATTACACAACGGACATCAAGGCGCTGGAAGATACGATGCGTGAAGAATTCGTCACGCAGTATAACGCTGAGATCGATGCCGCGGTGGCCGATATCGACGCTGGCAACTTCGTGCTGCATGAAGACGTTGAAAAGCTATTTGCAGACCGGCGCAAGGTATTGAACTAACCATAAACCCTCTCCTGAAAACCATTTGCAATATCCGCTGGACAGATTCCGTACGGCAAACGATGGCTCTTACCGCGCTGCGCTCGTGGATGACTACCGCATTTCGTTCCGGGTGAAGCCGGATGAAATACAAATAGTACGCATCAGGCATACCAGCAGAAAACCTCATTACTACAAGAGGTGACCAGAAGGGTAAGAAATACATAATATCAGACCGAACCGACTCCCCTTACCGGAACAATATTTCAATAAGACCAAACACCCCGCATCATATTTCATCATATGCCAAAATCAAGTATCTCTCAAGCGGAAGCAATACCAAATCACACAAAATCAACACACCAAACACCCCGCATCATATTTCATCATATGCCAACCGTCAACATGACAAGCGATTTGACCACCTATTTGACCACTTGAAAGCTTTCAACTGTTGAGGATTTATTCAAAAAATCCATTTGTAACGTGTTTTACCTTGCCGTAGAGGAATTTCTCCCGCTGGCGTGCTTGACGACTGGAAAACCGCGGCGCAGGTGCAGAGGTACTGCCGGGAGCATTATGGCCATGAATACCCCAGCGCCACCGGTACGCTCAATACGGCCGTGAAAAATAAATTACTCATCCACCACCCCACGGCCAGCCCAAAAGAATACAAAAAGAAGTGATTGTCGCCAAAAAGAATAGCCACCCGGGTGGAGTGGCCATTCATCAATCAAACTCACTGCTATGAAAACGTAACTTTACAATTTCTCGACTTCCTCAATCGGAAGCTGCAGCCCTTTTGCTATGTCCGCAAGCGGAAGGCCCATTTTCTTGAACTCCAAGGCGGATTTCAACTTTTCAGCATAGGCTTTGGCATGCAATTGCTTTTCAACCTTGGCACGTTCTTCCTTTTTAGCCTTATCTACCAAATATTCCGTTGTTCCCATAGCTTCTGTACTCCTTCCTTCTAGTTGTGCTGTTTTACTTTCAAAAATAGCGAATTGATTTGAATCCGCAAAAGAAACATAATATTTTAAAAAGTCATAAATCCCTGACCGGGTATATTTTGGCATCCTACGCGCCTTCATTTCGGCGTACAGGTCGCGTTTGATGCGCTGCAATGCCTCGTCGTCCGCACGGTCCTGCTGGATAGCCATCAGCGCTGTCAATACCACCACCGCGAATGGGTTGGTGTTTGCACGCAACGCTGCCTCGTCCTGATCCAGGATCTTGTAACTGTTGAATTCATAGGTGAGCCTCGTACCCAAAAGCCCTTCCTCGTGACTTGACGGTCGGTACTTCTTACTACTGTCGCCCAGGATGGCAATGGCGGTGATGGGCACCTTGAACTTTTCGCGCAGCTTGATGTAATAATCCAGCATACGAAGCCCGAGGTCTCCCCTGCCCCTTTGCGACTGCACCTCCACGTGGCACAGGATGAACCGCTCGCTACCGTCTTTCAGGTATACCTTAACCAGCTTGTCGACGTAACGAACGCCTTTGTGACCGCCTTTGCGGTGCTCCGGGAAAAGCTCGTCAAGCTCCTTGTCGCAGAATTCGAAATCCTTCGTGAAATCGAATATCTCCAGAGCATCCGCAAAAAAGAACTTCAGGAAATCCTGGAACACGTGCTCAAGGACGGCTTTCCACAACCGGTCGTCCTGCCGGGGTGGCTTACTGTTCGTCTTGGTTTCTTCCATCATGTTAATGATTCATGCTGCAAAGGTAAAACAAATAATAAATTATCAACGATAAATAATATTATTTTCTTCCAAGATACCTAAAATACGATTAATAGCAAAAAACAAAGACAATAAAATACAAATCAAATCCCATTAAAAGACAATATACTTCTACAACATTCGAGGATTGGAATCAAAAACTTATCACTAAGGATGAAATGACCTGACAACCTCGAAAAATACGCGGCGTTCTTCGGCGTTACGTATTACCAGATGGGCAACCCCGACTTTTCTATACCCACCCTTTCGGAAATCCCATTGGCATCCCGGCGCGCAATCGCCAAATTGCGCAAGCTGGAGGAAGCCGAAGCCAAAGCGGCTGCGGCGAAAAAGGCGCAAGACAAAGGGGCAGGCAAACCCGTCGAAGGTAATAGTTTTTGATTCTTCGCCTTCAGTGGCAATCAAGCAATCCGGACTTCACCGTGATGGTTTCGGGAATCGACTACACCATGAAAACTTTCTCTTCTACGACTCTCGAGGAAATAGTCCCTGGAAGACATTGGGTCAAAAAAGATGTTCCGAATCGCCCCCCAACGCTAGCACAGGGATGAATATGACCGAATAAATAATTGACTTATCCGTCTTACTTAACTTTAATCCACTAAATTCCACCTTCTTAACAACCATCTATTGACATGACTACACATAAAACAGCACCCCATCCAGACGGGTACCCGAAACCTACTTGGTCAACGAAATATTCGGCTCCACCAATACCCGAACAACTAGCAATAAACACGTTATCCGCGCACGCCCCCCCTTTATGTAGGCCTTCCATAAGTCTAGCCCGTATTATCCACCGATTGCCTTGGAATATTTATCCGCTTCCACACTTCGCCTTCACTGGTGATATATTTGACAATACCATACTTCAAGTCAAAATACAATTCGGTCTCCTCTGTCACCCCTTTATATGTCCTGACATCCCTAAATCTGTACAGACCATCTTCTACCTTGTAGTCCTCCAAAGACTCGATGGACAATTCATGAAATCTACCGCTCATATAATTTCCTTTGTAAGACAAATACATACGGGTAGTATCCGGACGGCTCTTGTGCAAGGACAACATATCGTACAGGAACATGTTATCATCTTTGACCTTATTCACACCATAATAAACTATGCCCCTTAATTTTTGGTATTTACCTAAATAGAAAACCGGGTCAGATGTAGAGGACCCTATATCTTTAAGGATAATATAGGAAGTATCCCTAACCCCCTTATCGGATTCAAATATCAATGTATCACCCTCGTTGTAAATCTCCAGCAATGACTTCTCGAAATCATTGAAATGCAGATTCATTTCACAACCCGAACACAGGAAAAGTGCAAGCACGGGTACCGTTAACATCGATTTTTTCATTCTCTATAATCGTTTACCGTTATCCCCTGGCTTCTGAAATAGTTGATCAAATCGTCCAGCCATGTGTCTACAGAGTGTCCTCCATGGCCACCCTTATACCTTTCCCGTTCCATGCCCCATTCCGTACCAAATATCTTTCCATATTTTGAACTACCCATGAACCAATTGTTCTTGGAGGAAACAATATCGGACATTGTTGAAAACTGACGCCCTTTTACTCCATAGGGATGTTTTACGTCTTCCGGCTGATGAGGAGAAATGTAATCCACGAATTCAAGCAAGCCTCCATATTTACTATGCTTTGCTATTACCGAAGCCATTCCCGCGGCATAAGCTGCCCCTTGGCTGTGCGCTACTATTTTGATGGTTTCTCCGTCAGCCAGGCTTATATCTCCCGATTCCAGCTGAGCAAGAAAATCTTTGCCCGCAGCGACCCCATCGCCATATCTCAAATTGGCACTTGACCTAGGGGTATAAGAAGCATTGATAAATCGACTATTATCATCTTTATATTCCCTTTCATATGCTGTCGAGACATCCCCCCAATATTTCAAATGATCCGATTCGGATATACTTCTATCCATTGAACTGAAAGCATAAGGGCTGAAATTGCTACCATATACACCATATTGAACAGGTACAGATCCCGGCAATCTAGTAGGCAACCACACACCAAAATCGAAACCATTGATGAATATAAAAAGCTTACCAGCGATATCAATCGTATTTACGGGGGTATTTCCACCATATTGATAAGGAGTCAACGAGTAATAAGCCTCCGCCAACGGATCCACGACTCCCCATCTCCCTATCACCGGATCATAGAACCTCGCGCCGTAATCGTAATAACCAGAACCGTCCTGCAATTCCTTGCCGTTGTAAAGGTAACGGTTTTTCGGGGAACTCGTCACGCCCCCGGGGTGCGATAAGCCGAACGGGTAATAATCCGTCTGGAACTTCGATGCCGTAAGCGCATCGGAGGCGAACCCGTTGCGCGTATTGCCCAAATGATCCTTCAAAACGTATTCGTAGACACCCGTGGGCAGTATACGGCCCTCCTCCATGTGGATCACGCTGAGCGTCGTCCCCTCCCATTCGATCCCGTCGATGTATTCCGTAGTCGCCGTACCGATCACCGAGCGGAGCTTCCGACCCGTGGCATCGTACGTGTAGGCCGCCGATATACCCGATATGGTCGCAGGAAGGTTCAGCGCGTTGTAGGTGATCGTACGGTTCTGCCGTGCGTCGCGCGTCATGTTGCCGTTGCCGTCGTAAAGGTAGGTATTCGTCCCGCCCGTGATCGTCTGCAGCCTGTTGCCCCCGGCAGCCGTATAGCCGTAGGTGAGCGTGGGGCCGCTGGCGTCCCGCTTCAGCGTGCTGATGTTGCCCATCGGGTCGTAGGTCAGCGTCTCGCTGCGGTCGCCGCTGCTGGCCGTGCCCGACAGCAGCCGGTTCAATTTGTCGTACTTGTAAACATACGACTGCTCGGATTGCCCCTGATGCTGCCATAGCTGCTCGGCGATGTTGCCATTGTAGTACGGCACGACCCCTGAATCACTTCCTTCCTCGTAATTGAGCGTCTGCCGGAACTTCGGCGAACTAACCTCCCGCAACCATCCACGCGGGTTGTAGGCATAACCCACCGATTCAGCAAAGGTGCCGCCGTTGTTCGTGCTGTGCAGCTGTTTGGTGCGCAGCTGCCCGACGTCGTTGTACGCGTTCCGCGCGATGAGCGTACGCGTGCCCGTGTTCAGGGTCTTCCACGTGTCCAGCGACCGGTCGCGGTGGTCGTAGGTGTGCTCGGTCCTGACCGTGGCCGAAACGATGCCCGAGGCATGGTGCCGGCGCGTGCTGGCCAGCACCTGCCGCGTGAAGCTGTATTCCGTGGATACGTCGTCGTAGTTGCCCACCACGGCCGTGCCGCCCTTGTGATGCTGGCTGAGCTGACGCACCGTGTTGCCGCGGTCGTCGTAATAGACCGCGCTCCACAGGTAGTTCCCCGCACCCAGCACGTTCACCCGCGATGCCGTGGGAAGCCCCTTGGTCATCGCGCTGTGTTCCGTGGGTTTTTTGTAGGTACCGGGCATAACGGTGATGCCGTAGTCGTCATAGAACTGCTCGGTGAGTACCGTAATCCCGCCGGTAGGCCATGCACGGGTGGTGTAGGTATCCGTGGCGCGTTCCTCCCACTGGTTGGTGGAGGTCTGCGCGCTGGCTTGGTTCTGCACCGTGGTCCGGTTGTCGGCGCCCGCAACGGCACCCAGCGTCCAAAGCCCGGTGAGTACCACCCGGCCATGGGCGTCGTACTTGGTCACCGTCCACTGCTGCGGGTTCCTCATCCGCTGCACGCTGTCCTGGGTGGCCACCACCTGGTCGAGCTTGTTGTACACCAGGAACTCACGCCCCTTGCCCGGAATGCGCTTCTCCACCAGGCGGCCCCGTTCGTCATATTTGTAATGGTAGACGTGGTTCGATAGCCATTGGGTGAGCGTGGCCACCGGCGTGGGAAGCGTTCCACGGTCCGGCAGGGCACCGGGCGTGAGCACGAAGGCCAGCTGGCCGAAATCGTTGTAGACGTAGTAGGTGCTGAACGCGGCACCGCCGTTGTAGGTACGTTTCAGCACCACGCGGCCCTGCTTGTCGGTGTACTCCTCGACCGTGCCGTTGCGGCCGTCGCCGCTGATCCAGTTCTCGTCGCGCGTGATGGTGACGTAAAGCTCCCCGGCGCCGTAGGCCGCATCGGTACCCAGCGTCAGCGTGGGCGTGCCGGCTGCGCTGAGCGTGACCCCGTAGCGCGCCACGCGGCGGCTGTCCATGCCGAAACCGCTGGCCTCGTCGTTGGTCGCGAAGTCCGTCTGTACCGTGCGGCCGGTGCTGGCCGTACGGCTGGCGGCAACCTGCCAGGTTTCCCCGGGGAAGCCCTGTTCCAGCACCCGGTTCAGCGGGCTGGGCTCGTAACGACGGGGGCCGAACGAAGGGGTATGGGTGCCGCCCGAAACGGTGACCGGGTCGATCTTCACGACTCCGGCCGGCGGCGCGTTGTAATAGGCGGCCTGCTGGGTGGTGGCATTCGCCTTGAAGGCGCCCCCGACACCGGCCGTGGTGCCATAAGCAAGGTAGTCTTTGTCCTGCCGACCGAAGCCGTCGTAGGCCACGGGAAGGGTTATGTCACGTCCCGTGCTGCCGCCGGCCGCGCGTACGCCGACTTCCTGCACCGGCCTGCCCAGGCCGTCGAAGTAGGTGATGTCGCGCATCGCGTCGGTGACCGTAAGCGTGGAGGGAGGCGTGTTGCCGAAACCACGCAGGTAAACGGTCTTCTGGATGTAGTTCTGCGTACCGCTGGCCGCATTGCCCAGACCCGTGGAGGCCGCGGCGATGAAGGCGTGGAAATTGCCCGTGCTCGTGAAGCCGGGGGTCAGCGTGACGGTGGCCGGTGCCGAGTACTGCCCCGTCGCTCCGGGTTTGTCCAGCACCAGCTGTGCGTATGACGCGGTCATGGAAAGCAGCATAACCAGCTTGCCAATCAGGATTCCTAAGATGGTTTTTCTTGTTCTCGTGTTCATGGCGGATGCGGTTACTGGCGGTAATTGTACTTGTACTCCTCGATGACGTTGCCGAAATGGTCCCGTGTGCGCCAGAGGCGCCCGAAGCCGTCGTAGTCGTACCACGTGGTACGGCCCGAGGCATCGGTCGAACTTGACATGCCGACAAGGGGCTTGTAGCTGTAGGTGCTGACCTGGGCCTGTTTCAGGTTCGCCGATGTCCGGAGCGGGGCCAGGAAATTCCCGACCGCCGTTTCCGTCGGTGATGCCTGGGCACCGAAATTGTTCACCGCAGCGGCGCCCCCGAGCGCGCCCACGACGGTGGCCCGCGTCGCATTGCGGATTTCGGCGACGGGGTATTGCCCGCCGTATCCCCAGACGTAGCTCACCGGTACGCCGTCGGCAGGCGTGTACTGCAGCGGATTGCCTTTCGTGTCGTATTCGTTGTAGGTAAGCCTGACCTTGTAACGCCCATCCGGCGCGTAATTCGCCGGGTCGTTGGCCGGTGGAAGCTGGCCCAATGCACGGTTACTGAATTTGAATGCGGAAAGTGCGACAGGTGCGGTTGTCTCCAAAGAAAGTAGTTGGTCCACCAACCCTTTGCCCCCCGTTTTGTAGGTCGTGATGTTACCCGAGAGGATCGTACGCGTGCTGCCGACTTCCCTGTATTTCACCTGCTCGATCGGGTAGGCGACCAAGTGGTTTTCCTTCATCTCGTGGATGAAGCCGCTCGTGTTGGCATAGTCATGCGGATAACTCGTATATATAACTTCCTTACCGCTGCCGCTTGTTGTGGCCTCCGTACGCCTCAGCATCTTACTGACAGGCTCGTATTGGTACGTTATTGCCAATTCTTGGTTTCCAGAACCCGTTGCTATAGTAGTTGTCTCTCCGGTACGCTTCCACCACTCAACCTTGTATGTATAGTAGGCATAGGACACAGCGGGACACGGCAACCCCATGACCGAAAATCTCTTGGCTCCCAGCACTTCCTGTTTAGAGTCTTGATCCAACTCATAACTGTAATCAATCCGCTTAACTACTTGGTCGGCCGCGTCCACATGAAGAATCATATGGATCAAACCATTGTCCAAGTGGTAGAACCCCGCCACATCAGGAGCAACCGGACTATGGACGACATCCTCCGACCTGTTATAAAAGCTTTGCAGCGTGTAGCCGTTTGACTGTTCTTTAGACATACCGTTGTATTCAGTGACGAGACCATAACCTACGTAATTCCCCTGTGGGGAAGAGCCGATTGGAATTATACTACTTTCTGCGGCCAATAAGATTGATACGTCGTAGCAAGCAGGCGTGATCGTTCCCGTATAAATCCAATTGATTTCATCCGTGGACAACGGAAGTGCATAAGTTGGGACTGTCATCAATTCCCCGCCGGCATACTCGTAAGATCGGGTTCGTTCAATTCCTCCATCAGACACCCTGATTCGCTTGACACGCAAGCCGGCTCCGGCTTTAACCTCCCCGACGGGATTCTGGGCCGGCAAAGGATAAGAAAACGATACATCCGTAAACATGCCATTTATTGGGTACACGGTGAGCTTGTACCATCCAGAACCCAACACAAAATCGTGATGGTTTTCGTTCGCCATCAAAAAATTATTCTGTGAACAGTTTTGATGTATGGAAGAATATGAATCGCTCGCTGTGCTGGGCGGCGTGGTATAATAAAAGCGCAGGTCTTTGACAAGTGAAGTAACGCTCCCACCAGGGCCACTGATCCTTTCCAGTTTAGCCAGATAAGTGCCGCTAGCATTAATCAAATTCATCGAAACGACATTATTCGGACTTCCGATGTAGAAGAATGGCTGGCCCATGTAATCGATGTCGCACTGGACGCATTCGTTTACAGCCTCTCCATACAGCCGGGCGATGGTCTGGCTTGTAATCTGAAATTCCGTAGTTTTCACACCGGAACCGTAAGCGGCATCGTCATATGGACATTGCGCCATAAAAACATTCGATGACAGCAACCGGATACTTTGCCGCTGCGGGCCAGTCGATTCTCCCGGGATGTAATAGTCGGCTGGTGCATTAGTAAAAGTGTTGAGTTCGTAATCGTAGGAAGACACGGCCCCGGTCGGATACGTGACACTTTTCAAGACAAACAACTGCGAATGGGTTTCGTGCGACCTCCTGTCCGCTCCCCTTGCCACCAGGGGGTCGCCAAACGGTCTGTTTACAATTATCGTAGGAATCAGTGTCTTTGAGTCTGAACTAAAATAAGAGCTGCCAACCGAACCATTCTGCGCGTTGTTGAAATAACCCCAATGGTCAATTGAAAAAGAATTCTTGGCGGGAATAATCGGTGAAGCGTCATAGGAGAACAAGTAAGGCAATACCTGTTGCGAATTGGCATCGAGAATTGAAATCTTGTCCAGTTTTAGCCGATGGTAAAGATGTGGGGTTTGGGTATGTACGCCACCGAAATACTGGTCATTGTCGAACAGAACCGTTTTTTGAGGGACTTGGGACGCCCCGTGATAAAGCCGCAATGCGGTTACCCGTTGCGGCAAGTAAACTGGAACTCCCGGATGATACTGCCGATTCGTATAGGATTGAACATCCGTGCGATCGTCAGTGGATAGCTCCACGCGTCCCATCGCAAAATCGATCGACTCCAAGTAGACATCGTTGACAACCTGAGCAGACATCGTGTACTCATGTTGATCCTGTAGACTCCCGCCAACACTAAGTTTCTTCTGTACCCGATGACCCTTTACCGCTACCGTCTTGGATTTGTAGCCATATGACTTATAAGCGAACGATATGGAATATCCTCTGGGAGAGGTGATACTCGTGAGGTACCAACTGGAGATGTACTCGTCATTGGGACCCGGCAATCTGGATCCAATCGGATCGAAGTCGTCAAGAAAAGGCGCCCCCTGAACAGTCGTGAACTGGATAGTTGTTTCCTTTTCCTGGAATGAGTACACAAACCCCTTACCATCAACTACTTGCCATATCTTCGTACTGTTATTGTACCTAAACTTAAGGCCATTTGGCCGCTCCGGTATAGCCTCAATCAGCGTACATCCCAAACATTTTTTGATGAAGAGCTTGCCGCTGTAGCCAGCGAAATTGTAGAAGAAAAAGTCCGGTTCCGTGTCACCGCCGGATTGTTCCATCCAACCAAAATAGGTACTGGCAGCTTGCGAATTCAACACCCAGTTGCCAGGCGTGCGGTCATCCAGCAACGCCTGGCTGTAAACAAACCCGGCGGAACTCAGGTCATCCTTACCTTTGACAGTCCTGGAAATCAATCCTCCCGCCGACAATGACCAACCCAAACCCAATACGCTGGATTCTTGGCTGACCTTGATTCCTCCAGCATGATAACTAGCGGTAATCGGCAAACTGACGTCACCATTCTTAATCTCGATCAAAGGGATTGATATGTCGGGGATACCCGTATAAGAACCCACGGGTACATCCACAAATTGCCCCAGCGATGCCGCCTGCGGAGACGGTGGCAAGGGAGTAACCGCTGTCGGCGATTGCCCCGAGCAGTAAACACCACAGCATAGGGAAAGCAGACCCAACAATGAGATTTTGACAGAATCAAAACTCGCTAAACGATCGTCAACAAAATACGTTTTTGCAAAAAGAAATATTTTGCTTTTCATCTATTTCTGCTTTTAGTTTATTTCTCTATGTTCGATAGCGTTCAACAATTGATTCTCCATCAATTGAATATATGAACGCAAGCCCCTGTATTTCTTTTCATGCTCAATCAGATGCAACGTCAGCTCCTCCACCTTCTTCAGCAAGAGCAAATTCATCTCGGCCAGGTCCAGCCCGTCCCGGGCGATGTCCGCGGCCGAGGGGATTTCCGGAAGGTGTTTGTGCTCCTTTGCGTAAGCTTCGATATCCGCCAGGGCAGGAAGCTCGTAATCCGGTTCGAACACGTAGTCCGGTACGGTGATGTCGGTCTTGACCTTCACTTCCTTGGCCAGGATGTTGCCGTTTACGGCTAGCTTCGCTTGGGGATTGTTCGTACCGATGCCGACATTACCGCCGTTGTCGTTGAGTATTAGGTTACCCTGCAAATCCGCCGCAGCGGCCCTGGCCCGAATATAAAAATCACCTTCCTCGCTTACATGTTCAAACACAGCGGCGTTTATAGTGGCATTGTTCCGAAGCCTTGCGTAGCCTACGGAAATGTCTCCCGATCGGGATATCGAAGAAGTCGTATTTTTGACCCCTGACCAGAATTCCTGGGCTTGCAAGCCCATGGGTACCGACAAAAGGGACCACGCACAACCAAAAAGAATGAGCTTTCGCATGTCGGGTTATCTATTTATGGTGTTTTCGAGTTTCCGCAGCGCGGCCTCGAACCGGCCTTGGTTTGTTCTCAGCTCGGCTATCCCCGCTTCCTGTTCGGCAATCAGCACGCCGTACGACGCCAGCTCCCTGTCCTTTTCAATCAGGTGCAACGTCAACTCCTCCACCTTTTCCAGTAGCTTGCGGTTCATCTCCGCCAGTTCGATGCCGTTGGCCTCCACTTCCCCGGCCGAAGGGATGCCCGGCAGGCGCCCGTGGGCTTTGATGTGAGCTCCTAACTCGGCAAGGGGCATGAGGTCATACCCTTCCTTGAATACGTAGTCAGGCCAATTGGCCGTCTCCACCTTCACCTCCTTGGCCCGGATGTTGCCGTTGACCGACAACTTCTCCTGCGGATTACTTGTCCCGATGCCTACGTTGTCAGTCGCGATGATTCTTCCGGCATAAAGCCCAGTAATCACCCCTGATGCCGAATTCATGAACAACAACCGTTTATTGTTCCCGTCATAATAGGCCTTTACGAACGATCCGTCGTCATAGGATGCGTTATAAGGGTAAACCGTCAGGTAACCATTGGTGTGCTTAAGGATTCCCTCAACCTGTGAACCCTGGCCTGATGCTGCAATAGGGAGGTTCAAGGCCAAAGCGAGGATCCCTAACTGTAAAATTCTCGAATTTTCCATCGTCTTAATTAGTTGGTTAGTCCGTTAATCATGGTCATGCGTATTTGACAGAATTTGTTTGATTTGCCCACGGCAGGCTGTAACCCTCGGTTTCCCCCAGGAGAATCCTCGAACATCCGCAGCGTGGGTTCGGCATTACCGATATCCGGGTCAAACGGCGGGCTTGTCGTCCCGATACCGGTATTTCCCGTTTCGGGGGACGTGTTTGTCTTGGTCCGTGCAAAGCAGACCGTGATGGCCAGTACCGTACACCGAGTGGTGGCTGCTCTCCTTGAATTGACATGCATAAACGAATGAGTTTCTTTACTTTTTCCTGTCCACAATTTACGCATGGCAATTCGCAAACACCTAATTTCCAATACAGGCAACACCTTTAAAATCAATAGGCACTGCCTATATTCTTAACAGGCACTGCCTGTAATTTGGCGCATCTGGATAAAAGCAAGGGAAAGAAGGGATTTCCGCCAAAAGTAGGACGGCGTGAAATGCGGGGTTGGACAGAAAAACTTAAGGGGTTACCGGTGGTTGGGAACGGCGCGTGGCCGGGGGTAAGGGGGTTGCCGATGGTGTCGGTGACCTTACCGGATAAACGGGTCTGCCCGAAAGCCCCCTTCCTTCCTACCGTCAGCAGGAGCATTGTGATATAGATAAGGTATATCGGTTGTATTCGCTTGGGACAACACCATTCCCGAAAGCGTAAATTTCGCTTTATGCTCTATTGGACGGAAAAATAAGTCATGGAGTTAGTCAAACAGGAAAATCAGTTTATCGCGGAGATTAAAGAGCGCGTACGGAAAGCCCAGTACGAAGCGCTGAAAGTGGTCAATATGGAATTGATTAATCTGTATTGGGATATCGGAAAGGACATTTCTGAAAAACAAAAAGAGGGTTGGGGCAAAAGTATTGCGCCTAGGCTATCCAAAGAACTCCAGAAAGAATTCCCTGGCGTGGGCGGTTTCTCTGTAGGAAATCTGTGGTTAATGGCTCAATTCTACGATGAGTATCAGCCAGGTATAAATCTCGTACCATTGGTACGAGAAATTAGTTGGAGTAAGCATATCGTAATTCTCAAAAAAGTGCAAGAAACCACAAGAGCACCTGTTCTATACGCAAGCCAAAAAAAAATTTGGTTGGACGAAGGATGTCCTGACCAACCAGATTGAAAACAAAACGTTTGAGCGTTACCTCCTCAACCAAACCGATTGGGATGCTACGTTGCCCGATGTTACGAAAAAGAATGCCACGCTTGCCATAAAAGACCATTATACCTTTGAGTTCCTCAACCTCTCAGATCAACATGGCGAAGCCGAACTTGAGCAAGCATTAGTCAAGAACATCCGTGCCTTCCTTCTTGAAATGGGTGGAGATTTTACATTCGTTGGCAATCAATACCGTTTAATCGTCAACGACAAGGAATACTTTATTGACCTGTTGTTGTTTCATCGAAAGCTACGAAGTCTCGTCGCGATCGAACTGAAAATCGGCGAGTTCCTACCCGAGTACAAGGGTAGAATCGAATTCTATTTATCCGTCTTGAACGACAAAGTCCGCTTGCCTCATGAAATGAGGCTATCGGCATCATCATCTGCAAATCAAAAGACGGGACGATTGTGGAATACTCGTCGAAAACGGCAACCCTGCCTATCGGTGTGGCCACATACAGCACGGCAAGATCGCTGCCCAAGGAATACAAGAAACTGTTGCCGAGCGCCAAGGAAATCGAAGCGAAATTGCAGGATTTCTTTGATAGCTAGCAATCGGGATAGTTACAAGAGAAAATGAGAAAGAAAATGGCAAGATGTGCTTCTCTGGTAGCAATAGGTTCTCCGAGGGACAAATTGAACCATACGCCAGATTGAACTTTTCAGGCAGTTCTATCGCAATTAAGCCGGAGCCAATACAAAATTCTGCCAAGCATTGATACACAAGATAACAGGGAATTTTATATCGCCGAATCAGTAAAAAACAACTGGACGGTACGCCAACTCCGAAGGGGGCACCTAAACCTAAAAGCTGTTTTTATCCAGCAAACCAGTAACCAACAGATAAAGTGACACTACTCTAAACATCAACATTTCAATCACCTATATCTATTGTAAATTGGCCTATCGGGATTCCATTCGAGATTCATACCTGCGCACCTGAATAGAAAATACACCATCAAAATGATGTAAATTATTATTGCTATCCTTAAAAAAAGGGACACTCTACCCGCCTTCTTCCCCTCCTTATTCCCTTTTATATACTTACCCTGCCTATCTTTAGTCATAATATTGTTTTATGGCATTCCCGGTGAAATTGAAGGCATCCTTTGTGTTTCTTCTTTTTTTATGAACTTGTTTTGATTTTTAAGTAGAAGATCAATGACCTGCTGTATTGGTGATGGTCCAAATTTCGCTTTAGTGAAAGTAACCCTGTCATGATATGCTTTGAGTTGATTGCTGGCCGCGTCGAAACCTTCTTGCGAAGTTATACTTTCAAAATCAATATCCGGTTTGGGTATTTTTGCTATTTCCTGATTGACTATATTGTTATAATCTCGCTGAAGCATATCGAGTTCTTTTTGTGCCTCAGGATCCTTGAATGATACGCTATATCCTTTCCCTGAACTTTGCACCCCACCGATTTTACCATTCGTAGAAAACATTTCAATATATTTCACCACTACTTCCCCTCCTTCAACAGACAGAGACAATGCCCTCCCTGCTTTATTGTTATTCGTAATCTGCGGAGAGAGAGACTCCGGTCCAGGAGAAGCATAAAGGGGTAAATAATTATTATAAGGACTTACCTGCTCAATTAATTCCGTTTTCCGATAATTATTCATTGAACGCGTATATGACGCCGTAGTTACAAATGAAGTCCTTTGATGGTTTGCCCTAGAATTAGCGTGATTCGCTCTCCTAATTGGCCGAGGCCGCTGCCCATCCGGATCAATGAACCTGATGGGATTATCAAACGCATAATTATACGGACTCCACCTGCGCATCTGCTCCGCCAACGGATCCACCGTTCCCCACCTGCCAATCACCGGGTCGTAGAACCTGGCGCCATAATCGAAATACCCCAATCCTTCCTGAAGTTCCTTGCCATTGTAAAGGTACTTGTTTTCGCTTGAATATGAAAATCGCTGGCGGTTCAGCCCGAACGCGTAATATTCATCCTCCTGGATGACGCGGGCCACGCGATTATTGTTGTCGAAGGAGACACGTACATTCCCCAAATGGTCCGTGAGGTTGTATTGGTAGGTGAATGTGCCCCCGCTGTTTTCTGCACGACCTTCCGCCGTGGCCACGAACTCCAGCGTCCCCGCTTTGTAGTGGATGCCATCGATGTATTCGCGAACCACTCCGCCAAGGACGGAGCGCAGCTTGCGGCCCTCGGCGTCGTAGGTATACGTGCCGCTCACCGTGCCGCTGAAAGATGCGGGGAGATTCAGCTGGTTATACGTCAAGTTGATCCCACGGGGGCCGTCATTCACCATATTCCGTTGGCGTCATAGGTATCCTTCTCTTATTATTGTGCCGTCCCCTCTAAAATGAATGGTATATGCTTCAAAAATCGGTGTGGTCCGTAGTATGTATCCTTCTCGTTCTCCATATTTCCCTATATTAACAGAATCTCTTGTGCCAAAACGGTAATCATAGTCAAATAATAAAGAATACGTCTTTTTGTCGATCACGGCAACACGATTACTACTCTTTACACAATGCGTTAGATACGACTCTTGCGACGGTTTATATGTTGGTATGAAAAGTTTAAATGTACCCTCCGTATCTTGATGTAAAAACAGAAAGTATGATGTCCTTTTTAGATCTCCATTTGCAGTAATAAATTTATTTGCAGCAACTTCTACATTATCTGGAAAGATGTAGACTATTTTTTCTTGCTGAGCATAAGCCAATAAAAAAGCTGGTATTATCCCGAGTATAAGAATACTTTTCTTCATTTTTCTAAGTTATCAAAATTTAGGTCGTGAGCTTATTCCCCATATCTCTAATGCATTTCTGCCGATACTAATCCCTGGTCTTGTATGGTTACCTGTACCGACTGTCGTTCCTATCTTGTTCTTGATAATTCCATCCGGACTAACCCTATGAATCGCCGAAGGTCTACCGATTTTACCACTCATGGCATCTATTCCATAAATTGGAATTTGCGTACTTATCGAAGTAGCCTTATCCTGATTGGACATTGTTCTTTGCGTAACCTTATTTGGATCTAAATTTGCTGGATGGCCATGTGCTTGTCCAATTATAATATTACCGCCTGGCTTACCATGGTAACTTACACCAATTGAAGGGGCCGGATACGATTCAATCGACACTTGGTCGTTAGTTCCAACTGGCCCCCTTTCTGAGGTAACAACTGCATTCTCCTTATCCAAAACTAGGATAACCGAGTGTTCATTCTTAGATGTTAAAGAGTTGTCCCTTGCAAATTGTAAGTCTGACTGGATTTTTGCATTATCAAAATTTATAACCTTACTAAAACCTTGCAAATCGGAACTTACGGATTTCCTTGAAACACCGCCGCTAAACCCAAAGAAAATGTCTTCATCAATTAACCGAGCATTGCTAGTAACAGCGTCATCACTTCCTAAATATTTACCAGTCATTTTACTATAGTAATCATCGAATGGTGCCTTCCCATCCGGATCAATGAACCTGATGGGATTATCAAACGCATAATTATACGGACTCCACCTGCGCATCTGCTCCGCCAACGGATCCACCGCTCCCCGCCTGCCGATGACCGGGTCATAGAAACCTAGCCCCGTAATCGAAATACCCCAATTCTTCCTGCAGTTCCTTGCCGTTGTAAAGGTGCTATGTTTGAACCGTAAAAACAAAAACAGCAATGCCCGGGAAATGGAAATTGCGGTAAGGCTGGTCAAACCAGTAATCAACAGATAAAATGAAACGACTCTAAAAACCCCTCTCTTAATATTCATTTCCTTAACTGTCTGCATTTATCCAGCTTTTTAGTTCGAACGCCTAATCAATTACTGTCATCCCTGATTTCCTTTAGCATCCACTGTTTGTTTTCGTACACAAAGACGTAAAAAACACTCATTCCTGTATCGTCTTTGTAGAACTCTAATTTTTTCGCCGCATGATCTGCCTCCGACACCCTATGCTGCATTCCTTCGACATGGAGTATATCAGCGAAAAACCAGTCGTCGATATTAACAAAAGAAGTGTCATACGACGAGCGATCGATGTTATAGACAAATTTTTTCAAAGGAAATTCAACACGAGCATATTGAAACACAGAATCCTGACTGAATCTTATTAGAAATGATTCGAAATCCTCACCTTCATCTCCGGCAACTTCATTATTTTTAAGTCCCCCTTCTTTGTTATTATCAACACTTTTTAAATTGCAGCCAAATAGACAAAACAATGCTACTCCTGCAAACAATACTATTTTGAGTGTCTCCACAAGATTTCTTTAAACAGCGATTGATGGCTAGACCCAAAACTAAGGTTTTCCTCGATACCAGCTATTGCCCGGGCCGCCGAATCGTGCGAAAACGTAAAACATCAACGCAATCAATATGAAAATAACTAGCGTCGACCAAGAGAAAAAACTATATTCTTTATCGCCACCTTTATTTTCAAGTCTTTTAGGGCGATATTTCCTCCTTGGCTTTTTGCTTCTAGGTCGTGACTTTGCCATCCCTTAATCTGTGATATCTTTATAAAATACCTACTCAATAGCCAGTTCGGATTGTTGGCAGGATACTTCTTTGGACGCTTATTGAATAACCACTCTTGTCCCTTTGCCAACCGCTTACAACTTGTTCCCATGGAGATAATCCGAATCTAGCTCTAGTAAAACTAACTTGTTTATTATAAATTTCGATATTTTTGCTTGCCTTCAAAAATTCGTCATAAGTCATATTTGTTATGTCCGGTAAATCTGGTTTAGGTATTTTGGCTATTTTTACATCTTTATTCACTCCAATTTTATCGCCCATAAAAGTTTCTTTTATAGTTGACACGATAGCATTTGCGCCATCAATTCCTAAAGACCACTTTTGCCCCATCACATTCCCTACATTCATTTGCGGCGAAGTCGAAGCACTTTCAGTTGGGTACGATGTCGTGTAGTTAACCGGGCTCCGATTATTCGGATTTGATCTTGGTATACCATTTTCCACCATCCGATATCCATTTGCATTCCTTCTATATGTCGTTGTAGTCCTGATAGCAATCCTTTGCTGATTAGCCGGTGTCTGGGCGTACCAAGGCCTCCTAATTGGCCGAGGCCGCTGCCCATCCGGATCGATGAACCTGATGGGATTATCAAACGCATAATTATACGGACTCCACCTCCTCATCTGCTCCGCCAATGGATCCACCGCTCCCCACCTGCCGATCACAGGGTCGTAGAACCTAACCCCGTAATCGTACAGTTAAATTTTTAAAAGTTTTCCCTACCTATAGACTTACTTTCTACCAATACCCGTCATTATTCCTTCTTTATTCAACAAGAATTTTACTTTTCTATAAGGTTGAGCCAAAAAATAAACATTTTCGCCTGACTTGAATCGTATTTTTACGATACCAAGCAACGGAAAAAAATTACATACATCCACTATTGTTCCTATAGGAAAAGACTTTTTCTTTGCGAAAACACCTTCTGAGATAACAAAATGGTTTTCAATGGCTACAAATAAAAAAAATAAAACCTGCAACGTATACAGTACAATACAAAATACAGTAGCCAATACAATAAAAAGATAATTATGGAAAACTAAAATGATACCCAAGAAGATACCCAACGATACCGCATATATAAGCGTTCCGGAAGTTTTATTAAAATTACTAAGTTGTATTTTACTCATCGTCAGGTAGTGTACCAGAAACTGTGTCATCCGGATCAACCTAAACCTAAAAGCTGTTTTTGTCCAGTCGTAGCCGGTCACCAAATTTAATGGAAAGCTGGGAGATGGTCAAGCTCCAATTCTGCAGGGGCATGGTCCATTTCTTGGTTATCTCGCGTATCACCTGGAACATCAGCTTCAGGAGCGCCTGATCGGAGGGAATGCCCCTTTCGTCTTGGTGATCTTGCGTACCTGGCGATGCAGGTAGTGTAACGTCAACTGTGTCATCCGCATCAACCTAAAAGCCGTTTTTATCCAGTCGTAGCCGGTCCCAAATTTAATGTAAAGCTACGAGATGGTCAAGCTCCAATTCTACAGCGGCTGGACAGCGACACAAGGGCCCATATCTTCGCAACCATCGATGCCTTCATCAAGGCGGCAAGGCTCAAGAGCATAGCAGCGCTGTAAAAAGGAAAAGCCCGGCTCGTTGGACGGCCGGGCTTGACAATGCTTGCTGGGGATGGCTAAAACACCTCCTGGTAGATCAGGATCAGCCCAACAACAATACACCCGACCGACCCAAAGTATATACCAATATCGTTACCGTATCTATCCTTATATCCCTCTTTAGTATCCTTAATCATAGCGAGTAACCGCCATATACCTACCCCTACAAGGGCGAAACCCCCGAATAATTTTAGCCAGCTTTCCATCCCTTACCTGTTTTTATTCTGTTCATCCTCGTTTGCACGGTTGAAAATGAAATCAGCCGTCTTGTTCCACATCTCATTGATAGCGTTTAATATGGTGTTGTCTGTTTTTGTGATTTTACCAGCAGATTCCGTCTTGTTAATCACTTTACCGACCTCATTAAAAAACACAGTACTACCGACAGTATAAATAATCCTCGTATTATCTCCTTCGGCTACCATCTTCGGTATCTGTAACCCCGTACCTGTCAACTCCATCGCAGTGCCGATAGGCACTAAAGCCAGGGATGCCCCCTCGGTGACCGGCGCCAAAACATAGCCCGCCGCAGTCGTGGCCGCACCGACCACTTCCAGCCCCTCCCCAGCTACGGCAGCGGCTTCCAGGGCATAGGGCCCAGCGGCGGAGGCGACATCCTGCACATCACTGGCTACACCGAGGGCCTTGTTGATGCTTTTGGTCTGGGGGCTCAGGTTCGGGGCTGCGTCATTGGCCGCCGAACCGGAAGTCCCCGTCACCAGCCTTGTCCAGGCATTGTAGGCATTCTTGAACCAACCCGGAGGATCTTTCTGCACCGGCCGCTGCCCATCCGGATCAATGAACCTGATGGGATTATCAAACGCATAATTATACGGACTCCACCTGCGCATCTGCTCCGCCAATGGATCCACCGTTCCCCACCTGCCGACCACAGGGTCGTAGAACCTAGCCCCGTAATCGAAATACCTCAATCCTTCCTGAAGTTCCTTGCCATTGTAAAGGTACATATTTGTACTTGAATGCGAAAATTTCAGTCGGTTCAGCCCGAACGCGTAATATTCATCCTCCTGGATGACGCGGGCCGCGCGATTATCGTTGTCAAAGGTGACACGTACATTCCCCAGATGGTCCGTGAGGTTGTATTGGTAGGTGAATGTGCCCCCGCTGTTTTCTGCACGACCTTCCGCCGTTGCCACGAACTCCAGCGTCCCCGCTTTGTAGTGGATGCCGTCGATGTATTCGCGAACCACCCCACCAAGGACGGAGCGCAGCTTGCGGCCCTCGGCGTCGTAGGTATACGAACCGCTCTGGGTGCCACCGAAAGATGCGGGGAGATTCAGGTGGTTGTACGTCAGGGTGACCCCGCGCGGACCATCGTTCAGCATGTTCCCGTTGGCATCATAGGTGTAGCTGCCCGCATGGTAACCCGCAATGCTGGCCAGGCGGTTGCTGACACCCCCATTCTGGTAGGTATAGGTCAATGTGCCGTGCCCGGTTCCCCCACGTGCCAGACTGGTGATGTTACCCACTTTATCGTAATCCAGGGTTTCGTTGAGTTGGCCCGCTTGGCTATAGGTCGAACCCTTCAACCGATTCAGCTTGTCATACGTATAGGAAAACGATCGCGACCCACTATGGTCCCCGGTGTAGCTGAACCCGGAAAGGTTCCCGTTGTATTGCGGGTTCGCGCCGCCTTCGTAGTCGATGGCATAGGAAAACTTCGGTGCGCTCACGCTCTTCAACCATCCCCGGGGGTGGTAAGCGTGCGTGAGCGTCTGGATCGGACTGAAGTTATCGAGGAAATGGAGCCGCTTCTTGACCAGTTGCCCCAGCTCGTTGTATTCGTGGTTGGCCACCTTGACCTTGGCCTGGCCATTGATCTGTTCCCAGGTATCGGTAAGCCTGGACCGGTGATCGTAGGCGAACTCGCTCAGGTAATCGAGGGATTGCACCCCGGCCACCTTATGGACCCTGCGACTGCTCAGCATGTCCCCCGTGAAGTTATAGCTGCTTGAAACCTCATCGACGTTGCCCGCGACCGCGCTGCCGTCTTTGTAATGTTGCTTGAACTCCTTGACCATACGCCCTTCCTGATCGTAATAAAGCACGTGCCATAGCATGTGGCTCGTGTTCAATACATTCACCCGTTTGCCCGTGAGCAGCCCTCGCGTCTGTTTGCTGCCCTGGGCGTAGGCATACGGATTGCCACCGGGGAAATCATAGTCATCGTAATACTGGATGGTCAAGACCGATGAAAGGCTGGTTGGATAGGTTACACTGCTGTAACCGTTGCCGGTCGCGATACGGCTTTCCCATTGCGCGGCGTGCTGGTTCGCATTGGTCTGGAGCGCGGCACGGTGGTTCGTGTTGGCCGATGTACCGGTGTGGTTGAAGATGCCCGTCAACACCAGCCTGCCCTGGACATCATACCTCATGCAACTCCATTGCTGGGGGACTTTGCCACGTTGCACCGCGTCCTGCGTCATGATGACCTGATCGATCCGGTTGTACACGAAATATTCCCAGCCCTTGCCCGGCAACCGCCTTTCCGTAAGGCGCTGCCTGCCATCGTAGCGGTATTGATAGCAAACATGGTCTAGCGTGGTTTGCGCTATCGCTACATGTTGATCCGGATTGGCGTTTGGCGGCAATACGAAACAAAGGTTCCCGAAATCATCGTATACATAGTAGGTGGAGTGGGTCTCTACGTTCGTGCCATTCCGGTTATGCTGACGGGTCAGCACGACCCGGCCGTCTTTATCCGTAAAGGTCTGCACGGTTCCCGCGTTCACATCCGTGGCGGTCCAGTTTTCATCCTTGACCGTCACGACGGAGAGCTCACTGTTGTTGTATATGGCATTGTTTCCGGCCCTGGTCAGTGTGCGATCACCGGTGGTCGCATTGATGGCTACGCCGTACCTGGCCACGCCGCTACCGTTACCGGAGTAGCCGGTCCGGATGGTATGGCCCGTCTCGGAACTGGAAGACGTGATGCGCCAGTCTTCTCCGGGCGGCCCCTCTTCGACGACCCGATCCAACGCGGAGTTGTCATAGCGGTATTGGGTGAACGGTTTCGGGTTTGCCGTTATTCCGGGCAACAGGTAAGAATCGTAGAAGAGAAAGTATGTATTCTGCGCGTAATAATGCATAGCGCCATGGATGCTGAATGGCCTGGCGAAGATATCCACATAGGGCAAGGGCTTTACGGCCTGCCGACCGGCGATATCATAGAAGTATGGCTGTACAACGTCCTGAAGGCTCGGCGTGGCCTTGGCCTGCACATCCTGCAGCTTCCTGCCCAATTCGTCGAAATATTGGATGTCCACCGCGACGTCATTGACCGATAAAGAAGATACCGATGGGTTGGTAATCCCTGGTTTACGCGGCGTGTAGGTCGCGATGTAATTGAATACCGGATTCGGACGGACATCCACGTTTTCTTCGCTTATATAGATGTGCACCTGCTTGCCTTGTGGCACATGGTAACCCGCGGTTAGCGTTACGCTACCTGTACTGGTGGTAGGCATGCCGTTGTTGTATTGATCTAACCGTAAAGCAACTTGGCCATCAGCATAACTCGATAGCGTTAAACAAAAAAGCATCGATAAAATTGATTTCTGGTTCATGCCGCTAATTATTAGTAATTGTCCACGTATCGTTCTCCGTTATATAGGTTATAGCGGATTTGCTTGATGATATTGTTGTCTTGATCCCGGATCTGACTCAAGCGATTTGCCGCATCGTAGTGATAGAACTCACGCTTGCCTTTTGGATCGGTGATGCTGGTAATGCCGAGCAAAGGTTCATACGTATAGGTAACCATCTGTGCATGTACAGGGTGTAAACGCACATCATCGATGGTTGCCGTTCCGGATATGGAAACCGCGGTTGCCCCCGATACGTTGCGTTCGACCAACCGCCATAACCCAGCGACCTTCAGAACGGCTTCAGGGGAGACCGTACCGCCCGTAACCGAGACCGTGCCGCCCTCTTTGCTCCAATAAGACACCACATACGTGGTTGAACTTCCAAGTTGGCTCTTCGATATCGCGCCACTGGACAACGAATACGCGGCTTTTCCGGTAGCCGAACCGGCGTTGGTGACCGCGCTTCCGGCGTAGCTCCAATTGCCTTTGTCCCCGCTTTCGAAGCCGGCATAGGCGATGTCCGCGAGGGCGGCACCTTCCACTTTCGCGATGACCCGGCTTTGTCCATACCCCCAGATCTGGCTGGACTTGCTATCCAGGTGGTTGCCGTACTGAAGCAGGTTGTTCCTGCTGTCGTACTGGTCGAATGTGACTCTCGTTTCATGGCGGGCATCGTTGATGCCCGTGTAGGCGGTTGCCAATACAGGTTTACCATCGGTGTTCAATGCCGTCATCTTTGCCAGATTGAAGTAAGGCCCCGCTATCGTGCCGTACCAATTGGCCGTGGCCGATGTGACCCACTCCTGGTTATTCCGTTTGAATGAGGATATCTTTTCTACCGGTTCGAGCGTCAGGTTGTTCGTCCGCATGGTCTGCACAAAGGGGGCCGGCGCCGTCGGATAATCCTGTGCGTAGCGTATCCGGTTGATGATGGAATCCCCGACACTGTTGAGCACGCCCTCGTAGGTGGGTTGCAGATGGCTCTTATTGCCATACAGGTATCGGGTAGTCGAGGCCTGGATGGGCTGGCTGCTGTTATCGCTGTAGGTTACCGTGCGGACCGTATCGAGTTTGTATACATCGGAGTAATCATTCATGTCGTAGACGCCGTTATAGTATTTACCAGGAAAGTAGGTGGCTGAATTTTCCCGGTAGATATAGTTTGCATATAACGGATCCATCACGATCGGCAAACTGCCGAGATCCATCGTCTGATTCACGAAACCCTGTCCAGGAACAAATATACTGACCGAAACGAAAAAACTGGCAGACATGTAGGGAGTGAGCAGGCTCCCGGTAATTCCCGTGAAAAATGAGTGGGCGTCCCTTGGTTCACTTAATGGTGGGGCAGTAAATCGCTTATAGGCATAAATCGTCTCTTCGGCCTTGATGGAAAGGTCCCGCCATTTTATGACCGCCGATGGCTTCGTGTGGAAGACATCGAACCGAACACCTGGTTTTACATTAACGCCTCCGAAATTAAAGTAGTCGGGACCTCCTCCCGTCTGCCAAGCATCCAAGGAAGGCACTGGAAAGAAATACGTGGTCCTGGCGCTGAATTTATCGTTCCCTGTGAGGCTACTGTCTTTCACCACATATTCGGACACCGAGGGATAAGCAGCATAACTTGCTCCCGATTGGCTCATTTCATTCACAGGATGGGAAAGGAAGACCAAATTCTGAAACGTCTGCGAACTTCCTGAGCTTCCATATACCGCGTTGTTGGTCAACACCGTTCCTGGATAAGAAACGTAGCCCAACCCATCCTCGACATAGGAGGCGTTCGGGCTGAGGTAATTGCCAGTACCGTACTTGAACTCGCGCTGCAGCAGGAGTTTGCCGTCGACCTTCCCCCTATGAGTGATGACCTTGATCCGGATACCGCCTCCATGTATGGTCTGTGTGGAGGTACCACCGCCACTGGTACGGTAGTAATGCGGAAAACGGTGCGCTTCGTATTCATATTCCACCAATGCGCCGGTCGGCGTCACCACGCTTTTAAGGGTACCCTTTATCGCCTCGTTGAAGTTGAAATTACGGTTCGCAAAATTCACCTTGTACGGCAAGGCAGGATTGTCGTAGCCACCGCCTTGGATGTGCCTCGCCTCCCTGCTGTTCCTGGGCAGGTACAATGTATTGCCAAAAGGGGCTCCCTCCTCGTTGTAAACCGGATGCCGTAGTTTATTGGTAAACGCGATGTTGTCATGCGGGCTTTCGATCAGCGTCGTGTTACCCCATTGCCCGTTGTAGAATCCCCAGCGATCCTGCGCCAGGATTTCACTTGATGGGGACACGGGCATCATTTGGTTGTATGCGAATTCCCACCCGTATTTGAGGTTTCCGGCATCGTCTTTGGCCCGTATGCCTTGCAGGTAATGCCCGTAAAAGGACTGGTATATGAATTCGAATTCTTCGCTCAGCACGTAAGCATTCCCATTCTTTCTCTCCACGCGCACCGACGTCAATACGTCACTACCATTATAATCATCACCGTAATTGAATACGACGCGGCCTTCCTTGAAATCAATCCGTTTGATACGCGTATGTTGGATTACCTCAACTTTTGACTGTGATACATTCGGTTCCTTGATCATGTACGAAATGGGATGCTTGAGCGCCCACTGGTCATACATGTTTTTCTGCACATCGATTGAAACGGGCATGGAAACGGTTGTCGTAATCGACTCTTTAGCGCTCAACCTGCCCAACGTAGGGCCATGCGTCGTACCGTTATTGATGATCTCATAGGAGAAACTGACGGTGTCCAATGATTTGATCGATGTGATACGGCTCAGGTTCCGATCGTAGTAATCATATGACGCCGGTTTCCACGCCTCAGTGAACTGCGGAACATCTGGTGGGTATACTTCGGTATAGAAGGTCCTCGATTTCATCCGCTTACCATCCCCGGTTTCGAACTCATACTTCAATCCATCCCCGAAAACGTACCCACCTGAATACGATTTCATGTTCGGTTCGAACGGAAACGTCAACAGGGTGTGCCGGGGCGTCATGAACTTGCCGGACCTGCCCGGCAGCGAATACACATACGCGTCCCAGGCGCCATCCGCTTTGCCTTCCATGACATCGATGGCGTAGTTCCGATGGGTGGTGTTGGACTCGATGTTCAGGCCGGCGCCACTATTTGGCAATGCCAGCATCGGATTATATCCGTTGGACAGCCCCAGGCTTGTGTTATCGGGCAATCCGTTCACGATGGTTCTGATGCCCCCTCCGGCATTCAGCTCCCAACCCATGCCCACGGGGCCGGCCCGTTGGTCCACTTTCAAGCCAACTGCGGCGTAACTGATAGATATAGGCACCCGGATGTCATTCGACACGATTTCAAACAGCGGCACGTTCACGTTAACCGTTCCGCTGTTGTGATCGACATTGTCCACTCCAGCAACACTAGGGAGTGTACTGGGCTCGGGACTCTGGATAATGCTGCCCCCCGCTCTCTTATAATACGACACCTGGGCGTGTAAGGATATGGTTTGTAGAAATGCTAGCAGGAAAAAACTGGCAACGCGTACCGGGGATATTGAATTCATAATCTTGTTTGTCTAATTAAACTTTTTTGCTGGTGCTTGCTCAACCCTGTTTTGCAATGAATCAAGCTGTTCCACCTTTTTAGTAAGAGTGATCAAATGCAACGTCAGTTCTTCCACCTTCTCCAACAGCTTACGGTTCATCTCCGCCAGCCCGATACCCTCTGCCTCCGCCTCCTTCGCAGTAGGGATACCCGGCAGGTGCCCATGGGTTCTGATGTGCGCCTCCAAGTCGGCAAGCGGCATAAGCTTGTAGTCTTCCGTAAATACATAATCCGGCCAATTGGCCATCTCCACCTTCACTTCCTTGGCCCGGATGTTGCCGTTCACGGCCAGCTTCGCTTGGGGGTTGGTCGTACCGATGCCCACGTTGCCGTGGACATAGAGATGCCTGGTATTCCAATCGGCCGTGGTGGTGTTCGCATTCGCCGAGGTATAGAAAGACTGCCAGGCGCTCCAGCCACCGTTGTTATATAGCCCCATCCGGATTCGGGGTACATTACCGCCGTGTGTATTGTTGTAGGGGATGTACAACTGGAACGCGGATCCGTCCTGGGTAGCGGCGATTCCGCCGCCTGCGACGACCGTCCCAAACGAAGGAAAACCATCCGCCTCCCGCACGAACGACAATTGAAGTTTGTTATTGAAGGTTTTGGGTGCATCCGCCGCGTTCCACACATAGGAACCTGCGGAAGGAAGTTGCGCCTGTGCTGTCAGGTTTACGATACACAGCAGGAAGAGCAACAAGGACGGTGAATATGATTTCATGGCTTGGTTTATTTCAGTTGTGATTTGACAATCGCTTTCAATTCGGCGATTTCCCGTTTCATCTCCGCCATTTCCTGCTGGGAACGTTGCGCTGTCTTCTCCTTCGCTATCAGATGCAGCGTCAGCTCTTCAACTTTCTTCAGTAATAACAGGTTCATTTCGGCCATGTCCAGCCCATCACGGGAAATATCAGCCGCTGAGGGAATTTCCAGAAGATGTTTGTGTTCCTTTACATAGGCTTCGACATCGGCTAGTGTCGGCAATGCATAATCGGGATCGAATACGTAATCAGGAACGGTAATGTCGGTTTTGACTTTTACTTCCTTGGCAAGTATATTGCCGTTTACAGCAAATTTAGCCTGGGGGTTGGTCGTGCCGACTCCGACATTGCCGTTATGAAGGATGGTCATCCGCGTGGTTACGGTACTATCTTTCAATCCTGTCTGGAAGTACATATTTGTTGTGTTCGCTGCGTTTTTGCGCGACAACACTTGCAAATACATGTGTTTGTGATTATACAAAGGATCGTCACTAATAAGATAGTTACCTCCGGAATCGAAACGGAAAAGAAAGTGATTATTACCTCCGCTCGCCCGCTCGATGCGCGTCTCTCCGCGAACGTGCAGCTTTGCCGCAGGGGTAATACCGATACCCACATTACCGTTATCCGGGAATGTATTACTCTGCGCCAGACAGCCCCCGGCAACGAGCAAGGTGCACCATACAGAAATGAGTTTTTTTCGATTGATCTGCATAAGCCTTTTGTTACGTTTTTTTACCTTTTTTCCATCTACAATTTACGCACAGCTGATCGCAAACACCTCACACCCAGTAAAGGCAACACCTTTAAAATCAATAGGCACTGCCTATATTCTTAACAGGTACTGCCTATAATTTGGCACATTCGAATAAAAACCATTAAAAAAAATCAATATCCGCCAAAAGTAGGACGGCGTGAAACGGTAGGATTCGTCGGGAAATTTTCAAAAATGTAGGTCCGAGATATGCTGTACCAAAACAGTTTTGGATATTTTCAGACGGGGAAAAAGGTTAGACAAATAATACCGAACAGACCCGGATATTGGAGAGGAACGTGTTTGAATTTTCGGCTATTTCCCTATATCTGGAATAATCATCTTTCCGCTTCGTGGCCAAGGCTCCGGGCGGAACCCACTACATCGACGGCCCGGGCGGAACCAAGGACATGGCGGCGGATGAGGGGTGATAACGGCAAGCGTCCGCTTGGACGGAAGGTTATTATCGAAAATACAGCCGCGATGCGTATAAATGAAAAAAGCCGCCTATCTATTACAGCTTGCGACTCAACAACGCCTATCCCGATTATGATGAACCTGCCTGTCTACCCGCAGCCGCACCGCGGGATACAGGAACACGGCCCCAAGGATGATTGCAGCGCCGGCATAGAAACCGGCGCTCATCTTTTCCTGCTGTCCGAAGAACAGCCAGGCCAATAGGATACCATAAATCGGTTCCATGTTGCTGGCCAAGGCCACGCGGAAGGCGCTGATCTGGCGCATCACCGATACCGCGGCCACATAAGCGCCCGACGTACAGACGGTGCCCAGCAAGACCAGGTACAACCAATCGGCATTAGACGGTGCCATTTCGGCTCCAAACCCGCCGGAAAACGCCATGAAAACCGACACCCACACGAGGGCGCCCAGCATCTCGTATAGGCTGATGGTGGTCGCCCGATCCGTCTTGACCAATTTGGAATTGACGATGCTGAAGACCGATGCGGCCAGCGCCGCCGCCAAGCCCAACAAGATGCCCGTCAGGTAGCGGGTCTCGAACCGGAAGATCAGGCCTATCCCGGCAATCATCAGCAAGCCGACCACGATTTCCATCTTGGAGATGCGGCGCCGGTAAACCAGCGGTTCGAGGATGGCGGTGAACAACGTGACCGACGACAGGCAGACCAACGTGACGGAAACCGTGGAGGCCTTGATCGATTCGAAGAATAGTACCCAATGCAGGCCTACCACCCCGCCGGTGATGACAAATCGGAATAACGAGCGTCGGCTTACCGCAAACGGCAGTTTGATGCACCAGCCATAAACGGCGAGGGTGACGAATGCGATCAGCACCCGATACCAGACCAATTGGATAGCCGCTATTGAAATCAGGTTACCCAAGATGCCGGTAAATCCCCAGACAATCACCGTGAGGTGCAGGATCAGCAGGTTCCGGCTCATTTGGGTGCCTTGCGCAACAGGTACAGGGCAAGCACGCCGAAGACGATGTTGGGGATGAAAACAGCGATCAAGGGGGGCAACCCACCCTTGAGTGAAAACATCGTGGAAAACTGGATGAACACGATGTACGTGAAACTCAGGCCGATGCCGATGCCCAAGCTCAGGCCGATGCCCCCGCGCACCTTCTTGGACGACAGCGCGACCCCCATCAGCGTGAGCACATACGCCGCCAGCGGCGTCACGAAACGCTTGTACTTTTCCAGTAGTAGGTCGGTCATCATCCCTGTGCCGCGGATTTCCTCCTTTTCGATGCGGTCGTTCAGCTCGGTCATGTTCATCGCCGTGAAGATGTTATCGTATACTTCGAAATCACGCGGCTCCATGTCCAGCAAGGTATCCAGGCTGGTACCCTTTACCATCTCCTCCCGGAGCGAATCGATGATGCGGACGGTGTAGTTCTCGATGCGCCAGTTGTTCTTCACCGAATCCCAGGTGATGCGGTCGGCCATCAGTTTTTCCTTGAGTTCGCCCGCGCTGAATTTCTCGAGCACGAAATTGTACCCCACCTTCCGGTTGTTGTCGAAATTATCGATATAGACGTAGCTATCGCTGTCAATCTGCATGTGGGTGGAGCTCTTGGTGTTGTTTTCAACCGGCTTGACGTAAACCCGCTCGAACCCCACCTTCAGCTTGTTGGTACGGGGGATGATGTATACGCTGAAGGCGAAATTCAGGGCGAAGATGATGGTAGCGGCCACCATGTACGGCCTGATGAACCGGTTGAAGCTCATGCCCCCGCTCAGGATCGGCACGATCTCGGTCTGGTCGGCCATCTTCGCGGTAAAGAAAATCACCGCGATGAAGTTGATCAGCGGCGAAAGCATGTTCAGGTAAAACGGCACGAACCCCGCATAGTATTCGAACACGATCTTGGAGAGTGGGGCCTTGTGCTTCATGAAATCGTCGAGCCGTTCGGAAACATCGAAAATCACGGCCACCACCGTGAAGATGCCGATGGTGAACACGAACGTGGTCAGGTATTTCTTGATGATATACCGATCGATCGTACTGAATGAAGACTTGAGCCACCTGACCATACCCTACAACCGTTCGTCCAATTGTTTCACCATCCGTTCCTTCCATTCGCGGAAGTCGCCGGCCAGGATGCGTTTGCGTGCCTCGCCGACCAACCACAGGTAGAAGTGCAGGTTGTGCAACGACGCCACCTGCGCGCCCAGGATTTCCTGCGACCGGATCAGGTGCCGCAGGTACGCCTTGCTGTATACCCGGTCGGCCAACAGGTCGCTATCGGCATCGATCGGGGAGAAATCATCTTCCCATTTCTTGTTCTTGATGTTGATGATGCCGTTGCGCGTGAACAGCATCCCGTTGCGGGCATTGCGCGTAGGCATCACGCAATCGAACATATCGATGCCCAAGGCGATATTCTCCAGGATATTCACCGGTGTGCCCACCCCCATCAGGTAACGGGGCTTCGCCACCGGGAGGATGTTGCACACCACCTCGGTCATCGTATACATTTCTTCCGCGGGCTCGCCCACGGAAAGCCCGCCGATCGCATTTCCCGCCCGGCCAAAAGCGGCTACGGTTTCAGCCGATTGCTCCCGGAGATCGCGGTACACCGACCCCTGCACGATCGGGAACAGCGTTTGGTCAAAGCCATAGCGCGGTTGCGTGGCGTCAAAACGGTCGCAGCACCGCTGCAACCAGCGGTGCGTCATCGCCAGCGACCGCTTGGCGTATGCATAGTCGCACGGATAAGGCGTGCACTCGTCAAACGCCATGATGATGTCAGCCCCGATGATCCGTTGGGTATCCATCACGTTTTCCGGCGTGAAAAGATGCTTGGACCCGTCGATGTGCGAACGGAAGGTCACCCCTTCCTCGCGGATCTTGCGTACTTCCGTGAGTGAATACACCTGGTAACCGCCGCTGTCGGTGAGCAACGGCTTCTCCCAACCGTTGAACCGGTGCAGGCCACCGGCCCGCTGGATGGTGTCCAACCCTGGACGAAGGTATAGGTGGTACGTGTTGCCGAGGATGATCTGGGCCTTGATGTCGTTCACCAATTCATGCTGGTGCACCGCCTTGACCGTCCCGGCTGTACCCACAGGCATGAAAATCGGTGTTTCGATGGGGCCGTGCGCGGTGTGCATGATGCCGGCCCGTGCCTTGGATTTCGTGTCTGTTGCCTCGAGGGTGAATTTCATCGCTGACAAAAATAGTAAAAAAACAAACCTAAGCCCTTATCTTTGGCCGCAGCTATGGATGTATTGACCCTTATAGGCGGATTGTTGCTGGTGATCCAACTTTATTTCGTTGTCTTCGTATATGGCAAGTTGGCATTTTACCGGGACAAGTCCAACCGACAGCAGGCAACGCCACCGCTATCGGTGATCATCTGCGCGCGCAACGAGGAAAACAACCTGCGGCAACACCTGCCCGCCATCCTGGGCCAGCAATATCCCGAATTCGAGGTCATTCTGGTCAACGACTTTTCGACCGACGAGACCAAGTGGTTACTCCGCGACCTGGCTGCGCAGCACCCCAACCTGAAAGTGGTGGAAATCGCCGAACATGTGCGCCTCAAGCACGGCAAGAAGTTCGCCGTGACGCTGGGCATCAAGGCCGCACAGCACGAGCACCTGGTTTTTACCGATGCCGACTGCGTGCCGCAATCCGATCGGTGGCTGCGACACATGGCGGCCGCCTTCGGTGGCGGAGAGGAGATCGTGCTGGGTTATTCGCCCTATCGACGCAAACCGGGCCTCCTGAACGCGCTCGTCCGCTTCGAAACGTTCCACACCGCCATCAGCTACCTTGGCCATGCGCTCAAGGGAGACGCGTACATGGGCGTAGGCCGCAACCTCGCCTACACGAAAAGCCTTTTTTTCCGTGGCAAAGGATTTGCCGCACACATGCACATCCCGTCTGGGGATGACGACCTGTTCGTGAACCAGAACGCCACCCCCCACAATACCGCGATCTGCATCGTGCCCGAGGCGCACGTTTGGAGCGAACCGAAAACAACCTGGTCTTCCTATGCCCGCCAGAAGACACGGCATGTGGGCGCATCGAAGGCGTACCGACCGAAACATCGCCGCATGCTTGGTACCCAACTGATTTCGGCATTGCTTTTCTACGTTTGGCTCGTCTTGATGGTGGCCTTGTTCCCGCAGCAATGGTATATTGCCTTGGGGTTGTACCTGATCCGGCTCTTGGCTCAGTTCATCGTTTACAGGCCTGCGATGCGCAAGCTGCAGGTCAGGAAATTGATTTGGTACTTGCCGGTATTGGATGCAGCGTTTTATACCTACAGCTGCATAAACGGCTTCTTTGCCCAGTTCAAAAAACAAGTGACATGGAAGTAACGCGATTGCACGGGCTGGACCCTGGCGTAGAAGTCATTTACGGCTACTTTCCGGAATTATCGGATCGACAGCGCGAACAATTCCGCCAATTGGGCGAACTCTACCCCTTCTGGAACGCCCAGATCAACGTGATTTCACGGAAAGACATCGAAAGCCTGTACCTCCACCACGTGTTGCATGCGCTGGGCATCGCCAAGTTCGTCGCGTTCAAACCGGGTACGCGGGTGCTCGACGTGGGCACCGGTGGCGGTTTTCCCGGCATCCCGCTGGCTATCCTGTTTCCCGAGGCCCGATTCCACCTGGTCGATTCCATCGGCAAGAAAATCAAGGTGGTAAATGAAATCGCTTCCGCACTGGGATTGGAAAACGTAACGGCCGAGCATGACCGCGCCGAACAGCTCCGGGAAAAATACGATTTCGTGGTGTCTCGCGCGGTAACGCGACTGGCCGAATTCTACCCTTGGGTGGCGGGCAAGTTCTTGAAGCAAGACCGGAACGCGATCCCGAATGGCATCCTCTACCTCAAAGGCGGCGACCTCAAGGAAGAAATCCGTGAAGCGAAACTACGCGCCGAGATCCAGCCCCTAGCCGCGTATTTCAAGGAAGATTTCTTCGAAACCAAGCAGTTGGTTTACGTGCCGGTTTAGTCACCGCTTAGGATCGAAAACTTCAATCCGACAAGGTGAAGTACTTGAGCTTGTTTCCCGCTACCTCCACAACGCCCGAACGACCTTTCCAGCCGTACTCCGGCAAGGCTTCGATACCGGAGCGGTAAACAACGACACCCTGTGTGGCTTGGACGCGGCTTGCTGGGCGCTCTCCCTGGTATTCCTCGCCATTGACAACCAGCAGGCGATCATCCGCTACCTTGCCGCTACGTTTATGACGCTGCATCACGGCAGAAACCGTATTGTCTACCCAACGGCCAAAGTCGACGACCCGCTCGTCATAGAAATACGGCGTCCCACCTTTTCCCTCAACCTCAACGCCAAAGAACGTGTCTGCATGTAAACCGTCACGCATGATGAAAAGTGGTCTATCCAATCTCGGCTTACGTTTGTAACCATTCACGAAAAACATTCGCGAAGGATCCATCACGACTATCCTGTCAACCGTATCTTCCTTCACCTGACGGTAACCGAGCTTCCCCAGGTACAGGGTGTCGGCCGATTCGCCTGCCACGAAAACGGCATGGTGGCCCAAATCCCGAATGTCTGGCAATGCAACGCCACTGTGAACGAAGGCCATGGCTGGATTGCATGCGCCACGAAACCCCGGCTGGCCCGATACGATCCATTCGGCATCCTCTCCCGTAATTTCCGTGGCACCATACCGACCGGATTCCCCATACCGCCTCAAGGCCGCAGCGGTGCTATATTCAGCGATCCGCGAAGCGTAAGCCACGCCCACCCATCGCTTCTCTTGCAGCGAATCCACCGGTAATCCGTTAAAAAGTATCAAACGCTTGCCTTCGGGAAAATAGTTTTTGTGGTGTTCATGAAGGTAGTTAAAGTAATAGTCTGGCACGTATCGCTTGCCAAATGGGAATAGCGACCAACCGGCGAGCCTCGACATCCCTACGGAGACCAGAATCGCAGCCAGCAATAGCACTGCTGCACCAAGCCAGCCACAGCGGTATCGTTTCAACCTAACCACCTACTTTGTCCAGCAACCATTGGAATTCGTTCAGGAACGTATCGATATTCTTTTGGAAGCCTTCATCCAGCAGGTTGCCCGCTTCGTCGAATTTCTCGGTCACTTTCGGGGTAACGAGCATGTAGGGCGAAACGATTCCGAACAAGGCCACCACGAAATGCTGGATGGCCAACGAGGCGCGTATACCGCCCATCGCGCCGGTAGAGGACGTGGCGATGGCAAAAACCTTATGCGTCTGCTTCGGGAAAAAGTCGAACAGCTTCTTGAGCGAATAGGGCATCCCACCGTTGTATTCGGGCGAAACGATGACGAAGGCATCGGTACCGAACATGATTTCCGCCAGCGGCTTGAAGGCTTCCGGACACGCGTCGACCGATTTGTAAACGGGTTGCCCTGTATTCCAGTCCAGCCAATCGCGCACATCCACCAAGCGGATGGTATGCGGCGTTTCGGCATTCAATTTCTTTTCTAGAAACAAGGCGACCCTGTTGCTTACGCTTTCACCGCGCGGACTGGAAGAAATTACAGTAATATTCATCATGCTTTTTTTGTTCAATGTGCTAGCGTTTGGCGGGCATTCCCCTCGTGCATGAGCAACCTGGACGTGACGAGCAGTTGCCCCACATGCCGTTGCGTATGTTCTGCGGCATGGAAGAGCAACCCGATCAACGTGGTGGGTATGCGTTTGCGCCCTAAGTATCGCGTTGCTGTCAACGCGGTTTCGTCCGTCGCTGTCAGCTGTTGCACGGCCCGATCGACCCGGGCGCGCAAGGCATCCACCAATGCGGCCGATGGAACGCCGGGTGCGTCAGCGCCCTCCGCCCGTAGCTCGGCCAGCTGCCCATCGGTCAACGATTCGTCGAGCGCATAGGTAAAGAGCCGATCGATGACGCCTGCAATGTGCTGAAGGTGGAATCCGACCGACGCCACGCCTGCGGGGCGTTGCCATAGCGCGGTGTCGTCAAAGCCGTCCATGTACCGTTCCACTTCCTCCGCGGCCTGCAACAGCGCATGTGCCACCGGCTGCAGGAGCGACGGCACGCCCGCCACGGGACCCCGCATCCATACTTCGGTCTGGGAATTCGTTTGCATGGCTACAAAAATATAAATCTTTTCCCTATCTTGGCCAAGTCCTATGAGCCCAGTTCATCAAATCGCCCTTGCCAAGGTAAACGGCGTCGGTCCCGTGGCCGGCCGCCAGCTCCTCGCACATTTCGGAAATGCGGAATCCATATTCGCCGCCAGCAGGCAGGAACTGCAGGCTATACCGGGCATCAACACACGGGTCGTCGACGCCATCGTGGGAAAAGCAGCGCTGATCGAAGCCGAAAAAGAGATGCGATTCGTCGAACGGCACGGCATCCAGGTGTTCCTTTACGGCCAGGCAGGCTACCCCACGCGTCTCGGTGAATGCCCCGACGCACCATTGGCACTCTATTATAAAGGCAACGCAGACCTCAACGCCACACGCATCATCAGCATCGTCGGCACGCGGAACGCCACGGCCTATGGCAAAAGCATTTGCGCCGAATTCGTGAAGGCCCTGTACCCCTACCGGGTCATCGTGGTCAGCGGGCTTGCCTACGGCATCGATAGCCACGCCCATCGCAACGCGTTGGCCACCGGTATCCCCACGGTCGGTGTCTTGGGGCATGGCCTGGATCGCATCTACCCCACCACCAATCGCGAGATGGCCGCCAAGATGGTGGATGGCGGCGGATTGCTCACCGAATTCACATCGGGAACGCATCCCGAGAAATTCAATTTCCCGATGCGGAATCGCATCATCGCGGGTATGGCAGACGTCACCGTCGTGGTGGAAGCCGCCGCGCGCGGCGGTGCATTGATCACCGCCGAGATAGCCAATGGCTATCATCGCGACGTGTGCGCGTTTCCCGGAAACGTGAACCAAGAGTTTTCGATGGGCTGCAATTACCTCATCAAAACGAACCGCGCGCACCTGATTACCTGCACCAAAGACCTTGAATACCTGATGGATTGGGCCATCGCCGAGCAGGCGGCGCAACCCAGGCAGCTCCAACTCGCCGTGTCGCTTGGCGCACAGGCGCAACGGGTATATGATGCCATCCGGGATGCCGGCCAGATCGCCATCGACGAGTTGTCAACCAAGCTCCAGTACCCCCAGAACAAATTGGCAATCACCTTACTCGAGCTGGAGCTAGACGGCATCATAGCCGTACTGCCCGGCAAAGTGTACCGACTCACCTAAGGGCACCCCTAATTGATTCTGCCTGCAAACCAGCCCATTGGCACGATAACCAACATTTATTTGCCGCGAACCGCATTTTTAGCTACCTTTGCCCGTGGGTAAGTCTTTTACGACCAGCTCCCTGAGAATCCCCCAGGGCGGGAACGCAGCAAGGGTATCGGGTCGTAGCGGTGCGATAAAAGGGGCTTGCCCATTTTTTATTTCCCCTTCCTGCTCCACCGCTCCCGCCACCTTTCGACAATACATCGCTAAGTATGCTTGTATATCCACATCGATTTAGCTAAGTTTGCATCCCATAACAAATAGTTGCATGAGTTGGTTTAGACGCGACAAGGCCGGTATAAGTACGGCGACCGAACATAAAAAGGAAGCTCCCGACGGCCTTTGGAACAAATGTCCATCGTGCAAGAAGCCCTTGCTGAACATCGAGCAATTGGAAAACAAATACGTGTGCCACTACTGCGGCTACCATCTGCGCATCGGCTCGGCCGCCTATTTTTCCATCATCTTCGATGACAACCAATTCACCGAGCTGTTTGCCAACCTCCGTTCCGGCAATCCGCTCCAGTTCGAAGATACCAAACCCTACACCGAGCGACTGGAAGAAAGTTATGCCAAGACCGGTCTGAACGACGCCATCCGCTGCGGCCACGGTAAGATCGAAGGGCAGGATCTCGTACTGGCCTGCATGGACTTTACGTTCATCGGCGGATCGATGGGATCGGTGGTCGGCGAAAAGATTTCGCGTTCAATCGATTACTGCCTGCAACATCGCGTACCCTTCATGCTCATTTCCAAATCGGGGGGCGCCCGCATGATGGAGGCTGCTTTTTCGTTGATGCAGATGGCGAAAACCTCGGCCAAACTCGCGTTGTTGAACGAAGCGAAACTACCCTACATCTGCCTGCTTACCGATCCGACCACCGGCGGCGTCACCGCGTCATACGCCATGTTGGGCGACATCAACATCGCCGAACCCGGCGCGTTAATCGGCTTCGCCGGCCCGCGCGTCATCAAGGAAACCATCAAGAAAGACTTGCCCAAAGGCTTCCAGACATCCGAGTTCTTGCTGGAGCACGGTTTTCTGGACTTCATCGTCGATCGGCGCAAGCTCAAGGAGGAAGTCGCGCTGTTCCTGCGCATGGTCAAGTGAGTGGTACGTGAGTATAACCATCGAAAAAGAAACGAATGGCCAAAGCGAAGTATCATTACAATGCCCATACGCTGAAGTACGAGAAAGTGAAGACCAGCACGAGGACATGGGCGTTACGGGCGCTCGGTTTCGTGACGAGTTCCTTCGCCTTCGGGATTTTCCTCCTCTATGTCGGATTCACGTTCATCGACTCGCCCCAGGAAAAGCAACTCCAGCGTGAGGTAGACCAAATGGCGCTGCAATACAGCATCATGCAGGAACGACTCAAAAAGATGGATGCGGCCCTGGAACACATGCAACACCGCGACGACAACATCTACCGGGTCATCTTTGAAGCCAACCCGATCGACCCGGATATCCGCAAGGCCGGTTTCGGTGGCGTGAACCGCTACAAGAACCTGGAGCAGCTAAGCAATTCGGACCTGATGATCGAGACTGCCAAGAAACTCGACTACCTGTCCAAAGCCATGTACATCCAATCGAAATCGTACGATGAATTGACGGAAATGGCCAAAGCCAAAAACGAGATGATGGCCAGCATCCCCGCGATCCAACCGGTAGACAGCCGCAAGGCACGTGCCGGCATCTCCGGATTCGGGATTCGCATCCATCCCGTGTACAAGATCCGCAAGATGCACGCCGGGATCGACTTCACCGCCCCATCGGGCACCCCTATCTATGCCACGGGCAACGGAAGGGTTGCCGAAGCGGGCATGGACGGTGGATACGGACGCCGCATCATCATCGACCATGGGTACAGCTACAAAACACTCTATGGTCACATGAGCCGCTTCGCCGTGAAACCGGGACAACGCGTCAAACGCGGCGACCTTATCGGCTACGTCGGCAACTCCGGCACCTCGACCGGGCCACACCTTCATTACGAGGTACACAAGAACGGCACACCGGTCAATCCAATCAACTTCATCTACCACGACCTCACCCCTACGGAGTACGTGGCCATCCTGGAGGCTGCATCGCAGGAAAACCAGTCTTTTGATTAAAGTTTGCATGGATAATCCGCGGGTAATCGTATCTTTGCGTTAACGAGTTAGCGTACACCGGAATATGCCTTACAAAGAGCGCGAGATAAATAAGCTTTACTACACCATGGGCGAAGTCACCGCCATGTTCGGTGTCAATGCGTCTCAGATCAGGTTTTACGAAAAGGAGTTTGACGTTATCCAGCCGAAGAAAAACAAAAAGGGCAACCGGTTATTCACGCCGGATGACATTGCCAACCTCAAGATCATTTTCAACCTGGTCAAGGACAAGGGATACACACTGCAAGGGGCGCGTGACTACCTGCGGAACAACAAGGGTGAGGCACGCGAAAACCAACGCGTCATCGATTCGCTGCAACGGCTGAAGTCCTTCTTGCTCGAGGTTCGCGACAGCCTTTAAGGCAGATTCAGTAAGCCACCGCCTCCAGCTCGGCCAAGCGAATAAATTCCTCCACCTTCTCCACCATCTCGATGCTCCCGATAAAGATTGGCGCCCGCTGATGGAGGCTTTCGGGCTGGAGCTCCAGGATACGACGCCGGCCGTCGGTGGCCTTCCCACCCGCCTGCTCGATGACGAATGCCAACGGATTGCACTCATACATCAGCCGCAGCTTGCCTTGAGGATGGGATGACGTGGTGGGATACAGGAATACGCCGCCCTTGATCAGGTTGCGGTGCACGTCGGCCACCATAGACCCGATGTAGCGCGATGTGAACGGCCGTTGCGTGGCCTTATCCTCCACCTGGCAATACTTGATGTAGTCTTTCACCCCTTGCGGGAACTTGATGTAATTGCCTTCGTTGATGGAATAGATCGTGCCGTTGCGCGGCATTTTCATGTCGGGATGCGACAGGCAGAACTCGCCGATGGATGGATCGAGCGTAAACCCGTTCACGCCCTTGCCCGTGGTATACACGAGCATGGTCGAAGAACCATAGATCACGTACCCGGCCGCCACCTGCTCCGTGCCTTTCTGGAGGATTTCCTCGTCGCGCACCTCACCCCCCGAAGCCGTACGCCGATAAATCGAGAAGATCGTGCCCACCGACACGTTCACGTCAATATTGGACGAGCCGTCCAACGGATCGATACAGACTATGTACTTGGCGTTTTGCGACACCCTAGAGTTTATCAGGATGCAGTCGTCGTGCTCCTCGGACGCCACCACGCAACACTCCCCACCACTGCGCAACGCCGAGATGAATTGCTCATCGGCGTATACATCCAGTTTCTTCTGCCCTTCGCCTTGGATATTGGTCGTGCCGTTGTCGCCAAGGATATCCACCAGCCCCGCTTTGTTCACCTCCCGGTTTACGATCTTGGCGGCTATCCCGATATCGCGGAGGAGCCTGGACAACTCGCCTTTCGCATACGGGAAATCAGCCTGTTTTTCAATAATGAATTGGCCAAGGGTCGTTACTTGGGTCATCATAGCGGAATTTAGTTAGTGTATTTCAATCGTTAAAAATCACGGGCAAAAATAGCCAAATAACTAACATAAAACCTAAAAATAAAAAAACTTAGTGTAATTCAAAAACTAACGACCTGCCAATTCAATCACTTCCATACCTTCGATACGATTACCATCGATGCTAAAACGTAAAAGCGTCCTGACCTTGTGCCAGCCGTATTTTCCGGCCGCACCGGGGTTCAGGTGGAGGCATTGCAACTTTTGGTCGTACATCACCTTCAACACGTGCGAATGTCCGCAGATGAACAGCTTGGGCGGGTTGGTCAGGATACCACTTTTCACCTGTGGGCTGTAGCGGCCCGGATAGCCACCGATGTGGGTCATCCAAACGTCGACGGCTTCACAATCGAAACGCAGGTGTTCGGGGTAACCAGCGCGGATGTCACGTCCGTCGATGTTGCCATACACGCCACGAAGTGGCTTGAACGCAGCCAGCGTGTCGGCGACGGCCAGGTTACCGAAATCGCCGGCATGCCAAACCTCGTCACATTGTTCGAAATGCCTGAAGACGGCATCGTCCAGGTATCCATGCGTATCCGAAAGCAATCCAATTTTTACCATAGCACCGGCGAAGATACGGATTAGGAACCGGCACGAGATAAAATGAACATCAGAAGGCCAGGAAAAAATCCGTCAGGAGGCTTCGGTACGCAAGCGTGTATACTCCCCTGCTTTCATAGATCACCAGTTCACCTTCAGGCCATAGGCTGTCAACGGGTGCCTTGCCCAGGGCCAACATCCGGCGGATGGGCGATTGTCCGGGGAACGAACGTACGTCAATCGTCGCTTGCAACACCAGCCCGTATCCAGCCTCCGCCTGCCCGGCCACCTCGTCTGCCAACGCAACGGGGAGGATCAGCTGCAAACTACCTTGAGGGGCCAGCCAGCGCTGCGCCCGATCCAGCAAATGCACGAAAAACAATCGGTCGGTATGCCGTGCCACCTGCATCCGCGCATCGCGGCTCTTCAACGAATCGAGGAAATACGGCGGATTGGACAAGATCAGGTCATAAGGCTGTCTGGCGTCATACCGTTCCAAGGCCGAGCCGTGGCTTACGATACGGTCAGCATAGGGCGATGATGCGAAATTGGCGCGGGCTGCCGCTGCCGCCCCACCATCGATGTCGATCGCATCCACGTGGGCCTGCGGATAGCGTTGCGCCAGCATCAACGCGATCACGCCCGTGCCCGTGCCGATGTCGAGGATACGGGATGCTTCGGGCAGTGACGCCAGCGCACCCAACAACACCCCATCCGTGTTGATTTTCATCGCGCATCCGGATTGATCGACCGCAAACTGTTTGAATCGGAATATCGACATCGCCGGGTCAAAGGTAAACCGTTCGCCGTGAACGACAAAATCCAAACCCGCTTTCGTCCGAACACCTTTGCACGCAAGATGCTTGTAAATTGCCTCACGGAACCGTATAATTGCACCAATCATGCACGGGTTCCGTATATATTGCCTCGGCATCGTGGCGCTGTTTCATATCGGCCATGCCGTTGCCCATGGGCTGCGCATCAAGGGCAACAGCTACGCGATCGAAGAACGCACCGCTGTCGACCTATTTCATTATCGCTCATCGCTCCAACACCGAACGCTTTCGAAAAAGCTGACGTTCCATTTCGATTTCCGGTTGGATCAACCGCAAGGATACGGCAACATGATGCGGATCAAGCTCGATGAGCCCAACAAAACCCTGAACGTCTTCTGCCGCAGGTTGGATAACGGGCAATTGGAGGTTAAGCTGGTCGAAGAAGGAATGGACCAATTGGGCTCCGTGCTGCTTGACCGGAGGAGCTTTGACAAAAACCAATGGATCCACCTCTTGGTAGATTTCGATTTGGAAAGACAGGAAATCGCCTGGCATGTCCTGGACAAGGTGCTTGTCATCCCCTTTCCTCACCGAACGATCACATGCAACAACATCTTCTTCGGCAAAAGCGATTTCAGTATCGATATCGCCGATTTTTCCGTACGCAACTTACACATATCCTTGGATAATGAGCACATTTCCTTCCCGCTGAAGGAACGTACGGGACATGCCATCCATAGCCAGGAAGGCAACCGATTGGGCAAGGTTGAAAACCCCGTGTGGCTAATCAACGAATCGTATTACTGGAAGGCCACCCGGACAATCGACCTGCCCCAAACCGGCGGCTACCAGTTTGATACACGGCGTGGACACCTGCTCCTTTTTGACCGATACCGGCTATACACGTTAGATCTGCAAGCGAACCAGTTCACCGAACGCCGGTTCGCCACCCCACTCCCGCTGGATATCCGGCTGGGCAACAGCTTCCTGCTTGACGACAAACTGTTCATTTACGAAGTCAACGACCTGCCCATAGACTCGCCCACCGTCGTCGCCATCGATCTCGCCACCTTACGGGTGGAAGTGATAGGCAAACACTTCATCCCCATGCAATTGCACCACCATACGGGGCAGCCGACCGACCGCATACCCTACTTACTGTTCGGCGGCTTTGGCAATGACCGCTATAGCAATACCTTCCTTGCATTGGACACACTGCGCGGCGTCTGGGATACCGTGGCTACCAGCGGCGACCGCATAATGCCCCGCTACTTTGCAGCATCGGCCTATAACCGGCAAGCCAACAACCTCTATGTATTCGGTGGCATGGGCAATGAAGCCGCCGATAATACCATTGGACGGATTTACCGGTATGACCTGTACCAGCTGGACCTGAACACCTATCGGCTGCAAAACCTTCGGGAATACGAGCTTCCCAACAAGAATATGGTGCCGGTACGCAATATGGTTCACGATGGGGCTACTTACCTATATGCGCTGCTCTACCCGGAATACCTGTCGGCCTCGGCCTTGCAGTTATATCGTTTCTCGATCAAAAATGGTGATTTCTTAGCCTTGGCCGACACCATTCCCATCCAATCGGAAAAAATCAAGACGAATGCCAACCTGTTTTACTACCAGCCCCTAAATACGTTTTACGCCATTACGCAGGTTTTTGCCACCGATGAAATTGCCTCGCAGATCACGGTCTACGAACTGAAGGCTCCTGCGGTTAGCCAGGCCGAGCTGATGCAATACGACAACCCGTCCGTTGGCCGCTGGCCTTGGCTTTTCCTGGTATTTGCCTTGGCCGCAACGGCAGCCATCGGCTACGTGCTGGCGCGCCGGCGCAAAAGTCCACGCGGTCCGGTACCGGCATTGGCCCCGCCAGCCGCCGCCGATGGTACGGCGTATACCTTCCCGAACAAAAATGCCATTTTCCTATTTGGCAAATTTGAGGTATTCGATAGCAAGGGAACGAACATCGCCCACCTGTTCAGCAGTCGGCTCAAGCAGGTATTGGTCCTGTTCCTATCGCGCTATCCGAACGATGACATCGAATCGGGCGAGTTCAGTACGTTGCTTTGGCCGGATAAGGAAATTGCGGCCACCAAAAATATCCGGGGGGTAACACTCAACCAATTCCGCAAACTCCTTGCTTACCTCGATGGCATTGCGTTGGTTTATGTGGACGGTACCTACCGGCTCGAGCTTTCGGGTTGTTTCGTAGATTACCTGCGCTTCAAGGAAGCATTCGACACATCGCAAGCCGCTTCCTCACCCATGATAGACGCCATCCTGGAGCGGGGCAAATTCCTGAAGCACGCAGACCATGAGCTGCTCGACGATGTCAAGGACGATATCGACCCGAAAGTTGTACAATTGCTGTTGGAACGGCTATCCCAACATTTCGCCAACGGCGACTACGAAACGGTCGTGCACCTCGCACGGCTTTGCCTGGAAACGGCACCGACCGACCTGGATGCGTTCCAATATGAGATACGCGCCATGCTCCTGCTGAAACAGCGTACCGAAGCGACACGGCGGTTCGAACATTTCCAGCACTTCTATCAGCATGTGATGAATGAATCCCTTCCCATCAAATTCAAGGAACTGGACAAACGCAGCTAGGATTAGTGAAATAGTCGGCCCGTTAACCCAGCTATTAACCCCTAAATTAACCCGGTTAATGTAATATTGAATCGTTTTAGCAATGGCTTTGGTACGTTCCATTGCTAACCATTTACAAACCCTATATTAATAATGTTTATGAGAGTACTTAGACAACTAACGCTGTGGCTATTCATTCCCTGGATAGCCGGTGCGACCTTGACCGCATGCGACGAAAACAAGCGGCAGGTCATCGAACTGGACCTAAGCTGCATGTCGGAACACCTGGAAGACATGCAGCGGATTATCGACACCGCCAAAATCGGCGAGGTGGACGGAACCTTTCCACCAGCAAGTGCCGACGAATTCCAATCGGCGATCGATGAGTTAAAGACTGGCATATCCAAGGCGAAAGCGGGCTATTTTGTATTGCCGTTCGAGACCAATGCCTATTGCATCGAAGCTTCAAAAGCCATCGCTTCCTTTATGAATGCCTTCCAGACGACGCTGGAACCCGGCACGCCGGCCGAATTGCAGGTGTTTGGCATTGACCGGAAAGGCTATGTCGATTTCGGCGAGTCGTCGGCATACGGCGGCTCGAATCGCTTTACCGTAGAGGCCTGGCTGAAGTACGACCCCGGGTTCTTTGAGTTCGCCATCGGCGATTTCATCGCGACATTCAGCCACGACGGCAATGGCATCAAACAGGGCTGGATGCTCAATTTCATGGGGTCGAATCTGCGCACCACCCTCGGCATGGGCCCCCAACAGGACCGTGTGCTGGAATGGGGCGCCGCCTATCCCACCAATTATGGACAGTGGAACCACATCGTAGCCGTGTATGACGAGTCGGCGGATGCAGATCAGTTGAAGATGTACATCAATGGCGAGGTTCTCTTCACCAAAACCAATGACATTCGCGACGGTGCCGGCGTGTTGCAGAAATACCAGCCCAATACCCGTAACCTGAAAATGTGGGCGTTCATGGAACCCGAAGACAACAACCGGAACATGACCGGCTACATCCGCAAGTTCAGGCTATGGAGCACGGCCAAGAGCCAAACCGACGTAAAGTCGCTGATGAACAGCGACGTGAATGGCAGCGAGGCCAACCTGATCTGCGCATGGGACTTTACCCAGGTACCCGAAGATCCGGATAACATCGCCGATAAAACCGGCAAGTTCCGTGCGAAAATCGTCGGTCAACACAAATGGCATAAACTGAATCAATAACCTAACGTCAAGCGATATTATGAACAAACTCAGTAGCAGTTGCATCATCGGGCTCATCATGTGCCTATACCTGACGGTATCGGCCCAGCAGCGCCAGACACTCCGTGGCATCGTGATCGATGAAACGGGGCAACCCGTAGGCGGAGCGACGTTACGCGCATCCAACCAGCAAACCACGGGCACGGACGGAACCGGTGCGTTCAGTATAGACGTTGCCATCGGAGACCTGATCAACGTAACGTTTCTCGGCTACGAACCCTATAGCCATACCGTCAGCGACTTTAGCCGGATCACCATCCAATTGACGCCCAGCTCCAACCTGCTGGAAGACGTGGTGGTATTTGGCTACGGTACCGTCAGAAAGAAAGACGTAACGGGCGCCATCGAAAACATCGGGACCGCGCAATTGATCCAATCGCAGGCAACCAACGTGACCGAGGCACTCAATGGCCGGGTAAGCGGCGTGCTGGTGACCAAGACCAACAATCGCCCGGGTACGGACATGAATGTACAGATCCGGGGCACCAACTCGTTCAATTTCTCGAACGAGCCGCTCTATGTCATCGACGGGATCCCCTCCTATTCGGGCATGCGTCACCTCAATGCGGCCGATATCGAGTCGATCGACATCCTGAAAGACGCCTCGTCTTCGGCCATCTACGGGTCGCGCGGTGCAAACGGCGTGGTCATCATCACCACCAAAGCGGCCAACCGCAAGCCCGGCTTCCAGGTGGAATACAACGGCAACCTATCGGTCAAAACCCCTACCCGCATCCCCGACATCATCGGCAACCTGGGTAATGGGCTCGAGTACGTGGACTACAAAATCGCCCTATGGCGGGCCAAGTACGGCGAAAGTTCACTTGGAAGGCCCGATTTCCTGACCGAAGACGAAAAACGCCGCGTGAAATACGGTGAATACTACGATTGGCTCCGTGAACTTTCCGGACCATCGATGAGCCATATGCATCACGTGAACGCCAACGGCAATACGGAAAAGAACAGCTATTCATTCGGGCTCGGCTTCAACGACGATGACGGCATGGTAGGCAACGAAAATTTCAGGCGCTACACGTTCAGCCTCGGCTTGGAACACCGTGCGTCCGATCGCTTCAAGATCGGCATGAACAGCTACCTTTCCCTCAATAACACCAACCACGGTGCGGACGATGCCTTGCTCAACGCCTACTTCATTCCGCCGGTGGCCAGCCCCTACGATCGCGATGGCAATTACGCGTTTGAAGTACAGCCTACCTCTAGCAAAATCAATCCGTTCGTACAGATCGCAAACAACCGGAAGCTTACCGAAGCCAATTTCATCAATATGGCGGGATTCCTGGAGTTCAAGCCCGTAGACGGACTGACCCTGAAATCGCAACTGGCCATGCAGCTCGACAACGATACCTACGGCGAATGGATTGGCACGAACACGCAAAGCAAGATGGGTGTGAATGCGCCGGATGCCTTCCGTCGGGAGCGCAAAAACACCAACTACGTGTGGGACAACATGGCCACGTACGACAAGCGGTTTGACGACCAGCACCGCCTGAATATCGTCGGACTATTCAGCATGCAGAAAGAAACCCACCAGGGATCGCAGATGCGTGGCATCGGCATGCCCTTCGATTCCGGTTGGCATGCCATCGAATCGGCGGAAGAAATCATCGACGTGAGCAGTTTCTACTGGGAATCGAGCATGCTTTCTTACATGGCGCGCCTGAACTATGATTTCCGCAACAAGTACCTCTTTACCGTAACCGGACGAGCGGACGGATCATCCCGCCTGGCGCGGGAAAACCGGTGGGGTTTCATGCCGTCGGCAGCGTTTGCCTGGCGCCTTTCGGAAGAAGGGTTTTTGCAGGGCGGCTTATTCGACGACCTCAAATTACGCCTCAGCTGGGGGAAGAGCGGCAACAACAACATTGACTATGACGTGGTGTTCAGCCGGCTCGACCTGTCTAAATATCCGCTCGGCGGATCCGGCACCAACGGCTACGGTTTAGGGGGTTCAAAGGGCAATCCCGACCTGCGCTGGGAAATGACCTCCGAGTGGAACGCGGGGCTTGACTTTGCTTTGCTGAACAACCGGCTATCCGGTACGGTCGAAGTTTACGACCGGACGACAGAAGACCTCATCTTCCGCCAAGCCGTGGCCGGGCTTAACGGCTATACCTCCATGCTGCGCAACATCGGCAGTACCGGCAACCGTGGCGTCGAGTTCGGGCTCAACAGCACGAACATTTCGCGCGAACATTTCCAATGGAAAACGAATGCCATTTTCAGCCTGAATCGCAACCGCATCAAGGAGCTTTACGGCACGGGCCAGGATGACCTGGCCAACCGCTGGTTCATCGGCGAACCGATCCGGGTGATTTACGATTTCGAGCACCTGGGCATCTGGCAGGAGGAAGAACTCGACGAGGCGCGCCGTTACGGGCAATCTCCCGGGCACATCAAGGTCAAAGACCAGAATGACGACGGTGTGCTGGACGAACGGGATTTCGTGGTGCTGGGCACGCCGGCCCCTGACTGGACATTCGGTTTGACCAATACCTTCAATTACCGCAGCTGGGACCTTTCCATATTCGTATACGGCCGCTTGGGCGGATTGTACAACGACGATTTCACGTACATGTTTACCGCTTGGGACAATGAGCACTGGAACAAGCTGGATGTCGATTACTGGACCCCGGAAAACCGGAGCAACACCTACCCGCAGATCGGGGCGCAATCATACCATACGCAGGTGTTGTCAAAGGTGCCCGGCACGTTTGTCAAGATCCAGAACGTTACGTTGGGCTATACCCTTCCGCAACGCACGCTGTCGCGTATCGGCGGCAAAGGTGCGCGTGTGTTCGCCACCGTGCTGAACCCGTTCACCTTTACCGACTACCGGGGGCCCGATCCGGAAATCATCGGGGAGAACGTCTACACCCAGCTGTCGCTGTTCCCCAGGAGTGTTAACCTAGGTGTCAACTTTACGTTCTGATTACGCCATGAAAAAATACATCAAGATAACCTTATTGGCAGCCGTTGCCGCTGCAACGGCACTGCTGCATACAGGATGCTCATCCTACCTGGATGCCGATACCCCATCGGTGGTGACCGATGAGTTTTACAATACCAAGGAAGGCCAACAAAAGCTGATTGTAGACCTTTACACCAAGTTCAGGGGAGTCTTCAATACCGGCGAGCTGCAATACTACGGCACGGACCTGTACATGGCGATTACGGAAAGCGAATCGGAACGCATGTTCAATGGCTATGACCGTACGTTCAATTCGACGGCACCGGTGGTAGGTGGCTATTGGAACAACCTGTATAAGATCGTTCAGGAAGCCAACATCCTGCTCACCCGCTGCACACCGGAGATTGCCGGCAGCGACTACGGGAAATTCCACGCGCAGGGCACATTTTTCCGGGCATTGGGTTATTATTACCTCGTTGAGACCTTCGGGCCGGTCCCCTTCTATACGGAAGAACAGCGTGAAGTACTGTTTGAGGTTAGCCGCACGCCGGAGCAAACCATCTATGACTTTCTCATCCAGGACCTGGAGCGTGTGAAAGGCGTTTTGCCCTTTGGCAACGGCTCCGTTGGCGAAGTCAATGATGCGGCTATCCATTTCCTGCTGGGCAAACTTTACCTTACGCGGGCGTACAAGTCGTTCGGCACCACAGCCGATTTCGCCGATGCCGCCGCCTTGTTTGATGCCATCAGCCAAAGCTCCTCCTATCGGCTCCTGAGCAGCTATGCATCCGTTTATGACGAAAACAACCAGAACAACAGCGAAGTGATCTGGGCGATCCAATATGGCGCCGACCGCAACTTCAACGGCAGCGGCAACCCACAGCAGGCGCTCTTCGGTTTCAACGTGATTGCGCTTGAACCGACCCTATTCACGCGTGTACAATCCGATTATTCGGCCATGAACAGGGGCTATTGGATCATCCCGAGCGTACATGAATACTTTACCGATCCGGAGTTGGACACCCGCTACGATGCCACGTTCAAACGGCATTTTTACATCAACAACCCGGCTAACCCGGATATTGGCCAGCGGGGCATCTATTTCCCTCGTTGGAACGATGCCTCCGGCGACAACCAAGGTGCCGTACGGTTTTACCCTTACCGCAACGGCGACGAATACAACTGGTACCCGCAATCCACGGCGTTGCCGGTGCTGAGCAGCGCCATAGATCGCATGCCGATTATCCAGAAATTTAAGGATACCCGGATGGACTGGGGTGCGGCCGGAACGCGCGAGGACGTGATCTTCCGCCTGAGTGATGCTTACCTGCTGGCCGCTGAAGCTTACCTCGGTGCCGGCCAGGCCGGTACCGCGACCGACCGCGTCAACGTGCTCCGCGAACGGGCAGCCACGGATCAATCCGCCTATGAAAATCAGTTGAAAATAAGTTCAGTGAACCTGGATGGGCTGCTGGACGAACGCGCGCGGGAGCTGCTCGGCGAACACGACCGCTGGTTTGACCTGAAGCGCACGGGCAAACTCCTCGAACGGGCCAGGGCCAGGAACATCCTCGTACAGAAGTATGACAACCTCAATGCGAACCACTTACTACGCCCCATCCCGCAGGATGAGATCAATAAAACCAGCGGACTGGAACAGAATCTGGGATATTAATGCGTATCATCATGACAACGAAAACCATGTTTTTTAAGACAATGCTTTTAATGGTCTGCGCCAACATCGCAGGCTGCGACAAATACAAATCACCGGAAATCAACCAGGGGCTGAATGACCAGCTTCCGGGACTGTACGAAGACCTCTTTGATCCGATTGCGGATAAGGGCCAATACAATCTATTGGAAATGACGGTAAAGCCGAAGCGCTACTGGAATTGCGTGGAGGTGCTCAATGTGGGTAGCCGCAATAACATTGGCGAAACCGAAGAAATACGCGGGCTGCAATACCACCTCCTGGCCCAGTCGCTGGCCGGACTCGCTAATCGTGCCGTACAGCAAGGCCGGAGCGAAATCGGTGTCTGGCTCCACGACCATGCGGGCCGAGCCTCGTACAGCGCGTCCAAACAGGCCCTCAGCGACCTGGGTGTCAGCGAGCAAGGGATGCAAAGCGGCCTCGAGCTGGCGCGCAACAACTACGGCCCCGCTGACGGCATCGCCCTGCAGCTTAAGGACCTGTTTGATGGGTATGTGCTTACCGACGTGACGAACAACCCCGAGAGCGGCATCGTGGCCGCTGTTGCTTCCTCGGTTTACAACGGCATCATCGTGGATGTCCGTGACCGGGCGAATTACGATAATGCCGGGTACCGTATGATCTATGACGCCCGGACAAAGACCACAGCCGATGCCTGGCAGGAATTCAAAAGCCGCGTGAGCAACAAAGCCTTGGTGGTCATGCCGGTGCAAACCGGCGAATTGCGCGATTTTGCCATTATGCACAACCTGTTTGTGATCAACATCAACAAGCAATACAACAACCCCGGTGCCGGACAAAACCTGCCATTGTTTGAAGAAATCCTGAAATGGCTCGAGCCCGGTGCGCCGATCTACGGCTGGGAACAGGGTGTGGACGAAGATGTTTTCGTCAACCGCGCATCCATCACCGGACATGTGTGGGTACCCAACGATTGGAGTTACAACCTGCCGCTTACGTCGCTGGTTTACCGGAGCCGCCAGCAGCAGACCCTGGCCAAGGTTATCAACCCCCAATTCCTTGATTGGGAGAAAAACAAAAAATTCGTATCGTTTTACCTCTCCGATGGCGATAACATCCAGTGGATGATGAACGATTTCGTAGGCGGATATTACGAGAACGCTGACGTGGCCGAGATGAAGATGGGCTTCGGTGTTCCGGTATCCAACCTGAATCAAATGGCGCCAGCCCAGTTTACCCGCATCATGGCTACGCAGCATCGCGATGCGACGCTCATCGAAGCCCTGGGCGGCGGCTACCAATACGTGGATAACTTCGGAAGCGAAGGTGATCGCAGCGCACGGCTCGCCGAGCTGGCCGCTCGTGTGGGCCACAGCATGCGCCAGCACCGCGTCAAGCTACTGGGCCTCATGGCCAAAGACGTGAAGTCTGCCGATGCACTTGCCGGGTACCAGGCGTTCATCGATGCCAACGACCAATTGGAAGGCATTGTTGCCCTGCAATATTCGCCCTATGCCGGGGGCGCCGGAGAAATCTTCTGGTTGAAGAATAGCGCCGGGTTTGAAATTCCCGTTGTCACGGCGCGCTATTCCCTGTGGAATTTCGGCGCGCAGAACCATCCCCGTGAAGGCACGCCCGCCTACATCGCCCAGCAGTTGAAGCAACAGACGGACAACAACTTCTCCATCATCTCGGTACACGCCTGGAGCCGATTCAGGGATACCGGAAGCAGCACCGACCTCATCGGTGAAAATACAGACGGTGACCGCAACGGCGCCTCCGCGGCCAAGCTGATGAAAAACCACCTCGGCGAGGAGTTTGAGGTGATCAATGCCCAGGAAATGATCTGGCGTATCCGCATGCACTACCAGCCGGAGCAGACTGAACAGTACCTGAAGACGTATTACTAATACCGAACGGAAAGGGCGACCACATAACACGATGGTCGCCCTTTCTTTTTCAAGCGAATCCCATAGCAGAACGCACCTAAAACCGGATAGGTTTTAAAGCCATTTCCAGCAACGTGTTGCTACGGAACCATTGGTTTGTAGCGGCCTTCCTACAGGATGTAAGCATACCGCTACAGCGGTGTCCCGACACATCATTCATGTGCTGTTTTTCATATTCCGTGGCTCCCATCGCCGCCATACCTTTGCATCATCCTTTCAGGAATAAAGGAAAAACGAGAAAAAAAGAACAGGGAATACAACAACTACAACAGTCATGAAAAGCAACATCAACAACCAAGTGAAAAAAGCAGCGGCAGCATTGGCCATCGTAGCCGGCATCGGCATCCTCGGCGCACAGGCACAGGAGTCGAAGACCTCGGCCAACGCCACGGTCAACGTGATCTTCCAGGATTACCTGGCCATCCAGGTGAACCACAACGAGGTCGACCTGGTCTACGCCACGGCCGACGACTACAAGGACGGCGTGGAGGTGAGCAAGAAGGACCACCTGACGGTGAGCTCGGCGAAGTCCAGCTTCACCGTGGGCGTGCGCAACGAGAACAGGAACGCGCAGTTGCAGCAAACCGGCGGCGGATCGGGCAACATCCTCAACGGGTCGGACATCACCGTGGAGGCCTACGGCAATGACTTCGGGGCCGGCAACAGCTACCAGCGGCAGCAGTTGCTGCAAGATACCTACCGCACCATCTTCACCAGCAACAAGCGCGTAGCGGGCGGCAACATCGACGTGAAGTACTCCACCAAG
>JBBCJB010000029.1:0-2045 GCA_037190485.1 Parapedobacter sp.
GACATTTTTGCGGTTGACCACATTGCCGAAACCTACGTTTTGGATCTTGCCTTCAAACCGGAGGGTTTCGTTTTGCTTGACCGATGCACTGGTTTTGGCTTCGCGCAACACCAACCGATACCCCATCCGGTCACGCATGTACTCGAGCCCGTTGCGGCCGTCGTATACCGGATCGAAGATTACCGTTTTGATGGGGCCGCTAAACGGTGCGGATGTTTCGCCATTCGATGCAGGGAATGCCACCGGGTTCGTGACGGATGTTTCGGAATAACGGAAATCGGCCCATCGCGAATAGTTTCCATGACGCATGTTCGCAACGGTTATCCGGAACTGCTGGGCTTCTACGATAGCGCCTGGCATATAGCCGAAGATATTGTCGCCAATACCGCCTTCGATTTGCGTTATCGTGTTCCAACCTCGGAGCCAGGCAAAGAACCTGTAGCGGTCATCAAGCGTGAAGTGCCTGCCGCTGTTTGTGTAGTTAGACGCGTAGCTATCGTCAAAATACCCCCACCGCGCTTCGGGCGAGCCTGCTCGCGGAAGGGGTATGGAGTCGATGACGCTGTAGCCGGTTCCGTAGGTAAGGTTGTACCACGACAGGAATACACGCTGTGTGGTGAGCAGTTTACGCGAAGCCGGCACGACCTCAAGGAAGGCATCAAATAGCTTTTTGTTAGCTTCCGGGCTCAAAGCCAACGGCGAGGAATGCTGCTCTCCCCAAGGCCCCAACATACCGGTCTTGACGCACATGATGATGTCTTCAAATTCGTGGAAGATGGGCTTGAGCTGCCAAAGGTGATAACTGATCCAATCCTTATCGGTATGGCCCGGAACATCGCTCATGGCCGTTGGATTGTTAGGCGTTACAAATGATGGCTCGGGACCATGGATAAGCCCTTCTTGAAGATTCAGGTGGGGATATTTCTGAGGCTCGATGTAATTGAACCCATTGCCATCATAGGAGAATTTGACGAAAGCTACGCCATCGCCGTCCCTTACCTTGCTAAGCATGTGCCGGATGTACTCAAGCGCATACGGTGTCAATGGACCAGTTTTCCCGGTCCTTGGCTTGCCGGTAACCGAATCGCTGAACAATCCATCTTCCTTGTAAGCGAAAGCATCTTTTGCCGAGAGAAACGCATTCGACGAAAAATTGCATAGGTCGAAACACATGAACGATACGGAAGGAAAGGCCGTTATACCTGTGCCGCCAACGTAAGGCATGTCGTTTTGGTTTACGCCGTTATAAAACTCGGTTTCTTCAATGTCGTCGCCTTCAACCGGAGGTACCTGCCTGCCGTGGTAAAAGATGGAATTGGCATCGACCGGAACCCGATGGTCTACTTCGGGCGTAATGCCGAATGGCGAATTGGTTTCGTTGGCTAGCTGGGGCGGGATATTCTGCCACCGCCCGCGATACGGACCCCTGTCGGGATTCGGGATGTCAACGGGGTTTTCCGTGTAGTCAAGGGGTTGACTGACCAATGGTGCCTGGCCGCTTGTGGTGCCAGCCAAAAGCAAGGAAGCGAGTAAAAATGCGGATGTCTCTTTCATGTGGATATGACGTTCCTGAGGTGATGTGCCGTCGATCAGTCCATGACCGTTACGGAACCGACCAGGTTTGCTCCCAAGTCGGCGTTCCAACTGTTTCCCTTATTCGCGAATCGAATGCAGCGCTTGTTGGCGCTGCGCTCTTTCGGGTCGTTGATTTTCAGGTAGATGTCGTAATTGCCGACGGGTATTTCGCCGAAGTCGGACAGCTTTATCGCGAAGCGTAGGTCGCGCCAGGCAGCGGTGTTGTCTGGCCTCCCGTTGCCGGACTGATCGGCCAGCCAGTCCCTGGCATCGAGATCCGTGAGCGAGGCGTAGCTTTCGGTTCCGGTTTTGGATTTCAAGATAACCGAGACATTTTTGCGGTTGACCACATTGCCGAAACCTACGTTTTGGATCTTGCCTTCAAACCGGAGGGTTTCGTTTTGCTTGACCGATGCACTGGTTTTGGCTTCGCGCAACACCAACCGATACCCCATCCGGTCACGCATGTA
>JBBCJB010000030.1:0-148826 GCA_037190485.1 Parapedobacter sp.
CCGCTTTCGGCCATGTACCGGGTGAGCCTGCCAAAGGCCCGTGTCCTGCCGAATACATCCGTTCCCGGAATGTCTTCGAAGTCCCTGAAGGTTAGTTTTGAAAAATCTAACATGTAATATATGCAGCATACTTGCGTGATGCCCAATCGTGAAAGAACGGCCCGCCATCCCGGGTGATCCGGCGCCGGCGGGAGGGCGGGTCACAGGCTACCGCAGCTCCACGGCGAATGCCACCTCCTCGGGCGGCAGGCACTGCTCCGCGTCGCAGGCCATGAACTCCACCGTGCCGGACAGCGTGGTGGGGATGCCCTGCTTGCGTTTCACCAGCTGCACGAACGTCACCGAGTCCGTGTAGTAATGCACGTCCACCCCGAACACTTCCTCGTACTTCTTTTTCAGTTGGCCCGCTTCGCGTACCTTGCCGCCGTACAGCACGTTGGTATTTTTGCCAAATGTCACTTTCGTGGGGAATGGCCCGCCGTCGGGTGTACCTTGGCTATACATGCTCCAGCCAGGCTGTATCCTGGCCTCCATCCGCACCTCGTAGACATTGTCCTTCGCCTTCCTGGCGGCGAACGTCCACTTCACGGGGTTTGCCAGCTGCGCGCTGGCGGCCGTCGCGGCCAGCAGCAGCCCAATCACCAGGAGCGTCTTTTTCTTCATTGTTATCATGGTTTCCGATGAACCACCGGCAGCCTGTCACCCTGCCGGTGGGTTGGGTTTTTCCGGATTAATTCAATTGTGCATTTACGTTTTCTGATTTCGGTTTCGGGTCGCGGATGACGAGCACTTTGTATTCTCTTTCTCCCCTTTCTACGTCAAGGCCAACTTTATTGAGAACTTTTCGGATATCTTCGAATGACTGATAGACAATATCTACATCAATATCGATATGGTAATCGATTCCTGTTTCGTCAACAAAGGGAACCCGCAAACCCTGGTTAGTCAGGTAACAAAAGATTTTTAAAAATCGCTCCAGCGGGATATTTGTCCCTTTAAACCAAGAATTATTAACATTGGGGTCGACAAATTCCTCTCCCCCTTTTGTCTCCAGCTTACGCCTGGCATCCGGTTTGGCGACTATTCTCAAATAGGGCATTTTTCTTTTTTCCACTTTTACCTCATAGCCGAAGTAATAGTCAAGATCACGTTGTATCCCGGTCAATAGATAGTTGGCAGTAAGCTTAGACGGTGGAACAATCAGGCTGTACCAATACATATTATCTCCGTTCGCAACGTCAGGGAAAAACCGTGATGAATCAACGTCGACAACCAACGGGTTGATATAAAAATCACTGTAGAGGGAGTCGCCGTAATACCAATCCGTATTACCTATATAGGCATAGGTATACAACATCGGCAGTGACCATACCGCTTCAAACTCATACTTCTCATACATATTATGTTCACTTTGGACAAACTGTATGAATTCGTCAATCGGCCCCACCGCCCCTTTCGTAGGCATTCCAGGTTTGTATTCAGCCAACAAGGATCTATATAAAAATTCAGAACTCTTGCCTCCATTCCCATCGATAAGGAAGGGTTTGAAAAAATCATACATCGCTGCCATATCGAGATTGGCCTTGTGCGACGTATTTGTGAATGGAAAGCTTTTGCCATTGATGAACGCTTCAATGTTCGCTTCCGTCAGTTCACTCCCGCCGGTTACGGCCTGAACAATCCCTTCATCATCGATCCAAATGAGATGGGGTGCTCCTCCAGGCACGAAGCGCCTGTATAAAACCGAATCAAATGCTGCCGGAAGAGTTAAGTCCAACCGTTCCCGGTTCTTCTCATATAAATCTTCGATACCTTCTTCCTGAAGGCCGACGAGCGCGATATTAACGCGGCCCTGATACTTAGCGGCTAATTCATTCACTTTTGGAAAGCTTCGAATACAGGAAACACAGTATTTATTCCAAAAATCCAATATCGTGTGCTTTCCTGTTAACTCCCTTCCATTTATTTCGTTCGTGGAGAAATATTTGATATTCGTGAGTACAAAATCAGGAATGGGCTTTCCGACTTCGGGGTATTTCCCCACTTCCTGTGCCGAAATCCTCGTGCAGACCAATAGCGCTATTATAATAAATAGTTTGTTAATCATGATTTTTCTTATTAACGATAGAATAAAATCTCTGTTTCTTTAGCGATTATATAAACGAACACATTTAATATCCGGGATTCTGGGGCTTCAAATTTGGATTGTTGATTATTTCACTTTCTGGAATTGGGTATAGCATGGCTTGTTCATCCCATCGGGGCTTAACCTGACTCAATATGGCTCCGGCACGGCCGGTCCGCTTTAAATCAAGCCATCGGTGTCCCCATTCGGTAAAAAGTTCCAATCGTCTTTGGTGTTCAATTTCTAAAAGAAGTTCCGTCTCTGTTATTTCAGGATTAATTTCCAGTATTGATTGCAATCCCGCTCGATTTCTTACTATATCAACATCGGTAATCGCAGCACTCAGATTGTCTCTATGAACCGACGCTTCAGCGCGGATCAAATACTGCTCTGCCAACCGCAAGACCATCGAATATTCGTTCTGCGACGCGGATGAAGGACTGAGCTTATATTTGTAAGGATAATGGAAATCTTCATTTTGACTATTAAATATACCGATCCAATGAGACTTCCTGGCGTCTTGCTCATCAAATGAGTCAACAAAATCAGCCGTCAGTGACAACACAACGGGGACAGCGTTGATGATAAACCGCGCGCCCTCATTCGTGTTCGCGTTTGGGGTTGTGGGCATTAGCTGCCATACCGCTTCCCTACTGTCTTTCAGAAAAACGCGATTCAAGTCGCTTTCCAACAAATAGGCCGTGTTGTCTATCACGGCACTGGCCTCGATTTCCGCATTCATCCAATCCTGCCGATACAAATATACCCGGGCGAGCAGGGCCGCGGCCGCCATATTGTTCACCCTCACTCGTTCACCATGTGAATGGGCATAATCATCTGGCAGTAATAGCTTAGCAGCCTTTAAATCTTCGATAATTGCTTCGTAAACCGCTGTTTGGGGAGTGCGTTGCGCAATCCTATTTTGATTGAAATCAGTCGAAGTAATCAAAGGGACATCGCCATATAGATTTGTAAGATAGAAGTAGCAAAAGGCTCTGATAAACCGTGCTTCGCCTTCAAGTCCGTCCCTACCTTCGTTAGTGATATTCTCGGAGTACATGAGTCCCTCCAATGTAGAATTTGCAAGGTAAACAATATTGTAAGCGGACGCCCATATTCCGAAATTATAGGTGTTTATCGGCACTATCTCGTTCCTATAGAATTCCTGTAGCGCGACGAAACTACTGCTGGAATGGTATACTATTTCATCGGACGAGAGGAGTCCCAAGTAGGAGATACTTTTGTCGTCGCCTCCAGCGAATCCGTTATTATAATATAATTCATGGTAGATTCCAGCAACCGCAGCATTAGCGGTTTTATAGTCCTTGAACACAACTTCCCGCACTATCCTGGAATCGGGCGGTCCAACAGAGATAAAGTTTTCGCATCCGGTCAGTACAAGCAAAAAAAGCAGCCAGGCTTTCCGGGCGCCGGTATTTACCATGTCAAACCCATTAATTTTGATTATAACGTCTTTTGCATCTTTCATGATCATCTGATTCAGTAATTGAACTAAATTTTTACTTGCACACCGGCCACAAACATCCTTAACACAGGCAGATCCGGGCCGCCTGGGGACTGAGGATCAAGCCCCGCATAGGGAGTCCACGTAAAGAGGTTTTGGGCACTGGCATAGATCCTGGCGTGGGTCGATTTAAATGCCCTCAAAACCGGCGGCGGGATGGTATAGGAAACAGTGATGCTTTTAAGGCGAACGAAAGATGCATCCTCAATAAAAAGATCGCTATTTTGTGCCCTATTCCAAGGTAGATAATTGCTGAAGGTCTGTGAGAATCTTTGAATCCTAGCAACGTCACCTTCCTTCCGCCACCGTCCCATTACCTTTGTCTGCTGATTGCCACCAGGGCTCCATGCAAATCCCGGTGCGGTAAAACCTGAAGTACCTAAGCCACTTTGCTTTACAAACTCGAAAAGAAAATCTACCTCAAAGGATTTAAAACTTAGCGCGTTGTGCAAGCCGCCATAAAAACTCCTTCCCAACACTTTCGTGACTACCTGATCGTCCAACGAAAAGTTTCCGTCTTGATTAACGTCCTCGATTTGGTAGACACCTGTTACGGGGTCAACCCCTTGTGAACGATACAGCCGGACGATGTTCAAAGGCATCCCGACAACATACCGACTGGCATAGGCCGACCCTTCAATGTTGGGAAATGCTACAAGCTTGTTTTTCGGGACAGTGACGTTAGCGGATGTCGTCCATTTGAACATTTTGGATTGGACCACAGCCACGTTCAAATCGCACTCCCAACCTTGATTTTCCACCGTAGCCGGCAGATTGGCAATTACGGATGGAAATCCGGATATTACCGGAAGGTTGTATCCGACAAGTTGATTTGAGGAACGGTTGTGATACCAACTTGCCGAGAACTGAATCTTGTCATCGAAAAATCCTGACTCAAACCCTGCTTCAAATTTATCATTCACCTCCCACCGATAATCTGCATTTGGCAAAGACGTGGGTATAAGCCCCTTGGTACCTTGATGCGTGGATGTCGTTGGCCTATATGTATCCAGGTAGCCATAATCACCGATTTGATCGCTGCCTGTGCTGCCATAGCTTGTTCTTAGCTTGCCGAAACTCAGGAAGGGAACATATTCTTTGACAAACCGTTCGTTTGAAAATATCCATGCTACACCGACCGATCCAAAGTTTGCAAAACGATTGTTCGAGCCGAATCGTGAGGAACCATCTCTCCGGGCCGTCATATTGACAATGTATGTCCCGCTCCAGTTGAACCCAATACGACCGAAAATCGCGTTGTACCGATAATGAATATTGTCGCTGCGAGTAACTGTCACGTCATCAGCGGAACCCACATTGTCAAGTAAATCCTCGCTTGCATATCCATAACCAAATAAGGTATTTAACTGGTTAATATTATCCTGCCATGTTGAACCGACCAGTATATCCAGCTTTCCTTCAGCGATCGTTTTGGTATAGTTTACTTGTGGTTCCATAATCCAGGATACGCCGTTATTTGTGGTAAGATACCCTTGGCTTTCCACATACTCTTGGATTGCCGGATCATAGCCGCTTTTTGGAATCCTGACCTTTTCCTCGCGGTTAAGGGTAGTATAACCAAAGTTCGATTTTACTTCCAGACCAGGAAACAGCTTATAACTCAATACGTAATTTACAATCATATTGCTACTGCTATGGCTTTGTATGTTTTTCATCCCGCTTAGCGGATTTCTCCATGTTGAATTATCCCAATTTAAATTTCCCTGTTCATCATATAGTTTTGGCGCATTGGGAGCCAGCAGCAAAGCATCGATAACTACCGTAGAACTAAAAAGCTGGTTACGATCAGTGCCATAGTTGACAGAGAGTGATAAATTCAGTCTATTATCTGGTGTACTATGGTTTACGTTGAGAAGACCAGATACGCGGCTATAGCCAAAATCCCCCGGAAAGACAGTGGTTTCGCGGTAAAAACCTCCACCGAATCGGAAACTTGTGTTCGCATTGCCTGCTGAAAGTGAAACTTGCGCATCCGTTACGTTGGAAGCACGCCCATAGAGTTCCTTTTGCCAATCCGTATAGCGCGTAGTATCCCAAACCATCAAATCGAAATCCGAGTTTGCATTGGGTATCGCGTTATCATTGGCAAATGCCTCCCTCCGCATTTCCAAGTACTGTTGGGTATTCAATAAATCCAACATATTGGAGACGACGCCCACTCCTGACTTGACGTTGAAATCGGCAGTTAAGGCGTCTTGAGCGCCCTTTTTTGTGGTAATCAGCACCACGCCATTGGCGCCACGAGACCCGTAGATGGATGTTGCATCCGCGTCTTTGAGTACCTCGATACGTGCTATATTCGCCGGATTGATGGTATTCAAGGGATCGAAGCCATAACGTTGGGTAAGAACGCCCGAAGAACTGAGTGACGCTGAGTTTACAGGCACACCGTCTATAACATACAAAGGTAGATTGCCATTGTCGGTCGGCACATTTCTGAGACTGTTCTGGCCTCGTATCTGGATTTTCATCCCCACTCCGGGAATTCCACTTTGCTGGACAATCTCAACGCCAGACATGCGCCCTTGGAGCGCCTGAAACGGATTTGATATCGGTTGGTCATCGATTTCTGCTGCCGTAACCTGGGCAACATTGCCTACAGATAGCCGCTTGCTCTCGGTGTAGTAACCTTTGTTGATGACGACCTCATCCAATATCGACGGCGACTTCCGCATCATGATCAAGCCCAAATCCGGCCGATCAACCCTTATCAATTGGGTAACATAACCGATATAAGATATTTCAATACTGGCACCATCCGGGACATTCTTGAGATGGAAAAATCCCATATGGTCTGTCTGCGCCTGCAGGGATGTGCGTTTGCCCTCAACATTGAGGACACGAATGGAAGCGCCTGAAAGCGCCTTTTTTAGGCTATCCACCACGATTCCCCGCACTTCGAGAAGTGCTAGAATCAGTGGAGACCCGTTTCTGGAGGCGCTAGGCCTCGCGCCGCCGCCTTCCCCCGAACGACCGGCGCGGGAAGCCTCGACCGGTTTCAGCACCACCGCCTTCAGCCCCTCGTTGACCTCGAAGGTAATCTGCCGGCCCGCCAGCAGTTGCTCCAGCGCCTCCGCGAGCGGCCGGTCCTCGATGTCCGCCGTGACGGCGGCCTGCTGTTTGTCCAGCTCGAATTTCATCAGGAAATCGTACCCCGTCTGCTCGCTGATGGCGGCCAGCGCATCGGCGAACGGCATCTTCGCGCCGCGCAGCGTGACGCGCTGCGCGGCGGTCTCCATGGCGAACCCGGCCAGGGCGGTGATCATCACGGTGGTGAGTACATACGTACGCATAAGCCATTGTTTTATGGCCGGGTGTCCCACCCACTTGGTCAGTGTCGCGCACCTACCGGGATGGTTGTCCGGCAAATCCACTAAAGTTCTTTTCATCTTTTTGTCGCATTTCGCAACCCCGCGAACCAACAATTATCGTTAAGTTTGCAGGGTCGGGTTTGGTAATATTCAGTCTCAAAACAAAATAGTGCTGTCCCTGACACCGAGGCTTCCGGTCCTTACCCGGAGGCCTTCTTCATTGGGACGCGTACGTAAAGGTCCTACCGCATCACTTCCACCCTCCTTTCCGGGCCGTTGACCACCACCTTGAACTTGGCTTCGGTCACCTGTTCCAATAACGTCAATAATTCCGACAGCTGGCGGTTCCGGTTCACGGTGCCCAGTACCCCTACCCCTTTCAGCGACTCGTCCTTGAAGACCACCGTGACGTCGTACCAGCGGGCCACCTGCTTCATCACGCGCTCGAGGTCCTCCGCGAAACGGAAGTAGCCGCGCTGCCAGGCGATGATGGGGGCGATGTCTACGGTGTTGATTTGGATACCGTCGTTCTGGACGATACTTTGTTCTCCGGGGGTTAATGTTACACCTGATTCATTGGGCGCGTGATCATTGGGCGAATGTTTATTGGCCCCTACCCCCACCGCACCTGTCAAAATCTTTACTTTTCCTTCCACGAGCGTGGTTTTGGTTTCGGGGTCGTCGGCATAGGCGGAGAGATTGAACTGGGTGCCTAGTACCTCGACGGTTTGGTTATTGGTTTTGACTTTAAATGGCACGCGCGACACGCGCGCGCCAGCGGAAGATTTAAGATTACTTGCTGGCGCGCGCGTGTCGCGCGTGCCCTGCATTTCCACAATATCGAAAAAGGCTTCGCCTTCGAGCAGGACTTCCCGTGAAGCGTCGGAGAACCGGGATGGGTATTTCAGTGTGCTGTTGGCGTTGAGCCAGACCTTGCTGCCATCGGGCAGGGTGATGGCATAGGTGCCGCCCTTGGGGGTGGTTAACAAGAGCATCACAGAACCGTCACCCGGATTGGGCAGAGATTCCTCGGCTGCGCTCGGAATGACGGCTGCGAGCGTGCTCCCGTCTTGATACGTGATGTCCTCGGCTCCGACGATGATGCCGGTTTGGCCTTCGTCGAGGTTTATGACACGGCCATCGGCCAGGGTCAATGTGGCGCGGTTTCCGCCTGCGGGTATTTCTTCCTGACGGCCAGTTTGGCCGCCATAAAATAGCCAAGCGGCTGTGGCTACCACGAGGACGGCTGCCGCGACATACGGCAACCACCGGCGCAGGCGCCGCATCGGTGTCGGCTCGCGATGCTGCGCGATGTAGTCGAAGCTCTCGGCGAAGAGCCGGGCGTAGTCGGCTTCGGCGGGCTGGACGGAACGGTCACGGACGAGGCTATCGAACCACGCGTCCACGCGGGCGGCTTCGGCCGGTGTACACCGGCCTTCGCGGTAGCGCTTCAGCAGTTCCGTTGCTTCGTTCGTGGTCATCCCGTTTTCTTCCTTGTTTACTGTAAAGACCGGAAAACGGGGGGTTGGTACGAGTCTATTTTTTAAAAAAGTTGTAAATTGTTGGTTATAAGGTTGATATTTTTTCTTTGCGGTGCCTTTTCTGCTTTTGTAGCGGGTGTAAATTGCGTCTTGCGCTCCCAGCGCCACCGGACACTCCCTCCTGGTGTCATACCGACCGACAGGGAGGTATCTGTACGCCAATGCTTTCCCGTATACCGTTGGGCAAACCTGCCTGCGGTAGGCTGGCACATCGGTTTGCCCCTACCCAAGGCGACAACCGACCGGGCTCCTAATAGAGCATACAGATTCAATGCTGCTTCAGCCCGCACATGACTCCACCTCGGCCCTGAAGCCTGCTTCGCAGTCGTGTGAACACTCCAAATAACAATAAGTAGGTCATGTGGGTCGAGCGCAGCGCCACGGAGAGCTATCCACGAAAATAAAAAAAAAAAAATTGCTAATTATTTTATTTTTATCTATATTTGAATCATGATTTATTACTAAATATTAAATCATGAAAAGACGCGAATTATGGCAAAGAAGTACGATTATTTATGGAAGGGCATCGTAGAGGACCTCTTCGAAGACCTGCTCAGGTTCCTGCACCCGGATGCCGATAAGGTATTCGACCTCTCCAAAGGGGTCACGTTCCTGGACGCCGAGCTGGAGCAGCTGTTCCCGCCGGAAGACGATGAATACGCCCCGAAGGCAGTGGACAAACTGGTCAAGCTGTTCACGCATGCCGGCGTGGAGGAATGGGCCTTGTTCCACATCGAGGTGCAGGGCCAGTACAGGCGGGATTTCGCGGAACGCATGCTACGGTATCATATCCGTATTTTCGATAAGCACAACCGCCCCATCACGGCATACGCCATCTTAACCGAAAGCAACAAGAAACCGCGCCCCGACAGTTACGAGCACTCATTCCTCGGCACCCAATTGATTTACCGGTACAACGTGCTAAAAATCGCCGATCTGGACGACGAGAAGCTCTTTGCCGACGAAAACCCATTTGCATTGGCGGTACTGGTGGCCAAGACGGCTTTCGTAGGCAAACGCATCGAAGACCGCCGGGAGCGGGACATCGCGCTGCTCGATGCCAAGCGCAAGCTCATGCAAGCCATGCTGACGCGCAACATCCCGAAAGACAAGATCAGGTCGCTGATTGTCTTTTTGACTTATTACGTAAATTTTGAATTCAAGGAAAATAATGTTATTTTTGAAATGGAGAAAAAACAACTGACAGGAGGCAGTGACACCATGGGTATTGAACAATTGTTGATCGAGACGGAAAAGAAGCGGAGTGAGAAGAAGGGCGAAGAGAAAAAAAGTTACGATGTCGTTGAAAACCTAATCATGAAGTTAGGGCTATCCGATGAGCAAGCGGCTGACATAGCGGAAGTATCCGTCGACTTCGTTCGCAATGTGCGTTCGGCACTGCAGAAAAAGAAATAACACCCCTAACAAAATACAGCAAGCCACCCCACACCGGGTGGCTTTTTTCGTATCATACCTTCGATTAACATTACACCAACAACAACGAAAAAATCGCTTCCATGCGTTTGCGGATGCGGTGGAGGGCGCCGTTGATGTGTGATTTGACGGTGGAGGGCGTGATGGACAGCCGCCTGGCGATTTCCTGGTGGGAAAGGTCTTCATTGCGGCTCAGTTCGTAAACCTGCCGCATGCGCTCGGGCATGTGCGCCACCTCGTCGCTGACGAGCTGCTGGAGCTCGCGCTCGTAGACGGCCGCATCCAGCGTGGGCGTGGTCGCCTCGGCCCAGTGTGCCAGCCCCGCCAGCAGATCGGTGCGCTTCCGGCCCTCGGCGATGCGGTCGATGACGCCGTTGCGCATCATCCGGTAGAGGTAGCCCGACACGCTCTTGACGCCGCCCAGCCCGGCCCGCCGGTCCCAGAGCGCGATGAAGGCCTCCTGCAGCACGTCGCGGGCGTCTTCGCTGTCGCGCAGCAGCCGCTCGGCCATCAGGAACAGCGGCGGCCAGTACCGGCCGTACAGCTCGGCGAACGCGCGCTCCTCGCCCGCAGCCAGCCGCTGCGCCAGCGCATCGTCCGATAAGTCGCGGTATGCCGTTTCCATGCCTTGAACTCCGTTATCGGGTTGGTTAGTGCCCGTTGACACAAATGTCGTCAATTCCTGCTGAATATCCATCCGACCTGGGCGTTAATTTGTTGAAAGATCAGCCGTTGTAAGGGACAACGGCTGACTTTAAATTTAATCATCAGCAAATCACTACTTTTAAATAAATATCGACTTAAATTCGCTAATGAAAAAACAATTTCAAATTTACAATAATTAGTCATTTAATATCTACTTTTAGATTAAAAGAATTTATTTTTAAATCAAAACAAACTAATAATCACTGATTATCAGTATTTTAAGTATATCTATATTTGCATAAAAGCATTGTAGATGTCTACAAAAAGGTTAAATCGACTCAGTATCGTCTTGGACGAAATGGGATGCACGCAAAAGACGTTGGCATCCTATTTACAGATGGACCACAATACCATTTCACGTTGGTGTCGGAATGTCAACCAACCCAGCATGGAACAATTGTTTGCGATCGCCGAGTTTTTCCGGATTGACAACCGTCGACTGCTTGAACCGACCCAATGGGATGCGTCCGGCCCAACGCCTTACGAACTATTCAAGGCCCAGCTCGAGCAGACCCGAACCGACCGCCGCAAGCTCCCCAAGAAGAAAACCGCCCGCGGCCGGAAGCGCTAACCATCCCCCTCCCGTTCCGTACCGGGCGGCAACTGCCCGTAAGCCCATTGCATGAGCCGGTCGATGCACCGGTCGATCCGCCCGCGCGTCTCGGGCGCCAGGAAATCGATGCCGCAGGCCGACGGATGGAAGGCGTGCGCCCGCACGATGGCCGTCTCCAGCCCGAACAGCAGCAGCGCCGAGATGAGCCGCAGGTCGATGTCGGCATCGCGGAAGAGCACGTCGGTGACGGCGAAGAACTCCTCGCCGAGGCGGTCGCGCGCCTCGATGAGCTCCACCAGCCACGGGTCGCGCCCGCGCAGCTCGAGCAGGATCAGCTCGCGGAAGGCGGGATCGGTGTACAGCCGGTAGGCCATGCGCTTGAAGAGGATCGACGAGAACTCGCGGTAGCCATCGCCGGCGTGCAGTTCCTTCAGCCGGTCCAGGCTGGGCACCAGCGACAGCCAGAAGTCGTGCCGTTCCAGGCTGGCCAGGATGAGGTCGGTGCGGGTGGCGAAATGGTGGTACACCGCCCGCGTGGAAATCCCCGCGTCGCGGGCCACGGCCCGCACCGTGAAGGCGGCGAAGCCGACGGCCTTCAGGTGCTGGAAGGCCGCATCCAGGATGGTTTCCTGCCGGGCCAGGCCTTTCTTGTTGGTCTTGGGGAGGCCTTCGCCCCGCCCCTTCTTTTCATTCATGTCCGTCGTGGTTTGATGCGCACGGGCGGCAAGGACGGGAATCTGGCCGGGAGGGGACGGCAGGCAACGCCGGGCGTCGCCACCCGGCACCGACACGGTTCGCAGCGGCCAGATTCCCTTACTATCCAACCCACGCGACGTGGTCAATATCGTCTCAAAACGGGGTAAAGCTAGCGATTCCAATCGGGAATCACGCGATATTTCCGGCATAATGCACTGGAAATAAGCGGTTGTTTCACACCCGAAGCCCAACCGTGAAACAAAAAAGGCGGCGGAGCGGGTCGCCCCGCTCCGCCGCGCACGCCCTACAGCACGTCCCCGATACCCACGTCCACCCCCTTGCCCCTGATCACCAGCTTGAGCCGGCACTTGCAGCAGGGCTTGCCCATGCGCACCACCCGGAAGGTGATGCCGTTGTACAGGAAGAGCGGATGGCTCCTCACTACGCGCAGCGTGGCCTTGCCCCGCGCGCGGATCCGTTGATGTTTGGTATGCAGGTTATTCATAGTCCGTCAATCGGTCGACGCCGACACCGGGTCCGACCAGTCGCCCGCGCCGTAGCCGTTGCGGGCGCGCACGCGGATCCAGTAGGTGACCACGCTGGCCAGCCCGCTGATGAGCGTGCCGCGGGTCTTGGTGGTGTCGTACACCGTGTTGCCCCAGATGACCTCGCCGTTCTCGTCCTTCAGGTGGCCGATCTGGTACTCGTAGAGCCACCGCCACTTCACCGGGGCGATGTCCAGCTTGAGCTGCCCCTTCTGGTTGCCCTTGCGGGCGCGCACCCACAGCGGCACCAGCGGCACGTCATTGGGCGTGGGCTGCTGCACCAACTGGAAGCCCGAGCTCACCAGCTTGTGCTCGTCGCCGTTGGCCGTGAAGTTGACGTGCGACGACAGCCTTTTCATGGCCTGCAGCAGCACGAGCTTGGCGATGTCCTTCGCCGTGCGGTCGAACTTGCCACCGGTCTCCACGGCGGCCTCGTGCTTGGTCCGGTAGTCGTTCACGGCATCGGCATAATCCGCCATGTCCGGATCCGGATCCGGGAAATTCGCGTTGCCGGTCATGTCGGTCAACGTCTTCCCTGCCATGGTTGCCAAACTGGCCTCCGGCAGGCGCGAGTAATCTGTCTTTACCCTTGCTGTTCGCATGTTTTTCCATTCAATGGACGCCCGCCACCAGGAACGCCACGACCGTCCACAACACCGCCCCGAAATAGGCCAGGTACAGGCAGCCGTAGGCCAGGGCGCGCCGTTCGGGCGGCAACCGCTCCAGCGACTCGATGAGCGGCTTGTACAGGCCCGCGGCCGCACGCTGGGCCACCGTGACCGCCAGCAGGGCCAGCGGCAGCAGCCGGAGCAGCCCGGCATCGGGCACCGCCGTGCCGGGATCCAGTTCCTCGAGCACCGGCCCGCCGGCCAGGAACAGGCCCAGGTAGGCCGCCGGAGCGGTGTAAGGCGATAGGCGGCGCCAGCCGCCCCGTCGTTGCGTCGACTGTGCCCGGTCCGCAGACCGGTGGCCCAGCGACGTTTCCTGCACCCGCCTGGCGGGTGCTTTCGTTGTCAAAACGCGCATGTTCGTCAAAAAAGACCGGGATCTAAATCCAGGTGTCCGGCGTTTCCCGTCGAGCGGGCGACGCCGTTAATCGGTTACCATTAGTTTCTTGGGTCAAAGGTACCGCCGCACGGAACCGGAATGCAAGGGAAAAATCCGGGCGACGCGCCCAAATAAACACAAACAACTGGTTTTCAACCAAAAGGACTTCGCTTTTTTTTCCGCCGCGCCCGGGCGGATGCGGCGCGTACCCGCCGGTCTTTCACGGATTCCCCACGCGCGTGAAAGGAAACGGCCCCCAGGGGCATACACCCGCCTTCGGGAGGCAGCCACCGGGCGGCGGTCGGCAGAGGCCGGCCCCGCCGGTGCATCGGCCTTGGCCCACGGGCGGCGATCCCGCCGGGCGAACGCGCATCGAAACGCCACGAAAGCGGTCGCACCGGCCGTACCGGCGCACGATCGCACGGTCCCGGCAATTGCCCTGGCCCGCCGAAGGGCTGCGCACCGGGGTTTGGGTTACGCTTGGCCGCGCAGGGATGCCGCCAGCGGCGAACGGGTGGATGGATGGCCGACGATTCGGCCGGCCGGATCCCGCCAGGCGATCGCCGGCTGGCCGGCGGCATACGCCGATGCGGTGCCCGCTGCCGCTTTCGGGGTTAACGGCATGGCATCCGGCGCCAAGGCGCGTACGTTGCGGCAAACCGCGACGGCCTCCCCATCAACTGGGTTTGGCCGGGCATCAATAGTCTGCCGGATAGGGCACGCGCCCCCGACCCGCGGTCTCCAGGTACAATTGGATCTGGTTGACGCATTTCTGCAGGTCCTTGCGCACGTCCTCCCCCCAGAAACGGAACACCGTGTAGCCCATGGCGATCAGCGCGGCATTGTTTTGCCGGTCTCGCTGGATGTTGCGCTCGATCTTGGCGATCCAGAAGTCGCGGTTGTTCCGAAGGATGCCCTTGGTCTTTTCCCATTGGTGGCCGTGCCAGAACTCGCCGTCCACGAAAATGGCCAATCGCCCCTTCCCGATGAAGATATCGGGTCGGCCGGGAAGCGCCTTCGCATGGATCCGGTAACGGATACCCCTTGCCCACAGCGCCTTGCGGAGCAACAGCTCGGGCTTGGTGTTCTTGGCCCGGATACGGCTCATGATGTACGAGCGCTGCGGCGATGTGGGGAGGCGGTGCATGGGGCAATATTACGCAAAAAAACACGTATGGGTTTCGGGTCTTGGCAAGAAATCAAACTGAAGTGCGAATTAAAAGAAATTCTGTAGTTGCTCGTTTATCGTTTTGGAACCACTGAGCTTCAAATCCTCATACCTAAACAGGTATTTCTTCATGCGTTCCGGCAGATCGCTTCGACCGAGTTTCGCTAGAACGAAATACCTACCGATGATTTCGCTGACCCTAGACAATGGAACACCCGAAGCGTCGGCAAGCGCGGGTATCGCTTGGAGATAAGCCCTCAATATCTTTCCCCTCGAGTTTGAAGACGGTTTCAACCCTTCGCTCAATAAATGGCAAGATACCGTTAACGCGTCAGCGAGCTTGATGGAAACCGTCGACTCGATGGTCATTATGTCTGCTATCACACTGGACTTTAGCGGATGGGAAATATTCATTGCACGACTGATCAACGTGCTCACACCTAAACCGATATCGATAAACGCCGGTACCCCGTTATGTTCTACGACGACAAGGTTACCAACATCCAAGACTTCGCCATTGGTTTGACGTATCCCAAAGTTGTAATTACGGCCCAGGAAACAGGGCATGCCGTACACATGGCGGTAATAGGTTTCCGGAAACTGGTTTTTTTCAACCGCGGTATCCATTTCATCGTTCGCCAAGATGGCAACCAAGTCGGCATCTTCGGCATTTACCCTGAAAACAAGGCGTTCTGGCGATATAAAGGCCCTATGAACCAAGAAATCCTTTATGAAACGGTGCATTGACGCACCTTGGTCGGGCGGAGCGATAAGTCCCAACGCCACAAAATAGGAACCCCACTGCGGCAGCACGTTTTCGTCAAACAGGTATTTGAGATTCCTTGTACGCAAACAGGGTTGTACGACAAACTTAGCGGGAAATAGACAGCTCGATGCGAAAATATCCTGTTTGAATACGCTGATTGACGAGCCGACAAAGAGTGTGCTGGCATCAATCCCCGAGGTAAGGCTCACCCTCGGAGTCGAGATAAATCCAGCAGCACGGCAATCCGTCACGAAAGCGTCTGTGAGCGCATTCCCTATATCCTTGAACTTTTTCATCGATAGTGACTACAGTTCGAATACCTTGCCCCGATCGAACTTAATCGAGCAGTCGCTTATGTTTTCGGCCAATTGGTTGGTAAGCAACGTGGTTTTTCCGATGCTGAAAGCTGACCGATTTTCATGGCTGTGTCCATACAACCAGAAAGCCGCCTCAGAAAACTCAACTAGCGCGTCTTGATGGGCTACAAAGACATCGTTAAGTGGGCTACCTTCCCATCTCTCGGTACTGCATTTCATGCTGGGCATATGGTGGGTCACAACCACCTGCTTATTCCCTAACGGATTGTCGGACAACGCTTTTCTGATGTAAGCCACGGCATCGGAATGCCACCTGTTGTAAATCTGTCGGTCGATTGAGGCTCCCTTGTACCTAAAGTAGTGGAAGTCATGCGAACCATTGATGACTTCTCGCTCATTGACAACGCTTACCTCTGACCAGAGCGTAGAGAATATAAACCTGTGGAAGCCTATCGATTCGGTATAGTTGTTTACGACAATGAGATTCTCGTGAAGCCTTTCTAAAAAGGGGCGATCCAGGATAGCGGTATCCTCACCGCCATAGAATTCACTATTCCCCAATAAATAGATCACACGTTCATAATTATCAGAAAGACGGCGAAAAAATGATTTCTCGAAAGGGCGATCGAAATAATTCAGGAAGGTGACATCGCCTCCGAGAATCAATATCTCCGCACTTTTATCCAAATAGCCGTTGGCAAAAAATGAGATATTGTCTGGGTTGTTGAAATGGAGGTCTGAACAGTACTGTACTTTCATAACGCGCCGATGTTTACAATCGCCGCTTCTCGATTTCGGCGATGGTGCTGTCGATCACTTGGCAAAATCTCGATTCGAAATAGAAATGATTCTTAACCAAATGGTTCCAATAATCGACGTAGGTCGGGTTCTTGAACATCCGATAAAGTGCGTTGCTTTCCTTCAAAGATGAAAAGTCATATTTTTTTGCGTGACCGCGTTCAAAGGAGTAAAGATCAATCAGCCGTACCATATAGGAGATCTTTTTCAGATTGATCGGCCTTTCCTCGCCATCTACTATGAACATATTGTTCTCCGGAAGGCCCCAAATATCCTTGGTAGTCTCGTCAATTTCGCGTTCCAGCTCCATAAATCCCTCATAGATTTTCTGCCTGCGATTGAATTTGAGAAGATCCTTGAATTGCGAAAGGCCTACAATAAAGATTACCAGTTGAAGAATCATGACCGTGACCTGGACAGCATTCCCCAAGTTCGAGTTGAACACCCCGTCTTCCCTATTCTTATTCACCTGGCTTTCGAGCAAGGCGACCTTTTCTCTGAGTGATTCGATATCGGCATGGGTGATATTCTGGGAACCATCTACGGCAACTTGACCTGCATGGGTGAGAAAAGGCACTACGCAACACCATACCGCCGCAACCAACAAAACAATCAAATTGTTCTTTTTCATAATTTTAAAGCTTTCAACGAAAAAACCAACGGGAGGGAATCAGCGTATTCGTTCAGGTACCACCAACCATCTTCGCGCTGCGACATGTTCGGCAGTATGTTATAGAACGATTTATGATACTCATCAATCGACACTATTTTCAACCCCGCATCCGTCAAGCAATTGAATATTTCTGACATGCTGTGGCCCCACTTGTACTGCTTGTTATTCACCAATGTTCGCCCATCGCCGGCATAAGAATAGTTATTGAACGTAACGTAAGGAGAAGCCTTGACGAAATACGGATAGCTCATCTGAAGCGCAGCGGTCTTATCCCCGCTAAAAACACAGGCGAAGGGATGATCGTCTATCAGATGGAACTCCCCGCCTGGAGCCATTAAACTGGCTATATCCTGGGCCCACACCTTAAGGTTGTCGAGCCAACAAAGCACTCCGTAGGAGGTATAGACGATGTCGAACCGACGTTCAAGCGTCTGATATACTTCGCCTATCCGAAGGCAATGGAATTCACAATCGACACTCGCTCTTTCCGCATACTTCCTGGCAACTCGAATTGAATTCTCGGAATAATCTATCCCGGTGACGATGGCATTGAGATTTCTGGCCAAGGATAACGAATCTAAGCCAATATGGCACTGCAAGTGGATAATTTTCTTGCCCGTAATATTACCAAGCTGCTTGACCTCGATATCACGCAGCGTGGAAGCCCCATCAAAAAACGCAGCTGTATCATAGTATGACGAACCCTGATGGATGTCTGCGAGTTCGTTCCAATAACCGATATTATACTGAAGTCTTTCCATAATCATATCACTGTCGATGCGCACTTTCAGTGGGAATGTCAAAGCTTCCATAGTAGCCGTGGTAAGAATCGGTTCTTTTGCTATTGACCCAAAACGAAACCTGCCCAATAGTCATCAGCGGGTAAACCAAGAATGGCTTTGCAGCTACCAATTCGAGCGTCCATTTGTGGATAGCGCCAGTGTGTCCTAGGTTTGCCGAACACTGCACGAATAATCCCAATCGTCCGATAGAACTCCTACCAACGAGCGAGACGGCATACACCGAACTTCCAATGGTTTCGAAAGTGGAAGCAAGGTACATCTTCGCTGGTGCTAAAAGATAACCCTCGCGAGGTATCCTGATTTCTTCGAAAGAAACGGAATCATCGCCTCGTGTCCGCGCCACTTTAAGGGTAGGTCCCAATCGATAATTGTAGCTGTTCGGATTCAAGCTCGCCGGATCGAACGGCGAAATCCGGATAGTTCCGTTCGACACTTCCTCTTGTATCTTATGCTTCGTCAGTATCATAGTCTCGGTATATCAGTGAAGGTATAGGTGCTTCCTTTGATTTGTATTTGCCATTGTATAACTCAATCTCTCCTTCAACTGTCCAGAAGCTGACCTGCGCTATCGGCATCCCCGCGCGGAGCTTGACAGGCAGGGTGGCATATAGCTGGAGCGTGGATCGCAGATGAGCACCTATATCGAACAAATCCGCGGTTACGTGGATGAAAAGGCCCAATCTCGCAACGCCGGACCGTCCGTGGATCAATGGGACAAAGAAATCACTGCCGATCACTTCTTCCGTGTGGGCGAGAAGGAATTCGCCTGGCTGCATCATATAGCCTTCTTTCGGAATGTCAAAAGTTTCGAACGCATTCTCTTTTCTGGGGTCGATTACTTCCTCAGTGTACTTCAAAAGCCTGCGTCCTAGGCTCAGGTCGTACGAGTTGGTCGTGAGTCGCTCCTCATCGAAAGGGTCTATAGCTATTTTTCCCTCGTTGTATCCGTATAAAATCTCAGCTTTGCTTAAAATCATGTCAATAGATCTATTTTCTCAATTATGTTGTCAAGCAGCACGTCGATGTCGTGATGGGACAAGATCATATTGGCGCTTTCATCACTTATGAAACCGTTGGTGTGCATATGGCTGATAAATTGGATGAGGCTGTCATAGAATTGATTTATGTTCAGAAATCCAATTGCCTTTTTATGATAGCCGAGTTGAGAGAGGGTCACAATCTCGAAGAGCTCGTCTAAGGTACCGAACCCTCCTGGAAGTGCTATCGCAGCGTCACAAAGGGAATAAATCTTGGCTTTCCTTCCTGACATGGTCTTAGTCACATAGAGTTTCGTCAGCCCTTGGTGCGTAATATTTTGATCCTGGAACAATGAGGTCGTCACGCCGGTGATGTGTCCTCCATGTTCGATAACACCCTGGGCAAGGTCATCCATCAGGCCGATGTTGGTACCGCCGTAGATGACTCGGAAATTTCGCAGGGCAAGCGTCTCGCCCAACAGTCGAGCCTGTTCTTTAAAAAGATCAGATATGCCATGGTAAGAACCGCAAAACACTGCTATGGAACGAGTTTTTTTCATGAATAAATAACCAGGTTTCTATTAAGCTGGAAAAGACTTGCAATATAGCTATTTTTAAATACGAACGATGCTATGGAACCAAACAGCTTGACGCTCATTTTCCTGTTTGCTCTGCCACGAGCGTGATCTCGTGGTCGCCGATCCGGATGAGCCGTTCCTTGTACAGCCCACCGATGGCCTTCTTGAACGCGCCCTTGCTGATCTGGAAGCGTGCCTGGATGGCTTCGGGCGAACTTTTGTCGCCAAGGTGTATCACCCCGCCCACGTCCTTGAGCGTACGCAGGATCATTTCCTTCGCGTCAAGCACGTGCCCGAAGCCCTGTGGGCGCAGGCTGAGGTCTATCTTGTTCTCCACCCGGATGTTCTTGATCCAGCCTTTGCGCCTTTCGCCGATGGCGATGTCGGCAAACAGCTCGTTGCGGTACAGCAGCCCGACGTGGCGGTCATTGATGATCGCGTTGAATCCCAGGTCGGTTTCCTCGATGATCAGCAGCGCGACCTCATCGCCCACCTCGAAATCGAAATCATCCGTCTCGATGAACCGATGCAGCCGGGACGAGGCCAGCATACGCCGTTCCTCGCGGTCCAGGTAGAGGTACACGACATGCCTTTCGCCCGCACGCATCGGCCTGCGCTGTTCGCGGACCGGCACGTACACATCCTTGCTGATGCCCAGGTCCAGGAAAGCCCCGTCGGGGCCGCTATCCACGACCGTCAGGTAGGCAAACCCACCCACTTCGGCCAACGCGGGCGTGGTCGTGGCGACCAGTTGCCCGGATTTGTCCGCGAACACGAACGCGTTGAGCGTATCGCCCACCCGGGTGTGCGGGGGCACATCCGCCAAGGGCAGCAAGACCTCGCTCTCGCCATCCGAAAGGCTGAGGCCTTCGTTGTTTTCGCCCGCTACCCGAAGGATGTTGTATCGTCCTATAGTTGCCATCTGTTCCGTATGTCTATGTTATGCGCGTATCGTTTCAATCACCGGCAAAGTTAAGGAACAGACATGAACTAACCGTCAAAAAAAAGAGGTTGCACATGACCATGTGCAACCCGCTAAACCTAACCGCCTCCCTTGCGGGAGGGCTGCCTCCGTTTGGGATTGGAGGACTTAAAAAACCTAAACCTACTGCCAAGTTCGGAAAAGATTTCGGAATAACCAAATCTTTGGCGACCTTTTTTTTGATGGCTCATCGATGGGCGCCGGCAAAGCGATCCAGCACCTTCATCACCTCCAACCCTTCCTGGGGGCTGCACGGATTTGGCCCCTCCCCCCGGAAATACGAAACCACGGCCGCGATCATGGGTTCCTGCACATGGGCGAGCGGCTCGTGCTGGAAGCGGCTCGTGCCCCGGCCGTTGACAAGTTCGATGGGCCGATTATGGAAGAACGAAAAGGATACCTGCCCCTCCGAACCGATCACCTCGCAGGCATCGAGGTCTGCCCACGCCTGGAATGCCCAATGTCCGGTGAACAGGACGCCGCTTTCGAACAGGATGTGACCTGACACGGCATCGGCGGCCGCATACTGCCCTGCCTGATTATGCGAAATGCCCTCGCTGTGGCTGATGTCGCCGAAAAGATGATACAGGATATCGATCTGGTGCGGGGCCAGGTCGTGGAACAGGCCCCCGCCCGATTGCGCGGGATCCAACCGCCACCGCATCCCGGGCGACCGCAGCAGCTCGTCGGAAAGCGGCCGTTGGTAGAACCGCAGGTTGGCGAGTCGCGGGACGCCGATTTCCGATTGGATGAGTTCCTTGACCTGCTTGAAGTAAGGCTGTTCCCGGCGGTAATGGGCTACGCTGACGCGGCCGCCAAGCGCCTGTTGCGCCTGGAGCAGTTCCTCGGCCTGCCACCGGTTCAACGTCATCGGTTTCTCGAGGTATACCGGCTTGCCGGCCTGCATGGCGGCAATGGCGTACGCGGCATGCGAATCCGGTGGGGTAGCCACGTAAATGGCGTTCACGTCTGGGTCATCGATGAGCTTTCGCGCGTCGGTGTACCAAACGGGTACGCCGTGCCGCTCGGCATAACTCCTGGCCTTGTCGGCGTCGCGCCGCATCACGGCCACCAGACGGGAATGCCCAACGCGTTGAAAGGCCGGCCCGCTCTTGACTTCCGTCACGTCGCCTGCGCCGATGATGCCCCATTTTATCTCCATGACCTCCAAATGATATGCAAAAACGCACGAATATAGCCAGAATATTCCTTTTTTGATTAGCTTTGGGTATGAAACCGATATTCGCATTGATCATGATGGCCGCGGCATGCCCCGGCAAGCGGCAAGCCGCTCCCCAAGCCACCTACCGAACCACGGGCAGCATCGAACGGCTCCACCCGGCACTCGACGCCATCATCGACACCAATGCCGCGATCGAGATCATCGCCGAAGGCTTCGACTGGAGCGAAGGGCCGCTGTGGGTGGAAAGCGAACAGCTGCTGCTGTTCTCCGACGTGCCGACGAATACGGTCTATCAATGGACGGAAGGAAACGGCGCGGAGGTCTACCTGAAGCCCAGCGGATATACCGCGGCCGAACCCTCCAAGAGCCGCGAACCGGGCAGCAATGGCCTGCTGCTCGACAACGACGGCAACCTGGTGCTGTGCCAGCACGGCAACCGGCAGGTGGCCCGCATGGACGCGCCGCTGCACAGCCCTTCGCCGAGCTACGTCACGTTGGCCGATCGCCACGACGGCAAGCGTTTCAGCAGCCCGAACGATGCGGTGTTCAATACCGCCGGTGCGCTGTTTTTCACGGACCCGCCCTACGGGTTGCCCACCCAGCGCGACGACGACCCCACGAAGGAAACGGCGTTCAACGGGGTGTACCGCATGGACCCGAATGGCGACATCACCGTGCTGACCGACAAGATCAGCCGACCGAACGGCATCGCGTTCTTCCCCGGCGAACAGAGGCTCCTGGTGGCCAGCTCCGACCCGGCCGCGGCCGACTGGTATGTCATCGACGCCGATCGGCCGTCGGCCACGCCCACCTTGTTTTACAGCGCCACCAACGAACGAACCGGCGTCAAAGGGCTTCCCGACGGGCTGAAGATCGACAGCCACGGCACCGTATTTGCCAGTGGCCCCGGCGGGATCTGGATATTCGACCACGCGGGCACGCTCCTGGGCAAGATCAGGCTGGACGAAGCCGCGTCGAACGTGGCCCTGTCTGCCGACGAACGGATCCTCTACGTCACCAATGACAATGCCATCCTGCGCATAAAACGGGGCGGACGCTGAACTCCGCCCCGAAAACATCCGAAAACATCCTTTTCGGAATCGCCTTGTCGGAAAACCGCTACGCCGTGTCGGAAAACCACTACAATATCTGATTATCAAGCAGTTTATGCTTGTATAATACGCATACGTTCCTACCTTTGCCATCACTTATGGAAGGGGTCTACCGCACGGATGTGCTCCCCCGCTATTATTAAAAACACGAAATAGGTATATGGATTTGTGTGTATTCATTGTTGACGATGACGTGCTGTTGGGCAAGATACAAAAGGCGTTGCTGGAGTCGGTCTGGCCACTGAACGAACCGATCGTATGTTACGACGGACGCAGTGCGCTGGCGCGCATGGACCGGGAAGCGGCGCTTGGCAAGCAGCTTTTGGTGCTGCTCGACATCAACATGCCCGAAATGTGCGGTTGGGACGTGCTCGACGCGCTGGGCGATAAATCGTACCGCGAACAGGTGTGGGTGGTGCTGAACACCTCTTCGGAAGACCTGCGCGACGAACTGCGGTCGCGGTCTTATGTCCAGGTCATCGGGTTCAACAAAAAGCCGTTGACAGCGGATGCGTTGCGCCAATTGATGGTGAAGGAACCGCTGGCGGTGTATTTTTGAGCGAAGGGGCGTCATGTTGGGCAGCGGGAAGACATACGGAATCGACATCAGCTTTGAGGAGCTCAGGCTGCCGTTATCCTATGATGTGCTCGTCTTGGCGAGGAACGCCAGCCAGGGCAAGCAGGGCCTGCACAAATCGCTCGACCTGCTCGCCCCAGGCACCTTCCAGCTCGTGGATGCCGACATGGGCACCGACCGCATAGCGGCCGTGTTCGTGAACCGGAGCCTCCTGCACAAACTACCGGCGGAGCGGATCATCGGCTTGCTGCGATCGCATGTGTTCGATCACGTGGCCGAAGGCGATCTGCTACAGGTGCGCATGCGCGTTCGCATTTCATTGAGTAACCTAACCGGTTGACCGTATCAAGGATCCGAACGATGAACATACGTACACTGATAACGACGCAATACCAGACGCTCGACGCCTTCGCCGGCACGGGCACCGCCAGGGAATTGCTGCGCGAGCAGGATGCGCTGGTCGTCCTGGAAGGCGGTGTGCCCATCGGCGTGCTGACGATCGCCGACCTGGCCATGCGTCCGTTTCAGGTGGTGATCGATTGCCTGGACAGCAAACCATCGGTAACCCGCACCGAACCGCTTACCAACACGCTGAACCTGATGAAATCCACCGGGCACAGCGTATTGCCGGTGGTGCACCAAGGTGGCTTCTATGGGTTGATCAAACAGGCCGATATCTTTGCGTTCCTGCACAGCAGCCACGAAAAACAGAAACTTTCGCTTTTGGCTGCCGCGCACGACCTGCGCAGCCCGATCGCCGCGATCAGCATGCTGGGCACCATCCTCAGCGCCGATCCGTCGCTGAACAAGCACCAGCACCTGATCGACAAGCTGGGCGAAACCTGTGAATTCGCGCAGAGCCTCATCCAAGACATCCTCACCACCGAAGAATCGCAACACGATGCGCTTGCATTCCAAGTGGAAAACCTGGATGTCCTGGTGGACGAATGCGCGGCGTCCTTGTCAGACAAACTGGAAGACAAGCAACTCCTGCTATCCAAGCAACTGCACAGCAACAAAAGCATCCGGGCAGACCGCCCCAAACTGAAACGGGCCATAAACAACATCCTCTGGAATAGCATCAAATACACGCGCCCCGGCGGGCTGATCAGCCTTTCCACCAAAGAAGTGGCCGGCAACCGGGTGTTGCTCGTGGTGAAGGATACGGGGATCGGGATCCCGGAAAACCTACGCGAAAAGATATTCGATAAATTCACGAACGCGAAACGGCCGGGTACATCCGGAGAACCCACGACCGGGCTCGGGCTGTACCTCACCAAAACGATCATCGAATCCCATGGGGGGACGATCGACATGGAAAGCGACGGGAAGACGGGGACGAGTTTCAAGGTATCGCTCCCGACCGAGTACGATCCGGCAGGGCCGCAATAACACGGAGTAGCGATGTGCGGGACGTTACCTGCCCCGCACACCCACAGATAGAAGCGACGATTGCCACCACTTGGGGCCCTCCCAATAAGCCCCAGGACATGTTCATGCTAACCAAAAAGAACGACTGGGATGATGCACGCAAGGTAGGGAGCCGATGCAACGCCGACAATACCCATTTTGGTGTAATTATCCCCTCGTGCCGCGTCAACCCCAGCCGTCGGCGAACCCGTGCTTGTCCAGCAGTTCCTGCGGGACGCCTTCCCATACGCCGGGCCGGTTGCCCACGTACCCGATGTCCTTGACGCCCATCTCGCTGGTGAAGAACCCCGATGCGGTGAGGTTGCGCATCAGGCTGAAGAAGGCCACGCCCTGTGCCAGTTCCGGCGTGGCCTTGGCCGGGTAGGCGATGTCATCCACCAGTTGCAGCTGCTGCTCCTGGGTGCAGGCCACGAACGGGCCGCCATGGCGCCGCTGGCTCTGCAGGTCGAGCCATTTCAGCCCGCCGCGCATCGGCGTCTGGTACGCCGGGATGTCCTTGGCCATGAACTCGATGAACGCCGGTACGCCCGCGTCCGTGGCGCTGCCCGACACCCCGTCGGCCGGGATGATGATGTCGGCCAGCACGCCTATCGTGGCCGTTTCATGCGCGGTGAAGAACCGCTCGGCCGCCAGCCGCTGGTTGCGGCCGTGTTCGATGTCCGTGACGCCGGGAAGCTGGTCCGGCCCGGACGCCACGTCCCGGGTTGCCTTGTTCGATGGCTTGCAGCCGTCCAGCAGCAGCGTGCCGCCCGCCGCCGCCAGGCCGAGGGCTTTCAGTGAGTCTCTCCTATTCATTGCAGGTCGTCTTTCAGATGTTCAACTTGTTGCGTTCTTGCAGGATGTATTCCGAGGTCCGCATCGACAGGGCCAGGATGGTCCACGTGAGGTTCTTGTCGCCCTGCTGCACGAACGGGCCGGCGTCGACCACGAACACGTTGCGGCAGTCGTGTGCCTGCCCCCACCGGTTCAAGACCGATTTCTTCCGGTCGTCGCCCATGCGCGTGGTCCCCCCCTCGTGGATGATCTTGCCGGGGGCCTCCAGCCCATACGAGGTCTCCGGGCCCGGCGCGGCCGAGGACACGATGGCGCCCATCTCATGCAGGATCTCCTGGAAGGTCTCCTGCATGTGCTTGGCCTGCAGCACCTCCTCGTCGGCCCACCGGTAATGGAACCGCAGCACCGGGATGCCGTACCTGTCCACCCGGGCGGGATCGATCTCGCAATAGTTGTCGTATCGGGCCAAGGCCGTGCCCCGGCCCGCCATGCCCACGCTGGCACCGTAGAACCGCCGGTAGTCCTCCTTCAAGGACGCGCCGTAACCGCCCCGCTCCCGCTGCGCGCCGTCCCCCGGCGGCGCCAGGTGGTTCACACCGGGCACCCAGTCCATGAACCCGTAAGAGGGCATGCGCAGGCCGCCCCCGTACTCGATGTGGTACCCGCGCGGGAAGCCGAGCCTGGCGTTGTCGAGCCACCAGGGCGAATAGATGTGCACGCTGCCCACACCGTCCTCGTTGTAACGCGGCCGGTCCAGCAGCTGCGGCAGGAACCCGCCCGCGCTGGCCCCCGTCGAATCGTGGAGGTAACGCCCCACCAGGCCGCTGCTGTTGCCCAGCCCCCCGGGGTGCGCGGCCGACCTGGAGTTGAGCATCAGCCGCGCGCTCTCGCACGCGCTGGCGCCCAGCACCACCAGCCTGCCCCGAACCACGTGCTCTTCAAGCGTCTGCGTGTGCACGTAGGAAACGCCCGTGGCAAGCCCCTCGGCGTCCGTGAGCACCTCGCGCACCATCGCGTTGTCGACGACCGTCAGGTTGCCCGTCTGCATGGCGGGCATGACCAGGCACGAGGACGACGAGAAATCGCCGTACACCTTGCAAGACCTGCCGCACTGCCCGCAGTAGAAGCACGTGCCGCGGCCCTCCACGCCCGGGAGCGCCTCGGTGAGCACCGAGCCGCGCCCGGCGATGACCGGAACGCCCGCCTTGCGCGCGCCGCGCTTGATGTACAGTTCGTTCAGCCTCGGCTTGGGCGGCTTCAGGAAGATCCCGTCGGGCTCGTTGCGGATGCCCTCGACCGTGCCGTAGATGCCGATCATCCGGTCGATCCGGTCATAGAACGGCTTCACCTCCTCGTAGGTGATGGGCCAGGCCTCGGTGACCCCGTCCACCGGCTTGAAATCGTCCGGGCCCATCCGCAGCGATATCCGGCCCCAGTGGTTGGTGCGACCGCCCAGCATCCGCGCGCGGAACCACTCGAACTCCGTCCCGGCCGCACGCGTGTACGGCTCGCCATCCAGCTCCCAGCCCCCATAGGCGGCATCGAAGTCGCCGAACGGCCGTATCGTCGAAGCGCCGCGCCGCGGCGACTCCCACGGCCAGCGCATCTGCAGCGCGTCCTTGGCCGGGTCGAAGAACGGCCCCGCCTCCAACATCAGCACCTTGAGCCCGGCATTGGCCAGCACGTAGCCCGCCATGCCACCCCCGGCACCCGACCCCACCACGACCGCGTCGTACACCGTGGGATCTTCCTTGATCTGATAGGAAATCATGCAATAGGATTTATCAATACGTTGTCTAGTCTGGCAAAGATACTATTTCTCGCCAACAATCGACAAAGAATTGCTAAACCGTTTATTCCGCGCCCGATCAGCGCGTCTTCAGGAACTCGGCCAGCTTGGACACGGCGATGGCCCGATGGCTGATGGCATTTTTTTCCGCAGCGGACAGCTGGGCAAACGTGCGGTCGTGGCCTTGCGGCGTGAAGAGCGGGTCATAGCCGAAACCGCCGTTCCCGCGCCGCTCGAAACCGATGTGGCCAACCACGGTGCCTTCGAACAGGTGTTCGGTATCGCCGTCGCGGAGCGAGATGACCGTGCGGAAACGCGCCCGCCGATCGGTGTTGTCGCCCAGGCGGTGCAGGAGCAGGTCGATATTCCGATCCATATCGCGTGTGCCCGAATAACGGGCCGAATACACCCCCGGCTCGTTGCCCAATGCCAAGACTTCCAGGCCGGAATCATCGGCGAAGCACGCCAATCCATAACGTTCATGGATAAACGTACTTTTCTGCGTCGCGTTCGCCTCAAACGTATCGCCCGTTTCGGGGATGTCTTCCAGGCAACCGATGTCGGCCAACGTCAGGATGCGGAACCCATTGCCCACGACGGCCTGTACTTCTTCCAATTTATGCGCATTGTTGGTTGCGAACACCAGTTCAATCATGTCAAGAGGGTTTTTATCGTGGTCCAGAACAGGCGCTTTTTGTCGGCATCGGTCAGGAACGTCTCGAACGCATGCGTATGGAACACCCGCACGCCCTGATGGTCCACCACTGAGCCGGTAGCGGGGCCTTCCAGCCCGGGCCAGGGCAACGAAACCCCCAGCGATACCACCACGCGCGGACCGAAATAGGAAAAAACATCGTCTTTCGACGGGAAAGGCTGCATTCCCGCCACGTTGAATACCGAAACGTCATCGGTTGCCAGCTTCAATGCCGTCAAGGTCTTGGTGAATGCGTCCAGCGCGGCGGCCGACATCCATTCGTATTCGCGATCGTCCGTCAGGAACAGGTACCGCTGCCGATTGCCGCCGAAATAGCGGAACGAGGGCGCTTGGGGCGCGGCGATCGCCGCTTCCGGAACGGTGGGCCGTTCGACGGGTGCCGGAGCGGGAGCCGCCCTGGGCACCGACGGCCCGCCCACCACGGCGTCATCGCGCACGTCGAAGAGCGTCTCGGTCATCAGGTACCGCAACGCCAACGGATCGGCGGTATGGATCGCCGACCCCATCACTGCCCCAGTATCCACGCGAAAACGAGCGGCGCCACGATGGTCGCATCCGATTCGATGATGAACTTGGGCGTTTCGATGCCCAACTTGCCCCACGTGATCTTTTCGTTCGGCACCGCGCCCGAATACGAACCATAGGACGTCGTGGAGTCCGAGATCTGGCAGAAATAGCTCCAGAACGGGATGTTCTCCATCTCCATGTCCTGGTACAGCATGGGCACCACGCAAATGGGGAAATCACCGGCGATGCCCCCGGCGATCTGGAAGAACCCCACGCCCTTGCCCTCCGAGTTCCTGACGTACCAATCGGCCAGCCAAGCCATGTATTCGATGCCGCTTTTCATCGTGGACGCCTTCAGTTCGCCCTTGATGACGTACGACGCAAAGATATTGCCCATGGTGCTGTCTTCCCAACCGGGCACCACGATCGGCAGGTTCTTTTCCGCCGCGGCCAGCATCCACGAATCCTTCGGATCGATCTCGTAATAGTGCTCCAGCACGCCGCTATTGAGCATCTTGTACATGTATTCGTGCGGGAAATAGCGTTCGCCCGCGCTGTCGGCATCCGTCCAGATCTTGTGGATGTGCTGCTGGAGGCGGCGGAACGCCTCCTCCTCGGGGATGCAGGTGTCGGTAACGCGGTTATAGTGGTTTTCCAGCAATTCCCATTCGTCTTGCGGACTGAGGTCGCGGTAGTTCGGCACACGCTTGTAGTGCGAGTGGGCCACCAGGTTCATGATGTCCTCCTCGAGGTTGGCCCCCGTACAGCTGATGATCGCCACCTTGTCCTGACGGATCATCTCGGCAAGCGAAATGCCCAACTCGGCGGTACTCATGGCGCCGGCCAGCGTGATCATCATCTTGCCGCCTTCCGCCAAATGCGCTTCGTAACCTTTCGCCGCATCCACCAAGGCGGCCGCATTGAAATGGAGGTAATTCCGTTCGATAAACTGGGAAATCGGGCCTTTTGCTTTGCTCATCTTTTGCTGTTCATTGTTTTCACCCGCAAAGGTAGGGTTTTCGACACATTTTAACTAAGTTTGCGGCAAAACCTTTAGCGGATTAGAAAAAGCTGCATATGAAATTACTTAACGGAAAAACCGCGCTGGTGACCGGCGCGTCCAAGGGGATCGGCCGCACCATCGCCGAGAAATTCGCCGAACAGGGCGCGAACGTGGCATTCACGTACCTCTCGTCGGTCGAGAAAGGCGAAGCCCTCGAACAGGAATTGCAAGTGCATGGCACGAAAATAAAAGGATACCGTTCAGACGCCTCCAAATTCGGCGAAGCCGAGCAGCTCATCGACGCCGTCGTCGCCGACTTCGGCACCATCGATATCGTGGTCAACAATGCGGGCATCACCAAAGACAACATCATCGTCCGGATGACCGAAGAGCAGTGGGACGATGTGATCAACGTGAACCTCAAGTCGGTATTCAACGTGACGAAAGCCGCCTCGAGGATCATGATGAAAAACAAGCGGGGCGTATTCATCAACATGAGCTCGGTGGTGGGCGTGCAGGGCAACGGCGGCCAGACCAACTACGCCGCGTCCAAAGCGGGGATCATCGGCTTCTCGAAGTCACTGGCCAAGGAACTCGGTTCTCGCAACATCCGCACCAACGTGATCGCACCGGGTTTCATCCGCACCGAAATGACCGACGTACTGGATCCGGAAACGGTGAAGGGCTGGGAACAGGGCATTCCGCTGAAACGTGCGGGCGAAACCGAAGATGTGGCCAATGCGTGCCTGTTCCTCGCTTCCGACCTGGCTTCCTACATCAACGGGCAGGTGATCTCGGTGTGCGGCGGGATGCTTTAGCCTAACCGATGGCCCGGGTAGACCGCATATTTTCCATCGGTTCGACCGCCGAGTTTGACGGGCTGTCGCTGGAAATCTTTGCCTACCAAGCCCGCCATTGCGCGGTCTATGCCGAATACCTGGCCTTGCTCGGCATCGATCCGGGACGCATCGGCCGCACCGAAGACATCCCCTTCCTGCCCATCGAGTTTTTCAAGCACCACCGGGTGAGCACGGTGCCCGAAGACGCCCAGGTCGTGTTCAGCAGTTCAGGCACCACGGGCACGGTGCAGAGCCATCACCACGTGGCCGATGTCGCCGTCTACGAGCGGAGTTTCCGCACCGCATTCGAGCGGGTTTACGGAAAACCCGAGGACCTGGCCATCCTGGCGCTCCTGCCCGCCTATGCCGAGCGCACGGGTTCGTCGCTCATCTACATGGTCGATGACCTTATCCGGCAAAGCGGGCACCCGCTCAGCGGCTATTTCCTGCATAACCATCGCGAACTGCACAGCGTGTTGTCGCAGCTCAAGGAATCCGGCACCGGCGCGATGCTGATCGGCGTGACGTTCGCGCTGCTCGATTTCGTCGAGCACCACCGGCTGGCGTTCCCGGACCTGATCGTCTTGGAAACGGGAGGCATGAAAGGCCGACGACGGGAGATGATCCGCGAGGAAGTGCACGGTCTGCTCCGTGCGGGTTTCGGCGTAGCCGCTATCCATTCGGAATACGGGATGACGGAACTGCTGTCGCAGGCCTACGCAACGGGCGACGGCCTGTTCCGCTGCCCGCCTTGGATGAAAGTAGCCATACGCGACACCGAAGACCCGTTTTCCACACTGCCCGTGGGCCGCACGGGCGCCATCAACGTCACGGACCTGGCGAACGTGCATTCCTGCTCGTTCATCGCTACGCAAGACCTGGGCCGGGTTCACGCCGACGGCGGCTTCGAAGTGCTGGGAAGATTCGACCAAAGCGACATCCGCGGCTGCAACCTGCTCGTGCAATAGCGCGCCATCACTGCAGGCTCGGGTCGCTGAAGGTATCGCCTTGCCGCATATCGCCCGTATCGTAGCCTTTCCTGAACCAATGGGCCCGTTGCGCCGCCGTGCCGTGCGTAAACGCCTCGGGCACCACCCGTCCCTGGGCTTGCTGCTGTATGCGGTCGTCGCCCACGGCCTCGGCCGCACGCATGCCCTCGAGGACATCGGCCAGCTCCAGGCGGATCTCGGATGCACGGTTGGCGTGATGCGCCCAGACGCCGGCGTAGAAATCCGCCTGCAGCTCGACCATCACGCTCACCTTGTTATATTCACGTTCGCTCAGCTCGGCGCGGAGCCTGTTGGTCTTTTCCATGGTTCCCAACAGGTTCTGCACATGATGGCCCACCTCATGGGCCACGACGTACGCCATCGCGAAATCGCCCGTCGCGCCGAACCGCTCATGCAATTCGTCATTGAAACTCAAATCGATATACACCTTCTGATCGGCGGGGCAATAGAACGGCCCATAGGCCGACGCGCCCATGCCGCAACCGTCCGTTGGCGTCTGATCGCGATAAAAAACCAAGGTACTCGGTTGGTAACGACCCGACATCGACGCAAAGACCGACGACCACACGTCTTCGGTGCTGGCGAACACCACCTCCACCAGTTCGGTCAGTTCCTGTTCTTCAGCGCTGATCTGTGCCGGCACCCCCGACTGCTGCACGCCCGTTCCCTGCAGCTGTTGCAGCAGCGCCTCCGGGTCGCCGCCCATCAGCAGCCCGATGATCAGTACGATGACGCCGCCTACGCCGCCAATGGCCAACTTGCCGCCCGAGGACATGCCCCGGCGATCCTCAACGTTGGTGCTCCTTCTTTTGCCTTTCCATTCCATGCCAGTAAAAAAAAAAGCCCTACAATCACGTAAGGCTTGGTATCTCGTGTATCGATTCGCGGCAATCAATAGGGGAAATCATCCTTTGCGTCGATGTCCTCGCCGACGCCGACGCCATTGTTCTCGAATCCCGGCTCGTAACGTTTCTCCACCACTTCCTGGTGCGACTTGATGTAATCGACAACTTCGTTCAGGCCCTCAGCGAACTTTTCGAAATCTTCTTTGTACAAGAAAATCTTATGCTTGATGAACACTCCATCTTCAAACCGCTTCTTGCTCTCGGTAACGGTAATGTAGTAGTCATTGGAACGGGTGGCCTTCACGTCAAAAAAATAAGTACGCTTGCCTGCCCTCACCTTTTTGGAAAAAACCTCCTCACGCTCTTTGTTGTCAAAATCTCCCATTGTTACGCTGTTAATATTGCTCTACACTCAGAATCGGGATAAATATAAAGGAATTTAGTGGAGTATTGCAACTATTTGCAATTATTTTTCACCAAATCAGGCTGTTTCCAACCGTGCCACCGTTTACCGGAATAATCCGGCGATTCACCGAAAAAAAACCACCCATTACCTAATGGGTGTTGCGGGATGCACGGATAAGGCATACCTTTGGAGCATGAACATAATAAAACAACTATGACTGAGCAACAACATCCGACACGCAACACTGCCAATACGGGCAGAATGTGGGCAGGAATCATCATCGTAGGCATTGGGGCGATCTTACTCGCAGGGCGGTTGGGGCTCGACTGGCTCTTCCCCCACTGGATATTCAACTGGCGGAACATGTGGCCAATGATGCTCATCGTTGTCGGCTTGATCATCGGCGGAAATTCCAATTTCAAGAATCCGGCGTCATACATCCTATTGTGCATCGGTTCATTCTTCCTGTTAAGGAACATCACGCACATCGATCTGGGGGCATTCGTCTGGCCCGTGATCATCATCGGTATCGGCCTGTGGCTGCTGCTTGCCAACGGAAAGCGCGGTGCAGCCATGCCGCCGCCCGACAACCTGCACAGGTACCACAAGCGGTCGGCGCAATACGAATGGGACAAACGCGTATCGGCGGCAGCCGACGACACCGCGACGGGCGAGGCCGAGCCACCCGAGAACGGGTCGAATGGATTCTCGAGCGACGATTACGTCAAATCCACGGCCGTCTTCAGCGAAGTCCGTAAAACGGTCATCTCGAAACGGTTCCGTGGCGGCGAAATCGTCAACATCTTCGGCGGCACCGACATCAACCTGATCCAGGCCGACATCCACCACCCCATCGTCATCGATGTATTCCAGCTCTTCGCCGGCACGAAGATCATCGTGCCCGCGCATTGGAAGATCCAATCCGAGGTGGTTTCGGTATTCGGCGAGGTAGACGATCGCCGGTTCACGCAGGGCGTGCCGCACGATGAACAAAAGGTGGTCTACATCAAAGGCACCTCCATTTTTGGCGGCATCACTATCAAGAACATGTAATCGTGCCGCCCGTGAGCGTTACACCGTACACCTCATCCAAGCAGCGGCTGATCAACATCAGTTGCTTCATCATCTGGATCGCCTATGCGCTGATCCAGACGGCGTTGCTCTGGTGGTTTGATGTCGACGTCAGCCTGGCGCTGAACGACAGCCTGATCAGCGCCACGGTGATCACGCTATGCTGCTACGTGATCGCCAGCGCGTTGAACCACTACATGCCGCGCCGCAAAGGCTATTTCTACATCGTCATCTGGACGCTCGTGCTGGCCGCCATCAGCATTTCGATAGACCGATGGATCCTGCAATTCTTCATCCAGGACAAAGGCTACCTGGACCATATCGATGTCTCCCTGCCGCTCCGGTTCTTCGTCAATGCCCTGCTCATCGCATGGATGGCCATCATCAACATCCTCTGGAACATCCAGCAGGAATACAAGGAAAACGAACAGCGGAAGGCGGATGCCGAGCGCCTGGCGCGCGAGGCCGAGCTGTACAACCTGCGCCAACAGCTCCAGCCCCACTTCCTGTTCAACAGCCTCAATTCCATCATCGCGCTCATCGGGCGCAAACCAGACGAGGCCAGGAACATGACCTTCCAGCTATCTGACTTCCTGCGGGGCACCTTGCGCAAGGACGACCAGCAACTCATCGCCCTCAAGGACGAGCTGGAACACCTCCAACTGTACCTCGAGATCGAGAAGGTACGGTTCGGCCATCGCCTGGCGACGCAGGTCGACTACGACGAATCGTGCCTGGCCATGACGCTACCGGCCATGATCATGCAACCGCTGGTCGAAAATGCGATCAAATACGGCCTCTACGACACCACCGGCAACGTAACCATACGGGTTTCCTGCACGTGCAGCGAACACCTGCTGGAAATACAGATCGAAAACCCGTACGACAGCCAGAGCAACAAACCGCGCCGCGGGACCGGTTTTGGCCTCCGCGGCGTGCAACGCCGCCTCTTTTTGCTGTTCGGGCGCACGGACCTATTGGAAACCAAGGCAACAACCCATATCTTTACCAGCATAATCAAGATCCCTCAACGATGATCAAGGCTGTGTTGATAGATGATGAACCCTTGGCGCGGAGCATGGTGGCCGAGTACCTGGAAAGTTATCCGGAAGTGGACGTCGTGGCCGAGTGCAACGACGGGTTCGAAGGGGCCAAAGCGATCATGCAATACCAGCCGGACATCGTGTTCCTGGACATCCAGATGCCCAAGATCAACGGCTTCGAGATGCTCGAGATCATCGACAGGCAACCGGCGGTCATTTTCACCACCGCCTTTGACGAATACGCCGTCAAGGCATTCGAACAGCATGCCATCGACTACCTGCTGAAACCGATCACCAAGGCCAGGTTCGATCAGGCCATGGCCAAATTCCTCGACACCAAGCAGACGGAGGCAACCGCCGCCAATACCCGGAAGATGCTGGACAGTGTGCAGCAGGCGGCGGGTACCTTGGAACGCGTGGTGGTGAAAACGGGTTCGAAAATCAAGATCATCCCCATCGGGAGCGTCATTTGCCTGGAGGCGGATGACGATTACGTGAAAATCCACACCGACGAAGGCACGTTCCTCAAGAACAAGACCATGGCGGCTTTCGAGGAGCAGTTGAATCCGCTCCATTTCGTTCGCGTGCACCGCTCGTTCATCGTCAAGGTCGACCACATCGTACGGCTCGAACCCCATGAAAAAGACGGCCACGTGGCCGTTCTTTCCGACGGACAGAAGGTGAATGTGAGCCGGAACGGTTACGCACGCCTGAAACAATTATTAGGAATGTAGTGCGGTTTCATGTAATTTTGCTAGATGTTTGGAATCAAGAACAGAATAGCATGCGCTTTATTACTGCTGCCCACATTTTCAGCCATTGCCCAAGAAGCCAGCGAACAACGCATCAACCAAGCCGTATTCAACAAGATCGAGTATCACTTCAACCTGCAGGAAACGGATTCCATCTACGCGCTGGCCGGGGATAAGTTCAAGCAATCGCTTTCGCTACAGGCGTTCCAGACGGTGATGGCCCAACAGCTCTATCCATTGGGCCAGATACAGCGCGCCGAATTGAAGGGTTACGAAGATGGCGTGGCCACCTACAAACTGGACTTCCTGAGTTCGCCGCTCCAGGTTGTCTTGGGCCTCGATAGCCTCAACAAGGTCGAAACGCTATTGTTCCAACCGTACGCCGGCGATCCGGTACCGGAACAGCCGGAACTTCCGGTACAGGCCAGCGGGTCGGCATCGCGCGTGGATCGCTTCGTCGACTCCGTGGCGCTTGCCTACAGCCGGAAAGGACATACCCACGCACTGGCGATCGGCGTCATCAATGCCGGGAAGACCAGCAGCTATTACTACGGCGAAACCGAAAAAGGCAACAGGCGGCTGCCCGACGAACACACGCTGTTCGAGATCGGCTCGATCAGCAAGACATTCACGGCCACGCTGCTCGCCTACCTGGCCCAGACACAGCAGCTCAACCTGGACGACCCCATCACCCAGTACCTGCCCGATTCGGTGGCGACGAACACCGACCTCCAAGGCATCACGCTGCGGCACCTCGCCAACCACACGTCGGGTTTGCCCCGGTTGCCCGACGACCTGGAAGCCTCGGCGGCGAACCCGCTGGATCCGTATAAGGGCTACACGAAAACGCACCTGTATGCATTCCTGAAATCCTACCGGGCAACCACGCCCCCGGATTCGCTGTACCTGTACAGCAACCTGGGCTTCGGCCTGTTGGGAGACATCCTGTCGACCGTCCATGGGAAACCGTACCAGGAGTCGGTGGCCGAAATCATCTGCCAGCCCCTGGGCCTAAACAACACGACGGAGCACCCCGACCCCGATACGCAGTACGTGACGAAGGTGTACAATGCGAAGGGCCAGGAAACCCCCACCTGGACATACGACGACTTCACGGCCCACGGATCGCTCAAATCGACCGTGCCCGACCTGCTCACCTATGCCAAGGCGCATTTCAAGATGCCGGAATCCGACCTGGAGCATGCATTGGCACTTACGCGCCAGTTCACGTATTTCAATCCGCCCGACACGGATATCGGGCTGGCGTGGCACATGACCCTCGTGGGCGACGAATTGATCTATTGGCACAATGGCGGTACGTTCGGCAGCCGCAGCTACATGGCATTCACCCCCGACAAGAAAGTCGCGGTGGTGATCCTGTCCAACACCGCGGAGTCCGTGGATGCCATCGGCCTGTCGATCCTGAATGCGATACTGGCCAGCCAATGACCCCAGGGTACCCCCTAATTTTCCTTACGCAGTATCTCCAAGGGCGGCCGTTGCGTGATGCCCCTGCTGTTGATCACGCCGATCAGCACCGTGAGCGAAGCGATGCCGACCACGAGCAGCAACATCGTGGCGGGCCGGGGTGAAAACGGCACCTCAAAACTGAACGCGGCCAATGCCCAGGCCCCACCCAAGGCAAGCAACACGCCGGTGAAGGAGGCAATCAATCCCAAAAAGAAATATTCCAATGCCGTGATGGCCAAGATCTGCCGCCGTGAGGCCCCCATGGTACGCAGCAATACGCTTTCCTTGATCCGCTGGTACTTGCTGATCATCACCGAAGCCGTCAACACCACGAAACCGGTGAGGATACTGAATCCACCCATGAAACCGATCACGAATCCGATCTTGTCGAGCAGTTCATCCAACACCGACAGGATAAGCCCCAGATCGATGATGGACACATTGGGAAATCGCTTCACCAGCGCCTGCTGCATCCGCGCGGATGCGACGTCGTCCGGAACGCGGGTCATCAACACATGGAACTGCGGCGCATTGTCGATCACCCCGGCCGGGAATATCAGCCTGAAGTTGGTTTGGACCCGGTTCCAATCGACCTCGCGGAAACTGCCCACGATGGCCGGGATCCGGACACCCTGCACATTGAATACCAGCCTATCGCCGATCTTCACGCGGAGGCGCTGCGCATAATCCTCCTCAAGCGAAACGCGGGCGGTATCGCCCGGTGCGGCCTGGCCGACCCACCGGCCGGCCGTGATTTTCTCCGAGTCGGTCAACGCCGATCGGTACGTCGCCCGCAGCTCGCCGCCCAACGCCCTGCGCGATACCTGGATGGTACTGTCCCGGCGCGCGTCATCGGCCGTAACGCCGTTGATGGCTTCCAATTGCACCGTCACGATCGGCACCTCGTCCAGCACGGGCAGCCCGGCCTCTTTCACCAAGCCGGCCACGGCGTCTTTCTGCGCAGACTGGATATCGAAGAGCACCATATTGGGTTGGTGCTCGCTGGCCGATAGCGAGATGCGCGAAATCAACATGTCCTGCACCAGGAATAGCGTGGCGATGAATGCCGTGCCAAGGCCAACGGCGACGACCAGGATACTGGTCTGGTTGTTGGGCCGGAACAGGTTGGAAAGCCCTTGCCGCCAGAGGTAACCCCACGACGTCGGGAAGAATCGCCTCACCAGCCAGACCAATAGGCTCGCCGCCGCATACAGCACCACGAACGCCAGCCCCACACCGCCGGTGAACACGATTGTCTGCACCACGCCATCCAGCTGCAGGTACGCATAACCAAAGACAAACAGCGCGATCAACCCGTAGATGGCCCAGCTCCAACGATCCTTGATCGGACTCGGCGCGTCCAACGACAATCGCAAGGTATTCAACGGCGCGATGTTGCGTATACCGACCAACGGCAGCAACGCGAACAGCACGGAGATCCACACCCCCAAGCCGATGCCCTGCCCGATCGCGCTCCAGGAGATGTCGCTGCTGATGGCCACGGGCACGAAGTCTGCAAAGACCACGGGCAGCAGTTGCTGGATGACCGTGCCCAGCAACGCGCCTGCCGCCGAGCCGACAAATCCGACACCCAACAGTTGCACCAGGTAGATCAGGAACGCCTGGCGTGAGCTGGCGCCCAGGCAACGCAGTATCGCGATGCTGTTCAACTTCTCCTTGATGTAGATGTGCACGGCGCTCGACACGCCGATGCACCCCAGCAACAACGCGACGAAACCCACCAATGAAAGGAATTTGTTCAGGTCCGAAAACGACCGCCCGGTTTCGCGCTTGCGCGAAGAAATCGTGTCATAGCCCATGCGGTGCACTTCAAGCAGCGAATCCAGGCCATCGGTGAGTGCATCGGCCCGCGCGGGATCCTTCAGCCTGAAGTAGTGGTGATAGTTGATCCGGCTCCCTTTCTGGTTCAGCCCGGTAGCCGGTAGGTAGTCGAGCGGGATGAACACCGGCGGCGCGACGGTGGTCGCGATGCCGCTCTGTCCGGGCGCCTGCTCCAACCGGCCGGCGATCTCGAACAGCAGGTCGCCCACCTTGATGGAATCGCCCACCTCGGCCTCGAATTGCAGCATGAGCGTCTTGTCGACCAGCGCCTGGCGGTGGTTTCGGAACGTGGTCCCGGCGGCGGCGGGCGTCGTTTCCAATGTGCCATAAAAGGGAAATGCGCCACCCAACGCCCGCACCTGGACCAAACGCGTGCCGCCATTGCCGGTGAACACCACCATGGATGCGAAACTCTGCTCTTCGGCATGGTCCAAGCTCATCGCCCCGATGGAATCGACGATGCGCTGCGCGCCATCGTCCAACAGCCGGTTGCTGTGCAGCACCACGTCAGCGCCAACCAGCGTCGCCGCCTGATCATCGATGTCGCGCTCGAGGTTGTCCCCGAACGAATAGATCGCCACCAACGCCGCGATACCGATCACGATGGAAGAGATGAAGAGCAACAGCCGGGAGCGGTTCCGTCGGCTGTCTCGCCACGCCATCCGGAAGATCCAGCCGGTGGCACGCAGGATATGCTTGCGGTCCGTCGTCATCGTGCACCGTGCTGCATCCGCGAATCCGAGACCACCGTACCGCCCTTCATGCGGATGACGCGCTGGGTCTTGGAAGCCAATTCCAGGTCATGCGTCACCAAGACCAACGTCGTTCCGGCATCCCGATTGAGGTCAAACAGCAGCTTTTCGATCGTCTCGCTGGTATCCGCATCGAGGTTTCCGGTGGGTTCGTCGGCAAACAGGATCTGGGGCGAGTTGGAAAAAGCCCGTGCGATCGAAACGCGCTGCTGTTCGCCGCCCGAGAGCTGCAACGGATAATGGTGGCCCCGGTCCGCCAGGCCTACCTTGTCCAATAGCGTGGTCGCGATCGCCCGGCTATTCCGTTCGCCCCGGAGCTCCAGCGGCACCATGACGTTTTCCAACGCGGTCAACGTGGGAAGCAGCTGGAAATTCTGGAACACGAACCCCACATGCTGGTTGCGCACGCGCGCCCGTTGGTCTTCGCTGAGGTCATCCAACGAAACACCGCTCAATACGATCGTTCCCGTACTCGCGCGATCCAACCCGGCGCAAAGCCCCAGCAACGTGGTCTTGCCGCTGCCCGACGGCCCCACGATGGAAACGGTCGACGCCGCTTCGACATCGAAACTGATGGCATGCAGCACCGAAAGCGGTGTGCCAGCGCTCTGGTAGGTTTTACCGACTTCTTTTACACTTAAAATGACTGCCACGACGATTCAATTAATCCAATATATGCGTAAAGCTAACCTATTTGGGCCGAGAACACGAAGCCCTGCCCTAAACGGTGCGCGCAAAAACAGCTTTTTGACGTGGCCGAAGCGCCGTTGTTACGCGAAAAGGCGGTGATTGACAACGATTGGCCGATGCAATGTAAAAATGATATTACCCGGGCGAAACGGCCATGCCCAAGGACGCCATCGGGGGTTTCCGGCCACCGAATCGGCTCGTTTGCTCGCTGCAAGAACCCAATGGGCATTGCAAATAACACAACAACAAAACGAGATACCGAGCATTTTTTCATAAAATATCAAAAATATTTTCATTTCTATTAAAAAAAATAAGGAAATGTCATTTTTTTTTTCGAATATTGAACCGTATTTGATCAAACGATACAATGCATCAAACAAATAAATACAAAATTAAATGTCAGGCTTAAGATTCAAGGCGGTTGAAACCGCCATTTCCCGATTAAACAACAACAAAACCCAAGAAACCATCAAACCTTCGTCCTACTACGGTAAAAATGTCTTTACCACCGCAAAGATGAAGGACTACCTTCCAAAGAACGCCTATGCGGAGCTGGTGGAAACCATCGATGAGGGGAAAGCCATCAGCATCGATCTCGCCGAGCATATCTCGCAGGCGATGAAAAGCTGGGCGATCAGCAACGGTGTGACGCATTACACCCACTGGTTCCAGCCGCTGACCGGGGCCACGGCCGAAAAACATGATGCATTCTTCGAGCCGCTACCGGATGGTTCGGCCATTGACAAATTCACGGCAAGCGCATTGGTGCAGCAAGAGCCCGATGCCTCCAGCTTCCCGAGCGGCGGTATCCGCAATACCTTTGAAGCCCGCGGGTATACGGGCTGGGATCCGTCCTCGCCGGCCTTCATCTTCGAAACCGGCGGCGGCAAGACGCTTTGCATCCCGACGATCTTCGTCTCCTACACCGGTGAAGCGCTTGACTACAAGGCCCCGCTCCTGAAGGCCATCAATGCGCTGGACAAGGCCGCGGTGGATGTGGCCAATTTCTTTGACAAATCGATCACCAAAGTCAATGCCTCACTGGGCATCGAACAGGAATATTTCCTCGTGGACCTGGCGCTGTTCAATGCACGCCCCGACCTGCAACTCACCGGCCGTACGCTGTTTGGCCACATGTCAGCAAAAGGCCAGCAGCTGGAAGACCATTATTTCGGTGCCATCCCCGAGCGGGTCCTGGCATTCATGGTCGACCTGGAACAGGAAGCGCTCAAACTGGGCATCCCCTTGAAGACCCGTCACAACGAGGTGGCCCCTTCGCAGTTCGAATGCGCGCCGATGTTCGAGGAGATCAACCTGGCGATAGACCACAACCAACTGTTGCTGAACCTGATGGAACAGGTGGCACTGCGGCACAAGTTCAAGGTGCTCATCCATGAGAAACCCTACGCAGACATCAACGGATCGGGCAAGCACAACAACTGGTCGATGATCACCAACACGGGCGTGAACCTGCTGTCGCCGGGAAAAACCCCGAAGAACAACCTCATGTTCCTCACGTTTTTCGTGAATGTGATCAAGGCCGTGCACGACAATGCCGACCTGATGCGTGCCTCGATCGCGAGTGCAGCCAACGACCACCGGCTGGGCGCCAACGAAGCCCCTCCCGCCATCATCTCCATTTTCCTGGGCAGCCAGCTCAACGCCGTGCTCGACGAAGTGGAAACGGCAAGGGTGGCCAAGAAGGTGAAAAATGAAGCCATGCTGTGGCACGGCATCCCGAAGATCCCCGAACTGCAACTGGACAACACCGACCGCAACCGGACATCGCCCTTCGCCTTCACGGGCAACAAGTTTGAATTCCGGGCCGTAGGCTCTTCGGCCAACAGCGCCAGCCCGATGACCGTATTGAGCGCCATCGTGGCCAACCAGCTGATCGAGTTCAAGTCTGAAGTGGACAAACAGATCAAGAAGGGCACCAAGAAGGACCTGGCGCTGCTCAACGTGGTCCGCAAATACATCAAGGAATCCAAGGCCATCCGCTTCGAGGGCAACGGATACAGCAAAGAGTGGGAAGAGGAAGCGCTGAAGCGTGGCTTGTCAAACATCAAGACCACCCCGAAAGCGCTCGACGTATACGTCGACGAAAGGTCGCTGGAATTGTTCGCGCAGCTGTCCATCCTGAGCAAACGCGAAAGCGAAGCGCGGCATGAGATCCTGCTGGAGAACTACTACAAGAAGATCCAGATCGAGGCACGCGTCATCGGCGAAATCGTGACCAGCCTCATCGCGCCCGCCGCCTTCGACTATCAGAACGACCTGATCGCGAACGTGAAGGGCCTGAAGGACTTGGGCTTGAAACCGGAGGCGTACGGATCGCAGGCAAACCTGCTCGAGCGCATCTCCACCCACATCAATACCATCCTCGTCGATGCGGAAGCCATGCGCCAGGAGCGCAAGAAAGCCAATGTCCTGGAAGATGTCCGCGAAAAGGCGATCGCGTACGACGAGCAGGTAAAGCCCTATTTCGACAAGATCCGCTATCACATCAACAAATTGGAGCAAATCATCGATGACCGCAAATGGCCGCTGCCAAAATTGCGCGAACTGTTGTTCGTAAGATAAACTAACTCCCTTTTAAACTTAGGTTCGGCGGCTTCCGTTATCGGGGGCCGCCTTTTTCTTGTCCAGCTTTTTCTTGATGTAGCCCACCAACGAACCATCCTCGCCCTCCTCCATGTCGCTGAGCTCCAGCTCCAGGGCCTTATTGCTGACCTGGATCTCCAATAGCGAGATAATCAACGAAATCGTGAAGAACAGCAGACTCGATGCAAACGTAACCTCCACGAGCCACGCGTGCTCGATGTAGATGCAGTACATGCAGGCGATGCACGCCACGAAGCTCACGACCCCCATGGCCTGCATCTGCTTGATCAGCCTGAGCCGGTAGCGCAGGTTCTTGATCTGGCCATGCAGCACACCGCTCTTGTTGTGTTCCAGGTACTTGGCGTGCAAGCTGCGCACGAGGGCTGCCAACGCCAGAAAACGGTTGGTGTAGGCCAGCATGATCAAACTGATGGCTGGAAAAAGCAACGCGGCGGTATTGAACGTGATCATCATCTGCACAAAAAAATCAAAAAAACTTTGCACAACCAAATCGCAGCGCCTATATTTGCTGCCGTTGTGTGCGAGCACACACAAATCAATTCCGCTTCACAAAGGGTCTTGATTTATAAAGAAGTGGCGAGAGACTGGCTCAATGACCCACTGGCAACCATCCGCAAACGGTGGAAAAGGTGCCAATTCCTGTCCCGGCCGATAGTGGCTGGGAGTATATAAATAACGAGGCAATGAATACGAATCCAACTCAAAACAATCGACAGCTGTCTACCGGGAAATCGGTGCGCCTATCCATGCGAATGTGTCGCCTGGTCGCGTATCGGCATGGCTGTCGCTAACCCGTTCACGCACCTGTTCCCCGTCCGCCGCCTTGGCGTCGGAAGTGCCGATCGGCACACGTATCCTTGCCAATCACAATCAGTTCATCCGATAACAATTACAGTAAACACATCGAAATCATGGCTAATGACAATCTGAAATTTGAAACCTTGCAGGTCCACGCCGGACAAGTAGCGGATCCCACGACAGGCGCGCGCGCCGTGCCCATCTACCAGACCACGTCTTATGTTTTCAACAACGCCGAGCACGGTGCCAACCTTTTCGCACTGAAGGAGTTCGGGAACATCTATACGCGCATCATGAACCCCACGACCGACGTTTTCGAGAAACGGGTCGCCGCGCTCGAAGGTGGCGTAGCCGCCCTGGCGGTGGCGTCCGGTCAAGCCGCGCAATTCATCGCCTTGACGAACATCCTCGAAAGCGGAGACAATTTCGTCAGTGGCGCAAACTTGTACGGCGGCACCTTCAATCAATTCAAGGTGTCGTTCAAGCGCCTGGGCATCGAGGCGCGCCTTGCCAAGGATGACGCGCCGGAAAACATCGAGGCGCTCATCGACGACCGGACGAAGGCCATCTACCTGGAGACGATCGGCAACCCGAGCTACAGCATCCCGGATTTCGAGCGCATCGCCGGCCTTGCCAACAAGTACGACCTGCCGTTGATCGTTGACAATACCTTCGGCGCTGCCGGATACCTATTCAAACCACTCGAACACGGTGCACACGTGGTCGTTGAGTCGGCTACGAAATGGATCGGTGGACACGGCAACAGCATCGGCGGCGTCATCGTCGACGGTGGCAACTACAATTGGGGGAATGGCAAATTCAAGCAATTCACCGAACCCTCCGAAGGCTACCATGGCCTGGTTTTCAGTGACGTGTTCGGGGTGGATGGCCCTTTCGGCAACATCCAATTCGCCATCCGCGCCCGGGTTGAAGGACTTCGCGACTATGGCCCCGCCCTTTCACCGTTCAATGCATTCCTGCTGCTGCAAGGACTGGAAACGCTTTCGTTGCGCGTGCAACGCCATGTAGACAACGCACTGGAGGTCGCCAAATGGCTGGAAACCCATCCCCAGGTGGAAAGCGTGAGTTATCCGGGGCTGAAAAGCCATCCGTACCATGGCAACGCCCAAAAGTACCTCAAGAACGGTTTCGGCGCGGTACTGTCTTTCGCCATCAAAGGGGGAGCCGGAAAGGCCGACACATTTATCGATTCATTGACGTTGATCAGCCACCTGGCCAACGTCGGGGATGCCAAAACACTGATCATCCATCCGTCTGCCACGACGCACCAGCAGCTTAGCGAGGCCGACCAACGAAATGCGGGCGTTTACCCGGGCCAGCTTCGCATTGCGGTCGGCATCGAGCACGTCGATGACATCAAGGCAGACCTGCAACAGGCGTTCGACAAGATCAAATGATCGGCTCGTCAATCCATTGACAGCACCGGGATGCCTTGGGCAGCGACGCGCGCCGCATGACGGATTTTCGTTGCGCCGGGGCATCCCGTCTTGCCTGCGCTGGCCGCAGGACCTTAAATGCATACATAAATTCCCGTAACAAATATGAACAACAAACTTACCTTGGGGATTTTCGGCTTCGGCGTCGTGGGGCAAGGACTCCATGACATCATCAAGACCAAGAATCTCAATTTAGCCATCAAACGGTTCGTCATCAAGCATCCCGAAAAAAAGCGGAGCCTGCCCGCCCACCTCTTCACCACCGATGCGCGGGCCGTGTTGGACGACCCCGACATCAATACGGTCGTCGAACTCATCGACGATGCCGATGCGGCCTTCGAGATCGTATCCGAAGCGCTCCGGTCCGGAAAGCATGTCGTATCCGCCAACAAGAAGATGATCGCCACGCATCTGGCGGAGTTGGTCGACATCCAGCACCGGCACGGCACCAGCTTGCTGTACGAGGGGGCCGTGTGCGGGAGCATCCCCATCATCCGCAACCTCGAGGAATACTATGACAACGAATTGCTGCATTCCGTGACGGGCATATTCAATGGTTCATCCAACTACATCCTGTCCAAGATATTCAACGAGAACCTGGCTTACGCGACGGCCTTGAAACAGGCGCAGGACCTGGGCTTTGCCGAGACGGACCCGACACTCGACGTGGGCGGGTTCGACCCGAAGTTCAAGTTGGCCATCGTGGCGTCGCACGCCTACGGGCTGTTCATCCGTCCGGACGACATCCTCAATCTCGGGATTGACAGACTCGGTGCCCCCGACATCCGGTTTGCCCGCGAGAAGGACCTCAAGATCAAGCTGGTGCCCACCGCGCGCGAAATCAACGACAGGTCGGTCATCCTCTATGTATTGCCCAAGCTCGTGTCGAAAGACAACATCCTTTACGGCGTGGAAAACGAATACAATGGCGTACTGGTCAAGGCCGCGTTTGCCGATGAGCAGTTCTTCTACGGAAAGGGCGCCGGCGGACATCCCACCGGATCGGCCGTATTGTCCGATATCGCCGCCTTGCGATACGATTATCGATACGAGTACAAAAAGCATATCGACGCCGACGGGCTCGCCTACAGCACGGATTGGGAAATCACGGTTTACCTGCGCTACGATGACGAGGCCCTCGTCGAGCAGCTGGGGTTCTCATCGATAAGCGAGCGCTACTACGCGCAGGATTTCAAGTACGTGATCGGCAGGATCAACCTGCGCAATATCCTGGAAAACCGGGCGGCGATAAACCAAGATGGGATTTTCATCGCCGAAATAGCTTGACAGGCCGAAAACAAAATAATAAAAACATTCAAGCGCGCTTGTGCATTAATATTTCGTATATTGTACAAATTTCAAGGATATCATGCACCGCATCGCTGCTTTATTATTCGTGTTTTTCAGTACTTCGGCCATTGCCCAGCAAAGCGACGCGGCAACCACCGAGCCCACCCCTTGGCAGACCTATGGTTACATCGCATTGGGTGCGATCATCTTGGTTGTCGTCGTGGTGGTCCTGATCCGGAAACAACACCGGAAATTCAATGAATGACCTTTGGCCCAAGCCCACGGTACCGACCGTGGGCTATGCTTCCCTTTTCAACCCAAACTTTTCGATCTTGCTGTATAGGTGGCTGCGCTGTATGTCGATCTCATCTGCCGTCTTGGACACGTTCCAACCATTCTTTTCCAGCTTGTACTTGATGTACTCCTTCTCCGTGTGGTCCTTGAAATCCTGGAACGAGGAAAAGCCGTCGTAGTCGGCCATGCTTCCATTCCCCGCCGCCGTTGTTCGGCCGGCACCGTGATGCGCGGGCTCTTCCTTGGCCACCGTGAAAGCGGCCGGATTCGCAAATGCGCGCACGTCCTTATCGGTGATCGCCTTATCGCTCAGGATGATCAACCGTTCCACCATGTTCCGCAATTCGCGGATGTTGCCCGTCCAGGGCAGCCCCTTCAATGCGTCCATGGCTTCGCTGGTGATCTCCTTGACCGGCATGTTATACTCGTTGCACACTTCGGCGCAAAAACTCGCTGCCAATATGGGGATGTCGTCCTGTCGATCCGTCAAGGGCGGCACGTGGATGATGATCACGCTCAAGCGGTGGTACAGGTCCATCCGGAAGTTGCCCGCGTCGATCTCCTTGAGCAGGTCCTTGTTCGTGGCGGCGATGACCCGCACGTTCACCGAGATCTCCTTCTCCCCGCCTACCCGGGTGATCTTATTCTCTTGCAGGGCCCGGAGCACCTTGGCTTGCGCAGATAGGCTCATGTCGCCGATCTCGTCCAGGAACAGCGTCCCGTTGTGGGCTTGCTCGAACTTGCCGATACGCTGCTTCACCGCCGAGGTGAAGGAGCCTTTTTCATGCCCGAACAGCTCGCTTTCGATCAGCTCGGAGGGTATCGCCGCGCAATTGACCTCCACGAGCGGAGCACCTGCCCTCGACGACTTTTCATGCAGCCACCTCGCCACCAACTCCTTGCCACTGCCGTTCGCCCCGGTCACCAACACCCGTGCCTCGGTGGGCGCCACGCGCTCGATCGTTTCCTTGATGCGCTGGATGCCTTCCGATTCGCCCAGGATCTCGCGCGTCTTGCTGGCCTTGCGCTTGAGCACCTTCGTCTCGGTGACCAACGTACCGCGTTCCAACGCATTGCGCACGGTAATGAGCAGCCGATTGAGGTCGGGCGGCTTGGAAATGAAATCGTAGGCGCCTTTCCTGCTGGCCTCCACCGCCGTCTCGATGGTGCCGTGCCCCGATATCATGATGAATGGCAAGTCCGGTTTGAGCGCCAACGCTTCGGTGAGCACTTCCATGCCGTCCATCTTGCTCATCTTGATGTCGCAGAGCACGAGATCCACTTCCTCGCGCTTGATGACAGCCAACCCATCGGCTCCGTTGTCCGTGTCCAATACCTTGTAGCCCTCATATTCAAGGATTTCCCGCAGCGTGCTGCGGATCGCGCGTTCGTCGTCGATGATTAAAATCTTGGTCATACCCAGTCGTTATCAATAAAAAAGAAGCAAACCCTATAAGCCGGATTCTGTGCCCCCGACAAGTCGGCGGCTTCTATCATTTATCTTGGCCTGCCATCACTGGCAGGCTCCAGCGGCCTACCCGTTGCGGTACCCGCCAGCCGGCGGATTGGAAGCGAGCAACTTCCTGGTTTCCACAACCTATTTGGCCTTTCAACCCCCGGGGTTTACCGCGATGCGCATCGCTGCGCAAAGCCGTGGGCTCTTACCCCACGTTTTCACCCTTACCCGTACCGACGGCACAGGCGGTTTGTTTTCTGTGGCACTTTCCGTATCACGCCCGTGGCGTGACCCTTCCCGTTAGGAAGCGAGGTGCTCTGTGTTGTCCGGACTTTCCTCCCCAACCATGGTTGAAGCGATAGAACAGGTTTGCCTCGGTGCAAAAGTAAACAATAAGTCATGAACTTGATAACACCAAAGCACCTGGCCTGCATTTTTTTCAGTACAACGCATTAACCAGCAGCCAATTATTCAGTAAATCGCGTCCACAATGCGACAAAATTTCCGATTCCGCAATCAAATGCCCCGTGGTATTTGTTTTGTGAAACACCAAGGAAACAACAAGACGATGAATTTCAACAACTATACGATCAAAGCACAGGAAGCTATCCAAAAAGCATCCGAGATCGCCGTTGGCAACCAGCAACAGGCGATAGAACCGGCCCACCTGCTCAAGGCGTTGCTGCTCGTGGACGAGAACGTGGTGAGCCACTTGCTCAAGAAACTGAACGTGAACCTCAAGCACGTCGAAGAGGAACTGGACAAGCAGATTGCTTCTTTTCCGAAGGTGAGCGGCAGCAACATCTACCTGGCCTCGTCGACCAACACCGCCCTGCAGAAGGCGCAATCCTACCTGAAGGATTTCAAGGATGAGTTCGTATCCATCGAGCACATCCTATTGGGCCTGTTGGCTGCGGGCGACAAGACCGCTTCGTTGCTCAAGGACCAGGGCGTGACCGACAAGGACCTGAAAAAGGCCATCACCGATCTGCGCGGCAATACCCGGGTGACCGACCAGAACGCCGAAGCCACCTACAACGCGCTGAACAAATATGCCCGTAACCTCAATGAGTTCGCCGAATCGGGCAAACTCGACCCCGTCATCGGGCGGGACGAAGAGATCCGGCGGGTTATCCAGATCCTTTCGCGCCGCACGAAGAACAACCCCATCCTGGTGGGCGAACCGGGCGTGGGAAAGACCGCCATCGCCGAGGGCATCGCGCATCGGATCATCAAGGGCGACGTGCCCGAAAACCTGAAAACGAAGACCGTCTTCTCGCTGGATATGGGTGCGCTCATCGCGGGTGCGAAGTACAAGGGCGAATTCGAGGAACGACTGAAGGCCGTCGTGAAGGAGGTGACCACCAGCGACGGCGAAATCATCCTGTTCATCGACGAAATCCACACGCTGGTGGGTGCCGGCGGCGGCGAAGGGGCCATGGACGCAGCGAACATCCTGAAACCGGCCTTGGCGCGCGGCGAGCTCCGCGCCATCGGCGCCACGACGCTCAACGAGTATCAAAAATACTTCGAGAAGGACAAGGCGCTCGAACGCCGTTTCCAGAAAGTGATGGTGGAAGAACCAGACACCCAAGATGCCATCTCCATCCTCCGCGGTCTCAAGGAACGCTACGAAACACACCATAAGGTGCGTATCCTGGACGAATCCATCATCGCTGCGGTGGAACTTTCGCAACGGTACATCGCCGACCGCTTCCTCCCCGACAAGGCCATCGACCTGATGGACGAGGCCGCATCCAAGCTCCGGCTCGAGATGGATTCCGTACCCGAGGCCGTTGACGAAATCGAGCGGCGCATCATGCAGCTCGAAATCGAGCGGGAAGCGATCAAGCGGGAAAAGGACGCCAAGAAAGTGGCCGAGCTGAGCGAGCAGATCGCCAACCTCACCACCGAGCGCGACTCGCTGCGTGCCGCCTGGCAGAGCGAAAAGACACTGGTGGATCGGGTCAACCACGAAATCGAGCAGATCGAGAACTACAAGATCGAAGCGGACCAGGCCGAACGGGCAGGCGACTACGGTCGGGTGGCCGAAATCCGCTACGGCCGCATCAAGGAATCGCAAGATCGGGTGGACGCGCTCAAACAGGAGTTGGCCGAGAAACAGGCCGACAGCCGCATGCTCAAGGAAGAGGTCACCGCAGAAGACATCGCGGGCGTGGTATCGCGGTGGACGGGCATTCCGGTTACCCGCATGGTGCAGAGCGAGCGCGACAAACTGCTACACCTTGAAGAAGAACTCCACAAACGCGTGGCTGGCCAGGAAGAAGCGATAGCGGCCGTTTCGGATGCCATCAGGCGCTCGAGGGCCGGGCTGAGCGACAAGCGCCGCCCCATCGGCTCGTTCATCTTCCTCGGCACCACCGGTGTCGGCAAGACCGAACTCGCCAAGGCATTGGCCGAATTCCTCTTCAACGACGAGCAATCGATGGTGCGCATCGACATGAGCGAATACCAGGAACGGCATTCGGTATCGCGCCTGATCGGTGCGCCTCCGGGGTATGTCGGCTACGATGAAGGCGGCCAGCTCACGGAAGCCATCCGACGCCGGCCGTATGCCGTGGTACTGCTCGACGAAATCGAAAAGGCTCACCCCGACGTATTCAATATCCTCTTGCAGGTATTGGACGATGGGCACCTCACCGACAACAAGGGCCGGGTCGTGAATTTCAAGAACACGATCATCATCATGACGTCCAACATCGGGTCGCACCTCATCCAGGAAAACTTCAGCGGGCTCGATGAAAGCAACCGGGATGAGATCATGGCAAAGACGCAAAGCGAAGTCTATGAGTTGCTCCAAAAGACGATACGGCCCGAATTCCTCAACCGCATCGACGAGGTGATCATGTTCGCGCCGCTGAGCCGGGAAGAGCTGGGCAAGATCGTACACATGCAATTCGCGGGCGTGCAGGACCAGTTGGAAGGGATGGGCATCCACCTCACGGCTTCGGACGAGGCGCTGGATTGGCTGGCGCAATTGGGTTACGACCCGCAGTTCGGTGCCAGGCCACTCAAGCGCGTGATCCAGAAACACATCCTGAACGAACTTTCGAAGGAAATACTGGCCGGCAAGGTGTACAAAGACAGCAACATCAAGCTCGACATGTTCGACCAGAAGTTCGTTTTCCTGAATCAGTGACCGGCGATCCGCAATCGGCTATCGGCTTTCAGCAATCGGGTATCGGCCCATCGCTGAAAGCCGATGACCGTTTTAGCATGATTTTTGGTAGCTTTACCGAAGGAATCAAGGAGAGCATACATGCCTACCCAAAACATACGGTCATCGGGCGGCGTAAGGCGCAAGGTCATATTCGTATTCATCACGTGTGCGGTGGCGTTGGTATTGGCCTGGGTCATCAGCCGCGTGGCCTTCACCGAGATGATGGACACGGTCGACAGCATCACCACCCCAGACCCGAAGCTGGAGATGGTCAGCGGCATCTCCAGGGATATCATGCGGCTCGACCAATTGCAACGTTCCCAGGCTTTCGGCGGCCGGGTGTCTTACAAAAGCTTCTCCAAGGAATCGGGGGCCATCCTGACCTCGCTGGATTCGCTCAAGCAGCTGTATGCCGGTAGCGAACTGCAACAGGCCCGGATCGATTCCATCAAACGGTTGCTGAAACAACGCGATCGGCTCTTCAATGCCTACGTGAAAGTCCGCGAGAAGGTCGTGGACAGCCGCGAGTTTTCCGAACAGCTGCAGCTATTGAGCGATGTCATCTACGAGCCGAGCACCGATAGCACCATCGTCACGACCGAGCGGAAACGCCGCACGACCACGATTGCGGGCGATACCAACGCCGTCGTCGTACCCCTCAACAACGATGACCGCGGATTCTTCGCCCGCGTGTTCGGCTCGCGCAAACGGCAGGAGCAACAGCAGGTCGTTGAGCAACGCCGCATGGTGGAGGAAGAGCTGGAAACCGTGGTAGACACGATCCGGGCCGCGCAGCACGACAGTACCCTGGCCCGCATCGACAGTGCGGTACAGCGTTTCCAGCAGCTACAGCAACAGCAGCGCCAACGGTTCGTAAGCCAGGAAATGGAGTTGACCATCACGAGCAACACGTTGATAAGCAATATGCTGAGCATCCTGCAGGCGGTTGAAAACGAGGCGATGCTGCAACTGGAAGTCGACAACCAGCAAGCCAAGGCAGTCATGAACGACAGCGTATGGCGGATCGGCGCCATCATCCTCGCCTTCTTTTTCATCACCGCCGTCATGGTGTACCTCATTCTGGCCGATATCCGACGGAACAACGCCTATCGCGTGGCCCTGGAAGCCGCAAAAGAAGAGGCTGAATACCATGCCGCCGCGAAACAACGCTTCCTGGCCAACATGAGCCACGAGCTGCGCACGCCGCTTCAGTCAATCATCGGCTACTCCGAGCAATTGCGGCATCAATTCGCGGAAGATCCAAAGATCGATGCCATCTACCAATCGTCCGAGCACTTGCTCCAGATCGTGAACGAGATCCTGGATTACAGCCGCATCACGTCGGGCAAGATCGTGCTGAACGAGAAGCCTTTTGCGGTGGAAGGGCTGGTCACGAACGTGGTATCGGTCATGAAGGCACAGGCACAAGCCAAAGGGCTGGAGCTGGACCTGCATACCCGCCTCCTGGGCTCGGGCCACGTCTTGGGCGACGCATTCCGCATCAAGCAGATCCTATTCAACCTGTTGAGCAATGCCATCAAATTCACGGATCACGGAAAGGTGACGCTCCAGGTCAGCACCGTGGTGTACGACAGCAAGACGGAGCTCAACATCGTCGTCAAAGACACCGGTAAAGGAATACCCGCCGACGACCTTGAACGCATCTTCAATGATTTCGAGCAATCCGAAACGGCCAATTCGGGGGTGTATTTCGGCAGCGGGTTGGGGCTGAGCATCGTGCGGGCCATCTGCGAGAGCATGGGCGGGAACATCCGCGTGGAAAGCAAAAAGGGGGTTGGATCGGTTTTCAGGGCCAACTTGCCGCTGAAGACGCCCGACAGGGCAACGGCACAACCCGACTTGCCGGTGGGCATGCCAGCATCCGCTCCATTCAAGGGCCGCGTATGGATCGTGGACGACGACCGGTTGATCCTGGGCTTGTGCCAAAACATACTCGACAGACACGCAGTGGACCACCGTTGCTTCACGACGCCCAAAGCCGTCCTTGCCGCGGCCTGGGATCCGCAGGTCACCCATATCCTCATGGACATCCGCATGCCCGAAATGGATGGCACCCAGCTCAATCGGGAGCTACGCCGTAAGATCGACACCAAAGGCGTGAAGATCCATGCCTGTACCGCCCAGGTATTGCCCGAGGAACAGGAAGCGCTATTGGCCCAGGGATTTGACGGCTTGCTGCTCAAGCCGTTCAAGGAGGCCGACCTGCTCCGGTTGCTGGGTGTCGCCGCCGATGCGGCGCCTCCACGCAGGCCCGACGCATCGGGCCTGTCGGCCATACACCAACTCGCATTGGGAGACGAGCAGCAGGCCTACCGCATCATTGAACACTACGTGCGCGATACCGTCGCCGATTTGGCGGACCTCGAACGCCATTACCGCGACGGCAGCCTGCCCGATGTGGAGCTGCTGTTGCACCGCATCGCGGGACGCACCGCGCAAATCGGGGCTGAACGATTGGCTTTCCCGTTGCGGAAAATGGAAATCGATGCGCGCAATGGCGAACTTCCGGAAAAAACGGAGTTTGACAGCGCGCTCGCCGCCATCACGCAGTTCGCGCAGCAACTGCAGCTCCAGGGAAGCGATTCACCGGGGCTTTTGGCAACGCCGTGAATAGGGCACCGCTAAAATAAAAACCGTATTTTTGCGGGCAAAAAAACAAGACATGCCACATATCCCTCCCGCGCCCCAACAAACCCCGGCCAACGCGTTCGAGCGACTGCTCGCCGTGCTGCACACGCTGCGCACCGAATGTCCCTGGGACCGCAAACAGACCATGGAGACGCTACGGCACCTGAGCATCGAGGAAATGTACGAGCTGGGCGACGCCATCCTGGACAACGACCTCCCGGAAATCAAGAACGAATTGGGCGACCTGATGATGCACCTGGTATTCTACGCGCGCATCGCCGAGGAACAAGGCGCTTTCGACATCGTGGATGTGCTCAATGGCGTCTGCGAAAAGCTCATCTCCCGCCATCCACACATCTATGGCGACGTGGCCGTGAACGACGACGAGGACGTTAAACGCAATTGGGAGGAGCTCAAGCTCAAGGAAGGCAATAAATCGGTGCTGGCAGGCGTACCCAATTCCTTGCCCGCGCTCGTGAAGGCTTATCGGATACAGGACAAGGTGCGGGGGGTCGGGTTCGATTGGGAGGAAAAGCAACAGGTCTGGCAGAAAGTGGAAGAGGAACTGGCCGAATTCAAGGACGAATTCGATGTCACCGCCTCGGAACCCGTGGATACCGAACGCGCCGAGGCCGAATTCGGCGACCTCCTGTTCTCGTTGGTCAATTATGCGCGCTTCGTCGGCATCAACCCCGAAAATGCGCTCGAACGCACGAACAAGAAATTCATCAAACGCTTCGGCCACCTCGAAGCCCGTGCCAAGGAAACCGGCAAGGACCTGAAGGAAATGACGCTTGCGGAAATGGACGTATACTGGGAAGAAGCCAAAAGGCTATAGGCGCTTACAATTCGCCATGCTGGAACAGGTTTTCGCCAGCGCCCTGTTTCTTGAGCAATACGAAGTGCGAACGGACCGCTTTGATGGCGGGATAGCACGTGTACGGTAGGTTGTACTCCTTCGCGTACCGTTTGATGATGGGCGTGATGTACGGATAGTAGGTATGCGCCACGTGCGGAAAAAGGTGGTGCGCCACGTGGTGGGTGAACCCCCCGAACAGGAAATTGGCGATCGGGTTGTCTGCACTGAAATCCTTGGTCACCATCATCTGGTGTTCGGCCCAGGTCACGTCCATCTTGCCGTCGGCCGGAGGCATCGGGAAAATCGCGGTTTCGTCCACATGCGTGGATATCAAGGCGATGACCCCCAGCATGCTGCCGAAAACGTGCATGCACAACCAGCCCAATACCACCGTGTACCAAGGCTGGCTCAACACGATGATGGGAATCCCAACCAGATAGAACACATTGAAAACCTTCGCGGCGAACAATCGGTAATACTCCACGGCGGGTATCTTCATGATGCGCTTCACGTAATTGTCTTTCGTGCCGAAGAAATCCTTGAAATCGCGGATGAACAACCAATTGAGCGTATAAAGCGGATACAACATGAACATGTAGATATGCTGGTACCGGTGTTGGTTCAGGTACTCGCTATCCGGGAAGATACGCACCAGATCGCTCTGCTTGATGTCGGTATCCCAATGCTGGACGTTCGGGTAAGGATGGTGCAGCGTATTGTGCCGCTTGGCCCATAGCCAGCTGTTGCTACCGAACAATTCCAGCACATACATGAAGCGCTGGTTATGTTTCCGCTTCTTGAATACCGCGCCATGCGCCGCGTCGTGAAACGCATTGATGAACAGCATGATCATGGAGAAGCCCAGGAAGATATAAAACAGGAACAGTAACGGCGTGTGATTGCCGAAGGCCAAGATACACGCATAGCAGCCCACGTAAAGGAATAGGAGGAAATACGTCTTGATCACGTTCCGCCGCTGGATGCGTTTGTCGCCCAACACGGTCTCCTGCACCTCCCGTTGCAGCTTCTTGAAGAAGTCATCCGGTCCAGGCTTTCGATATGTTGGTTTAACAAACGTCTCCATATGCTGCATCCCGATCATTCGCGTCCGGGCTCCATGCAAAACTACGGATAATCGCCCACAAACGCTACTCCAAACACCGAATTGATTGCCGTCCTTGACAAAATCATGACCTAGGCCCTTGCCGATACCCTCCAAGTTAGCCGATAATTCCGTATTTTCGCCAGCAATTATGGAAACAGTCGTGAGCGGTATACGCAGTACCGGAAAACTGCATTTGGGAAACTACTACGGAGCGATCAGGAATTTCGTGCAGATGCAGCGCGAGTACAACTGCTACTTTTTCATCGCCGACCTGCATTCGCTCACCACCCACCCCACCCCGCAAGACCTGCACGCCAACGTGCGCCAGGTCGTGGTGGAATACCTCGCCGCCGGCATCGACCCGGAGGCGGCCACCATCTACATCCAATCGGACGTGCCCGAGGTCGCCGAGCTGTACCTGTACCTCAACATGAACGCGTACCTGGGCGAACTCGAGCGGGCCACCTCGTTCAAGGACAAGGTGCGTGCAAACCCGGACAACGTCAATGCCGGCCTGCTCACCTACCCCGTATTGATGGCTGCCGACATCCTCTTGCACAAGGCCGTGAAGGTGCCCGTCGGGAAAGACCAGGAGCAGCATCTCGAAATGGCCCGCACATTCGCCAACCGGTTCAACCGGCTGTACCAGACCGAATATTTCGTTGAACCCCACGCCTTTTCATTCGGCAAGCAGTTGGTCAAGATCCCCGGGCTTGACGGGAAAGGCAAGATGGGAAAATCGGAAGGCGAGGCGAATGCGGTTTACCTGGCGGATTCGCCGGAGGCTATCCGAAAAAAAGTGATGCGCGCCGTCACCGACGGCGGCCCCAGCGAACCCAACCAGCAGAAGCCGGATGTCATCCAGAACCTCTTCTCGCTTTTGGAAGCCGTATCCACGCCCGATACCGTGGCGCATTTCGAGGCCTTGTACAACAGCTGCGCCATCCGCTATGGCGACCTCAAGAAACAATTGGCCGAAGACATGGTGGCGGCCACCGAATCCGTACGCCAACGCATCCATGAAATTTCCAATGATAACGAGTATATTAGCAAAGTGATTCGCCACGGCAACGAAAAGGCCCGTGAAAGCGCGCGCAAGACCGTTGCCGAAGTACGGGAAATCATCGGATTCAGGGGGTTTTAATGACTTGGAAATGCATATCGCCATCGTAGGAAACATCGGAGCAGGGAAAACGACATTGACCAAATTATTGGCCAATCACCTCAACTGGGAACCGCAATACGAAGCGGTGGACGACAATCCCTACCTGGAGGATTTCTACGGCGACATGAAGCGCTGGGCATTCAACCTGCAGATCTATTTCCTCAACAGCCGCTTCAGGCACATCGTACAACTGCAAAAGAAAGAGATCAGTATCATACAGGATCGCACGATCTACGAAGATGCGTACATCTTTGCGGAGAATCTGTACGACATGGGGTTGATGAGCGCGCGCGATTTCGAGAACTACAGCAACATCTTCGAGAGCATCGTGTCTTACATCAAGCCACCCGACCTGCTCATCTACCTACGGGCATCCGTACCCACGCTCGTGGAGAACATCCAGACCCGAGGCCGGGACTACGAGGCCAACATCCGTTTGGACTACCTTTCGAAGCTGAATGCCAAATATGAAAAATGGATCAAGAACTATAAGGATGGCAAGTTGCTCATCCTGGACAAAGACAGGCTCGACTTCGCGAATAAACCCGAAGACCTGGGATTTGTCGTCCAAAAAATCGAGACAGCGCTCTTCGGGTTGTTTTGACCAGTCTATTGTCTCCTAGCTGAACGTCCAATGGCTAAAATAATCGGCATCATCCCAGCGCGTTATGCATCGAGCCGTTTCCCAGGGAAACCGCTGGTCGATATTGCAGGAACGAGCATGATACAACGGGTATACGAACAGGCGGCGAAAAGCCCAAGCCTAGATGAAGTCATCGTGGCTACGGACGACGCGCGCATCTTTTCGCACGTCACGTCATTCGGCGGCAAGGCCATGATGACGGCCGAAAACCACCAAAGTGGCACCGACCGATGCGCCGAGGTCCTTACCGCTTTCGCGGGCTATGACGTGGCCATCAATATCCAAGGCGACGAGCCCTATATCGACCCAGCGCAGATCGATCTTTTGGTGGGGTGCTTCGAGAATCCCGCGGTACAGATCGCCACGCTGGTCAAAAAGATCACGGGAATCGAGGAATTATTCAACACGAACATCCCCAAGGTGGTCACCGACCAGAACGGGCGGGCGATTTACTTCAGCCGCCAGACGATCCCGTTCCAGCGCAATGCGCCCTCGCAGGATTGGCTGCACTTGCACCCGTACTACAAGCACATCGGCATCTATGGCTATCGGGCGGCCGTACTGGCCGAATTGACCAAGCTCCCGGTAGCGGCACTGGAAAAAGCGGAGGCCCTTGAACAATTGCGCTGGATAGCGAACGGCTACGTGATCCAGACGGCCGAAACGAATGTCGAGACCATCGCGGTGGACACGCCGGAAGACTTGGCGCGGGTGTTGGAAACCGCCGCCAACAGGAAGCCCTAAGCCGGGAGCCGGGGGCGCTCGACTTCGGGCTTCCTACTTGAGCCAAAAAAACTATTGATTCGCCAGAATTTCGCGGAAATTCTTCGCGCTTTGCGCCACGTCACCGGCGTTGTCTTCCCAATTGTGCTCATACTCGGCAGAGATGTTGCCCTTGAAACCCTGCCGTTTCAATTCGGCGATCACGCCCGGCACATTGCATACGCCCGTACCCCAATGCACGTCGTGTGTTTTGCGCGACTTCTCGGCCAAGTCCTTGAAATGGAGGCTCACCAGGTGACCTTCATACTGTTTCAGGCAATCCACCGGATCCAATCCGGAACGTACCCAATGGCCGATGTCCGCACACGCCCCCACATAGTCGCTGTTCGCCTTGGCGATCGCGGCCAGTACGACCGCGGGGCTCCAATAGTGTGAGGGCTCCGGATGGTTGTGTATACCCACCTTGATCTTGTATTGCGTGGCCAACTCACCGATCAATGGCAAAAACTCTTCCTTGGGTTCGGAATTGATCACCTTGATGCCCATGGCCTTGGCAAACTCGAACAATTGCCTCCACTCGGCTTCGGTATTGCCATTGACAACGCCGAACGCACAGAGTTTCACCTTCTTCTTTTTCAGCGCTTTCAGGATGGCCTTGCGTTTGTCGGCATCCATCTTGTAATCCATTTTACCCTCGATGCCACCGCCGATTTCCTGGCCATTGTAGGCTTCCACGGAATGCAGGCCCGCACCATGCGTCTTGTCTACCGCCTCGAAAAACGTAAACAGCCGGAAGGTATACGTCTGCGCGGACAAGTACCAATCGAGCTTTTTTTCCGGTTGTTGCGCATACGATGTATCAACCGCAGTCAGCAACGCCGCGCAGGCCATCAAAACCATCGATCCCACTTTTGTTCTCATGTTCATCATTTTATGTGTTAGCAATCCAAAAATTCAAAATATCCAAAAAAATCATCGATGCGCTTCGTAACGAAACGAACGAACCGACCGGCGAAGGGTTCCCCGTTGGCTCTCGGACAACGGTGTCGCCCTTGCCAACGAACGGATCGCATCGTCCAATTGGGCCGGGGTGCGCGTTCCCAAAGCGGCCGTGGCCACCGCGGGATGGCCCCACACATACCCCAACGCCACGTCCAACTCGGTAATTCCCGATTCGGCGGCCAGCGCGGAAACCGCTTTCGCCGCCCGGCCGACCTCGCTATCGGTATAGTGCAGGTAACCTGCAGCGGGTTTACCCACCAGCAGCCCCTGGGCCACGGCTCCCCGGCAAATCACGCTGATTCCCTGTTGATGCAGCAGGTCCAACACCTCCTCTTCAGGCCGATGATCCAGCAAGCTGTACTGCATCATCACGCTGACGATGCCTGCGCGTTGCACATACGCCCTGATGACGTTGGGCCGGATGGAAGACAAGCCATACCAGCGGATCTTGCCTTGTTGTTTGAGTAGCTCGAAAGCCGCGATCGTATCGTCGATCGGGTCGTCGATGGTGCCGCCATGCAGCTGATATAGATCGATGTAATCCGTCTTAAGCCGCTTGAGGCTTTGTTCGACACCGCCGATGATGTAATCCTTGCTTGGATTCCAATCCCATCCGCTGCCATCGGGCCGCCACTGGTTGCCCACCTTGGTGGCGATGATGACCTCTTTGCGTATGGGGCGGAGCGCCTCGCCCACGTACAATTCATTCAATCCCTTTTGGTACAGGTCGGCCGTATCGAAAAAATTGATGCCTGCATCGGCCGCCTTCCGCAACAGGTCGCCGTATGCGCCCGGGCTTTCGCCCAACGACATGCATCCAAAGCCGACGCGGCTTACCGACAGATCCGATTTGCCCAGCCGATTCATTGGATTCCCGCTGCGGGGGCGCTGGGTATCGCGTCGTCCGCCGCCTTTTTTACGTCAATGAGCTCCACGTCGAAAACCAACGGGCTGTACGGCGGGATATTCGGCCCGGCACCGCGCTCGCCATACCCCAACTCGTAGGGGATATATAATCGGTAATGTGCGCCAACGGGCATCAACTGCAATCCCTCCGTCCATCCCGGGATGACCCTCCCCAAGGGAAACGTGGTCGGCTCGCCGCGATCGTAGGAGCTATCGAATACATTCCCATTGCTCAGCTGTCCCTTGTAATGCACGGTCACGGTATCGGCCGCCGTGGGCTTGCCGCCCGTTCCCTCGCGGATGATTTCATACTGGATTCCCGAGGCCGTGGCCTGCACGCCAGGCTTCGCCTTGTTGCTGGCCATGAACGCACTTGCCTCGTCCTTGAGCCGTGCGTCTTGCTTTTCGCGGGCGGCCGTGACCGTCTGCATGATCAGCTCCCGTTCCTGCTCCTCGCCGAAAGCCGGTGCCTTCCCGGCCAGGAGATCGGCGATGGCCTTGGCGAGCACGGCCGTATTGATTTCATCGAGCCCCGTCCGCTTCAGGTCGCGTCCGATCGAAGATCCGAAGGCGTAGGCCACCGAATCCGCGCGACTGGCCAACGCCGGGCCGTGTGGCGCCGTATCTTGCTGTTGCGCGTGCACAGATCCTGCGCAAGCCAATAAAAAACCGGCGGAAAAAATTAAACCCTTCATGTTGTCAAATTATCAAATATGTCCTGTTAATCGATCGGCGGTGTCAACCATACACCCGACCCGCAAATATAGGTAAGCTCGCCGATGTCTCATCGGCCAATGCAAAAAAGTTACGCGCCGGCCTTTTTCAGGTTCGGAAGCAACGCCGCAACGATACCGATCAATGGCAGGAACGAGCAGCAATGGTAGACAAAGTCGATGCCCTCATGATCGGCGAGTTTGCCCAGCACCGCCGAACCGATGCCGCCCATGCCGAAGGCGAACCCAAAAAACAAGCCTGAAACCAGCCCCACATTGCCGGGCAGGAGTTCCTGGGCGTACACGAGGATGGCCGAGAACGCGGATGCGATGATGACGCCGATCACGAACGAAAGGATGACGGTCCAGAAGAGGTTGGCATACGGCAGTGCCAACGCAAAGGGCGAAGCCCCGAGGATGGACAGCCAGATGACGTATTTTCGGCCGATGCGGTCGCCCACCGGCCCGCCGATCATCGTACCCGCCGCCACGGCGAAGAGGAAGACAAACAGATACAGCTGCGAATGCTGCACGGACACCCCGAACTTCTCCATCAGGTAGAACGTATAATAGCTCGTGAGGCTGGCAAAGTAAAAGTATTTGGAAAAGATGAGCACCAGCAGCACGCCAATCGAAATCACCACCGTCTTGCGCGGCAGCGACCGGTGCACCGCACCGCTGACCTTGTTCTTGCGCAAAATGTAATTACGGATGGACTTGGGCTTGTACCATTTGCCCACGCGGTATAGGATGATGATGGCGGTGAGCGCGGCAAACGAAAACCAGATGACATTGAAGCGCCCGAAGGGGGCGATCAACATGGCGGCCAACAACGGGCCGATGGCGCTTCCGGCGTTGCCACCCACCTGAAAGAGCGACTGCGCGAATCCACGGCGGCCGCCGGAAGCCACATACGCCATGCGCGACGCTTCGGGATGGAACACCGAGGAGCCGGCACCCACAAAGGCGACGGCCACCAACAACCAACCGTAACTCGGCGCCAACGCCAGCATCACCAGGCCGGTCAAGCTGAAACCCATGCCCACGGGCAGCGCGTATGGGTAGGGTTTGCTATCGGTAATCATCCCGACCAATGGTTGCAGCAACGACGAAGACAGCTGGAACACCAGCGTGATCATCCCGATCTGCGAGAAGCTCAATTGGAAGGAATCCTTCACGATCGGGTAGATGGCCGGGATCAGCGACTGGATGGTGTCATTGAGCAGGTGGGAGAAGCTCAACGCAAACAAAACGGGGTAGATGGTGGCGGATACGTGCTTCTTTACGGTGGATTCTTCGGTGTCCATGGATGCGGTGAAATAACCCGCCAAAGGTACGAAATCCAATCAAAACGGGCACCCCATAAAAAAGACGGGCCAGAACACCGTATGGCCGCCCCGACACCGTCTTAACCAAAAAAACAATCCTACAACACCAGCTTCAACGAAAGTTCGAAATTGTTGCCGACATGTTGCTGGGCAATGGCCGTGGTTTCGGTCGAAAAGATGCCATAGACGTGTATGGTGGATGCGATGAATCCACCCAAGCCAAAACTCATGCGTTTGGTATTGTGATACATCGCGTAGATACTGGCCGCGTCATTTGAAAAGGCCAGTTTCGCACCGGCATCCCAAAGGCGCTCGTTTTTCCGGAATTCCCGGAATGCCGCCTTGGGTTCGACGCTGCTGAGCAATCCACCGGCCGACAACGGCACCTTGTAGCTTACCGCCGTGAAAAAAAGCGGATTTTCGACCAGGTCTTGCTCATTATCGCGGAGATAGGCCCGGATATCGGGCAGGGCAACCTGCACATTGAGCCTACTGGACGTATAGGCCACGCCTAGGTCGCCATCGATGAAAGCCGGCCGTTCGTTGAAGCGGCCCACCGCGATGTCACCGCCGTCGCCTACCAGCCCACCGGTGATGCGTTCATCGGCCAAACCCAACGACAGGCCGAAATGCAGCCGCTGGCTTTCGTTGAGCGGCAGGTGGTAGGCATAGGTGAGCACTCCACGGGTCCGTTTCATCAAGCCCGCCTTGTCGTTGTAGACGTTCAACCCCAACCCTACCCGATCGAACCCGTATTCTACGGTGATGGCTTGGGATGCGGGGCCTCCCGGAATGGAACTCCACTGGCGTCGGGCGTTCAGGCCGACACCCCAGCCGGAGGTAATCCCGGCCATTGCCGGGTTGCCTAGGTATTGATTGTAGAAGAACTGCGCCCCGAAGGGATTGAGTTGGGCCCGGCTGGGCGTTGCCCATGAAAGTAACAGTGCAACGATGCCCATTACCGTGGAAATATTCGTTCTCATCGCTATTGTTAATTTTTCTGACGTGATGTTCATGATGATACCCTCCTGCTGTTAATCCCTCACGATGGTAATGAATCCCCTGGCCCGTGCCCTTGCGTCGCCGAAATCAATGATGTAGTAGTACGTATCTTCCCGCAGCGGGCTACCGTTGAACGTGCCGTTCCAATCGTTGGCATATCCGCGCTTTGTGTAGAGGATACGGCCTGATTTATCGAAAATACGCACTTCGTGGTTGGGGTACATGTCGAGGTTTTCGACCACCCAGGTGTCGTTCACCCCGTCGCCATTGGGCGTAAGGATATTGGTCGCCTTGATCGCGGCGTAATCGTCAATCACTTCGATGGTGATTTCGGACGCCATGCTGCATCCATTGGCGTTGGTACCCACGACACGGTAGGTCGTCGTGCGCGCCGGCCTCACCGTGAGGGTGGCTTGATTGAGCGATCCCACCACGCCCTCCGCAGCCTCCCACGTGAACGTACCGGCCCCGGTCGCGGTAAGCGTGCGGGTCTCCCCCTTGGACAGCCGCGTTCCGCCAGCAGATGCGATGGCCACCTGGATGGGATCCACCTCGAAGGTAAAGTCCACCGCGTAGCTATCCACACCGCCATTCGCGGTTCCGCCGTTATCGGTGACGGTGACGGTGATGAGCGCCGTGCCGTTGGCCCCCGGCTTCAATACGTAGCTCAATTCGCCCGTTTCGCCATTGCCCGTCGCCACGGCCAAGGTTTCGAACAGGTCGGCGCCCGTCGCTGCGACAGCGAGGCTTACGGTCTGACTAGCCTCGTCGCCCGCCGTGATGCCGCTCAATGCGATGCGGTGTCCGTTCACGTCGGGATGGCACACCACTGCATTCGCGATGGCATCCATCGTTGGGCGCTCGTTGACATCGAGCAACGCGATTGTCAGCTCCCGCTCCAAACGACCACCGGCATTGGCCGACCGAACCCGTACGCGGTACGTGGACTGGGCTTCAAAATCCAACGGCCGTGCGGTAAGCAAGCGATTACCGGACACGGAGAACGATGCATTGTCGTTGCTTCCATCACCGGCCACCAATGAATAGGTGAATGGGCCCAACGCTTCCGGATCGCTGGCCAACGTGCCCACCAATGTACCCGTAGCGCTATTTTCATACAATGCCGAAGCGGTGAAACGAATCACTTCGGGCCCTTCAGGCACATCCGTGATGGCAATCGCAAATGAACGCTCGAACCACAGCCCGTCGCGATCGGAGACACGTATGCGGATGCTGTACCGATCTTTGGTTTCATAGTCGAATACCACGGCGGCCCGCAACTCATCGCCCACGATGCGGAATGCGGTGTTGTCGGCACTGCCGTCACCGACCACCAAGGCATAGGTGAAGGCATCGTCCGTATCGGGGTCGCTGGCCCCCAACCTGCCGATGGCCGCACCCACGGCGTTGTTCTCGGCAATCGTGGCGTTGCCCAGTGTCAGCGCCGTCGGCGCCTCGTTCTCGTCTTCGATCGCGATGGTGAACGCCCGCTCGAACCACAGCCCCCCGGCATCGGTCGCCCGGATACGGACGCCGTAGCTTCGCTTGGCCTCGTAGTCGAACGGTGCCGCCGTGACCAATCGCCGGCCGTCGATGGCAAACGAAGCGTTGTCCGTACCGCCATCGCCCACAACCAGCGCGTACGTGAAGGTTTCATCGGCGTCTTGGTCGGTGGCGCTCAACCCGCCGACCACCGCGCCGGTCCCGAGGTTCTCCGCGACGGTGGCCTTGTCTAGGGCCAACGCCGTCGGTGCCTCGTTCTCGTCCGCGATACGGACGGTGAACGCCTGTTCGGATGTCAATCCACCACGGTCGGTTACGCGGACGCGGATGCTGTAGGTATCCTTGGTTTCGTAATCGAACGAATCCGCGGCACGCAATTCGTCGCCCACGATGGTGAACGACGCATTGCCGTCATCACCGGTTCCAGCGATCAGCGCGTACGTAAAGGTATCGCCCGCATCCTCGTCCATGGCCGACAGCGACCCTACCACGGCTCCTGCCGCACGGTTCTCGGCCACGCTGGCATTATCCAGCGTGATGGCCGTCGGCGCATCGTTGATGTCCATTACCGTGATCTCAAAGGCCCGCTCCAACGTGAGGCCGCCCGCATCGGTTACCCGAACACGGATGCGATAAGCGCCCTTCGTTTCGTAGTCGAACGAGGCCGCGGCACGCAGTTCGTTGCCCGCGATGGTAAATGATGCATTGTCCACATCGCCGTCGCCGGTCGCCAGGGCGTAGGTGAAGGCGTCCGAGGCGTCGGGATCCGAGGCCTCCAAAGCGGCAACCACGTCGCCGATTGCGTTGTTCTCGGCTATCGAGTTCGTGCTCAGGCTGATGCCGGTCGGCGATTCGTTCTCGTCTTCAACAGTGATCGAGAAGGCCTGTTCGTGCGTCAGCCCACCCGCATCGGTGACCCGCACGCGGATGGCATAGGTGTCTTTGGTTTCGTAGTCGAATGGCGCAGCTGTTTGCAGCTCGCCGCCCACGATGGCGAACGAGGCATTGTCGGCATCGCCTTCGCCGGCCGCCAGCGCATAGGCGAAGGTATCGCCCGCATCCTCGTCGGTGGCGCTCAACGCGCCGACCACGGCACCCGCGGCACGGTTCTCGGCCACGCTGGCATTATCCAGCGTGATGGCCGTGGGCGCCTCGTTCTGGTCCGCGACACGGATGGTGAACCCCTGTTCGTAGGTCAGTCCACCCCGGTCGGTTACCCGGACGCGGATGCGATAAGTGCCCTTCGTTTCGTAGTCGAACAAGGCCGCGGCACGCAATTCATCGCCCGCGATGGTGAACGAGCCATTGTCGTCGCCACCTTCGCCGGCCACCAGCGCGTAGGCGAATGCCTCATCGGCGTCTGTATCCGTGGCCGACAACGAACCCACCAACGCGCCGAGCGCGTTGTTTTCGGCCAGCACGTCATTGCTCAAGGCCAGTGCCGTCGGTGCCTCGTTGACATCCCCGATGGTAATGGTGAATACCTTATCGAAGCCAAGCCCGCCATTGTCCGTCACGCGGATCCAGATGCTGTAGTCCTGTTTGATCTCGTGATCGAACGACACCAAGGCTTTCAATTGGTTGCCCTCGATGCCGAACGACGCGCCGTCCGCAAAACCCGGCATGATGGCAAAGGTAAATTGCTCGTCGGCGTCTTCGTCAATGGCACCCAGGGTACCCACCACCGCGCCGATGGCGTTGTTCTCGGCGATGGCCGTCGCATCCAACGTGATATCGGTTGGCTGTTCGTTCACGTCGGTCACGGCGATTTCGAACACCTGCTCGTGAACCGCTCCACCTTGGTCGGTTACGCGGACACGGATGCGATAACGGTCTTTGGTTTCATGATCGAATGCCGCCGCGGCGCGCAATAGGTCGCCATCGATGGCGAACGATGCATTGTCCACGCCACCTTCCCCGGCAACCAGTGCATAGGTGAACGTATCGCCCGCATCCTGGTCGACGGCACCGAACCCACCGATGGCGTCGCCAGCCTCGCCATTTTCGGCAATCGAGGCCTTGTCGAGCGTGATGGCCGTGGGCGCATCGTTGATGTCTGTCACCGAAATCACGAAGGCTTGGTCGAATGTGAGACCGCCTGCATCGGTTACCCGTATACGGATGCCGTAGCTGGCCTTTGTTTCGAAGTCGAACGAAGCCGCCGCGCGCAATTCGGCACCCGCGATGGTAAACGACGCGTTGTCGACACTGCCGTCGCCGGTTACCAGTGCATAGGTCAAGGCTTCCGACGCGTCCGGATCGGAAGCCCCCAGCATCGCGACCACGTCGCCGATCGCGTTATTCTCGGCGACCGAGTTCGCGCTCAGGCTCACCGCCGTCGGCGCTTCGTTGACGTTCGCTATGGTTACCGCCACCGCTTGCTCGTAAGCGAGGCCACCCTTATCGGTCACGCGGACACGCACGGTGTAGCTGTGCTTGGTTTCGTAGTCGAATGCCTCGGCCGCGCGCAATTCGGCACCGGAAATGCGGAATGACGCATTGTCATCGTCTCCGTCGCCGGCAACCAATTCAAAGGCAGCCGATTCATCGGCATCCGCATCGTCGGCAGCCAATACGCCCACGGCATCGCCTACGGCATTGTTTTCGGCAATGGTGGCTTCGTCGAGCGAAATACCCGTTGGGGCCTCGTTCAGGTCTTCCACGAGGATGGCAAACACCTGCTCTGACCACAATCCGCCCGCGTCGGTTACGCGGATGCGGACACTGTGGCTTTGCCGACTTTCGTAGTCGAATGCCACGGCCGCCTTCAGCGTATGGCCATCGATGCTGAACGATGCATTATCCGCACCGCCTTCGCCGTCCGCCAGCGAATAGGCCAAGGTTTCATTGGCGTCCTGGTCTTCGGCGCTCAGTTCACCGATCGCATCGCCCACCGCATTGTTTTCGGTGATGGTGTTTACGCTCAACGCCAACCCTTCCGGCCGGTCGTTCACGTCGATCACGGTGATGGCAAAGGCCTTTTCAAAGGTCAGGTTGCCTTGGTCAATGACCTTGATGCGGACACTGTAGGCATCCCGCTCCTCGAAATCGAGCGGCCCAACCGAAACCAGCTCATCATCCTCGATGGCAAACCGGCTGTTGTCGTCTGCCCCCAGGCCGGGCGCCAGCGTGTAGGTAAAGGACTTGACGATGTTGGGATCCTCGGCCGTGAGTACCCCCACTACCGTGCCTGCCGGTTCATTCTCGGCAATCGCTTGGTTGCTGATGAAGATATCGGTCGGCGCATCGTTCTCTTCGGTGAGGTTCAGGGTGAAGGCCTTTTCGATGGCCAGCCCTTCGGCGTCCTCGACGCGGATCCTTACCTGATATTGCAACGGCCCTGTCGCATATTCGAAGCCGGCGTCCGTCCGGAGACTTGTTCCATCTATCGCGAATTTCGCATTGTCGGCAGCGCCCTGCCCCGCCACCAAGGCATACGTGAGTCCATGGGTACCCTCCGGGTCGTTGCTCGAAATCACGGCCACCTCATGGCCCACGGGTTTCTTCTCGCTGAAATACAATGCGCTCAGGAATATATCGGTCGGTGCTTCATTCACGTCCGAAACGACGACCTGGAAGACCTGCTCGGTGCCTAACCCATCGGCATCCTCCACGCGGACGCGGATGGAATACGAGGCTTTCACCTCGTGGTCGAACGCCTCGGCCGCACGGAGTTCGTTGCCCACGATGGTGAACGCCACATTGTCGACGGCTCCCTGGCCGGCCACCAAGGCAAAGGTAACCACGTCGCCCGCATCGGGATCGTTTGCCGACAAGGTCCCGACCACGTCACCAAGGCCGTTGTTCTCGGCGATGGTTGCGTTGTCTAGCCTCAAGCCTGTCGGGGGCTCGTTCACGTCGGTCACCGTGATCGTGAACACCCTTTCCACGCTCGCACCGGCACCGTCGGTGGCACGTACCCGGATGCTATAACCGTTCTTTGACTCAAAATCAAACGGCTGCGCCGTACGGAGGCCGTTGGCCGTGATCGTGAAAGCCGCGTTGTCCGTATCGCCCGCACCGGCTACCAGTGCATAACCATGGCTGTCGCCCGCATCGGCATCCAGTGCCGAGAAATTGCCGACAATCGTCGCAGCGGGCAGGTTTTCGGTCACCGACGCGTTGTCGAGCACGATGTCGGTCGGCGGGTCGTTGGTATCATTGACCGCGATGGTCAGCGCCTGTTCAACGGTAAGCCCGCCCTTGTCGGTTGTACGCACGCGGATGCTGTAGCTGTCCTTGGTCTCGTAGTCGAGCACCCCATTGGCGTTCAGCGCATTTCCAACGATCGTGAAGGCCGCATTGTCCGCACTGCCTTCGCCGCTCACCAGCGCATGGGTATGTGCTTCGTCGGCGTCGGGATCCACGGCGGCCAATTGCCCAACGTTCGCGCCTGCCACGTTGTTCTCGTCAATGGCCCCCGGTGTCAAGACGATGGCCGTCGGTGCCTCGTTGACATCGCCGATCTGGATGGTAACGGGCAGTTCGTTGTACAGGCCATCCTGATCGCTTACCCGGATGCGGATCGCATAGCTCGCTTTCGTCTCAAAATCGAACGCCGCGTCAGCGAGGAGCGCGGTGCCCTCGATGCGGAATGTACCGTTGTCCGCCGAGCCACTACCGGAAACCAACGTGTACGTCAATTCGTTGCCTGCATCCGGATCGACGGCCGAAAGATCTCCCACCAGCGCGCCTACCTCGTTGTTCTCATCGATCTCGGCATTGCTTAGCGCCAGGTCGTAGGGCTGTTCATTCACGTCCGAGACGATGATGTTGAATGCACGTTCGTAAGCCAGCGCACCCGACGTGGCCCGTAGGCGCACGTAATAACTGTGTTTGGCCTCGTAGTCGAACGTCTCGGCGGCCGTCAGTTGCTGGCCGACGATGGCAAAGCTGCCGTTGTCGTCGCTACCGTCGCCATCCGCCAGTTCGTAGGCGAATGCCAGCCCATGGTTAGCCAGTTGCACGCTCACGTCGGCCACCACGTCGTCGATGTTGTTGTTTTCGGCAATGGATGTGGTGCTTAACGAAACCTCGCGCACATGCAGGGTCTGTGTTTCGGCCGCCTCGAGGTAAAACTCGTTACCGGCCTGGCTAACGGTGATTTCCGCGCTGCCGGTGCCGTGGATGACGATCGTGCTGTTATCCACGATTTCGGCCACCTCTGGGTTGCCGCTGGCCAAGACGAGCGGCAGGTCGGTATCCACGCTGAACACCGGCGTGATGGGTTCCGATTCGGGCGTTACCGACAATGGCAAAGGCTCGAAGATGATGGCCTGCGGCGCTTTGTGCACCGTGAGCAGCCGTACGGCTTCGGCCGGCTTGTAAATTTCGTTGCCAGCCTGGAATGCCTTGATCTCGGTGGTGCCCACACCCACGATGTGGATCTGGCCCGTTTCGGTGATGGTGGCCACGGTGGTGTTGCCGCTGGTGTACACGATGGGCAGGCCACTTGCGGCCGTCGCGCCCGGCGCGAAGTCGGCATCCGTATAGATTTTCTCTTCCAGCTCGGGGAAGGCGATGGTCTGCGGGGCTTTGATGAAGTACAGGGAAGCCGGAGTGGGATTATAACCATCGATGTATTGGTACTCGAATTGCTTCTTTGGTTCGTACCGATTATCCTCCACGACAAAGGCAAATACTTCGCCTTGTCCAGTTGTCCCGCTGGTTATCCCGTAAAGGTTGCCCTCCAATCCGCGCAGGCTATATAAGGTCTGATGATCCGGGAAACCGATCAAGCCGCGGATCTGGTTGGTGGAAAGGTCGTATTCGAACACCTTTCCGGAGCCGCTTCCGGAGGATCCGCTCGATGTCTTCCCATATAATTTATCACCGGTTATCGTAAGCGTACCGTCCGGGTGGACGCCAATGGCGCTGTTATACGCAAATCGATGGACGGTCTCCTTCGTTTTCGTGGTTGGATCGACCGCGAACAAGGCGCCATAGCTCCCATTCCCGTCATTGACATCATCAAAATGCATGGTCACGCCGTACAGCTTTCCTCCGTATGCCAACAAGTCGCCGTACGGGTAATACTCCTCACCAATCTGGAATTCATACGTCAGGTCGAACGCAGCTGCCGAAAATGGCACCGAAGGGTCTATGGAAAAAATCGCTCCCCGAGCCTGATTGCCACCTTGGGCGGTATTGAAATAAATCTTGCCATCCAATTCGACAAATCTACCGTCAAGATGGCTCCAAAGCTGGTAGCCAGATTCCTGAACAATTTCATGGGCTTCTACCTTGACGAAGGCGTTCGAAATCGGGTCATACGCATATACATATGCCTGGTTATGGCCGTAAAGCTTTCCGTTCACCGCCAACAAATGGTTTTGGGTGGGTTGGCCGGAAGCAGCATCGAAGTGATGTTTTATGGTATACTGGCCCGTTTGCTGATCGATTTCGAAAATCACCCCGCTGTTATGGTTTCCACCTTCACGGGTAGTGCCATACACCTTGCCGTTGATTTCGGCCAACCGACCGTTGGGAACAGCACCCTGTTTGGAATGGTAGAACGCCATGACATCCGAAACCGTATTGGCCAGGATATCCCACCTGAACATACCTCCCGATCCCGACCAACCGCCACTGGTGTAAATCCCATAGAACCCACCATCGTAAAGCAACGGCTTTCCGCCAGGATGATAAAAATTATAGGGCTTTTGCCAATCATACTGGAAAGCATGGCGAAGCGCAAAAGTACCCGTATTTAACCGGTATTCGAAGAGCCCACCATATCCCTCCACGCCGTGGCTCAACATGCCATAAAGCACGCCGTTTTGCTCAACCAAGCCGTAGGGATGTTGCCCTTTGAACAATTCGCCGTAACTAAATTCTTGCAGGACCTCTAAACTCCCGTTGCCCAGATCGATTGCATAAAGCCGACCGATGCCGTCGGCACCCGCCGAAGCCGCCGTACCATACAGTTTTCCACCATACAGTACCACCGCGTTCATGTTATAGATGTAGCCCAAATCGCCGTTTTCCGTTGCTTCATAGACGCGCGCTATGGCACCGGTTCCGGGTTCGTAGCTGAACAACACGGGCAAGCCCGTATTCGGATTCGTGGCCCACGCATACAATTTGCCCGCATATTCCACGAAGGGGTGCTCCAATGAATGCTGGTTATTCGCAAGCAGGTCTTCATGCCTGAAATCATAGACACGTTGCAGGGCTTTCGTTACAGGATCGAACGTAATGATAGCCCCAAATCCGAACTCCCCTCCGGCTGAAGAAACGGCAAAAAACTTGGCTCCAACCAGCGTGAATCCGATGGCGGAAGGGTGATACACGTAATCCGTGAAATCAAAAAAAGCCTGGATTTCCACTGCCCCTGTCGACGGATCGAAGCTGAAAATCGCACCTTGTCCATTCACGCCGCCGCCACGGGCAAATCCATACAGTTTACCGTTGTAGGCCACCAAGGTATGTCCTGGATAATAAAGCTCCTGATTATCCGAACTGAATGTATGGACAAGCCGATAATCTCCCGACCGCAAATCGAGCTCCAGGATGGCGCCTACGTTGTAAGCGCCCGCATTTTCTATCGCTCCATAGAATTTGCCATTCGGCGCCTGCGTCCAACTCGCCCGATCCCAATATATACTCGGCATCCTTTCAAATGTATGCACAAGCTGGTGGTTGCCGCCCATCTGGTCGGTCCGGTAGATGGTACCCGCATTGTAAGTACCCCCTTGGCTGGTGCTTCCCCAGAATTGCTGCGCATGCACGGGGAAAACAAACCCGACGAAAATGACGCACAATACGGAAATGGATAACGGTAGGTGATCGTGTTTCATGATGGTAACTGTTTTTACGATGGTATAAACTGCTTTACTGGCTAACTAGTCATCCAAACAACGCGACCGACTTCCCGAATGGCTCCCCTACTGGTTGATGTTGGCTTGGCCTATTGATTACTTTCTTTTCCCTTGTTGATTATCTTGATACAAATAAACCGGTTTGACGGCGCTTTTCCCGCTGTTTCTTTCCCGATGGCTCCATCCATCTTCCGAATGCTTCCAAAAACTTTCCGAACGCCGTGTGCCTAGGCATCAGCGCAACAACCTGATCTTGGCGAACAACGCCTTTTGATGCAATTGGCTCACGGGCAGCAGCTGGCCATTGACGATCAGCGTATTGCGGTCTATGGCGTCGATGCACGTCGCGTTGACCACGTAAGACCGATGTATGCGCACCAAGTGGGGATGTGCCAGCTTTTCGTATACATTGCTCAGCGGTTCGGGAAACAGGATGCTGCGGTCGCGCAGCACCACGCGGCAATAGCTGCGCTCGGCTTCGAGCCAAAGCAGGTCGGCGAACCACACCCGCTCGAACCGTCCGTTATCGGTACGGAGGAAACATCGGTCGGCCAACTGCCCCGATGCATCTTGGGCATCGATCCTCACTACGGGCACCCCTTCCTTGGGCACTCCGTCTGCTTGTGGGTTGTTCTTCGCGTCTTCCATACAAACCTAGCTTATTCCTGATTTCGGATATTGATCATGGAAGCAAAGCTAGCGGGGAGCCGTCCTTCCGTACAAGCGTACGTGCCCGCAATCGCACCGCGTAAAAACCCGCCCCCCTATCGCGGGGAAATACGGAATCTTTCCAACGGATTTCCGTTCTTTGAAAGAAATGCGTTTCTTTGACTGAACCGGCCAAGGAGATGCCGAGAACTCAACAATTTTATCAATAAACTCAATCAGCTATGTCTAAATTAACGCCTCCGAGACTACCCATCGCGACATTCATCCCCAATAACTTGGGAAGTCGTCGTCTCAATTACTTCAATCAAACCAAAACAAAGGCCATGAGCGCCCGAAACCCGGCTACGTCCGTATTCGCTTTCGTTCCGGCGGATCTATGGGAGTTCGTCGGTGTCCTCAGCATATTGACCACAGAAAATGGTATTAACGTGCACTTCGGCACGAATACAAAAGATGAAGCGGATTTCATGTTGATCTTCACGAGTTCCGGTGAAAAGTGCCTCGATTTCGGCGATGACTATTTCCTATTGGACAAAAAGGGAATCCTAACCAAGATCGAGAAAAAAACGGCAGACGAACACCTGAAAAACTACAGCGAAGGAATCAGGAAAAACCTCGACAAAGGCAGGCAAGCGACCAACACCTATCCGGATACCGACTACGTCAATTTCGACAAAAATCGAATCAATGAAATATTGGCCGAGATCAAATACTACTATAAACTAAAAAAAATCGATGGCATTTCCATTAACATCACTTCATATACCGACGACGACGGGTATTCGAGCGGTTCCGAATGGATCAAATCCAAATACCAGGATCGACTAACCATCCAGTTCGGTTACCTTGGCAAGGGAAACCAAGCCACTTCATTGCAAGCCATCGATGCAGAAAGACATCAAGATACGATTGAAAGCCAAGGTTTGGTAACCCGAAGCGGCTACGATACCGGTCTCCCGGTACCGCCTCCCGTTGGCATGCCAGGTTGATGCGATAGGTGTATGCTGCACATACTTCATCAGGTCTATGTGGGCATTTTAGCGCTGGCGGTACCATTGGTTTTTATCAATCTCCGCCGGCGCATGCCGTTGCCCTTGCTATTCTTCGCGATTCTGTTGCTGTATACGGCGATGGTCGAAATCAGCATCTTTGTCCGGGCGCAGGTTGTCGGCCACGTCAGTAACAACGTGCAGCTCTACAATACCTTCATGCTGGTGGAATTCTTGGCATACGCCTATTTCTTTCTGTTGCTCGTGCAATCCAAGCCGGCCCGGCAGGCCATCAAGGCCTTCCTGTTCGCCTACCCGGTGTTTTGGTATTTCGTGGTGTTTTTTGTCTACCAGCCCGATGAATGGAACAGCCACGTCTACACCGTGGGTGCGCTATTTACGGTATTGTGGGCGGTCATCTTCTGCTACGAGACCTTTACCAGCGCCGATGTGGTAAGCTACCGCCGCTACAGCGAATTCTGGATCGCCGTGGGCCTCATTTTCTTTTACACCTGCGGGTTGCCTTACATGGGCATGTTCAATTACCTGACTCGGCACCACATGGATGTGGCCTTAATCCTACGGCACGTGCTGCTGGTGGCCAACATCATCATGTATTCGCTATTCTGTTACGCCTACGTATGCCAACTGATCAATACCAGGAAATCGTCTTCGTGATCGTTTCGGCCATCGTGTTGTTCGTCGCGCTGGTGGGCATCGTCGTGTTCACGATGCTGTACTACCAGAAAAAGCGCTTCCAGCACATCCGCGAAAAGCAAGCGTTGGCCGAAGCCTACCAAAAGCAATTGCTCCAATCCCGGCTGGAAATGCAGGAAGAAACCTTCAATACCATCAGCCGCGAGATCCACGACAACGTAGGGCAACTGCTCAGCCTGGCAAAGGTACAGCTGAACATCGCCGGCAAAAACGACACCCCGCAACCGCAACTGCTCGACGAGATCAAAGCCAACATCGGCCAAGCGATGACCGACCTGCGCGATATCGCCAAGAGCCTCAGCAGCGACCGCTTGCAGCGGCTCACGCTCGCAGAAGCCGTGCAACATGAATTGAACCGCATCGGCCGCAGCGGCGCGATGAAGGCAACGATGCAGGTAAACGGCGCCGAACGCCCGCTGCCCGAACAGCATGCCATCATCCTGCTCCGCATGGTCCAGGAAGGAATCCAGAACGCCCTTAAACACGCAGACGCCCGCCTCATCCACGTTGACCTCGAATTCGGCGAACGCAACCTGCGCATCGCGGTCGTGGACGACGGCATCGGTTTCGACCCGGATTCTGCGCCCAGCAGCGGTTTGGGCTTGCACAACCTGATGACCCGTGCGTCGCTGATTGGCGGCACGGCCACCATCGCCAGCGCCATCGGTCATGGTACCAAGATTACTTTAGACATTCCGTATGACTGACATCAAACACATTGCCATCGTAGATGACCACGCCCTGTTCCGCAAGGGCCTGGCCGCGCTCATCAATTATTTCCCCGGTTATCGGGTCTTGTTCGAAGCCGCGAACGGGCGGGATTTCATCGAACGCCTCCAGCCTGACCGGTTGCCCGACATCGTGTTGCTGGACATCACCATGCCCGAGATGGACGGCTACGCCACCGCCGAGTGGCTGCGGACGAGCCATCCATCGGTCAAAACACTCGCCTTGAGTACCATGGACAGCGAGACGGCCATCATCAAGATGATTAAGCACGGCGCGAAGGGATACGTGCTCAAGGACGCCGAACCCGACGAGTTGCAGCGCGCCTTTGACGAGGTGCTGGCCGTAGGCTATTTCTTCAATGAACTGATTACGCGCAAAGTCATGCAATCGGTGCATGCACTGACGGAAGACACCGATATCCGTACGTTCGTGAAATTGACCGATCGTGAAGTGGAATTCCTGAAGCTGGCCTGTTCGGAAAAGAGCTACGCCGAGATCGCCGACGAGATGTTCGTGAGCCCAAGGACGATCGAAGGCTACCGCAACGCGCTGTGCGACAAACTCGGCCTAAAGACCCGCACCGGGTTGGCCATCTACGCCATCAAGAACGGCATCGTGCACTTGTAAACGACCGGGGGGCGCCGAGTATAGCGTCCGCAAAAAGGAAACCCCGGCGCGAACGTATCGCACCGGGGCTTGCCTGTTGGTTGATCGATAAATTCCGTTAGAGCGTGAGGCTCACCTTGATCTGGAACATGTTGTTCTTGAACTTCGCTTCGCCATTGCCGTCATGGGACTGGTAGGCGGATTTGATGGATCCCGGGAAATAGTCAAGCGCCAATCCGATGCCGCCGTACCGGACCGTCGCACCATAGTTTGTCTTGAACCCGAAATTACCAGCCTTGGTGAACGCCGAAAAACCTTCCTCATCCTCGACATCCTCGGGAAAAAATGAAAAGTACTTTTCGTCACCATCGCGCTCGTTGTAGGCGTAGTAGTCGGTCGAACTGAAATAATAGGTCGCCGCGAGCTGCACGCGGGCGTCTATGACCAATTTGCCGATCGGGCTGAACGAAAAGACTGGACCCAGCTTGGATGACGCCGACGCAGCAAAGAACGACGTTTCGTCCACTTCATAGCCAGCTTCCTCATCGATGAGGGCGATGTTGGTCAGATCGAGTTCGTTGTATGTCAATGACAGTTGCGTCCAATCCAACCCCAGCCGCGCATCGAAGACGGGCAACAGGCTCTCCTTATGGAAATAATAATTCCGGCCGAATTCGAATACATATCCGCGTTGCGCGCCATAGCGGCCATCCAATGCATTCGATAACAAGGACGCTTCGTGATCCAATCCCGTCCCGTGGTTCACGGAAAAGTTGGAGAGGTCTTCTTTCAGTTCCTGGCCGAAGTTGCTCAATCCGAGCCGCAGGTAACCCCGGCTTCCCTTTCCTTCTTTTGCAATCTGGCCATACCCGAACAGGACGGACGACAAGCACACGGCTAATAGGATAAATCTTTTGTTCATTTTGGTGATTTTATTGAGTTAAATTTGTTTGATTTCCTAGTCGCTAAGATCGTTGGTCTGCCGTTCTCCGCCATGCGTATTTCAACGCAATCGCACACCGTACAAACACGGTGTTTTCTGGATAATGCCTATATTTACATCATGAAAGACACCAGCGCACACGATCGACGCATCGCGGACATGCCTTTTGCTTCGGTCTATCCACACTACGTGACCAAAGTGGAGCGAAAAGGCCGGACAACGGCAGAGTTGCACGAGGTCATCGCTTGGCTTACCGGGTTCACGGAGACGCAGTTGCAAGCACAAATCGACAAAAAAGCGACCTTCGAAGCATTTTTCCAGGACGCGACATTGAATCCGAATGCAAACCTAATCACCGGCGTCATCTGCGGATACCGGGTGGAGGAAATCGAGAACCCGCTTACGCAAAAGGTGCGGTATTTGGACAAGTTGGTTGACGAGTTGGCCAAGGGCCGGAAAATGGAGAAGATCTTGCGGAATCGCTAGGTAATCCAGCGAATTGCGTTGATCTATTCGTATTCTTCCTTTTCGAGCACCCCGGTATCGGCGGGTACCGCTACGGGCACTTTCTTGCCGGTAAACAGCTTGACCAAAACCGGTGCGGTGGCCAAGGCCACGATGCCCAAGATCACGTATTCGAGGTTACGCTGCACCCACTCGTTCTCGCCGAGCAAGTAACCCAACGTGGTGAGGCTGCCCACCCAGATGATGCCCCCCACTACGTTATAGAAGGCGAATTTGCGGAAATCCATCTCGACGATGCCCGCAACGATGGGTGCAAAGGTACGCACCACGGGTAGGAACCGCGCCAGGATGATGGCCACCCCGCCCCTTTTGTGATAGAAATCCTGCGCTTTGTGAATGTATTCCTTCTTGAACAGCCAGCCATCCTTCATCTTGAGCAAGCGATGCCCGAAATACTTCCCGCACCAATAGCCCACGAAATTGCCGATGATGCCGGCGGCGGATATCAACGCGATCCAATACAACAGCGTCAGCACCGAATCGACCGGCCCCAATGTCAGGTTCGCGATGATGATGCCCGCGATGAACAGGATCGGGTCGCCGGGCAGGAAAAACCCGATGAGGATACCCGTTTCGGCAAAAACGATGAATAGCAATAAATATAAGCCCCCATGGGCGACGATCCAGTCCGGATCGGTGAGGTTGTTCAAAAAGTCAAGAAATTCTGCCACGGACGATTTCCAAAATAAAAGCAAAGCAACGAACCAATACTGGAAAGAAGCTGTACAAAATCGTGCCACTTCGAAAAGCAAGCCGCAAAATGTCAAAGGCATGACACATTGTACTGGCAAATCGGCCTGCGGCGGCATCAGGTACGCGAGGCCAGGAAGTCGCCGTACCACCGGCCTGAGTCCTTGATTATGCGGCGTTGGGTCGCGTGATCGACATGCACGAGCCCGAATCGTGCGTGATAGCCTTCCGCCCATTCAAAATTATCGGTGAGCGTCCAAACGAAGTAGCCGTGCACGTCGAGCCCATCCCGCTTGGCCCGGAGCACCTGCGCCAAATGATCCTGTAGGTACGCGGTGCGCTGCGTGTCGTGGATATGCCCATCCTTGACGGTGTCGGGAAAGGCGGCGCCATTTTCGGTTACATAAAGCTTCGGGATATTGGGATATGCGGCGAATTGCCGGATCATCTCGTATAGCGCGTCGGGGTATACCTCCCACCCCGTCTCCGTCAACCGCGTTACGTTGCGGGCCTTGGCCGGCACGAGCCTCGCCTGCAGGTAAGGCACGAAATACGAATGCCGGATCACCTCGCGCGTGTAATTCTGGATGCCGATGAAGTCGAAATCGAATGGCAGCAAACGTTCGTCATCGCCCCGCATGTATTTTTCGATACCAGCCAACGCGCGTAGGTCGGCCACGGGATAGCCCATCCCCAACACGGCTTCGATGAAAAGCCGGTTGATGAGCGCATCGGCTCGCCTGGCTGCCGCTACATCGGCCGGCTTCGCGCTGTACGGATGCACACTCGAGCAGGAGAACGTGCTGCCCACCGACGCGCCGCGCACGTCAGACCGCAGCAATCGCCCGATATGGCCCATCGCCAGCGCGGCGTGATGGGCCGCCGGGAAGAAATTGCGCAGACCGGATAGCCCGGGCGCGTGCACGCCGAAGAAATAGCCTGCGCCGGTGAATACCGTGGGTTCGTTGAGCACCATCCAGTGCTTCACCCGGTCGCCAAGGCGGTCGGCCGCGCAGGCGGCATACCGCTCGAACCAGTGCAGCACGTCGCGGTTCGTCCAGCCGCCCCGGTCTTGCAGCGCTTGCGGAAGGTCCCAGTGGTAGAGCGTGACCCAGGGCGTGATGCCCTGCTCGAGGCAATGATCCACCAGCCGGTCGTAGAAATCAAGTCCTTTCGGATTCGGCCTTCCCGTACCCTCGGGCATGATACGTGCCCAAGACAATGAAAACCGGAAATTAGGGATATGGAGGCGCTTCACGAGCGCGATGTCCTCCGGATAGCGCTGATAGAATTCGCAAGCGAAACGTGCGTGCTGCCCCCCTTTCACCTTACCGCGACGCGTCGTGAACGTATCCCATATCGATGGGCCCTTGCCATCCGCATCGCACGCACCCTCCGTCTGGAAAGCCGCGGTCGATACCCCCCAGCTGAAGTCTTTGCCGAAATCCGCTACCTCCATCGGCTAGCCAAATGCATTCGACCCATGCGTTTCCAAAAGCCTGTCGATTATTTGCTGCGTACAGTCGGGATAGTCCACCCTGATTGCCTGCCTGCCATTGAGCCAAGCCTCCATCGCCACGTCGTTCTTCGGTTTGAGGTTCTTGATGACCGGCACACCCAGGTCCTCGAGCGCCGCGGCGTTGAGGTGTTGCTCGTACTGGTTCTTCATGGGGATGACCATCAGCTTTTTCTGAAGGTACAATGCTTCGGCCGGCGTCTCGAATCCGGCGCCGCACAGCACGCCCGAAGCCGACGCCATGCTCTTGATGAACCGCTCGTTGGAAATCGGTTGCACCATGACATTGCGCATCTCGAACGCTGTCTTGTTGTGTTTGGAAAACACTTCCCACCGGATATCGGGGAAACGCATGAGGTGCCTCAACAACCGGGCATCGTCGTAGGCCGGCAGGTATACCGTATAATGCCCATCATCCCGCACGTCGAGTTGCCGTACCTGCTGACGGATCACCGGCGTGAATATCCGATGGCTATAGGATTTGAAGTGGAAGCCGTAGTGGATCGTGGCAGGGGCGTAGTTGCGCATGATGAACTTGCCCAGCATGTCCTGTTCCTTGGGTTTGGGCGCCTGGGGATCCATGGCGGCCGCTTGGTGGCTCAAGCCGACACAGGGTTTGTCACGCGTATTGCACGCCCAAGCCGAAATGGGCTCGAAGTCGTTGATCACCAAGTCGTATTGTTCGATCGGCAACGTATTCACCTCATGGATGAGGCGCCGTACGGTCGAACTCATGAACGTACGCCACAGGTCTACCCCCCCTTTCTTGCCGAAGATAAAACTGAGACCGTGCATCCGGTGCGCAACCGGAAACGGCAACTCGAGGTCGGCCTGGATACCGCTCACGAGCACATCGACCTCGGCCCGACGCTGCAAGCACGGCACGATGTCCATTGCCCGGCTCAGGTGACCGTTGCCTGTACCCTGCACGGCGTATAATATTTTCTTAGCCATCAATGTCTGAATGCCGACGCCAAGAAACGCAAAAATATCCGGCTTTTCAAACCTTCGATCCAACTGAATAACCTCTTCATACGATAGCGACCTGATTACGTGCGAATAACGGCATCTTTTGTTACCTTTGTATTAACTGGCTATGAAGAATTTTCGACACACCTACCTTTGGCCCTTCGCGCTGTTCAGCGTGCTGTTGCTTTCGTCGTGGGGTTTCCACGCCCATAAACTGATCAATCGGATGGCGGTATTCACCTTGCCGACGGCCATCGCTGGCTGGTACAAGGACCATGTCGACTACCTGACCGAACATGCCGTGGATGCCGACAAACGCTGCTACGTGGATACGTCCGAATCGCCGCGCCACTTCATCGATGCCGATGACTACGGCCCGCAGCCGTTTGACAGCATCCCCGTGCATTGGAGCGCGGCGGTTGCGAAACTCACCGAACGCCGACTCCTTGCTTCCGGTATATTGCCCTGGCAGATCGATCGGAGCTACCGCGGCTTGGTGGCCGCGCTCAGCGAAAAAGATGTCCGCAGGATCCTGCGGCATTCGGCCGACATCGGCCATTACCTGGCCGACGCACACGTGCCGCTGCACACCACGAGCAACTACAACGGCCAGCAGACCAACCAGGTGGGTATCCACGCCTTTTGGGAAAGTCGGTTGCCGGAACTGTTTTCGGAAGGGTATGATTTTTTCGTGGGCCGTGCCCGTTACGTCGAATCGCCCGTGGATGAAGCCTGGCGCATCGTCCGCGAAAGCCATGCCCTCGTGGATTCGGTCTTGCAATTGGAGGCGCGCCTGGACGCTGTCTTCCCCACCGACCGTAAATACGGTTACATCCAGCGCAACAACGTGCTGATCCGCACCCATTCGGACGGTTATGCCTCGGCCTACCACGACGCCTTGCGGGGCATGGTGGAACGGCGGATGCGCGGTTCCATCCACAGCATCGGCAATTTCTGGTACTCGGCCTGGGTTGATGCCGGGCAACCCGACCTCCGTAGGCTGGATACGCCCCTGTCGCCGCCCGACACCACGGCCGCGCCTGCCGACGGCCAACGCATCATCGGCCGCGAGGAGTGGCATTGAACCTATACCCCCGCCGGTTTGCGGATCAATCCAAAATACCCAAAGCCACCTTGACCGCTTGGTAGTTATCGACATCGACGCCAGCCAATTGCGCACTTGCCTGCACACCTCCCGGTATCAAGACATATCGAAATTGAACGGCACCAAAACCGATGCTTCCGGAATTGTTGTGCGCATACCGGGTCACGTAGATCAGGCCGGGTTTGGGAAGGAAACTGACGGTATTCGCGACATTCCCCGGCCCGGCATCAGAGGTATAGGGCAACGGAAACACCGACGTTAAAAAACGCATGTATACCTTGATGTCACCCCTATCCAAAATGGTCTGTGTCAACCGCGGAGCCGGAAGGTGGTTTACCTTGAGGTTCGTTCCATCGATCACCGTGTCGCGCTCAGCTTGCTGGAACGATACCCATCCGCTGTAAATGACGTTGGCCGTACCCGCGGGCCCCTGCGGCCCGGTAGCACCCGTAGCCCCCCGTGGTCCTGCCGGACCTTGCGGGCCCGTGGCTCCGGTGGCACCTCGCGGGCCCGCTGGCCCTTGGGCGCCTGTCGCACCCCTCGGCCCAGTAGCGCCTGTGGCACCGGTAGCGCCGCGTTCACCGGTATCGCCCTTTTCACCTTTCTCACCCTGTTCCCCCTGGGGGCCTAGCGGGCCTACATCGCCCTTGGTACATGCCGAAAAGCCCATCGCGACAAACGCCGCCACGATGACGAAAAAGTTGCACTGTTTCATGATCATTATGTCATTATTTTTATCGCCACGCATCCCCTGAGATACGCTTGCCGAAAATAACGATTCGTGCCTTCTCGGTGAGCGAAACTATGTGAACGCACGTGTTCAATGAGCGAACGGTCGGTTACAATGAGCGAACGAGAAAATTCAATGCACCGAACTTCAGGGGTGGACATGCATCGCCCCGGCCATGATGGATACGGCTTCGGCCAATTCTTCCGGGGTCATGCTGCCGAACCCGAGTCGGATGCCGCAATGCGCGCCCGACTGGTAGAGCAGGTAACGCGGCAAGTACAGGTCGTGCTTGAGGCATGATTGCTGGAGCCGCATCAGGTTTACGCCATGCGGCCATCTTGTCCAGATGGCCAAACCGCCGCTCGGCAGCGTAAAATCGGCGCGATGGCCTAACTGTGCGGCGAGCTCCTGGCCAAGCCGGTCGCGTCGGTCGCGGTACGCCCGGACCGATTTCTTCAAGTAACGGTGTATCTCGCCATCAGCAATCAGCTCGCCTAGTGCCAATTCTGTGAGCAGATCGCCATGCCGATCTAGGATGCCCAGCAACTTCTCCATCTCGCGGATCAGCCCTTCGGGCGCCACGATAAAGCCCGAACGGAATCCCGAGGCCAGCGACTTGCCGAACGTACCCACGTACACGACCATGCCCGCCGCGTCCGCGCTCGCCATGGGCAGGATCGGACTACCGTCGTAGTGGAAGTCGTAGTCGTAGTCATCCTCCAGGATGACGAAGCCGTAACGTGCCGAAAGCGCCAGCAAGGCCACCCGCCTCGCGGCGCTCAACGTGGCCGTGGTGGGGTAATGATGGTGTGGCGTGAGGTACAGCATGCGGAACGGCGCTCGTTTGCAGCGCGCTTCCAAGGCGTCCACATCGATTCCTTCCGCGTCCATCGGCACGCTGGCGATGGTAGCCCCGGCACGCTGGAAAATCATGTTGGTCGCGAAATAGCTGAGCTCGCCCACCACCACCGTATCGCCCGGAGACAGGAGCGTCTCAGCCACGATGTAAACCGCCAATTCCAGGCTACGCGTCACCAAGAGGTTGTTGGTCGCGATGCGAAGCCCACGGGTCAGGTTCAGGAAATTCGCCAGGTTCTCGCGGTAATACCGATTCCGGCTACCGTGGCCCAAGCCCAATTTAGCCTGGTTGCCCGGACGCCTCAGGTTGGTGTGCAATAGCCTGGACAGGTAGTCGGCATGCGCCAACCGTGGATCGGGCAACCCATCGTCGAAGCGAAAGCGGGTGGCTCCCTGATCGAAGGGGTTATCCAGCACGGCCCATTTCCGGAAAGCAAAACCGGCTTGTTTCGGATAGGCCATCAGTGCGGTGGCCTTCGGTTCGCGGAGTTTGCGTGGCTTGTCGGTTTTGCCGCTGCGCACGAACGCGCCGCTGCTGGCCTGGATGGCGATCCAGCCCTGCGCCTCCAGCTCGGCGTAACTGGCCACGACCGTATTGCGGTGCAACCCCAACACCCGCCCGAGTTGCCGCGTACCCGGCAGCTTGTGTCCATCCAGGAGATACCCACGCTGGATGGCGTTGATCAACTGATGGGCCACCTGCAGGTATACCGGGGTGGCAGACGCGCGGTCTACCTGGATGAAACTACGATAGGGTACCAAAACCGGACTATCCATAAAATAAAAACTGGCACATCTTGATGTGCCGGCAAGATACGACTTTTGCAAAAAAAATCACTGGATGGAACATGCTATACGAACAAAGCGGACTATCACCTGGACTCCGCTATCGCTTTTGGCAGGCTCGTACCTCGCCTTCGCCAACCCGGTCACCACGATGGCCCAGGCCATGCCCGACACCACCTCGACGGCCTTGCGCGAGGTCGTCGTCACCGAAAACCGGCTGCAGGTACCGTTCGCCAAGCAAAACCGCAACCTCACCATCGTCTCCCGCGCGGAAATCGCCGCCAGCCCGGCCCGTTCGATCAACGAACTGCTCGCCTATGTCGCGGGGGTGGACGTGCGGCAGCGCGGTCCTTGGGGTGCGCAGGCCGACGTCGGCATCGATGGCGGTACGTTCGACCAAACGCTCGTTCTGGTCAACGGCGTGAAGATGAGCGATCCGCAGACGGGTCACAACAGCCTATCGCTCCCCATCCCGATGGACGCCATCGAGCGCATCGAGATCCTGCGCGGGCCGGTAGCGCGCATCTATGGCGTCAACAGCCTCACGGGCGCCATCAACATCGTGACCCGCCAAGCGACCGAATCGGGCGTCGACGGGCACGTGTACGCGGGAAGCAGCCTGCGCCGGGATGGGCAGGCGGACGCCCTGTACAACAGCCGCGGCCTGCAATTGGGCGGACGCGTGGCCAATGCCAACGACCGGCACCTGCTGTACGGCAGCTATGATGGCGGCAATGGCTATCGCCACAACACCGCGTTCGTGAACACGAAGTTCTTGTACCAAGGGGAAGCGACTGTCGACCAGCGCGATATACTGAGTTGGACATTGGGCTACGCCTACAACGATTTCGGCGCGAACGGCTTCTATGCCGCTCCCGGCGACAGCAATTCGCAAGAGATCGTGCAGACCGCCATCGCCGCCGTGCAATACCGCGCGCAGCTCAATGACCGCTGGACGCTCACGCCCCGGGTGGCCTACCGGTTCGCGCATGACGATTACCGCTACCTCAAGCATGACCTAAGCCGGTTTCGCAACCTCCACCGCACGCACGTGGCCAGCTATGAGTTCAACGCCCGTTACGTCGGTGCTTTCGGCGACCTCGGCATGGGCGCCGAACTCCGCAACGATGTCATCCACAGCACCAGCCTCGGCAACCGGAACCGCGCCAATTACGGCTTCTATGGCGAATTCCGCACGGACAAGATCGATAGGTTGAGCCTCAGCCTAGGCGCATACCTCAACTACAACAGCGATTTCGGTTGGCGCGTGTACCCCGGCCTCGATGCCGGCTACAACGTCTTTGGCCACTGGCGGCTATTCTTCAATGCCGGTACCGGACAGCGAATCCCTACGTACACCGACCTGTACTACCAAGGCGCAGGCAACCGGGGCAATCCGGACCTTTTGCCTGAACACGCCTACTACATCGAGGGCGGCATCAAGCATACCGGTCGTCATTGGCAAGCGAATGCCTCCTACTTCTACCGGCGCATCGACGATTTCATCGATTGGACGCGCCGGTCGCTTGACGACCCTTGGGTACCCGACAACTTCCTGCGGAACAACACGCGGGGAGTCAACACAAGCGTGGCCTATTCGTGGCACGCCTCGCAGGCAGCCAACGGCCGCGTCGGCTTCTCCTACAATTACCTCGACCCACGGTTCGAGCAATATGACGACAGCAACCTGTCGCGTTATGCCATCGAAAACATACGGCACCAGGCCGTTGGCTTCGTCGCGCTCCGGGCGGGAAAACTCGGTATCACCGCCGCCGAGCGATTCGTGGAACGGATCAGCTACCGCCGCTATTTCCTCACGGACATCCGGGTGTCGATGACCTGGCAGGCCTACCGGCTCTATGCCGACGCCAACAACATCTTCGATAAACGGTACATCGAGGCCGCAGCCATCCCGATGCCGGGCAGGTGGTTCAGTTTGGGGGTGAAGTATTCGCGCTGATGGAACGCGAAAAACGCAACCTAATGTAAACACAAACTTAACACCCGATTAACATGCGTTCGGTAAATATGCAAACGGTAAGTTATTGCATATGGAACGACGTTTTTCGCTGGTAGTCTTTGCCTTATCATTGGCCATACTTCAATCTTGTTTCTCTGGCAAGGGCAAGTACGAGGCCATACGCGTGCGCGGCTCGGACTCGGAGGTGAATTTGGTGCAGGCACTTGCCGAACGGTTCATGGACCGCGACGATTTCGTCTCCGTGGGTGTCACCGGCGGCGGATCGGGCGCGGGGATCGCCGCGTTGATCAACCACAAAACGGATCTGGCCAACTCGTCGCGGGCCATTTCGGCGGAAGAGCTGCATTTTGCCCACCAACGCGACGTGGATCCGTACCCCATCGTTTTCGCGCACGATGCGCTGGCGCTGATCGTCCATCCATCCAATCCGGTGGACAGCCTCTCGCTTGCAGACATCGGCAAACTCTATAGCGGCAGGCTCGACAACTGGGGCGGCATGGGCGGAGCCGACGAACGCATAACGCTATACGGCCGCCAAAGCAGTTCGGGCACCTTCATCTACTTCCGCGAGGCCGTGGTCAAGGCGGAGTACAGCCTCGACATGATCGGCATGAGCGGAACCGCCCAGATCGTGGAAGCCGTCAAGGCCGACCGGAAGGGAATCGGCTACGTGAGCGCCGGCTATCTCTCGGATAACATCCTCAAGGGCGTGAAGGTGCTGGCTGTCCGCACCGACGCGGCATCACCGGCCTACTCGCCACTGAACGAGGATGCCATCGTTCGGGGCGACTATCCGATCACGCGCCCCCTGCTCCAATACACCGATGGCAAACCTGCTGGGAAATTACTGGCATTCATTCGTTTCCAATTCAGCGCCGAAGGACAGGCACTCATCAAACAGAATGGTTTCTACCCCGTCGCTGAGGCACCGGAATTCGACCAATGAACCCCGTGAACAAATGAACAAACGAAAACTATACGACCAAACGATGCGTGGCATCTTCGCCCTTGCCGGGGTGTTCACGCTCATCGTGCTCTTGGGCATCGCGTGGTTGCTCATCAGCAACGCCCTCAATGCGTTTTCACACATCCCGCTGGCTTCGTTCTTCGGTTCGCTGCATTGGAACCCGTCCGCGCATGGCGAACCGACCTACGGCATCGCGCAATTGCTCTGGAGCTCGCTGTTGGTCACCGGCGGTGCCTTGATCATCGCCATTCCGCTGGGCATCGGCACGGCCGCTTACCTTTCGGAAGTGGCCCCAGCCCGCATCCGCCAGGTGCTCAAACCCCTCATCGAGATCCTGGCGGGCATCCCATCGGTGGCCATCGGCTTCATCGGCATCGTCCTGATTGGCCCCACCATCGCCAGCATATTCGGGCTCAGCAACGGTTTCAACGCGTTGAACGGTGCCATCCTGCTCGCCTTCATGTCGTTGCCCACGATCATCAGCGTCTCGGAGGATGCCCTGCGTGCCGTACCCGCCGCATTCCGGGAGGCTTCCTATGCATTGGGTGGCAACAAGTGGGTCACGCTCGTCCGCGTCGTCCTGCCGGCTGCCGCGTCGGGCATCATCGCCGCCTGCATCCTGGGGTTCGGTCGCGCCATCGGCGAGACCATGACGGTACTGATGGTTACCGGGAATGCCACCGCGATGCCCGAAGGCTTTTTCGATCCGGTCCGGACGCTCACGGCCACGATCGCCATCGAACTGGGTGAAGTACCCTACGATTCGCCGCATTACTACGCGCTGTTCGTCTTGGGGATCATCCTCTTCCTCATCAGTTTGCTGGTGAACGTGGTGTCTGAATGGATTGCATCCAAATTCCGCTATAAACTGTCATGATGGCCAAAAACAATCGACTCGCCGCTTTCCTTGGCTTACGGTTCCTGGCCGTATGCACCCTCATCGTGTTGGCATTCATCATGGTCGTGCTGGCCGACATCGCCATCAAGGGCGCTGGCGTCATCAGCTGGGATTTCATCTTCACCGTTCCGCGCAAGGGGATGACCGAGGGCGGCATCTACCCCGCGCTGGCTGGCACGGTACTCGTGACCCTCATCACCGCGCTGTTCAGCATCCCCGTAGGGGTGGCCGCCGCGGTGTACCTCAACGAATACGCGGCCGAATCGGTGTTCACCAACGCGCTTCGCGCTTCCATCCGCAACCTTGCCGGTATCCCATCGATCATCTATGGGCTTTTCGGCGTCGCGTTCTTCGTGGAAGGTGCCGGACTGGGCAGTTCGGTGATTTCATCGGGCCTCACCTTGGGGCTGATGACCCTCCCCTACATCATCACGGCCACCGAAGAGGCGCTACGCACCGTCCCGCACGCCAACCGTGAAGGCGCGCTTGCCCTCGGCGCCACCAAATGGGAAGCCATCCGGAGCGTCGTGCTGCCTTCGGCGGTGCCCGGTATCACCACAGGGGCCATCCTCGGCCTGTCTCGGGCGGCCGGCGAAACCGCGCCCATCCTCTTCACCGGGGTCACGTTCTACCTCCGCTACCCGCCGGATACGCTCAACAGCGAATTCATGGCGCTGCCCTATCACCTGTACATCCTGTCCACCCAGCATCACGCCATCGAGCAAGTACGGCCATTGGCCTACGGCACCGCACTGGTGCTCGTGCTGCTCATCGTGATCCTGAACATCATCGCATTCCTCATCCGCGCCCGGTTCGGTCGCGCCGTAAAATCCCATTGATCATGCAACACACGAAAATATCCGTAGAAAACCTGAGGCTGAGCTTCGGCGACAAGGAAATCCTGAAAGGCATCAACCTCTCCATCCCCGAAAAATCGGTCGTGGCCCTCATCGGGCCGTCGGGCTGCGGCAAATCCACGTTGCTGCGATCGATGAACCGGATGCACGACCTGACGCCCTCGGCCAGGCTTTCGGGCGCGATTACGCTCGATGGCCAGGACATACTCGACCGCAAGGCCGACCCGGTCGCGATCCGCCGAAAGATCGGCATGGTGTTCCAGCGCCCAAACCCGTTCCCGAAATCCATTTTCAATAACGTGGCCTACGGCTTGCAGATCAATGGCATCGCCAAGCGCAACGGCGAGCTTCGCGCCGCGGTGGAATCCTCGCTGCAGGATTGTTACCTGTTGGACGAATTGGGCGGCAGCCTGGGCCGCAGTGCCTTGGCGCTGTCAGGTGGCCAGCAGCAACGGCTCTGCATTGCGCGCACCATCGCGGTCAGGCCCGAAGTGATCCTGATGGATGAGCCCTGCTCCGCGCTCGACCCCATCAGTACCGCCAAGATCGAAGAGCTGATCCTGAAACTGAAAAAAGACTTCACCATCGTCATCGTGACGCACAATATGCAACAGGCCCAGCGCACGGCCGACTACACCGGCTTCATGTATATGGGCGAGTTGGTTGAATTTGACAAAACGGATCGTATCTTTGGCAATCCGAAGCAAGACCTGACGAAACGGTATGTCGAGGGTAACTTTGGATAGTCAATGACAACGATCGCATGAAAGCCGCCATCCATACCCGTTACGGCCCTCCGGAAGTCGTCGCCGTGCGCGAAATCGCACGCCCGGTCCCCAACACCGACGAGGTACTCATCCGCGTGCATGCTTCGACCGTGAACCGTACGGATTGCGGTTTCCGGAGCGCGCAATATTTCGTATCCCGGTTTTTCAGCGGGTTATTCCGACCTAGGCAACAGGTGCTCGGCTGCGAGTTCGCGGGCGAAATCGTCCAAATCGGCGATGCCGTGTCGGCGTATCACGTGGGCGACCGGGTATTCGGCTACGACGATACCCGTTTTGGCGGCCATGCAGAATACAAGCTCATGGCTGAACAGGGTACGTTGGCCACGATCCCCGGAGACCTGCCTTACGGCATCGCCGCCGCGCTCACCGAAGGGAGCCACTACGCGCTGTCCAACATCCGGGCCGCCGGGGTCAAGCCAGGCCACCACGTACTTGTTTATGGCGCCACGGGCGCCATCGGCTCGGCGGCAATCCAATTGCTGAAGCATTTCGGGGCGTTTGTGGTCGCGGTGGCAGGGACGAAACATCAGTCGCTCGTGCGCTCCTTGGGTGCCGATGAGGCAGTCGATTACCAACTCACGGACTTCACGAAGACAGCGCACCGGTTCGACTTCATCTTCGACGCCGTGGGGAAGAGTTCGTTCGGGCAGTGCAAGCCGTTGCTCAAACCACATGGCGTCTATGTATCCACCGAGCTGGGCAAACGCTCGGAGAACATCTTCCTTGCGCTCGCCACCCGTCTCCGCAAGGGCAAACGCGTCATTTTCCCGCTCCCGCTGATGCGGCAGGAAGACATCCTGATGTTGCGTGGGTTGGCCGAGACCGGTCAATTCAGGCCGTTGATCGATCGTGAATACCCCCTGTCATCCATCGTGGACGCTTACCGATACGTGGAAACGGGGCAGAAAATCGGGAATGTGGTCATTGGATGCTGACAAAAGCCGCGTTATTCCTTTTCCTTCAGCAACAGCAATGGGGTCTCCGTTTTGTCGATCAACGCGGTGCTGACGCTGCGACGGAACAGCCGTTCAAGGAATCCATGCGCCTTGGGCACACTGACGATTAAGCCCGCACGCTGGTCTTCGGCAAAATCCGCGATCCCTTCCACGAGGTCGTCGCTTTCGGTATAGTGGTATGTCGGGTCGAGGTCATCCAACAAGTCGTGCAACTTATACTGTTCCGGTATCACATCCGGGTCGAAGCGTTTCCCTTCGACCGCGACGTTCAGCACCAATAATTCGGCATGCAACCGTTCAAGCAGGAAGCGGAGTTCGGCCACTGGCGTGGTTTTCGAAACCTTCTTGAGGTCGCAGGCGAAGACGATACGCTCGATTGCATCATATCGGGCTTCCCGAGGCACCACCAGCAACGGTGCGGCACATGACAGCGCCAAGGCGCTGGTGTTGCTGCCCATCGCGAACTTCTCCAATCCGCCCTTGCCGGTGGTCGCGGCCACCACCAGGCACGGCTCCCATTGCTCGGCGAGCCGCTCCACGCCGAGCACCAGCGGCAGTTCGTTGGTCACGAGCAATATCTTTACCGATGCGGGGCGATCCGATACGGCGCGCATCTCGTTCTCCACCATTTCCAGCGCCAATAGGCTGCCTTCGTACGCCAGCGAAACGTCGTCTTCGGCCACTGGCGCATCGGTCACCAACGGCGCATTGTCATAGGAATGGTAAAGCACCAGTTGATCGACGCCAAGCGGCCCCGCCAACCCGGCAGCGTATCTCGCGGCGTTCAATGATGGCCCTGAAAAATCGGTCGTGACGATGATGGTGCGCATGTCGAATGGTTTCATGTACGATGTTGTTCAAAAGTAAACATTGTCTATCCGATAACAAATGATTCGGGTCACTATTTCGCGTAACGAAGCCATGACACACGGTTATTTGCCAAAAAAGCGGCTTTCGACCGCCGATGTGAGCTTTCGCCGGTCGAACACCAAAAAGCCGTCCAGGCAGTGGTTGAACTTCGGATCCTCGTTGAAGGCGATGATCTTGGCGTCGAGCTTGAGGTAATGCCGCAACAGCACCGGGAAACGCAGGTTGGGTTTCTCGATATCCATGATCAAGCGCTCCAAGGCAGCCATCGAGGTTGGCTTGTCAAGCAACGCATCCAGATCCATCTTCATCAAGGAAGGCTTGAAGCGCTTGCGCGGTTTCACCATGGCCGCCAGTTGCTTATCGAAGCAATTCCGCCGGATGAACTCGACGATCACCGACCGCGAAAAACGCGAGAAACTGCCGCTGATGCTCACGGGTCCCAGCAGGTAACGGTATTGCGGGTGCCGATCCAGACAGCATGCCACCCCTTTCCAAAGGAGGTACAACGGCATGGTTGACTGCTGGTATTCCAACCGCACCCAGCTTCGGCCCAGCTCAAGGCTTTCGTGGAGGAAAGGCAGCATCCCCTTGTCCAACCTGAAAAGCTGGGAAAGGTAGAATCCACGCTTGCCATGGCTGTACAGGATCTCCTCGCCGAAGCCGATCCGGTACGCGCCAGCGATCCGCCGATTGGCCCGGTCCCAAACGAACAGGTGCCGGTAATGGATGTCGAATACGTCCAGGTCCCTGGAACGGTTGGTGCCTTCGCCCACGGCGCGGAACGTCATTTCCCGGAGCCGCCCGATTTCCAGCAGGATGTTGGGAATCCGTTGCGCATCGGCCAGGAATACGTCGAAATCGCCTGCTGAAAGCAGGCGACCGTCCATCAGCTCGCCGATGTCGCTGCACAGCTCGGCTTCGCCGATCTCATTGGCGATCAACTCCTGATCCGGCTGCTGCATGGACGCGCCCCTGGCCAGCCAGTTCCAGCGTTGTCGGGGCGTATCCATGCCAAGCGCATACGTCCTGGCGCGCACGAAATCGAGGAGCGCCTTGGGCCGTTCGGCAAACGGAAGGATATCGGCAGGCGACAACGCGGCACCGATCCGTACCCGTACGGATCGCCCCTTTTTATTGAACAGTTCGGCCGGTAGCCTGGCCGTGCGCAACGTGGGATGGATGAGTCCCAGCAGGTTGAACAGCAAACTGTTCTGCCCGAAAAAATAGATGGGCACCACGGGCACCGCCGCTTTCAGCAGCACCTTGCCCAATACCGGATGCCAGCGCTTATCGGCTATCCGTTGCAGCCCCGGCTGGTAAGCAGACACCTCACCGGCCGGAAACACGGCCACGGGGATTCCTTCGCGCAGCGATCGGAGCAATTTGCGCACCCCCACGAGGTTGACGGGCTGCGCGGCATCGTGGAACGGGTTGACGGCGATGAAATAGTCGCGCAGGTTTTCGATGTGGTTGAGCAGGAAATTGGCCACCACCTTGCCCTCCGGGCGGATCGCACACATCATCTTCAGCAAGATCAGCCCTTCGATACCGCCATACGGATGGTTGGCCACGGCGATGAAGGCACCTGAATGCGGTATGCGCGCGAGTTCCGCCTCATCGACGTCCACCTGGATGCCCAGCATCTCCAATACGCCATCGATGAACGCCTCGCCTTCCAAATGCCGTATGCGCGCGAATTCGTTGTTGAAGTGATCGAGTTTCATCAGCTGCATGAGCAGCCGATCCAGTCCAGGCACGGGCCATTTGTCGATACCGGCTGCCTTTGATAGCGTCTCTTTGGAAATCAAGGGTTCCATCGCGTAGATTTTCACAAACCTACGCGATGCATATGAAGCTGGGGTTAAGGCAAGGTGAACCTTGTTTAGCCATTCCATCAACCGATGATTATCTTTCGTTTAAGTTATCCGCCACGCGATTGCCATCCGAATCCGTCGCACTAATTTAGCCACAAAATCAACAATCGACATGTTCAACTCACCCCACATCCTTGATTTCGTTGTCATGGTGCGTCGCTTTCGCCTTTTTTTCCTGTTGGCCGGCGCATTCATGCTTTTCGGTGTCGCGATCAGCAGCTTATTTTCGCAAGCGGACATCTTCCTGGCGATTAACCGGCTGCACCATCCGCTTGCCGACCGGGCGTTCATGTTGCTTACCAACATCGGCGACGGCCTTTTCATGGCCGTGGCGGGCGTGGTGCTGTTGGCCATCCGCATCCGGTTTGCGGTGTTGGCCATGATGAGTCTATTGGTGACGGGCTTGGCGGCGCAGCTCATCAAACGCGCATTGGCCTTGCCCCGGCCTGCCAAATTTTTCGTCGACCACGAACCCATCCACCTGATTCCCGGTTATCCCGTGCATATGCACAACGCCTTTCCTTCGGGCCATACCACCACCGCATTCTCGCTCGCGCTCGTGCTCACCTACGTATTGGCCCACCTCGGACGCACCGAGCGGTTTTGGTCTTGCTTTACGGTGGCGGCGGCATTGATCGTGGGTTACTCACGGGTTTACCTCGCCCAGCATTTCTTTGGCGATGTTTTGGCGGGCGCGTTGCTGGGCACGGGCCTTACAGTGGCGCTCATTTCCTGGATGGACCGCAGCGACTGGTCGCACAGGCGCTGGATGATGGGGCGCGTCGATCCCTTTTGGTTCCTGAACCGTCGCTCGGCGGCGAATCGCACGCCTAGGCCCGCTGTGCCTGAACTCCGGCTGCCCAGATGACCGAAGTGCCTACAGCACGGCGGTTGGGCCAGCTCGCTTGGTGTATCGTCGCGGTGCACGCGATCCTGCGCGTCATCGCGGCGTCGGCAACGGATTTGGGCATCGACGAGGCGTATTATGTCCAATACGCACGTTATCCGGATTGGGCGTACTTCGACCATCCGCCGTTGGTGGGGTGGCTCATCTGGTTGACCACGGCGGGCTTGACCTTTTCAAGCGAACTGGTTGTCCGCCTCGGGCCGTTGCTCATCGGCTCCGCTTCGCTGTACCTGGTTTACCGGATCGGCTGTTTGCTGAAAGACCGGCTTACGGGCGTGATCGCGATGGCACTCACGGCATCGTCCCTTTACCATTCGGTCATCTCGGGCGTCTTTGTGTTGCCCGACACGCCCCAAGGCCTTTTCTGGTTGCTCGCGCTATGGTGCTTCGTGCGCTACGCCAGGCAACCGCATGGCGGTTTGCTTTGGCTCTTCGGGATTGCATCGGGCTTGGCCATGCTCAGCAAATACCACGGCGTGTTCCTGGTCTTCGCCGCGCTGCTCCATTTCCTGCTTACCGACCACCGGAAACTAGGAACATGGCGGCTCATCCCCATCGTGCTGGTACCCTTGGCCCTTTTTTCTCCTGTATTGGTCTGGAACCTCACGCACGGCTCGATGAGTTTCGATTTCCATGGCGCGCGGGTAGGAAACGACACGATGAGCATCCGCCCCCATTTCCTGCTGCAGGAAATCGCCGGGCAATTCCTCTACAACAATCCGCTGAATGTGATCTGGATCGGGTTTGGGCTGCACGCGCTGCGGCGAATACGCATCGTCGGCGCGGATCGCAGGCTCACGTTCCTGTACTGCTCGTCTATCCCGCTGCTCGTCACCGTCATCGGGCTGTCGCTGTTCAACAAAACCCTGCCGCATTGGAGCGGTCCGGCTTACTATGGGCTGTTGTTGGTGGCGGCCTATGCCATGCGACTGCAATGGCAAGCGGGCAAGCGACGCACCGTCATCAAGCGAATCGGGTATTCGGCAGGTTTCTTCGCATTTGTCATCGTGCTCGGCTCGGTGCAGGTACGGACCGGCCTCTTTCCGATGCCCACGCATTCCGTGGACGAAGAAATGGGCAGCCGGGATTTCACGCTCGACCTGTACGGCTGGCCGCAATTGGCGTCGCGGTTCGACTCGCTGGTCGCCGCGGATCTGGCCGCCGGTCGCATGGACAAAGGCGCCGTGCTGATTGCCGGCAACTGGTTCCCGGGCGGCCAGCTGGACTATTACATCGGCTTCACCAAGCACCGTCGGCTGCTGGTGGCCGGAACCCTCGCAAACCAGCACCAATACCGCTTCATCAATGAAACCCGGGGTGGGTTCCCACCCGCCGGCGATTGCTATTTCCTCTCGGTATCCCGTTACCATCGGTTGCCGCCCATGGATTTGGGCAGCACGCACCGCCACGCGGGCGACGAAACCCTCACCATCAACCGGTACGGCAAACCTGTCTATCAATTGCATGTGAGCCGGTTCGTTCGGTTGAATCCAAAAAAAACGCCCTGAAACGGGGAGAATCAGGGCGCTAACTAACCAATTATAAACCTAAATTATGAAAAGACAATTTTACTACTTTTTCAACACCACAAAGATAAGGGCAATTTGCTAACCCCAAGTTAATTTAACATTAAATAACACTTCAATGACTTTCGATCATGACCTGCTTGATCGTTTCGTGACCATGGAAGGTGGGAAAATACATCAGTTCGGCTTTTGCGGGATTGAGCGTATATCGCCCGCCGAAACGCGGCGCCAGCTTGACGATGAACCGGTGTTCACCCTTTGGCAGTCGCTCGCAACAGATCACCACCTTTTCTTTCTCGTACTCGCGGTAGGTTTCCCAGCGTACGTTGCCATCCTTGGACTCATAGGAACAGCCCGCCGGTATCGGCACCTCGACCAACACGTAGTCCGCATCGGCTTCCAGCGTTACGGTCACCGTCAGGTCAACGGTGGTCCCGGCCTTCAGCACGGCGACCGAATCGGCGCGTCCCCCAAATCCACTGCGCACGGCAAAGCCTTTTGCCGCGCGGGCTGGGCGGGGCAACCACGCCTCCTGGTAGGCGGTAAAGAACACGGGAAATGTACCGGTTTTATCCACTTGCACGTCCCCGGCAGCAAGGGTTTCCGTATGGGGAAACTCCGCAATCGATTGGCCGTTCAAGCGTAAGTTCACGGGTTCGAAGCGCCCGTTGTCGCGCAACATGGTGGGCAGCAGCGCTTCCAGCACGCGGGATGCTGCATAGGTATTTTGCCAAGCGCTGTTTTTCCGTTGCTCGAAAAAATAATGCTGCACCTCACGCAAGGCCGATTCCGGTGCGTTCAGTGCTTGGAGTAACCCGTAAGCACGCAGCGTGTTTTCGACGTCATTGGCATCGGGCAACCAGCCCATGCGCTGCGGCCCGCTTTCCGCGGGCTCCTCGCCCCAATACCTGTTGCCCAGCAACGTTTTCCGGCTCAGGCTAAGCAATGTATCGAGCGATGCCGCGGCCCGCTCGCCAGCGGCGATGGCCAGCTCCATGCCCCGTAGCCGGTCGCGTACCGCCAAGTCGGGCAGCGACGCTATCGCGCGGTGGTACTGCCGGTAGTCTACGGGCGCACCGAGTGCCTTCAACAGCAACAGCCGATCCAAGGCCGACCGCTTGGCCAGGGGGTGGTTGCCCGCCGATAACGGCAACCGATCCAAGAGGTTGCGCAGCTCCCGCTCGGCCAGCTCGGCCAGGGATTTCCTTTGCCAACCGACGGCAAACCCTGCCCTTTCGGCGGCCAAGAGCGCTTCGGCCACGTGCACCGTGATCCAGTGCACCGTTGACGCGGTACCCCACCAGCCCCAGCCACCCTGCGCATTGGCATGTCGCTGCAACTGGGCCAACAGCCTTTCGATCTTCCGGTCATCGTCAAATGGCCGACCAAGGGCATCCATGGCCGCTTTCTTCGCGAGCAGGGCCTTGAGCTTGGACGCCAGCTGCTCATTGCACGAATAGGGGTAGCGTTGCAGCGTCTCCACTTCGCGCAGCAACACATCCAGGCCGCTGGTTTCGGCATGGACGGTCACCCCGCCAAGCGACGGATCCATGCGGAACGTACGTGACACCGTGTCACCCAGGATTACGAACGCGCCTTCGGCCACCTTTAGCCCCGGTTCGAAAATCGGCACCCGAAGTTCCTCACCATCCATGAATCCGGTCGACCTGCGCAGGGAATAAGCGATGGCCAAGCTATCGCCCAGCGCTACGGAGACGGGAATGCGATCCGTATGCGATTTCACCAGGCTCACCGCTTGTTCGTCAGGCGTATGGCCGTCAATCGCGATGGTGCGGATCACCGATACCGTATCGGGCAAGTGGTTGGCCAACTTGCCCACAGCCGCCAGGCTGTCGCCCCGCAGCGCGAACCGCGGTGCCGCCAGGCGGGCACTCAGCGATTTGAGTGCCCTGACGATCATTTGCTTGGCATCGGTCTGCTTGCGTTTGCCCACCGCGATGAAGTTGGCATTCCAACTGGTGATGTCGTCGGGGTACGTCAGCTCAAAAGCGGCTTTGCCCTGCGCGTCGGTTTGCAACCGGGGTTGCCAAAAGGCGTCGTCGTGGAAATCGCGGCGCAGGCTATTGCCCATGTCCTGCATCGCCAGCTCCGCTTCCCCATCGTGTGTTGGCTGGACGGCCGCCTGGCCCTTGGTCTCGATGAAGATCACCCCATTGGCCGCGCGCGATCCGTACACCGCCGTGGCACTTTCGCCCTTCAATACCTGCAGCGACGTGATGAGTCCCTGATCGAGGTCTTCGAGCTTCCCGGCATAAGGGAGGCCATTGATGACGATCAGCGGTTGCGAATCTGCGTTTACCGTGCTGGTGCCCCGTATCCAAATGCTTCCCAAACCGGATGCGTTATCGGCCAAGGTCAAGCCGGGCAGCCGTCCCGCTAACTCATGGGATACCGATGCGGTCATCATGGATCGCTTCTGCGTGCCGAATCCCACCACCACCACTTCATCCAATTCCTGGGAAGCTTCATGCAGCACGACATCGTAATCAAACCCCTCCCGCCATTCCACGGTGACCGGCTCGTATCCCAGTGCGCTGAACAGGAGCTTGCCTGGACGCCCTTCCCGGATTTCGAAGCGGCCATGCCCATCCGTCGTCACCCTGGCCGTCACCCCATCCAATGCTACCCAAACGCCCTGGATGGCCTGTCCAGCGGCATCGCGGACGGTGCCTGTGATGGCACCGGCGGCCTGGTTGGCGGCGTCGAAGCTTCCCACGGCTGCCGCAGGCCGTGTCTGGTACCTGTCGTTGTCGCGTTTCCGCGCTTCCGTCTCGATGGGGCCTTCGGCGAATACTTTCCTGAGGTTGCCGTAAAGCAGCCGATAAGCCTGCGAAGCGAGGCTGTCCGGCCCAGCCCGCTCATACAGATCGGTGATGTCGATCAGGTGCAAACCGCCCGGCTTCAGCGCGATCGGCAACGTATAGCCCGTCCGGTCGCCATAAACCAGGGTTAGCGAAGCCTCGCCGATGGGCAGGTCGCGGAATGACCGGCTGCCACCGTAATACAGCAGTTGTTGCCCACGCGCATAGGTAACGAGGACGAGCTTCGGCCGACGGGCAACATCGCGTTGATCGACGCCTTGGCGAAGATCCAGTCTGGCCATCTTGCCCCAATCCATCGCCGAATGGCGGACGACAGCTTCGCCCGACCGATGGGCGAGGTGGCCTTGCAAGTTGAAGTCGAAACGATCCCGGATGTCTGCTTTGGTCAGTAAGAACCGGCTGAAATCCACCCGGTCTATCGAATACGGGGCCAGCGTGCTGCCAATCTGGGGTTTCTCCCACTTGCGCAGCCGTTGGTAGCCCCGGAATACCGTATGGTGATGTCCACCCTCAACGGACACGTGGTTGATCACGGCCGTATCCACTTCAAGTGGATACACGCCCGGAGCCACTGGCCCGAACAAACGCGAGGCATAACGGTACCCGCCCAGCTGCGCGTCGTACCGCGCCTGCCTTTCCGGATTCAGGTAATAATAACCCGAACCTACGCGCAGGTATGCGGGCAGGTCGATGTCCCCTCCTGCCCCCGGCAACCGTAATTGTCCGAAATGGGTGTCCATGGTAAAGGTGCGGCCCGTCACCTGGCCGATTTCCGCGTCGGAAAGCAACCGTTCCTTGCGCCTGCCCAACACCGTCACCTGCGCATTGGGAATGCGTGAGGCTTCCTGCGCGGCGCGCGGCGCGCTGGCGTTCACCGAAAGGATCGTGTGCCTGCCGGAATCGATTGGCAACTTGGAAACCACGACATCGCGGTCGGCCGTCCGCATCCGCACGGTATGGACGCCCGAATCCAGGTCAAACACATAGTTATCCATTTGCTGCGCCTGTCTGGCGTAGCGCAGCACGCCGTCTATCCAGAGCAGGTGTACGCCTTCCACCCGGCCATCGATGACCACATAGGGCGACAGCTGGGTCACGCCGCCCGGGGCGGGCCTGCTGTATAGGTAATGGTCTTGCGGATAGAGGAAATCATAATACAGGATGGTATCCAGCCGCAGCGGTTCGCGCCACGTCGCCCGGTCGAGGGGTATCTTACGGTCGGTCACCTGACTGGCATCCAGCGCATAGGCCTCCGATGCCATCGGTTTGGCATAACGCACTTTCCCATATACGGTTACCGGTGGTTTATCGCTATCGAACTTGGTGGTGTATGCATACGCGGTGATGTCAGCGCCCGCCACGGGGCGCCCATTACGGTCGCTCACGGTTGCCATTACGTCGCTCCGCTGCCCCGGGTATACCATGGCGGGTGTTTCCACCTCCAGTTCGATGTTCTTTCGGCTATACGGTAGCTCCTGTGCTTGGCTCATGGCTTCATCGCCCAGGATATAGCCGAGGTATAGGTGGTAGGCCGCCCCCTTCGTATCTCGCTTCGCCATGTGCAGTGCGGTCGCGCGACCATGGGCGATGTCGCGTTTGCCCCGGCGTATCCGGTACCAAAACGGCACGCCCGAGGGATTATCCACCCGGAACACCACCGAATCGCCATCCCGGTAGCTGTGCGGCGACAGCACGTTTTCTTCCCGGCCCACTTCATAAGCCCCTTCGCCATTGGCCGTACGCACCACGTACCGAGCCCCCGCCCAGTGCAGCGGCATCCGGTGCGGCAGGTTTACCGAATCCCGGTACAAGATGCCCCCTTCCTTACCCTCCACGACCAATTGGGCGCGTACGGCGCGTGGCGCACCTTTGTGCCATTCTTCAATATCCAGCAATCCATGCTTGGCACTGAAGGCAATGCGGTGATCCACGGGCTCGAAGGTGATGATTTTCCGTGCTTCGGCCTTTTCATTGGCGGCCGTACGGTACGTGGCGATGACCTCGAATTCGGTCGAAATCCCACACGGGAAGATGCTATCGGGCAGCGCGATTTCCTTCTCGGCAAACCCACCCATGTCTACCTGCAGCCGCCAGAGCGTGTCGGGCAGGAAAACCGATTCCGCTCCGCTGAACTTGAATCGATTGATCGCGCCCTCGGGTACGACCACGATTTCCGCTCGGCCGTCGTATACGGCCATGCCATTTTCGTCGGTCGCCTTCAGGGTGAAGGTAATGGAATCCCCATAGGTATAAGTCGACCGCTCGCTCTCCATGGCAAACCGCAGGCTTTTCAGCTCGTATTCCTCATAGCGGAACTGTCCGCTGATGAGATGCCGTTTACGTGCGTCGTTGCTTTGCAACACGAGCTGGTGGCGCTGGTCCAGCCGCAGCTTCAGGCTATCGCTCAGCGGGAAATCATGGGCGTATAGACCTGGCAGATAGGGTTCTAGCCGGGTCAGCACCGTATCCAAACGGGAAGCGTGGTTACGCAAGCGCACGTCTACCGCGCCTTTGTAGGGCCTGCCCTTGCCGTCGGTCACGTAGGCCTTCCAGCGCACGCGTTCGTCCGGTTTGTAGCGGGGCTTGCTGAAGACCATGAATCCGCCATAAGCCCGTTCACCGGGCAACCAGCGCCGCCAGCCATAACGCACGCGATACTTCATGTTCCGCCAACGGTCGGTTAGCGAATACCGCCGATCGCTTTCGCGCTCGAACGCGATGAAGTGGTAAACGCCCGCATGCGCCACCTCGATAATCGCGCCATCGCGAAGCTTGCCCATGGCATAGGTTTGTGTGCGGTCGTCGAAAGGGATGTCCCCCCCACGCCCCCTCACCCGCGCATCGCCGATGGTGTTGCCCAACGAGTCGTACAGCAAGAGCAACACGCGCTTGTCTGGCACCAGGTCAAAGAGCAGGTCATCGACGATGTGTTCCGTAAAATGGAGGCGATTGCCCTCGGCCCCTACGATCATGTAATTGCCCCGCGGCAATTCAGGCATCCGCTCACCGACCTTGAAACGGCCCACTTGGGTATGCAATAGGGACTCGTCCAGGCCATGGTCCTTGCGATGGATTTTCCTGATATCTTCCGCATGGAGTTTATAGATCAACCGGGTGGCCGATCCTTGCAGGCTCGCAGCCAATGGGTCTTGCGAAAAAACGGCACCGATACTGCAAAAGCAAACAATCAGCGTGGCGATGACTTCCTTTTTCATATTCAAGGCGTAGAGTTCTCAACATCTATGTATTTCCGGCTACTGATGCAGGGAGCTGCAAGATTCCACAACGAAGGTATCGAAATTTTCGCACGTTTGAAATGCCGGACGTGGCCGTCCTTTCGGCCGCACGAGCAGGCAAGGCAAAGGCCAATGGGAACAACAGGGCAGCTATTTACCCAATGGGAATCCAACTCATGATTTGTCTGCGTATTGATAAAGCATTTTCACGAAAAAAAGACCGGTTACCACGAAATTGAGAATCACGATGGCCAACCTCAGCCGTTTCGGATCCATGTGCTTCGAATAGCGGGCGCCGAGGTACCCCCCTGCGATCGTGCCGCCGAACAGTATGCCCGTAGCAAGCCAAGCGACCTTTCCCGCGTAAATGAACAGCGCGACAGCTATGCCATTTGCAACGCCAACGAACAGGTTCTTGTTGGCGTTCACCGCGCGGATGTCGGAAAAACCCAGCATCCCCCACACGGCCATCATCATGATGCCTACGGCGCCACCGAAATAGCCCCCATAGATGCCCAACAAGAATTGGCTTATGACCATCAGGGAAGGCCCAATCGAGAACTGCCGCCGCAAGTAAGCACCGACATCCTTCCCGAACGCAAACGCTGTGGATCCCACCAGTAGCAGCCACGGTACCATGACCGAAAATTCGGCAGCCGGCGTGACCAGCAACAACAACGCGCCCAGGCCACCTCCCAAAAATGTAACCGCCAGCAAAACCCACAGCGAAACATTCGGGAATTTATGGATGTAGTCCCGATACGCCCACGCACTCGACAAACTCGCCGGAAACAAGGCGACGGTACTTGAGGCGTTCGCGGCGATCGGCGGTACCCCGGCATACAGCAAGGCCGGAAACGTGATGAACGACCCGCCGCCAGCAACGGCGTTCATGGCCCCAGCCAGCAATCCGGCAGCGACCAACAATTCCCAATGTTCCATTTGATGAATGTTATGCTACGCTAAAAAAACTCACTTGGATCAAGATCCGAATACGTGGTGCAGCGTGATTCCCTTCACGTCGGTCGGCTCGATCTCCTCGCCTAGGGGCACCTTCGAGATCAACACCGGTTGGTAGTCGCGCGCAACCGCCGTGGCACCGTGCGAGCCCTTGACCAAACCGGCATCCAATGGGATGACGTCCATCACGTAGCGAAGGCCGATTTTCTTGCGCAGGAGTTTATAAGCTGCCCGCAGCTTCGAGCTCATGAACATTTCGACGGGGTCGTAGCCGGGCTTCTTGTGGATGTCGACCATCCGCGCGTAGTCGGGTGCCAACGCATCGTCCAGCCAGAAATAATACGTGAACCAACTGTCGGGCTTGGCCACGGCGACCAGTTCGCCGGCACGTTCGTGATCGATGCCATGCGCCCTTTTCCCCTCGGCGTCCAGCAGCAGCTCGATCCCGTCCACGCCGGTAAGCAATTCAGTCACCTTTCTCGTCGTCGCTTCATCCTTGGTATAGATATGCGCGACCTGGTGATCGGCCACCGCAAATGCCTGCGAAGCCCCTGCATCCAGCAACTCCAGACCGCGTTCCACCCGGATACCCAAGAGCCCGGCCTGCCGCAGGATGCGGTTGATGTGGATTGGATTGGAAACCGGCGCGATGCCATACTCCGACAGGAGGATGACCTGTATATCCCGTTTTTCAAAAAACGCGACCAGGCGCTCCAACAGCGAATCGATCTCGCGGAGTTCCTTGCGGATCGGGCCGTCCGGCCCAAATTTCTGCTGGCAATAATCGAGATGTGGCAGGTAAATCAGGTTCAGGGTTGGCCGGTGCTTTTCCTCGACGTACATGGCTGCATCCGCGATCCATTGCGAAGATTTGATGTTAGCCCCCGGCCCCCAGAAACTGAACAACGGAAATTGCCCTAAGCGCTCCTGCAATTCATCGCGCAACGATGCCGGATGCGCGTAACAATCGGGCATTTTCCGCCCGTCGGCCAGGTAATTGGGTCGCGGCGTCACCGAAAAATCGGCATCGCTGTACATGTTGTACCACCAGAAGAGCTGCGCGCACGTGAATGCGGGATCCCGCCGCTTGGCGGCGGTCCAAATCGACTCCCCTTGCACGAGGCTGTGCGCCTGCTTCCAGAATTTGATTTCCTTGTCCCGCCGGTCATACCAACCGTTGCCGACGATGCCATGCTGCGTTGGCAAAACCCCGGTCAGCATCGTCGCTTGCATCGACGTGGTCACCGCCGGGAGCTGCGGTTTGATCCGGGTGAGGTGGTTCTTGGCCACGTAAGCCGACAAAAACGGCGTATCCTGGCCGATGATGGCCGACGACAACCCGACGATATCGATCACTGCCGTCCGTTTCATAGCTGCTGTTTTATCCAATTCAGTTCGCGTCCGATCGATTCGGCGATGGGCAATTGCAAATGTCCGGGAAGCACACCCCACGTATACGTTTCGGCTTCCACATGGTTGGTCAACATCGATTCCCGATGGATAGCCAGGATGCGCTTGATGTCGGATTGCGTCGATTCCAAAAGCCCCAGGTTTTCGGCGAAGATCGGCACGTGGAAATGCGATCGCCACTCCACCGCATCTTGATCGAATACCGAAGGGGCCGCATCGGGCAAATCGAGGAACCTCACCAGCGACCCGTCCTTGCGCCGTGCGATCACCTGGTGCAGGTATATCGGCTCGTTGAACGCCATGAACGCCTCCGCGATGGCCTCACGGGCTGCCCGGTCTGCGGGAAGCCTTGCCCCGATGGCGGCACTGACCTGAAATTTGCCGATCCGTATGCCTTGCTGGCCCAGCGCATCGACCACCGCCCGATGGTCTTCATATCCCAACGCGAAGTGACACACGTCGTAGCACAGCCTGATGTGGGTCTTCAGCATGGACTCGGCCTCCGATGCGCTGCAACCGAAACGCTCGGACAACGCGATCATCCCCAACGGCACAAGCTCCTGCTCGTACCAGGCGATGAACTCCGCCCCCGTCTCCAATACCCCGTCCGGCTCGGGTTCGATGTCCAGGTGCAGTTCCTTGCCCTGCTCGTCCGCTATCCGCACCAAGTGCGCAGCGACGTCAACGATCCGGTTGGTAGCCAACAGCCGCATGGCCGCCCAATCGCGCGGCGATGCCTGGTGCCAGTGCCGGTATGAAAGCGGGGATGTCGAGATCCCGCCGTCCATCCCCATGGGGAGCAAGCGGGCCAGCAGGTCGAACAGCCGGATGGTGTAGTCAAGCCGCTCGGACGTGGTCCAATCCGGCGCATGTACCTGGGCTTTCACGACTTGGCTATGGAAATCGCCGAATGGGAAACCATTCATGGTAAACACGTAGGCATCCTGTTCGGCCAACCAGGATCGGAAGTCGTCGAACCGCTTCCCGTCGCCCAGCGTCCGGCTGGCCCGATCGGAAAGCCGAAGTCCCAACCCCATCGCCGTGTCGGGCGCAACCAATCGCTTCACCGCCGGAACGTGTGCCTTCAGCTGATCGAAATGTTCGTTCCAGGCCTCACCGCCGTGGATATTGGTGCAGTAGGTCAAGTGTCCTTGTGCTGTTTTCATCCGTAAGTAATCATCGTAGGCTCCGCGCGTTCCTGCAACATCGCTGCCGCCTTTAAAACCAACCCCTTGTCTAGTGTGTGTACTTCCACGCCATTCCCGAGCGCGGCGAGCAGCATGATGGTCAAGCGCCCACCCAGGTGTTCCCGGAACTCAGCCAACCCGTCAAGCAACGGGTGTTCCGATGCACTGCCGATCAACAACGGGTGGTATATCGGCAGGCCCAGCGCCTGGACCACGTCCAGTACACGCTCCTGATCGGCCGGGGGCAACAAGCCCGCGAGCGCGGAATACACGGTATCCAACGCGATCCCGATCGCCACCGCCTCGCCATGCAATACGTCGAATGCCGAAAGCTGTTCCAGTTTGTGCGCACTCCAGTGCCCAAAATCCAGCGGCCGCGAAGAACCGAATTCAAAGGGATCGGCGCCAGCGATGTGCTGCAGGTGCAATTCGGCGCAACGGTAGATCAACCGATCCATCGCCTCGGCATCGCGCCCACGTAAAGCCGATGCATTGGCCTCGATCCATTCAAAAAACCGGGCATCTTTAATAAGCGCCACTTTTACCGCTTCGGAAATGCCAGCCAGCCACTGGCGGTCCGACAGGCGCTGCAAAAACGTCCGGTCGTTGAAGACCGCCACGGGCGGCGTAAAGGTGCCGATGAAGTTTTTCTTGCCACGGAGGTTTATGCCGTTCTTGACACCCATCCCCGAGTCGTTCTGTGCCAACACCGTCGTGGGCACGCGGATGAGCCGGATGCCCCGATGGGCGATAGCGGCTGCATAGCCGACCGCGTCGAGCACCGCGCCCCCGCCGATCGCCATCACGTACGAGTGGCGATCGACACCGAACCGATCGATGGCATCCACCACCCTATCCACGACGCCCATGTCGTTCTTGGCGGCCTCTCCCCCCGCAACCACCAGCGGCACGGCAACGAGCGAGGCATGCGGGATTCCGTCGAAATAATGCCCTATCGATCCGATAAGCGCGGGATGTTGGCTTGCCACGCCTTGATCGATCACCACCAGCACCTTGGTGGAAGCGTCGGCCTTTGCGTTCAAGAAAAAATCGTGGAGTAACCGGTTGGTGGCATCAAACAGTTTCGACGTGAAATGCACGTCGTACCGGAATGATACCTGAAAAGATTGTGATAGCTGAGTCTGCATAAATTTCATTAAATGCTGTGAACCGTCTTTATGTCACAGCGAATAGCTTCGCCAGGCCAATGGATAGCGGGAACAATGCCAATACCACCAGGGTCAGCACCCAGTTTCCCGATGCGGCGGCCCATGCGGCGTTCATGAATATCAGGCCAAGCACCCCATGCTTGACCGATTTACGGATGTGGCCAGCCGATGTCGTCTGTATGGCCTTGATCAGTGGCGGAAAGACAAACGACGCAAACAGCGCCAGCAACGCCAGGAAAAAAAGCGAATCGCTGTTTCCCAAATATGCGATGAGTCCGATCACCACCGCATAACCTGCCGCCGAGCCCAGCAAGGGCAACCGGCTGCCGCCATGCACCTCGCCGCGGCTGATGGTGGTTACCGCGGCGATGTACAGCACCGGAATGCCGGCGATCGGACCAGCGGCCGCAATGGCCTCCGTGCTGAAACTAATCCCCAATAGCAGGTTGAGCCCCCTGCACGTACCCATCACCAATGGGCCGATCAGCGCGATGTGTTTCGCCCAGCGGTCATACACCAGACAGGATAGCACGATCGCCGATGCGATCGCCGCCGCCGCCCCACTATGGCATGCTGCCGCCACCAAGCCCACGGCGAACAAGCCGATTCCCAGCACGGTCGCGCTGCGTTTGCCCACGCGCCCACTCGGAATCGGCCGTTCAGGCCGCTCCCTGGCGTCCAACGCGGCGTCGAATACATCGTTGAAGACCACGCCGCCGCCATACAGCCCGATGGTAGACACCGCCAGCGCCACGATAGCCGGCCATGCCGACGCATCGAGGGTCGTATGCGTGTAGATCGACGCGATGGCGACACCCGCCAGCACATCGGCGACCGCGGTCACGATATTGGCCGGCCGCATGAGCTGCAGATAGGGCGTCAAGCCTGGCATCACCAAGGTCAGGAAATGATGATCGAATCGGCATCGCGCCTCGGCTGCTGCCCGCCCCGAAGTACCGTATTGCCATTGAATTTCTGGGCTTGGTCCACGGCAAGCTGGCGATCGAAAAGCGGCTCATCCAGTTGCCCGCTTGTCGCAAAGGCGGCGATGGCGTTGGCGAAACATACCCGATCGATGACCTCGCGCGGAATCCCGTGCTTCACCATCAAGGCGGCCGTCTTTGGCACGGCCAGCGGGTCGCTGATCCCCCAGTCGGCCGCCGAATTGACCATGATCCGCTCCGGACCGTATTGTTTGACGAGCTGTACCATCCGCTCATTCCCCATCTTCGTGAACGGGTAAATGGTAAAGGCGGCCCAGAATCCCCTTGACAACACCTCCTCGACCGTTTCTTCGGTATTGTGGTCGATGATGACCATACCGGGATCCAGCCCGTGTTCCTCGGCGATGTCCATGCTCCGGGAAGTGCCCCTTGTCTTATCCCGGTGCGGCGTATGCACCTGCACCGGTAACCCCGCCTCCTTGGCTAATTCGAGTTGCAGCCGATAGTACTTCTCTTCGGCCGGGGTCTGGTCGTCGAAACCGATCTCGCCGATGCCGACCACCCCCTCCTTGTGGATGTAAAAGGGCAGCAGCTCCATCACCTGCTCGGCCAACGCCTCGTTATTCGCCTCGCGCGAGTTCAACCCGATGGTACAATAATGCCTGATGCCGAATTGCGAAGCCCGGAAACGTTCCCATCCCACCAGGCTGCTGTAATAATCGCGGAACGTATCGATTCCCGTCCGCGGCTGTCCCACCCAGAATGCCGGCTCGATGACGCCCATGATGCCCGCATCGACCATGGCTTGGTAGTCGTCGGTGGTGCGTGAAACCATGTGGATGTGCGGATCGAAAAAACGGAAGCCTTCGATGGCGTCCAATTCCAGCGGTATCCGTTGCCCCATCGCCGGGCGATGCTGATCGTGACTCGTACACATATGTCATTCCCCTATTCTATTCCATAACTCCGTCGCACGTTTGTCGGCAAACGGTTCCACCAATTCCCATAGCACCGGGTCGATCGCCCGGCCAGCCGCATGCCGTTCGTATGCATAATCCACCAACGCGTCGGCCAATCGCCTATTGTTGCGTTCGTCGACGCCTACGATGTCCCGAATGGGTTCGTGGGTGAAGAAGGCCTTCAACACCAACTGGTTCCACGCCCCCTCGTCCAGGTAATGGCTCGGATAGGCATTGTGCAGCATCACCGCTTGCCGCACGGTATCGATGTTGCTGCGAATGCCCTCACTGCAGCGCGCCCGCCACCTTTCGGGATAATGATACAGCGGCAACGCGCTGTACAGCGCCTCCAGCTCGTCCATGTCGGCATACAGGAACAGCTTATCCATCAGCCCCACATACGCGTCCTCCTCGATCTCCGGGATGGCGCCCAGCAGCCAGACACGTGCCAGGCGGATCACCGACCAGCCACCGGTACGCAACGGCAACCCCTGCCCGGCACGGAATTCCGCGGCATCGCCTACCGAAAGACGCCTATCCACCGCACCCAACGCGCGCGACATGCCTGAAAAAGCGCGGGAAACCGCTGCGGGGCCCGGATTGCGCCTCACCGCGTCCATGTGCGCTTCGAGGGCGGCCAAACCTTCCACCGACATACTGGATCCTATTATGCTTGCAAACATGCCACCGATTTGAAAACCTCAAAAATAGGGTTATTTTATGGAAACCGGATCGTTGGATTGCACAAAATGGCACAAAATAGTTGGTGGCCACGCAACTAAAAAAAACAAACTTTCTTCAATACAAACGAAAATTAATCACAAAAACCGAACCGTATCATCCCCTACCCCGCCTGCGCATCCGCCTGCCGTGCAGCCGTTTGAAATCGGGAGTGGCCAGGACATGGGCCCGATCACAACTTGAACTCGATCGCCAGGTTGAAGTTGTAGATAAAGATGGTGGGGTCTTCCTTCGACGGGTTGTTCATGAAATCAAGATCAAAGACCTTGCCCGTGGCTAGGTAATAATAACGGATGCCGGGTTGCGCGTAAAGCCGGAAAGCGAAACGCTCGGAAACGGGGAACCGGTAACCGATCTGGGCGAAGGCGCAGCCGCTTGGGTAGAAGACCGGCATTTCGGACCCCAGCTGGCGCGATAGCTCGTCCCTGGCGCTTTGGTTAAGCCAATTGAAGGTCGGGAATTCCAATCGGATGCCCGTGAAGAAGCCGTTGCCCGCGAACGGGAACACGGCCACATCGGCCAGCACCCCGACAGAGGCGGCATTGAGGTTCTTGATGCCGCCGTAAGACAGCGGATAGTTCCGCGTGATGACACCGGCCTTGACCTCCCCCTGCTTCCTGAACAATCGGATCGGCTTTATCAGGTAGAACTCGCCCGCGAAGCGGGCGTAGCTCCCGAAACCGCCGGACAGCCCGAAGGATTTGGTTTCCTGGGCACGCAAAGATGTGCAGTGTACCACGAGCGCAATGGACAGGGCAAAGAGGCTACATTTCATGACGATATTCCTTGAAGGATTTCCTTTTACGTTACGATCGGCGCAAAACGTTGCGATGTGCAACGAGCTAAAGGTAAGGAAAAGTTTCCGGGAAACGACCCGGTGAACAGCCCGGTATTGGTCATGCTGAGCCAATGCGTGAACAGGGGGTTCAAACGCCTAAAACAGGAGCGTGGATGAGCGTACCACATGGCCAATCCAGCCGCGGCGTTTCACCGGCCACCTGTCAAAACGACAGACCCGTTAACGGTTCATCATCGCAATGTTAAATAGTCCTAAAATTCGGAAGATCGGCCAACATTGCACCCTTTTTGATGTTATCCCGGCAAACAAGCGATCGTATACATGAAGAAGTTATTGATGATTTTCACCTCGCACAGTGCATTGGCAAACAAGGAAGGTGCTACCGGCGTATGGCTGAGTTCGTTTACCGATGCCTATTACAGGTTCATGGACGAAGGAATGGAGATCACATTGGCCAGCCCATCGGGCGGCCAGCCTCCGATCGACCCGGTGAGCGAGGAAGAGGCCTATATAACCGAGACGGCTTCCCTATTCCGGAACGACTATTTGGCACAGATGGAATTCGGCAATACCTGGCGAATCAACGAAGTGGACGTTTTCGATTACGATGCGGTCTACGTGGCCGACGGGCACGGCGGCCTGTGGGACTTGGCCGATGATCGCATCGGGCGATTGGTCTACCAGGCGTACCTGGAAGAAAAGCCCATCGCGATGGTGGGGCACGGTGTGGCCGCCCTGTCGGGTTTCACCGCGCTCCGGCCGGGAGCCTTGGATGGGCGCGCACTGACCGGTTTCACCGACACCGAAGAGGCATTGCTGAAAAGGCACCATGACGTGCCGCATTTCACGAAGGACTGGCTGAAACAACAGGGCGCACGATTCTCGCAGGCAGTCATCCCCTTCACGCCGCACGTGGAACGCGACGGGCAATTCATCACCGGCCAGAACCCCGCTTCCAGTGGGCTGGTGGCCGAGGCGCTGGTCAAGATACTGGAAAGCCAGGAAAGCGGAAGCGCGCTAAGCGCTTGTTGATTAGGCCATACATCAATCAAAGAGACACATGTCATCGTCATTGCACCCTTTCCCCTATGCCGTAAACGAATCGTTCAAGAAACGCGTCGCCTATTTTTCCATGGAATTCGCCATCGATCAGGCACTGAAAATCTACAGTGGCGGACTGGGTTTCCTGGCCGGTTCGCACCTGCGCAGCGCCCACGACCTTGGCCAGCAGCTGGTGGGTATCGGCTTGCTTTGGAAATACGGCTATTACGACCAGGGACGCAACGAAGACCAGACCCTGCGCATCGATTGGCAACAAAAGCTATACGCGTACCTGGAAGACACCGACATTCGGGTCTCCGTGAAGATCCATGGCGCGGACGTATGGGCTAAAGCGTACTACTTGCCGCCCCATGTCTTCGGCAGCGCCCCGCTGTACCTGCTTACCACAGACATCCCGGAAAACGACACCGTTTCCAGGACCATCTGCGAACGGCTTTACGACGGCAATACCGCCACCAAACTCGCCCAGTACCTGGTGTTGGGGGTTGGCGGCGGAAAACTCCTGGATGCGCTCGGATACGATGCCGAGGTGTACCACCTGAATGAAGCCCATGCCCTGCCGGTGGCATTCTACTTGTACCAAAAATTCGGGGAAGAGAAGGATGCGGTACGTAATCGGCTTGTATTCACTACGCATACGCCGGAAGAAGCAGGCAATGAAACGCATCCGCTGGATTTCTGCTTGGAAATGGGGTACTTCGGCGGCCTCACCCGGCAGGACGTGCAACGGCTTACGGGAATCGCCGACAATGCCTTCAACCTGTCATTGGCGGCTTTGCGGATGGCGCGGAAGGCCAACGGCGTATCCCGATTACATGGTCAGGTGGCACGGCAGATGTGGCAAAAGCACGACGGCATCTGTGAAATCGGCCACATCACCAACGCCCAGAACTACCGGTACTGGGCCGATGCCGCACTATACGGTGCATTGGACAGCAATAACGACCTTGAATTGACCGAACGCAAGAAAATCCTCAAGCAACGGGCATTCCTTACCGTCGCCGACCAAACCGGACGGCTTTTCAGCCCGGATGTCCTCACCATCGTCTGGGCAAGGCGATTCGCGGGCTACAAACGCGCCGACCTGCTCCTACGCGACCTTGAATGGTTCGAACGATTCATAAGCGACACGGAACGCCCGGTACAAGTGATTTGGGCCGGCAAACCTTATCCCGCCGACCAAGGCGCCGTCGACCTGTTCAACCAATTGGTACACGTTAGCCACCGCTACCCAAATGTTGCCGTACTTACCGGTTATGAATTGGCGCTGAGCAAACTGCTCAAGCAAGCCGCCGACATCTGGCTCAATACGCCCAGGGTACCCCGAGAGGCTTCGGGAACCAGCGGGATGACCGCCGCGATGAACGGTGCGGTCAACCTCTCCACGAACGATGGTTGGATCCCGGAATTCATCGAGCCTAGCGCCAACGGTTTCCTGATTCCGGAAGCTCCCTACGGAACCATGGGAATCAACGACCAAGACAACCACGATGCATACCACTTGTCGGCATTGTTCGATGAGCGGATATTGCCGATGTACTACCAAGAGCCTCAGGATTGGCTGGCCGTGGTCAAACAGAGCATGGTCCACGTCCGTACCGCGTTTGACAGCGACCGAATGGCTATTGAATACTACGAAACGCTGTATCGTTAAAAACATAACATTTCCTTATCATGCATCGTAGACGATTCATACAAACCGCGGCATTGGGTGCCACGGTTTTTCCGCAGACTGCGTTTCACACCCCTGCTGGCCCTTCCTTCACGTTCTCGATCACAGGCAACCGGATCGATTACTTCGGCAACGGCTTCGCACGCGAAACGCGCATGCTCTTCCTATCGGACACCCACCTCTGGCAAAGCGACCCGCGCGAGGAACCCTACCGGGAATTCAGCCGGCGGATGGCCGGTGCGTACCACCAAACCAAGCATTTCCAAACGGGCGAGGCACTGGACCCCATGACCGCGTTTGAACAGACGCTGGCCCATGCGGTTGAAAAAAGCGCCGATCTGCTGGTCTTGGGCGGCGATATCTTCAGCTACCCTTCGGAAGCGGCCATCGAATGGGCAATCGATAAGCTCAAGGCATGCGGCATACCGTACCTGTACACCACCGGCAACCACGACTGGCACTACGAAGGGATGCCTGGCTCCTCAACGGCACTGCGCCGGGAGTGGATCGGCAAGCGATTGACGGGATTGTACGGCGGTCGCGACCCGTACATGCAGCACCAAGACATCAACGGCATCCGGTTCCTGGCCATCGACGACTCCAACTACGAAATCATGCCCGAACAGTTCGCCTATTTCGAACGGCATACGGACGATGGCGTGCCCGTGGTCCTGTTGATGCACATCCCGCTCTATGCCCCCGGGCGTCCGGTCAACTTCGGATGCGGGCATCCGGAGTGGGGAGCGGCTTCAGACCGGATCTTCGAGGTGGAACGGCGCGAGCGTTGGCCTGAAAAAGGCCACACCCCGACCACGATGGAGTTCCACCGGAGGGTATTCGGCAGCAAAAACGTGATCGGCATCGTGGCCGGCCATACGCACCAGCAATCGCTCGATGTGGTTTCCGGCATCCCGCAGTTTGTCGCGCCACCGAACGCGCACGGCGGGTTCCTGGAATTCGGGTTCACATCGATATAAACCATCGCCGTACCGCCCTGAGCTGGGCGATACGGCGATGGTTGCCAAAACGCACTATCGGTCGCCTTCAAAAAGCGTTTCCGCCATGAAAAAGGGATATTCCGTGTCGCCTTCATTCGTCAATTTCAATAGCATCGTGTTGCCTGTGGTCCCCGGGACGTATTGTCCCAGGTTGATGAAACCCCACAGTTCCCGGCCATCGTAAATGAGCTCCTGCGTCGCGGTATCCTCGATCACCAAAAATCCCCCACCGTTGAAAACCTCGACAGGAACGTTGAAATAAGGCGAAATCCGATTGTATGGGATTCCGTCAAACGCTACCAAGAGCTTATCAGGATTCCCCGGATCGTAAATAAGCAAATCGACCACATTATCCTTCGTGACTTCAGTGATGTCTAGATTCAAAAAACCGACGGTGACGAAACCATCCGCCGCAGCCGGGATACCGTCCGGAAATCCGGCGAAAAACAAGGGGTTTGCTACAGGGTCGAGCTCAATCAATGAAAAGGCGTGGTTCTTGGCCGACCACCTGAGGTTGATGGTGGTATCCACGAAAAAAGCGTTTGTTTTTGACTGGGCGATCCGTAAGCGGTATTCCTGGGCAACCACGCCGCGCGCAAAGGGCTTCATCAGGGAAACGCTGTCCTGAACCAGGCCTTCGTCCAACCAAACCTCAAAGGCTTTTCGCATGGAGGTAGACTTGATTTCCAGTCCGACGATGGTGTCCTCTTGGTAAAACCCGTACTCCTTGGTACAGGAAACATGCAGCACGGTAACGAGTACCGCTGAAAAAATTATCCGTTTCGCGTATTTGTTCATCGTAAACCAATTCAATGTTAAAAAGTATAGGTCAAACTCAGGCTGAAATTCCGTCCGTACCGGAATCTCCGGCGCAGTACATCTTCGCCTTCGTCGTAGCGCACGTCATTCAACGCCGATGTGCGAACCCCTTGCGCATCAGGCTCGGAAAGCGTGGAACCATTGAAATACCGGATCACCGGTTGGTTGATCAGATCGGCGGCGTTCAGCTTCACCTCCGCCCGGTTCTGCCGGGCGAAACGGAAGCTAACCTGTGCATCCAGCACATCCCGGGCCTTTTCCCATTCGTTGTATCGCGCCGCTTGGGCGCCGTACACGATGCGTTCGCCCACGCGTGTGTAGCCTAGGTTTAAGCCAAGCCGATCGCCTACGTACAGCAACCCGCCGTTGATGAGGTAAGGCGCCTGACCCCACATCGGGCGGCTTTGCTGCGCAGGGATACGGACAACCGTCCCGTCTAGGACACCATCGGCAAGATGCTCCCGCAGGATATCCTCTCCACCCCCTAAGGTCAGTGCCGATTTCATCCAGGTGAAGTTTCCGGCAAAAAACAGGTAGTCCCATATCGAGGAGCCGCCGTCGAGAAATGCCAATGACTTGCGGAAGTTCACTTCGACGCCCAAGTTGGTCGCATCATCGAGATTCATGTAAAACATCTCGGCCACTTTCGCACCACCTCCGGAAATGTCGCGCAGCTGCAGCTCGATGGGATTGACAAACCGCTTGTAGAAGCCGGAAACGGATACGACCTCGCCCGGCGTGGGGTAGTACTCAAACCGCAGGTCGGCATTGTGTATCTGCGTGGGCTTGAGATCCTTTCCGGATACATACGTATTGCGTTGCGCTTCATAATACGTAAAGAACGAAAGCTCCCGCAGGTCGGGCCTGGCCACCGAACCGAAGTAAGAAGCACGGATGTTGGTCTTGGGCGAAACCGAATAGATCAACGTCGCGGACGGAAGCCAGTCGATCTTGTCGATCTTCACCAGTGAATCCGTCCGGATCGGGCTATCCCCCACATAAGCCACCTGGGATGAACGGTTGGCGGTGAGGTTATGCTCCGCCCGGATACCCGCCACGAACCGTATGGCCTGGGTCAGCTGGCCATCCACCATCAGGTATCCGGCATTCAGGCGCTGGAAACCATCGTAGCCATTGGTTTTCCCGATACCCTGTCCGGGATTGGTCAGGTAAGGTTTGTAGGTAATGGCTCCCACCCTGATATGCTCGGGTGCGTAAGCGTCATAGTATGGCAATCCCTCGAACGAGGCCCTACTCTGCATCGCGAACATCTCGGCCTGGAACGCCGCGTCGCGGTAGCTGGCCTGATAGCCGCCTTTGAACAGTTGCTTGCGGCCGAATAGCCGCAGCGGCACATCGGCTTCGGCTGCCCATGTATACCGGTCTTCCTGGAATGTCGAGTAAAACAGGCTGCCCCAGGTCAGCGCATCCTGCTGCCAGACGTAGCGGAATCGCAAGCTATCGCGAGAGAGCCCCAACACGTTCTTGTTGTCGGGCTCGATGCGTTCGGTGCGGGCAACGCTTCCATGCCATTTCAAGACCAATCCGCCATCACGCAGCCGATGTTCCCCTTCAATCCGGTGTTGCAAGACCACGTTCTCCAGCGGGGTATTGGCATACCCCCGGTACAACGACCCTTCGTTTTCCAGGTCGGGCCCGTGGTAGATGAAAGAGGATTCCGCCAGCTTGCGGCTGTATATGTTCTTTACCCCGATTTTATGGCCGCCAAACGAATAGCCTGCGTTGAGCATCGCACTCCAATTGGTCGAAAATGCGTAATCCTGCCCCGTATAGCTGAAGAACTCGCCTTCCAACAGTTGGTCGAGGTATTCGGTTGCCGTCTGCTCGTTGCGGTAGGTAACCGCACCGATCACACCGAAACGGTTGTCATTCCTGGAGTCGGCGACACGCCCGATGCTGATGTCATAATCCTGTATGGGGGCACCCCTGTAGTTGAACAGTTTGAACCGGTTGGGAAACATGCCCAACAGCTCGTTGCGGCGCTGTTCATCGGTGTCTCCGAAAGTCAGCGTGGCATATTCATGGATATCGAATCCAGGGGCCATCCTTCTGTTGTCGTCGATGGCCAGAAAGTCGCGGCGGCCACGCTGCGGCTGGTAGAAATCGCTTCCGGTAGCCGCGGTGTTGATGCCCGAGCCCAGTTTCAGGCGCAAGAAATCATGATCGGGGATGGATTTGGTCTCCACCTCCACGATGCCACCCGAAAACTCGCCGCTCAGGTTTGCGGTGGCCGTTTTATGCACCACGACCTGGTCGATGATCGACGAAGGAATGATGTCGAACGCGAAATTCCGCTTGTTGGGCTCGGTACTGGGCAGCTGCGATCCGTTCAACATGACATTATTGTAGCGGTCGCTCAGCCCGCGGACGGTTACGTATTTGTTTTCCTGGATGTTCAATCCACTTACCCGGGCCAGCACCTGGGCCACGTTGTTATCGGGCGTCCGGGTGATCTGTTCTGCGGTGATGCCATCGGTCATCGAAGCGGCATTCTTTTGACGGGCGTACATGCCCGCAATGCTTTCACGCTTATAACTTCCCGTTACGACCACCTGATCCAACGTACTGGTCACCGGGTTCAACACCAAATCCAGGTGGGTAAGCTGGCCTGCATCGACCGTAACCTGTGCGATACGTTTGGTCTGGTGGCCGAGGTAGCTCACTTCGACCGTATAGCTGCCGGCCGGTAAGGACAACGTGTAACTTCCATCCACGCCGCTCTGCGTGGCCAAGCCGCTTCCCAGAATGGTGACGGACGCACCGGCAAACGGCTCACCCCGGTCGTCCATTACCTTGCCCGAAACGCGACCGGGACGCTGTGCCACGGATGGATTCCGTGCAGGTCCGCGCAACCGCTTTACCGCTTTCAGCAGGATGTGATTGCCGCTGAAATCATGTTCGATACCCAATACGGCCAATAGTTGCAGGGCTTGCCCCACCGTCATGCGTGCCGTAGTGACCTTTACCGTACCTTCCAATTTGTTGCTGACCGCCTCGTCATACGTAAATCGGATGCCGGCAAGCTGCGACTTAATGGTACTCACCAGATCGCTCCCCGTATGATTGCCCACAGTCATGCTGATCGCACTGTCCTTCAGCTGGCTGGCCAGCGCATGGACGCAAAAAAAAGCCACCGTGAGGTAAACTGTAAATAAAAATCGTTTCATTTGCATTTGAAATTAATGAATGGGCCACGAACCCGTTTCTTTACTTCCGCTTGATGGCTGGATGCTGCATCGAGCCATCGGTCATAGACCGTCCTGTTGATCGCAGGACGGTCTTTTGTTGATGCCGCCGTTATGTGTCCATGTATCCGCTATTTTATGGTTATTTGGTTTCCCTCCACGCGATAGCCGAACCCGGCGGTCCGTGCCAGCAGGTCAAGCACGTCGGTTACCGGTTCATCGCCAAAGCTTGTCGTTATTTTCTTGTTCAGGAGGTGGTCATTTTCAATGGTGATCGTTACCCCAAACCAGCTTTCCATATCCCGGCAGATGGATCCCAGTGGTTCGAGATCGTATGCCAGCTCGCCACCCACCCATGCCGTTGCCTGCGCCGCATCCACCCGCTCGATACGGATACCGCGCGTGCGCGTATCGAACAGCATCCGCTGGTGCGGCGTCAATTGAGCGATGTCTTCGCTCCCATGGCTAATGCCGACTTTACCGGTAAGCAGCGTAACGGTATGGGTTGCGTCGGTGGCATTCACTTCGAAGCTTGTACCGAGTACGCGGGTCAGGAGCTGGCCGGATTTGACGGCGAAAGGCTTGGCGGCCTGGTGGGCCACCTGGAAGAAAGCCCGTCCGTTGAGCATCACGTTCCGTTCACGGCCATTGAAATCGGCAGGGATATCCAGCGTGGATCCGGGAAATAGGACCACCACGCTACTGTCTTCCAACCGGATTTCCTGCCGCTGCCCCAACGCTGCCACATAGTGTCCGGCCACAGGTTTATCTGCCTCCGTCCGCCAAAGGTAGGCCATGACCAGCGCGCCGGCCAACAACAGCGCAGCCGCGGCCGCATAACGCCACCGCTTCAGCATCGGTTGGGCCGGCAGCCGCCGCATCCCCGCCTTCCTGGCCTGCAGTTTTTCCCAAGCCGCCTGCTGTCGGCCGGCATCGCCAAACGTCGATGGCAAGCCTTCCAGGTCTTCCCAAGCCTCTTGCATACACGATTCCGTGTAGGCGTGGTCGATATCCATCGCCAGGTAAAGCGCTACCGGCCGCTCCTCGTGCGGCAACACCTGTCCCCGATAATACCTAATCAGCGCTTCCCGTGAAGGGCGTTCTATTTCCATGTTCCCAACGGACGTTAACGGTGTCCTTAACTACAGGAATGCTGGAAATGAACGGAGCAACCATACAAACCGAACAATTAACGATTTGTTAATCGTCAGCTAACACAGGAAAGGCTTCAGTTGACCAAAAAAGCGGTTGAAGCGGCGCCCGAAACCAACAGGTAGATGACCACATCCGGGTAATCGCGCAACTCGTGACGGATGGCCTTCAGCGAGGCGGAAATATGGTTATTCACCGTATGGACGGACAGGCCGGTGTGCGTTGCGATCTCCTGTTGGCTTAGCTCCCCTTCGCGGCTCAGGAGAAACACTTCGCGCTGCTTCGGGGTCAGTCTGGCCAGTGCTGCCTGGTAATGGAAGCGCAAGTCGTGCAAGGCAAACTCCGGATGATCAACGGTTCCCAGGTTCTGCAGCGGTACCCCGGCCAGGTCCTGGGTAAGCAATACCTTTTTCCGGGCCAACCCTGCCACTTCCTGCCGCAAAATGGCATACAGGTATTTCTTCAGGTCATGGATGCCATCCAGCCGGTCTTTGCGTTGCCACACCTTGAGCAACACATTCATGACCAACTCCTCGGCATCTTCCTCCCTATCCACCAGTTTTACGGCCGTTGCCAGTAAACGCGGATAATAGTGATCGAAGGCAACCGTGAAGGCTGCTTCGTTACCGCTTATCCAGTCGGCGATATGCTGATCGATCGTCTTGGCTTTCATTCCGCTACACAGGAGCAGCGCAAAAATACCGCACCTGTGTTAACTTATTGTTACCGGCTGCGGTGCTTACGGCACTTCGACGGCAATTTCCAACTTAGGCAGCTCGACGGGTTCCTTGCGGACGCCTGTTTCTTTCTTGGCCTCCTTGCACAATACCGTATACGCATTGCCGATGTCGAGGCCTACGGCGCGCCCGCTGTGCTGGGGACCGCACCAAAGCGCCGACCGTAGGTAGTAGCCCAATGCCGCGCAGTTTTCGGCACCCTCCGGTACGACGACTTCCAACACGCCCTCGAATTCCTGCTGGAAGAAGCCAACCAGTTCGGGATACAGTGCTCCCCCGCCCACGAGGTATATGCGGTTGGCCCGTTCGAAGTCGGCATCGATAAAGGCTTTCCGCAGGGCTGGCGAGATCACTTCGTTGTAGTACACGCCCAAGTGACTGGCACGGGCGTTCAACAGGTTCATCCGCTTCCTGCCGATGACGATGTCGCCCCGCTGGAAACTCTGGTTGATCAGGTGCTCGTTCTTCATCGAAAGGTAATGGTTGGCACTCAGCTCGTCATACAACGAATTGACCGCATGCCGGAGGCCGGGAACGCTTACGCAGGTACGGGCGATTGGGCCCTCGGTGGTGCTCAATGCCGTCTCGCACGTGCCGTAGCCCAAGCTGACGACGAAGAAATTGCCCTCGTCGGCCTCCGGGCCCTTCCGGATGGCATGGATGCATCCTTGGATTTCGGGCATCATCTCCAGGTGCGAGATGGTCAATTGCACCCGGCTGCGCCCCGCACCGTTCAGCGTATCGCCGTTGTAATCGATGATCACGTCCCTGATGGAAAAGAACTCTTCGGCTTGCTTGCGGAAAAGCTCGTATACGGCCGAAGGGAAGCCGGTGGTCACCACCAGTTCGCCCGACTGCGCTTCAGACGCCAACAGTAGCCCCGCCTTTGCCAGCAACTGATAGTCCAGATCGGCAGGTGAACTGTTGATGTTCCGATACGGCACCTGCCCTTGGCTGAACGCCACATCGCCCACCAGGAAACCGGATCCGGCCTCGTATAGCTGGATGCGCTTCGCTAGCGGGGCGGCCAGCTGCGAAAGGGGTTTGCCGTATCGTTCAATGACGCTCGGAATGCTGATGTACCTTGTTTCCATGGCTCAATGGGGTGCTTTTTGATGCTTTAAATGTATGTATATGTTTTCGATAAGTCCCGTACGCCTAATGCGGCGCGAGATACCCCGAGACGCCCTGATCGCGTTTCAGGGATAGTTCAAAGCGGTCGAACAGGGTCGGCGCCGCATCCGGCGAGTTGGCGATATCGGTTGGGAGCGTGTAGTAAGACCCGACCAAAATCAATCCTTCCGGCCCTTTTTCCACCGCAATCGCCAGAAATCCGAAGGCATCGTCGCAAAAGGCTTCCAAGCGGACGGGATGGCGATCATACGGCAGCGGCGCGACACGGGGGTCGTCCATGGCAGCGACGCGGTGGAGGTCTGCATAGCCACCGGCGCCAGCCACGATATAGGGTATGTCCACCCCATTGGCCGCGGATCTAGAAAACCGTTGGTAATTGTGCACATGCCCGCTGAATACGGCGTCCGGCCAGACGCCGGCCACGAGAAACGCATTCTCCAGGAAATCGATCATCTCGGCGCTGGAGCCGTGGTTGCTATCGGCCGAATACGGCGTATGGTGCAGGCAAACCAGGAGCGCCTGCTGTTCGCGCGACCTATCGGCGTGTCGCAACTCCTCGATAAACCAATCGCGCTGCTCTTTGCCGATCCACCCGTGCTTGGGCACGTTCGTGTACAATCCGATGAACCGTGCCAATGGCGTCTCCAGCGTCCAGTACACGTTGGGTTGCACCATCGACAACCGCCTGCTGCCCCGCCCGAAACCGATCTTGCGCGGAAAGGTATCACAGAATACGTCGACAAAGGCTTCCAGGCTCTGGTAAGGGAACGGGCTATCGGGGTTGATATCGCCGTCGTGATTGCCCGGTATCGCAAAGATTGGCCCGGGGTATCGTTCGTATGCGTTGAGGAACTGTTCGGGATATGCCGCGGCCTCCCCATGGTTGTACACGATATCGCCGAGGTGATACAGGAACGACGGCACATTCGAGCGGCCATCGCGTTGCCCGTGCTGCCTGGCCAATGCCGAAGCGACCAGCGACTGAAAGGCCGAGTGCCTCGCACTACCGGTATCACCCACCATGTGGAAAGCCATTCGATCGCCCATGTGCTGCGCAGCTATCGCCGGTATATTCCGGATATCGAAACGGTAGGGATACGTACCGGTGGGATGGGGCAACGGTTTCACCAAATGGGAATCTTCAACGGTCGTTGTCAGAAAAACTGGGGACTGGTATCTTTCGTACTTCATATCGCAAAAGCTACGGCGTCTCCATCGCGCCCTTGGCCGAATGCCACGCCGTTGGAACAAAGGTAGGCATTCACGCCCAACGATAAATAACCGAATGGTTCAGTGGATGTTATGCTTTTGTTAAGATAACCGATTCTCCACCACGTGGGCCGCCAGCCCAAAAGATAAGGTCATACCGGCGCCGCTCAGTGCGTTGAGCACGAAAACATGGTCATCCGCTTGCTGGAACAAATAGCTTTGTCCATCGGTCATCTTGGCATAGACGCCATTCCACGACTGCGTCAATCGGCGATCCTTGAAACGGGCGAAACCGTCTAGGTAATCCACGATCAACTTGTTGATCGACTGCCGATCGAATGGGTCGGGGCTCAGCCCATATTCATGCGAATCGCCGATGGTCAACTCGCCGTTGCCGTGTTGCGACACCATCACGTGGATGCCCCACTTCAGGTATTCGGCCATCTCGCGCTCCGCCCATTCACGGAGCGGCTGGATGGACGGCGTGGCCAGGAAAGCGCCGTAGTGCAATAACGAGAGGCCGCCGCACAACGGCGGCCCGATGCGCCACCCCGCGGGCTGTGCCTCGAGACGCATCATCTGGAGCTTGCATTTGGTGATGGGCAGTGATCCAAATAATCCGGGATACAACGTTTCGAAATCGGCACCGCTGCACAACACGATCACTTCGGCCTGCTGGACGGACTTTTCACCGACATAAACGGCATTGTCCACGATGCGGCTTACGCAGGTATTCCACCGGAAACGCACGCTCCGTTGTTCGGTCAGGAAATCCGCCACCGCCCCGATGGCCTCACGCGGATCGACAATCACTTCTTCCGAACTCCACAGCGCGCCCTTCAATCCTTCGGGGTTTGCTGCGGGCGACTTGCGCAAGGTCTCTTCGGGGGTCAGCATGGCGCAGGAACGCTCCCCACGGTATTGCAACACATAATCTTCCAATACGGCCAATTCGATATCGCTGTACGCCAGGTGCAAGGAACCGGTCTGCTCGTGCCAGGCACCTACCCGACCGCAGATGTCCTTCCAGGCATCACGCGATCGCACAGCCCATGAAAAAGCATCGCCGGCAGGTTGTCCTACCGGCCATACCATGCCGAAATTACGGATCGAGGCGCCCAACGCGCGTGGATGCCGATCGTAGACCGTGACCTGGTATCCTTGTTCTGACAGCGCCTTCGCCGTGGCGAGCCCAACGATACCGGCACCGATCACGATGGCGGTGGGATTGTTTACTGTTATCATATGCCTGAATATGTCATGTTACCATTTATAAGGACGTGCGCCGTGGGCTTACGGCGTTTTTTTTGACGGAAATACCACAACGAAACGCTTACACACACCGCCCCCAACACCGATGAGACCAGGAGCGCCTGCTGGAAAAAACCACTCCAGCTTAGGTGTACGAAGCCCAGTTCGCGTACCACCAGTACGCCAACACTGCCCAGGTACCCCGTGGCATCAGCCACATACATGATGAAACCGATGTTGCCGTTATGGCGGAAGGTTGCCAAAAGCCGTTCAAAGAAAATAGCGTTGTAAGGAATGTATACCATATACAATCCCAAGCCCGCCAGGGTCATCCACGCAACGCCGCCCAGCAGCCCATGCTGGAACAGCCAAGTGGCTACGCCAGCACATAAACACCCCGCGATGACCATGACATGAATCAGGGTAAAGGCCGCTAGGTTATTCTTCACGAAAATCAGCAAACCCAGCATGAACAAGACCAACAGCGCAATGGCGGTGTCGGTCTGCGCATAGATGTGCTTTCCGGTGATACCGATGGCTGCCCAGATCTCCACTTCAAAGTTATCGCGGATATCACGCAGGATGGTAAACAGCAAATAGGCAAAAATGGTCACCGTCAAGCCCGGCAGAAACGTCAAGAGAAACTTTCGTCTTGCCCTGGCATCCATGGGTTTGCGCTCGGCACGGAAGGCCTTGTCCGTGGCATCGGGTGGAGGTAGCAACTCCAAAAGCAACGTACACGCCAACAAAGGCACCACGAAAAGCAAACCTGTCAAGAACGGCATCCAGAATTCCGTGACCGCGAAGTTTTCCATCAACGTGCGGCCGATCGTCTTTACGAATCCCGATGCGAAAACGAGGCTCACACTCATTACCGCTCCCAGGAATTCGGTGGCACGACGCCCTTCCAAATAGGAGAACACCATTCCCCAGATCATCCCCAACGGCAATCCGTTGATAAACAGGAAAGCGATGTTATAAGGTGCCGGAACAAGTGCAAAACCAAGCAACGCCAGCCAAGCGATACCGATGAGGCCCAGTATTTTGTATCCCCGGTGGCGTCCGCCCAGTTCGGCAATAATGCGGATGCCGAAAAACTTACTGAGCATATAGCCGATTACCTGGGCGATGACCAACCACACCTTGTAGTCTACACCCAAAATGGCGCCACCTTCAAACGTACCGGCAGTGAACGCCTTACGGAACGCGTACATGCTCGTATAACACCCGAATGCTGCCAGCGCCATCAATAGCATGGCGTAGGCATACGGCAACCGCGCAACACCGGCGCGCATTCGTTCGGAAAGCGTAGCCATGCTACTGACCAATGATATCCAGCACTCCTCGGATATCATCAAGGATATGCGTGGGGCCGTAAGGTTCAAGCGCTTCGCGCGTATAGGCTCCCGTGGTCACGCCGATCACATAGCGGCAGCCGGCGTTTTTACCCTCATTGATGTCCACCTCCGTATCGCCTACCTTGGCTACGCGAGTTACATCATCCACACCGGCTTTCCCCATCAGTTTACGGATCATGTCGGGATGTGGCCGCCCCTGCGGCACTTCGTCGGAAGCGACCATGAAGTCGACCAATCCACGCTCAAACCAACCCAGCTTATCGATGATCACGTCGGCGATGTTGCGCGAAAAACCGGTATCCAATGCAATCTTCACCCCCCGGTCATGCAGGTGCGCAAACGTTTCTTCCACATGCGGCAACGGTTCGATATCATTTGCCGTTTCGTAGTACCTAACCATACGACCGACGAACGAACGGTGTATGGCATTCACTTCGGCCGGATCGGCAGGCGTGCCGATACCTCCGTAAACCCGCAGTATTTCCTGGATGGCCTCGTTCTTTTCATAGCCCATATAGGTATTGATCGTAGCCAACGGGATGTCATACCCAAACTTGGCCAACGTAGATTGAAACGCCTCTCCGACCTTATCGTTATCCCTAACCGTCGTACCGGCGATATCAAAAACCACTAATGCAATGCTCATCTTTTATTTGTTATGCTTTTTTTTCTACTATTTTGCTTTTCAAAGGCAATGAAGCTTGCATAAATCATCCATATCCGTATGTTTAAGGCAATTTATGCAGGCTTTACTGATTATTTTGTCAGGAACAGGCGATCTGCGGGGATAATCTGCTTAACCAATCCGGGACCGGTATAAAATGCCTCCAGCCAATAGCCACCGCTGCCGTTGAAATATTCCACCCTGATGGGATGTAACCCACTGGTAAGCTCGATACCGCCGGTCTTTTCGATCACACCGTGGTCGCCATCATTGTCTACCACCAGTTGATTGGCTACATAGAGCTTGCTGCCATCGTCAGACTGGGTGTAGAATTGGTAGTATCCAGCGGTATCGATCTGCAGGTAGCCCTCAAACACAAGGGCGAATGTCGATCCCGACCGTACCACGCCTTCCAATTCCGGCTGGTCGGCCCGGAACTCATACGTCGTCCAACGTCCAGCCGGGCGTAGCTTGCCAAAGTCAGGCAGCCGAGGCAACCGTTCCCGGATGTCATAATGCGAAACGACCAACCCCCTTCCATTTCCCGACTGCACGACCCGGTAGTAGGCGGTACGTGTAGGGCTCCACGCCCCCGTGGGAGCTATGGCTTTCGCTTTGACCACGGTGGTTTGGTGCACGGCAAATGGAGCCGCATACCGGGTCGATTCCAAGTTAGGTTCGCTGCCATCCAGCGTGTAGTACACCGCATGTGCCGTATCGGCGGCTTCGATACGGACTTCTGCCGGCTGGTCGATGTAGAGGCCACCCGCCTGCGCATAACCCAAGCGCGCGGGACGAATCGTGGGCGGTTCGCTGGTGGGTTTTCCCATCAGCAGGTTAGTGGGTTCCGCAAACCCTTCGAACGCCGCGGCAACCGGTCGACCTACCCAGGCATACGGTGCCGTGAGGCGCAGGGCAAACGCCGCCGTGGCAGCAATGTCGTAAATATAGGTTTGTTGCTGGAGGCGATAGCCACGCTTCACGCCACGACCGGCCAATACCACGGGTACGGTCATTTCCTCCGGGCTTTCCCCACCGTGCCCATAGCCGATGCCGCCGTGGTCTGAGGTAATGATCACCAGCGTGCGATCATCGATGCCCGCGCGTCTGATTCCCGCAAGGATGATCCCGACCAGCGAATCGGCATGTGTAATGGACGCCAGGTATCCAGGGCTCATATGCCCATGGCCATGCCCTGCCCCATCCACATGGTCCAGCTGGATGAAGGAAAAAACGGGCCGTTTCCCGGCGATATAATCACTGAACGCCTGTGCGCAGGAATCGGGCGTGGAATAATGGGCGTCGTGGTTTACTGCAGCGGCATCGTATAGTCGACCAAAACCTTCCCAATGGTAGACCGAGCCGGTCTCGGCATCGGGCCTTTGGGCGCGTATCACGTCAAAAAGGGATGGGAAACGATCCTGATCAAGCGCCACTACAGGCGGCAGGCCGTCGCCGCCGGGTTCCCAGTCGTTGCTGGTAATGCCGTGTTGCTCAGGCCCGGCGCCCAGGAGCATGGATGCCCAATTTGGGCTGCTTACCGAAGGCAATACCACGCGGGCATCCCAAGTCACGCTCCCCTGCGCAATGAGGCTATCCATGATGGGTGTATGGGCATCGCGTAATCCGGCACTGCTCATGCCATCCACCCCGACAACCACCACATGCTCGATGCCCCGCGGATAGGTGGTGCGTGTATCGGTACAGGATATTGCCAATACCACACTGGCCAGTGACAGTAAACCGACGGTCGTGTTCATATTATGGGTTAATGGTTTCAAATGCATGTTCAAAAGCGGCCAAGACGGTATCGCATTGGTCTTTGGTAATGGTCAGTGCCGGACGGATGGTCGCCACATTGCCTTCGATGATCTTGAAAGCCACGCCCTGGCGCATACACGCATACATGACCTGCTCCGCGTAGGTTACGGCGCGCTGCTTTGTAATCGGATCTTTGACGAGGTCAAGGCCGATATGCAAGCCCTTGCCCGCTATGTGGCCGATCACCGGGTACCGTCGTTGCATTTCGCGGAAACCCGCCAACAGGTAGTTGCCCATCGCCGCGGCGTGTTCCACCGATCGATGTTCTTCCAGAAAGTTGATGGCCGCCAGGCCTGCCGCTGCGCAAAGCGGATTCTTTTCATGCGTATAATGGCCGATGGAGCGATGGCCCAATACATTGTATTCTTCTTTGGCTACGATGCCTGCGAAAGGAAGCACACCACCTCCCAACGATTTACCCAGCACCAATACATCGGGCACTACGTAGTGCTCGCAGGCAAACCATTTGCCGGTACGCCCCAGCCCTTCGATGATCTCATCGAAGATCAGGAAGATGCCAAACCGGTCGCATAGTTGCCGCACACGTTCCCAATAATACCTGGAGGCTACCACGGGCGTCGCGGAAATCGGTTCGGCAATCAATGCCGCAACGTCGGGGTGGCGTTGCAGGATCACCTCCAACTGCCGGATGTACAGGTCATCGATGGCCTCCTCGTCGGTCAGTCCCCACGGATTCCGGTAGTAATTTGGAAATTCCACATGGAAAGCTCCCGGCACCATGGGGCCGTTTCCACCGGAAAAATGCTCTTCACCACCCACACTGGCCGATTGGAATCCATTGCCATGGTAGGAATCCCAATAGGAAAGTGTTTTCCAACGGCCGGTAACCTGCTTGGCCAGGGTAATGGCCATTTCGATCGCTTCGGATCCGCCGGGGCAAAACAGTACGCGCGTGAGCGGCGTGGGCGTTATCGCCACCAGTTTTCTAGCCAGCTGGATGGCCGGGATATTCGTATAGCGGCGCGGCGTGAAGGCCAACTGTTCATTCAGCTGCCTCATGACGGCCTGGATAACGGCAGGGTTGGAAAACCCGGCATTATGCACGCCATTGCCATGCAAATCGATGTAGGCCTTTCCCGACAGGTCATGGATGCAAGCGCCTTCCGTCTTGGAAAGCACCTGCATCACCGGCGTGGAAAGTGCCTGATGCAGGAATACATCGGCATCTTCCGCTATCCAGCGTTTGGTTTCTCCGTCCAGCCCTTCGAGGTAAGACTGCCGGCCTTCGCTCACGTTAATATCGCCCTGTTCGCGTGAAATATCGTTTCGTAGGTAATTCATAGTTACTCTTGGTGCTGCTTTGTGCTGTCCAGGTAGTCGATCAAATGGCCATCCGCGTCATACGTTTTCAGGCTCATTTTATCGCCGACAACCGTTACCGTACAGTAATGGTGCCCGCGATAGGTCCTTGCGCTATACCAAGCCCTTGTGGGCGTAAAATCCTCCAGGTTTCCACCGGCTCCACCCGCCTGCACGTAGGTAACCCCCTGTTGATGGACGCGGTTTTCCCTTATCGGGTGCGTACGCTGGTAGGTATGCAGGTGGCCGTAAAACACCATGTCTACCCCATGACGCTCATACAGGCGAATCACGTGTTCGAAGCGCTTATCGCCCAGCGTGGATTGACCTCGCCAGGAATCGCCATAATCGTCATCATCGGCAGAATATGGCGCATGGTGGTGCGCCACAAATTTCCAGCGTGCGCTCGAAGTGCGCAAGGCCTGCTCCAACCAATCGTGTTGTACGCCCCCGGGGCGCAGTTCTTCGGGCTTGTTGCTATCGAGCATGAAAAACTCCGCATCGCCGTGGGTAAACCGGTAGTAACCGTCGTTTTGCGGCAATGCATGGTAACGGTTATACCAGTACAGGTCGTCTTCGCCATTGCCGGGCACCGGAAATAGCACCATGCGCTCCAACAGCTGGCCCATGCCCGTGAAGTACTCGTAATTCCATTCGTATTTGTTCTCACGGTCGCCGCCGTCGGTGATGTCACCGAGATGCAAGCCGAAGTCGGGACGCTCCGCCCAGATCAGTTTGGCGATGCGGTTATTGATGTGCGGACGTGCCTCGGTATCGCCAAGCACCGAAAAGCAAAACGCGCCCGGGTTTTCGGCTGCCGTAGCGAATGTGCATATCCCGGAGCGGATGGTATCACCGGCGCTGTCCATGGCTTCAATTTCATAGAAATACGGGGTACCGGGCTGCAATCCGCTAACCGACGCCTTTCGGATGTTGCTCGTTACGCCCTGATCATGTAATTCGGGCACGGCAAATCCGAGCGCCAAACTATCGGAAAGCGGCAAGGTTGTTCCATACCGGATCATGGATGCGGCCGCCCGGTCGGTTTCCCAGACCAGTCGCACGCCGTCTGTGGCCAGGTCATTGAGGTAAGGACCCGCCGTGAAATGAAACCGATCGGGCATCAAAGCACCTTGGTTTACCATGTCCTGCAACTGCCCGTAACGTTTGGCTATTTCCGTAGCATTAGCCGCGTAGTCCAACAGGCGGACATTTTTGACCAAATCGCCAACCTGCATGAACGGCTCGTTCGCCAGGTCGCCAACGATCTCAAGGTGTTGGCCAAAATCCCCGATCGTTTTCGATTCGACGGACACTTTGCTGGCTATTTGGCCATTGACATATAGCCGCATGGTGGTGCCATCAAACGTCCCCGTGATATGCACCCACCGTCCTTTCCATCGCTCAGCGACTGCCGCCTCATCGATGCCTTTGCTTCCGAGGAAAAACCCCAATTTATCGGCATGATAGATCAGCTTCCACGCCGGTTGGGCTGAGCCTGCTTTTGCGTGCCGGCTCACCGTAACGCCCACAGGACGGTTTACGTGATTGACGATCCACAATTCGACGGTGAATGCCTGCGTTTGGACGCCCGGCGGTACGGTCATCGTGATCCGATTTCCGGCTTCCGATCCGGCTTGCAGCCGTTGGAACGCTTTTGGGTTGCGGGCACGCTGCCCTAACGTATATTCAGGCCACAACCATTGGTCTACCACCACAGCGCCCGCGGGCCTGCGGAGCGCCTGTGCAGTCGCATCAAAGGAAACGGCCATAGCTGAAACGATGCACCAAAACCCGATTATGCGGTATCGGAAACTGTTCATCACTAGCTTGGGTTAGTCATGGACAGGCAATGACGAAGCGCATCCTCCAGGATGGCCAACGCTTCGGCCATCTCCGCTTCGGTAATGATCAAGGGCGGGTAAAACGACAGCACATGGCCATCGGAGACCTTAAAACTCAACCCCCGCGACAAACAACGGTACAATATCCTCTCGGCCAATTCGTTATCGGGTGTCTTCGCCTCGCGGTCTTTCACCAGCTCAATCGCCCAAAGCAAACCGATACCCCGAACATCGCCGATTGCCTCAAACGTATTTTGCATCGCTACCAACCGGTGGTTTAGGTAGCTGCTGATGGTAGCCACATGATCCAGGGTATGATGGATTTCCATGTAGTCGATGACGGCGCAGGCCGCCGCCGCACCCAATGGACTTTTTTCATGGGTATAATGGCCAAGCGAAACGTGGGATGCGACATTGAGTTCTTCGCGGCACAGCATGGCCGCGATGGGCATGATGCCTGCCCCCAAGCCCTTACCCAACACCAGGATATCGGGCACGATGCCGTAGTGTTCGTAGGCAAACATTTTGCCGGTACGCCCCATACCAATGGGTATCTCGTCCAGCACCAGCAACACCCCGTGCTTATCGCACAACGCACGGATGCGCTGCCAGTACGCCCGGGAAGGCACATGGACGGTGGTACTCCTGACCGTTTCGGCAACCAGTGCCCCGATATCGCCTTCCTGCTCAAACACATATTCGATGTAGTCGGCGTAAGCCATATCGCCGGCCTCACTGCCTTGCACAAACCATTTGCCCCGATACGTATCTACGGGAGGCACATGCAAGCTTCCGGCCAGCAACGGCCCCAGCCCCTGCTGGAAAACCCGTTCACCACCTACTGAAATGCTATCCATGGACGCGCCGTGGAAGGCGTCATACATGGCCAGGGTCTTGAACTTACCGGTGTGGATGCGGGCCAATTTGATGGCCATCCCGATGGCCGATGTCCCTCCCGGTGCAAACAATGCGCGCGGCAGCTGGTGCTGTGTCAGCGCACTTAGTTTCTCTGCCAGCGTGATGGCGGGCAGGTTGGTGAAACGACGGGGAGAAAAAGCAAAATCATCCAACTGCTGTTTCACCCGATCGATGATGAATGTATTGCGGTAACCCAGCTGGTGTACGCTGTTGCCATGGAAATCGATTAACGATCTTCCGTCCAGGGTGTAGAGCCGGATTCCCTCAGCGCTTTGCAACACATCGAGACACGGTGTGGAAAGTGCTTGGTGCACAAAATGCGTCGCGTCCGTAGCCAATGCATCGCGGGTTGGCCCGTGGGTTAATGCATCGTCCCAGCGTTGCCGTTCCGCCCCCCAGTTCACGTCTCCTTCGGTCGTTAAATGCGTCGAATCCTGATTCCTAGCCATACCGGGCTTTCTTGTTAAAAGTTTAGCAATACTAAACAATGTTTATTAAAAAAAGGCGAAGGATAGGTTAAGAAATCATGAAAAACGGGCACCCGCGTGGCGGGCGCCCGTTGAACGCTTGGTTTAGGGACTGATAAAAAACCTTAGTCTTTTTTCAGGACAAACTGGTCAAAAACCTGCCCCTGCAAATCAATGGCCTGCACATGCAACTCGCCACCGGCAACGCGGACATAACCAAAGTGATGTCCATATTTCAGTTTATTGGTAAACCACGATCGCATGGGCGCCGGCGTCTCCAGCCCGCCCCCATTGCCGCCGATCTGCACGTAGGTAATGCCGTGCCGGTTATCGACCTTGTTGTTGCGCAGCGGCCAGGTGCGCTCATAGGTATGCACATGGCCATAAAAGACCAGATCCACCCCATGCTTTTCATACAAGGCCGGCAAATGGGCCAGTCGTGGGATGCCCAGCGTCGATTTGGCGACCTGTGTATTGCCGTGGTCGTCATTATCCGACGAAAAAATGCAATGGTGGTGTGCCACGATTTTCCATGGGGCGGTCGCCCTGGCCAACTCGGCTTCGAGTTCCCTATAGTGTTCGCTTCCGACCGATAGGTCCTGGTTAGAATCAAACAGGATGATCTGCGTGTTGCCATACGTTACGGTAAACGTGCGCTTCCCTTCAGGATGGCCAAGGTATTTGTGGAAGTAGGCCGCGTCACGTTCGTGGTTACCCAGCGTGGGGTACACCACATACCGGCTCATGAACGGCTGTCCCTGTGGCAGGAACTGGCCAACCCAATCGCTCAGGCGCGGGCCGTAATCGACCTGATCGCCGGCATGGATGGCAAAGTCGGGCCGCTCGGCGGCGGCAAGCGTGGCCACCTGCCCCCACACGTTCGGGTTGGGCCTGCCCTGCGAATCGGAAAACACGATGAACCCGATCGGTGTATCTTCCTTCACCGCTGTTTTAAACGGATACACATCGCTGTGCAGCGTGTCGCCGCCGTGGCCCACGCAGGCCACGCGGTAAAAATATTCCGTCTGCGGTTGCAAGCCGACCAATTGCACGGCATGGAACGCAACATCCCGGCTCAACTCGCTTTTCAGCGAAAGATCGGGCTTTTTGGCATCGAATTCGGCCGGTCCATATTCCACCCAACCATTGCTGGGTTGTTCGGTTTCCCATTTGATGGTCATGCCGGTTTGGGTACCCCACTGCAGGTAGGGCAGCACCGTAAAACTCGGCCGTTCTGCCGCAACGCCCACCTTACAGGCCATTACGACACACAGATACTTCAACACTATTTTCATCACGTTTTCTCCATTAATCGTTAAAAAACTATCGATTGAACAACGCCGTCACCTCAGCCGCCGTGAGGGCCTTGCTGTAGATACGCAGTTCATCCATAAACCCAGCCAACGCTTTCCGTGTATCGCTTCCCGCGTTATAGCCACCGGTGCCGTCTTCCCACAGCGTAAACGGATAGTCATTCACCTGATCCCACAGCGGGCCAACCAACGTGTTCAGGTCGTACATACTGGGCGAACTGTCTTTCGGATAAGCCTTGCCGTCGTGGTAAACTTCCAGCTTTTTCAGTGCCTGGTTGTAGACCACCGTAACCATGTGCCATTGGTCGTCTGACAATGGCGGGGCCATCGGCAGGTCCTGCCCGGCCCGCCAATCCAGGCGTGTCCGCATTGCCGCATCGCTGCCCGAGAGGTTCACGATCCATCCCCGGCCGGTTCCCTCCGTGCCGTCATAGGTGGCACCACCATCGGTACAAAGCACCAAGCCCGGGTTACTACCGCTATCCCAATCCGAATTGGAGAACAGTACCGGATCCGACCCGATTCCCTTCAATTTAACCCACAGGTTGATACTGAAACCCTGGGTATTGGTTGGCCGCAGGAGGTCGTGCTTAGGCAACACGGCATAGGAACCGGCCTTGAACTCGACCACCCGACCTCGCGTGGCGTCGTTTACAAAAGCCACATCGGCGGTTGCCTTTTCACCCAGGCGTGCGTGAAAATGGTTTCCGCTCACATCGGTAAAGTCACGGTCCAGTGGAAGGTGAACGACTACTTCATTGCCGCTACCTGCCGTGGTGGTAAAATGCCATGGCAATTCAGCATTGAATCCGCTAAATTCTTTCCCGCTATTATCCGCAATGATCCCGGCATCCATATGCACCCGATATTCGGTCGCAAATTCCAAGGGTGTCGGCAATTGTATACGAGCCGTGTTGCCCGATACGCTAACCGCCTGCCCCCCTACAGGCACTGTCGCCACAACGGCATCACCCGGGCCATACACCGTGATGTTCCCTTCGCCCTTCTGTACATCGCCCAAAAACGCCAATTGCAATTCGAATATGGACGCATCCGTGCTTCCAATGACCGGCGTCAACCCAGCCAATGACAGCCCACTTTCGCCAGCGGTTTTAAATGTCCAGGTTGTACCGGCGGGCATCCCCACAAACTCATTTCCCAACAGATCTGACACAATACCCCGATCCAATACGACTGTGTAGGTTTCATCGGCATTGAACGGCGTGGGCGTGATGGTGACCACACGCTGGTCTTGCCCGATCACCACGGCGTCTGAATTGACATCGATCTGCTGCGCGCCGCTTTCGCCCGTGATGGTGATGTTACCATTTCCCTTTTTGACAAATTCGTCAAAGGTCAATACCAGTGTACCCGTTACAGCGACTCCTTCTATGCCCGGTATCGGGTTGTAACTCACAATGGTTGGGTTGGCCGTATCCACCGTGTGATCAAATTGTTCCTCGCAAGAAGACAATGCTCCCATGCACAGCACCGCCAATGCCAAGCGGTTCCATAATACGTTGTAGCTATTCGTTTTCATAATCGTTAAATTCATATCATTATTTACGGTTGAGTGTCAACCGGAATTCCCCTTCGCCGGTTTCACCCGTGTCGGTATTTTCCCATCCCATATAAAAAGAAAGGGTGAGCTGCGCGGACGTGACCGTAAGGTCAAATTCGTCTACCGGCCCCACTTCGGTCAGCTTCACGGTAGCCCCGGCATCCGTACCGGAAACCGACCAGTTGCCTGCCAGCGGGCTGAACACGATCGGGCAATCTTTGGCCACGAATTGTGCCGGATAGCCGTCTTCGTCGGTGGTAAACACCAGGCGCATATTGCCAAAAACGGCTTTCGGAATATCGTTGGGCGTCACCATCGCCATGGGGTCGCCCCATGTGCCGTCAAGCCGCCCGGCAATGAGCTGGGTTGAATCTAATCCATGTCCGCGTATCGGTTCCTTCTTGCATGAACCGAGCGCCATGCCTCCCAGCGCAAGGACGAATAAGCCACGCCATAATTTTTGTGTCACTTTCATGATTTTGTCGTTTATCTCACTTTGAATAAGCGATAGGGTACATTTGACTTCAGGGCGCTACCTTCCAATCCCCAGCTGCCGTCGATGCTAAGCCCGAGATGGCTCAAGATATTGACCGAAACATCGGTGAGGCTTACCGGATAGTAGGGATGGCGTTTGGTGGCTGTCCCGATGATTTCGCCATGATTGCCCTTGCCACTGAAATCCTGAACGGTATTGCCGCGGATCTCATCCAGTTTCAGATAGAGGTTAAGCGCCGACAGGTTGGGGTGGTTGCTGTTTTCCAGGTTGCGCAGGTACATGTAATCCTGTATCGTCCGGGTGGACAGCGCCTCCGTCCAGATACGCACCTCATTGAATGCGCCCGACCAGTTGGGGCCACCGCTGCCGTACCGCCCGGTACCTTCCTGCGCAAAGCAGAGGTAGTTGAAGGGCGAAGTCATGTCGTCTTCGGGTTTGTAGGTCAACACCGATGAATTGACAAGCTCTCCATCCTGGTAAACCCGGCACTCCCTGGTCTTATCAAATGTCACCGCCAGGTGATGCCAACGGCCATCTTCGATTACCCGTGGGGATTCGATATCGTAACGTTCCCGCTTGTGGTTGGCAAAATTGATCTTCCAACGGTTTCCAACCCGGCACAGTACCAAGCCCAGGTTACCGCCCGAATCCCAGTCCTTGTCGCCCATGATCGCTGGATCGCCTGAATTGTCACTACCGGCCTTCACCCATAGTTCGATGGTATAGCGGTCCATGCCCTTCAAGGCCGTGCCGGCAATGGGCACCCGGATATACGTCCGCTCACCCGACGGGTTTTTGTTGATGGTCAGGATGTTGTCGGTGTTCGGACGGGGATCCAACGTGGCCCCAACCAATTCCTTGTTGTCCAGTTCATCGCTGGAGAGGATGATGGGCACGTTGATTTCCGCCTCACTGTTGTTGGTATATTGCCCGGACTCGGTACCACCGTGCGAGGATACCAGGAATATGGCCCAGTTTTCATTGGCGTAAGCGCTCCGCGCCTTGATTGCCTCCTGTAGCTGGCCCACGTATCGGTCGATCTGCTGTATCGCCTGCACATAGCGGGCCTCCCGCAGCTGGTAGCCCGCATCATCGCCCACTTCTTCGGGGCTGCTGAACTGCACGAATACGACCCCGGCTTCGGACTGGCCTAGCAATTCTCCTGCCTTAGCCGCCACCTCCGCATCCGTCGCGAATTGGAATCGCTGGTCTGCCCGATCGTTCAGCAACGTATTGATGTCGGCGTTGCGCACCACCGACGCCACCGCGATGCCGGGATTGGCGGCCTTGATCCGGTTCACGACCGACGGGTATTGCGCAAACCGGTTTCCCGAAAACGTACGGTTGGCGGTTACGTTGTGCTTATCCACCGATACGCCGGTCAATAAGGTTGCCCAACCCGTGGATGCATAGGCAGGAACGCCGCTGTAACCATTCATGCTATAGGTCGCATTTGCCGTGAGCTGGTCGATTCCCGGCGTGGTGGCGTAGTCGATTGCCGTGTTGATGATACCGTCTACGCCGATGACGAGTACCTTCCGGGCCTTGTCGGCCTGTGCCTGACCGAGTGCCGTTGTCAACACCCAGACCACCGATACGAAGGCTGTATAAAATCTGCTGTTCATGATCGTTATTTGTATAACCGTATGATATAGTTTCCTGCCCGGCCAAGCACGAAATTGAAATTGCCGTTTACGTAGCTTACCTGTGTTGCACCGCCACCTCCCTGCATCACCTTCCAATTGCAATAGGTATTGGATTCCTTGACGGGATAACTGACCGACCAGATCTCGCCCTGCTCGGTATCATCCACGAAGGTACCTTTGAAACCCAGGGCCCTGTTCTGCGTAAAATCGATGCGGTTGCCATGCAGGGGCTCACCGTCGAGGTATCCCACAAACCGTACTTGGTTGGGCGCATCACCTACCCGTTCGATTTCAGGCGCCTTGGCCATGCCCGACCAGGATTTCACCTCGAATTCCGAAAACTCGATGATCAGTGCGTCTTTCAACTCCCGACTTCCGGACGCATTGGAGACCTTGATATCAAAATGGTAAACGCCAGCCAGGATGTTATTGCCCTCCTGCACTTCGATCCGGCCGGTATGCTGGTTGATCGTTACCGCCGGAACATCGACCAATTCGGTTTTCAGGGCCAGTTCGGCCGCAGTTTCATCACCCGAAATCGGCCGCGTATAGCGCGTCACCGGAATTTCGCGCGTCAATGCCGCGACATCACCGCCATCAGCCTCCCGGATGTTGACGATCTCGAAATACAGCGGCAGCGTGGAAGTGGATACCTGGAAATCGCCTATTGATTGCGAGAGCCCCGAAACGGCGTTCTGTTTCCGATTGCGGTAGTTGATATCGGGGGCCAAACTCCCTTCTTTGGGGATATCCACACACCCCGTTGCGGAAAGCACGGCCAGGCCCATCAGCATCCTGCCGGCAATCCGATTGATTATTCTCATGCTATTCATGTTACACATTAGTTAAATCCTAGGATATGCGTATCTGAATCCAGTACCTGCACCACCCCGGTAGCAGACTGTATATCGGAAACGACTACCCGAACCGACTGGTAGAATTCCCGCTGCCCATCCGCGGCCATATTGAGCGAAAAAATGATCGACTGTGCGCCCATGTTTACATTGCCCAGGTAGTCTTCCCTCACGAGGTTGAACCGGGCTTTCCGTCCACCCAATGTTGTCAGGTAACTGTACGAGGTTTGCAGATCCTGGCGCATCAGCCGCTTGTCGGGAATGATGTATTGCCTAAGTAACCCGGCCATCAACGCCCGGTCTTCGTCGTTGATGTCGTCCAACGAGGCGGGCCAGGTGTCCAGTTCGGCAAACAACAGCTTGAAATAATTATGGACGGAATAATCCCGGGGGGCGAAGAATGTGCTGCCAGGGGTATTCACGGCCTGTTCCAACCCACACAGTTTGATCAGCGCCACCAGCGTATCGAACGATTGGGGCTGGCTCTCCAAGTAAGCCATCGTCGTGCCTTCAAATACACCGGCTTCCTTGTTGATGATACCGCCGTCTGCGAAATAATCGTCGTTGCAAGCGGTACAGGCCAACAACCAACAACCGATGAAAATTAAAAATGGATAGTTCATAACCTTTGTCGTTAGCTATTGATTGAATTGCCAATAGTACGTCTGCGTCATATTGGGATTGTTGGCAAACGCCTCTGCGCTCACCGGATAAAAACCACCACCGTCCGCTTCGGCCTGGGCGCTGATGTTCGGATTGAACTCATGCAACCGCCCCAGGCGCACCAGGTCATAAACGCGGTGGTTTTCGCCAATCAGTTCACGAAGACGTTCGGCCAAAATTTCCTCGATGACCGATGGTTGGTCGATCCGGTCGAACAGCGGGATGCCCGCCCGGTCGCGAATCTGGTTAAGGCCTGCCAATGCCTCGGAAGTGCGATTGAGACGTGCATCCGCCTCGGCTTTGAGCAAAATAACGTCGGCAAAACGGAATACCGGCACCGGTGCCTCCATGCGATTATAGGTCAAGTCCTTCCGCTTGCGGAATTTGGCGAACATGATCTCGCGTTCGCCGTTCTGTAAGGGGTCGGCATGGATGGGACGCAGCTCGGCACCGCTGACCGAAAAATCAATGCTTTCAAAAAACGATGCTACCCGTTTATCCGAACGATCCATGGCATAGTGGGGATAGATCTGCAAGATGCGTTGGCGGGGCACGGCCAAGGTCAGGTTGGTCCGTGAGGTGTACGGGTTGGTGAGGTAATACGTCATGATGTGGCCATAGTAATCCGAATACTCGCCCTTGCTTTCGTCGTAATACAAATGGAAAATAGACTCATCGGAATTTCCGGTATCGAATAGGTCGCGGAATTCGTTGATCGCTACCAGCCGGAATGTTTTGCCATCGATTACCTGTTGGAGTGCTGCAGATGCCTGTTCGTATTCGTCAAGCCACATGTGCGCATGTGCTTTCAACGTCAGCGCCGCGCCCTTGGTGCCACGCGACATCGACACTTTCCGGTTACCTGCATTTACCCAGGGGAGCCCGTCTGCTGCCGCTGTAGCTTCGGTAATAATCATGCGCATCACCTCGTCCAAAGGCGAACGGCCCAACGGCGCTACATTCCGTGCTTGCAGGTTGATGGGCACATCGCCCCACACCCTAGCCGCATAAAAGTGGGCCATGGCCCGTAGGAACCTGGCTTCCGCCAACAATTCCTGTTTCCGCGTGTCGGTCAGACCGTCCGTAATGGCCGGTATCTCTTCCAGCACCAAGTTACATTGCTCGATGGCCCGATAGAACAATCGCCAGTTGGTCAATGGCTCCAATTCTGTTCGCTGGATGAGTCTGTTTTCAAAACACGCCTGCCAGTCGCCGTCATTATTGGGCGTGATCCAATCGCCCGAGCGGCCATCTCCCCAGAAATAATGATCGCCCCAAGCCCCGTTGCGGGTCGTGGCAGGCGTATCATCCTTGGTCAACCCGGCCAACGCACGCCTGAAAATAGCAAATGCAGACGCCAGTGCGCCTTCCGCATCGCTGCCGTTCCGCCAGGCCTGGTCTTCGGTCACCGTGTTCAGCGGCAACTCGTCCAGCCAGTTCTTGCACCCCCCGGCTACGATTACCGAAGCGGCGAGGCACAGCATAACTAATCTTTGTTTCATCGTCAATATGTCTAATACCATCACTTAAAGTCCGAATGAGATCCCGAACAACATCATCCGCCGCATGGGATAACCCGACGAGTTGTCAAAGCCATCCACGCGCATCAACTCGGCATCCGGACCGCTGTAACGCTGGAAGGTAACCAGGTTATCCAGCGTGCAATACACGCGCGCCCGTTGCAACGGAACATTGCCCAGCAGGTTCCGGTCCAGGCGATACGACAGCGTAACCGTCTTGATCTTGAAATACGATCCGTCTTCGATATACTCCGAATCGTAGTCAACGATCTGCGAGGCGTCATTCCACGGGTTTAATGTGGGGTATTTCGCCCGGTCGCCGCTGCGCTCCCAAATGGCATAGTTATCGAAATCGGGCATCGACCCTTTGCCGGCAAAACCCTTATCGTACCGGAGCCTACCGAGTACTTCCGTGTTGACCACGTCGCGGCCCACCACGAACGCGGAGACGACGTTCAAGCCGAAGTTTTTATAGGTGAAATCGTTGGTCCAACCACCGGTCCACCGGGGGTTGGGATCGCCTGCATAGATCCGGTCCTGCACATCGATCCGGTAGTCGCCATTCTGGTCTGCAAACAGGCGATCGCCCACAGCCAACGCTTTGTTTTGCAACCCGACCAGTCTCCTGCCTGTGTTCGGATTGACCGGAATGTCTTGTTCCGTCTGGTAAATCCCCTGCGATTCGTAAAAGAAAAAGCCATTGAGCGGGTTGCCTACCCGGATAATGCTTCCGAAGTCCTGGCCCGACTTGCCCACCTTCACGATGTCGGCGTTGCCGTCGGGCAAGGCAACCACGCGATTCTGGTTGAAGGCGAAGTTAAGCCCCATATCCCACCGGAGCGGCGCATTTTTCCCAACCGTGGTGTTCACGGTAAATTCCAATCCACGGTTCAATACATCGGCCGCATTGCGGTACACCTCGTTGTACCCTGATGTGGTCGGAAGCGATGTGGTCAACAGCAAACCCTTGGTGAGCTTTTCATAGGCGTCAAATACGAATCCGATACGATCGTCAAACAGCGAGAGATCCAGACCGATGTTGGTCATCTGGCTTTTTACCCACGTCAGGTCCTGGTTCTTGAACCCATCGTACCACGTAGGGGTGAAGCCCGCGATGCCGCCATACGAGATTTCGAGCAACGAGCTGTATTGATCGAGCGAGCCACCGTCCATGACGCCCAGTGCCAGGTAGTTGTTGTCCCAGGTGGTGCCCGAAACCCCGTAACTACCCCGCAGCTTACCGCTTTTCAACCAATCCTGACCCGCCAGGAACGATTCGTTGGAAAAGTTCCATCCCGCGGAAACCGATGGGAATATGCCCCAACGATTGGCCTGGCCGAACTTGGACGAACCGTCGGCGCGAAGCGATGCCCCGAAGAGGTATCGCTGCTGGAAGGCGTAGTCCACCCGGCTGAAATAAGAAAGCAGCGTGGCGGCCGTATGGTCACTGGACCCGATGCTGTTGCCAGCGGGCCACTTGACCGATTGCGATAGCGTAGGCGCATCGGATACGCTATTCACTTTGGTGATCTTGGATTCGATGCGTTCGGCACTCTGCCCGACCAGGAAGCTGATGCCATGGCCATTGCCAAACCGCGGTGAATAGGTCAGCGTATTTTGGAACAACATGTTGGCGCTTTCGCCAACGGCACTGCTATTGGATGCGCGCAGCGTACGCCTGGATTCGTTGTACAGGTCTTGCATGGCCCGCGTATACTCCAAACTCAGGCTGACCTTGTAGACCAAATTTTTCAGCACATTGAATGTCACGTCGGGGCTGAAGCGGATGCGGTCGTTTACGCTGGCATCGTGACCGATTCCATAGACGTCGTTCCCGGCAACCAGCGGACTGTTCGGCAGCGGCAATAACGATGAAAAATTACTGGCGCTTATCTTGGGCGCTCCGGGATCGTCCCGATCCACCTCAGTCAGCGCATCGGGAACACGTTGCTGATCGGTCCGTGAAAAGGCCAGGGTATTGGTGATGACCAACCGGTTGTTCAAGGCATTGAAACTCGTGTTGGCCATGGCGCTGTACCGTTTGAACCCGGTATTGAATAAAATACCTTGGTTATTCATGTGGCCCAGGTTCACGCTGTATTGGCCAAAATCGCCAGCACCACGGATGGAGCCGTTGTAATCCTGCGTCATGGAGGTATTGTACAGGTACCCCTGCCAATCGGATGAGTTGTTGTAGAACGGATTGGTGATATCGGTATACATGCTGGGGGCGGAAACCCCATACGGTGCGTAACGCGCATACAAGTCCAATACCTGCTCACGTTCCTTCAGCCCGCCAGCCACATCGCGCAGCTGCGGCACGAAATTGACCCCATTCCGTGCATTGAAATCGATCTGCGGTTTGCCACGCTTTCCCTTCCGGGTAGTGATCAGGATCACCCCATTGGCTGCCCGCGAACCGTAGATGGCCGATGCGTAGGCATCTTTCAGCACCACCACATCTTCGATATCGCTTGGGTTCAGATCGGAAAGCACGTTCGTGCTCGTGATGGCAAATTCATCACTGGAGCGTGAGATGATCGGTACCCCGTCTACCACATACAGCGGTTCGGAAATGGCCGACGCGTCGTCGCGGCTTACGGCCGCCAACCCGCGGATGATGATGGTGGGCGACGCACCGGGCTCGCCCGAATTCAACTGGATATTCACGCCGGCCACCCTGCCTTGCAGCATGGATTCAAACGATTCTGCGGCCTGGGTTTCGGTTATCGCTTCCATTTGCACGGTAGCCACCGATCCGGTCACTTCCTGCTTTTTCTGTGAACCATACCCTACAACCACCACGTCTTCCAGCAGCTGGCTATCGCTTTCCAGCCGGATGTTCAGGTCGGTGGCCTGCCGGAAGGTCACTTCGCGCGTCTTGTAGCCCACGAACGAGCACACCAGCACGTCGTCCGCTTTCAGCCGGATCCGGAAGGTACCGTCCGTGCCCGTCACGGTAGCCCGGTCGGTGCCTTTCACCTTTATCGTTGCCCCGGCCACGGGGCTCCCCTGGGAGTCACTGACCTTTCCGTTCATCAGGTCCTGCGCCAGCACCCACACCGGAAGCAGCACCGCCAACAGGAAAAAACATCCCTTTTTGATTACGGTCTTCATGTTCGCTAATTTTTCACTATCCATTTAAGTTGATGTTATCGGCGCCAGTAGGCGTGTTGATCCAAGCCGTTGTCTGACAGGCTGCGGGACGACAATGGCCAATAGGCCGCTCCGCCCTGGATATCAGCGTCGGTGAACGCGGGTATGGTGACCTGCACCCGGTTGAACCGGATCAGGTCAAAGAATAGCTGGCCGTTGCCAATCAGGGTACGCTTCCGCTCGGTCAACAGCGCATCGGCAAATTGGCTTTCCGTCAATTCGGCATAGTTTTCCGTTGCACCCGCAGCGGCCTGCACCAGGCGCTGCTTCGCTTCATCAAACCGATCGGTTTTCCAGGCGGCCTCTGCCAGCAGCAGGAGCAGTTCCTTCCTGGGCAACAGGACCAGTTGATCGCGCGCATCGTTCACGAAAGTTGCCTGCTTGTTGTCGGCCGATAACCGGAATAAACCTTCCCGACGCCTATCACCCTCCGGGTACAGTGCATCGAGCCGATCTGCGGGTATACTCACCTCGCTGTTTAAGGGGGCCGCTGGCACAGCCGTCCGGTCATCACGTCCCATCGAAAGGCCAAAATCAGCCAGGCTATCCGCCCGGTGCTCCACAGCCATATCGGCCGTTATCCGGTAGGCTTCGGCGTTTTTACCCAGCCACAGGTATTGCTGTGCCAACAAATTGGATACCGCCGTCTTGTTGAACCGCACCGCCGTTACCGCAGCGCTCTCGATCTGGTCGTCGTTGAGCAGCAGCCAGGGCAGTAGCCCACGCGCCTCGGCCGCATAGGTGGCGGCGCGTGTTATCGCCTCCGCTTGATTCATGGCCTTGCCGAAGTCGTGTTGCTCGGCCGAAACAGCCAGTCCCCAAGTACGTGCGACGTAGAAATAGGCATACGATTTTAACGCCAGAGCCTCTCCCTTGAATAAGTCACCGTGGTATGCAAACAGTACATCGGCGCCCAAACCATCAAGGATAACCAGTACCTGGTTGGCATCCTTGATCACGTCGTAAAAATAGGCCCAATCTGCCAACTGCGCCAGATTACGGTCATTGCGTGTGAGTACCTGGCCCGCTACGTGCGGATAAAAAGCCCGATCCACCCGCAGATCGCCCGTGCGTGCCTCGCCATACATGAGCCAAGCGTGGTTGGCCAGCAAGGCCCGCCTTAAATCCACATAACCGCCAATGACGGCCTGTTCCACGCGTTGCGCGGAGGTATAATATCCCTTTTCTACCGTGCTGTCGGATAACTCGTCGATGGTAAGCATGTCTTCGCACGAAACCAGCATCGCCAATGCCCATACACCCACGACCCAGTGTGTCAATAGTTTTTTCTTTTTCATTCCCGTATCGTTAGAATTCCAGTCTCAGGCCCAAAGCGATGGATGTGGCTATCGGCATTCCCGTCAGGGAAAGGTCGGCCCGGCGAACCCCGCCGATATTTTCTTCCGGATTGAAGCCGCTGTACCGGGTCAATGTAAACAGGTTGTCGCCACGCACGAACCACTCGGCCTTGGTCAGGGGCAGGCGTTTGCCCAAGATAGGCCCCAAGTCATAGGCGACGATTGCCCGGCTCAACCGCAGGAAGCTCCCGTCTTCGATGGTACGGATACCCTGGTAGATCGATGCTCCGTTTTCGCCATCCTGCACGAAATAATACGGCGTCTCGGCGGCTTTCAGTGGAAATACCTCCCCTACCTGGTCGGCGAGGTACCGACTATCGAACGATTCGGCGGCCACATCGGCCCCGAGCGCATAAGTCAGCGCAACCCCCAAGGTAATCCCGGCATAACGGAAGGCATTGTTCACCCCGCCGAAGAAACGCGCTTCGCTGTTGCCGATCACTTTCGTCGCGCCGCGCTCATTTGCGATGATCGACGTGATCGCATCACCGGGCCGCAAGGCACTCAAATGCATCAGGCTTGTCCGTTCCAATTGGGCGGGAAGCTGTCCCACCGAATTGTCGTACCAGGCAACGTTGATGTTCGATGCCCACACGAATCGGTCGTTGCGGATCAGGTCGCCCTCCACAGCCGCTTCCAAGCCGGATAGCTGGAGTTCGCCACCCGTCTCGTAAGCGTAGTCGGTGCCGGCAATGTTGGGTAGGTACCTGCGGTACGTAAAATCCGAATAACGCTTGGCGAAGTAGTCGGCAAAGATCGTCACGCGATTGCCGATCGTGTATTTTAGTCCGACGTCCCACTGGAATACATCGATGCTTTTGGCATCGCCGTATGCCGCATACAGTTGCCCGATACCCAGCTCATTCCGATTGAAGTAGTCGCCGTAGGCCGCCAGTTCACCCCGGTAGACTTCGGGCCGGCTCAATATGCCGGTCTTACCCACCGAAGCGGAGGCTACCAGGGGTAAATCGAGGGTGTTCGCGAAGCTGTACCGCGCGCCCGCAGCCGGATAGAATCCCCACTTACGATCGTATAGCGAACTCCCATCGGCACGCAGGGTCAGGTTCAGCGTGAGGTCTTCGTGCATGGCAAACTTCCATAGCCCATAGAACGAGAGCAGGTTCTCGCGCGCATGCCCAGACCATGCATCGGTTTGGTCGGCGTTATAACCCGTCACCACCTTCACGAAATTGGAGCCGCCGTATTCCAGGCTTTTGCTCCCACCGACCGACGTGGTGCGGTTGTCGGTAGACCGGATCTCATTGCCGAGCGTCATGGACAATCCCCAGCGATCGGAAAGCCGACGGCCGTAGTGCAGCGCGGTATTGACTGAAATAAGCTGCCGCTTTATTGCCGCACTCTGCGCCGTCACCGAACCATCCAGCACGGTAGACGGGATAAACAAATCGCGTTTCGCGCCTTCATAGGAAATACCGGCTATGGATGACAGCGTGAGCCCGGGTGCCAATTCATAGGCCAACCGCAACGAACTGAACTGGGCGGTATTTTTCTTATCGTCCATGAATTGGTGTTCGTCTGCGATGATGGGCAATGCAAACTGCCGGTCGTACTCGCCGGCGTATCGGCCCGCCCTGTTGGCCAACGACAGGTTGCTGTAGAATTGTGCCTTCAATCGCGCGGATATGTTATAGGCCGCATTCAGGAACAGGGACTGCTGTGAAAAACCCGTTCCGGCAACCACACCGCGGTCGCCGTGGTTTTCCACGCCAAAGAGGTAAGACCCGAACTCGCCACCACCATCGATGATGGCCCGTTGCGCGTGAATGATGGCCGGTTTATAGACCGCGCGGCGGGCCGTGGTATTGAACCCATAAAATGCATCCTTGCGGTAATCGAAACCATTCATGTAGTTGGATCCCGCAAAGGCGGACGCCCGCACGTGCAATGGCGCATTCCGGCCTTCCTTGAGTACGATATTGATGGCTCCATTGGCGGCCGAAACGCCGTACATCGCCAATTGATCGACCGTCTTAAGTACTTCAATACGCTCGATCTGTTCGTCAGAAAAATAGTTCAGGGGGTTTACGGCCGTGATGGCCGACGGGCTGGCGATCAACGGCACCCCATTGACCAATATAAAAGGCATGGTGGATTCGTCGGTCGGGTCCAAGCTCAACCCCCGCAGGTTGATCACCGACTGCGTGCCGGCGGCTCCGGACCAGCTTCTGATGCGAAGGCCCGCCACTTGCCCTTGAAGCAATTGATCCGCGCCGTTCCGATTGGAAGAAACCACACTGCTGTCCACCTGCAGCACATCCTGCGCAATCGCGGTCGAGCCCATGGCAAGCCAGGCTATAGCGAGAAAGGGGCTACCCCGTAGTAGGCGTCGTTGATGGCGCCTTTGTGTTCTTACCTTTGTAAATAAACAAGTCATGTTCCTTATATTAGTTAACCCCTTGAAAAGTTAAGCAATACTAAACATTGTTTATTAAAGCAATGAGGCGCGAAAATTAAAAAATCATTAACTGTGTATAGGCCGCACGCAAGTCAATGCGGCAGCCCGGGATACGGGAGCGAATCGCAGTAAGGGTATTCTGAACGAGGGCGAACCCGTGTGTTCGCCCCTACGTTAGACGCGGTCAACCGTGTCGCTACCTGCCAATCACTCCGTCGAGCCGCTTGCCGGTTCGGACCAATCGCCCGTACCGTGGCCGTTCATGGCCCGTACGCGCACCCAGTACGTCCTCACGCTTTCCAGCCCCGCGATGGTGTTGGGCCTTGAGCGCGTGGTCCGGTGGATGGCCGCTTCCCATGCGATCGGCCCGTCCTCCCCGAGCTGCCGCCCGATCTGGTACTCGTATTGCCAGGCGTGCTTCACCTTGGCGCAATCCATCGCCAATTGTCCCTTCTGCGCACCGCGCCTTACGCGCACCCACAATGGCACGCCGGGCACCGTGTTGGCCTCGGGCGGCGGGATCGGCGTGAAGCCCGAGCTCACCAGCTTGTTGGCGTCGCCATCGGCCGTGAAGTTCACGTACGAGGCCAGCCGCTTCATCTGCTGCAACAGGTGCAACCGGGCGATGCCCTTGGCCGTGGTGGCGAATTTGCCCCGGGTCTCGGCCGCCGCCTCGTGCTTGGTGCGGTAGTCGTTCACCGCCGCGGCGTAATCCGTGGCCGTTGGTACCGGATCCGGGAAGTTCGCGTTGCCCGTCATGTCGGTCAGCGTCTTGCCGCCCAGCGTGGCCAGGTCGGCATCGCTGAGGCGTGAATAATCCGAATAAACCCTTGGTGTAAACATGGTTCTTTGTTTTTAATGGTGAATGATTAAGCTACTGTTTCATATCTTACAGCAAAACTGCGAAACGTGCTGCCGGCAATCGAATTATCGGGCACTTCAGGGTACTTTAGGGCATCTTGGCCTGGAAACGGGGGCCTGAGCAGGCATCCTCGGGCATGTTGCCTCCACATGCCCGGAGTTGCCGGGCCATGCGGTACCCCTTTGCCCGGTAGGCGTATGCTTCGAACGCAAAGGAGTACCCCTTTGCTGCCCCGCAGTACGCCTGGCACTTGAGGGGTACTCCTATGACAGGTTGCAGTACGCCTTGGAGCCGAAGGGGTATCCCTACGTATCTCCGGAGCATCACGGAGCGCCGGAAGCCTACTCCCCGGAAGCACGGTAGCATCCCGGAATCTTCCCGGATCACTCCTGGAACGCGAAGGGATACTCCTGGAACGCTCCGTAGTATCCCTTTGCTCCAAAAGCGTATCCCGTGGACGCCCAGGCGAATCGCATGGCTTCAAAGGAGTACCCCTTCCGGCCCCAAGGTACTTCTTTACCGTGCAGGCGTACCACGGAGACGCGCAGGGGCATCACATTGCTCCAAAGGCGTACCCCTGGGAACCGATGCAGCACCCCAACGCTGCTAAGGAGTACGCTTTCCGGGCTCCGTAGTATGCTTTCCGGCTGGAAGGATATGCCTATTCAGGGCTTTTTCCTCTCCTTGCCTTTAAAGAGCGTATAATCGCCGAAGTGCTTTTCCACCTCCGAGCGGCGCAGCCATACCCGG
>JBBCJB010000031.1:0-235342 GCA_037190485.1 Parapedobacter sp.
AAAGAGCGTATAATCGCCGAAGTGCTTTTCCACCTCCGAGCGGCGCAGCCATACCCGGGGACGCCTCTTGCCGCGATCGCCCACGCGGTGGCATTTCTTCAGCTCACCGGCCTCGATCATCCGCTCCAGGGTGGATTTCACGGTGCAGAGGTAGATCCAGGATTCCTTTCGGGCCATCCACAGGCCGGCCTGGATCTCGGACTCGGTGACGCAATAGACGTCATCGTCGGGTCGCTGCACAGCTGGCCCAGCTAGGCGTTCGCTCGAATTCGCGTCCGGACCAATAGTCGAGCCTGTGGAATCCAAAGGCTTCGCGGCATCGGGCAACGCCGCCAATAACTTGTCAAACAGGCCGGTCTCGACCACTAAAACAAAGACTTTCGCGATGGCGGCCAGGCTACCATCGATGGATGCCAAGCGGACATCCAATTTTTCATAATGCTTAGACATAGCATAGACGAATTAACGCCAACACCAGTCGGCCGGATCCGGAAACGGCCATAGGGATGCCATACCATTGACTAGACCACGAACAGACCGCCCTTATCCGCAGGTAACCCGTTTCCCCTGTCGGGGATGGCATGGATTAAAAAATCATGAATAAATACGCTATTGGGATTCGCCCGCTTCGGATTTGTTACGCCGGTGGCGGTAACGGTAGTAAGCATGGAGGATGCGGATCCAGATCAACCTGACCAATGCGAGGCCGAAAATACCGCTCGGCACCGTATCCGAATAGAAATACTCCACGTTTGTGTCGAACGCTTTGGCCAGGCGCTTCATGACCCTAAACCGGGGCGTATGCAATCCACGCTCGTAATGGGCAATGGCAACCTGCTCGACGCCCACTTTTTCAGCCAATTCGGCTTGTGTCCATCCTTTGGCGTCGCGTGCCTTGCGGATGCGCCTACCCATCTCGAATCGCTCTTTCCTTAATTCCCGGTCTTCTTCTTCGTCGTCCTCAAACCCCATGCCATAAACGCGTTTTTCCGGCCAACGCCGAAATTTATAAGTTTAACTTATACAATCATCTATGTATTAGCATTTTACAAAAACATCACTCATCTTTACATCGCCTCCCGATGTTGGGGCGCGCATTAACTTTAGTCAAAATGAAGTATCTATCCTCAAATCCAGCGACGCTGGTCATCCCCGAAGGGATGGAGAATCTGGACACCGTCCGATCCAAGCGCGTGATCGGCGCAGCCCGCCGGCAAGGCGCGCTCGCCTGGCGCATGGGACCTGCCATGTATGCCGCGCCGTTCATGGGACCATTCGCGTTGTTGCTTGCACTACTATGATGGTTTCCCTGCAGCATGCGCGATAATTTCCCATACCAGTGCCGGGCGGACAAGGATCGCCATCACAAGGCCGCTCACCGCCCCATACAAGTGGATGGGGGCGGCCTTGATCAGTCTGTACCGCACCGCCAGGAGCAGCAGGATGAAACCGAAGCACCCCATGTGGTAGGCCACGACATTTCCGCTGACGATGCCACCGAAACCGTAGGTCTCTATCGGGAGGTAGAAATAATAGAACGAGGCCATGCCGAACACCACCGTGGAAATGCCCAAGGTGGAATAACTGGACGCGGAACGGTAACGCACCACGGCGGCAAGCGCCGAAAAAAGAGCTATCCCGAAGAAAACGACCAGGAAGACGCCCCACCCGACAGGTCGCTTGAAATCGTCTACAAGCATGAACTCCACTTCGGGAACGAACAGGATGGCGAACAGCAGGTTGCCGATCAGGTGCCACCAATCGTGGTGCACGAACGCCGACGTGAAGGCGCCGTGCGCCATCCGCATCCGGGCGACCTCATGGGGGTACAACCTGAGCCGAAAACCGAAACCGGGATACCGTATACCGATGACACTCGTGGCGAGCACCACAGCGAGCAGGCCGTACGCAAGCGGCGCATCCGTGAGGGTAGCTATGGGTCCATTTGACATCAGGTAGTGTTTTTGTTCAAGTCAAAAACCGTGCGCTAAAGATAAAGAAAATTTAACAATAAAGAAACATGAAGACCATCCGCCAACACGACCGGAACGATTGCGGGGCTGCATGCCTTGCCGGCATCGCCTCCCATTACGGCAAACCGCTTACCGTAGCCCACGTAAAGCTACTGGCGGGCACGTCCGGTTCGGGAACCAACCTGGCCGACCTGCGCCACGCCGCCCTTCGCCTGGGTTTCCAGGCGGAAGCCGTGAGCGGGGATATCGCCGGTCTGTCGCGTTCGCCGCTGCCAGCCATCGTGCACCTGGATCACGTCGAGACCGGTTCGCACTTCGTGGTGTTGGTACGGATGGACTCCCGTACCGCATCCGTGCTGGATCCGGCCGATGGCCGCAGGTACCGTTGGCCGATCGCGCGGTTGACCGCCTATTGGAGCGGGGCGGCGCTGTTGCTGCTACCGGGGCCGGGATTCCTTGTGGATGGATCCAACCCGGCTTCCATCCGGCGGCGCATCTTCCAACTGCTCCTGCCCTATCGCAGGCCGTTCGCCAAGGCGTTCATGCTTGCACTGGCGGCCTCCGCACTGGCCCTGGCGGGGGCCTGCTTCGTCTGGATCTTTACCGACCGGATCCTGCCCGAAAACCGGCTGGAAAACCTGCACACCGTGGGTGCGCTGTTTGCGTTGGCCCTGTCGTTGCAGGTGGCCATGAGCGCGATCCGGAAACACGTCACGCTGCGCACCGCGCGGCTGATCGACAACCGGCTGTTGCGCGGCTACTACCGCCACATCGTAGGCCTTGCCCAATCCGTGCACAACCAATTGCAGCCCGGCGAACTGCTGTCGCGCATGGGCGATGCCATGCACATCCGCCGCTTCGTCAACGACCTGTTGATCCAATCGGGCGTACCGATGCTGGCGCTGGCAACGGTGCTGTTCGCCGCACTGGCGAGCCGGCCTGTCCTTGGCTTATGGCTGCTCGCCTCCGTGGCGGGCCATGCCGCCATCTACGCACTGTTCAGCGCCCTCTACGGGCCGATCCAGCGCAAACTGATGGCACGCGACGCCGCATTGGACGCCCAGTTCACCGAGACCCTGGGCGCGATAGCGACGGTGAAACAGCTTGGGCTGGAGCGGTTGCATGGCCATAAACTGGACGCCCGCATACACGATTTCCTCGAATCCGGCCATACTTCGGGCCGCCTGGGCCTCTGGTCGGAAGAGGCGACCTCTTTGCTGGCCAAGGGCTTTTCGCTGGCGCTGCTCTGGGCCGGGGGCGCTTCCGTCCTCGGCGGCGGCCTGACACTGGGCGAACTGTTGGCTTTCTACACGTTGGGCGGCCACTTCAGCGCGGCCGCGGCCCAGCTCATGCCGTTGGCCGGGCACGCCCAGGAAGCCCGCATCGCCGCGGAACGCATGTATGCCTTGCTGGACCTGCCAACCGCCACGCGCGCCGGTGCCACGCAACTCCAGCCCGAACGCATACTCCCCGTTGTTGCCAAAGGGATCCATTTCGCCTACCGCCGCGGGGCGGAAGTGCTGCACGACCTGTCCATGGACATCACGCGCGGCACCATCACCGTGATCCGCGGCGACTCCGGATCCGGCAAAAGCACGCTTTTCGCCCTCCTGCTGCGGCAGTACCCGGTCACCGCGGGGCGGATACACCTGGGCATCCATCCGCTGGAATTGGTCAGCATGGAAACCCTATCCCGGCAGATTGCCATCGTTCCCCAACGCGTACAGTTGTTCGACGACACGCTGGCCGCCAACATCTGCCCCTGGGCAACACCCGATCCGAAACGCCTGGCAACGCTATGCCATGAACTGGGCCTGTTCGACTTGGTCGACTCGCTCCCCCTGCAACTGGATACACCGATCGGGCCCGACGGTTGCCTGCTCAGCGGCGGGCAGCGGCAACTGGTGGCCATGGCCCGGGCACTTTACCGGGAGCCGCAGCTGCTCTTGCTGGATGAGGCCACCTCGGCACTGGATGCCGAAAGCGAATCGCGCGTACATCGCGTGCTGCTCCGCGAAAGGGACAGGGGGACGGCCGTCGTGTGGGCCAGCCACCGGGAGCGAAGCGAACGAATCGCCGACCGCGTATGGCTGCTGCACGCCGGTCGGCTCACCGTGCAGAACAACCGCCCTCCATACCATCCCACCATCCCGCACGGCAACGCCGCCACCGTCCTACCGAATCCAGGCGTGGCGGCCGCGCCGGGCAACGTGAACCTGAACGGCCATGAGACCCACCGTTGAAATCGATTTGCTTGCCGCCACTCCGGCGGTACGGGTGGTTGACCTGGCGCCTTTCGTCCCAACCTACCTGCTCCGTTACGCAAAGGCCAACACGGTCTTCTATAGATCGCCGACTTTCGGGGCCATATTGCAACAGTACGATGCTTTCGACGCCTACATCGTTGTATTGGAAGTCAAGACCAGGAAAGATAGCCTACCACCGTTGGCAATCCCATTCAAAACGCTCTGTTACGACCTCCATTGGCTATACCAGCTCAAAGGGCATGGCGCCATCGAGGATTCCTCGAACGGAACATTCCGTCGGCTTTCGCTCGCGACAGGCTACCAAAAACAGGTGTATACCCCACCTACCCGTGGCACCTTAACGCTTTCCGAGAAGCATACGCTGGTCGCCTCCATCGCCGTCAAAGGTAAATGGCTCATGCACAACGAGGCGACCGAAGCTAACCCGGTCGAAAACCTGATCGCTTTCCTACGGAATCGGGCAAATGGGTGCGTCACCGCCAGTGATGTCGCCATCGAACCATCGATGCTCCACCTTGCCGAACTCTTTTCGTTGCCGGCATTGCTCGGCGAGCCGATGGACGCCGCCATTGCGCAACCCGTCAGCCAGTTGGTGCGGCTGGCACGTACCGGCAAAGACATGAATGAACCGGATCGAGACGCGATATTCGTCGCTTCCATCCAGCGGCAGGTGGATAACCACGTCCGCGCCGGGCACGTCCCCTCCGTTTCCGAACTCGCCGAGCGAAACGGATTGAGCATCCGGTCGCTGAGCGACCGATACCGTGCCAACGCGAACCATAAACTGCAGACCTACCTTTCCAAAAGCAGGTTGGGCGAAGGTCTCCGCCTCCTGATGGAAGAGCGCTTTACGGTCGGAGCGGCCGCATTCGCCATCGGCTACGCGGAAATCAGCGTATTCAGCGCCCAATTCAAGAAACATTACGGCATGTGTCCGCGCGAATACCTCCGGATCCATCGGGGCTAAGGTACGAAAGACGCCTACGCCTTACCAGCCCCGGGCTATCGGTAACCTCACGTAGGATATGAAGCGATACCGCCAAGTCCCGTAATAGGCCAGCCCGTCGTAATGTACATCCACCACCCTGAAATACCGCCGCATTTTCCTTGCCCCATATTCCCAAACACCAAGCTGGATTCCAAAAAACAACCGCATCAATTATCCACAGGAAAGGCGTTTTTCGCTACCGGAAAAAACAACTTTACATGCCATCGACATCAACTTTCGGGCGTTAATCGCCGCTACCTTTGCTTCCATGGAAACGACGAAGGACCACATCATCAAATCGGGAAGTATGATCGACGGGGCTGACATCCACCTCCCGATCCCGGCCACCACGCCGGAGATGGTCGGCCATTACCGGGATTACCTCCGGTTGAACCATATGGACGTAAACCTGTTGATCACGCCGAAGTTCTCCTCGCTGGGCTGCCACCTCAAGGCCGACCCGGAGGCCGACCCGTTCGTCATGCAATTCATCTACCCCATCCGCCAAACCGGCCAGATCGCATACCTCACGCTGTTGGACGGCAAGGTCGAATGGCGTTACCACGACTCCTTGATCAGGTATCCCCAATGCCCGGTACTGAGCGATCCGATCCGCATGCGCTGGCTGGATGGGCTCTTCGCCGCCTTCTACCTGGAAGCCGAGCTCCCGGGTTCATTGGACGGTGCCTTGGAACTGCTCGGCCCGTGGGATCGCGTGCGCTGGGTGAAGACCAACCTGTTCGAGGGCGGACGCCCGGGCGAAACGCTGTCCGACGAAATCGACCTGCGGGTATTCGACCTGGCATGGGACCACCGGGAACCCTCCTTCCTGGACTGGGTTGCCGATGGCCTGCACAAGGACCGGAAACGTTTCCGCAGGACCACCTTCCCTTCCGGCGGCGTGGGTGCGGACTTTTACCTATTGCGCTACAATGGACGCCGGGCGGTCGCGAATCCCATGGGACAAAGGAATCCCATCCGGTACCTGGCCGGCGTGGTCAATACCGTCCTGCAGCCCGAGTACCAGCTCCGGCGCTTCCGGGATGCCAGGCTCGGCAAGGACGGTATCCTGATGCCACTTACGCGCAAGGACTGGCAAACGCTGACGGACACCTATGGCGAGATGGCCATCGAGGCCCGGTTCGACACCATCGATGCCATACCGTGTTTCTTTGAGGGACGTAAACCATGAACGGCCATGAAAAAAACAGCCTTACATAACGCATTGCATTCAAGGGTTACCTATTGGGTTGTCCTGGGCCTCACGGCGGCATTGCTGGCCGGTACGGCCATCGACAAAGGGCTGAACCACCATATCTTCGCCATCCAGCTCAAATTGGTGCCGTTTGCGCCTGTCAAGTGGGCGGCGCCCGTGCTTTCCAAAGCGGTGCCCGCCATCCACGCCCTGCTGGTCATCGGGCTGTTCATCGAGTGCCTCCCGCGCATCGGGGCCGTGAGGCAACGTGCGATACGTGCCGCAGCGGGCCTGTTTTCGGTCTATGCACTTTACATCACCGGGATGCTCATCGCCTATACCAAGGCGGAGCTGCCCTGCACGTGCGGCGGCATCCATACCGCCCTCGGTTGGTGGCTGCAACTATCGATCAACGTGATTTTGGCGTTGGGCTGCTACCAAGCCTGGCGGATAGGCCGCAGACGGCCGCATACAGCCTTGGTGCACGCACCGAACCATTCGATTCATTTATTAATTAATTAAATTCAAAAGCCATGAAAAAAGTATTCATGCAAATCAAGAAGTCGATCGGGATGATCGCAATGGGCGCGGCCGTACTGGCGGTGACATTAAACGTGATTTCGGCCAATGCGAAGCCGGAGGGACAAGGACTGACCAGCCATTACTGGTATTTGGTGGATGCCGACGGCTTCGTTATCCAAGTATTGGGCTATGTAACGGATGCGTCCGTACTTGGTCTCAATGGGTGTAACAACACCGCCGGAAGGCCATGCGCCCAAGGTTTCAATTCAGATCCAGGCCTAGACGTGGATGACCAAATTCCGGAGGATGCCGGTAACATTACGTATACCAAAGCGCCATAGCATGGGGTCGCTGCCACGCAGTTAAACGGCGGGGCAGGCTAATCCGGCCTGCCCTCCGTTCTTTTCAAGTTTAACACCCAGACCTTTCGGCTTCTTTCCATCAATCGCAAACCGAGACCTTCCAGCATTTCATTGAAACCGACAAGCGATCTTTCAGATACCCTGGGCAGCCGGATGGAAGTGGAGAATGTCAAATCCCCTATGCCTGTCCGGTCAAGCACGATCATGGGCCTGCCTGCCTCCATCAAAAGCCGCTCAATCTGACGCGTCACGTCTCTCATGGTAATATTGTTCCATGAATGGCGCGTACCGACCCCAATGCCCGTATCAAATCGCTTTTTGTCAATCAATACGAGTTCGTATACCGGACGTTTCCTTTTCGTTCGGAATGCGGAAATACCGAAATACCGCTGAAGATCTTCCTGCATGAACTGGAATATGCGGCCATTGTCTTCTTTCGGAACCTGGATGTCGTAGTTATATGCATGATGTTGCATCCAGCGATCCTTGAGGCTGTCTTCGGCTGGGTAAATAAGCTCAAGCGAATCGATGCCCACGATCTCCCACCGTCGCGGCACCTGGAAGTCATACGCACCGGCTTCCTCGAATGCATCGATGAAAAGCCGCATGGCCGATGTCATGTTATGCGTGATGCGGTTCCCCCGATAGCCTGATGCGTCCCGGAAAACCCTCCGATTGCCCATGGCATTGCCACTGATGCCCCTAGTCAACAAAGAATAGTGTAGCACGTGAGACTGGACGCCCTGAACCAATGGACTCCGTACCAGTGCGCTATCGAATGGCTCTACCTGATTGAACGACACCTCCTTTCCCGCAAAATAGTTGCTGACATGGCTAGCATCGATACTCTGGCCCCCGGTGATCGACATCGTATATCCCATCGTATCGATCCAGACCACGTGCGGAACCAACGTATGCGGATACCAGGCGTGCAGCAGGCTGTCTGTGGTTATCAGTGGAAACCGGGGATTCGCAATGCGGCTCACTCGCTTTAGCAAACTGCTGGTCGAATCAAGCGATTGCTGGTTTATCGCCACTATCTGTAGCCGATCGCCGAAAAGTCCTTGAAGAGAATCCAGCTTCGGGAACCCCGCTATGCACGCCGTGCAACCAGGCGCCCAGAAGTCCAGTATCAGTAATTTCCCTCGGTATCGATTCAAGTCCAACGTGTTGCCGGGCACATTCAGGACGCTTCCAACCGCAGGGTACCCAAACGGATCGCCTACCTTTTTTTGCTGGGCAACTATGTAAAGCGGCATTAACGCCAACCAACCGATGATGATGCGCTTCATGTTCAGTAGCCTCCGTTCTGTATTAGAAATGGGTTCACCTCAAGTTCGCTCTGGGGGATTGGAAACCAAATGTCGCTAGGCTGCCAATTGTCCCCTTTCAATGGCTCAAGTACGGCATCCGCCAGCCCCCAGCGTTTCAGGTCGAACCACCGATGGCCGCATTCGGCGAAAAACTCGACAGCCCTTTCCTGGGTGAGCAACGGGAAGAATGCGGAACGATCAGCGGCCCATACGGGAAGGAGTCCGGCCCGCTCACGGATGGCGTTGAGGTCTTGGAGCGCTCCATCCAGGTCTCCGATATGGGCCCGTGCCTCTGCCCGGATCAGGAACTGTTCCGCCAGGCGGAACAACACGTTGTATTCTTCCCGGACATCTCCGCCCGTCCGTATCCGATACTTGTGGGGAAAGGGGTATGTCACCCCCAGATAGGTCTTTTCGCTTATCCATGTGGACGCACGCGAATCGCCCGGTTCAAACCGGTTTTGAAGCTGCTCGCTGACCAATAGGGTGGGCAAGCTCGAAGCGGACATGGCAGGCAGGAAAGACTGCGCTTCCGCGGTGGCCTTGAACGTCTGGTGCACCGGATACAATTGCCAGATGACTTCCCGGCTCTGGTAACGGAACACGGCATCCAATGGCTCCAGCGCGCAGTCGGGCCGATCGATGACCGCGGTCGCGTACGCAGCGGCAGCTTGCCAGTTACCCAGATAGAGGTTGACACGGGCCTGCATCGCCGTCACCGCCACCACTCCAGGACGCGAACGATGGGTAGTATATGGAGTCCCTGCGAGCAACCCTTCCGCAATCGACAGATCTTCCAAAACCCGCTGGTAGACCTGACCGGCCGGTGCGCGTGGGGATAGCGCGTTGGCTTCGCTGTCAGTCGTCGTAATCAACGGCACATCGCCGTAAAGGTTCACCAGGTAAAAATGAAGCAATGCCCTTATGAACAACGCTTCTCCCATGATACGCGCCCTAAGTTCGGGATCGAGCCGATCGTTGTCGCGGCATCCCTCGATGAGCGCATTTGCCTGGTATATGCGCACGTAACCTTCCCGCCAAAGGCTATATTCGTTGTCGGTTGTCTGGGCGGTCAATTGATTGTTTTCGAATGCGAGTCGCGCGGCCGTCTTCACGCGACCGACCAATTCGTCCGCTGTCATCCCGCAGAATGCGGATAGCCCGCCGTTGACCAGCGTGTTATTCAGCGTCATCAAATCGGCATAAAGTCCATTCAAAGCCGTTTGCGCCGTGGAATTGCTGGCAAATACGGTTTCCCGGATCAGTTGATCCTGGGGTTGATCGAGCTGTAGAAAGCTGGTGCATCCCGCGAGTAATATACCGGCGCAACCGATGGGGAATATTTTTTTCATATGCATTTTGGTGACCATGGCTTTTATCAAAGTTGTAATTGGATTCCTGCGTAGTAAGTACTTAAAGGCGGCAGCGCAAACAGCTGCAACGTCTCTGGGTCTCCACCCAAGTAATTTGACAGCGTAAACAGGTTCTGGGCTTGCAGACTCAGGCTGGCGCGTGCAATGCGGAATCGCGCAAGCCACGACGACGGAATTGCCCATGATACGGATGCCGATTGGCACCGGAAGAAAGCAGCATCCGTGATCGCGCCGCCGGAAAGCTTGAAATCCGTGAACGCGGTATGGGCTTCGGTTCCCGTCCGGGCGGTATAGCGCTGTACGGAGGGATCCGTGACCGCGGGCCATGCATCCAATACATAGACGGGGTAATTTCGCAATTGGCCGGGCGGATTGACGAATTGAGCCGCATAATGCGGTCCGTTTTGAAACCGACAGTCAAACAATGCATTGAACGACAAGCCGCCCACTGCCACCGTCGTGCCCACGCCGCCGAAGAAACGTGGTTCGGCATTCCCGATAACGGTATAGTCTCCCCTGCCTGACACGCGCCCGTCGCCATCAAGGTCGGCAAACGTATACAAGCCGCCCTGGGCGTCGATGCCTCGGTAGGCATAGCCTTGGCGAACCGTCAACGGCTGGCCGATGACGAATAGATTGGCATAATTGGAGGAGGCTAGAGCCGGGAACTCCAGCAACGAGTTCCGCTGGATGGTGCCGTTCAGCCGGAAGTCCCATTTGACCGAACCGTACCCGATGGCCGTACACTCCAACATGAATTCCCATCCCCTGTTCTGAATGATCGCATCGAAATTGCGCAAGATGGCGGAAAAGCCTGCCTGAATTGGCAATTTGTAGTTTACCAGTTGGTTACCGCTTCGGTTGCGAAAGTAGGCCGAGGTCAGGAACACGCGGCCCTCCAATAGGCCGATTTCCAATGCGGCTTCCAGTTTGCGGTTGATTTCCCAGGCATAGTCCGGATTGAATAACCGCACGGGTTTGATTCCCGTCCCGCCTTCGGAAGCGAATTGTGTCGCCTCCCACGCGTCCAGGTATTGGTAGTCGCTGATTTGGTCGTTGCCGGTGATGCCATAGCTAGCCCGTAATTTCGCGAACGATATCAAGTTAACGGCTGCGAGGAAAGGTTCCCCGCTGATCACCCACGCCGCTCCTACCGCGCCGAAGTTGGCATATTGCTTGCCTGGGCCGAAACGGCTGCTTCCATCACGTCGACCTGTGAAGTTGAGCACATAACGATCCGCATAGTTGATGGCCAATCGCCCAAAAACCGCCTGATAATTGTATTCCCTGAACGTATTGGACACGTTGATGTCCTCCGCGGTCCCGATGGCGCCGAGCAATAGGTCGTCGGCGAAACCTTCGCCACGCATGAGCCGATTACTGCGTTCGGAATGCTGCCATGTCGCCCCGATAAGCGCGTCGAAGTCAAAGCCGTTTAGCTGCAAGCTGTAGTTGAGCTGCGGTTCGGCAATCCAACCGGAGGCGTTGCCGTCGACCAAGCGGAGACTTGACCGCGTATTCCCCGCCGGATCGAAGGCCTCCTGAGGAATCGGGGCCGATTCGTCAGTCCTGCCTGCATTGTAACCGACACTGACCTTTGCGGACAGGCCCCTCCAGAGCGCAAAGCCCGCGGTCAGGTTGTGGTTGTTGCTTTCCGAGATGCCGAGGTACCGGTGGTGAAGGTAGGCCAAGGGATTGTCGAAGCCATATCCGTTTTCTTCCCAGACCAGCTTTCCATCCGCGCCATGCAACGCCGGGACATTGGGCGGCAGGTGCAGGTAGGACGAGAGGTCGCTGGCCGTGCTCCGGTTTCCGCTCCGGCTGGCTGTTGAGGTCAGGGACAATCGTAGCCGCCCATCGACGGACGCATGCGACACCTGCGCGTTGAGCGAAGCCAGGTTGTTGGATTGGCCGCCCGGCATTACGCCGGATTCCTTCTTGTAAGCCCCTCCGATACGGAAGCGCGTCTGGCCCGTGCCGCCCGAGACACCAAGCTGCGCATTCGTGAAGCCCGCGGTTCCGCCAGTCAACAACTCCTGCAGGTCGGTATAGCGGGTGGTATCCCACAGCGTCAGGTCGGGTGCATATCCCGGATTCCGGGGGTCTGCCGATGGTTCCAATCCATCGTTGGCAAACGCTTCCTTGCGCATCGCCACGTACTCACGGGTATCAAGCATCCGGAAACGGTGGTTTGCCCGGCCGTAACCTTGCTGGAAGCCGGCATCGATCCTGGTTTCGCCCGCTTGCCCGGACTTTGTCGTGATCAGGATCACGCCGTTTGCGCCCCTGCTGCCATAGATGGCCAGTGCGTCGGCGTCTTTGAGCACTTCGATGGCTAGGATGTCTTCGGCATTGATCAAGTTGAACGGACTAAGGCCTTGCGCGGGTGCGTACATCGGCTGGCTGGTGCTGCCAGCCGCCATACCCATCGTATTCAGCACCTCGCCTCCCGTCGCAAACGGCACGCCATTGATGATGTACAACGGCTCGGAACCCTGCGTGATGGAGTTGCGACCGCGGAGCTGGACGTGGATGGACGAGCCGGGTGTTCCGTTGGTCTGGCTCACCACGAGGCCCGGCACGCGTGCGGCCAGCGAAGCCAGCGGATTGAAGGCCGGCGTGTTGGCGATGTCCTCGGCGGTGACGCGTGCGATATTGCCCGTACTGGTCTTTCGCGTGGTCGTGTAGTAGCCCGCGTTGATTTCGACCTCTTCGATGGCCAGCGTGTCGCGGATGGTTTTTGTGGTGTCGGGTGGGGTGCTTTGGGCGCTGGCCTGCCCGAAGGCCTCCTTCCCTCCCACTCCGGTGAGCAGGAAAATCGTAAACAAAAGGTATGTCGGTTGTATTCGCTTGGGGCAATACCCTCCCCGGAAGCGTAGATATTGCTTCATTGTGATTCATTGTTGAATTCGTGATTTTGTTTATAAATCCGGCTTCCCACAGCATTGAATGGCGGGAAAGCGTTGAAAGCGACTTCGACTTAGATGGGATTTTTGGGCTTGAGGGGGAACAGCCGCTCAAAAGCGGTAATGCCCCCATCGGAAGTTCTTCGCGAAGCGAAGGAAAGATCGTAAAAATGCTGCATTCCTTTTCATTTTGTTGGTTAACTTTTTGGTTGCAGCGAGAAGAGGAATAAAAAAAGCGGGCCTCTGCTCACTACTCCTCCCCAGCAAGTTTGGACATAGTGAGTGAGCGCCCGCACAAATTTACACTTATACAAGCGTAAATTCAAAATATGCGGGCTTCACTCATCTTTCTCGCGTCACTCGATTTGCTGGGGAGGAACGAGAAATATGCTTTCAGCTTAATATGTATTTCTTTTCTTTATCAATAGTTATTACCCAATCATTCTACAAAATTCTACTCTTTATTTTCAAACAACTAAACAAAATTATACATAATTGTTGAATATATAAAATTTTTCGTAGAATATATTGAATTTTATTTTGCACACATCTAACTACCTTAGTCTAGGAAGTAATGGGACAATTGTGCACAGAGGTGAATTTTTAGATTTAGTGGTTCTAAGGATGAACCTGAACAAAACGAAACTGGCTGAAAAAGTTGGTTACGACCGAACCACGTACTATTTCCACATCAAGCAACCAAATCTTGATTTTCGCATATTGAAAGCCTACGGGGATAAGATGCCTTATAACTTTGCTAAGGATTTTCCAGAAATGCTTAGTATGTTCCCAGAGACTGATTTCCCAATTGACACCTTCGAAGGCATGGAGAAAGACCGGGACTTCTGGCGCAATGAGTTTGGACGTGTTTTAAAGGAAAATAACGCGCTCAGGGAAGAAAATGAAACGCTGAAGGCGGAAATCAAGTCGCTATCCGGCAAACGGAAATAACAGGGTCGGATAACTTCATATCCAATACTTTTCGTATTTTTGTAGATAACGTCCGTTTCCATTAGCGTTGCAGCTTTGGCGATGGATGGGACTTAGGGATTATCAAGAAAGGAAGACGGCATGGATAGGATTGTTTTGGAATTGCGCGCCAAATATGAGCGCAAAATAACCGAGATGCTATTGGAGTTGAAAGAGGCTGATTTCACCAACCTGTTGGATACAGCGGGAATGATAGCCGGAAAGAACGGGCTTACCGAAGATAAACTCAACCAGTTGCTGAGTGAAGAGGGGCGACTGCCGCGACCCGAAAGACAACAAATTCCTTGAACTGGCGGTCTCCGGCAAGGCCAATGCCATAGTGACCGGCGACCTTGACCTCCTTGTCCTACACCCCTATCGCGGCATACCCATCCTCAACGCAGCTGCTTTCCTGGAAATGATTTAGTATAAATCCGGCTGCAAAAGCAAGCCATAGACCGCCTGTCCAAGTACATCGCAGACTCTTAAAACCCGAATGATGCCTCCTGACTTTGCTAAGGATGACGCCTTCGAAGGCATGGAAAAAGGCCAGCATCACTTAACCCCATATCCAATACTTTTCTTATTTTTGTAGGTAGCGTGCGTGAAGCTAAAGGTCGCTTGAAGCGCACCGAAAAATGCTGATGAACAAATGAGCGAAAGCAAATTGGAATCCACAAGGCACCGAGTCCGTGTAAAAGCGAGGAATAACCGATAGAACAGCGTGACATGCCTAAGTCAAAACTCAAGGAAGATATCCAGACCGAATTCAAAAGCTCGTTTACCGACGCGGTGATCGAATCGCTCACGGCATTCGCCAACAGCAAAGGCGGCAGGGTATTGGTCGGCGTGGATGATGGCGGCAAACTCGTCAAAGGCTTCACCATCGGCGCCGAAACGCTGCAGAAGTGGATAAACGAGGTAAAGAACAAGACCCAGCCGGGAATCATTCCGGATGCCGGCACGGTCGATGTCGATGGCGCTAGGGTGGGCGAACTTTCCGTCAAGGAATTCCCGGTGAAGCCGGTAACCTTCAAGGGCAGGTACTACAAGCGGATGAACAATGCGAACCACCAGCTATCCCTGTCGGAGATCGCCGACATGCACCTGCGGTCGTTCAACACAAGTTGGGACGCTTATGTCAATCCCGAAAGAAGCATCGATTCGCTGTCGCTTGACAAAGTGAACAGATTCGTTGCCAATTGCAACGAAGACAGGCAATATCCCATTACAGATGATCCACTAACTGTCCTTAACAAATATGAGCTCATTAAAGGCGACCAGGTTACCAATGCAGCATTTCTTTTGTTTGCCAAAGATGACGTGTTTCAGGCAGCGATCGAGTTAGGCCGTTTTTCTACTCCTACCAGTATTAAGGATGGGATTACCGTACGGTCGGATTTATTCAGTGAGGTAAGTCAGGTCTTGGACTTCATCAGGAAACATATCAATAAAAGCTACATCATAACAGGCGATCCCAGAAGGGAGGAACGTTGGCAATACCCAATGGATGCGATCAGGGAGATTGTTATCAATATGATCGTCCATCGTCAATATATGGATCCAAATGATTCGTCCATCAAGATCTACGATAACTATATTGAGTTTTTTAACCCAGGCAGCCTACCTGACAATATCAGCGTTGAGCAACTGCTTAGTGGAAATTATTCTTCATCGATAAGAAACAAGAAGATTGCTGCTACTTTCAAAGAGGCACAATTTATTGAAACCGTTCGCGTCGCGAACAGCTTCATCGCCGTTAAAAACAAAAAAGTTGATGAAAAATACGGTTCTGGTATAAAAAGGATTCAGGAAGGTTTTGCTGGTTATGGTTTAGTAGCGCCGGTATTTGAGAATTTCCAGAATGGTTTTAGGGTTGTGGTACATGCCACAGCCGTAGAGACTGTGGAGAATACTGTGGAGAATACTGTGGAGAAGATCTTAGGCGCGATGCTAAAGAACAGTAAAATTACAATAAAAGGATTACAGAAAATCACGGGGTTGACCAGAAGGGGCATAGAATATCACCTCAATAAGTTAAAAACGGAGAAGAGAATTGAAAGAATCGGTTCGGATCGAAGTGGCCATTGGCATGTAAATGAGTGATTATTTGGTATCTCAAAATGCAAATCAACCACCTACACGTTAAAAACTTCCGAAACGTCGAAGATGCTTCATTTTCGGCATGCATCCGCGATTCAACGTCATCGTCGGCCACAACGGCACCGACAAGTCCACGCTGCTCCACGCCATGGGTTGACCTGCCGATGTAAGAAACGGAAAGAACTGGATCATTTGAAAAAGGAGTTGACCGACGCCCGATCGACCCCGAAATCAACCCGGCACCTTCGCGATGCAGTCGATCTCGACTTTGATGCCGTTGGCCAATACAGACTGGACGGTCGTCCGCGCCGGCCGGATGCCCGTGAAATAACGCGCGTAAACCGCGTTGTAACGGTCGAATTCCGTGATATCGCTGAGGTGTACCGTACATTTCACAACATCATCCATGGTCGCACCGGCGGCTTCCACGATGGCCTTTACGTTTTCAAGCGTACGTTCGGTCTCCTCTTCGATCGTACCCAACACGAACGTGGACGTTTTGAAATCGACGGCGGCTTGGCCGCTGACAAACAAGAAACCGTCCACGACGATACCATCCGAAAATGCGCCAGTTGAAAAATGCTGTTCCCTGATTGGGTGATTGATTTTCGTTTTCTCCATGAAATTGTATCCTTAAAAAAAGCTAATTACCAGTATTATAATTGGCAAATATAATCTTTTGAATAAAATGTCTTTGATCGAAATACCGTCATCCGGCATTGCTAAATTGTTTTTTCTATTTTTTTAACACTTTTTAACATTGGATATTCAAATAATAATTCCTACGTTTGTACTGTAATCAATCGATAACGGGCGGTTTCAACGATAGACTTCAGAAGTATTGTCGATTTCCATCTCAGATTCGGAAGATTCCAACGTAAAAAATGCAAGGTCCAACCGACCATAAAGGTTTTGGTTTGTTTTAATAGGTAGGAAGAAGTCGGTTACCGCCCGGTACCGACTCTTCCATTTTTAGGCATTTTGCCAAGAGAACCCATTCCTTATATCGGCCTTGTTTTTTGCCCCAACCACAGTTGCTCCTCAGCGGTCAGATGAGGTTCGAGAAACTCGAAGACAACTGCATGGTAATCGTTGAGCCAATTCAGGTGTTTGGGTTCAAGCAACGTCCGATCCACCAATCGCGTATCGATATAGCAAAGCGTCAAGGTCTCGAATGCCATGAATTGACCGAATTCGGTTTGCAGGTGCAGATCATCCACGCTGACAACGAGGTTCTCGATGCGGATGCCGTAGGCGCCCTCCCGATACAACCCCGGTTCGATGGAGGTAACCATCCCGGCCTCGATCGGCACATCGACTGCGGCGGCGTTGAATACGTGAGGCCCCTCATGTACGTTGAGGAAAAACCCTACGCCATGTCCGGTACCGTGTCCATAGTTCCGCAACCGGTCCCAAAGCGGCTTTCGGGTAATGGCATCGATCTGGTAACCCCTGGTACCGGCTGGATACAGCGTCATGCTCCCTTCGATCATCCCTTTCAACACCAAGGTATAATCGGTTCGTTCCTCGGCCGTGGCGTTCCCCAATGAGATGACGCGGGTGATGTCCGTGGTGCCGGTGCGGTATTGCCCGCCCGAATCGATCAAGAGCAATCCATCGGGGTGCAATGCACTGTCGCTGTCCGGCGTCGCCTTGTAGTGCGGCAATGCGCCGTGCGCCCGGTAGCCGGCAATGGTGTCGAAGCTTTCGCCGACGAAGCCTGCCTGATCCGCACGGCATCGGCGCAGCCGTTCGGCGATGGAAATCTCGGTAAGCGGTTCGTTGCCCACCGCAGCCTCCAGCCATTTGAAGAAACGGGTAAGCGCCACACCGTCCTTGATCATGGTTGCCTTGATATGGCCGATTTCGACCTTATTCTTGATGGCCTTGAACGATGTGGTCGGATTGGTCCGCTCGACGACCTTGACGGATGGCTTCAAACGGTTATGAAGCGCAAAACAAGTTCGTTTGGGATCGAGCAGTAACGTTGTCCCGGCTTCCAACCCATCGAGCGCCCGTCCGACCGAATCGTATTCGGCAAGCCCGACACCCGAGGTGGCCAACGTGGCCCGATCCCGCGCTGACAACTTGCCCTCAGCGATGAACAATGTCGCTTCGGTGGCCGTGACCAAGGCAAATCCCAATACCACCGGATTGCAGGCCACGTCGCTGCCCCGGATATTGAGCAACCAAGCCAAGTCATCCAATGTGGAAACCAGGCATGCATCCGTTTGGTTCCGATTCATTTCCAATCGCAATCGCGCCAACTTGGATTCAACCGACTCGCCGGTGGTTTGCCCATCGATCAAGTAGGCCTGAGCGCTCGGCAAACCCGGGCGGTCACGCCAAAGCGGCGTCAACAAATCAACTTGGCCGTCTACCTTTATACCGACCGGCAACAACATATCCTGCACCGTCTTTGCCAGTGACACCGATGCCAAGTTGCCGTCAAAGGCAACGACTGCACCAGGGGTTAACCGCTCGGCCAACCAGTTGGCATATTCGGGCGCGTGCTGCACCTTGAGTTTCACCAATTCGAAGCCGCTGCCCGGCAATTGTTCCTGCGCCTGCACGAAATACCGCGCATCGGTCCAAAGCCCTGCAAAATCGGCGGTGATGACCAATGTACCCGCAGACCCGGTAAAGCCGGATGCCCAGGCAATGCATTTGTAACGCTCGGGCAGGTATTCGCTGATGTGTGGATCGGACGACGGGATGATGTAGGCATCGATCCGTTGTCGCTCCATAAGGTCGCGTATGGCGACGAGTTTCTCGATATGATTCATGTATGCGCTGTTTGAGGGCAGCAAGTTAGGAAAACTTTAGCGGAAAGGGGGCATCACCGCTATCCAAAACAGGCTCATGCGAGCGGGCTAGTGGCAGGCTATAACAAATGCATGCCCCTCCCTGCTCGTTGTTGACTGCCCAAATCCGCCCATTCATCCGTTCGATCATTTCATGGCAAATGATCAATGCCAAACCCGAGCCGCCAGCTGCGCTTTCGGATCGTTCCTTGGCAAACAAATTGGGCAACACATGCGCCGGTATACCTTCTCCGGAATCCATGATGCGCACCACCACGTGGCTGCCATCATCTTCCTGATCGGCGGTGACAACGATTTTTCCCCCGTCGGGTGTATGCCGAAGTGCATTGCTCACGATATTTCGATTTACGAAAAGCAGCATCTCGCCTTGGGCAAGCACATCGATCGATTCCGGGATGAAATCAATCACGGCTATCCCCTTTTGATTGGCCACGCCACGATTATAATCCAGGGCAGCGAGCATATTTTCCTTGAGGCTTACGGTGGATGGGGCATAGGCCAGTCCAACCGTATTCAATTTCATCCAATGCACCAAACCGTCCATCGCCTGGAGGCTGGCACGCGCATTCTGGCTGATTTGGTTGAACACGTACGCACGTTGTGCGTCGCTCATTTGGTCCATCATGTTGCCCTCCCCCAATAGCAACATCGACGTGAGTGGCTGCCTCAAGTCGTGCGACATGATTGAAATCAATTGCTGGTGGAACACATTGTTGCCTTCCAGTTGCTTGTTACGCGCGGCAAGCAAATCGACATGATCCGCCAGGCTTTTCGCCAACAGCCGCTTGTTGCGGTACAGCCGAAACAACAGCACGGAAAAAACCACCGCCAGTATACCGAAAACAGCCAATGATGCCGCTGGTGCCTGGCGATATCGCAAATGGCTTTCCGGCTCGGCACTGGCCGTTTGGCCAACGAGGGGATCGGACAGGATGAAGACCAAGGTCGCGATGCACGCTAACCCTATAACCAGGTTTTTCATTTGCGGCGTCAAATTTAATCAAATTTGCGTTTAAAAACAAACTAATTAGCGATAGCACCGAATATATATACCTGACCGTCAAATCGCTAACCAACAAAGACAAACCGGTGGAAATAAACGAAAACTCAGGCCAATTTCATGCGTGCTGTTGTTGATCCGCCTGCTGAACGGTCCATTCCCGGGGTTGAACCTGGCGATGCGGACTAGTTGGCAAAACGGCATCATAATTGCCTTGATTGCCAAAGCACAACAAGAAAATCGGACATGAACAAGTTACTTATTTGCCTATCAATCCTTGCGCCTTTTTTCATGATGCAATCCTGTACCAAAGATGAGCCGACCGTAATCCATCCGACGGATGAGGACATAATCCTCAAAGATATTAACTACGGTAGCCATGAACGGCAAAAGATGGACGTTTACCTGCCGGCGGGCCGGGACAGGCAAACCACCAAAATCGTCGTGTTTATCCACGGTGGCGGCTGGATCGGGGGTAGCAAAGACGACTTGCCCATCGATGCCAGCAACCTCCAGGCATTGAAAGAACAATTCCCCGGACTCGCGCTCGTTGCCCTGAATTATCGGCTGGTCGTGGGTTCGGAAAACCGGTTCCCTGCTGCCGAAGAGGATATCTTGCGCGCGATGAACCATGTCTATGGCAACCTGGATTCGTATCAGCTCGCATCCGATACGTACATGGCCGGCGGAAGCGCCGGGGCACACCTGGCGGCCTTGTACGCCTTGAAACACAATGCGAACGGCCGGATCAAAGGTTGTATCGGGGTTTCCGGAGCGTATAACCTGGTGTCGTTGTACCACACCGGCAACGCCGAAGCCAAAGCGGTGCTGGAAGCCTTCTTGGGCGGCACGCCCGAAGAACAGCCCGAAGCCTACCGGCAGGCCAGCCCGGTAAATTTCGTTACGCCGCAAGCACCGGAATTCCTGATCCTGCACGGCAAGGAAGACCCCCTCACGCCCATCGGGCAAGCCAACGAATTGGCTGCGGCGCTGGGGGCGAAGGGCGTGGGCCAAACCAGCTTCACCTACAGCGGCGGTCATGGCATTCCGGGCGAACATTTGGTGGAGGCTTTCGCTTACATCAAAAACTTCGTGCGGTAAGCTTTAGTCCGGCAACATCTTTCGCGGGGAATCTTGGGAAAATCCACCAACTTTTGGTTAATTTAGCCGATATTAAATCGGTACCCTATGCGTCAGGCATTGTTCACGCTATTTATCCTCGCTTTCGTAGAATCGCTTTCCGCCCAGTCGCCATCGCAGAAAATCGCGGCTGCCTTCCGGATATTCGAGTCGCACGAGAGCCTGGCCCACGGCATCGCCTCGCTTACCGTGCTAAACGCCAATACCGGCGAAGTCGTCTTCGCGAAAAACGAAAAGCTAGGGCTCGCACCTGCCTCCACCCTCAAAACCATCACCGCTGCCACGGCTTATCACCTGCTCGGTGCGGGCCATACCTTCGAGACCACGTTGTCCTATACCGGCCAAATCGATGCCAACGGTACGTTGAATGGGAACATCATCATCCGTGGTAGCGGCGACCCCTCGCTGGGGAGCGACCGCTTCCCGCAAACGGCCGATACACTGCTGCTCGCGACTTGGTTGCGTGCCATACGGGCCGCGGGCATCAACCACGTGGATGGCAGCGTCATCGCCGACGACCGCCTATTCAACGGCCAAACCGCGCCCCGGGGCTGGACCTGGCAAGACATGGGCAATTATTACGGTGCTGGGGTTTCTGCGCTCAACTGGCGGGAAAACGCGGTGGGCATCGACTTTGCGGTGGGCGCAACGCCAAACGCGGCCACGAAAGTCGTGCGCACGACCGCCGATATAGACTACCTCCAGTTGGTGAATGAAACCACCACCGGATCGCGTGGTACGGGCGACCGCGTGTATGCCTTTGCCGCCCCCTATTCGTCGCGCATCTACCTGCGCGGCTCCTACGGCATCGACCTCAGGAAAACCGTCTACTTGGCGCTTCCGGACGGCGCATATGACGCAGCCTATCAATTGCATCGCGCGCTCGCGCAGGTCGGCATCACGCCAACCCATGCCCCTACGACCACCCACCTCCTGCTGCTGGCCGGCAGCGAGATTCCCAGTGGGGGGACCGTGCTGCACGCCCACCGCTCGCCCCCGCTGGGCGAGTTGGTCTATTGGTTCAACCAAAAAAGCGTGAACCTTTACGGGGAAGCCTTGCTCAAAGCCATGGCATTCAGGCGAGATGGCAGAACGGACACACGCGATGCCACGGACATGCTCCAGCAATTCTGGGCCGCCAAACTCGGCATCGCCACCGGAGAACTCCGGATCATGGACGGCAGCGGCCTATCGCCCGAAAACCGGATCACCACCAATGCCTTGGCACGCGTACTCGCCTCGGCCAAGAAGGAACCTTGGTTTGCCAGTTTCTTCGAAAGCCTGCCCGTGAACAACGGGATGAAGATGAAAAGCGGCACCATCGGCGGCGTGCTGGGCTACGCGGGTTACCAGACCGCCAAAGACGGCACACCGCTGGTCTTCGCGTTGCTGGTCAATAATTACCAAGGGCCTGCCACCCCGATGCGGCAACGGATGTTTAGGTTGTTGGACAATCTCAAATAAATCCTACCTTTGCCACGGATTGCTGCTGCAAAACCCAAGTAATTATGAGCAAAACGAATCGTAAGCAAGACGCCCTGGATTACCACGCCAACGGAAGACCCGGAAAAATCGCTGTTGTACCCACTAAACCGACCAACTCCCAACGGGACTTGTCCTTGGCGTATTCGCCCGGCGTCGCCGAACCTTGCCTGCGCATCGCGGACAACAAGGAAGACGTCTATAAATATACCGCAAAGGGCAACCTGGTCGCCGTGATCAGCAACGGTACGGCCGTGTTGGGCCTCGGCGACATCGGCCCCGAAGCGGGCAAGCCGGTAATGGAAGGCAAAGGACTGTTGTTCAAGATATTCGCCGACATCGATGTGTTCGACATCGAGTTGGACACGAAAAACGTGGATGAGTTCGTCCGGATCGTCAAGTGCCTCGAGCCCACGTTCGGCGGCGTCAACCTGGAGGACATCAAGGCGCCGGAATGCTTCGAGATCGAGCGCCGGCTCAAGGAAGAGCTGAACATCCCGGTCATGCATGACGACCAGCACGGTACGGCCATCATCTCGGGGGCTGCCCTTCTTAATGCCTGCATCCTGCAGAAAAAGAAAATCGAAAAGGTCAAGATCGTGGTCAACGGCGCTGGGGCCGCGGCCATTTCCTGTACCAAGATGTACATCGCGCTGGGTGCGCGCAAGGAAAACATCCTGATGCTCGACAGCAAAGGCTGCATCCGCCACGACCGGCAAAACCTGGACGCCACGAAAGCCGAGTTTGCCACCGCACAGGCCATCGACACGCTTGAGGAAGCCCTAAAGGGTGCCGATGTATTCATCGGCCTGTCCAAGGGCGATGTCGTATCGGCCGAGATGCTCAAGAGCATGGCCAAAAACCCCATCGTATTCGCAATGGCCAATCCCGACCCGGAAATCGCTTACCCGTTGGCCGTGAAGACCCGGAAGGACGTGATCATGGCCACCGGCCGCTCAGACTACCCCAACCAGGTGAACAACGTACTCGGCTTCCCCTACATCTTCCGCGGTGCGCTGGACGTACGCGCCACGGCCATCAACGAGGAGATGAAAATCGCGGCCGTGCGGGCCATCGCCGAATTGGCCAAGAAATCCGTACCGGAAGCGGTGAACCAGGCTTACAATACCCAAAACCTGAAATTCGGACCGGATTACATCATCCCGAAACCGACCGACCCACGGCTCATCACGGAAGTATCCATTGCCGTAGCCCAAGCGGCCATCGACAGCGGCGTGGCCCGGAAGGCCATAACCGATTGGAATCGCTATGCCGAAGAACTCCGCCAACGGTTGGGGCAAGACGACCGGATCATGCGTAACCTCAGCGAGGCCGCCAAGCGCGATCCGAAACGCGTCGTCTTTGCCGAAGCCGACAATTACAAGACATTACGTGCCGCCCAGATCGTCAAGGAAGAAGGCGTGGCCATCCCGATCCTATTGGGCAACCGGAAGAAAATCCAGCAGCTCATCGACGATAACCTCCTCGAGTTGGACGACGTTCCCATCATCGACCCGCTGGAGGAACGGGGCAACGAGCGATATACGAAATACGTTGATTACCTTTACGAAAAGCGCCAGCGCCGCGGCAAATCCATTCTTGATGCGCAGAAAATGATGCTCGATCGCAACTATTTCGGGGCGTGCATGGTCCAATTCGGTGAGGCCGACACCTTGATTTCCGGGCTCACCAAAAACTACGGCACCACCATCCGGCCGGCTTTGCACGTTATCGGTGCGCGGCCCGGCAGCAAGATCGCCGGCATGTACATGATGCTTACGACAAAAGGGCCCGTCTTTTTCGGCGACACCACCGTCAATGCCAACCCAACCGCCGGGGAATTGGTAGACATCACCCTCTTGCTCAACGAAGCCGTCCAACGGTTCAACATCGTGCCCCGGATCGCACTGCTTTCCTATTCGAATTTCGGCTCCAACGACGGTGACGTACCGCTCAAGGTACGCGAAGCGGTGCGGTTGCTCCACGAGCGGCATCCCGAGCTGGTGGTGGACGGCGAAATGCAGGCCAACTTTGCCATGAACAGCGATCTGTTGGCAGCCAATTTCCCATTCAGTACGCTGAACGGGAGCCCAGCCAACACCTTGGTGTTCCCTAACCTGGAATCGGGGAACATCGCTTACAAGCTGTTGCAGGAAATCGGTAACGCCGCAGCGGTAGGCCCCATCCTCTTGGGGATGAACAAACCGGTCCACGTGTTGCAGCTAGATAGCTCGGTACGCGAAATCGTCGACATGGTAACCATCGCCGTGGTGGACGTGCAGGCGCACGAGACGCCGGCGGGCAAAAGCAAAAAGAAATGATCTTGACGCCATGTATGAATACCTCAACGGCAGGCTAGCCTACAAAGCCCCGACCCACGTGGTCATCGACGTGGGTGGCGTGGGGTACCACGTGCACATCTCGCTGCACACCTTCTCACAGATCAAGGACAGCGAGCAATGCAAGCTATACATCAGCTTCCAAGTGCGCGAAGATGCGCATACGCTGTATGGTTTCGGGGAGGAAAGCGAACGTCGCCTGTTCGAACACCTGATCTCGGTATCGGGCATCGGCCCCAATACGGGCCGCATGATCCTGTCTTCGATCACGCCCGACGAAATACAGGCGGCCATCATCCAAGGCAATGTCCCATTGATCCAGCGCATCAAGGGGATTGGCCCGAAAACCGCCCAGCGCATGGTGCTTGAATTGCAGGACAAACTGAAAAAACAGGGGCCGGATGCCCTTATCGCCGTGCACAAGCAACAAAGCGCACCCGAAGAAGCGCTCAGCGCATTGGTCATGCTCGGTTTCGTGCGCACACAGGCCGAAAAAGTGTTGGCAGGCATCCTGCGCGCCACGCCAGCGTTGTCGGTCGAGGCGCTGATCAAAGAGGCCCTAAGAAAGCTTTAGACTTTTTGTATTGGAATTTTGAGTAACTTGGCAGCGTAAAAAATAGGGATTCTAAAACATTTACCACTTGGACAAGACGCTTCTGCTTCGCTGCTGTTTGCTGCTGCTTTTTTCGGCTGCCGCAACGAGCGTCCTTGCCCAGGCGCCAACGGCGGATACCAAGCGTGATAGCGTGAAGCTACGGTATCCACTCAGCGACTTGCCATTCCTCAACCTCTACCAAAAGCGCAATCCACTGGACTTGGGCTTGCCCTCCAACATCACGCGCGAGGTCATCTTCGATCCGCTCACGCGGCAATACATCATCCGTGAAAAGCTCGGCAGCCGACTTTACCGCCCGCCGCAATACCTCACCATCGACGAGTACCGGGCATACGAAGGCCAACTCCTTAAACGGAATCATTGGCGAGCGCTTTCAGATCGGCAACTCACGGATTTCAGGCAAGATCGGTTGATACCGACCATCTATGTGGAGAGCGAAGCGTTCGAGAAGATTTTCGGTGGCAAGACCATCGACATCATCCCGCGGGGAACGGCAGACATCAGTATCATGGCCCAGCGCAACAAAAACGCCAACCCCATGTTCAACGAGCGCCAGCGGCGGCAATGGGGGTTCGATTTCGACCAGCGCATCCAGATGAACCTGACCGGGCAGATCGGCGACCGGTTGAAACTGACCACCAACTACAATACCGAAGCCCAGTTCGACTTCGAAAACCAGATACGCTTGGATTATACCGGCAAGGATGACGATATCATCAAGCGGATCGAGTTGGGCAACGTGGCCATGCCGCTCAACACCACGCTTATCAACGGCACGCAAGCACTGTTCGGCCTGAAGACGCAATTGCAATTCGGCAAGCTGCACGTCACGGGCATTTTCTCCCAGCAGCGTTCGCAACAGCGGGAAATCACGATCAAGAACGGTGCGCAGGAGAGCGAATTCGCGCTGAAGGCCGATGAATACGAAGACAACCAGCACTATTTCCTGGCGCATTACTTCCGAGATAACTTCAACCGTGCCCTATCCATCGCCCCGATCCTCACTTCGGACGTGAACATCACGCAGATCGAAGTCTGGATAAGCAACCGGAGCAACGCGGTGGACGACTCGCGGGACGTGATGGCACTCATGGACCTCGGCGAGTTCAACCCCTACAACCCGAACGTGCAACAGGGTACGGTACGGCCACCGTCAACCGGTATCCCCGGCGACCTGGACCAGCAATTGTCAAACAGATTGTTGCCGCAATTGGCCCAGATGGACCCCCAATTCCGGCAGGCCCAATCGAACGCGGTGCAGAATTTCTTCAGCGCCTCTGGGCGCAACGACAACTATGCCAAGCTGACCTATGCGCGGAAACTGCGCGAAGGCACCGAATACACGGTCAATCGGCGTTTGGGTTTCATTTCGCTCAACATGCCGCTCCATAACGACCAGGTTTTGGCCGTGGCGTATCGGTACACGGCAGGCGGGCGTGAATACCAGGTGGGCGAATTCTCGACCGACATCCCCGTCACGCCCTCGCAGCCGCAGATGCTGGTGGCCAAGCTCCTGAAAAACGAAATCCTGAAACCCAACCTGCCCATCTGGGACCTGATGATGAAAAACATCTATTCGATCGGGGCCTATGGCGTGGGGCAACACAACTTCCGGTTCAACATCTTCCGCATCGAGGATGAAAGCGGCGTGGAGCGCCCAGCGATGTACGAAGGGCAGAACACGCAGAACAAACTCTGGATACAGCTCACCGGCCTCGACCGGCTCAACCCGCAGAACGCGCAGCAGCCCGATGGATTCTTCGATTTCCTGCCCGGCATCACCATCGATCCGGAACGTGGCCGAATCATGTTCCCGTTGGTCGAACCGTTCGGAAGCGACCTCGCCCGCCAATTCATCCCCGGTGGCGAACAAGCGCTGATCGATAAGTACGCCTACCAGGCCCTGTACGATTCGACCAAGGTCATCGCGCAACAATTCTTCCCCAACCACAATCGCTACCTCATCAAGGGATCATACGAATCGGAAGTGGGCACCGAATTCCAGTTGGGGGCCATCAACGTGCCCCGTGGATCGGTACAGGTTTTCGCTGGGCCGGCACCGCTCCAAGAGGGCGTGGATTTCATGGTCGACTACGATATCGGCCGTGTGCGCATCCTCAACCAAGCCCTATTGCAATCGGGACAACCCATCCGAATCAAGATGGAAAACAACCAACTGTTCGGGTTGCAGCAACGCACCATGATGGGTGGACGGCTCGACTACGCCGTGAACGACAAGCTGCAACTGGGCGGTACCGTCATGAACCTCACCGAGCGGCCGCTCACCCAAAAAGTGAACATCGGCGAGGAACCCATCTCCAACACGATGTGGGGGCTTGACGTGAGCTACAATTCGCCGTCGCGCTGGCTCACGCGCATGGTAGACAAGATTCCTTTCCTGGACACCAAGGAACCATCCTCGATATCGTTCTACGGGGAGTTCGCCCAGCTGTTGCCGGGTCACCCACGCGCACTGAATTTCGCGGGTACGCGGAGCGGAATCACGTACATCGATGATTTCGAGAACAGCCGCTCGTTCATCGATATCAAGGGCGCATTCAATTGGCAGCTGTCTGGCACGCCGCAATTATTTCCCGAATCGCAATTGATGGACGACCTCCAGTCGGGCTTCAACCGGGCGCGATTGGCGTTTTACAACATCGACCCGATCTTCTACCGCAACATCAACCTTACCCCTTCGAACATCAACAGCGCCGAATTGTCCAACCACCGGGTGCGCGAGGTATTGGAGCAGGAAGTCTTCCCCTACCGCGAATCGACCACCGGCTTGCCGATATTCCTATCCACATTGGATATGGCGTACTATCCCACTCTCCGCGGGCCTTACAACTATACCGCTACGGGCGTGAATCCCGATGGGACGCTGGCCAACCCGCGCAGCCGATGGGGCGGCATGTTCCGCAAGATCGACGCGCCTGATTTCGAAGCGCAGAACATCGAGTTCGTGGAGGTCTGGATGATGGATCCGTTCCTGACCAACCCGGGCTCGCAGGGTGGCGACCTGTATTTCAACCTGGGCAATATCTCGGAAGACATCCTCAAGGATGGCCGGAAAGCCATGGAAAACGGCATGTCGCCCAGCGGCGACCTCTCGCAGATCGACGAAACCAACTGGGGGCGCGTACCGCGTAACCAACCCGTCATCCAGGCCTTTGACAACGACCCGATCGCACGGGCGCGCCAGGACATCGGGTTGGATGGCCTCAACGATGCCGACGAGCGTATCTTCCACGGCGATTTCCTGGGCCGGCTGCAAGGTTTGTTGCAGCCCACGGCCGCCCAGGCATTGGCCGACGACCCGTCTGGCGACAATTTCCAGTACTTCCGTGGCCCGGAGCTCGATGCCCAGAACGCTGGCATCCTGAAACGCTACGAGCGGTTCAACGGCCCCGAAGGCAACTCCAAGACCCCGGAGCAATCGGTCGGCGTGGAGACCTCGGCCTCCACCCTGTTGCCCGATGGCGAAGACATCAATCGCGACAACAACATGAACGAGGCCGAGGAGTACTACCAATACCGGATATCGTTGCGGCCACAGGACATGCAGGTTGGCCAGAATTACATCGCTGACATGCACACCGCCAAGGTAAAGCTGCGCAACGGTGCCGAACAAGACGTCCGGTGGTACCAATTCCGCATCCCGCTCAGCCAATACCAAGAGCGCGTGGGTGATATCCGCGATTTCAAGTCCATCCGTTTCGTCCGGATGTTCATGACCGACTTTGCCGATACCGCCGTGGTGCGGTTGGCCCAGGTACAGCTGGTGCGTGGCGAATGGCGCCGGTACAACGCGGAAAACAACAACGCCAAGGTCATCGCAGACCCCAGCATGGGCAACGTCCCGCTGGACGCCTCGACGGTGGAAGTCGCTGCAGTCAACATCGAGCAGAACGGCAATCGGCAGCCCATCCCCTATGTGGTACCGCCGGGCATCGATCGCCAGCTGGATTGGGGCAACCTCAACAACAACGTGCAACTCAATGAGCAATCGCTTTCATTGGATGTCAAGAACCTACGCGACGGTTATGGCCGCGCCGCCTACCGCACCGCCACCAACGACTTCCGGGCCTATGGCCGTCTTGAACTCTTTATCCATGCAGAGGGTCCTTACCTTCAAGACGGCGATTTCCGGGCGTTCGTCCGCGTGGGCACGGACGATCAATTCAACTACTACCAATACGACCTCCCACTGAAGGTCACGCAACCCGGCACGCGCGACGCCGAGCTCATCTGGCCGCAGGAAAACCGGATGAACATCCGCATCGGCATTTTCCAGGAAGCCAAGGAAGCCCGTAACCGGGCGATGCGCAACGGGCAACCGTGGCCCATCGACGAACCATTCACGTTCTTCGATGGCGAAAACCGGGTCACGATCGTCGGGCAACCCGACATCAGCAAGGTGCGCTTCTATATGCTCGGCGTGATGAACCCCCTGCGCGGCAGTGACGTAAGCGCCCCGCAAGACGACGGCCTGGACAAATCGGGGCTATTCTGGTTCAATGAACTGCGGCTTACCGATTTCGACGACAAAGGCGGTTGGGCGGCCACGGCGCGGATGAATGCCCAGTTGGCCGATTTCGCCAACGTAACGGTATCGGGTAGCAAGAGCACGATCGGCTTCGGTTCGATCGAGCAACGCATCGGGGCACGTAGCCGGAGCGACGACCTGTACCTCGACCTGGTGACCAGCGCCGAGCTGGGTAAATTCTTCCCGGCCGACTACGGCCTGCGCATCCCGCTATTCTTCAGTTATACGCGCCAGGTGGGGACGCCTGAGTACAATCCACTCATGCCCGACATCGAATTGAACAGCGCATTGGCCAACCTTTCGCGCAACAGGCGGGATTCGCTGTTGCGGGTCACGCAGGATTTCTCCACCCGCCGCAGCTTCAACCTCACCAACGTGCGCAAGATACGCACCAACATCGAAAAGCCCATACGCCCCTGGGATATCGAGAACATCAGCGCGACCTACGCGTATTCGCAATTCTATCAACGCGACTACCTCACCGAAGTGTCGCTGCAGAAAAATTACCGTGCGGCATTGGATTATACATTCACCAGCAACACCGACCTGGCCTTCGAACCCTTGAAGAAGTGGATCAAGAACAAGCACCTGGGCATCCTCAGCGATTTCAATTTCAACCTCATGCCATCGCTGCTCAATTTCCGGATCGACGTAAACCGCATCTACAACGAGAACACGCTCCGCGTCAACAATTCGGCAGACAACTTCCTGCCATCGATGGGTACGCTATACAACAAGAATTTCACGATGAACCGCATCTACGGCATCAGTTGGAATTTGTCGAAATCGCTCAAACTCGATTTCAATGCCACCAACTACGCCATCGTGGACGAGCCCGATGGGCGGATGAATGGCCTGAAGCGCGACACGTTATGGGAGAATTTCTGGCGGCTGGGACGTACAACGGATTACAACCACATGATGAACGTCACCTACACCGTACCCATCCATAAACTGCCGGGGCTGGATTGGGTGAACGTGGATGCGCGTTACGGCACCCAATTCAATTGGCAGACCGAGCCGTTGCTATCCATCCGGAGCAACGACATCAACATGGGCAACAGCATCCAGAACGCACGTACCATCCAGGTCAACCCCACCTTGAACATGGTGGGATTGTACAACAAGTTCGCCTTTATCCGCAACAATACCGGGTTGGACGCCAGCGGTGGAACGGCCTTCCTGACCGGCCTGCTCACCAGCGTCAAGAACATCAACGCGGCCTATAACCGCGTCCAGAACACATTCCTACCCGGTTATACGCCCCGGACCAACGCGTTTGGATATGATTTCGACCGTAACGCACCGGGTTGGGGCTTCCTGTTCGGCAGCCAGCGCGACATCCGCGAACGCGCGGCCATCAATGGGTGGATCACCACCGATACGCTGCAGACCCAGCTCTACATGACCTCGCTCACCGAGGAGTTGTCGATGCGCGCCATCGTGGAGCCTTTCCGCGACCTCAACATCGAGCTCACGGCCGTGAAGCTGAACAACCAGAACTACACGACTTCGTTCCAGTATTCGGGTCAGTCGGGAGATTTCGAGAGCCTCACGCCCGTCACGATGGGCAACTACAGCGTCACCTACCTGGCCATCGGCACGGCGTTCAAAGACCATGAGTCGCTCTTCCGCACGTTTGAACGCAATCGGCAGTCCATCTCGCAGCGGTTCGGGCAGCTGAATCCGAACTCATCGGGCCAAACCGGCGGTTTCGCCGATGGTTACGACCGCACCGCCCAGGATGTCGTTGTCAACGCGTTCGTCGCCGCCTATCGTGGCAAGGACGCCAGCAGCATCAGGCTGGGCAGTTTCCCCAATATCCCCATCCCCAATTGGAACGTCACCTACAACGGGCTGAACCGGATCCCGCTGTTCAGCGAATTCCTGACGTCTTTCGCCCTTCGGCACGGTTACAGCAGCCGGTATTCCATCAACGGGTACAACTCGCTGATCAGGTACAGCGAGGCGAACGGGTGGCCATCCGAACGGGACATCAACGACAACTTCCTGCCGGAATTCCAATTCCAGCAGCTGTCCATCCTGGAGCAATTCACGCCCCTGCTGGGGTTTGACGCCCGGTTCAAGAACAACCTCACGGCCAACATGGAATACCGGCGTGCGCGCACGCTGAACCTGAGCCTGCAAAACAGCCAGCTGGCCATGCTCAGCGACCAGTCGGTGGTGCTGGGTGCGGGCTTCCGCGCCACGGGATTCAGCATGCCGTTCGGCTGGTTCAGCAATTTCCGGATGAACAACGACCTCAATTTCCGGTTGGATGTCTCGCTCAATGACCTCAAGACACTGGTGTACCGATCGGACATCAATGAATCGGAAGTGTCGGCCGGCAACAAGAGCATCTCCTACCGGCCATCGGTCGACTACATCATCAACCAACGATTCAACATCCGGGTATTCTTTGACAGCAATTCGGTGCGGCCGTACACCTCGCAGACGTTTGCCACGTCCTATTCGAATTTCGGGTTCAACCTCAGGCTGATGCTGCAGTAGGGGCTAACCTACGTGTCGAGCCCAATGGGTCAGTACAGACACGCAGCGCTTGTCCCGAGCGAAGTCTCGGGATCGGCCCTACCGCACCAGCGATACGCGGTACAGGTCTTTGCGCCGATCCAGCAGGTTTTTCACCGTGCCGTATTGATGGAGTTCCTTCAGCAGGTTCAGGTCTACGTCGACAATCAATACCATTTCGGTATTGGGTGTTGCCTCCGCTTTCACCGCGTTGGTCGGGAATGCGAAATCGGACGGCGTGAAGACGGCCGACTGGGCATACTGGATGTCCATGTTATTCACCTTGGGCAGGTTGCCCACCGACCCGGCTATGGCTACGTAACACTCATTCTCGATGGCGCGGGCCTGTGCGCAGTTCCGCACGCGGATGTAGCCATTCTGCGTATCGGTCAGGAACGGTACGAACAGGATCTGCATCCCCTGATCGGCGAGTATCCGGCCCAATTCAGGGAACTCCACGTCGTAACAGATGAGTATGCCGATCTTGCCGCAGTCGGTATCGAAGACCCGTACCTCGTTGCCGCCGTACATGCCGTAGTATTTGGTCTCGTTGGGCGTGATGTGCACTTTCCGGTATTCTTCGGTCTTCCCGTTGCGCTGGCATAGGTATGACACGTTGTAGAGCTTGCCGTCGGGCTCCACTACTGGCATGGAGCCCGCGATGATGTTCACGTTGTACGATACGGCCAGCCGCTGGATGTGCCGCTGCGTTTCGTCGGTCAACTTGGCTAACTCGCGCATCGCCTCGGTCGTGGGTAGGTCGTTGAACGGCCCCATCAGCGGCGTGTTGAAGAATTCGGGGAATAACGCGAAATCCGCCCCATATCCGCTCACCACGTCGACGAAGAACTCCACTTGCTCGTAAAACGCCTGCACATCGGCAAACGTGCGCATCTGCCACTGCACCAATCCCAATCGGATGGTTTGCTTGGTCGGCGACGCCGACCGTGTCTTCGGATCGTAATAGATGTTGTTCCATTCCAGCAGGGTCGCGTAGTCCCTTGACTCGGCATCGCCGGGCAAATAGTTCTTCAAGACCTTCTTGACGTGAAAGTCGTTGGCCAGCTGGAACGTCAATGCCGGATCGTAAATCTCTTTCTGCTTCACCTTTTCGATGTACTGCCTTGGCGTCAATTCATCGGCATGCTCGTGGTATTTAGGCAGCCGTCCACCCAACAAAATCCCTTTTAGGTTCCAATGCTCGCAGAGTTCCTTGCGGGCGTCGTACAGCCGCCTGCCCAAGCGCAGGTCGCGGAAATCTGGATGAACGAAAATCTCGATGCCGTAGAGCACGTCGCCCTCGGCATCGTGTGTGGAAAAGGTTCCTTCGGCAATGATTTCCCGATACGGGTGAGTGATGTCGGTTTTGGCCGTGTCAATGATGATGGCCAACGCACAGGCCACCACGCGTCCATCCACCTCCACGCCGAGCTGTCCATCCGGAAACAGGCCAATCAGGTCCTTGATGTTGGTACGCGTCCAGATACCGCCAGCCCCGCCATAGGCCTGCACCATCGATTCGATCAAATCGTTATAGTCCTTCAGCGATAGCTTCCTGATCTGGATGTCCATGACTTACCATTTCCTTTCATCATACTCGCCTTGCAAGGCATACCACCCAAAGATGCAAAGTCCGCCCGTGATGATGGGCATGAGGATGAACGTGTAGATGATGGCCGGCACCAGGTCTTCCCCTTTTCCGCTCGTGAATTGCGGGATGGCCTGGCTCACGATGAGGTAATAGCCTGCCGCCAATCCAAGCGCGATCCAAACCACGCCGAGTATCCGTTTTATCGTATCCATTACTGTACGTTTTGATTTTTGTTCTTCAAATAAAGCAGTCCGATCACGAAGCTCACCCCCGCGATGATGATCGGGTACCACAATCCTTCGAGGTAAGGCGCCGGATGCACGCCCGCCGTATCGGTTTGCGCCTTCGTGACCAGGTAAGTGGCCACCGCCGGGAGCAGCCCGCCGAAGATGCCATTGCCGATGTGGTAGGGCAAGGACATGGATGTATAGCGTATCCGCACCGGAAACATCTCGACGAGGAACGCCGCGATCGGTCCATAGACCATGGTTACGTAGAGCACCTGGATGAATACCAGCAACACCAAGCTGGTGAAGGGCCCACGGCCCACGTTCACGGTCTGTTTCACCGTTTCGCCGTTGGTGACCACCGTGGCGACACTGCCGTCTTCATAGACCTTGATGGTGGCGTTGCCTTCCACCCGCTGCTGGTCAACCAACTCCTGCTTGGCGCTCACATCCGTAAGGCGGTACATCCTGTCATAGATGGGCCTGTAGGTCAGTATGGCGAGCAGCATGCCGGCCAGCATGATCGGCTTGCGGCCGATCTTGTCAGAAAGCCAACCGAAGAACACGAAGAAGCCGGTGCCGGCCAACAGCGCCGCACCGATGATGTAATTGGTCTGGTCGAAATCCACGCGGCACACGTTCTGCAGGAACGACAAGGCGTAAAACTGCCCGGTGTACCAAATGACCCCCTGCCCCATCGTGGCCCCGAAGAGCGCCAACAAAACGAACTTGAAATTGTATTTGTTACCAAAAGACTCCTTGAGCGGATTGCTGGAGGTCTTCCCTTCGGTCTTCGCTTTTTTGAATAGCGGCGACTCGTCCATGTTCTTCCGGATGAAATACGAAACCACCACCATCAGCGACGAAATCAGGAAGGGCACCCGCCATCCCCAATCATCGAATGCCTCGGCAGACATGCTGCTCCGGGTGATCATGATTACCGCCAGGGAAATGAACAACCCGAAGGTGGCCGTGGTCTGGATCCACGATGTCCGGAATCCGCGCTTATCCGGTTCGGAATACTCGGCCACATAGGTGGCCGCGCCACCGTACTCGCCCCCCAGGGCCAACCCTTGCAACAGGCGAAGCACCAACACGATCACCGGGGCGGCAAAACCGATGGTCTCGTAGCCCGGCACCAGCCCGATGGCGCACGTGGCCAAGCCCATCAACAGGAGTGTCACCATGAACGTATACTTCCTACCGATGAGATCGCCCAGCCGACCGAAAAACAAGGCCCCGAACGGCCGCACGACGAATCCGGCCGCGAAGGTCGCCAAGGTGGACAGGAACGCCGCCGTGGGGTTGTCGGGCGGGAAGAATTTGGTGGAGATCACGATGGCCAAGCTACCGAAGATGTAGAAATCGTACCACTCGATCAGCGTGCCCAACGAGGACGCACCGATGACTTTCCATAGTGTTTTTTTGTTTGTTGCCGCCACCGGCGGAGTTGCATCATTGTCCATAAATACGGTCTAACATGAATATCGGTTTACAGCACAAACCCCTGCTTGAACAGGGGTTTCACGTAACGGGAGCTAAAGTAAAGAATTTGGAATAAAAAACATGCATTTTTAAAAACCATGTCACGCGCTTTTTAACCCGGCTGGGCCGTGGGCCGCAGCAAAATCTCGTTTACGTCGTATGCTTCGGGCTGTTCGATGGCATAGGCGATTGCCCGGGCAATGGAATCGGCCGAGATGGCGACATGCAGCAGTCCTTGCATGTTGGCTTTGATATCCGGATCGGTTACCGTATCCGGTAGCTCGGTCTGAATCGCTCCTGGCGAGATGATTGTCGTCCGGATATTGTATGCCTTAACCTCTTGCCGGAAACCTTCGGAAAGCGCCCTCACCGCAAATTTCGTTGCCGAATAGACGGCGCTGCCATTATTCAAGGGCACACGATGCCCGGCTACGGACGCGACGTTGATCACGTGTCCGCCCTTTTGCGCCTGCATGTGGGGAAGGACAGCACCGATGCCGTACAATACCCCCTTGATGTTGGTATCGATCATACGATCCCACTCGTCGAATTGGAGTTTATCGATGCGCGACAACGGCATCACGCCGGCATTGTTCACGAGCACATCCACCCTGCCAAAGGCTTGGACCGCCTGGCCCACCAATGCTTCCAGGTCCGCCCGTTTGGTGACATCCGTTTGGCACCCAATGGCCCGGCCACCCGCATCATTGATTTCCTGCACAATCCTTTGCAATCGCTCCTTACGGCGGGCGCCCAGCGCGACGAACGCCCCTTTGCCGGCCAAATGCTTGGCCGTCACCTCACCGATGCCGCTGCTGGCGCCGGTAATGATAACCACTTTGTTTTTGATGTTGTCGTTCATGGTGCCGTAGTGGAAAGCAAGCCTTCCATTTTAATGATAAGCGCTGTATTATGCTGTATTAGCTCGTCGATTGATTTTTTCTCCCGCCAATCCAATATGCGATCCAAGCCGTAAAAATCGCGCTCAATCAACATCCACTGGCCACAATAGGCCGGATTATCCTTCCCGCGCAGGATCAATTCAGCCGATAGGTAGGCATGCTTTGCCAACACGCGGTTAAGTCCAAGCAGTTTGCTTTCGCTCCGTAATGGCAATGCGGAAGATACACCGATTTCGCTCAGTACCCTACCGGTTCCGCCATCTTCATTGGGAACGTCCACGCGCATGATCGAGGCGATAGTGGGTGCGATGTCGACCTGATCTGCCCATTCGAAGCCCATCCCCCGCTTTAGATCGGGTCCGTGGAAAACCATGGGGGTAAACCAGCCCGCCTCGTCGAACATCGGGTGCCAACCGCCGTTGGATTGGCCGTGATCGCCTGTAACGACCAACAGGGTTCGGTCCAATTCGCCACGCATTTCCAACGCGGCAATCAACCTCCCTAGCTGTCGATCCGCTTCCTCGATCGCGAGTTTGTAAGGCGATTCAGGGTGCCAGATGTTGCCCGCATACGGCATATTTCCGGCAGCACCAAACGCTTCGTAACCGGCGGTACCCGCGTCTTGCAAATGGATCCGAAAAAAATCGACATCGTTGTTCAGCAATGCCAACGCCTGATCGATGGAAAACGAATCGGGTGCATGCTCTTGGATGACGAATTGGTAGTCTTGCGCAATAGACCGATACGCGACCGTATTGGCAATGAATGCGCTTCGCCGAAAACCATGCTGTAGCATACGCTGGTTGGCACCCAGGAAAACCGTGCCGGTCATCATCACCGGGTTGGGATAGGAACAGGTATGGATATCGGCATACCGCCCGTGCGTGGGATGATGGGGCACGATGACACAGGTCTTCGCTATCGATGCCCCATGCCTCATCAATCGGTTATAATTGGGCATCGCCAGCCGGGCCGGCGCATCGATATGGAGCCCATCGATAATGACGAGCATAGCTCGTTTTGGCGGGGTGCCTGCAATGATCAGTTGAGCCATCATGGATAATGTTATTGTAAACGCTAATGGAAGAATGTTCATCTATCAATAAAAATCAAACGCCACCGAATGCCGAGAAACCACCGTCCACACAAATCATCGCTCCCGTCACGAAGCGAGACGCGTCGCTTAACAACCAGGTGAGCGTTCCCTGTAATTCGCGCGGCTGGCCGAACCGCCCGAACGGGGTTTGCTTGATCACCAATGCACCACGCTCGGTGTATCCGCCATCGGGTGCTGTCAATAACGGCCTATTCTGCTCTGTCAAGAAAAACCCTGGCGCCAAGGCATTCATGCGTATGTTGTCGCCATAACGCTTGGCCAATTCCACGGCATACCACTGCGTATAACAGTCTACCGCGGCCTTGCCTACATTGTAGCCCATTACGCGGGTGATCGCACGCTTGGAATTCATCGACGAAATATTGACGATACTGCCGCGACCGCTTGTTTCGGCGATGGCTTGGCCAAATACTTGCGTAGGGATGACCGTACCCCAAAAGTTCAGCTCCATGGTCCGCTTCATGCCCTCCACGTTCATCCTGAACACGTCGTTTTCGGGCAAAAGTACCCCTTCTGCAAGTATTCCACCCGCTCCGTTGACCAACCCATCCACCCGTCCGAACGCATGGAGCACCTTTTCCTTGGCTTCGATCAATTGCCGGTCATTCAGCACGTCTGCCACCAAAGCTATCGCTTCCCCGCCTTGTTCGTTGATGGCCTGTGCGCGTTGATAGGCAACGCTGGCGTTCCGGCCCAATATACCCACCTTTCCGCCAGCCTCAACGATACCGTCGATAAAGGAACTCCCTAAGATTCCCGTACCCCCAGTCACGACGATCACTTTACCGGCCAACGAAAAATCACTTACGTTGTCTGCTTGCATAACGCCTTCCTATCTTGTATAAATGGTTAACGCTTTGATTGCACCGACAGCCGCCAACCCTGCCGTACCGCGAAGCCGCAAGGCAACATGTCCACCGCCGATCGGGTGTTCGTCTTCCCACTCCACAACGGTACGCCCATCGATGGAAAGCCACAGCTTCGCGCCTTCTTTACCGATTTCGACATCGTAGTAGACGCCCGCCACCATCCCGTCTTGGCCCGCGGCACTCGCCGTCACCGCGAAATCGGGATTCTTGGCAATGAACGGTACGGCACCGTGTGGCGCATTCTTGAACGCGAAGAAATAATTCGCGGCGTCGCCCGTCCAAAGTGCCATGCCTCCGTCGTAGTCATCCGGTATGGTCAATCTTCCAGCGGCGAGATCCGTTGCCGCCAGCATCGTGATGAAAACGGTAGCCGGCGTTAGCGCGAGCACTTGGTATCGCACCACCACATCGCCTTCGTAAAATGTCGGGCTTACCAGCATCACGCCCTGTGAATCGTCCATCTCCTGTACAACGACTTGCTCGTTCAGGCCTAGCGAGACCTTTCCCTTTCCCAAAAGACGCCAATCGGCTAGCGCTTCCGGTGCGATTTTTTCTTGCTTCCAGCCGGATATTGCTGGGTCATTCGTTTCCACCTTACTATCGTTCGCACCTTTCCCGTTGTCACATGCGACAATAAGTGACAAAATGAACAAGAACACAGATGCCGTAGAAGTCGGTCTCTTTGAAGTACCCATCGGATCAACTAATTTTGCCAATTCCTTATTTTATATCCACGCACCCCGTAGAAAAGGATGTACAGGTAACAGGGCATCAATACCCAATAGGCCGTACGCACGTCGATGGCATCGGCAAAGAGACCGTAAGCCATGGGCAGCACCGCATTGCCGGACAGTCCCATCACGATGATGGACGACCCCACTTTCGTGAACCTGCCCAATCCATCGAGCGCCAGCGGCCATATCGCCGGCCCTACCAATGAATTTGCCAATCCCAGCAACACGACAAACCAAATGGAAATGTCCGCTTGATTGCCGCCGATCATGACACCGCCGCGTGCGTAGACAATCAGCAACGTGAAAAGAGCACCCAATACCGCGCAGATAATCAACGCATTTCGCTGCGAAATGTACTTCGGGATGCAAATGACGCCAATGAAATACCCCACGATAGAAGCCATCAAGACGTATGATGGAAAGGCCTTGGCATCCAATAGGCTGATGTCCATCGATTCGGCATAGCCGATGATGGTATCAATGGACACCACCTGCGTCCCTACATGCAAAAACCAAGCAAACGCCCCAAGTATGAGATGCGGAAACTGGAATATGCTGGTCTTATTGGAGTTTGCGGCCGCAACCTCGGCGCTTTCGTGCTCGGTGTCGATTTCGGGTAGTGGCGAAAACCGGATCAGCAACCCGAATACCACCAGGGCCATGCCAACGCATACATAAGGTAACACCACGCGGCCAATCAGTTCCTCGAGCGCCTCGGCCTTCTCGGCGCCCGCCATCGTCTTCAGCTGTTCGAACAATGCGGCGTCAGATGCACGAAGCACAACGGCAGCAAAAATCAACGGGGCCAAGATACCCGCTCCTTTGTTGCAAATGCCCATGATGCTCATACGCTGCGCACCGCGTTCCTTGGGACCCAATATCGTCACATACGGGTTGGCTGCCGTTTGCAACATGGCCAATCCCGCACCAATGGAAAACAACCCGAACAAGAACAACGGATATGCCATCGCCTTGGCGGCGGGCACGAACAACAATGCCCCGAATGCCATTGCCCAAAACCCGTACATCATGCCTTTTTTAAAGCCAATGCGCTTCAAGAGGATGGACGAGGGTACGGAGAATATCAAGTACGAGATGTAGAACGCGAACGCGACCAAATAGGCTTCGAAATGCGAAAGTTCAAAGCCTATCCGGAAATAAGGGATCAGTATCGCGTTGATCCACGACACAAATCCGAACATAAAGAAAAGGAACGCGATGATAAACAACCCTTTCAAGGAATCCTTATAGCTCAGCGAACCTGCCTGTACGGTTTTATCGAATTTACTCATCACACTATGCTATGTTTCATCCCTATCGAACTATCCTGGACGCGCTATCCTTGTCTACAAACAATACCGCGTTGGGATGACGCCTCAATATCGTCGACGGGTACCGCTCGGCTATTTCGCTATTAAGCGTATGAAAGATGGCGTCGGCCTTCAGCGCGGTGGGTACGATCGCGTACGCATTCGGCACGTTGAACAACGCCGGTATCGTAATCGTGATGGCGTGCGTAGGCACGTCGCCTAAGGTGGCAAAACAACCGTCATTGACCTGTTGTGTCCGGCAATCCGCGTCAAGATCCACCACCTTCACCACCGCTGGGTCCTTGAAATCGGCTACATGGGGGTCATTGAATGCCAGATGCGTGTTTTCGCCGATACCCAGGCAGACGATATCCGGTGGATATCGTGCAAGCAAGGCGGCATAACGATCGCACTCCGCTTGTGGGTCGGCCGCGTTTCCATCCATGTAATGCGCTTGGCCTATCGGCACCTTACTGAACAGCCGATCCCGCAAAAACACACCGAACCCTTGGGGTGCCTCCTTTTCCAAACCGATGTATTCGTCCATGTGGAACGCTACGACCCGGCCCCAGTCGATCGGCTTGGTGATCAACGCGGCCAAGAAGTCGTTTTGCGAGGGTGCAGACGCGAAGATGATACTGACCAGTGCTTGCCGTTTCATCAGCTCGTGTATCTTCGAACTAATGATTGCTGCGGCATCGGCTCCTAGCAATACGCGGTTATCATAAATATTGACCTGCAATTTATCCTTGAAAATCGTCTTCATCATCATTTTATATATAAGCTATCTACTATTATTGAACTACTGGTTCATTCGCCTTGTCGTAAACGACGTTCCCCTGCACAATGGTCTTGTCGACCTCGATCCGGTCATTGAAGATGACGATGTCCGCGTCCATGCCAGGCAACAATGCACCTTTGCGATCTTCCAATCCCAATATCCGCGCAGGTGTTTGCGTAATCATCTGGATGGCTTCAAGCAAGGGTACCCCCGCCACTTCGATCATCGTCCTGACGAGGCGATCCGCGGTGGCCACGCTGCCGGCGAATGAACTGCGATCCGGCAATTTGGCCACCCCGTCTTCGATGATCACCGACAAGCCGTCATGCAAGCTGCCCAACACGCTTTCGCCTGGCGGCATACCTGCCGCGCGCATGGCGTCGGTGATAAGCGCAATCCGGTCAACCCCCTTGGTCTTGTATATCAACTTCAACAAGGGTGCGGGTAGGTGCACGCCGTCTGCGATGATTTCGACGTCCATCCCGTCGATCAGGTGACCGGCCTCTATCGTTCCTGCGTAACGCAACGCATTCTTGCGTGTTACGCCAGACATGCACGAATAAAAATGCGTAGCCAATGAATAGCCGTTTTCAAACCCCAGCAACGCCTCCTCATACGTTGCGTCGGTATGCGCCAAGGCAAGCAGGACACCGCGCGTTTTGACATAGCGGCCGAATTCGATCGCCCCTTCCAATTCCGGAGCGGCGCTCCAACGCTTGATATCGGTTGAATAGTCCAGGATACGCTTGTACTCGTTTGGATCCGGGTTCCGTATGTACCGCGGATCCTGTGCGCCGCGCTGGCTCATCGCAAAGTACGGGCCTTCCAGGTGGATACCCAGGAACTGGGCCCCTTTGCCGTTCCTTGCGCTGGCCGCTTTGTATATATCCAAGGTACGCAGCAATTCATCCACCTCGCTGGTCAACGTGGTCGGGAGCATGGCCGTCGTACCGTACCGGGCGTGGGCTTCTGCTACGCCGAGGAATGCCTCCACCGTGCCGTCCATGAAATCGTGACCACCTCCGCCATGGACATGGATATCGATGAAGCCGGGAGCCACGTACTGTCCGTTTGCGTCAATCTCCGGGATGTCTTCCGTCACGGCATCCTGGCGAGTGATTTCGGCGATTTTTCCCTCCTCGACAATCAAGATCCCTCCATCAATAATACGATAAGGTGTCAGTATTTTACCGTTGACTATTTTAAACTTGTTCCCGTTGCTATGCATGAAATAATTGGATAATGTGATAATATAAGTTCTGGTTACGAAAACGATAGGTCAAATCAACCACCTATCCGTTGCGCAACCATCAAACCACGTATAATTAGTAGACCTTCAAAATTCGACAAGTACTATCCGGCCAAGACAAAAAACACAAATCATAATCAAAAAGACCCTTCAGTCGAATATGAGCAGGCCAAAATACGCCGGTAGATGAAAATTAGGTTTATCATAATCAATCTTGGACCAAGTCATCCAATGCGGATTAGCGGTCGTACTTGCCGTTTTATAGAAATTGGCCCGCCAAACCGTGCCTGATACCGGAACAGTCATCGATACGTATTTGGTCAGCAAATCGAACGGTATTCTACAAGCGATCGTCCAAGTTAGCGGCCCCTCGATTTCCTGTACAATGCCCTTCGGTAACGACGACCTGATATCCAGCCTTTCCAAATCCTCCTTTTCGACCTTTGTGTACGCATTCAGATCATAGGAATAGTAACCCAATAACGGGATGCCGCCTGCGTTGATTTCAAGATTGAAGTATCGAAGCGGTTGGCTGATGTCGGGCGCGAAGAAAAACTCGACGCAAGCATCGCGTGATACCGGGCCGTTGTAATCCGTCGTTTCGCTGGATACATATTTATCCAATGTTTGGAATACCACGTAGATAAATTCGTTGTCATACCCCAATTTGACCACGGCCTTCGGCGTAAATGTCGGAACGTTGCCCATAATATTGGATATCGACACCGGCGTACCGTCAGTCCAAACCTGCTCCGGCCACTCGTCGCCTTCGATGCAGGCCTGTTCCATCGCGAGATGGCGTACGCGGCACGCAGCAGCTTCCTGCACATCATTAGAATGAAGTAAAGAAGCCGTTGACATTCCCAAAACACAAACCATTTGGGCGCTGAAGAACGCGACTAAATTCATTTCCGCTCGAATTCATGGATCGTGACACTCGGCGGATTGTTGTACTTCAACGCCTCGCTATCCACGTAATCCACGAACCCCCGCTCGCTGTTGTTTACCTTCCCGAAGCTCCATCCATCCACGACCATGTATTCATACCGCTTGTCTGCCGTGGCCGGTATCATGAACACGTGATTGCCGCCGTAATTATCTATCGCCCGGTAATGCGGCTTGTATTCGTCCTTGACCACCAGCCCGATCCCCTGCCACGGCACGATCAGTACCTCTTCGCCGATGTCCTCGTCGGGGATACGCGCCTCGATGTCTTTGCCCATGGATATCACCGCGCCTCCACGATGGATGGCTTTGTACTCATTCATGAGCTTGCGCATCCCTGCGCCGAACATGGCGCCGTGGGTCGGTGGCAGGAACCGATCGAATACGACCTCGACCGTGCTCCAGCTCTTGTGGGCATAGGCCGTGTAGTATTGGCGCAGTTCGTAAAAGCCGTTGCCGGAATCCCAATTCGTTGTCTTCACTTCGATCACGCTCCGCAGTGGGCCGTTGCAGACCACATCAAAGGCGTACCGCGTATCGTGGTAAGGCCCCTTGTCCTTGTGTGGCGAATGGTAGGCCCTTGCCGGTCGCTCCGGATCCGCAGGGTCTTCGAAGATGCACATCCCCCCTGCACCGAACGTCTTGGCAACGGTCATGATATCCGTTCCCAATTCCCAAGGCATGTAGTATCCCGAGTTATTGGTCGAATACTCGTAGTAAGCCGTCAGCATCGGATCCCGCTTGCCGTGGATATCCAGGTCATGTGGATACCATAGTTTCCAGCCCATGTCTTTCGATTCCCAGAAGGGTACCGTGTGCCGCCCGTAGTTACCGATCGCGGCGTGCACGTGGTGTTCATACATACCTCGTTCGTAGAAGCCGATGTAGATGTAGAAATCGCGCGTTTCCTTGGGTTTCAGGTCGGTCATGAAAAACACCTCATCCCAGATACCGTCCTTGTCCAGGTCATCCACCTGCAGCACGATGGAATGACCGTGGGTTTCTTTCCTCCTTAAGTAGCCACTCATCGCTTTCAATTCGTCAAACGTAGGTTCCGGATTGCTCGGCATTTGCGGGTCTATCACCGCGATCCAGCGTTCAGGGATGTTCTGTATCGGCAGGTCTGCGCGCTTCACCACCACCGGCTGGTGTTCCAGCGCCACGTCCAACACGTTGGTGACCGATATGCGCACCCGTTGGTCGGGGGCGAAATCATCTCCCTCGGTATACCAACCCCATTTGGGTTGTCCATGGACGCCGCCCAGGGCAACGAGCCATGCCATCAGGCCAGTCATCAATATCCGTCCAGTCATCTTCCTGTTATTACGTGTCATCATCAATCAAGTACTTAAAGTTGTTTCAAATAATGGAGGGGCACATTGTACCGGGGCAACCGATGGAGGCACGGCTCAATCACATCGAAAGCATTCGTGCCCAATATCTTGGCTTTTGACGCCTGCGGCAACCGCGAAAACACCACCCAGCCCAATTGCTGCCGGGGATCGCGCATCGGCAGGTCAGACCCATACAGTATCCGGTCATCTCCGACATGCTCCACCAAATATTCGATGATTCCCAGCGGCACGGGCGTCAGCGTAATCTCTGCATACACGTGACGATGTTTTCGCATCACTTCGATGGCCATATCGGCCATCGGATAACTGCCTGCGGCATGGGCGATCACCCACCGCACGTTGGGGTATTTGGTCGCCAGCCTGTCCACTTCCAGCAAATCCTGGCGGGTGGGATGGATCAACGCGTAAAAACGATGCGTATCGCCATACTGCCACCAGATGTCGTACGAAGGGTGGTGGTACTCCACGCCGTAGAAGTGGTAGGGTTTCATCCCGATGAAACGGCCATCGGCATAAAGCTGCGGGATCATTTCACCCAACTGCTGCTGCGTGTAATGCGTGGGATCGAACGTAGCCAACCCCCAAAAGCCTTGCGGCGAACGATCCAACGTCTCTTTCACCATCCGATTGCCCGCCACCGAATCGTTGCTCACCACGCCATTCCAGCTCATGTATCCCCCGCCGACGCAACCGATCCGCTTCATCATGGCAAAAATCCCTTCCGGCCCGCCGTTCTCCATCCGATAGCCCGCGCCACCGGCACCGTTCAGCCCTTCATGCAGCATATGCATGTGCATATCCACCACGGGCACGGGCATCGGCCGACCGCGCCGTACGGCTGTCATCAACGTATCTTCGTCCTTGTTCACATGGATCCGCGGCGGACGCTGTCCCTTCAATAGACGGATCAGGTTCGCTCCCGCGATCTTTTCCTTCGCCTCGATGGGAATATCCGCATAGTCGACGTAGCTGCGGTGTGCCCCGGCAGACATCGTGGGCGTATCCGTAGCGAAGATCAATTGTTCGACGTGTCCCTTTTTGTAGAGGTATTCCAACCCTTCGTTGATCTGGAAACGGTCGAAGCTGATGTGCAGGTGCCGATGGCCTTCCAGCAGCGGCAAGAGGTACCGTTGCTCGATCCAGTTGGCACCATAGAGCATTACGGGTATCGACCGATATGCGTTCAGGAACTGGTTCAGCTTTACCCACCCGCCCATTTCGGCAGACGTCGTGATGACCAACGTACGGCTTTCGTTCAACGAAGCCAGCAACGGTTCGCTGGTTGCGGCCTGCCAATCCCAGCCATTGGATAGCGGATTGATGGTGACGGCACGTACGTCGTTTTCGCGCATCGCGAAGGCCAATGCTTCGGGTGGCAGGCACTCGCCGGTCTGGTGCGGCAATACGTTCCATACCGCAAAAAGATGCGGGTGGCTCCTCAATGCATCGCTCAACTCCAGGTTGGCGTGCATTGCATCATAGCTTACCGAGAGCGTCGAGGCCACCAATGCCCCTGAAATCGAGCAGTGATCCAACTCCTGCACCACATCTTCCAACCGCCACTGTTCGGCCGGGTGTTTGTACCGGCGCGGGCCGATGCGCGTGAAGGCATCGAAGAACAGTAAATCAGTATTGGAATCGGCCGCTGAATCGCTCCCGAATACATCGACGTCCAGCTTGGGCCACAAGGCCGTTGCCAAAAGCATCGAAGAGTTTTGTTTGATAAAGTGCCTTCTTGAAAGTTTCATAACATTCCACTAATTGCTTTTCTTGGGGGCATAGGGCTCACGATAGTGCCACATCACCTGGATATCCGATGGCTTACCCCGAACCCCCTTTTTGTTCACGGTGCGCATTTCCAGGGTATTCAACGCCGACGGCCTGAGCGTCCATGTGAATTCAGCCGGCGATTCCACCCAACCGCGACCGTCGATATTGATTTCATAACAGCGGAAATTGGGGGTATTGGTTATCATCCGGATGTTCACATCGCCGTCACGTTCCCCGCGCGTCGCCGAATGCCGTACCCGATTAATCGTCGGATAAAAATCCGCTTCGCGATCAGAATGCAGTGCATAGTGCAGTTTCCGTGGCGTAGCCGCGTCGTACCAATTGATGTAACCGTTCCAAGGCCAAGTAATCATGAGCCCCTGATTCACCGGTCTTGGCATCGGCCGCGATAAAAAATCATTTCGGGGTATGAACCTCAAGAAACCCGTGAGCGCGTGCTGCGGTGGCGCATGGTCGGGATTGTTGAGATGCGCCGTAAATGTCGAAAAGTTCAACGGTTGCCGGACGCGCGCTATATCGTTAGCGTTCCACGCCCATGGCAACGGATTCGTCCAATCAATGGGATGTTTCGCCGAAAACCCTAATTCTTTCAGGAAAAAACCATGCTGCTCCAGCGTATTAAGCGGAATACCCGTTTCGGTATGATACTCGTAGGAATCAAACACGCTTTCCGGATCTGCATGCACCCATTTGCCCAACTCATCCACGTATACTTCAACCGTCTCGTGGGCAAACACGTTCGTATGGCGTGCCGTGTAGCCCAACGCCTGCAGGGCCTGCATGAAAACGATGGAAAACTGGATGCACATACCGCCTGCACCCAAACGATCCTTGCGATCCAATACGTGGTTAGCATTCCACTCGGGGAAGTCGGGTTCAGGAAGCTCGTGTTTCCACAATGTGGACACGAAATGCCTGACTCGGTTGATTCGCTCGAAGTCGCCGCGAGCACCGGCGATCACGCCGTCAAGCCCAAGCCGCCCGGCCAGCCGACGGAGCTCCGGATGATCCGAATCCTCATACCCCATGCGAAAAGACGGGTATCGCAACGTCGCGTTGCTCCCGCCGACCACGTGGTAGTCGCCGCTGACCGACCCCAGGGAAGCAACCGCCTTCCGAACCACACGTACACCACGGATGACCGGCGATGACAACGGATCCCCCGTGCGCAACTCCGCGCGCCATTGCAGGTAACGCCCGCCTCCTGTACCCAGATCGACAGCCGACGAGCCTCCGCGGCCAACCTCACGCCACGGATCCCAACCCGAACCGAGCGGATCGCCATCCGATGAGAACCGCACCGACCACACCACATCCGTACCATCGGGAACAAACGCTTCGCTGACCAAACGCAAATCCTCGATACGACTCCGAGGGACCAGCAACACGCTGTCGCCCCCGGCCCAGAGGTCAATCACCGGCGAGGAGACGTGCCCCTCGCGGACGTAGCGCTCCATGTGCAGCCGTATCGTGTATTCCCCAACCGTCGAATCCCCAGACCCCAGCAAGCCCCCAGACCACGTCAGCCCCCCATCGGCAGACTTCCAAGAGGTGGAACCCACGGCGATCCGCCCCAGCAGCGCGTCGCCCCAAGCGGTGTCGACCTGCCCGGCGCCAACCAACGCCGTGTTGCCGCCGTATGTGAACCGGCCGCCACCGCCATCGTATTCGTCGTCTCGCGCAAACAGCAACTCATAACCCTCGCCCTCAGCCGCGTCGCAGCCAACAACGACCTCGTTAACCCCCGAGCGCAGAACAGACGGCGGAACAGGGATCCAGCGCCACGAAGGCTCGTGCCACGAAGGCTGCGGGCCGACAAGTCGCTCGCCGTTGACGATCACGTAATACGGGACATGGCCGGCAGCACCACCCGCCGCGCGCATGAACAGCAACACGTGGGCCCGCGAGCACGAGGCATCGGGACCCAAGTCGAAAACCTTGCGCGCAAGCACCCCGCGGTGGATACGCTCCATAAACTCACCCCGCTGGCTCCAGCCGGCACCCGCCGCATCGTTCTCGAACAACACGTGGTCGTCCAGGCGTACGCCGCTGCCAGACGGCGAACGCATCACCCCACGCGCCCATCCCCCATCGTACGCCTCGAGCGCCGACTGAACCGTAACCAAGGTTTCCTGCCCAAAAGTCAGGCACGGAATCACCACGATAATGGCAAAGAAAAATACATATGGTACCCGCATCGCTAGTCGTTTATCTTATGACCCTTAAAAAGACAAAATTCCCGTTCTTGAAAACATAAAAATACAATATTATCGATGATCGATGCGCTGCAAAAACTCATTGAATACCTGAAAGCCTATTTCGACGCAATCCATCGGCACGTTTTCAGCGCTATCATCTGGTCTATGGTACAGGGGTAGCGTACGCTTGTCATATCCCCTGCTATTTACATGCAGCCCCCTTCCCTCCGACGCTCGAAAAGGTTCCGAATCCATGAAGAATCCGTCTTTGCTTTCAAACCGTGGATAAGCCTTTATTCCTAAATCATCATGAATGGTGCGGATGATGTCTTTCACCTCATCATTCAATGAATTGATCCAAAGATTAGGCCCCCAGGTCAGCGAATCGAAATTGATCACATAGCGGATGTGCTTCATGCTGTCATCTTCGGTACGCGCCCCGGCATAGTGCTTGGCACCCAAATATCCGAATTCTTCACCGTCCGTCGCCACGAAAGTCATCGTATGGCGATTATTGCCGCGTTTAGCTGCTTCATGCGCCAACATGACCATGGTAATCAATGACGCTGTATTATCGATCGCCCCTGGCGTGTTATACATCGTATCGGCATGCGCGAGAATCAATACCTCGTCACTTGATTGACCAGGCAATTGGCCGACCACGTTGATACCCTCACCGTTTGCCGAATATCGAACCGTTGCAGACAACCTCACCCGTGTTCTATTTCTTTCGGCCTCCTGTAGGCAAACGGCATCCTGTTTACCGACACAGCACGCAGGGGGTGCAAACCTGTCTGCCAAGCTATGATCCAATGGAATCGCTTTCCCGTATTTGTTGACCGCTATATGGGCGATGACACGCCGCGACGGATCGTTCGCAATGAGAAAAAACATATCGCCCATCTGCTCCACAAAGCCCGTCAGTCCCACGGATGGCGTACCTTTGCTGCCAACGGCTAGGTACGTCTCCAATTGCCTATCCCCCACGAACAATGTCGGAATACCGTCCAGTTCCCATTTATCGAATAGATAGTTATCAAATGAAACGCTTGGCAATGACTTTTTCAACTCGTCGAAAATCAATTGTGCGCCGAGCTTGTATGCGGGACTTCCGGTAGGTCGAGGACCGATTTGCGTACACAGCTGATCTAACAATTGCCTGGCATAGTGCTCACGCTGCGCGGCGTCGACAGGCAGGCTTGAGACCTTCGCGTTGTTGTGCCTGCAGGACCATCCGGCCAACGTTGCAAAGGCTGCGCCCCCCATCACTGACATGAAGTGTCTCCGGGAAAAACTATTCACTTGATGTTCCATCGTGTCATTTATGCAGTGTCTTTCAATAATGCCTGGACTCCCTCAAAAGAAGTGGTTCGTAGTCAAAGATCCCCGTCATCTCCTCACCGACAACCATCAACTTGTGAACCCCGCCATCTTCGCCAAGCCAATGGATTTTCTTCAACGGATAAGCCTCGGCAAAAAAACCTCGAATATTGAGCTCGTCATCGACGACCGCTAAATTGCCCGCATCGGTCGAGACCACAATCTCCGCACGGCCTCGCCCGGCAGGCAAAGCAGCCATGTCCGTGATGCGATGTCCCAATGCGATGCGTCGCATACGTCTGCCATCCCCATTGAACATCAGCAAATCGCCGTAGTCATTGCCTACCAATACCCGTTTCTCTCCCGTTTGCGTGTCGTCAAACGCGACTAACCGCGTGACCTCATCGCCTGTGTTCGCTTCCCAGATCTTTTCGCCGCTCGCAGCCTTTACCGCATATAGCCGATTGGTCCGGGTGCCAAACACGATGTCGTCCAAGCCATCACCATCAACGTCGAGGATGGCCAGGTCGGTAAGGTGATGGCCGAAGTAAGGCGTTTCTGCCGAAAATTCACTGCCCATTTCTTCCCAGGCATGATACTTTACTTTCCCAGTTTCAGCATCCACCACATTGAAAGGGGTCTGGTAGTTCGTGCCTACCACGATTTCCCCTCCCGAATCTCCATGCCGCTTTGGTACACCCAGTTTGGTATGAGCGTGATAGAACACGAACGATTCCCATTTGATGCGACCCTCTGGGCTAACGGCATACAGCTTCCATCCATTTGTCCCAACCAAAATCGTCGATTCATTGCCGGGGCCGATGGCATCGACCGCAATACAGGTGGCAACGGCACTCGCGCCAACGTACGGGGTCAATGCCAACGACCATCGCAAGGCGCCGTTGGCATCGTAGCAGTATAAATGGCCGGAGGCATCGCCCGCGATGACTTCAAAAGCCCCGTCATGGTCAATATCTGCTAAAACCAGGACTTCGATGCATGCCTTATTCGGTGTCTGTATGGTCAGTGACTGTTGCCCTGATCCATACACGATCTTCCCTTGCTTGTCTCCGAATGCATAGTGAGCGCCGGTGTGACCGGAAGCGGTGATTCGCGTCCCCATGGTTCGGCAGGTGTCTCTACGTATCGCAAAATCATATCGCCTCAAAAGCGCCGCTTTCTCTGCCGCGTTATCGTTTAGGGCAGTAGTTATTGATGCAGCGATGGCCCTGTTGAGCTTCACCAACACGTCGCGTTCCAATCTGGACAGCACGTTATCCGCTAAATCGGAAATCACCCCGTGCCGCAGGTCGACCATAACGTTTTTGGCGGTGGATTTGAAATCGAGCGATACGCCCTCGTAATCGAATGCGGTGGCATTAAAAAGTACGAGTGTCGCCGAATCCAGCCAGAACATACCTGCGTCCGTAACCATTCCAACATGTCTTAATGAAGCATTTTCGAGACCGATGAAAACCGTACTCGTCGAGTCCTGAATCTTATAGAGATTTTTCCCAAGCCTATGAAGTTGATACGGGGATAACTTGTGATTGTCAGAAGCCACCAACAGATTGGCGAAAGTCGCATCTTCTCCTTTATGGAGGTATTGTTCTCTTCTTGAAACAAGCACGTCCAACCCGCCGTCCCCCCAAGGGTAATTGCTCCAGTCGTTCATGTAACCGTCGGGTTCAAATTGGAGGTATCGTGGTGCCCCGTCTGCGCCTTGGATAAAAAAATGCTTATCACCCTGGGTTACCGTTAGCGTCGCGCCGTCCAATTGGGATTCACCACGTGTCCTCCAATGACCCAGCATGCGATACTCGCCTTCTTTGTTTGCGCGGATTCGATCCAGCACCAGGAACCAGCGGTCGCTAGCCCAAACGATTGACCGTTCCCAATCGGCACCATTCCCATCCTCAGCGGTCGTTTTCGTGATGCTTACCGAATCCAGCGTCACGGCCAAGTCAAGCCTGGTCGCCATGGGTGGATCGAATTGTTCCCCATCGCGCACGATGGTTACGCCATTATGGAATTTGGCAGTCACTTTGGACGTATAGTCCAAATCGAAGAGCCAGATCCGATCCTTCCATGCGAGGCGAAGTATACTGTTGCCATCGTGATGCCCATGGGAGAATGCAGATACCCCATCCAACAGCAGGTACTCTTTGTTGGGTTCAAAGCCGTTTCGGAACGAGATTTTATGAAAATACCGATGGCTTCTGGATAATCCTCGCTGCTGGCCGATGCTCCGCCTGCCCATCCAAGCTAGGGCCGGGGAATCAAGAAAAATGGTATTGATCCCCGTAAAACGCTTGGGATCAGCTGCCGGTATTGACCCCGCGTATTCGCCCGAGTAAAGCCGCTCCAATGAAAACGGGCCATCTCCGGCTAACCAATTATACATCCACTGGTAGGCCCCGTCTTGATAATGGGTAGCAGCCATGGAAAAAAACGCGAGGTCGGTTGAGCCATAGGGGTGATGACGATATGCTGCGAAATCCCCAAAACTTACTTGATTACCGAAATTATCATACGTGGCAGCGATCAAGTCGGTTATTCTTGCCAAGTTACTGTCGGCGACAAACTTCGAGTTGTTTTCGGCTTGCAAATAAATCAAGGTGTGCAAGGGCGCGTATTTCAAGTAGTTGCCGGCATCATCATTCGGAATAAAGCTGTTGGCTTGCCCATCGTCGAACGCCCGACGTACTTTCGCCATCATATGCTCCACCCCATCTGCCCCGTATCGTTCTGTGTAATGGCAGTACGAAAAATATAAACTAAGCGCAAGGAAGGTCGTATGGTTTTGCCGCATTTCACCTTTCAGTGCATGGTCATCGTCAAGGTTGGGCATGCAGTCCAGCACACGGGTATATCCCCACAACACCTCCTCGATTTGCCGTCGATCCGAATCGGTGAAGACGGGATCACGGCTAATCTCACGCCATATCAACATGAATTTCCAATGCGTGAAATACAGATTTGTCCAGGGTTCAGGTACCCACTTGCCGGTCACTTTCGCCCGATCATGCAACATGCGGAAGGCATCCTTGAAATGCGTTGCCCATCTTCCATCGCCCGTAAGCTGATAGCATAGCCCCCAGTTGGCAATTTCGCCGTAAGGCGCTGCAAGCGTATTCGCCTGTTCAAGTGAACGGGCCAAGATAGGTTCGACGGTTTCCGGGGGTACGGGCACGGGCAATATGCTTTTGAGCACCCGTATCGCTCCAATACGATCAGGCGAATCGGACAGGCGATTCAATACATTGCGGAATGCCGCATCGAGATTCTCCGGAGTGCTAGCGCCCACAACCAATACATTTCGATCGGCGCCCCATAACGAACGGGTAGGATGAATCACATACCCGTCTTTCCCAGGGAAGGTTGCATCGGCAAAAGATTGCCTCCGTCGATACAGTTCCAACAGAAAAGGATTGTCATTGATGCTCCCCATGAGGATAAGGTGTTTGCCGGCTAGCGCTGTCGCAGGCAATGTGTCCGCGCGCAAGAAAGGAGCTTCGCTGTCGGTGTTTTGTTTCCACAGCGCCTGCCAATGTGTTGCTTGATGCTCCAAGCTGGCAGGATAGATGACCAGCAGTTGATTTTCACGCGTCGGTATCGAAAAAGCCTCGCTGGCAATATGGTATGGAAAGGCGTGTTCCGAAAACCGATTATTTACCGCATAACAGGTATCCGATAGGTTCCGATCGGGGATGCCCGCAAATAGCAGCGTCGGCAAGCCGTTGGCTAGGATAACCATGCACCGCAACATCTTCTTCATACGCCGCTATTTTGAAATGGATCCAACACCTTCCCTCCATTTTCGATCAGTTCCTCGAGCGCAAGCACGTTGAGCATCAGGTGCCGTGGATGATGGTAATGTTCCGCCCGGTTTGCCATATAGCGCTCCATTTTCCGATCCCCAGCATGTACCCAGAATTTATGATCAGGTTTTATGAACGTTTCGCAGACGTAGCGATAGGTTTGCGTAAAGCATTGCTGTGCCCATTCATCTCCGGTACATCTCACCAGGAGCAATGTCCCGATAAGTACTTCCTCTTGGAGCCACAACGCTTTATCCGTTTTCCAGGTATGGTTATCTACATGATCGCAGGAACGGAAATACCCGCCATAGACGACGTCATGCGCCACCTCCACATGCCGCCTGAACGATTTGCGTGCGCGCTCAAAAAGTGCGGCATCTCTCCGCCGGATGGCCTCTGCCATGACCATCCAAAGCGTCTCGATTCCGTGCCCAAGGTAGGCAAACTGATTAAATTCGTTCGCTGGCACACTGAAATCACGATTCAATGCTTCATTGAGCAATTCAAATGCTGGATTTAGGTGATGTTGCATAATGGCATTCACGCAATGGTCTGCGATTTGCGCGATGGCCGGATCAGGTGCATACTCCAACATTTGGGTAGCGGCCCGCAATGCAACCATCCAATGCCCAAGCACCCGAATCCCCGGTATGCTGGGGGCATTTGGCGAAAGATAATCTATCGAATACCGATAGCCGGGCGCTTCGTAGATCGCCAGGCTATCCAACATGATCTGCTTGGCCGTCTCGAAATATCGATCATCGCCTATCGCACATGCATAGGCGGACAGTCCTTCGGCAACAAACAGATTGCCATAGATATCACCCGCCTCGGAAATCCATGGATTATCGTCTCCGGCCGATTGCAACACCTGTCCCTCGCGGGTAAAGGAAGAGGGCCAAAACGCATTCCTTGCAGGCCGATGCTTCATGATAAAATCCATTGACCTACTGGCCACTTCCAATATTCGATTGTCCTTCAACAACCGGTTGTATAGAAAGGCGTATGTCCACAATCCCCTCCCTTCGTACCATGTCCGTTTATGTGTAGCAAGTAACTCCCCCGAGCAAATATCCACCGCACACATGAATCCTCCGTAGTCATGGTCGACAACGAAACGCTCCATATTCACAAGAAATCGATCAAACAGCTGCGTTTTATACCATCCACATAGCGTTTCCAATGTTTTGCCTCCGAGTTCCTTGACCACTTTCTCTCCGGAATTCCCAGCGTGTCCTGTGCCGACATGTTTAGCTGTAGACAACGGCGCAGCGATCATCCCCATTGACAGGGCAGCCTGTTGTTTGATGAATTCTCGCCTCGAAGATTGCATAACGTTCAATTTAGTGGTTTTCCTTAAGTGGCCTGTGGGGCTCGCGGTAGTGCCACAGCACGCGGAGATCGGACGGGTACCCCTGGATACCCGAGGCGTTCACCACGCGCATCTCCAGCGTGTTCAGCGCCGAGGGCCTGAGCCGCCACGTGAATTCCGCAGCGGAAGCCGTCCAGCCCTGTCCGTCGACGTTGATCTCGTAGTGCCCGAAGTTGGGGGTGTTGGTCGCCATCCGAACGGTGACCTCACCCTCCCGCTCGCCGTGCGTCGCCGAGTACCGCACCCGGTTGAGCGTCGGGTAGAAGTCCGCCTCCCGGTCCGAATGGAGCGCATACTGCAGCTTCCGCGGCGTGGCCGCATCGTACCAGTTGATGTAGCCGTTCCAGGGCCATTCGATAAATAGCCCGTGGTTTACCGGCCTCGGCATCGGGCGGGACAGGAAATCGTTGCGCGGGATGAATCGTAAAAATCCGGTAAGCGCATATTGCGGTGGAGGATTGCTGCTGGTGTAGTCTTTAGCCGTAAACGAGGAAAAGCCCAACGGTTGCGGAAAATGCTCCAACCCTTTTACCCGATATACCCAAGGCGTGATGGCGGTCCACGCCCAAGGCACCGGACTTGTCCAGTCGATAGGACGTTCGGCCGAAAAGCCAAGCTCCTTCAGGAAAAAACCGTGCTGCTCCAACGTGTTCAATGGTTCGCCTGTTTCGGTATGATACTGGTAAGAATTGAAGGTACTTTCGGGGTCTACCTGTATCCACTTGCCCAATTCATCCACGTACACCTCCGTCGTCTCGTGCGCGAACACATTCGTGTGGCGTACCGTGTATCCCAGGGCCTGGAGCGCCTGCATGAAGACCATCGTATATTGCATGCACATGCCCCCCGCCCCTAGGCGGTCCCGTCGGTCGAGTACGCCATTTGCATTCCACTCGGGATATTCTTTAGCGGGTAGTTCATACGGCCACAGTCCGGAGACGAAATGCCTGACGCGGTTGATCCGCTCGAAATCGCCATGCGCTCCAGCGACCACGCTGTCCAGCCCCAGCCGGGAAACCAAACGCCGTAACTCCGGGTGGCCCGGGTCCTCGTAGCCGATACGGTAAGAGGGGTAAAGCAGCTTGATATCGCTACCACTGACTACATGGTAATCCCCGCTAACCGACTCCGAACGGTAAACCTCGCGTCGCACCGTAACCCCTTTCACAACCGGCGACACCAACGGATTACTGGTCTGGAGATCCACGCGCCACTGCAGGTAACGGCCTTCGCCCGAACCCAAATCCACCGATGGCGAATCGCCCCGGCCAACCGCCTGCCACGCGCCCCAGTCCGAACCGAGCGGGTCCCCATCGGCCGAGAACCGAACCGACCACACCACATCCGTGCCTTCGGGAACGACCGCCTCACCCACCAAACGTAAATCCCCGATACGGCTCCGCGGGACCAGCAAGGCACTGTCGCCCGCCGACCAGAGATCGATCACCTCGGAGAAAACATACCCCCCGGGGACGTAGCGTTCCATGTGCAGCCGCACCGTATACTCGCCCACCGTCGAATCCCCAGCGCCGAGCAGCCCCCCAGCCCACGTTGCGCCTCCGTCCACCGATTTCCACGAGGTCGAACCCACCGCAATCCGCCGAAGCAGCGGGTCAGCAGAAGACGTGTCCACCTGCCCCGCCCCAACCAGTGCCGTATTGCCGCCGTAGGTGAACTTCCCGCCGCCACCGGCGTACTCGTCCTCACGGGCGAACAGGAGCTCGTAGCCCTCCCCCTCCGCGGCATCGCAGCCGACAGCCACCTCGTTCCTGCCGGGACGCAGTACCAAGGGGGGAATAGCTATCCAGCGCCAGGCAGGCTCATGCCACGAGGGCTGGGGGCCCGCCAGCCGCTCACCGTTGACCTCCACCCAGTATGGGGTATGCCCGGCGGCCGTACCGGCCTTCCGCATGAACAGTATCACGTGCGCACCGAAACACGATACGTCCTCACCGAGTTCGAACACCTTCCTCACCACCACGCCCCGGTGCAGCGGCTCCATGAACTCCCCTCGCTGGCTCCAGCCAGCCCCAGCAGCATCGTTCTCCACAAGTACATGGTTGTCCAAACGAATACCCCCCGATGGCGAACGCTTCACACCCCGAACCCAGCCCCTGTGGTAGGCCGTATCGGATGAATGCAACGTGACAACCTCCTGCTGGCCGCTAACCGAATGCGGGATAATCCAAACAGCCAGTACAAACCATGGAAAGATGATCGAGACGTGCATTGCTTTATTTTCGATTTACCAGATAAGCCAGTAGTGACCGCATATTTTTGATATAGACGGCAACGGAAATATAGTCGCTATCCGAAGGATCCAATATCCATTCTGCCGACACCGGATCACTGTGCATCGCTGTATTGGATCCCTGACCGCTTGCGGCATCAACCGTATAAGGGTCGCTTATCCACTCATGCTTCGAAAGCCAGCGTCCCTGGCTGTCCAACGCCTTGATGATTTCGCGTATCGTCGCTTCGCCAACCTTGCCGTTTGATGCAGGCGCTTTCTTTGCGAAATAGTGCTTCCCGGTATCCTTTAACGGCACTTGCCCGACTTTCAGCGGAGAATCCTGCGTCACCCGGTCTATCGGAAGGGCGAGCAAAGCGCTGTACTCGTCTTTCAAATAATTGACGCCGATCACGGTATTGTCGCCATAACCGTAGAGATTGTCCGTATTGTAGTCTATCCAGTATTTGCCGTCGTATACGCCGTTTCCGGATCGATGTGCCCACAACGGCCTGTTGGTCCCGATTTCCACAAAAAACGGATGCGTCCGCTTTCCGCCATTGGTCAGCGAATCAGGCAAACGAACCTGTTCGAGCCATGCTATCGCAGCTGGAATCCGATTCAAAAACCTAGTTTCGCCCGTGTACCTATAAAATTCCATCAGCATCCGGATGTTATCGTAGGTCTGGCCAGTAACGATAGCGGCAGGCTCATAGTTTCTCGCACTAGCGGGTTGAAGTTTCTCATCGTATTGCTGTGCCCAGCCCGGTTGAGGATCACCTTGTTGGGTCAAGAGGTAAAAGTTCATGGCCCGCCTTATGGGATCGAGGAATCGCTCTCCCCCCAATGTGGCATAGCAATCAATCAGAAATTCGAGATTCCCGGCGATGACATTATCGTTAAACGTATAATGCGAGGTATAGTCATCTTTCAAGGGATATCGTTGCGGCCAACCGCCCAACGGGTATTGGCTTTCCAATATAAAGGCAATCGCATTGTCAAGTGCAGGTTTGAAAGCCGGGTCTAATTTCTCCAAGTACATCCTCAGTAAAAACCTGGCGGCGCCGGAGGTCACCTCATCATCAAATGTTGCATTACCGCGATAGTAATAGTGTTCTTCAAATCCCCAAGCGTGCTTGCCAATCGTCCGATACCATGCTTTCAATGAACGATCGCCGGCGAAGTCAATGAAATAGTGCCATCCGCCGCAATCCATCTGGCCCCAGGCCAAAGCTTCAGCCACCTTTACAGCGGCTTGGTAATAATATTCATCCCCGGTGGTATGATACGCATCAAGATAAAGGTTCCCCATCCCCAACGTACCCGGCTCCTCGATCCGCACTTGACTCTTGTAAGCCTCCAACTCATGCCATCGACGCGAAAGGTCTGCGGTATACAATCTGGCGTACGCACCATTCGTGCTCACGCTATCCAACATGTACTGCGTGGCTCGACGCATCGCGTTGGTCACAGATTCGGCGGTCGTCCGCTGGGACTGGGCATACGAATCAACCGTTATCCATCCAACGATCACTAACAAGGCAAAATTTTTCATACATTATTTAATTTACAGCGTTCGTTCTTTCGCGGTTATATCGGTCGATGTAATTAATCAGCAAATTCATATACCTGATGTACGTCCGGATATCCAGGTATTCCTGCCCGCTCTCGTCCAAGATGGCATCGGCGGTAATCGGATCGCTATGGAGTGCCGTATTCGAAGCTTCGCCAGTTTCGGATATCGAGAATGGGCTGCTGATTTGAGCGTGGGTGGTAAGCCACCTACCGAGTTCGTCTTGAGCGCCGACGATTTGCTTTACCTCGATTTCGTCAGGTACCCGAATGCCGGGGTAGAAGTCTGGGCCGATATCGTGTGGCGTGAGGTCATAGTAGCGGTAGTTTTCCCGGTATCGCCCGTACCGCTGGGGATTTTCTCCATTAAATTCCTCGATTTTTAACGGGGAGTCGACCGTGGCCTCCTCCGGAGAAAGGGCGCTGACAGCGTCGTACGCGTTCTTCAATGATTCGATATTGATTTTGATATTGTCGCCAAATGCATAGACATGCTCATGGTCATCGCTTACCCAATAGTTGCCATCCCCAACACCCGTTCCGCGCCGGTGGTTCCACAACGGCTTCTCGGTCCCGATTTCTACCACACCGGCATGTGTCCTTTTCCCGCCATTCGTCATTTCCTTGGGCAATCGCGTCCTTTCCAAGAATTCGATCGCAGCAGGGATCGGCGTCAGGAATTTACGGTCGCCCGTATACGTATAAAACCGCAGCAGTAGGCGGATGTGGGTAGCGGTAATGACCGGCGAGACGCCAGCCGGCTCGAATGGCCGGCCATTTGCCGGCCTAAGGTCCATATCATAGTGTTTTGCCCAACCACCATTGCCTTGCTGTGTGACGAGGAAAAAATTCATCCCGCGGTTGATGGCCTCCAGAAAACGTTCTTCTCCCAGTGTCACATAGCACTGGATCAACAGTTCGATGTTATCGCGCGGCACGTCCGCGTGGAAATTGTAAAACCCCGTGTAATCCGGCAACCCATTGTATTGATACTGCTGCTTTTTCGGGTATCGTTTCGACCAGCCTCCGGCGGGAAATTGGCTCTGTAAGACGAAGTTGATTGCGTCATCCAATGCCGGCTTCAATGACCGATCCCTTTTCTCGACATAGAGACGCAGCAAAAACCGGGTAGCGGCTGTCGTATTGCTGTGCTGGGTAGCCGTTCCATAGTAGTTGTTATATTCAAACCAGCCCCATGCATTCTTACCAATGGTATTGTACCATGCTTGCAACGATCTGTGACCAGCAAAATCGATGATATAATCCCAACCGCCGGATTCGAGTTGGCCCCAAATCAACGCCCTTGCCACTTTTTCCGCAGCTTGGTAATAATACGCATCGCCTGTGGCTTGATAGGCGTCCAGAAACACGTCACCCATATGGGGCGTGAAAGGATAGTTGCCACCAACCCAAATTTGCGTATCGAATGTCTCCAACTCGCCCCACCTGCGCGAGAAATCAGGACGATAGAGTTTCACGTAACCACCATTGACGCTGACCTCCTCCACCATGTATTTCGTCGCTTTCAGCATCGCCCGTTTGGTCAAAACTTCCAGATCGACCGAATCGGCGAACGTCACCTGGCTAACCGCCCAGATAAAGGACCCCATCAGTATGTGCCTCCAGTACTTCATTTCCCGTTGTTATCAAGTGGTTCTGATTTAGCTTGGTGTCTAGACAGGTATGAACACAACACGTGCATATTCAAGACAAAAACCTGGGTGGAGAGGTATTGCCGATCAGACGTATCCACTACCGCCATTGCCGTAACCGGATCGCAATGCAAAGCCGTGTTGGAGGGGATTCCCTTATCGGATACCGTAAACGGATCGCTGACCCAAGCGCCCGTTGACAACCAACGCCCCTGTTCATCAAGTGCGGCGACGACAGATTCGGCCTCTGACGAACCAGCAACGCGTTCCAAATAACTGAACCGCCGCTCCTGAAAATCGGGGACGAAGTCATTAATTTCACCGTAGTAACTCCTGGCAAGCCCATCAGGTTGCAAAACCTTAACTTGCTTCAACGGAGAATGTGCTGTCGCCTCCGCCGGGGACATTCCCTTCACCTTTTGGTACAACATTTTCAGCCGGTCCGTGTCCAAATCAATGTTGACGCCAAACGCGTACATATTGTCTTCACTGTAATCCACCCAGTACCTGCCATCCAACACACCGGTTCCAGTACGATGGGAGTAAAGCGGTCTGTTGGTTCCCAATTCGACAAATGTCGGATACCGGGAGCCTACGCGCCCCACCAGCTTTGTACTTTCTATCCAAGCGATAGCCTCGGGGATACCTTCCAGGAACTTCGCATCCCCGGTATATAGATAGAATCGCATCAAGAGCAGTACATGGTAATAGGTCTGCATGGTCGTTAGCGCCGCTGGTTCGAAAGGCCGCGCATGCGTCGGCCGCAATTCCATGTCATACGTAGCCGCCCAACCCGCTTGCGGCGGTGCTTGCTGCGTAAGCACGTAGAAGTTCATTCCCCGCATGATGGGATCCAACAGCCGGGCGTCGCTAAACGCGCGGTAACACATGATCAAGAATTCGATGTTCTCCCAAATGACACCTACGTTGCTGAAGGTGTAGGACGGGGTGTAATCGGCATTGCCTTCGTAACGGTAACTCCGTTCCAACGGATACCGTTGTGGCCATCCTCCAAGTGGGTACTGGCTCGCCAACATGAAGTCGATTACCTTTTCCAATGCGGGCCTATAGGCCGAATCCATTTTTTCCAGGTAGAACCGCAAGAGGAATCTGCCCGCTTCGGTGGTAACTTGCTTATGTGTTGCGGTGCCGTAATAGTGGTGATACTCAAACCAGCCCCAGGCGTTTTGTCCAATGGTGTTGTACCAACGCTGCAGCGAACGGTGCCCGGCAAAATCGATAATGTAATCCCATCCCCCAGATTCCAATTGCCCCCAAACCAATGCACGAGCAACCTTTTCAGCGGCCTGGTAATAATACTCATCTCCGGTAGCGTGATAGGCATTTAAAAAGCTATGCCCCATACCGCATGTCGCATTGCCTCCAAACCTGATCGTTATTTGGGTATCAAAGGCCTCCAATTCGCCCCAACGACGCGACAAATCGGATAAATACCGATCGACATATCCACCATTTGTGCTCACCCGATCCACCATGTATTTTGTTGCCCGGAACATCGCCGACTTCACGTCGCTCACTCCCAATTCCTGGCCATGCCCAACCTGGGGATTGCAGCATGCACAATAAAAACCCAATATGCAGCCCAACCAATTCGTTTGCCGTGTCATTGCAAAAACGTCAACCAACAGTATTGTCACGGCTTCGCATCCCACCATACCTTTACAAGTCGACCATCGGTCCCGCCGCTAAGTAAGGCTGCCGCCTGTTGTACAGCCGCCGAATTATTCTGGTATTCTATCGGAACAAACGGAATCCGGCGTACGATTGCATTCACCGGCACTTCAGGATCCAACGACTGCAAGATGGGATAGCGATCCGGGTATCCTGTCCTTCTCAGCTCGCTCCACGCTTCCCAACCATCGGGGAATAACGCGATCCATTTCTGGGTAATGATCTGTTCAAGCTGCCCCTCAAAATTCCCCGCCGCATTGAATGCTACCGGTACATCAGAAACAGCAGGAGAATTCCACTTATCGGCCAACGCTATTGGCGTGCGGTGCGACGTGCGATAGGTATTGATTTCGGTTTGCGAAGCATTGGTTTCGGCCAATAGCGACTGGCGGATACCCTCGTTGTATAATTCAAGGACGGTACCCCCCATGCTCCAACCACGCAGCGCTCCCTCGGCACGCAAGAAGTACGCTTCTGCCGCCCCGATGATTTTCATATCCGGATTTATGCCACCTTGGCTCAGCGCATGGAATTTCTTGCCAATCGCCGAGTAGAAACCGTTTACACCTGTACGATCCGCCGCCCCTGCGCCGTTCCGCAACCCCCGGTATTGCTGGCCTTCTATCGCCGGATCGAAGTACACCTGCAAACGGGGATCGGCATAGCCCTTGAGCACACTCTCCATCGTTGCGCTCATCCGATACTCCTCCCACAACGATATCTTCTCATGGGGATGCCTTGAAATATCCGTCGTCAACAGGTCCGCATTGTCCGCCACTTCTTGCATCACTCCGGCTGCCACGGCCTTTTCCGCTTCTTGCTTGGCTACGTCAGGGGCGACATAGGCCAAGCGAACGGCTAGCCGTAAGCGCAGCGTGTTGGCAAACACCAGCCATTTGCCGACGTTTCCGGCATAAAGCAGATCATTTGTACCGAAGGCATTGCCGCCGGTATTCGCGGCAAGCACTGCAACCGCTTCATCCAAGACCTTAAAGAAATCCATATAGATATCCTGTTGGGCGTCGTAGGCCACGCTGGTCTTGGCATTGCCAAACTCTGAATAGATGATCGGGCCCCACTGATCGGTCATCCGGTGGTATAGCATGACCTTCCAGGTTTTCGCCAGCGCGTTTTCCAGCGCCATATTGTTTTTGGCCGTGTAATCTTCAACAAAGTAGAGCTGCGGTGCGGCATCTCGATAAAACGCGGTCCACGCCCAATTCGCCCAGTCGCCCATATGGATGTACTGATCGGTGTTGAACCAAGGTACGGACGTGGCGAAATATTGCGCATAAAGATCCGAAAACAGGTTTTGGGCTTGTTGCAGGTCACTGCCATCGCCCATCATGCCACGATACTGGCATTGGGCGAACGCCTGGCCAAGCAGACTCGCGTCCAGGTTGTCGACCGATAGGAATTTCTCCGGTGTATTCAGTTGATCGAAATGGCCGGTGCAGGATGTACCAAGAAATAACATTGATACAACTATGATCACGTTAAGCTTTTTCATTATTTTCAATCGTTTATTCATAAAACACTAAACATGCCTCAAAACCCAATGGATAGATTCAACCCGAACGTCCGGTTTGATGGCCTGACATACTGGTCGATGCCCTCCGTTCCCGGACCGGTACCCACCCGCAAGTCGGCATCGACCATCCTTGAAGCCCGGTAGAGGAAAAACAAATTCCGCCCTACCAGCGAAATGGCCATACTTTTCACGAACGTGTTGCTGAGGCGAGCGGACGGCACCGAATAACCGAAGCTCAATTCCCTGAGACGCGTGTTCGTTGCACTTTCGACGAATGGCTCACCAATGAATAGTGAAATGCCAGCGATATGGTTCCAAAACTGTTCGGCATTCACGCCGATGTTATTCGGCGTACCATTCTCCAGTACCGCCGTTTCGTGCGCGAAAATATTTTCGCCGAACACCAATCCCCCCTCGCGACCTTGCAACGTCCCTTCAGCTACGCCATACCCATGCAGTAAGGCGCTTGTGTAGGAAAGCAAGGTTCCGCCTTGCCGATGGTCTATCAGGAATCGCATGTTGAAATCCTTGTAGCGAATCACTTGGGAAATACTTCCCAACCAATTGGGATTGAAATTGGCAACCCGCTCAGACTGGTTAGGGGTCAACAGCGGCAGGCCACTGCCATTTACAAGGACACGGCCTTGGTTGTCGCGTTGGAATCCCCTCGCATAAATATTGCCCCACGGCTGCCCCTCTTCCATGACGATCTGTCCTACCTCCACACGTGGGCGTTCATCAGAAATAGAAACCACCTTACTTCTATTTGCGGCAAAATTCAGGCTCATGTCCCAATTGAAATGCGTACGCCTAACGGGATTGATTTGCGCTATGATTTCAAATCCATCGTTTTTGATCTCTCCACCGTTGGCGTAATACTGGCTCGCGCCCGAACCCAAGGGAAGGTTTACCGTGAACAACTGATTGTGTGTATTCGTGCGATATGCCGTCAAATCAAAACCCAATCGGCCTTCGAATAACTGGACATCAAGACCCGCCTCGACCGATTCGGTGATTTCGGGCAATAGGTTCGGGTTTGGGGATATGGGATTAATGACCATGAAACCGTTCACGCCCCCTGGTATGATACTCGTTAAGCGTGACAGCCGATAAGGATCGGCGCTACTGCCCACCTGCGCCCATGCTCCCCTAAGCTTGATGTAGGAAATGGCATCAGGAAAATCGACGAGGTCGGAAACCACCGTGCTTAGCCCCACCGATGGATAAAAATAGGATCGGTTGTTCGCTGGGAGCGTCGAACTCCAGTCATTCCTGCCGGTGACATCCAAAAAAATCGCGTTCTTCCAGGCTAGGTTCAGGAACGCATATAACGATTGGGTCTCGGTTTCCACAATCGTCTCGTTTGCGACGACGTTGGTGGTGTTTGATAAGGTGAACAGGTTGGGTACCGTAAGGCCTGGACCTGTATTCGCATTCAGTACGTCACCCCTGTTACGCACGATCTGGCCGCCGAAATTCAATGCAGCGGACAAGTCGGGCAAAATATCCCGCTTGTAGGTAGCCAAGAAATCGCCATTCCACAACGCTGATTTATTCATCGTCTCCGAATACACCCCGTTTGTTTCCTGATTGTAGGTGTCCACGTAGATTTTCCGATCCATGAAGCCATTACTGCCGCTGTAGTTCCCCCTTGCCAAGACACTGAAGTCTTCGTTTACATCGTATTTCAACGACAATAACACGTTGGTGGCATTGCTGATGTTATCGCTCAATATGCGCTTTCTGGTCCAATGAGGGTTTCTGGAAATACCGGCATTCGGCAACCAATAATTCTGGAAAAGCCGGCCTTCCGCATTCCTGTACTCAAAAACCGCCATGTGATCCGGGCGCATATTCCGGGGGATCAAGTAAAGGCTGTAATTGGGGGAATACCCCTTTTCGCCTGGGTTGTTGTTGGTCGAAAACTCGATCTTGCTATCCAATGTCAATTTTTCAAACAACTTGCTGTTAACCCGTAACGTAGCCCCGTTCCTCATCAATTGGTCGTTTTCAAGTATCCCCCTGGCATCGACGCGATTATAGGAAAATGCCGTTTGCACCCGGTCATTGCCGTAGAGCACACCGACATTATTGGTCAGGTTCAGCCCGTGCCGATAGAAATCACGGATATTGTCGGGTTGCGGCAGCAACTCGTACTGTACGCCTTGATCTTCGGGAGCCAAAGACCAATGGTCGACCAACTGCCCTTCCATCTTCGGACCCCATGAGAATTCGGACCGCCTATTGTACACACCACCGCTTCCCTGACCATATACATCCTGGAACCGCTGGAGCACGAATGGTTGCGTCGCAATGAAATTACTGGTCAGGTTGATGTTGGTTACACCCGCTTTGCCGCGTTTGGTTTCGATGACAATGGCTCCATTCTGCGCAGCGCTACCATAAAGTGCCGCCGCATTTGCCCCTTTCAACACCGTGATGGATTCGATATTATCGGGATTCACGTTGGTCGACCCCAACACACCATCCACGATGTAAATCGGCTGGCTATCACCGGATATCGACCGATTACCCCTTAACACGACGCGCGTGGGCGAACCCACACCCGCGTCAGATTCCGTTATCGACAACCCGGCCACTTTACCCTGCAAACTCAGGATCATGTTCGGTTCCCTCGTTTCGGAAAGCTCTTTCGATTTTACGCTTTGGGTACTGTATGTAAGCGTCCTTGTCTGGCGCTCTATACCCAACGCCGTTACGACGACCTCGTCTAGCGCTGTATTCCCTGCCTGCAAGCTTACATCGATGGTACGCCGGTCATCCACGGGTACTTCCTGTGTTACATACCCGACAAATGTAAACACCAAGACGCCTCCCTTGGGCGCCTGTATAGCGTAGCGGCCCTGTTCATTCGTCTTCGAGGCAAGACCCGCCCCCTTCACCGAAACACTTACGCCTGCCAATGGATTCCCTTCATTATCGGCCACGAGGCCCACTATGGGGATTTGATTTTGTCCGATAACCGCTGCGGCCTCAGGCATCAACGCCGTCGCGTGTGCTGTCATGCCCACAGACAAGCCCACACCGATCAATACCAGACTGGTCAAAACGCCTCCCCGGTTCATGTTACAGCTCCGGAACCTGCCGGACGACCGCCTGCCTGTCGTCTTTATCGCAGATGCATTTCTTATGGATGTTATAAAAATTTTCATATTTTTACAGTTGTTTTTAAGTTCATAGAAAACAGCTCCAAATCCCATTTGCCACAATGGATTCGGAAAACATCGCGCGCCGATTCGGGTCGGCAGCGAGTGAACCCCCTTGTTTTATGGGCCTGCCTGTAAAATCAGGGGGTTTTTGATTGTTGATTTTTCTCTTTTCATATACACTATTTGGTTTTTATTCGTTATCTCGTTGCGGGTTTCTCGTAATCGCCAAAAAAACCGACGCTATTGCGACCGTAGTCTTTAAGAAGACCAAAAAACAAGATAAAATCCCACGCGGAAACACATTTTTTTTCAATCGTTTTTTTATATAAGCCTGCCCAATGAATCCCTCAGCTGCTCAACCGCTTTACCCAATTGATTCTGCACCGTCTTCAGGGAAAGTCCCAATTCGGCAGCGATGGCCTTCGTTGAGCAGTCGTCATGATGACGCATCTTGAAGATGACTTGCCGCTTCGGAGGCAACTGCTTCACGATTTGCTTGTAGGCCGCATAAAACTCCGCTCGCTTGATTGCCGCGTCGGCCTGCCCGTAGGGCGAAGGCGTATCCGGCAATCCATCCACGGCGTAATCGATATGGCGCTCCCGGGCTAGCTGCTTGAGGGCCTGGTTCCGGATGGAAGAACTCAGATAGGCGGGGAAATTCTTGATCGGAAACTCCTTGCGCACCCAGATGTTGGTAAAAACCTCCTGTACGATGTCTTTAGCCTTATCTTCATCAACCAATCGGCCGTAGGCCATTGCGTACGCCTTTACCCAGTACTTCGTGTACAATTCGCTGAATGCCCTTTTGCTCCCGTTCGCCATTTGCATCAGCAAACGCTCCTCGCTGCTAAATCCAGTTTGTTGAAACGCCATATCCATTTTGCTGTAAATAAAACCTACGTATTGTTACTTGCCGCGCTGGCGGCTTAACCCGCCATTTTCCCAACAACCCTCAATCGGCCATAAATTTATAATTGTGTACGGACACATTATGATTGTGTACGTACACAAAAATACAAACGATTTCTATAAATCAAAATTTTTTTTTCAGTTTTTTGGAAAACGCAGGGTAATTCAGCACACCGATAGGTAAAAAAGCAACGTCTCTTCAGGCCTGCCTCACAGGCAAAAGGCATGGCCCTCGCGATAGCGCACTAGGAGGCAAAAAATAAAAATAATGGAGATCGCGTTACAGATCAGCTCCGATACGATAGGTAATTCTCTCGGGTTATGATGTCGATGGGCATAAATGTTTTGGCTTCAGGTACGGTCGCAAACGCTAGATATTGGTACAAAGCCAATACGCCCCGATGAGCTTGCTCCTGCGGTTTCTGGCAAATCAGGAAGTCAATGGTACCCTGTTTCAGGTGTTCAACGTTGTCATTCAAGAAGTCGTATCCGATTACGGTGGCGGTCTTCTTGCCAAGGGTCTGGAGGTATCGAGCCACTGTTGAAACACGGGAATTCGTTACAAAAATCACCTTGACATCGTTGTTCACCGCTAATAGTTTGCTTACTTCCTTGCTCACCGATTCATAGTCGGTCTTACGGATGTCTGCTTTGGTGATATTCATCGGCTTCCCATTGTCCGCGAAGTAAGCCCTAAAACCTTCTTCTTTCCGTAGGGTATAGTGGAAATGCTCCAACTCTTTGGAAATGTTCAGCACCAATATGTTTTCATTGGGTTGTGTCAGGTAGCTAACGAGGTGTGCGGTCAGGTAGCCACTTTGGAACAGGTTATGACCGATGTAGCACAAGCTGTCCACGTGCGGGATGTCAGAATTGATGAACACGCAGGGCACGTTGATGGCTTTGCACGCCTCGGTGAACCGCGTGGATTCATCGATGAAGATCGGTGTCAGTACCACGCCGTCCACACCGCTATCCAGCAACCGTGCTGCCTGTGCATCGAAAGACGCCTTGTCGTTCTGATCGAAGAAGTATTGCTCCACACGCACGCCGTACGATTCGATTTCCGATTCGGCCTGTTTGATGCCGTTTAGTAACACTTCCCAATAAGCGGTTTCTGCGGGTACCTTTGGCGTCAGCGTGGCAATGCGGATCAGCTTCTTGGAAGCCAAGCGACGTGCGATCAAGTTGGGTTGGTAACCCGATTCATTGATTATTGCGTCAATTTTTTCCTTCGTCTTCTTGGAGACGCCCGGCCGTCCGTGGATGACACGGTCTACCGTGCCGATGGATACGTTGGCTTTCTTCGCGATTTCCTTTATCCCTAATGGAGCACCTTGGCTTTCTTTGTTCATAAACAACCCATGTTCGATTGGCAGCGGTGCAAAGGTAACATTATTCAACCAAAAAAAGTGAACTATTGTACAATGTGTACCTACACGGCACACAAGGATTCCAGCTACTGCCGAATCGAGCAGGACGCCGCCCCAAAGGCCTGGGGGCGGCAACCGGGTTATTCGACCAGCCTGGCCGCGGGCAGCGCCACGGTGCCGGGATCCTGCCACAGCCCATCGCCTTCGGCCCTTTTCTTCACTTCCAACGCGCGCTTGTCGCTGTCGGGGTGCGAGCTGAGCATCCTCTCGAAACCGGAGATTTCGCTGTTGCCGCCTGACAGGAGCGCCAGCTTACGAAATGCGCGGTAAGCCGCCACCACGTTGTAACCGTTTTGCTTCATGAAGTTGTAGGCATATTCATCGGCCTGCGTCTCTTGCTTGCGACTGTGCGAGGCACCGAGCATCGCGTTGGCCATTTCGCCCAGCTGGCTATCCGAAAGCGCCTGCACCTTGTCGGAGCTTGCACTCGCCGCATCCATGGCGGCGGCCGTCAGGTAAGCATTTTTCATCGCATCCTTCGTATCCTCGTTCTTGACGTGGCCGATTTCATGGCCGATGATGGACAGGAGCTCGTCGTCGGTCATGATGTCCATCAGCGACGAAAACACCCGTACGCTCCCATCGGCACACGCAAACGCATTGATGTCGCGCACCAGGTACACCTTGTAGTTCAGTGCCAAGCCATCTTGCGTGGTATGCTTTCCGAACAGGCGTTCCAGCCGTTGGTGGTACGGATTGTCCGGGCCGGCCACCTCATTGTTCTCGTCCATCCATTCCACGGCCTCCTTGGACAAGCGGATGGCATCCTCGTTGGTGAAGGTGAGCGCGGAAACGCCCTTGGAAGCCGCGCTTGCGGCCTTGCCCAAATTCAATTTTTGCGCATTCGCGATCCCGGCGAAACACGCTGCGACTATCAAAGCAATCAACGATCTGTTCATGGTATCCTGATATGAGTTTGCGTATCCCCGGGGCAAGCAACGGGCCAAAACCGAGACCGATTGCCTGCGGGGTTGCCAATGGCGTCCCAAGCCGGGAATGCCCCCTGTCGACCGAATCTTGCAGACCGATCGATTGCCCCGGATGTTCCACTACTTGTCCCGAGCGTTCCCCATCTCGTCACTCGTCGCAAAACGCATTTCCAGATTTTATTATGACGGATTATTCTATAATTAGCGTTAAATTTGCCGCATATTAAACGCTATGATTTACTTTTTCGGTAAAGATCCATCCGTATTCGCTGTCCAGACCCCGCAAACGCTCGAAGAAAACGACACCGCCAAGCTCAACTGGTTGTTTGGTGGCACCACCCTCGTCCCGGAAGCACAGCTCCGAGGCCCTTATATTGGCCCGCGGGCAGCCATGGTGACGCCCTGGAGCACCAACGCGGTTGAAATCACGCAGAACATGGGCATCGACGCCATCATCCGCATCGAGGAGTTCCGGGCTGTGCAAGGCGGCGATAGCCATGACCCGATGCTGTTCCAGCGGTATCCGGCCTTGAACCAGGATGTCTTTACGGTCAATATAAAACCCGAACCCATCCTCGAAGTCGACGATATCGCCGCATACAACAAGCAAGAAGGCCTCGCGCTCAGCGGTGAGGAAGTGGACTACTTGAACCGGCTAGCCGAAACGCTGGGGCGCAAGCTGACCGATTCGGAGGTCTTCGGCTTCTCGCAGGTCAATTCCGAACACTGCCGCCACAAGATCTTCAACGGTACCTTCATCGTCGACGGCGAGGAAAAGCCCAGCTCGCTATTCAAGCTCATCAAGAAGACGTCGACCGAAAACCCGAACGGCATCGTATCGGCCTATAAAGACAACGTGGCCTTCGTCAAGGGCCCCAGACTGACGCAATTCGCGCCCCGAAGGGCCGAGGCCGCTTCGGAATATGCAGAAAAGGAATTCGATTCGGTGATTTCCATCAAGGCCGAGACCCACAACTTCCCCACCACGGTGGAACCGTTCAACGGCGCGGCGACCGGTTCGGGCGGGGAAATACGCGATCGGTTGGCTGGCGGCCAGGGCTCGTTGCCTTTGGCGGGCACCGCCGTCTACATGACGGCCTATTCCCGGCTGTCGGGCGACCGGCAATGGGAAAACGCCCTACCTGCCCGGCCATGGCTGTACCAAACCCCGAAAGACATCTTGATCAAGGCGTCGAACGGCGCTTCCGATTTCGGCAACAAATTCGGCCAACCGCTCATCGCCGGATCTGTCCTGACCTTCGAGCACGAAGAGCAGCAGCGGAAATTGGGCTTCGACAAAGTCATCATGCTGGCCGGCGGCGTGGGCTACGGCAAGCTGGATCAATCCCGGAAAGGCCAACCCCAAACAGGCGACAAGATCGTGGTGCTTGGCGGCGACAATTACCGCATCGGCATGGGCGGCGCGGCGGTGTCGTCAGCCGAAACGGGTGCCTTCGGCTCGGGCATCGAACTCAACGCCGTGCAGCGTTCCAACCCCGAAATGCAGAAACGGGTGGCCAACACCATCCGCGCGGTCGTGGAAAGCGATGAAAACTTCGTGACCTCCATACACGACCACGGCGCGGGCGGGCACCTCAACTGCCTATCGGAGCTGGTGGAAAATACCGGTGGCAAGATCGATCTGGATGCGCTGCCCGTGGGCGACCCGACGCTATCGGCCAAGGAAATCATCGGCAACGAATCGCAGGAACGCATGGGCCTGGTGGTAGGCGCGGCTCACCTGGACACGCTCCGGCAGATCGCCGAGCGCGAGCGCTCGCCCCTGTTCGTGGTGGGCGAGGTCACCGGCGATCACCGGTTCACCATCGCGTCCGAAAAAACCGGCGACGCCCCGATGGACTTCCGGCTGGCCGACCTGTTCGGCAGCTCGCCGAAGACCATCATGGATGATAAAACGGTTCAACGGGACTACGCGGGGATAGACTATCAGGTCGAAAACCTGCACAGCTACGTCAACGACGTGCTCCAGCTGGAAGCCGTTGCCTGCAAGGATTGGCTCACCAACAAGGTGGACCGTTGCGTGGGCGGCCGCGTGGCCAAGCAACAATGCGCCGGTCCGCTGCAACTGCCGCTCAATAACTGCGGCGTCATGGCGCTCGACTTCAAGGGCAAGCACGGCGTCGCCACGTCCGTGGGCCACGCGCCCGGCATCGCCCTGATCGACGAACGGGCCGGAAGCCGCCACGCCATCGCCGAATCCCTCTCGAACATCATCTGGGCACCCCTTACCGACGGCCTGCAAAGCGTGTCGCTGTCGGCCAATTGGATGTGGGCCTGCAACAACGCAGGCGAAGACGCCCGGCTGTACAATGCCGTACAGGCCTGTTCCGATTTCGCCATCGCGCTCGGCATCAACATCCCCACGGGCAAGGATTCGCTATCGATGAAACAGCGCTATCCCAACGACGAAGTGATCGCGCCGGGAACGGTCATCATCTCCGCCGGCGCACCTTGCGATGACATCACGCGCGTCGTGGAGCCCGTATTGAAAAAAGGCGGGGGCGCCATCTATTACGTCAACCTGTCCGGTGACCGGCACCAACTCGGGGGTTCCGCTTTCGCGCAGGTGCGGAATCGCTTGGGTAACCAAGCCCCTGACGTCAAGGATGCCACAGCCTTCAAGAATACGTTCAACACCCTGCAGGCACTCATCAAGGCTGGCAGGATACAGGCTGGCCACGACGTGGGCAGCGGCGGCCTGATCACCACACTATTGGAAATGTGCTTTGCCGACAACGGGCTGGGTGCCGAGCTGGACCTCACCGCCATCGGCGAACCCGACCTCATCAAGCTCCTGTTCGCCGAGAACATCGCGTTGGTGTTCCAGGCCGATACGGCCATCGAAGGCGACCTGGATTCGGCAGGCGTGGCCTACGCCCGCATCGGCCAGGCAACGGAATCGTCCGAGTTGGCCATCACCCTGGGTAACGACAAATACACCTTCGATATCGCCGCCTTGCGCGATACCTGGTATAAAACCTCCTACCTGCTTGACCAACATCAAAGCGGCCCCGCCAAAGCCAAGGAGCGTTTCGAAAACTATAAGCATCAGCCCCTCGCCTATCGGTTCCCCGCCCATTTCGATGGGAAGAAGCCGCAGGCCGACCCGGCGGTGGCCCGCCCCAAAGCGGCCATCATCCGCGAAAAGGGCAGCAATTCGGAGCGTGAATTGGCCCAGGCCCTGTTCCTGGCCGGCTTCGACGTCAAGGACATCCACATGACCGACCTCGTTTCCGGCCGGGAAAACCTGGAAGACGTGCAATTCCTCGGCGCCGTGGGTGGTTTCTCCAACTCGGACGTGCTCGGTTCGGCCAAAGGCTGGGCTGGCGCGTTCAAATACAACGAGAAGGCCAAGCAGGCGCTTGAAGGCTTTTTCGCCCGTGCCGATACGCTGTCCATCGGCATCTGCAACGGCTGCCAGCTGTTCGCCGAGTTGGGGCTGATCTATCCGGATCACGACCGGCATCCCAAGATGCTGCACAACGACAGCCACAAACACGAAAGCGCGTTTACGTCCATGACCGTGCAGGATAACCACAGCATCATGTTCTCCTCGTTGGCCGGTAGCACCATCGGCGTATGGATATCGCATGGCGAAGGCAAATTCCGCCTGCCCAAAGCGGAAAGCGAATACCGCATCCTGGCGAAATACGGCTACGACAGCTACCCGGCGAATCCCAATGGCTCGGACTTCAACGCCGCGGCGTTGAGCGACGAAACGGGCCGCCACGTGGTGACCATGCCCCACATCGAGCGATCCATCTTCCAGTGGCAATGGGCGCACTATCCGGATGGGCGGGCCGATGAGGTCAGCCCGTGGATGGAAGCGTTCGTCAATGCGAGGAATTGGCTGGTTGCCAAAGACCAGTAGGCACCCTGCCGATCAAGGCGGGGCCGCACCGGCTAAAGCCATCGATTCCGGTGTGCGATGGCGATTACCTGCGCACGGGAGTTGACATGGAGCTTTTCATAGATGTTGGCGATGTGCGCCCTGACGGTGTGGTAGCTCACGTCCAACTCGAACGCAATCCGTTTGGCATCCCAGCCATTCACCATCAATTGCAGGATCTCCCGCTCGCGGGACGTAATGATTCCGGGAATGCCATCGCCGGTTGGCGGGCGTGAATCGGGAACGACGCTCTGGCTCAGCATCGTCAAGGCCTTGCGGGCGATGGCCGGGCTCATCGGGGCCCCGCCATTTTCAAGGATGTCTGCAACGGCACCTTCCAGTGTCAGCGCCGATTCGTGTTTGAGCAAATAGCCACAAGACCCGGCCTTGATGGCTTCGAATAGCTTCCGATCGTCATCAAACACCGATAAGACAACGAAATGGAGTTGCGGAAATAGTACTTTTCCCAATTTGATGGCCTCGATACCGTCCATTTCTGGCATCGCGATATCCACGAAGACCACCTGCGGGAGTTTCGGATGTGGCAGTCGCTGGAGATTGTCGAGTAACTGGCTGCCGTTTTCAGCCATAAAAACCAATTCCAGCCCACGCGTTGCCTGCACTTTCTGTAAAAAAGCATGCCGGTAAACGACTTTATCCTCGGCCACTGCGATTCGATAACCCATAACCTTTTTCCTCCTATTAACCCATTGGAGTTTATTCCGTGGTTTCGGCCGGACGGATAACCACCCGCGTACCCTGCGGATCATGGGTCGTAAACGTAATTGACAGACCAGATCTGTCCGCCCGGAGCTGTTGGTTCCGGATGCCGTTTCCCTTTCGCCCATCGGCCCCTGCAATGCCGATACCATTGTCTGATACGACAACTTCCCATCGGACCGCTCCGGTAATGTGTACGGCCAGCGTGTTTCCCTGGCTGTGCCGCAGGGCATTATTCGTTGCCTCTTGCATCATCCTGAAGAGGTTGAAGGCCACTACCGGAGAGAACACGGTATCCGCATCGATGGATTCGACCACCTCCATCCGGAAGCCAGGGTAACTCCTGCGCAATCGGTCGAGGTGCACCTTGATCCGGTCGCTGATGGCTGTCAGCGATGCCGAATCGCTATCCATGGCCCAGATCGTATCGTTCAATTGCGCCACCATCGCCAACGAATTATCGTGCAGTTCCTGCACAATCGGGTTATTGGCCTCGATACCACCGCCATGGCGCAACACATCGATGTTTGACGTAATGGCTGCGGCAAAGGACCCCAGGTTATCGTGGAGATCGGCTGCGATCCGTTCACGCTCGTGTTCTTCGGCCTGGTGAATAGCCCGGGCAGCCTGTTGCCGTTGCTTCCTACGGTAACGATCGTACCAAATCAATCCGCCAGCCACCAACATGACGCCGCCTGCACCGGCCATCACCATCAGGTTGTTCTTACGCGAGATGGTGAGCTGCTGCCTGATGATCGTATTATCTTTCTTTTCGACCTCATATTTGGTCTGGACGTCTGCGATTGCCTCTTCCTGCTTCCACTGACTCAAACTGTCTTTGGCCACCAGCAGCTCTTCAAGCGTGCGCGCGTAGGCAGCATGGTCTCCATACCGCTTGTAGCAATCCGCCAATACCGTCAGAAATGGAATGCGTTGCGAAAGCCGGTTCATGAATACCCTACCGCCCCGGTTATCCGGCGCATACGCATCGCCGCGTTGAAGCGATGCATTGCAAAAAGCGATTGCCTTGTGCAATTGGCCTGTTTCCCGGTAGAAATCGACCAGCGCCAACTTGTCATCGATAAACATGCTTTGGTCGCCGGTGCGTTCCCGTATCTGGAGCATTTCCATCAGTGCCGCTTCCGCTTGCTTCAGGTCTTTCATCGCCCGGTAGCTGTTGGCCTGCCGTTGCAGCGCCATGGCTAAACCATGCAGGTTTTCCTGCTGCCTGAAGCGGTCCGCGCCCATGATGGTATAATGCAGGGCACTGTCGTACCGGCCGTCTTTGAAATATGCTTCGGCCATGTTGACGTCAATGGATGCCTGCACGGCGCTTTGGCTGGCATCACGTCCCAATAGCGCCGCAGCTTCCCGGATATAACGCATCGCCGCAAGCGGCGAAGCCGTAAAAAGCGTAATCGAACCAATCGTATTCAGGTTGGCGGCCATCGTCAGGCTATCTCCGTACCAAGCCGCTTCCTTCACCAGCCGGTGCAACAGTTCGAGCGCCTCGGGATACCGGCCGTGCCCGGCCAGGTACATCGCCTTCTGTCTACAGGCCTTGAAATAGACCGCCCTGTCCAGCGCTCCGGCGGGCCTATCCATGTCGATGACCTCGTCGCATAACACGAGCGAACTGTCCACCCAACCCCACCGGTGGTATGCATTGGCCTTGGCCAGGCGGGCAAGCCCCCGTTTTGCCTTGCTTGGGCTCTTTTCGCCCAGCAACAACGCTTCCTCGGCAAAAACAAAAAACGTATCCCGGTTTACATTCAGGTATTCTTCAGCCAAGGCCAGGATCGCATCGAGTTTACCCATGTCGTTTTTTGCTGCATGGACCAATGCCTTCAGGCTGTCTGTCTTCCGGGTTTGGGCCATACCCTCCAACACCATTGTGGCACAAAGCAGCATACAGAAGAAATAGCGCGACACCGTTTTCCGATTTTTGCCGAAATGTACGAATATCCATCGTTAATCGGAACAGTCGTCGTTTTTTATGTCATCCTGCGTTGGGTTATACCCATTGCCGGTTACGTAGTAGCTCCCGCCGATTCCACTGGCCTTCACCAGCCTGCTGATTCCGCACAGCGAAACGAGCTTTGCATTGTTGAGTACCCGCAAGCCGGATTTGATGCTCACCAGGTTTTGCAGGCCATCCAGGTTGCTCAATGCCGCGTTGTTGCTCACCTCAAGGGATGCATTTCCGCCATCTGGAATGGCCGTGATCTTTTCGAGCCCTCCCAGACCGGTCAACACGGGATTATCGTATATCCAAAGATTATGGCTCACCGTGGCCAGATTCGCGAGCCCTTCGATCTGCACGAGTTTGCTGTTCTGGTGAAGATGCAACACCTGAACGGCTTTCAACGACGCAAGGTCATCCAGGTTGGGTATCTCCGTGTTATTGATGGTTAGGTTGCCCGCTGTTGCCAGCTTGCCGAACCCTGCGATGCTTGTTAGGTTTTCACCACTGACCTGAAGTGTCTCACCCACCGTGGTGAGTGAGCTGAAACCGGTTACCGCGCGGACCGGTGCCCGGTTGTCATCGCTTGGACGGATGAGCAGTGACCGCGTCACCGTCGCAAGCTTCTTGAACCCGGCCAAGCTGGTTACCGGTGTCCGTGCCTTACCGCTATGAATGGAAAAGTTGCCCGCCACCGTCTGCAGGCTATTGAACCCATCATAGGCGGTAATGGCATCGCAATCGGCAAACTCCAGCCTATCTTTTACGGATAAAAGCTTAGGAAAATCAACCGCTTTGAGGGCTTTCAGGTTACCGAGGTACAGCTGCCCGTCGAGCGTTTCCAGCAGCGGTGCCTGCAGGCTTGTGAGTGCGTCCTCGTGATACACCGCTAGACTCGATGCCGTTTTCAGATTCGGGAAACCGATGGAAGTGATGCTCCGGTTTTCGGTTATATCAATGCCCCCCAGGGCTGTGGCATTGGGCAGGTACACGGAAGAGAGCGCTGCGTTACCTTTGATAAGCAGCCCTCCCCCCTGCCCCCTTACCAACGAAAGTGTAACGCTGGTCAGCACGGGGTTGTTCCGGATGTAGGCAGACAGTCCATCCGCCACATCGGCCAACACCAATCCATCCAAACTGGCAAGCATGTCGTTGTTTTCTACCGTGAAGGCCTTTTGCACTTCGATGTGCTTCAGTCCGGCAATGGAGCGCAATTTCTTGTTGCGCTGGATATTCAATCCATAAGCCCCTCCATAGGGAAGCACGCCTGTAGCGTTGGCAAACGTTTCGAGATCTTCGAGCGAGGTATTGATGATGTTGATCTGACCGCCGGTGTTGATGGTCTTGAGCGCCGGCAGCGAAAGGGTGGCGAGCGCGGGATCGTTTTCGAACACGATGGCCTGCCCCACTTCATTGATGTTTTCAAAAGAAGGCAAGGATACCGATACCAGCATCGGATTATTGCTGAAATACAAACCACCGTCCAGCTTCCTATTCAGCAGCAGCGGCAGCACAAAACCCGTTAGTTTCGGGTTGTTGTCTACGCGTATGCTCCCGGTGATGGACTCCAGCTGCGCCAGCCCGCCGATATTGGCCAGGCCGGTATTGATGAGCTCGAACACATGGACCTGCTTCAATTTGGTGATGCTTCCCAGGTCGGTCACGGCCTGCGATTCGATGCGGAGCGTACCGGACACGCGCTCATAGCCCCCGTCCACGAAACTATTGAGCGATGCCGCATCGGTAATGTGTGCGTTGGCGATGGTTTTGAGCGTACCCGGATCGGCAGGTCCGTTATTCGTACAGATTTCGACCGGATCGGGGAGCATCAACGCCACCGATGGATTGATATCGTGCCGGATCGGTCGGCTCTTTTTGCCTGCCTGCATGTCGTACACGGTCAATTCGATGTTATCGACCAGTGGGTTTTGCCGCTCCATGAACAGGTATTGTGCCGTAAAGCGGCCCTCATTGCCATAGATGGGCGCGGTAACGGCGCGCTTCACGCTGTTGCCGGATTTGATGACCAGGTATACGTACCCGCGCATTACCGCACGGCCATCGCAATCCACGGCCCGGCCATTCACATTGACCAGGGTTTCGCCGTTCCCTCCCTGGTGTCCTCCTTTCGGGATCTGGATTTCCACCTGCGTGTTTTCCGCAGGGGGCATATTGACTGTTACCTCCTCCTCCACGGTTTCGCCCTCATTGATCGTTTCCGGATAGGGCGGGTCGTCGCTGTTTGCACTGTGGTTTGGCGAGGTGGGGTACTCAGGGCCACCGGGCAGGAGCGGTGTCACCGTTACGGTCACTTCGTCGGTATGGGCTGGGTACACCACCGTGCTGTGATGGCTACCGGCGGGTGTGCTCGTATAGTTTGAAACACCAACCGCCGGATTGGGCACGATATTGGCCACGGTCGAATGTACCGTGTTTCCGGAATGGTGTTCCCGCACGGTCACCACCGCCCGTCGGGGTAACCCTTCAAGCACAGCCTTCACCGCCTGTTCAATGCTTACATTGACCGATCCATTAACGATCTCATCAATCAACTTATTTTTGGGCGAGTAAGACTTCAGGGAGAAATCAAAATTAAACCAAACGGCGGGCTTGTCGTAATTCCAAATGGTAAAATGCTTCACCTTGCCCACATAGCTGCCGTTTTCCAGCTTGCCCTCGCCTTCCTCCACCCATATCCCCTTCGTTTCGTCGAAATACCACATCGGGATGGTGGGCTCGGCGGTGTTACGGATCGTGGACGGTACCGGCAATGTGAGCGTTGCCTCCGCCCCGTCCTTGATTTGCAATGGGTTTCCGCTGTCATCGAGCAATTCCATATACGTCATGCCATAGGAAATAATCCCCACCCGTTCGCCTGCCGCGTTGTTGGCCGCCATGTCGCCCGGGGTGATCGCGAAGAAATCGGGGCGCGTGGGATTCAGGTAGGCGGCCACCACGTTCACCTCGCCGCTATACCCGTCGATGGCGTTGGGGGGCAGTGCCAATCGGGTGCCTCCGGCGGAAGCGACGGTGCCACCTGTAGCGGCATTGACCCGCCCGATGCTTTTCTGCGGCAGTATCTTGATCACGCCCGGCTCGGTAAGCCCGTCCTTCACCGCGGGAAAGACCCGCGACGCCCTGAAATAGCCGTTCCTTTTCGCCGTGATGTGTGCCCGGGCCTGGTCGAGCGCAACCGCATCCAGCAGGTAGTATCCGTTTTCGTCGGTCGTGGCTGTTTTTCCGCCACCGGAAACCGCCACGCCACCGGCCGGCTGGTCGCGTTCGTCGACCACGCGACCAAACACGGTGGTGGTCACGATGACGCCCTCGCGGGGCGGCGCTACGGGCTTCCCCGGATCGGGCTTGCTGCCTACGTCTTTGCGGCACGCGGCAACCAGCGCCAGTGCCACGCCAAATACAAGTATGCGAATCGCTGTCGAACTCATGGTATCGATGAATGGTATACGGCAACGAAATTGCGCATTATGGGTCTTGCGGAAAATAGTACGTTTGTAGTAGGCGATGAGGGCGATGTAGCGTTTCGCCTTCCAAACCCGTCTTGCTGTTCAGAAACAGAAAAAACCATGATGAATCGATTGACAAGCTACGGATTTGCGGTCGCCAGTGTCTTCCTATTGGCGATGGCCGCCTGCGATAACCCCACACCCGAGAAACTGGGCCCGGGCAAAGACTTGGTTTTCACCGCCGTGGAACAAGCGAAGGCCGGCAAAGACAACCAGTTTGCTTTTGAACTGTTCCGCAAGGCGACGGCAGCCCTGCAACCCAATGAAAATGCGCTCCTCTCGCCGCTGAGCGTGGGGATGGCCTTGGCCATGACGAATAACGGTGCGGCCGGGGCAACCCGGGAGGCCATCGAAAAGACCCTGAAATTCGACGGCTTCTCGACCGAAGACATCAACGCCTACTACCGGAAATTGATGGCCGACCTGCCTGCGCTGGATCCAAAGACCACGCTGAACATCGCCAACTCCATCTGGTACAAGCAGGGGTTCAACGTACTGCCGGATTTCCTCGACGTCAACCGGACGTTCTACCAAGCCGAGGTTTCGGCATTGGATTTCACCGACCCAAAGGCGCCCGACGCGATCAACAAATGGGTAAACACCAAAACCAAGGGGAAGATCCCGACCATCATCGACGGGGGAATTCCTGAGTACATGGTCATGTACCTCATCAACGCGGTTTACTTTAAAGGCGACTGGGAGCGGCGCTTCGACAAATCGGCCACCAGCAAGCGAACCTTCAACCGGCCGGGGAACAATCCCCTGCAAACGGACTTCATGCACGTGAAACATACGTTCAAGGTGGCCAGCACGGACGATGTGGAAGCCATCGAACTGCCCTACGGCAACAAGAAATACAGTATGGTCATCCTGAAGCCGCGCGGCGAGGGCGGTGCAGCACCGTTGGCGGAAAAACTGCCGGATAGCGATGCGTGGGGTACGCTCGCATCCCGTTTCCAGCCGCGGGAAGTCCAGCTTTCCCTGCCGAAGTTCAAATTCAGCTACGAAAACAAGCTGAATGATGAACTCAGCGCCCTGGGGATGGGCATCGCGTTCGGGCAAGGCGGGATAGCCGATTTCTCGGGGATAAACGGCGACGGAGGGTTGCAGATCAGCGAGGTGAAGCACAAATCGTTCATCGAAGTGAACGAGGAAGGCACCGAGGCCGCGGCGGTGACGTCCGTAGGCATCGAACTGACCTCAGCGCCGCAAACCTATGCGTTCAACGTCGACCGGCCGTTCCTCTTCGCCATCCGAGAGCTGACTACCGGACTCATCCTGTTCATCGGGCAGGTGAACGACCCGTCGGTGAGCGAGACGAAAGGGTAGTTTTGCCTATTGCCGGTCGCTCGATGAGTAGCTGCAAACCCTTCCCTGCTGTATAGGTTGGCCACGCTGTCATTGGCGCCCACGCGCAGGTAAGCGGCGTAATCGTCCTGGAACGCCTGCGCTTCCGAACGGATGGCCATATGGTTGGCAGGTGGCTGGCCGCAGGCCACCATCAACCGGGACAGACCCATCATCCGGGCAAAAGCGGTGGTCTTCACGCCCCCGATTTACGACATTGCGGCGACAGGTGGCCTTCCTGTCGGGATTCCGCGATCGCAGCCGTTTTTCGGTGCTTTTCAAGGAAAAATTCGGGGTCAATCCGAATGGGTTTCGTAATGCGTTGAAAAACAGGAAGAAGAGTTGATTGTTGGTGGGCAAAGCCTAGGTAAACCTCCGGTTTTCGCCCGAAAAGCCCGCCATCATGTTGTGAAAAATGGACAGGTGGCATCCCTTTGCCATACAAGTGTCCAGAATATCCCTCACCTTAACCCCTTACCATGCCCTACTTTTGTTGCCATGAAGGGATGGGAACTCCCGCAAAGCAAGGTTGGATAAAAGGAAAAATACGATGCGATGAAAGGTAATATCGATATTGGGAACACTGGGGAACACCCCGGAATCGGCATCACTTCCCACCAGGACCGGTTGGATTCCGGGGAGACCTTAACCAAGGTTCGCCAGGCCGTTGCCAAGGATGGCCCAACCTGTGCCAAGGCCAGCCGGAAGTCACTATGCTTTTGGGCAAACTTTCCACAGGTCGACCACACCTTGACTCACCTACCGCCGGAAGTTGCCAAGGTTAGCCAAAAGTCAATATCCTTATGGGCAAACTGGCCACAGTCCGGCCAAACCTTAGTCAACCTACCAGCGGAAGTTGCCAAGGACGGCGTGAAGCCGACACACTTCGCCCCAAACTGGTCACGGTTCCCGGAAACCTTGCAAAGCAGCCAAGGTCAGCCCGGAATGTGAAACTTCCCGGCAAAAGCATATGAAGGTTTTCCGAAAAGCCAAAGAGGCTTCACCGGAAGCTGTCAAGGTTTATCAAAAAACAACCCATCGACCAATGCCACCGGGTCCTCCGGGAACCAGGCCCATCAACCCTAGCCGTGGAGTATTCATTTTTTCATTCATGCCTTAAAATTCAAAGAAATGGCACGTACAATTTTCGATTTCACGTCGCACTCGGACACCCAACTGGACACAAGGGGCGACGATGTGTTGACCAAGATGACCGGGAACGCTGCGTTTCCGACCCCAAGCCCGGCGCTCACCGTGCTGGAAGACCACCTAACCGAGTACCGGGTTGCGCTGGTGAATGCCGCCCTCGGCGACCGCCAGCAGGTGGAGATCAAGAACCAGAAGCGGCGGCAGCTGGAGCGCACGCTCCGCGCGCTGGCCATGTATGTCGATCCCATTGCCGATGGGGATGTCTCACTCATCCTGGGCGCCGGATTCGGCGTGTCGGAAAACGTCGGGGGGCGCCCGGGAGGGGCGCGGCCGAAACCGGTGGACGTGAACGTGGTGCCGGGCCGCCATGGCTCGGGGATGGCCGAGGTCCGCGTGAAACGCGACCGGCTGGCGCGGTTCAACCGCTTCGAGTACCGGCCGATAGGCCAAACCGAATGGACGGTGGTGCAGACCTCGCGTTCGCGGCTGAAGCTGGAGGGATTGCAGCCGATGTCGCTGCATGAATTCCGCGTGGCCTACCTGGGCACCGACCCCACCGTTACCTACAGCGATGTGGCGACGGCTTATGCTGGCTAAGCAAAGGCTGGCATGGGGCTACGCCCCGAAAACGAACCGGGCTGTTTCCTGAATGGAGGCAGCCCGGTTTGTTTTAAACCATTCTCGCGGCCTTCAAGGCATCCGGTCGCTTTGCTGGATCGCCAGCGAAAGCCGGTATCGGGAACCGTTGCCCAACATGCCGACCGTGCGTTACTACGCGCAGGCACGGTCAGCCCCGCATACCGCCTATCACTTCTGCTTTTCCAAGTACGCCACCAACGACGCCAGCTCCTCGAAGCTCAGTGCATTGGCCAAGCCCTCGGGCATCATCGAATAATCGAGTTCCTTGCGCTCGGTGATGTCGGCCACGTTGACCTCCGTGGCGATGCCCGCGATGTTGCGGATGGTGAGCCTGCCGTTGGATTCGGCCGTGACGAACCCGAGGTGGTCCTGCCCCCCCTTGGTCTTGAGCTGTACGGTGGCGAAGCCCTGCGAGATGGAGGCGTTGGGCTTGAGAATCGATTCGGCGATCTGCTCGCGGTTCATGATCGATCCGACCTGCCCCATGAAGGGACCCTTCTGGGCACCGCCCCCGTCCACGCTGTGGCAGGCTCCGCAGCCCTGGCGCACGAAGATGGCCGCGCCTTCTTCGGCATCGCCCTTGATTTTCTGCAAGGCCAGCAGGATGTCCTCGATGGATGATTCGCCGACCTGCCCTTTCTTCTTCCGGATGGCTTCCAGGTCGACCAGCTTGGCTTCCTCGCGCGCCTGCTCCATGTCGATGGTGCCGAAACGGTCGATGCCGAGCCGGTATTTGGTATTCAATGCCTTGTACAGGGCCTTGCCCGCCGCGTCGGCCTTTTGCCACTCGGCCACCAGGTATTCGCGGATGGCGGGCGTACCGCTCCACGCCTCGGTGCGGTAGTACGGGCCGTGCGTATCGGGCCGGGTGCCCCACCACCAACTGGCGTCATAGGCGGGCTCGCGGTGGTGGATGCGCGCCAGTCCGTGCAGGATGGAAGCACGGTAGGCGCTGTCCTGCGCATGGCCGTGCGCATCGATCAGCGCGGCGACCACGCGGTCATCGTGGAAATAGCGCAGGACCCACCGGGCCAAGCCGTCTTGCGGGGTTCCCAGCGCGGCGATGCTTTCCTCCACGGCGCCAAGTGCCACCAGGGCCTTGACCGCCAGGTGCGGGAGCACGATTTCGCTGTTCGGGGTGGCGTGCGGGCCTTCGACGCCCAGGGCCGGGGTCCGGAAGGATGCCGGCACCGGCGTGGCCAGCAGTTTGCCGATGGCCTGCCGGATGCCCAGGCGCCCGACGCCGATCGTCGCCGCGGCGCGCACGCGCGGGTCGGCCGATCCCAGGGCCGCCAGGAAGGGTTCGGCGGGTACTTGCGCGGCCAGCTCCTTGCGGTCGGCCAGCGCCCGCAGGGCGAATTCCTGCAGCGCGGTATCGGCCGCGGCCTCCACGAGCGCCCCGATGCCGCCTGCGCCGCTAAGCTGGGCGTAGGTGTACAGCGCGGCCACGCGCTGGGCCTTGCCAAGCGAGCGGTCCGTGGCCAGCTTCCAGACGGATCCCGCGGATCTGCCGCCCGAATCCCGGCCCAGCAACTCGAACTGGGCGGCTTGCCGCACCTTGGCGTAAGGCGATCCCAGCAATGCGACCAGCTTGCGGTCGGATGCCTTGGTCACGTCCGGAGCGGGCCCGTAAACCCAATCCCGCGGTACGGCCCGTACCACGTAGCCCTTGTCGGGACTGCCGGAATACCCGGCACCGTCCCAGGCCGAAAGGTACAGGATGCCCGAACCGTCGATGTCCACGTCGGTGATCTGCGGCAGCTGGATGAACGGTTCTTCCCGTTGCGTGAAGGTGGCTCCGTCGGCCGCGACCGGATGCCGGTACAGGTGGTTACGGCCCCAATCGGCCATGAGCGGGGTGTTGCGATAGGCCGCTGGCCAGCGGTCGTCGTCTAGGTAGAGCGAACCGGTGCCCGAACCGCCCCCCACGTCGACCAGGGCGGGGATGATCTCTTCGGTATGGTGCTTGAACAGCAGCGGATAGCCGTATTCGCCGGTTTGCAGCTGGTGCGAGAACCGGATGTTCCAGCCGCCGCCGTCGTTCGTATTGTCACGCGTGAAGACGTTCATGTACGGGTCGATGGCCACGTCGTAGATGTTGCGCAACCCGTGCGTGAAGGCTTCCATCCCCGTGCCGTCTGGACGGACGCGCAGCACCCCGCCGCCAAGCATCGTCAGTTTGGTGCCCTCGCGGTCGGTTGCATCGTGGAACCCGAAATCGCCGACGGCGATGTAGATCCATCCGTCGATGCCCAGCTGGATGCCGTTCGTGGCGTGGTCCGTGCCGCGCTCGGCGAGGTAGGTGGGGTTGCTCAACCCGGTGATGAGGGGCGTGGGATCGCCATCGGCCACCCCATCACCGTCATTGTCCTCGAATACGATCAGGTCCATGTTCTCGGCTTTCCCCGTTTGGGGCGAGAACCGGGTGTGCAACACGTACACGCGGCGCCCCACGGCCAGGATGCCTCGCGGATTGTCTACCTTGGCGAATTCGCCATGCGCATCCAGGATGCCGTCGCCATTGCAATCCACGAGCCGCACGATGGCGCCATAACCCATCTCCTTGCCCAACGAACCCATCTTGTCCACGCCCACATAGACATCGCCCAAGGCCGATACGGCCATGCACGCCGGGCTGGGTACCAGCCCGGTATCAGCGAAGACACGCATGTCCAGGTCTTGCGGCCACTTCAGGCTGCCCGAAAGCGAATCGGTCATGGCTTGGTGGGCATATGTCGAGGCGGGCGTGCAGTCGCGCGTATCGGAACCGCACGATGCCAGGGCCAACGTTCCAGCGGCCAGCGCGGCCAGGCTACGGGGCGTATTGAAGATCGAATTCATCTACAGGATTATTTGCGCCGGTAATGATAGCGATTTTCGGCGACTATTCCTTACTTCAGCGAAAAGGCCACGTAGCTATCGCCTTTCCGGGTTCCCAGCTTGGTGCCTCCGCAAGCGATGACGATATACTGCGTTCCATCCACGGCATAGGTAGCCGGTGTAGCGAATCCTGCCGCTGGCAACTCGGCCTGCCAGAGCAGTTCGCCCGATTCTTTGTGGAATGCCCTGAATAGGCCATCCTTGGTGGCGGCAATGAACAGCAATCCGCCCGCGGTGATGAGCGGGCCGCCGTAATTCTCGGTACCGGTAGGCGGTATGCCTTTGGCACTCAATTCTTCGAATTCCCCCAACGGGATCTGCCAACGATGCATTCCGGTGGCTAGATCTATCGCTGTCAGCGTACCCCATGGCGGCGCGATGGCGGGGTACCCATTTTCGTCAAGGAACTTATTGTATCCGTTGAAGGTATAAGGCATCCCGTCCGTGCCGTTGTTCGCCGGAGCGGAGAAAAAGACCTCCTCCTTTTCTTCCCCGAACAGGTAACTGACCAAGGCCTGCTTCTGCGACGCGTCGATATTGGTGAAGCCGGGCATCATGCCCTTGCCCGTAGCGATGACATCCATGACGGCCTTTCGAGCCATTCGATCCTTCAACCGAACCAAACTGGGATAGCCGCTGCTGGGGTTGCCCGAGAGATCCGGCTTGTGGCATGCCATGCAGTAGGCGACGTACAGTTGCTTTCCAGGTGTTGCGCTGTCTTCATGCCGAAGGCCTTCTTTTCGGCTTAAACTGAACAGCCAGGCCATCTCGTTGGAATTGATGTACATGATGCCATCGGGATCGACAGCCGCCCCGCCCCATTCGGCTCCCCCATCGGCACCGGGGAACAGTAGGGTCTCGTTGAAGCCCAGGGGATGGAAAGCCCCCTTACTGGCTTGGCGATAGACGGTCAACAAGGAATCCCGGTTGGCAGAGAAATGGGTTATCTCTCCTTCGGAAAGCGTTTGGCGCGCAAAGGGCTTTGGCAACCGCGGAACCGGTTGCGTTGGCCATGGAGCTTCGCCCGGAAGGTTACCGGAAGGTACATTGACCTCATCGATCGGGAATAAGGATTCGCCGGTTTCCCGATCGAAAACGAATACATGGCCTGATTTGGTGACCTGGGCCACGGCGTCGATGGTCTTCCCATCCCTACGCAGGCGCACCAGGTTCGGGGGAGCCGGAAAATCGCGATCCCACAAATCGTGCCTGACGGCCTGGTAGTGCCAAAGGTAGGTCCCCGTCCTTGCATCCAATGCCAATAGCGAATTGGCGAACAGGTTTTCTCCCTTGCGATTGCCTCCATAAAAATCAAATGCAGGCGAGCCCGTTGGCACATAAATGAAGCCGCGTTCAGGATCGACGGCCATGCCCGCCCAGTTGTTCGCACCACCGATCGCGGGATCCCGGTACGCTTCGGCAGGCCAGGTCTCGTAACCGAACTCGCCGGGGTGCGGGATGGTGCGGAAAACCCACGCCAATTTGCCGGAGACCACGTTGAAGGCTTGGATATAGCCCGGGGCGGCGCCGGGGCCCTCGCCCACCCGGATCGGCATCACGATCAGATCCTCGAAAACGGTACCGGGCGTAGTGGACACGACAAACTTGTCGCCCGCGGCATCCCCGAGTCCTTCCCGTAAACTTACGCGGCCGTGATCGCCGAAGGCGTGAATGGGCTCGCCGGTATCCGCATTCACCGCATACAACCACGACTGGTAAGCATACAGGATGCGGCGATCATCCCCGCGGCGCCAATGCGCAACGCCACGGTTGACCTGGGCGGAAGCCGTGCTGTCCGGCTGGAAACGCCAGCGTTCGGCGCCCGTACCGGCATCCAAGGCGAACAAGTGATTCGATGCCGTGACCCCATATAATATGCCGTCGACGATGATCGGGTTGCACTGCACCTGGCCCGAATCGCCAGCATGGTATTCCCATGCTTCCTGCAGCAGCCCCACGTTGGATGTGTCGATCTGCGAAAGCACGGAATAATGATTGCGATCGGTACCGCCCAGGTAAGAAGGCCAGTCGTGATTTCGTGTATCAACCGCCGAGCATCCGCTCAATAACAAACCGCATAACAGCACCCTCATAGCAGTTGAAATCCTTCCATTCATCTGCAAACATGGGCAGTGTAGCGTATATTGCGGAACGCGACAGGCCCATGATCGCCTTGCAGCATCAACGGGCCGAATGGTTGCTCATCCTCGAATGCCGAAGATCGCGTCGGGCCTGTCACTTCAACGTCCCGATGGATGACGATGCCGTTGTGGATAACCTCCAGGAAACGCGCGTTTGCTATCTTGTCGCCTTTTTCACCGAATTCAGGAGCTTGGAAAACGATACGGAAATGTTGCCATTCGCCTGGCGGCCCGCATGCATTTTGGCCGGGAGCTTTCCCTTCAAAACCCTTTGCATTGCCGGGCCGGGTCTCATCCCATCGCTGATAGATGCCCCCGCAATCGTAAAAGGCAGGTTCCTTAACCCCCCAACTATCGAATAGCTGAACCTCATACCTGCCTTGGAAGTATACGCCCGAATTGGATTGTTTGGCCATCAAGAATTCGAATTCCAATTCGATGTCTCCGTGCTGCATCCTTGTGAATAGATTGCCATCCAAACCTTCCGATGGCTGATTAACGATGATCCCCCTACCTGCCCTGACTTCATGGCTTGTTGTCAGCGAATCGAAAAATACGTCCTGCGCCAATTGCCAGTTTCCCGTAACGTCTTCGAACGCCTCCAAATCCATGAATGCTATCGCATCGGATTCCTGTTTACCCACCTGCGCTTGTGCAATGGCCGAAATAAGCGAAAATGCACAGCAGAAATAACTAGCATACCTCATCGTCCTACACCAAATGGCTGTTATAAATCGATCCCCAAGGTTCCCGCATCTGCCTATAGCGCAGTTGGTCGGCAGCGAAATTATCGATGAAGCGTTCCTTCTTGGGATCCCATTCCAGTTCCTGGCCGAGCATCATCGCAATGTTTCCGAGATGCGCAATCGTGATGGAACGGTGTCCAACCTCCGCTGGGGCCGCTGTTTCCGACCTGGATATCACGCAGTCAATAAAATTCCGGTAGTGATTGTCGCTTTCGTAAAGACGTACCCCATCGTTGCCGATTTGCGTATCGCCGAGACTTTCAGGTTCCAATCTATGGCTCCCCCGGGATACCCAAGCCTTGCCCTCCGTCCCCAGGAAGGTAACGCCCGCTTCCGCAGCCGAGCTAACGATGAGCTTCACTCCATTTTCGTAGAAACACTCAAAGTAGAACTCTTCGGCCGTATTCCAAATGGCGTGCTTCGCCCAGGTAACCTTGGGGTTTTTGATGCTAACCGGGCCTGTGCCATCCATGCCAAGCCCCCATTGCGCGATATCCAGGTGGTGCGCTCCCCAATCGGTAACCATTCCACCTGAATAATCGAGATTCCACCTAAAGTTCACGTGTGTACGCGCGGGGCAGTACGGTGAATCCGGTGCCGGCCCCAGCCAGGTGTCGTAGTCGAAATCCGGTGGCACAGGGGCTGCCTCGGTAAGGTGGCCCGTTTTCGCGAAATCGCGCGTACCATTGAGCAGTCCACAGATCACGGTGTGGACCTTGCCCAAGCGACCATTTCTAACCAGTTCGCACACCCGCCTGAATTCCGCACCGGATCGCTGTTGGCTACCGGTCTGGAAAACAACCCCGTACTTCCGTGCGGCGTCTGCCATTGCCCGACCTTCGGAAATCGTCAGCGACAATGGCTTTTGGCAATAGATATCCTTGCCAGCGCGAGCGGCCATCAATACGGGTATGGCGTGCCAATGGTCGGGCGTTTCAACCACCACGGCATCGATATCCTTGCGGGAAATGAGTTCCCGGAAATCGAGATACCCCTTGGCAGACCTGTACCTTTTACCATGCTGTGCGCCATAGAATTTGTCTACAAGTTCCATCAGGTATTCGCGCCCCCCTACTTTCCCGTCCCAATACCCCGTACTACGCCTGTTGACGTCGCAGATGCTCGTTATCTGCAACCTATTGTCCTGCAAAAAACCATTCGCATCGTTTTCAGCTTGATTCCCGGCTCCGATAAATCCAACATTGATCCGATCGGATGGATTGACAAATCCATTTTTCCCGAGCGCAGAGGCCGGTACGATAGTGGGGAATAGGGCGGCCGAAGCCGCCGCAATTCCGCTTGTTTTTACAAAAGATCTCCTGTTCATTTTGAACTTTCCATTTAGTGCATGAAATCAACCGTTAGTACCCCGCATTTTGGCCGCTACGAAGCATCTCGGGATTGTTATCCATTTCCGTGATCGGAATCGGCATCAATACGTGTGTATTCACGTCAAAACCCCAAAGATCGTCATCGTAGTTGGTGTCCATACCGAAATCCACCTTATCCCACACCCCCAGATTGATGAACCCGGCCTTATGCCAACGCACCAAATCGTGCCACCGGATGCCTTCCTCGCCAACCAATTCGCGCATCCGTTCATCCATGATGTCTGCCATGGTCACGACCGCCAAATCCGCGGGATGAAGTGCTTCTTGCCCGTCGGCCGTCGAGTTCCTCGCCCTTCTGCGGATGTCGTTGACCTGGCTGAGCGCACTCGCCTTCTGGTTCGTTTGCAAGTACGCTTCGGCAACCAGCAATTTGACGTCAGCAAGGCGTAGGATACGCGTATTATTGATCGAACTGATATTGGCAATACCGGCATACCTGCCGCGTTCGTTGTTAACGTACTTGACCATCTTATAACCGCCGTTAAACGCAAAAGCGCCATCCGACACGTTCTTGAAGGTCTCTGCTAGACGCGGGTCTGCCGGGTCAAACGCATCGATCATCTTTTGCGTAGGAACGACTATCGTGCCCTGATTGGTCCAATCATTCTCGAAATGCTTGTAGTATGCACCCATCGTGCCTACCCCGTCCCCGAAATCATTGTCCAACCAGGGGTTCTCAGCCTGCTTGAGGCTCGCTTGGAATTCGAAAAGCGACTCCTCGTTGTTCTCGAAACGATAATCGAAATTTTCTCCGAAATGGGATGTCAGCCTCCGTGTCGGGGAAATGCGTCCGAACGCCTCGATGGCCTTTGTATAGTCTGCCGTACTTTTTCCGTTATAGCAAGCCCTGGTCACATAGCATTTGACCAATAGTCCGTTGGCACCGTCTTTCGTGATGCGTCCCGATTCGTCAAGGGGCCAGGTATCGGGCAGTAGTTGTATGGCCGCTTCCAGATCGGCGATGGCGATATCCAGCAGTTCCAAGCCTTGGGTTGGCGGGTGATGGATCGCTGACAACGACTGGATCCGCTTCGTGATGGCAGGAGCCTTGCCCCACCAGCTCCAGAGCTTGAAGAAAGCCCATGAACGAATGAACAGCAATTCCCCCTTGTTGTAGTCAGCCAATACGGGATCGCTGTAGACATCCAGGTTCTCTTCGATTTTTTCCAGCATCGTGTTGGCCCTGGCGTTCAATTGGTACAGGCGATTCCAGACGAAATTGACATCTCCGTCATCACTGCTCAAGCCCTTGAAATTATCCTTGGTCCGTGGATTGTTGCCCCTCAAATCATCACCGGGCAATAACCACAGCAAGTGCCTTGGCGCATTGTTGTTATACCCATATAAATCCGTGATCTTCGCGTAAACCGCCCTGACTCCGCGTTGCATACGCTCTTCGTCGGAAAAGTAGTCCGACTCCAATTCTTTGGTGGGTTTGATGTCCAGGTTGCGATCGCACCCGGTACAGAAAGCCAGGGTAATCAACACCACCAGTATATGTCCAATCTTTTTCATGTCGATTTTTCGCTAAGACTAAAAGTTTACATTGATTCCGAAGCTGAACACTCTCGGTTCGGGTTCCCCATCATTTTCCGGATCCAGGCCCCTCCAATTCGATACGATGAAACCATTGTTGACACTGGCGTATATCCTGAAGTACTTCACATTGTTTTTCAGGAATGTCAATGCAGACTGCTGCAAGGTATACCCGAGCTGTGCATTGCCCAATTTCAAATAGGATGCGTTCTCTACGTAATACGAGGAATAACGCAGGCTACCATTTGGATCGCCGACAACCGCACGTGCGATATCGGTGGAAGGATTTTCCGGGCTCCATGCTTTCAGCACGTTGACGCTCCTATTGTTTCCACGCGTGCCGGTATCTTCCATGATTGCCCTTGAGGCATTGTATTTATACACGTCGCCAACCCCCAGGAAAAATGCCGAGAAATCGACGCCCTTGAAGTCAACCCCGAAATTGAACCCGTAATAGTAGCCGGGAATGGTCTTACCGAGAAAAGTCCGGTCGTACTGATTCACGATCCCATCGGGTGCCGGGGTATAAAAATTTTGGCCCGTTGCCGCATCCGGTGCACCGTACAGGTCAATGAAGTATCGATCTCCCGGTTGGAACGCCTGCGAAATGGTGATGTCCTGTGTATTTTTCAGATAGTTTTCGATTTCGGCTTGGTTCTGGAAGATACCGCCGGCCCTGTATCCATAGATATAATTCATCGGGTATCCGGCTTCAATCCTGCCTTCCCCGTTGACCGGTATCCCCCGATAGGTCGTCAACACCCTGTTCTTCACCGTCGTCAAGTTGGCGCTGACGTTGTAGTTCACCTTTCCGATCGCGCCGCCGTATCCCAACGAAACTTCAAATCCGGCATTGCGAACTGAAGCTATGTTATCGACCGGATTCTCGATGCTGCCCACACTTGGCGGAATACTGGTTTCTTGGAGTATTCCCGTCGTTTTTTTGTAGTAGTACTCGGCAGAAACCGAAAACGCCCCCAGCAACTGGCTGTCAAACCCGATATTGGTAGTCGTGGTTTGTTCCCATCCAAGCTGAGAATTGGGGAATGAGAACATGGCGGCGCCGACCCCATAGTTGCCAAGCCCATCCCCACCTGGTGTGGAGCCGAACGCATAGGTGGGTCTCTTTTCAACGGGCGACAGGTATGCCATCGGCCGCACTTCTTGATTGCCAAGTTGCCCCCAACCGGCACGGAACTTCAGATCGGTTAACCAGTTGACATCGTCCATGAAAGATTCGGACGTAAGGCGCCAAGCGACCGAAGCCGAAGGGAATGTACCCCACCGGCGATCCGGAGCGAAACGATTGCTTCCATCGCGCCGGATAGTGGCATCAACATAATATTTATTGGCAAAGTTGTAACTCAGTCTACCCATCAAACCTTGCAGGGCCCAGCGAAATCGTTCGGATCCAAGCATGGTGTATTGGTTTTCACCGCCGAGCGCAAGTAAATGCTTTTCAGTCGTGGTCATGAATTCCGTATCGGCAATCAAGTATTTCGCTGAGTACTGTTGGTCCATGCCGTTTAGCGTCAGGTCAAAATGATGTTGACCGAAGACCTTATTATAATTGATTGTCAACTCGTTGATCAAGTTAAAGTTTGTCACGCCCCTTTCCTCATAGAGGCCTACGGAGTTACCTCCTCCCCTATCCGTGGGGGTGAATCCGTAGGAGAAGTAAGCACCGTTGTAATTGTCGAATCTGAAACGGTCGTGTTTATACCAGTCTATGCTGACCGAACCCTTGATAGACAGTCCTGACAAAGGAACCAACTCGACAAAGGCATTTCCCATGTTACGAAGCGATTTGTAGTCAAGGAAATTAAACTGGCTCAACGCTACGGAATTAACGCGTGTCCCTTCTCCGTAAAGCTTATCGCCCGACCAAATCCCATTCTGGTCGTAACCTTTCGCAACTTGTGCAAACCCGCGCAAAAATGAAGGTCCATGCGGGTCATAGATAGGTTGCCAGGGGGGTGTTTCTGCCCTGTCGACAAGGTTGGAATGGAGGTTGTCTTCTCCCTCGACATAGGCCAACCGATAATTCACGCCGGTTTTTAACCATTTATTGAGTTTATTGTCCAATTTGACATTAAAGGAATAGCGATCCAACTTCTCACCGATCAACGTTCCTTCGGTAGACGCGAAGCTGGCCGAAGTGTAATAATTGGTGGCATCGGTTCTTCCAGACACCCGTAATGAAATCTCTTGATTGGGCGCATTTCTATTGATTATCGCTTTCTGCCAATCTGCGGTTTCGAGCGTATTTCCGAGATAATTCGGGCTTTGGGGATCGAAAACCGCATCCAACACGAAATTTGGGTTCTGTGCGTATGAATTTTCATAAAACTTCGTATACTGCTGGGTATTCATCACGTCCCAGCTATTTACGATCTGCTGGATTCCATGCCTGGCGCTGAATCCGATACTGGGCTTTTCGGTAGTGCCTTTTTTTGTCGTGATCAACACGACGCCGTTGGCTGCCCTAACCCCGTAAATCGCGGCAGCCGAAGCGTCCTTAAGCACGGAGATGGATTCGATGTCGTTTGGATCGATCATCGCCATCACGTTGATCGGGCCACGAACATCACTGACGCGTTCATCTTGGCCTTCCACCCCGCTCCCGAGTTCAGTTACCGGAACCCCGTCTATGACATATAGGGGTTCCGCTATCCCCCATGTATTGACGCCACGTATCCTGATCCTTGGCCTGGCCATGGGGCTTCCGGTATTTCCAGAAACGTGGACACCTGTCATACGCCCTTGCATGGCAAGTTCCGGTGTCATGGAAACGCTTTTCGAAATCTCTTCGGAGCCAATGGTGGAAATGGAGGTCGTGACATCTTTCTTCTGACGGCTGCCATAACCAATCACCACAACCTCGTCCAGATCGCTCAGCGATATGCGCAGCGATACATCGATGGATAATTTATCCCCAACGATCCGCTCAGCACTTTCGAACCCGATGATGCTGTATGTAAGCGTATTGCCGTTATTTGCAATGCTGATCTCGTACGCCCCCGCCGCATTGGTCGTGGTCGCCAGACTCGTTTCTTTCACCCTCACCGTTACGCCCTCCAATGCATTCCCTTGCTCATCTGATACCCGCCCCACTACCGTACGTTGTTGGTGAGGAATGACTTCTTTTTGCGCAATGGGTTTGACCCGGGAACCGCTCTTTTTCTTGATTATAATCGTTTTGTCCTCAATCGACGCCTCTAACGGCTGATTTGCCAAGACCGTTGTCAAGAATTGTTCGACGGGCATATCCCGAACGTCGACGGTAACGGGACGCGTGTCTTTCAAGACACGTTGAGACGTAAAAATCGTGTAGCCGGCCTGCTGCCTTATCGCCTGCAGCACACTTGATAGCGAAAGCCGCTCACCCTTCAAGGTGACGGTTTGCGCATTGGTCGAAGCGCTGACATGCATGAGCCCTGCCAGCGAAAAGAGTATAAGTAACCTCATTACCCTTAATAAGTAATCCTTATTCATTAACTTTGAAAAGTTTTGGATGGTTTACAATCACATTAGGCACTATCCTGACTGCTTGAGGGAGGTGTTAGTCGCACTTCCCTTACTTTTCTGACGCCAGCGGCACGTCATTTTCAGTGTTGCTTGCTGCTCGTTTTACCGTCTTTAGGCGATTAGCCTCAACGATTACTGTTGACCTCCTTTCGTACCGAATATCGTCAATTTCCGTTCAGGAACGTCTAACTTGTAATTGATTTCCAACACATCCAGCATACCCAATACGATGGAAAGGTTCTGGTTGCGAAAGGCATCGCCCACGAGCTGCCCTGCAGGCTTAACACCCTCATATATAATCTCCAAATCATACCAACGCGATACTTCGTCCATCACCTGTGTGAAGGGTTTGCCGTCAAAACTGAACTTTCCCGATTTCCAAGCGATGTAGCCTGCGGTGTCCACTTCACGGATTTGTGTGGCCGTTGCACGGGTTGTGGCCTGTTGACCAGGCTTCAAAACGTAGTCCAGAAGGCCTTTCTGCAGACTGCCTTTCTCCGTGCCTGGCATTACCTTTACCTTGCCTTCTACGAGCGTGGTTTTGGTTTCGGGGTCATCGGAATATGCCGAGATGTTGAATTGGGTGCCCAATACCTCGACAGTTTGGCCCCTCGTCACGACCCTGAACGGCAAACGTCCGGCTGTCGGCTGTCGGCTGTTGGCTGTCATCCCCTTTCCGATCGCTGATGGCTGATGGCTGATCGCAAAAAAGGCTTCGCCTTCGAGAATGACCTCGCGTGAATCCCCCGAGAATCGGGATGGGTATTTCAGGGTGCTATTGGCGTTTAGCCAGACTTTCGAGCCGTCGGGTAATGTGATTTGATACGTACCGCCTTTCGGGGTGGTGAGCGCCAGCATGTGCGTGTGTGCGTTCGTGGGTTTGTGAGGTTCCCCACCGACTCCCTTAATCGCTGATTCACCAAGCACGGCGGAGCCGTCAAGGTACGTGATCTCGTCGCCTGCGATTATCCCCGCCTGTACCTCACTCAAATCAACGGAACGGCCGTCGGCAAGGGTGAGCGTGGCCCTATTTCCGCCGGGCAGGATTCCCGTTGCGGCGAGCCCGTTGCCTGCCGGTCCGCCAGGCAGGCCTGATGCCTGGTGCCTGGTGTCTAAAAGGAGCCAGCCAACGATGAAGAGAACGGCCACTGCCGCCGCGTAAGGCAGCCACGCACGTAACTTGCGTATGACCGGCGATCGGACATCGCGATGGATGTTTCCGTACAGCCGGCGCATGGCACGGCCTGGGCGATCGGCATCGGAATGCACGAACGAGTCGTCGTGATGGCTGTTGTACCACGCCTCGAAATCGGCTTCCTCGGCCGGCGTGAGGGTACCATGTCGGTATTTGTGGGCCAACGCCTCGATGTATTCCGTTGAAAACCGATTGTCCATCCGTTTTTGCTTTCCCTTTAGTGCCGAAAACGGCGGCTACCCCTTGCCCAGAAATGACTTTTTCCCAGAAAAGAAAGCAACAGACTGACAATCAATCAATAAAATTTTCAGAGTAATGCAACCAAATGGCTCGCAACGACGGCCGGCACCACCACGTCTAGGTTATTGCGGATATCGGTCAACGCACGGGTGATGTGGCCTTCCACCGTTTTTTCGGATATCCCGAGCTCAGTGGCGATCTCCTTGTTGCTCTTGCCGTCTTCGCGGCTCATGCGGTACACCATGCTGCATCTATCGGGCAACGCCCGTACGGTGGCCTCGATCCGCTCCAGCAATTCCTTCTCGAATAGTGCCAACTCGGGCGAATCGGCCGTACGCTCGCCCATAGGCTCAACGACCGCCCGCATACGCCGCTGGTAGCGTCCATCGAGCCGCTTGATGACCTGGTATTTGATGGCGGCACCCAGGTACGTATTGAGCGTATGCTTCACGGCAACCTCCGCACGGCGCGTCCACAGGCTGGTGAAGACGTCCTGCACGCATTCCTCGGCTTCCTGCTCGTCGCCGAGCCGATTGACGCCCACGGCAAGCAACCGATCCCAATACCGCCGATATATTTCGGTAAAGGCGCCTTGGTGACCGCCGTTCAGCAACTGGATGAGCTCGATATCCGATAGGTCTTTCAGCGTTCGCATCGACTTCTTGGCCTTTAGTTGAGTAAAGGTAAGAAGAAATATGGAATAAAAGCCTAGAACTTTTTATAGTCCCATCCGTTGCGGTATGGCCGCCCCTTCAGCATATTCGCATAGTGATCATCGAACCGTTCCTTTTTTGGATCCCATTTGAGGGGACGCTGCAATTCATAAGCGATGTTGATGGCATTGCATACCGAGGCTGTCCGGTGCCCGATTTCTACATCGGCAACGGGCTTGCTCCGCTTTTTGATGGCATCGATCCAGTCCTGATAGTGGTTGTCTGCGTGGTAAACCCGCTTGTCTGAAGGCCTGAACTGGGTTTGGGCCAATGCAACTGGGTCGGTTTTCAGGAAACTACGCGATACTTCGACCTTGCCTTCGGTACCGATAAACTGGATGGCATTGGATTGCCCCCATGCTTTATGATTCACCCGCACGCCGTTGGCATAGGTATAATACAACCCTGCAACCGCGCCGGGCTCACTGGGCGGCACGAACGTTACCGGGCCCGAATGGTCCATATCAAGCGCCCACTGAACGATATCGAACATGTGGGCGCCCCAATCGGTGATGTATCCGCCGCCGAAGTCGCGGTATCCGCGCCACCACGCCCACTTGTCATCTTCGATGGGTGGCGATAAAATGGGGTGGTAACCACGGTACAGCGACGGGCCGATCCACATATCCCAATCCAGGTAATCCGGAATGGGCATGGATGGCAGATCGCATTGCTTCACGGGCTCGCCGACCGAAACGTTGATTTCGGTAACCGTGCCGATGTAACCGTTACGCACCAGGTCTACCGCCTGCCTGAAGTTGTGTTGCGAACGCTGCATGCTGCCCGTTTGCAGCACGCGTTTGTATTTCTTGACGGCGTCCACCATGGCACGCCCTTCATCAATGGTAAGTGCCAAGGGCTTTTCGCAATAGATATCCTTGCCGTTCCTAGCGGCATCAATCGTGTTCAGCGCGTGCCAATGATCGGGGGTGGCCACCACCACGGCGTCTACGTCCGTACGTGCCAGCAACTCGCGGTAATCGCCATACGATGCCACGGGATGCGCGGTTTTCGTTGCATTGAGCTTGGTCGCCTCACCGACAAACTTGGCCAATTTTTTCCGATCCACGTCGCAGGCAGCCACGACCATGGTCCCGTCCACGTTGCCGATGCCGTTCAAAAGCCCATAGACCTGCTTGCCGACACCGATATACCCCAGGTTGATGCGGTCGCTCGGTGCCAGGAACCCCTTGCCCCCGAATACGTGTCGGGGCAGGATCATGAAGCCCGCGGCGGCGGCCGTACCCGCTTTCAGGAATTGCCGACGCGAAAAACCGATGTTTGCTTTCTTTTCCATAATCATTTACAATCTGTCCTTAGTTGTAACACACACCTACCATCATCACTTCACCGTTCCGATGGGTCTCCGGCCACTCCCTGGACTGCCCGTCAGGTCATCCCCGAGATCGTCGCGCGCCGCATCCGCGATCCGTAGCAGCTGAGCGGTCACCTCGGGGAAATCAGCCTGCAAATCGTAGCGCTCGCCAGGATCCCGCCTCAAGTCGTACAAGCCGCCCGGATGGCTGAATGTTTCGAAGCTTTCTCCGGGTTTGCCGTCATGCCCGGGGCTGAACCCCTCATACGTGCGCCCCGTATGCGGGAACACCAGTTTCCAATTGCCGTGGCGAATGGCTTCAAGGCTATTTTTCCGATAGTAATACAGGAATGTTTCCCTGGGTTCGAAAGCCAGGTCGCCTTTCCAGTTCCTCAACAGGCTTACCCCGTCGATTTTCCTTGCCGGAAGGGCCGCCCCCGCGGCTTCGGCGATGGTGGGGAGGATATCCATCCCGGCCGCGATGTTGTTGCTTACCGTACCGGCCGGAATCGTCCCAGGCCATTCCACTAGGCAAGGCACGCGATGCCCGCCCTCGAACGTCGTTCCCTTTCCCTCACGCAATCCGCCTGTACTGCCGGCATGGTTGCCGTAGTTGAACCATGGGCCATTATCCGAGGTCACGATGAGGATCGTGTTGTTTTCGAGTTCCAATCGCCGCAGGGTTTCACGTAGCTGTCCGATACTCCAGTCGAGTTCCATCATCACGTCGCCATAAAGCCCCTGCCCCGATTTGCCCTTGAATTGCGAAGATACCGCCAGCGGTACGTGCGGCATGGGGTGCGCGAGATACACAAAAAACGGGCTGGCGCGATTTTCTTCGATGAAACGTACGGCCCGCTCGGTGAACCGCTTGGTAAACTGGCTTTGGTCAGGGTTGGTCTCGATTTGTCCGTTACCTTCAATCAATGGCAATGGTGGGTAATGGTTCGGCCTTACGGGATGGTGAGGCCACATGTCGTTGGAATAGGGGATGCCAAAGAAAACATCGAATCCGTGTTGCAGCGGGAGGAACTGGCTGTGGTGCCCAAGGTGCCACTTACCGAATGCCGCCGTGGAATAACCGTTTGCTTTGAGTAGCTCGGCAATCGTCTCCTCTCCTTCGCCTATCCCGATGTCGGCCGTATGGTCCAATGCACCACTGAACCCGATGCGATTGGGGTAGCACCCCGTCAGCAAGCCTGCTCGCGATGCCGTACATACGGCCTGGGGTGCGTAATAGTGCGACAAAAAAATCCCATTCCTTGCCATGGCATCGAAATTCGGTGTAACATAGTCAAACGCGCCGGTAATCCCAATGTCGCCATAGCCCATGTCATCCAAATAGACCAAAACGACATTCGGCGGTTGCCGCGTATCGGAATACGGAACCGCAGGTGCCATCACCACCAAAGAAAGTGAAAACAACATTCCCATCATTCCGCCCTTGCAATGGTGCAATCGATAAACCGCTGGTTGTGTGTTCATTTACCGCAATCGTTTAGTATCCCTTTTCGTTTGTACAGGCCCGTGCCTGCCATTGGCATCGCCCAATCGGCACGTCCCATCCAAAGATAGTCAACGATGCGGGTATTGTGAAATCTTTTTTAGGCCCCCAGCAGTGCGGCGCTGTCCGCGTCCACGAACAACCGGGCTTGGGGGTGCCGACGCAGTATCGTAGCCGGGTATGCGGAATCGACTTCCGCATGCAGCGTGCGATAGATCGCCTGCGCCTTCGTGGGGCCGGGCACCATGCAGAACACATGGGTAGCGGCCATCAATGCGGGTATCGTCAGCGTCAGCGCATGGGTGGGCACGTTCGTCAACGACGGAAAGCAACCGTCATTGACCTGTTGCTGCCGACAGGCGAGATCGAGATCGACGACCTTGACCTTGGCGGCATCTTCGAAATCGGCCACGTGCGGGTCGTTGAAGGCGATGTGGCAGTTCTCCCCGATGCCCATGCATACGATATCGGTGCGACGCTCGCCCAACAGCCGCGCATAACGCTGGCATTCTTGACCGGCGTCTGGATTGCTTCCATCCAAGAGGTTGACCGAGCCGAACGGCAAGCGATCGAAAATCCGTTCACGCAGGAAGTTGGCGAATCGCTGCGGTGCATCGGCGGGCAGGCCGACATATTCATCCATGTGAAACGCGTGCACACGTTGCCAGTCGACCCCGTCGGCATCGGCCAAACCGGCCAAAAATTCATGCTGGGAGGGGGCAGCGGCAAAGACCACATTTACCGTGTCTTTGGTGGCGAGCAACAGTTTGATTGCCCCAGCGGCTTCGGCCGCGGCCGCGCGCCCCATGTCTTGCCGGTTGCCGTATTGCAAAACCGTCAATCCGTCGATTTCCCTGGTTATCATGCTATGGTTTCCTTCCGTTCATAAGTGATATTGCCACCGATCACGGTGAGTTGGATATTGATGGAGTCGTCAAACACCACGACATCGGCACCCTTCCCGCGGACCAGTTCGCCCAGCAGATCGGCTTTGCCGATGATGCGAGCGGGCGTGGCGGTAAGCATCCGCACGGCGTCCACCAGCGGGATGCCGGCGTCGGCAACCAGGGTGCGCACCAGGCGATCGGCCGTAGCGGTACTGCCGGCAAACGCGGTTCGGTCGGGCAGTTTGGCCACACCGTCTTCAACCACCACGGCCATGCCATCGGCGGCATTGCCCAGCACACTGGGTCCTTCGGGCATCGCGGCTGCACGCATGGCATCCGTGATCAGTGCCGTGCGATCCGGCCCCTTGATCTTATACACCAGCTGGAGCAGCTCGGATGGCAGGTGCTTGCCGTCGGCGATGATTTCCACATCCATCCCATCCAAGAGATAAGCGCCCTCGATGACGCCGCCGTAGCGGTATGCGTTTCGGCGCGTAACCCCGGACATGGCCGAATACAGATGGGTAACCAACGTATAGCCGTTGGCGAAGGCCTCCACGACGTCAGGATACAGCGCGTCGGTATGCGCGATAGACGGGAGGATGCCGCGGTCGCGCAACAATCGACCGAATGCGATGGCACCGGCGCGCTCCGGGGCCACGCTCCACCGCTTGATGTGCGACGAACTGGCCAGGATATCCATGTATTCCTGGGGGTCGGGGTCGCGGATATAGCGCGGATCCTGCGCGCCCCGCTGCGCCATGGCAAAATAGGGACCCTCGATGTGCACGCCGAGAAAACGCGCTCCATCGTTGGCCTGCGCCAATGCTTTTGCATACACCTCCAGCGACTGGATGATCTGCTGTTTGGTACTGGTCAGGATGGTGGGGAGCAATGCGGTCGTCCCGAAGCGCGCGTGTGTTTCGGCAATGTTCCGGAACGCGTCGACGGTACCGTCCATGAAATCGGCTCCTCCACCGCCATGTACGTGGATATCGATAAACCCGGGTGCGACATAGTTACCCTCGGCATCGATGACCGTCGCATCGGGTGCATCGATATGGCCGCCGCTTACCTCAACCAGCCTACCATCCGCCCATAACAATTGGCCATTTCGGATGATGCCGGATGGCGTGATGATCCGGCCATTGATGATTTTCCTATAGTTCTTGCTCATGTATATTCGTTCTGCTAGGCGCTCGGTGATCTCCAGCGCCTCAATCGGTGCCCCCAAATCGCATAATGGATCAGGTAGCCGTAACAAGGCAACAGCACCCAATAGGCTTCGCGCAGGCCGGCGCTGTCCGCGAAATAGCCGTAAACCATCGGCAGGATGGCATTGCCACACAGTCCCATGATCAGTAGTGACGCGCCGACCTTGGTGAACCGTCCTAAACCATCGAGCGCAAGGGGCCAGATACCGGCCCACGTGAGCGAGTTCGGGATGCCCAACAGCACCACGAACCAGATGGATATATCGGTCTGATGGCCAAACAATGTCACGCCGCCCCGTGCGAACACGATCAAGAGCGACAACACCGCACCCAGGATCGTGACCAGCCGCAGCATATCCGTCTGGCTCATCCACCGCGGGACGACGCATATGCCCAGGAAATATCCCAAAATGGCCATACCCAGCGTATACGACGGGAAAACCTTCGCTTCGATGAGCGAGACACCCATCGAACCGGCGTAGTTGATGATGGTATCGATGGAAATGACCTGTGCACCCACATGGATGAAAATGGCAACAGCCCCCAGCACGAGGTGCGGGAATTGCAACACGGTACGCTTGGCGCTGTTGGCCGCAGCCACCTCGCCGCTTTCTTCCTCGGTATCGATCTCGGGCAATGGCGAATAGCGAACACCGACACCGATAAGGAGCAAGGCACTACCCACCACGGTGTAGGGTACGATGACCCGCCGGATCAACTCGTCAAGCGCGGACACCCGCGCGTCATCGGGCATGGCGGCAAGGCTGTCAAACAAGGCTTGGTCTGTAGGGCGGAGCACCGCGGCGGCAAAAAGCAACGGTGCCAAGATGCCCGCAAACTTGTTGCAGATGCCCATGATGCTGATGCGTTGGGCAGCGCGTTCCTTCGGGCCCAATATCGTGATGTACGGGTTGGCTGCGGTCTGCAAAATGGCCAGCCCGACACCGATGGTGAACAGGCCCAGGAGAAATACGCCATACGTGCGCGTCATCGCCGCCGGCACGAAGATGAAGGCACCCAAGCTCAACGCGAAAAAGCCCACCATCATCCCCTTCTTGAATCCCAGGGTCTTCAACAGGTACGATGCGGGCACCGCCATGACGAAATAGGCGATGTAAAACGCGAATGCCACCAGATACGATTGGAAATGCGTAAGCTCGCAGGCAATCTTGAAGTACGGGATGAGAATCGCATTAATCCACGACAGAAAACCGAAGATGAAGAACATCCCCGCAATGATCGCAATGGAAATCACCGTATCACGCCGTGACAGCGCACTAACATTGACCAAGTCTCTTCTTTTCGCCTGTGCCATCGATCAACCTCCGAATTTTAATACCCCAAAGTCTTCGAGCCGATGGAAATTCGGGATTTCTGACCGCAAGGGATTCCACGACAAGTAGTGTATAATTGGCAGCCCGTCGCCGCATTTATAGAAATTACCACGCGCCGTGAGCCACTTGAACGAAGTGATGTCGTGATGGCAAAACGATGCCGCCGGGATGACCAACGTGAGCTGCCAGCGGAATCGCTTGGCATCGGCCAAACCAACCGCATCCAGCGTCGTGGATGACGAGATGGCGTTGATGGCGTGCGTGGGAAGCGGTAATCGCCGCTGCCGATTTCGGCCATAGGCGGCTTTGCACCACCCCAGGCAATTGAACTCGAGGTTATAGTACCGGTCGTCGCCATCGATGGCAACGAAAAACTCGACGCAGCTGTCCTTGTGGATATCGCCCTGATTCACCGCCTTGGCCACCACGTGGCCTTCCGACACATCGTATTTCAGGAAAATCGCTTCACCGTTGTGGGCCACCGTGACGCTCGCCTCGACATCATGCGTATAGTGCGGCCAGGAGTTGACATCGATGCGCACGGCATCGACCGCACCCAACAGCGTCGTCGCTTCGCGTGCGGATGGCATACCGGGCACCGGTATGAACGGGACATTCAGTTTCTTCATTTGGCCTGACACGCTATTATTCCGCACCTTTCAATTTCGCCAATCGATCATGGAGTGCATGCACCTGTTCCACCCGCCACCGGTTCTGCTCGGCGATCTCGGCGGGATAAAGAAAGCCGGTCATCAAGGTGTCGAACCGTTCGTCCAACCGCGTGGCGTCTGCCAATACGCCTTCAAGCGCCGATAATAGGGCCGGTGCCTGCCCAGGTGTGAATCCGGGGGCGTTGGCTTGCGATTCGACGGCTTTGTAGGCCAGGTAGTGCATCCGCAGATCGGCCATCAATTTGAAATGCGCGAATTCCTGTTCGTTTCGTGTGGGGGTGCAAACCAGGAGCCGATCCCGGATGGGGGCATAGGCTGCCTGCAATCCGGCGACGTGGGTGACTAGGTCCTTTTCGCCAAAATTAACCAGTGTTGGCGGCGCCGCCAGGAATTGCCACAGTGCCTCGCTGTCTTGTTCGTTCAAGCCGAAACGCGTTTTCGCATAGTCCCCGACGAATGAACGGGCATCGAGCGGCTGCCCGCTCGCGAGCGCGGCCGAATAGCTGGCCACCAACAACCGGAAGCCTAAAAGTGGATAGGTGTTACGGATCTGGATCATATCCATGACGTCATACCCAACATCCCAGATGAAGCCGTAGACGCCGGTGGTAGACCAAGATGTCATGATCAAGCCCTCGTAACCGGCTTGCCGCGCATACGGTATGAAATCGCGTTGGTTATTGAAGTGCGTGGTCCAGTCGGTGACGTACCAATTGTCTGGGTGGCATCGGATGGCCGGTGCCCCCCAAAACCGAAAGCCCTTTTCTTGCAGGGCCGCGATATCGCCGAAATGGTTCGTTTTCCACCCGTAGTTCCAATCGATGAAAATAACCTCTTTCGGTAACTCTTCCGCTGCTTCGGGGTGCTTGAGGATGATGTCGGCCCACATGACCGGCGTCTTACCCAAATCCAGCACCAGCTGGGCGATCATCTTCATGTGGTCAACGAACAGCTTTGACTTGCCTTCCTCCCCCACCTTCTTGGCGCACTTCGGGCAGTGGCCCAACAGGTAGGTTTCATCGCCGCCTATGTGGATGTAAGGTGAGTTGTGGGTAGCCGCCACATCCGTGAACAGGTCCGTGAACAGTGCCCGGTTGGCATCCGGCCCCATCGGGCAAAGCTGCGAGATATCCTTGCGGTCTTCCTTGAGGTGATGGTAGCGGGGATGGCGCAGGATGTACTCCACATGTCCCAGGCTCTGCTGCAACGGAACCACCTGGATACCCAGTCCATCGCAATAGGCAATGAAATCGGACACTTCATCGCGCGTGTACGAGAACCGGTTGGCGATGATGCCGTGATGCTCGAAAGGATAGGTACCCTCCCATTCCATCACCAGGGTATTGATGCCGAAGTCGGCAAGTTCCTTGGCAAACGACTTGAGTGCCTGGGGGGTCATGACTTGGATACGCAAATCGAGGTGGAAGCCCCTGACAGCAAAATCGAACTGGTTTGTAGCGGGCTTGGCCTGGCTGGGCGACATCCAACCAAACAGCAACAATACCGACAACAACATGAGCGGGCGTAAACTAGCCATAATTCTCTTTTTAAATGTATTCAACTCCACGATAACACGTTCAACTGCCGAAGTTAGTCTAATCCGCGACGAATTCGACACGCTCGATGATCAATTCCTGTTCGTTCAAATCGGCGGGAGGCCTGCCCCTAAATAACCACAGGTTGATTTTCAGCCGCTCTTCGCTGTCGGGTGGTATATTCGCGCCCGTATACGTCCACTGATGGATGAGGTTATCTGGCGTGGGGGTAAATCCATGCCCTTGCACGCTGAGGAAATCGATCCTATGCGGCTGCCAATGGAACGCGTGGGTGGAACGCTCGCCAACCAGGTCCAGATCGAAGCGTTCCTTGTTGCCGGCAAGGTGCGCCGGTTGCACGGCGAACTGGGCATCCTGGTTGTCGGGGTCTGACCACCGCGAGAACTCGATATCGATCTCTTCCTCGTCGTTCATGTACGTAAACAAGCCCGCAACCACGTGCCGATCCAGTTCACTCACCTTGCTGGATACGTAAAACACGTACTTGCCATGGCCAAGCGATTGGCGTACGGTGACCCCCGCGCAATACCAAACACCACCTTTCTGGACGATTTTCAGGTGCAAGCGCCCAGCTTCGTCGACCCATACGTTGTCTTCGGAGTCCGAAAATCGGTTGGGTCCTGGCCCCTCTTGCCGTTCGCCAGTGGTGCGAACAACCCAATCGAATCCCGAAAACCGGATGACACGGTCGGTGTACATCGGGAGTTCTTCTTCGGGCGGCACCTTTTCTCCGCACGAACACAGCACCAACAGCGCGATGACCAACGCTTTAGACAGGATAGTCATGTTGTACAACGTCACTGAATACGAATCGATAGCTGGATCTCTTCGATGACGGCACCCGTCCGATCCCGCGCAGATAACACCATGCCATCCTCGCCACTGCTTTCGCCATCATGGATATAGAGCAGGCTCAACGTCTGGAGATCGGCCTGCGTGAATTGTCCCGATTGCCCGATGATATCTGCCCCCCTGACCAGCCAACCCTTTGTTGGCGCGGTGGCTATCGTGAACGTGATTTCGGCAGGGTCTGCCCCAGAAACAAATAATACATCGGTATCGAAGGCCAATGACCCTCCATTGGACACCGTGGCCTGCTCGTTCCGCTCGACAATCAGTTCGTTCACGTTCGTAGCCAACGTGACGATGATCATCGGCGCCTCTCGCGAAGCGTGTTCCTTTGACGCCAGGTCGTCTACGCCATTGGGCCAAGGCTCCGTATCCAGCATAAAGGAGAGCCGTCCATTTGGCGACTCATTCTTATAGAAATTCGTGATATCGAAATTGAAAGCGGCCGCACCGCTGACCGTCTGCACGGATGTGATGCGCCCAGCGGCCTGGGGCGCATTGGTACCGGTGATTGTCGATTCGGTCCAATTGCTGGAGGGTACTTCGTAGAGATCCAAGCTGTAGCCCCCGCGCGAAAAGATGACCTCCAATTTGAGTTTCATATCCACGACGATGCCTGACTTGGTGAAATCATCGAAATCGAACATCAAGTACGCCCGACGGTCGTACGTACCGACGCCACTACCAGGGATTTTCTTCGGCCTGAGCAGGGGATCGGCACCGTAGTTGGTATTACTGAGGTTCGCATCGCCCGGGGTATGGCCGGCCACAAAGGCGTCGTGCAACGGATAGATCGTATCCCGCTCCAACGTGGTCTCCGAACTGTTGTCAATGGCCGGCGCTGAAAAATAGACAATGAAGTTGGTGGCGTGCATCACGCCATTGGTCGGCTCCAGGTTGGACGTGCGTATCTCCCATTGCCGCGCCGTGCCTTGATTGATCAAGCCGATGTAATTGTTGTTGCGGGATAGGAACATGGTCTGGCCGTTTTCGGTCTCATACGGGATGGGCCGATCGCGCGCAATTGCCGGATCCGTGAAAATGACCCGATCCTTGACGATGTGGTAACGCAGCATGTTGCGCAGTATGGGTACGGGTACATCGGCTACCGAAGCATAGTTACCGCTTCGCAGGTACGCATTGAACGCGGTGTTGTTGGGGATGATGAACGTGCGTTCTTCATCCTGATACAGCGGTTGGAGCCCCGTACGGGTAATCGCTTCGCGTAACTGCGCAAAATCACCGTTGGCCTGGATAAAGTCCCACGCGGTTACACCCAGTTTCCCATCAACGCCAGCGGGCGTATACTTGAAATCTTCCTGGATTTCACAACCGGTTGCCAACGCCACTATGGCCAGACAACCTGCAAAAAACCGTTTCATACTACCTGTAGAATTCATTTTGTTCCAAATTAGGATTGCGATTGATGTTGTTTTCATGGATTGGCCATACCAAATTGCGCGCGTCGTTCAGCCCATTGATGGGCTGCATGACCGTCAATGCGCGACCGGTCCTGACCAAATCGAACCACCGATGCCCTTCGAAACACAATTCGATGGCGCGTTCATGGAGGACAGCAGATTCGACATCCGTGTACTTTTCGATGGCATCCTGTTCAGTCAACGCGTCGAGCCCCGCCCGCCTCCTGATTTGATTGAGCAGTTCCAATGCGGCCGTCGTTTCGCCGAGGTGCGCATGGGCTTCGGCTTTGAGCAGGATGATGTCGGCCAGCCGCAAGAGGACAATGTTATTGTCCGAGGGATCGGAGCTCTCGTCATTGAAGCCCTCACCGAAAAACTTCCAGATCTTGCGCGGCTGTGTCTGCGTGACATCCCATATCTTCGTGCGGCGTAGGTCGCCTTCCTCAAACGATTCCCTGAAGCGCTCACTCGGGAAATACATCGCATCAGACCCCAACGCATACAATACCCGCAACGAATTGGTCTGCACTTCGTTGTATCCGATTTCGAAAATACTTTCGCTGGAAAGCCCCATGGCAAAGATGCTGTTCCAGTTTTGGATGGTGACAAGCGAATATAGCGGGTTTTCGACGACACGCGCCGCCGCATCCACCGCATTCTCGTAGTCGCCCCGCCACATGTATACATGGGTGAGCCAGGCATCGGCCCCACCACGCGTGATCAACACGCGATCCCGCTCGCCGCCATAGCTGGCCGCGCAGTGGGTAGAAGCGAACAGGAGATCCTCGACAATCTGATCCAATACCGCCTCTTTGTTGCTCTTGGCGACGAAGATGTCCTGATCCACGCTTTCGTAGGGATCGACAATGAGTGGAACATCGCCCCAGACGCGCACGGCGTAGAAATAGGCGATGGCGCGAAGCGCGCGGGACTGGCCGATCAGCTGGTTACGCAAGATCCCTTCCTCGCCTTCAAAAACCTGGGGGACATATTTGATCGCGTAGTTGGCCCGACTGATGATCCGATAGAGATTGTCCCAGTTGGCCGAGGCGATGACCGGCGTGAGCGCGTTCTGGATCAGCGCGAACGGATCGCCAGCCTGATTGGTTGCCACCGCGTCCGCACGGCCCTCGCCCCACAATGCGAAGTTCAACCGGAAGGTGGATTGCATGGCGTTGTAGATGCCATATACGCCGGCTTGTGCATCGCTTGCGTTCTTGTAGAATCCCTGTGCCGAAAAACTGCTGATTGGATCCTTGTCCAATAGTTTCGCGCAGGAGCCAAGCATCACCAACAACGTGCATCCTACGATCTTTGTTAATATCTTTTTCATGTCCAAGTCGTGTTAAAGCCCAATACCTAAACCAAAAATGACGGTGCGGCTCTGTGGATAGGAGCCTTCATCTACCCCCACCCGTAAGCCCGAATACGAGTTCACGTCCGGATCGAAACCGGTATATCGTGTCCAGGTGATCAGGTTGGTCGCGGTCACGAATGCATCCAACGAACGGAGACCAATCCGGTTGATCAGGGTCGGCGCGAATGCGTACCGCAGGTTCACGTTTTTCAATTTGATGTAGGATCCGTCTTCCACCCACCGGCTTTGTACGCGGCTGTCGGTCTGCATGGGATCGTCGCGTACCGGCTTCGGGTAGTCGGTGATATCTCCCTGTTGCCGCCACCGCCGCAACGCATCGGTAGACAGGTTGTTGTAACGCACCACCGCATTACGCTGGTGATTGATCTCGCTGTATAACTGCCCACCGTAAGAAAACTGGAAAAGTACGTTGAGTGAAAAGTTCTTGTAGGAGAAATCATTGGATATGCCCCCGAAAAACTTGGGTTCGGCATAGCCGATGATCTGCCGATCATCCGGATTGATGATGCCATCGTCGTTCAGGTCATGCCAAATGGGATCGCCGCCTTTGAACACCGGCCCGAGTGCCCCATGGGTCAAGCCCCTTGCGTTGTCTTCGTCACGTGCATAAACGCCGTCGAACCGCCAGCCGTAAAACACACCGATGGGCAATCCTTCTTTCAGGATGTGGTACGTACCGTTTTGGATAAAACCGTTGGTGAGCAATTCCTGTGGAAGCTCCTTGACCTTGTTCCGGTTTGCGCTCACGTTCAAGTTGGTGTTCCAGCTGAACGTACCGACCAGGTTCCGGCTCGTCAACGAGATTTCCACCCCTCGGTTCTCGATCCGGCCGATGTTTTGCGTGATGTAACTGAAGCCCGTGGTTCCCGGGATGGGCACCGCATAGAGCAGGTCGCGGGTATCCTTCAGGTATACATCGGCGTTCAGGATAAACCGATTGGCCAAAAACGCAAGATCCAAACCGGCGTTGTATTGCGTGGTGGTTTCCCAGGTAAGCCCCGAATTGGGCATGACCGATGGCGAAGCGCCCGAATAGTCCAGATAATTGGTACCCACCTCGAACTCGCCCTGCGACGTGTAGTCGCCAATGGCCTCGTTGCCGGTGGTACCGATGCTGAAGCGTAATTTACCGTCGCTCAACACCTTGCTGCTATTCAGGAACCCTTCCTGCGAAAAACGCCACCCAACGGAAGCCGATGGAAAGTAACCGAAACGTCGATCGCGTCCGAAACGCGAGGAACCGTCCGCGCGCAGATTGGCTTCAGCCAGGTATTTGCCCTGATAGTCGTAAGAGACCCGACCGAAATAAGACAACATGGCGTGGGCCGATTCCCGGCTGATATCTTCGCCGTTTGCATCCTTATTGGAAATCACGCTTGCCGCATTCAGCGTCCGGATATCATCGCTCGGGAAAAACGAGCCGTTCAATCCGGTACGTTCATATTTCCAGTTCTGGAAACTGAATCCCGCCAACGCACCGAAATTGTGGTCATTGTTGAAGACGCGGTTATACCGCAGGATGTTTTCGTTGCCCCATGTGAGGTTATTGATGCTCCGGACACCGCCCGTGTTGTAGCCTTCGCGGTAGTCGAGTATGGACGGCATGAACTCGTCTTCCTTCATCGCCGTGAAGTCGAAATTCAGGTTGCTCCTGAAGGTGAGTCCCTCAAGCAGCTTATACTCGAGATACTCACTGCCGATGATCCGGTTGCTCTTGTTGAGGTGCGTGGCGTAAAGGGCAATCCCCACGGGGTTGCGTCGACCCAACGAATACCCATTCAACGAACCATCGGGCAGGTACATCGACATGATCGGCGGCCTCACCAACAGCTCGCGGATCACGCTGAGGTTGCCGACGCCACCGGCATTGATACGGTTATTGGTGGCGTTGGTGAACGATATGCTTTGCCCGATCGTAAGCCTATCCGTCGCCACGAAGTCTACGTTCAGCCTCGATGTGATCCGTTTGTAGTTTGAATTCAGGATAACCCCATCCTGATCCAAGTACGAATTGCTCCAAGCATATTTCGTCTTTTCGGACCCGCCGCGGATCGCGAAGTCCACCTTGTGCTGGCCAGCCGTCCGCATCAGCTCGCTTTGCCAATCGACATCGCCGTTATTCATGGCACTCAACGAGTCGAGTATCGTCCAAAACGGGTCTTCGGGGTTTGGCGCATTCAAGTAGGAATCGATGATGGCTTCCCGGTATTGCGATGCATTCAACACGCTCAGCTTCCGCGTAAGTTCGCTGAATCCGGAAGTCAGGTTGGCCGTTATCTGGGCTTTTCCCTCAGCGCCACGCTTGGTCGTGATCATCACCACGCCATTGGCCGCGCGCGATCCATAAATCGCGGTGGAGGCCGCATCCTTGAGGATTTCAATGGAGGCGATATCATCAGGGTTGATATCCGCCAACGGGTTCAACCCGAAATGCTCCGAGCCGTTGAGGTTAGACAGCGAACCGGATTCTATCGGTATCCCATCGACAACGATCAACGGATTATTCCCCGAATTCAATGAAGAATTACCCCGGACGCGGATGGTCATCTCGCCACCGGGTGCACCGGAATTGGATGTGATCTGCACGCCAGCAGCCCTTCCCTGCAAAATCGAGATCGGATCCTGAAGGGTGGTCTTCGCGATTTCTTCGCTGCCTACCGATGCAACCGAACCGGTGAGATTCCGCTTCTTTTGCTGGCCATAACCCACCACAACCATTTCTTCAAGCACGTTTGTCGACGTGACCAGCGCAATGTCTAGTGTCGTTTGGGATTGCAACGTCACTTCGTGTGGCTCATAACCCACGAATGAAAACCGGACGACATCACCATCGGACACGCCCTGCAACACGAAACCACCTTGGTCATCGGTACTCGTGCCGATGGTGCTTCCCTTCACCGACACATTGACGCCGGGTATGGGGGTTCCCTGTTCACGATCGGTAACCCGTCCGTTCAAGGAACGTTGTTGTGCCGCCGCCTGGCCGTAACACATCAAACCGTACATTAACGTGACGACGAAACCGAAGAGGTACCGGCTCCGCCCAGCGAATCGGCCCACGATATCGGGCTTTTTGATCATACAACTTGTTCTTGGCTTCATAAATACCACTTTGTTAGTCCATTAGTTAGTTAATTTTTTTAAATCGGGTTAAAAACTCAAATGCGTGTACGTACCCGCAACAGCCCGAAAAGCCAGTGTTTGTAAAACCGACAAATCACTGCGATGTTTTTAAGCGGTAACGTACCCGTAATTATTGAAAACGCTATTCAAATAACAATCGCCCGTAAACCCAATTCAATATTGCCGTTCGCCTTGGTTAGCGGTAACGTACCCGCTAAGTACAACATTATTTTTCAAACACGCAACTTTTTCTGCAAGAAAATTTCGTGTCGGTGCCTTAGTTGGTATCTCCGTGCCTAATTCCGATAGAATTCGACGTTCTCCTTCGTGATGATATCAATGGGCATGTATTGCAATTGCTCGATTTTCTTGCCCAACACTAACGCCTGGAACAACGCCATAAGGCCTAAATAACCTTGTTGTTCGGGCTTCTGGCCTATCAAGAAATCAATGGTTCCTTCCCTGAGGTAACCGATATTCTCATTGACCAAATCGTAGCCAATCAATATCATGTTGTCCAATCGACGGCTGCGGAGGTACGTGGCGACACTGCGTACCCGGGAGTTGGTGACGAATATCGCCACGATGTCCGGGTGCGCGGCTAATTCCGCTCCAATGGCCCGGCCAACGGCCTGATCGGTCGTTACCGTAATATCCACCTTTTCGATCCGGATGATGTTATCGCCCGTATTGGTTTCCTCGATATAGGACCGAAAGCCCTCTTCCTTTCGAAGCAAGTGATGGTAGGCGTTGATTTCCTTGGAAATATTGACCAGCAACACCTTCCCACGCTTAACGCCGAAACGGATCAACTGTCCAGCGAGCGCACCGCTCTTTAGCAAATGCGGACCGACGTACGCCACGCTCCCTGCACCGGGGACATCTGAATTGACGAATACGTAGGGCAATTTCTTCGACTCGCAATCTGCTGTGAACTTCCTGGCCTCATCGACGAAGGAGGGCGCCAGCACGACGCCGTCGAAACCACCGCTCAAAATCGCGGCGGCTTGCTGGGCAAAGGTTGCTTTATCATTCAAATCGAAAAGGAACAACTCCAGTTGAATGCCGTACTGCCGGATTTCCTGATAAGCGCGCTCCACACCCTTCCGGGGAGCTTCCCAATAATCCGTTTCATTGGCATCGGGTATCAACACGGCAAAGCGGTTGGTCCGTTTCGAAGCCAGCCTACTCGCTAAGATGTTGGGCTGAAAGCCCATGTCTTCGATGATTCCGTTGATCAGGTTGCGGGTAGCTTCCGACACGCCTTTCCTGTTATGGATTACCCGATCTACCGTGGCGATCGACACGCCGGCTCTCCTGGCAATCTCCTTAACTCCCGAAAGCTGGGTTTCGGCACGATCTTTCTTCATAACCTCCTTTAATCGAAAGCCAAAATTAAACGTTTTATGGGATTTACAAAACTCCGCGTGTGCGGCGGTATCGTTATATTTGCAGACCGATACGGTACGAATACTGAATGCTTGATCACGGAATTACCAATGGCAGAGAACCTTTATATCGTCACAGGCACCAAAGAGGAACAATATCGGATCCTCTTTTCCCAATTGGAGGGGTTGATTTCAGGAGAAACAGACCTCATCGCCAACATGGCCAATACCGCTGCGGTGCTGAAGGCGCAGTTTGATTTCCTTTGGGTGGGCTTCTACTTGGTTCGATCCGATGTATTGGTGCTTGGGCCGTTCCAAGGCCCGCTGGCCTGCACGCGAATCGCGAAGGGCAAGGGTGTATGTGGCACGGCGTGGCAGCGCGACGAAACATTGATCGTGCCGGATGTGGCTGCCTTTCCCGGCCACATCGCGTGCAGCTCGCTAGCCAAATCGGAAATCGTGGTGCCGCTTACCAAAGAAGGATCGGTGATTGGCGTATTGGACGTGGACAGCGAATACCTGGATCAATTCGACGAAGTGGACGCCAGGTACCTGCAACGAATCGCGCAGCTCCTGTGCACAACCCAAAGTCATTAACCCCCTAAAACGCAACATCCCACGCCATCGCTTGCTTGTCATCGCTTACGGAAACCAGTTGATTTTTATAGGTATTCCAGACCATGGCATTGATGGAAAGCGCATGGCTATCAAAACCGCGGTCTCGACTAATCACCCGCAACAGCCTGAAATCTTCGGCAGACCAGACCTTGATGCTCTTATCCCGGCTCACCGTGGCGAAAACAGGCAGGTTTGGGTGATACGCAATTGCATACACCGTGAATAAATGCGGCGTGAAGGCATTGAAGAGGGAAAAGCCCGTTGTTTCGAAAACGTTCAGCCGAGCGTCTCGTCCGCCGGTCAACAAATAGCGTCCATCAGGCGAAAAGCATAACGATGTAACAGGCATCGTATGCGCCGACAGCTCCGTGATGAACGAATAATCGAGCGCATTGTACAGCTTCACCTTGCCGTCTTTCGTGCCCAATGCAATCAAACGCTCATCCGGACTGATGGCGATGACACGGACGGTTTGATCGGAGACCTTGAAGTGATACAGCAAATCGAAACTGACCGTATCCCAGACCGAAACGGTGCCATCTTCGGACGACAGCATCAGCTCAGGTTTGCTTTCAAAGGATTGGATGCCGAACACGGGTTTACGGTGATGGCCCAATGTGGCCTCCATCCGCTGCGTGTTCACGTCTACCACGATCACGAAACCGTCTCGCTTGCCAATGGCCAACAATGTCGTGCCTGCAAGCAGGTGCAGCGCGTACACGGACGAATGGACCGGAAAAAGCACGCGTTCAAAGGCCATGGTCTGCAGATTCCATTGCACCACCCCCTTATCGTTGCCCGCCGTGAACAGCATATGCGGCTCCGGACCGTTCTCAACGGCGAAAATCGGATTCTGGTGACCCGACAGCGTGCCTGCGTGTTGTACGTGAAGCTTTGCCATCCGTATCCCAAACACTTGTTCCCTGAGGATCCGCTGCTAGCGGTGCCTCGCCGCCAGATTCTTGGCGATGGTTTCCAACGGAATTCCTTTCTCGCGCAGCAGCACCAACAAATGGAAAACGAGGTCGGAAGCCTCATTGACAAAGTCCGTTTCCGATTCGGCCAGTGCGGCGATCACGGTCTCCACTGCTTCCTCGCCCACCTTCTGCGCGATTTTGTTCAACCCTTTTTCCCGCAATCGATTCACATAGGAATCAGCGGTCGGAAACGTATATCGGTTGTTGATGATGTCGACGAGCTCGAAAATGAAATTCTGGTTATAATCGGTATTGAAACAGCTCCTGCTCCCCGTATGGCATGTTGGGCCTTTCGGTTTCGCTTTGATGAGCACGGTATCGCGGTCACAGTCGATGTGCGTGCTTACCACCTCCAGGAAATGTCCACTTTCTTCGCCCTTCGTCCAAAGCCGCCCTTTGCTCCTCGAAAAAAAGGTAACCCGTCCCTCGCCTTGCGTCTTTTGCCAGGCTTCCTCGTTCATATACCCCAACATCAGCACTTCCAATGTCTGGGCGTCTTGAACAATGGCAGGGACCAGTCCCCCGCTTTTTTCGAAATCTAACATAGCTAAAAAAATTACCTCACTGCAATCCCGTGTCGCCGCAATTCGTCCTTCAGCTCCGGGATCAGGATTTCGCCATAGTGAAACACGGATGCCGCCAACGCCGCGTCGACATCGCTTTGCCTGAATACGTCGACGAAATGCTGCTGACTGCCTGCTCCGCCCGAAGCGATCAACGGAATGGACAGACTGTCATTGATGGCCTTCAGGAAATCACAATCGAATCCGCCTTTCGTGCCGTCGTGATCCATCGAAGTCAGCAATATCTCCCCTGCACCTCGGCGCTCCGCTTCCTTGATCCAATCTTCGGTCTGGATATCGGTCTTAAGCCGACCACCATTGAGGTGCACGTAATTTTTACCATCCACGCGCCGGGTATCCACGGCGACCACCACGAACTGAATCCCGAATGCATCGGCCAGTTGATCGATCAATGTGGGATTACGGACAGCTGCTGAGTTGATGGATATTTTGTCTGCGCCCGAATGCAAGAGCTTATCGGCATCTGCCAGCTCGTTGATGCCTCCTCCAATGGTAAAGGGGATATTGACCTGCTTGGCCACCGCCTTGACCAACTCGACGGTGGTCTTGCGCCGTTCGTGGGTGGCGGTGATGTCGAGGAACACCAACTCGTCAGCTCCTTGCCTTGAATACTGCCAAGCCAATTCAACGGGGTCGCCAGCATCACGAAGGTCTACGAAGTTGACGCCTTTGACCGTGCGTCCATCTTTGACGTCCAAGCAGGGAATGATGCGCTTAGCCAACATGATTGACTAAAAGCTGATCAAGGATTTGAGGTTCCACTCCTTGATTTCCTCGATGGTGATCCGGTTCTCATAGATCGCCTTGCCCACCACGCACGCTTCGACCTTGATGGCATCGAGCGCATAGATGTCTTCCATGGAGCTGATGCCGCCGGATGCGATGAGCTTGATAATCGGTGAATGCTCAAGTAACTTCTTGTACAATTCAACCCCGGCGCCCCCCAACTTGCCATCTTTATTGATATCGGTGCATAGGAATCGGAAAAAGCCCAACGACAGGCAACGATCGATATAATCCAGCAACTTGACCGGAGAGCTTTCCATCCATCCGGAGTATTTGATGACTTCATCCAACACGTCGATTGCGATCACCACGTGGTCGGCGTATTTGTACTTCCCCTGATTGAGTGCGCTGAGCTCGTCCAAAAAGGCTGGGTTGGTGATGGCCTGCGTACCGACCACCACGCGGTGTATGCCCATATCCACGAGCTCCTTCACTTTTTCGATGCTCCTGACGCCGCCACCGTACTGTACCTTCATATCGGTATTGCGCACGATGTCAAACAGGTACGCTTGATTGGAAAAATCGCCCTTGGCACCGTTCAAATCCACGATGTGGACAAATTCGGTGCCGTTTGATTGGTATTTTTCCACCATCTCCTCGAGGCTCACTTCGTAAACGGTCGCGTCATCGTAGTTACCTTCTCGCAAACGGACAACCCGCTTGTCCAATACATCTATCGCCGGAATAATATACATCGCTTTACAAGGTTGATTTCAATATAAATTTGCAAAATTCAACAATAACCGCTCCCCCGCTTCGCCCGATTTCTCAGGATGGAACTGCACCCCGTAAAAGTTTCGATCCTGCACAGCGGCCGAAAATTTCAATCCGTATTGGGTAAAAGCGGCCGTAAAAGTAGCATTATATTCAATAAAATAAGAGTGTACAAAGTAAAAGTAAGCATCTTTTTTCACATTCGCGAATATCGGGCATGTATTTTCGTGATACACGTTGTTCCAGCCCATATGGGGCACCTTCCCGTCGATCCGGCTTTCGAAATGTAACGTCCTCAGGGGGATGACATCCAACAGCCGGCAGCTTCCTTCTTCGGAGTACGCCGTAAGCAGCTGCATGCCGACACATATTCCTAACACCGGTTTTGTGATTTGCCCAATGCTGGCAGCTAAGCCCGATGCCTGCAATTTGCGCATCGCCGCACCCGCATGGCCCACGCCGGGGATGATAATCCGGTCGTACCCATCCAATTCATCCTCCTTGTTGACCATGCCATACGGGATACCCAAACGGGTGAGCGCCGCCGTTAGTGAAAAGATGTTTCCCGCACCGTAATTGATAATCCCTGTCATAATACGCCTTTGGTACTCGGCAATTCCATGTGTTCCGCATCTCGCCGAACGGCCTTTTTGATGGCTTTGGCGAATGCCTTGAAGATCGCCTCGATCTTGTGATGTTCGTTATCGCCCGTTGCCTTGACGTTCAAGTTGCTTTTCGACGCGTCTGAAAAGGATTTGAAAAAATGGAAAAACATCTCCGTGGGCATGTCCCCCACCTTTTCGCGCCTGAACTCGGCGTCCCAAACGATCCAATTGCGCCCACCGAAGTCAATTGCTACCTGGGCGAGGCAATCGTCCATGGGGAGTGTAAACGCATATCGCTCGATACCGCGCTTGTCGCCCAAAGTCCGGGCTACCAGTTCGCCCAATGCAATGCCGGTATCCTCGATGGTGTGGTGCTCGTCGACATGCAAGTCGCCCTTCACCCTCACGGTAAGGTCCAACTGGCCGTGGCGCGCGATTTGATCGAGCATATGATCGAAAAACGACAATCCGGTGTCGATATCGGCTTTCCCGCTGCCATCAAGGTTCAGCTTGATGTAAATGTCGGTTTCATTCGTCTGGCGATGATGCTCGCCGACACGATCTCCCAATTTCAGGAACTCGTAAATGGTTTTCCAATCCGGGGTCTCCAGGGCCACGACCGACGTATCGATTTGATGTGCCTCGGCGGCACCAAGCGCATCGTTGTTCCGCAACCAAATGGCCTTTGCGCCCAGATTCTGGGCCAACTTGACATCGTTGACGCGATCGCCGATAACGAACGAATGGCCTAGGTCGTACTTGCCTTCGTCAAAATATTCGGTAAGCAATGCCGTACCCGGTTTACGCGTCGGTGCGTTCTCGTGCGGAAAGGTACGATCGATGTGTTGCGCAACGAACGTGACCCCCTCGCCGGCGAACGTGTCGACGACCAATCGGTGCACCGGCCAAAAGTTTTCCTCCGGGTGCGATGCCGTACCCAGCCCGTCTTGGTTGGTTACCAGGATCAATTCAAAGTCCAATTCCTTGGCGATACGGGGTAAATACTGCAAGGCTCCTGGATAGAACTTTAACTTGGCGAATGAATCTATCTGTTCATCTTCCGGTTCAACGATCAAGGTACCGTCCCGATCAATGAACAATAATCGCTTCTTGGTAGCTGCCATCGATTTCAGTTATACGCTGCAAATATCGCATTAATTCCCGGATTCATAACTTTTCAACGCTTCCATCAGCGTTCCGTTTTCGGTTGGGGTACCTATGGTAAGACGCAAGCACCCCGCACATAACGCGACTTTGGAGCGATCGCGCACAATGATGCCCCTGGCCACCAAATAGTCATAAAGCTTCCGTGGCTCGTCCGTTTTGACCAGGACGAAGTTGGCATCCGAGGGATACACGTGCCGAACGAAGGCCAGTGTACGCAACGCATCCGAAAGCCTGTCGCGCTCAGACACGGTTTCCTGGATCCACGCGTTCACCGTATCGACATTATCCAACGCGCTCAACGCCAACTCTTGCGTCGCTTGGTTGATGTTGTAGGGTGGTTTTATCTTATTGAACACCTCGATGATCTCCTCGCTCGCGAAGGCCATTCCCAGGCGCAGTCCGGCAAGCCCCCAGGCCTTGGACAGTGTTTGCAACACCACGAGGTTGCTATACTCGGTCAACTCCTGGATGAATGTCTTCTGTTTGGCGTAATTGATGTATGCTTCGTCGATCACCACCAATCCGCTGAAATTCGCAAGGATGGTCTCTACGTCTTCGCGGCGAAGCGAGTTGCCGGTGGGATTATTGGGCGAGCACAGGAAAATCATCCGCGTGTGGTCATCGATGGCTTCGGCGATGCCGTCCAAATCAAGCTGGAAGTCTTCGGTCAACGTCACGTTCTTGACGGATATATCGTTGATGTTGGCCGACACCTCGTACATACCATACGTTGGCGGCACCAAAATGACGTTGTCCACGCCAGGCCTGCAGAACGCCCGATACAGGATGTCGATTGCCTCATCGCTTCCGTTGCCCAAAAAGATATTCCGTGCCGGAACGCCCTTGATGGTGCTCAATTTGAGCTTCAACTGTTGCTGCAGTGGATCTGGATAGCGATTGTAGTGATGTGCGAGCGGTGAACCGAATGCGTTTTCGTTGGCATCCAACAAAACGGACGCCTCTCCGCTGAACTCGTCGCGGGCGGATGAATACGGCGTCAATCGCCGGATATTCTCCCGTAGTATTCTTGTCAAATCAAATGTTGCCGTCATGGCCATATTATATCGTATACCAGTTTCCTTCTATTGCCAATTGTGTTTCGTCGAATGTGCGCTTGCTCTCTTCGAGCAATGGCCCCAAGTCCTTGTACCTCGCCGAGTAATGCCCGATGAGCAACTTTCTAGCCCCCACCTCCGTGGCAATCTCGCCAGCCTGCAAAGCCGTGGTGTGGTAGGTATCGGCGGCGCGCTCCAGCATGTCATGCAGGAAAGTCGCCTCGTGATACAGCAAATCCACGTGTTGGATGTGCGGCAGGTAAGCAGCAGTCCTGACCGTATCGGAACAATACGCGTAGCTTCGGGGCGGCATCGGCGCATACGTCAGGTCCTGCCAACGATAGACCGTACCATCGGCAGCGGTAAAATCATGGCCGCGTTTGATGAGCGAAAAGTAGGCATGCGGCACGCCGATAGCTTCCGCTTTTTCGCGATTGATGGCGGGCAACTGCCCCTTTTCATCAAACCGGAACCCCGTGCACGCAATACGGTGGCTAAGCGGAAAACTAGTGACCCGAAGTTTTTCATTTTCGAATATCAATTCTTCCGTTTGATCCTGCGTAGCGTGGAAGTGCAATGGATAACGTAATACGGTCTGCGAATGCAGGAAATGCATGTCAATGATTTCGCGCAAAGCAGGCGGGCCGTAGATGTGTAACTCGTCTTTCCGTCCCACCAAATGCATGGACGAAACCAGCCCAATGAGGCCCAGGTAATGATCGCCATGCAGGTGGCTGATGAAAATGTGCTTGATGCGGTTGCTCCTGATACCGTACTTGATCAGCCGCGTCTGCGTCCCTTCGCCGCAATCCACCAAGTACAAGTGTTCGTTGATATTGATGAGCTGTGCCGTGGGATGGCGACCATAAATCGGTGTCGCCGAGCTACTTCCTAATATCAATACATCAAACCTCATCCCGCTTCTTGGGCACCCCTCAAGTCCTTTTCCAGTTCCTTAGAAAATATCATGTCGACCGCATCGGTCGCATTGGGCGCCACCTGAAATACGCCATTCAACTTGCAAACCGTCATGAGATCCTTGATCTGTTGGTTCGCACTGGCCAAGATGAATACCCCACCCGCTGCCTTGCACAACCGATGCGCCAAAAGGCCGATACGCAAACCCGACGAATCCGCTTCCTTCACATGTGAGAGGTCAAATACGATGTTCCGTTGCCCAACGGTATTCAGCAGTAGAAATTCATCCTTGATCTTTGGCGTGGAATCCCCATCCAACAGTTCGACATGCGGCTGGATGACTACGTATTTCTCGTGCTTATCAATGGTAAACTTCATGGTTAAATTGCAATTAAAACTTTTGTTAATACCCTAGGCCTTTAAGCGCGGTTACGACATTGCGCTCCACGCGATCCAATACATCCTCAGCTTGTGGATACGCAAACCGCTCGCCGGTGATGTGCTCAAAGAGTTCGATATACCGTTCGGAAATCGACGATACGATTTCATCGGTCATTTCGGGCACCTCTTGATTGGTCTTCCCTTGAAATCCGTTCTCGATCAACCACTTACGAACGAATTCCTTTGACAATTGGCGTTGAGGCTTGCCTTCCCGTTGCAATTGCTCATAACCATCGGCGTAAAAATAGCGGGAAGAATCCGGTGTATGGATTTCGTCGATGAGGTATAGCTGTCCATCACGTTTGCCAAATTCGTATTTGGTATCCACCAAAATCAATCCGCGTTCGGCCGCAAGCTGGGTACCCCGCTTGAACAGCGCCTTGGTATAGGCCTCCAATTGGCTATAGTCGGCTTCAGACACGATGCCTTGTTCCAGGATTGCCGCTCGTGAAATATCTTCATCATGCCCTACCGATGCTTTTGTGGTGGGCGTGATGATGGGCTCGGGAAGCCGATCGTTTTCACGTAACCCGTCCGGAATCGTTTCGCCGCAAACCTGCCTCCTACCCGCTTGGTACTCGCGCCAAGCATGGCCCGATAGATACCCCCGGATAACCATCTCAACCTTGAACGGTTCGCAGACAAGGCCGATCGTCGCAGATGGATCCGGTACAGCAACCACCCAATTCGGCACGATATCTTCGGTAGCCTTCAGGAATTTAGCAGCGATTTGATTAAGTACCTGGCCTTTGTACGGAATCGCCCTGGGGAGTACGACGTCAAATGCCGATATCCGGTCCGTGGCGATCATGGCCAAATGCGCATCGGCTATCGTATACACGTCCCTGACCTTTCCACGGTAAAAGGCCGTCTGCTTTTCAAATTTAAAATTTGTCTCCTTTATGGTATTCATTTTTTTTGCTGTTGCGGCCAGCTTTCAGCGATCGGCCTTCATCTTGGACTTACGACTAAAATCAAATATCCCCATACGCCTCCAATATCCGCCTGACGAGCTTGTGCCTTACGACATCGCCACCGCTCAAGTAAATCATGTCGATGCCTTCGATGCCTTCGAGCAATTTGAGCGCGGTCTGTAAACCCGACTGTTGCTTCTTGGGTAGGTCGATCTGCGTGACGTCTCCCGTTACGATAAATTTGGCCGTTGGCCCCATCCGTGTGAGAAACATCTTCATTTGCATATCCGTCGCGTTCTGCGCTTCGTCCAATATCACGAAACAGTTGTCGAGTGTACGGCCTCGCATGAACGCCAGCGGAGCCACCTCAATCGTCCGGTTCTCCAGGAAAACCTTGAGCTTCTCGGCTGGAATCATGTCATCCAGCGCGTCGTAGAGCGGCCGGAGATAAGGGTCTACCTTCTCTTTCAGGTCTCCGGGCAGGAAGCCCAGGTTTTCGCCGGCTTCCACGGCAGGCCGCGTCAGGATGATCCGCTTCACCTCTTTGTTGCGCAACGCCCGAACAGCCAAGGCAACCGCGGTATACGTCTTCCCGGTACCTGCAGGCCCAATGGCAAACAGGATATCGTTTCGGAGGATGCTTTCCACCATACGGCGTTGGTTGGCTGTGCGTGCCTTCACGACAATGCCATTCGGACCGAAAACGATGGGCTCGTTGCTCACACCGCTGGCCGCGATGGCCTCGGTCGATACCGTCTTTCCCAACATGCTTTCCAAGTCGTTTACCGTCAGTGTATGGTATTGCTCGACGTGCGCGACGACTTTATCGAACTGATTGCTGAATGAGGCGATTTCGCGTTCATCTCCCAGCACCTTGACTTCGTTGCCACGTGCTACGATCTTTAATTTCGGAAATTGTTTCTTGAACACTTCGAAGTGCTCGTTCTGCGCCCCCCACAAAACCGCGGGGTTCACATCTTCCAATGTGATATTTAGTTCGTTCAAATTTTGAGTCAGTATATCAGCTGGCCATTTCCGGTCATCCGCTTATCCGTTTGTTTGGCGCCATTTCATTTCTGTTTCGGGTGTGGCGCACCTTCTCCACCCTGCGCTCAAAGATAGCGATAAATTGCCATTCGCATCAGTGAAATAAAAAATCTCCTCGGGCACAATTTTTAAATAATTGGATATCATATCAAGTTTATCTAAGTTTGCATCCATTGCAATCACCGCGGTATGGGTATCATTACCTTGACAACAGATTTAGGACATAAAGATTTTTACCAGGCAGCGCTCAAGGGTAGCATCATCTCGCAATTGCCCGCGGTTCGGCTTGTGGATATATCACACGAAATACCGCCGTTCGATATTCAGCATGCGGCATTTGTACTCAAAAATGCGTACCCCTACTTCCCTAAAAACAGTGTCCACCTAATCGGTATCGATTCGGTTTTCAATGCGGATAACCGCTACCTGGCCCTGCAATACAATGGCCACTACTTCGTTGGCGCGGACAACGGGATCTTCTCCCTGTTGCTTGATGGCGCTCCGACGGTGGCGGTCGAGTTAAACCTCATCCAAGACCTCAAGTACCTGCACTTTCCACTCACGGATATATTCGCCAAGGCTGCGTGCCACTTGGCAAACGGGGGCAAACTCACCGAAATAGGGGATCCGATCGATGGGATCATCGACCGTACCTTGGTACAGCCCGTGGTCGAAAAAGACAGCTTGAGGGGCAGCGTAGTCTTTGTCGATTCGTTCGGCAATGTAATCAGCAATATCTCCAAAGCACTATTCAACAAAGCGCAACGTGGCCGTAGTTTCGTCCTTTTCTTCAGGCGCAATGAAACGATCGATCAGCTGAGCTGGCATTATAACGAAGTGCCCGAAGGTGAAAAACTATGCCTGTTCGGCATCAGCGATTACCTGGAAATCGCAATCAACAAAGGCAATGCCAGCGGGTTGCTGGGACTCAACCAAGGGGACATCATCCGTGTGGAATTTGGGAAATAATATGAAAAAAATCAGCTGCTTACGACTTTTTTTTACAGCGTTGGGTTATACCTTATTTATGCTTTCGCACGGCATTCCCGCTTCGGCTCGGCAAGCTGCTTCCGACACCTCAGGTTATGAGATGCAGCGCCAAAAAGTGAATGACCTCCTCGCGCAACGCAGCGCCCGGTTCGGACAATTTGACGAAAGCCTGAAAAAGCGCACGGGGATTTTTGGGTTGAAAACCAAAAAGGACATGCAGGCCTCGATCGATATCCTGAAAGAAATCGTACTCACCGACAACAACATCTTTCGGGAGACAAAGATGTTACTGGATTACAAGGATTTCGAGAAATCGCAGATTGCGCAACAGGCTTCTGAATTTGACGGGCGCATCAATGGATACATCAAGACCATCGGCAAATTGCAACGCGAGCAGGAGCGCATGGTCAGTGCCATCGACGCACTTGAAAAAACCAACCGCTTTTACGGTGGCCTCCTGCTGATCGCCATACTCGCCATCTTCGGTGGCATCGCTTACGTGTTCATCAGGCGTCAAAAATTGACGAAAGCGTGATATGCGCCAGTATTATTGTCTATACTTTTGCCCCATAGATATTAATTATGGGACATGGCTAGACAACGGCTAAACAGTGGGGATACGCCATCGGAGGATCTACCCAAACCGAAACTCACGAAGACAACGCTGAACAAGGCTGCGAAGCTATTGGCCTATCTAAAACCGTATCGAATCAAATTCGTCGTGGGCATGATCTTCCTGTTCCTGTCAAGCCTCACCGCACTGGCCTTCCCGGCGCTTTTGGGAGCGATGATCGATGCCGCCCAAGGCCGCCAAGGCTATGACTGGATCCCTGCCGATATCCGGACCATCGGCGTTGTCTCCTTTTCGATCCTGTTGGTCCAATCGGTGGTTTCATTCTTCAGGATACGCCTATTCGTGGAGGTCGCTGAGAAATCCTTGGCCGATATTCGGCGCGATTCGTATTACAATTTGATCACGCTCCCGCTAGACTTCTTCGCGAACCGGCGGGTCGGCGAGTTGAACAGCCGACTTTCCGCAGATCTAGCCCAGATACAGGATACGATGACTACCACGTTGGCCGAAATCATCCGCCAGATCATCCTGTTGACCGGCGGTATCTGCCTGCTGTTTGTCGTCTCGGGAAAACTGACACTCCTTAATTTGAGCATCCTCCCTATTTTGGTTATCGTCGCCGTGGTGTTCGGGCGGTTTATCCGGAAACTTTCGCGCATGGCCCAAGACAAACTCGCCGAATCGAATACGGTCGTGCAGGAAACCCTTCAGGGCATCAGCAATGTCAAGGCGTTCGCCAATGAGGCTTATGAGGCTGCACGTTATTCCAGCACCTTGCAAGCCGTGGTCAAGATAGCCGTAAAGGGCGCTACCTATCGGGGTATATTTGCGTCATTTATCATTTTCTGCCTATTTGGTGCCGTTGTGGCCGTCATTTGGTACGGCTCATCATTGGTGGCCGCGGGCGATATATCCGTAGGCGACCTGACCACCTATATCCTGTACTCCATCTTCGTGGCCGGCTCTATGGGCAGCTTCCCTGAGCTGTACGCCAACATCCAAAAGGCAATCGGGGCCAGCGAGCGTGTCATCGAAATCCTTGGCGAACAACAGGAAGATGCCGGTCTTTTGCAAGAAGAAAAAACGATTATACATCCCTTCGAAGGCAATATCGCATTTGAAGGCGTTACATTCGCCTATCCGTCACGGCCCGAAATCTCGGTCTTGAAGGCTGTCTCTTTTGGAGCGAGTGCAGGTGAAAAGATCGCTATCGTAGGGCCCAGTGGCACAGGCAAGTCGACGATTGCCTCGTTGGTCTTGCAATTTTACAAACCCAACGCCGGCCGTATCCTATTCGACGGTCGAGACGCGAAGGACTATCCCTTGACGGATATCCGCAATCAGGTGGCCATCGTTCCACAAGACGTGTTGCTGTTTGGGGGAACTATTCGCGAAAATATCGCTTATGGAAAGCTAAGCGCCGATGCCGACGACATCATTACCGCTGCCCGTAGGGCCAATGCCCATGATTTCATCATGGAATTTCCCCAGGGGTATGATACGGTGGTGGGCGAACGCGGCGTGAAGCTGTCTGGGGGACAACGTCAACGCATCGCCATCGCGCGGGCGTTGCTGAAAGATCCGGCTATCCTGATACTCGACGAAGCCACTTCGTCGCTCGATTCCGAATCGGAGCGCCAAGTCCAGCAAGCCTTGGAAGAACTAATGAAAAACCGGACGTCGATTATCATCGCCCATCGCCTGTCCACGATCCGTGAAGCCGACCAAATCGTGGTGGTCGAGTTTGGAAAGGTCATCGCTTCGGGCACGCACGACGAGTTGATGGATAAGGGCGAAGGCCTGTATCACCACCTATACACGCTCCAGCTCGCCGACAAATAACCCGTGCCTACCACCCACTCATTGTTTTGGTGTTCAAAACATTTTTTGTCGTCCGTTGTTGTTCTTTCATGAATCCGGCATGATTGCGATAATCAGTAAGCATATAGGGCGCTGATTATCGCAATCATCAAAGGTTCCATCTGGCAATTGAAAGAGAAAAAAAATAAACAGATGAAAACGGATAAGAAAAAAGGAAAAATTAAACGGGAAAGAAAGATGAACACGAAAAACAGTATCGTTACGTACGCATTGGTAGGACTTGCAGCCGGCACCGTGGCTTGGTTGCTTTTGGGCACGAAAGAAGGCCGCAGACAACTCGACCGCGCCAGTGATGGCGTACGCGAACTGACCAAGGCTATTCGGAAAAACACCAAGGAAGGTCTCAACAAAGCCTCGAAATTAGCCGACCGGGCTACCCGCGAAATCGATGAACTGCGTTCCCAAGCGAAAAGCAAAGGGCAGTCTGCCATCAATAAAGCCGATCGCTTGGCAAAGGATGGGATAAGCAAAGCCAACAGCGCAATCAAATCAGCAACGCGAAAGGCGGAAGAAGAAATATAAATTGCGCTCCCTAGCCACAATACGATCCGAATCGTATCTTTGTGGCGATGCATTTGCTTAAAGAAGTCAAGTCCCTTATCCATAAAGACATCGTATTGGAATGGCGGTCAAAATACGCCATTAACGGTGTCATCTTGTATGTGGTATCCACGGTTTTTGTCTGCTATCAGGCATTCAAATCCTTGGATACCACTACTTGGAATGCTTTATTTTGGATTATCCTGCTCTTCGCATCGGTAAATGCCATCAACAAGAGCTTCGTTCAGGAAAGCCGCAGCCGCCAATTGTACTACTATACGCTAGCCAGCGCACGGGCCATCATCCTGTCAAAGATTGTGTACAACATGTTGATGATGGTGATGCTTTCCTCGATAGCATACCTGGTCTATGCCGTCATCTTCGAAAACCCCCTCGGCAATCCGTTGCTTTACCTCGTTACCGTGATATTGGGCGGCATTGGCTTTGCGTCGCTTTTTACCATGGTTTCCGGCATCGCGGCCAAGGCAGGTAATAACAGCACGTTGATGGCCATCCTCAGCTTCCCAATCATCATACCGATGCTGTTGGTGCTGATCAAGGTTTCGAAAAATGCGATGGATGGATTGTCTTGTAGCATCAACTATGGCGAATTGTTGGTATTGGTGGCTATCAATGTCATTACCGTGACCATTTCTTTGTTGCTATTTCCTTACCTTTGGAGAGACTAGGGAATGTTGGATCCTAGCTTTACAATTTTAGATTTTAGATTGGCTCGCTGAAGACTTCTGATTTACGACTTTTGACTTATCAATGAAAAAAAATTGGTGGAAATTCCTTGGATTAGCCTTGATTTTTTACAGCATCGTTTGGGGGCTGCTCGGGCCGGTACCTGCGCTGGCCATCGTCAACGAGACCATCCGCAACGTATACTTCCACGTGCCGATGTGGTTTGCCATGCTCACGCTGTACCTGATTTCGGTTGTCTACAGCATCAAATACCTATCTTCCAACAATACAGACCACGACCTAGTGGCTGTAGAAAGCATTAATGTCGGCATCGTTTTCTGCCTTCTGGGCCTTCTTACCGGGATGATTTGGGCAAATTTCACTTGGGGTGCCGCGTGGCCCAACGACCCAAAGACCAATGGATCGGCTATTGCGACGTTGATGTACCTCGCTTACTTGGTGCTCCGCAATGCGCTCGAAGAAGAACAAAAGCGGGCTCGGATTTCTGCGGTCTACAACATCTTCGCTTTTCCAATCATGATCGTACTCATGTACATCCTGCCGAAGAACACCGATTCCCTTCACCCCGGAGCAGGGGGCAATTCCGGTTTCGGTGATTTCGATCTGGACGGCTCCATGAAAGCCGTGTTGTACCCGGCAGCATTGGGTTGGATACTTATTGGAATCTGGTTGATGACCTTGCGTTTCCGTATGCGGAAATTCGAATACGAAAACGACACCGTTAGCTAAGCGCAATTGGCATAATGGCAACCTTAAAACGATTAGGCGTTAAAAATTAACAACGATTATCACGAATCGCTATGAAAAAGATAATTCTTTCTTGGTTATTAGTTATCAATGGGTTAATGTGTAGTTTTGCCCAATCAAACACTGGGGTCGAAATGGCCACGGGTTTACGCAGCTCGGGCAAGATTTATGTTGTTGTTGCGGTTTTGGCGGTTCTTTTTTTGGGTTTGGCTGTTTACTTATTCACCATCGACAGAAAGGTATCGCGATTGGAAGAACAGCAAAAGAAATAACCCGTCCCACTCCGTCGAACTTCATCCCGTTGCGCTTTGATGGTTAGTGTCACTAAGTTACCAATTTTCTTATATTCTCGATTGTTATGGCTAAGTCAATAGCAAAAACACCACAAGAACCTCATTTTTTTGATGATGTATCGGCATTCTTCGACCACGCTGCGCAGTTTACCAAGCATCCACAGGGCTTGCTGAACCAGATCAAGGTATGCAACAGCGTCTACCGCTTCAGCTTCCCCTTCCGGCGTGGCGACCAAATCGAAGTAATCAATGCTTGGCGCGTGGAACATTCACAGCATATGTCTCCTACCAAAGGCGGGATCCGTTACAGCGAATTGGTGAACGAAGATGAAGTGATGGCGCTGGCCGCACTGATGACCTACAAATGCGCCATTGTTAACGTTCCTTTCGGTGGGGCCAAGGGCGGGATTTGCATCAATCCGAAAAACTATTCGACCAGCGAATTGGAAACCATAACCCGCCGGTATACCGTTGAACTCATCAAGAAGAACTTCATTGGTCCGGCTATCGATGTACCGGCGCCAGACTATGGCACCGGAGAACGCGAGATGAGCTGGATAGCAGACACTTACACAACCATGAATCCTGGCCAATTGGATGCTTTTGGATGCGTTACAGGCAAGCCACTGTCGCTCCACGGCATCAATGGTCGCAAAGCGGCAACCGGCCGCGGGGTGGCGATTGCCATACGCGAGTGCGTGGATGTGGCTGAAGACATGAAAGCCATCGGCCTAACGCCGGGCATCGCTGGAAAGAAAGTAATCGTGCAGGGATTGGGTAACGTAGGTTACAACACCGCGAAAGTATTGATGGAATTCGGCGCCGTCGTTGTGGGCGTATGCGAATATGATGGTGCGTTATACAACGCTGACGGATTGGATCCGGATGCCATCCTAGAACACCGCAAGAATACCGGATCCATCTTAGGGTATAAAAAAGCGACCAAAGAATTCAAAAGCTCGGCCCAAGGATTAGAGCAGGCGTGCGATATCCTGATTCCAGCGGCGCTTGAGAACCAACTGACTGAGGAAAATATCGGCCGAATCAAAGCCCGTATCATCGCCGAGGGCGCCAACGGCCCTACGACGCCAGGAGCGGAAGCCCTGTTCGTCAAAAACGGTGGCATCATCATCCCCGATATGTATTGCAACGCTGGCGGGGTGACCGTCTCCTATTTCGAATGGCTGAAAAACCTGTCGCACGTCGCCTTCGGCCGCATGGACAAACGCTATGAGGAAATGGCCAACCTCAACCTCGTCAATACGGTCGAAGCGATCACGGGCAAATCGCTCACGACCGCGCAACGGATGGCCATCGTGAAGGGCGCGGATGAATTGGAACTGGTCAATTCCGGGCTGGAAGACACGATGATCCGCGCATACCACGAAATCAGGCAAATCAAGAATGGCAACAAAGCCATCGACACGCTCCGTACCGCGGCCTTCGTTGGATCGATTGATAAGATCGCGGTGGCCTATCAGAACCTGGGTATCTGGCCCTGATGCTTCGGTGTGATTTCCGATAGAACAAAGAGCCTTTGGTCCTCATGCCAAAGGCTTTTTCGCTAATATTTAGGAAGGGAATGCAAAAATACCATTGGTATCTATTGACCATTCGTGCTACATTTGAACAGCATAATCTTAATCCAATATGATGACTAACAAACGGTTCAATCACGTACTTTTCAGCGCCCTATTGGCGTTTTCCGTGGCTTGCGGAAAAAAAGACCAGCATTTCAAGATCGTCCTGCTTCCCGATACCCAAGTGTATTCGGAATCGTACCCCGAAATCTTCCAATCCCAGACCAACTGGGTGGTCGACAACAAGGACAGCATCAGTTTCGTATTGCAACAGGGTGATATCACCAACCACAATGTTCCCGAACAATGGGAGGTAGCGGCAGACGCCTTGCAGCGACTGGACAATGTCGTGCCCTACGCCCTTGCCACCGGTAACCACGACAACGGCGAAAACGGCCACGCACAAACCCGCGACCTGACCTATTTCAACACGTACTTCCCGTATGACCGCTATAGCAAGATGCCTCACTTCGGCGGTGCTATGGAAACGGGGAAATTAGATAATTATTGGTGTCAATTCAATGCCGGTGGCCTTGATTGGCTGGTACTCAACCTGGAGTTCGGCCCGCGCAACAGCGTGCTCGACTGGGCCAATGGAATAGTGGCCTCGCACCCCAAACACCGCGTAATCATTAATACCCACGCCTACATGTATTCGGACGAGACCCGCATGAGTCCCGAACGGAGCCATCATTGGCTTCCGCAGGGCTATGGGCTCGGAAAGGACTCCGTGGACCAAGTGAACAATGGTGAAGAAGTATGGGAAAAGCTAGTGCGTAAACACCCCAACATTTTATTGGTGGTCAGCGGACATGTATTGAATGATGGCGTAGGGACACTGGTTAGCGAAGGGGACCATGGCAACAAGGTCTACCAGATGCTGGCGAATTTCCAAGGCGGCGTGGAAGGATCGATCAACGGCGGAAATGGTTTTCTCCGCATACTGACCATCGATCCAAGCAACCGATCCATCGATGTAAAAACGTATTCACCACACACCGATGAATACAAGACGTCGGCCGAGCATGCGTTTACGTTTACGGATGTGAAATTCAACTGAACGATTGAGGGCGGCTTTCGGGCCGCCCTCGATTACTATTTCCCTTGTGCATCGGGATCAGCGGAGCCGACTTCCCGTTCCAGTAACCTGCCCACCGGCAGCCCATCGCGAAACGTTCTCGCTCGAAGCATCACCGGACGGTCAACCACCAACGGTTCCTCATAGATCGGCGACTCAATGGTAACCTTACCGTCTACCGCGTACCGGATTTCTACATTCGGGAATTCAGTCTGCAATTTTACGGTTACGCCATCACCCGATTCGAAGGGTTCTACCGTACAATCCACGTTGAATGCACTTCTGGCATAATTGATCCCAGCATAGGCGTAGCGGTTGAATTGCACTTGAACCCGCTTGGAGAAATCTTCCCAGCTACGCAGCTCGGGGTTGGTCCAAACCGCTTCGCTAAGCGCCGCAAGACGGGGATAAAGCATGTATTCCGATGTGTTTTCCGTTTGGACGAATTCCGCCCACAGGTTGGCCTGCCCGCCAAGCACGTGTTTTTGCTGCTGCGCGGATAAGCCCTCGGGTATAGGATCGAACTGATACACCCGTTTGAGCGGCATATGGATTCCATGCCCATAAGCTAACGGCTCCTGTTCGCGGTCGCCCTGGTAAAAATCAAAATAAGTATGGGAAGCCGGTGCGACGATGACATCATATCCCAGACTCGTAGGTTCTTTGACACCCCCAATATGTTTGTAAATCATCGGTATGACGCCTTTGGGGCTTTCGCTCCGCTCTTTCCACACCACCATCCGGCGACGGTGTTTCGCGAGCATTTGCTCCGCGCGATGCATGAAATAGCTTTCGAGTTCCTCTTCGTCGGCCAATCCCTCGTCTTTGATGCGTTTTTGGCAATCCGGACACTTTTGCCAATGCACCTTGCTGACCTCATCTCCCCCTACGTGAATCAGCTCACTGGGGAAGAGCGCCACCACCTCGTCCAACACATCCTCGATGAACTGGTAGGTAGTTTCCTTTCCGGGACATAGGTTATAGTTGAACGGTGGACGCGTACCTCCGTTCGGCAACAGCAACTCACCATCAACGAAACACGTGAGGTGAGGATACGCCACAGATGCGCTGGTGATATGCCCCGGCATCTCCACTTCGGGAATCACGTCGATTCCCCTATCACTGGCGTAGGCCAACAGGTCACGGATTTCATCCTGCGTGTAGTAACCTCCGTAATTAGGAGCCTGTCCGGGCTGTGGCGGCACCTGATCGTTCCAATTGAGCTCGAAGTTCTCGACGCGATAGGCACCTTCTTGCGTCAATTTGGGATATTGTTTTATTTCCAATCGCCACCCTTGATCATCGATGAAGTGGAAGTGGAATTTGTTGAGCTTGTGGAAGGCCATCTCATCGAGAACCTCCCTAACGTAACCCAACGGAAAGAAATGCCGCGAAACATCGAGCATAAGGCCCCGATAGCCGAATCGGGGGCCGTCTTTGATTTCGACCACGGGCACTTCCCAACGCGTGGTGTGCACCGCTCGCGCGCGGCTCCTGATCTGCGGCGGAAGCAACTGCAGGATGGTCTGTATGCCGTAGAGGTGACCGTTGTAATCCGGGGCGGTAATCACCACGCGATCCGACTCGACTTGCAAGCGGTAGTGCTCGGCAGCCATCGATGCGTCGTTCACCAACTGGATAAAATTGGACAACGGCGCTACGGTGACCTCCTTCAGCGATAGTCCGGCCGCGATTTCAACCGGCCTGCGCAGGAAACCGAACAGCTTACGCTGGTCTTCATTTCCGACCACCAAAGACGTATTCGCATCGAAACGGAACGTCCCTTCCCCGCGAATCAATTGCTGGGGCTTCGGTACGATGTTGATATCGTCAACGCCCAAGGGCCCAGTCTCGGTTCCTTTGGTCTGAAATATCGGTGCTGCCAACATGCAGCACAAGAAAAAATATGATTTCAATTTGCGCATAACTATTCAGTCAGTTTATAAAAGTCCCGTTCTCATTCCCAGACAAACTCCGCATACACCGGAAAATGATCGGATGCATACGCTTCCTTGATGATCTTCGGATTTTCCACGCGCAAATCGTCGCGCTCCCGGTACATGATGTAATCCAACTGGTTTTCGGGATTTACCTGCGGATACGTCGGCCCGTCGTAAAGGGCATTGCGGAATCTTTCGTAGAAGATATCGATAACTGCCGAACCGGGCTCGGCATTCAGGTCGCCGGCAAAGATGACGGGATGGCGTTTGATCTTAGCCAACCGTTTCACGATGAATTCAGCCTGCAACAGCCGGTTTTCTTCCTTTAGGTCCATATGCGTACAGGCAAACGTGAACTTCTTCCCTTGCGGATGCTGCACCGTAACCACCGCTAGCGCCCGTGGCTCCCCTCCGGAACCTTCAACCATGGGGAGCGCGTAGCGCTTCTCGTCGATGATCGGGTACTTGGACAGGATTGCCACGCCATATTGCCCGCCGAGGAAATCAATCCCTTTCGCAAAGAAGTGATGCATCCCGGTGAGCCGACCGAGTTCTGCCGCCTGATCGAGATCCACGCCCGAGCGCTGGTTGTTGATATCCAGCTCCTGGAGGGCCACCAGCTCGGCACCGCTGTCGTTGATGACCTTGGCGATGGCCGGGATATCGATGAACTTCGGCTTGGATGGCGGGTTGGCGTGGTGGATGTTATAACTCATCACCCTCAGGCGATGTTGCGCCATGGCCGACGTGTAAACAAACACCAGGCATAGACACGCTAGCATCGTGCCTCCCCTTTTCACAATCATTCTTGTATTCTTCATTCAGCAAAGTTAAAAAACCAGCCGTCCAATAACATCGAACGGCTGGCCAGGTTAAAAAAATCAATTATCAATAATTCGGGTTCTGCGTCAACGCCGGATTCAACGTAAGCTCATTCGTCGGGATCGGCTTCAGGTAATGCTTGGACGGGTCAAATGGAAATCCATTGGCCACAGGTGCCACCTTATACGGAAAGATGTAGCCGTCTTCATCCACCTGCACGTTCCGCACGCCCGCACTTTCGAACTGCGCGAACTTGGCTCCGCGAAATGACTGCTTGATCAGATCAGTGGCTGCCCAGCGCATCAAGTCATCAAAGCGATAGCCCTCACAAGCAAATTCTATCCGGCGCTCCCGTCTTACCTCGTTGAGCAAAGCAGACAGCGATGGAAACTGCCAATTCGGATCGGTATACCCAACACCTACCGACAGATGCGGCATATCCACCCGATCGCGAAGTTTGTTGACCGTCTCATCCAGGATCCCTTGGGTAATCTCCCCCAATTCAACGGATGCCTCCGCATAGTTCAGCAAGGCTTCCGCATATCGGAACACAATACTTCCCGTAGATGCTTGCCGACCCTCTTCATCTTCCGGATCCAAGCCCTTGAACAATTGGTATCCGGTTGTATTCACATTGTTCTGGGAATTGATGAAATCCGGAACCGTGAAAAAGACCGTCGTATCAGGACCGATCATCTTTCTGGGATCGCCTGGCAAAAATACCAGCTGGGATAAACGAGGATCCCTGTTTGTCGTCACTTGCTTCAATGTATTGTCACCAAGATAACGCTGGCTCAAACCGATGGGCAATCCGTCATCGCATAAAAAATCATCTACCAGTTGTTTGGAAACGCCCGTATTGGCACCATAATTCTGGAAGTAATTCTGCGCATAGTGATACACACCTATTGATTTATCAAATTGCTTCCACAAGAGTACCTCATCGTGATTCGTATAATCTCGTTTATTGAATAGATTCCAATAATCCCTCGTGATGTCGGTGCCACTCACGATACTGTTCGTATTGTCAGCAATCAGGATCTTTACCGCATCGACGCACGCCCGAAAATACTTTTCAGGGTTGGCATTGGGTGCTGCGAAAGGCGTACCGGCGTGGTACTTCTGCCATGTTCCCTCGTATAATGCCACACGAGACTTGAAAAGCAAGGCCGCCTGACGATTTATCCGTACATTCCCGACCGTATTGACGGACCGTAGGTTCTCGATGGCGAAATCCAAGTCAGCCAATATGGAGTCCGCGATCACATTGCGCGGCAGGCGCTCAGCGTACAATTCTTCGGAATCCATTTCCAACGGCTCGCCGTACCAAGGCAATGCCCCGAACTGCTTGAGCAAATCATAATAAAACCACGCCCGCCAAAAGTAGAATTCGGATAAATGGGCCAATTTCGTATCTTCTACTTCAGTACTCAAGATACGGATGTCCCTTATCGCATAATTTATCGAGCGGATATCGGTCCATACCCAACCGCCGCCCGATGGCGGTACGACAATCGTCCCAGACAATTGCGGGCTATAATTATAATTGGTTGGCACCAAGTTGTCCGAAGCGTTGTCATCCCTGAAAATTCCAGTGTGGTAATTATTGTGTTGAAAACCGGGCAGCGAAGCATAGTAGCGGTTAGTCAGCAACGTCATCTCCTTCGCATTGAAAGTCAGATGCTGCTGACCAAGGCGATCCTGAGGCGGACGGTCCAAAAAATCCTCGCAACTAATGAATACGGTGACTAGACCCAAGGCCATCACACCAAGAAAAAACGTTTTTTTCATGTCTTGATTACTTAAAAACCAAAATTCAAACCGAAAGAGAACGAGCGAATCAACGGATATACCTTTCCGCCTCCACCATAATTTCCCGCACCGGCCATCTCTGGATCCATCTTGTCGATGATGCGACTGACGGTAAATACATTCTCACCGTTGAAGAACACCCGGCATCTATTGATATTGTACCGTGACAGCCAACCATTGGGAAGCGTATAGCCAATCTGCAGATTCTTCAACCGCATGTACGACGCATCTTGGAGGTACCTTGTCTGCACCTGTCTATTCTTGTTATACTCGTTGTTCCCGTAAGGCATCGGCCAGTACGCATCTGGGTTCTCGGGTGTCCAGTAATCCAGTGTATTCTCCCACACATGGTTAGGAAGACCGTAAAAGAACGAACTAGCCATGATGTTGATGTCGCGTTTCAATACGCCTTGGAAGAACATCGAAAAATCAATCCCTTTGTAGTCAAAGCCGAGATTGGCCCCTATCGCATACCGCGGCGTGCTATTGCCGATGACCTTGCGATCGCCCGGCTCGTAGATCGTGTTCTTTCCTGGATTGATGACATTGTTGCCATCCAGATCGCGATATTCGATATCCCCCACCTGCCAACGCCGGAAAAGCGCCAACTGATCAGGCATGTTGGCCAATTGTTCCTCATTCTGGATAATTCCCACGGTTTCGTAACCCCAGATCTCTCCAATGGTCATGCCCTCATAGTAGGTGCTCAGGGCTCCGAGGGGGTTGTTGTACCTCAGCACTTTGGCATGGTAATCTGACAACACGAGCGATGCGCGGTAATTGAAACCGGCGCCTATCCGGTCCTTCCAATTGAGTGACAACTCGAATCCAGTGGTCCGTAAATCAGCGTTGTTGATACTCGGGACACCCGCCCCCAAAACGGTGGGCAACGCATATGCCGGCCCGATCATGTCCAATGTAGTCCTACGGTACCAATCGAAACTCAAGTCGAGCCGGTTCCGTAAAATGGTCGCATCCACTCCGAGATTCAGGCTCCTCACCGTTTCCCATGTCAAGTTCGGGCTAATCAGTCCCGGAACGCCGAGATAGGTCGTCAAATCGCCATCGAATACGTAATTCGAATTTGGCGTGATGGAATAGATTGGGAGGTGGAGGAAGGGGCTCACGGTCGATTGGTTACCCAATGAGCCATAAGAGGCCCGTAGTTTGAAATAATCCACCTGTCCCTGCAGCGGCCAAAATGCTTCTTTGGCGATGTTATAGGCCACGGCGACAGACGGGAAAAATCCAAAACGCCTACCCTTCGGAAACCGCGACGTACCATCATAGCGCGCGTTTGCTTCAAACAGGTACTTCTCGTCATAGTTATAGGTAATCCTTCCGAACGTGCCCATCGTTGCCCAGTCTGACAATTCGTCCCCGGCATATTGCGCTCCCACTGCTGTTTGCAAGGCAGGCAGCTGATCAGTAATCAAGTCCATCCGTTCCGCATTGAACGACCTGAGATCCTTGACCTCCATCTGATGACCAAGCAATACAAAGAAGTTGTGTTGCTTGATAGACCGCTCATACGACGAGTATGCATTGAAAGACCGATAGTCATTCATTGCCGTACCCCGTATCAAGGAATTTTGCGTATTGGCAATATTGTATTTCGACCCATCGATCGCCGTGGCGTACACGAACGCATTGTGGTCGGAATAGGTATTGTTTACGCTATTGAACGAATAATTGGCATTGACTTTCCACCCCGTTACCGGTTCAATCTCGATTTCGCCTGTCAACCACAAATCATTATTCCACTTGTAGCTCCGGCCCCCATCCGTGAAATACATGATCTGTGAAATCCGGCTGAAGGTACCATTGGGATCCCGGAGGGCCCAGAAGGGTCGACGACTGCCTGCCAGGTGCATCCAATTTCCCTGCAGGTTCGAATAGTGGTAAGGGATATCCGTATTTTCACGCGCATACCTAACGCGCAAATTAGCCCGCAACCATTTCGTCGGCTCAGCATGGATATTGCTGGTTAGCGAGTACCGACCGAATTTCTCGTCCGCGTAGCGCATTTGTCCACCTTGGTCGTAAACACCCGCTCCAAGGTAATAGGATAAGGTTTCACGCCCACCGTTGATCGCCAAATCATACTTCTGCGTGTGCGCCCAGGGTTTCAGGTATGTACGGAGCCAATCCACATTATCATTCGCATCATGGATGCTCCAGATATTCGGATCGTTTGGCATCGGGATGGTAGTGGGTATGCTGCCCGGATTCTCGAGATACTGCTTGATGCGGGCAAGTTGCTCTTCGCCGACCGGCAACGTAAGGCCGCTATTCCGTGCCGCTGCATTCAATGTTTCGGCAAATTGTAACGAATTGGCCATTTTCGGAAGCGCCGTGTAAGTCGTAAAGCTATTGTTGGTGTTTGCGGTAATCGTTACCTTGTCGTTTTTGCTGCCCATTTTTGTGGTAATCAAAATCACACCGTACGAAGCCCTTGAACCATAAATAGCCCCAGCCGCCGCATCCTTCAGCACCGTTACGCTTTCGATATCCGCCGGATTGATATTATTGATATTTTCGGTGGGTATACCATCCACAACAAATAGCGGTACACCGCCGTTGATCGATGTTGTTCCGCGAACGTTAAACGACGATGGATTGCCAGGCCCACCATAGTCACCGATCGTGTTGATGTTAAGGTTCGGAACGACCCCTTGTAAGGAAAGCCCGATGTTCGTCGTGGGCCGATCTTCCAATACCTTTCCGCTTACCTGCGTCACGGCCCCAGTGAGATTCACTTTCTTCTGCGTGCCGTAGCCCACTACCACCACTTCGTCGAGTGAGGTTTCTTCGACCTTCAGCGCGATGGTCATGTAGCCGCCGGTTGCAAGCACCTCCTCGGTACGGTAACCCAAAAAATCAATCACCAAGATTGCCTCGGTGCTCGCCGCTTGGATAGCAAACTCGCCATTGCTGTCCGTACCGACACGGGTGGCTTCGTTCTTGACGCGTACGGTCGCATTGCTGACCGGGTTGCCCGATTCATCCACCACTTTGCCTCGCACGGTACGCTGCACGCCAGATGCACCAATCGCCGAAGCTTCATTTACGGGCACCGTCGACGCAAATGCATCGACCTTGTTCGCCATGACCAGCCACGTCACGCCAAACACCGCCAGTAACGGTTTCCAATTAGTTACTTTTCTCATCATAGTTCACTTTTTAGTTTACGAAAACATAACCTATCCATATCGTTGATTTTAAAATGATTCCCATCAGTCATACCTTGCTATCACACTACAAAATTATCGGTCATCGCAGCCTTTGGAGTTTGATATTTTACCCAGACCGTCCATGATATTAACCGTATCATATTTACTTGACGTAAGGAGGTAGGTTGTGCCCAAGAAGCATGGCTAGGCCACTGACCGACCGCAACGCCGGCATAGGCAAAGGACAGTAGTGAACCGGTCTGTTTTAGTGTTGGAGCTTAAGTACCTTGGCGTAAGTCAACGGCTTGAGTTTTTTCGCTCCATCCGGGATACCGACGGTTATCCGGCCATCGACGACCCGCCAATCCACCGCCCCTACGCCAAGTAATTCCACATGCCGAACCGTCTTGCCTTGCGGTAGCGTGAACTCCATCGATATCGGGAGGACATCGCCGTTGCCCGATAAGCAAAACGCGTAGCTCGTCATGCCGTCTTTCCGCTGCGTATAATAGTAACCTTCTTCGGTGGAAGCGGCCAACGGTCGCGTTCCGTATATCGCTTCACCGTGCACCGCCATCCAATCGCCGATTTCTCGCAAGCGCTCATAGGCTACCTCGTCCCACTCACCATCCGGACGGGGAGCGATGTTGAGCAAGAAGTTGCCTCCGCGCGAAACGATCTTGATCAGCATGTGGATCAGTTCACGGCTGGTTTTGTAGCGGTCGTTGGGCACATAGCTGAACGAATCACCCATGGTCAAATTGCTTTCCCAGGGCACCGACAGGGGCTCTTCGGGAATCTGCTGCTCGGGCGTGACGTAGTTTTCATATGGGCCAGGCACGGTACGATCCACGATGATGATCCCCGGCTGGTTCGACCTCGCCATATGGGCAATATGCGGCATGTCGATGTCCTGTTTAGGGGGTTGCACCTGACCGCCGTCCAGCCAAAGGATATCGATCTCGCCGTAGTTGGTCATCAACTCTTCGATCTGCTTGAAGGTAAATTCCTTGAACCGACCCCAACGCTCCGGGTATTTTTGGGTATCGTAATTCACGTTCCGGTCTTTGGGCGGGAAATAACGCCACCAATAGTCATCGGAATGCCAGTCCGGTTTAGAGAAATAAGCACCGATCCGGAACCCTTCGTTCCGGAAGGCATCGAAAAGCACCTTGGTCACGTCCGCATGCGGATGCACGGAAAACGGTGTTTTGGGATGCGTGATCCTGTAGTCGCTTTGTTGCGTATCGAACATGGCAAAACCATCGTGATGTTTGGTCGTGAACACCATGTACTTCATGCCGGCATACTTGGCCGCCTCCACCCACCTATCCGGATTGAACCGAGTGGGGTTAAATGTAGTCTGCAGGTTTTCATAAGCCTTCACATACCCGAAGTAATCGTCCTTGAACTCACCGCTGCGCTGGGTCCAAGACTGGTCTTCCGGACACAGGCTCCAGCTCTCCACGACACCCCACTGGCTATAGGGTCCCCAATGCATGAACAATCCGAACTTCAGGTCCCGCCATTCATCGATATTCCGCAATACCAGCGGATCGGTGGGCCTCACGTAGTCAGCGGACATGTCGTGCTGCTGAGCGACTGCATCCAATGCCGCCCAGCTAAAGGCGAGACAGCATATTCCTTTGACAATCGGTTTCATCACTGCTCCAATCCACAAGTGGCTACAACTCCTAACTACGCTTTAATACGATTTTGAACCCCATCATCAACCCACATATCGCAGGCAAGTCGGCTAACGCTCGGTGTGGCACCGAAATCTGCAATCGCCCATCAACCGCCGAGGACCACTTCAGCGATTCCACGCTCCCCATCAGGCTGATTTGCTCCACCTGTTCGGGTGCTATGCTGGTCAACAGCAGCGATTCACCCCGCAGTTGGTCGACAAATGCATAGATGATGCCGTTATCTTTCGTGCGGGTAAACCAAGTGTGCTCACCCTCGTGCCACAGGTCGTCCTCCCGAGGTCGTGTACCGTAAATCCCCTCACCATGGATGTTCAACCATTTACCCACCTCGAGCAATTGCGCTAACGCTGTCTTATGGAATTCGCCGGATCCGTCCGGACCGATGCCGACCATGAAATTGCCGCCTTTGGCTACGATATCCACCAGATTCCTGACCATCCAATGAGCACCCTTGTGGTTGGCCGGATTCGGGTCGTACGAAAACGAATAGGCCAAGGGATAGATGACGAACCACGGGGTATCCGTATTTTCCTTGTTGCCCGGCACGAAGCCTTCGGGCGTATAATAGTCGCCATAATTCCCGATACCACGGGCCCGGTACATCACGTCCGGCCTGAGTTTACGCAAGTGCAGCAGCGTATCGCGCACCCGCGGCCATACTGTCGGGCCCAACCACTGGTCAAGGCAAACCATCGTGATATCGCCGTAATTCGTGATGATCTCTTCCAACTGTGCACGATGCCTGGCCAGCATGCGATCCACCTCGTCGGGCGTCGGGTCGGCCTTCAAGACCAACCCGGCCTTCGGGAAACGCTTCGCTGGCTCGGCCATTTCGGGATCATTGCCCCTGATGGCCAAGGTTGCGGCACCGGGCACTTGGATAGGATGGTAGTTGTAGGGCCGGAAATCCGCGTCATACCAGTCGGGATGGGAGAAATACAGGTCTACCTTCAATCCCTTGCGATGAGCCGCCTCACAGAGCTCTTTGGTCACGTCGCGGCCGAAAGGGGTTTCCATGATGCTGTAAGCCATGTCGCAATCTTCGATGGCTGGACCTCCCTCGGCCATCCAATCCACCCGACGCGTTATGCGCGTCTGGGTATCGTATAGGCTAAACCCGTCGTGATGCTTGGTCGTGAACGAAAACATGCGGGCACCACTGTCCGCAAAGAAGTCCACCCACCGGTTCGCATCAAAACCGGCTGGATTCCAGGACCGATAGAGTTCCTGGTAAGCCTGTCGTTCTTCGAACGACATGTCCAGGAACTGCCAAGACTCCTTGGGCTGCTGGAAAATGGAATACAGCCCCCAATGCAACCGGATGCCGAACTTCAGGTCCATAAAATCGTCGTAGGCTTCGTCGGGTGCCCATGTGTATTCCGGAATCGGGTCATCCTCGATGTAGCCGGCGGTTACCTTGTAATGTCCGTCTGTCTTTGGTAGCCGATGCGAAAACCGGGTAGGTTTTGCCAGACGCGTTCCATCGCCTACGTCGGCCGGGCCCCAATTGGTCCAAACGGGTGCCGCCAATGCCCCAGCGGCCAAGCCGAAGCCGTTCTTTACAAATGTCCTGCGTTCCATGTCTATTCATCTACTAAACGATTACCCTCCCAAGTCGCCAATACCGGATCCTTGCGCAACGGCCCCATCACGAACAATACGACCGCGAACCCAATGGCCGCAAGCACGCCGTAGCCGATGAACATGACGTTATAGGCCACCTCATAATCGTACCGTGCGGTCAATTCGGTCACCCCAATGCCCGACAATGCTTGGAAACAGGCTCCTCCGATACCTGCCCCTACGCTGGCAATACCCCATACCGAAGCCGTCGCGTGCTTGGGTACGACATCGGCGGGAAATGCCAATGAATTCGCGATGTATCCCGTATTGGAGAATGCCGCGATACCAAGCAATACGATGGCCGCCGTGGGCGAGGAAATCAACACCGGGGCCAGCACCAACGACCCAACCAGTAATACGCCGAAAAACCAGACCGCGACCTTCCTCGCCAATGCGATCTCCAAGCCGAATCGCGTGATCATGAATTGCGTGAACAAGCCCCCGATGATGTTGCCCGCATCGGCCATGATGAACGGGATCATGGCCAACCAGGCCATCTCCACAAGGTTCAACTGGTGGACATCCACGAGGTAACGGCCAATCCAGAACGTAATGAAATACCATACCGGATCGATGAAAAACTTACTCAAGGTAAAACTGGCTACGAAGCGGTTCTTCAACAGCGCACCGATCGGGATGTTCCTTTCGTTCGTAACACGGCCTTCATTCGCGGGCGGATCGTAAAAAAACCAAAACAAGGCCATCCACAGGTAGCCCAACGCGCCCAATACGAGGAATATGTGATTCCAACTCAGGTGGATGACCATCCAGCCGATCAGTAACGGTGCCAGGATGGCCCCCACCGCACTGCCACTGTTGAAGATGCCCGATGCCGTTGAGCGCTGCGAAGCCGGAAACCATTCGGCAATCAACTTCACCCCCGCCGGCCAATTCCCGGCCTCTCCAAGGCCCAACAAGAATCGGAAAATCCCGAACTGCATCGGGGTGCGCCCGAAGGCATGAAGCAAGGTGGCCGTGGTCCATACCGCCATGCTTAACAGGTAGCCCTTCTTGGTCTTCAGCCGATCGATCAACCAACCCGAAATCAGGTTCGATGCCGTATAGGCAACAAAAAACGTGGTTCCGATATACCCGAATGTCTTGTCCGATATGATTTCGCGCAAGGGCCCCTCGGCGCTGAGGTAATTGAATGCCAACCGGTCGATGTAATTCAGTACGGTTGCGAAAAACGCAAAGCCCAGCATCCACCATTTTCTTGTGCCATCCATGTGATCCTAAGCAATGCGCATGGTCAACCCACCGTCTATCACGATATTTTCGCCTGTAATATAGCTATTCGTAGCTACATGCACAATCAAATCGGCCACGTCTTCGGGTGTCCCTTCGCGATGCAGCGGAATCCGATTGTCTACGTTATGCCGCACCTGTTCGGCGGTCAGGCCGTCTTGGAACCGCGTACGGATCACCCCGGGCGACACAGCGTTCACCCGGATGCCGTCGTCGGCCAGCTCAGCGGCCAACGCGCGTGCCAGCTGCGGTAGCGCACCCTTTACCACGGCATACGCCAAGGCGTTTTTCACGCCCCGCATGCCCGCCGCCGACGAAACGAACACGATCGCCCCGCCCCCATGTCGCTTCATGAACGGCACGGCGGCCTGGCAAAGGTGGAATGCCGCGTGCACATGGATATCGAAGGCCTCGAACCATTGCGAAGACGTAAGGGACAACAAGCTACCCGGCACACCTCCACCTGCACTGTGGATCAAGACATCGATCCGCCCCCAAGTCGCGCCTATCCGTTCCGCCGCAGCCCGGCACTCCTGTTCTCGTTTGAGATCGGCGGGGACGAACAACACCTCGCCCCCCACCTTTCTTAACTCGTCGAGCAGTTCCGCCTGCTCATGCCTGGCCACGATGGCCACTTTGCATCCCATTTCGTTCCATTTCCGCGCGCACGCGGCACCGATTCCATGGGTTCCCCCGGTAATCACAACAACCTTATTTTTCAGCTCCATAGTTCTACTGTTGGTTTGCCGCTGGCGTGGTTCACCCCACCAGCGATACAATATGCAAATCAACGATTGTTAAGGAATTGTTACCTATGAAATATTACCCTTGCCATCCTACTTTTTAGCACCTCCGTCAATTCTTCAATCGACCAAACAACTGTTGCTGGAACTCAAGCGGGCTGCACTGCATGATTTTCTTGAATTGGTAGTAAAAATTGGACAAACTGACGAATCCGCACGCGTACCCGATTTCCTTTACGGACAATCGATTCTGGATGATCATCGATTTGGCTTTCTCGATGCGATAAACGAAAAGGTATTCCATGTAAGTCATCGTTGTCTTCGATTTGAAGTACCTGCAAAACGATTCTTTCGTCAGGTTCACCTGCGCGGCCACCTCTTCGATCCTGATCGGGCGATCGAAGTGCTTGGCCGTATAGTCCCATACCTCCTGTATCCGGGCGTCCTCCGCATACGGCATGCCCGGAGAAGCCACCAACGGTTCGTTGATTTCTTGCACATCCGCCTGCGGCTCTTGCATCGCATCCAGGATCTCCAGTAGCAAGAGCACGTTCCGGAAGCCGCGCCCATCCAACATGCTTTCCATGAGCGCGGCGACCTGTCTCCTTTTGCTATCGGCCACGGCGAGACCTCGCTGCGCGGCCACCAATAACCGTTTGATTGCGTATGACTCCGGGATGGAAAAGAAATCGCGTCCCAAGAAACACTCGTCGAATTGCACGACGATGGCGTGCGGGGTGGCGTCGCCCTTTTCCATCGTATCGTGCTTGTACTGGAATCCATGCGGCGTGTTTTTGCCAATCAGGAAAATCGCGTCATTCGCAAGCGCGCAAACCTTGTTGCCCACGATGGCGTTACCCTGGCAATTGCGCAACATGATTAATTCCACCTGGGGGTGATAGTGGAACACTTCCGACAAATGGCTCCCGGAATCAATTCGCACGTTCACTGACGAAGACAGTCGCCAGTCGAGGTTCCTGAATACGGGCTGGAAGGTCGAAGCAGTTCTTGTTTTCATATCTCTTCACTATTTTAGGAAATCGATTTCCAAATATAAACATTATTCTTGCCCTTACAAGTTTTTTGGAAAAAAGTATCCATTAATCAACATTAAATTAATATATAGCAAATAGATAGACGATAATCAATTATTTCGTTGACCAAAAAACCCGCTATAGATATCACAAAATAAAATCGATTTCTTAACCTATTAAAAATTATCGGAACAAAAAAAAGCGGCCATCGTTGGCCGCTTCCTGTCGCTGTCGACAAACGCTATTTCAAGACCAGCAACCGATCCGTGCCTCCGCCTTTCACGTCTATAACCCAATCATCGCCCTGTGTAGACAGGCTTGTTTCCGGTTCACCGCCAATGGCGTAAGACGAATCCACATCACGGAATTGCGCGAATGCTTTGTCAATGCGAACCGTGTAGTCGCCATCGTCGATCAAATGGAGGATATAGCGATCATGGCCAGCCTGATGGGTCAATATGGCCTGTTTACCGTTTTCCACCTTGAGCGGCAGCGCCCCAAAACGGTCTGCGGCTGCCTCCTTGAGTACTTTCTCGGCACTTACGGACGCAACATACAGCAATTGGCCCGCCCCGTAGTCCGACACGTGCACCAATGGGAGGCGTTCACCGTTCACGGTGGTCCATGCCAGCGTGGTTCCTTTCGCTGGCCTCACCTTGGTGAGGTCACTCACCGCATCATTCACGTGACCAAAGGCCACTTCATGACCGTTGTCTACCGGCACGTTGCGCTCGAAATCAACCCCCATCTCGCGTGCCAATTGGAAATTATCCAAACGCTGGCCGTTTTGATCATATAATAAGGCATCCCCCATCACCACCAAGTTGCCGCCCGCCTTCACATACGCCTTCACTTTTTCCAATTCATTGGCCGTCAATCCGCTCGTATAGGGCAACACCAACATCCGCAGATGGGAAAGATCTTTTGCGTCCAAATCGAGCACATTGACGAATTGTATCGGTGCGCTCGAGGCCAGGAAATCGTTGGTGATCCGTTCGCAAGCCTCCATGTAACGCTTCCGGTCGAAGTAAGGGAATCGATAGCGCGTATTTTCAGAAAACAGGATGCCCACATCACTTGCCAAGGTGGCGTCTTCCAGGTAGGGTTGCACATCACCTACCATGCCGAAGAAATTGGAAAGGTCTTTCTCCACCCACTCCAATTCTTCACCCACCGGCAATGCCGTCTCCTGATCCACCTTGATGTATTGGTAACAACGCGCACCCAACGCCATGATCAGGCGCCGGATCGGGCTTTTCAAAGTCTGCCCCACGATGATGCCTTTTTTATCCAGGATGCCCCGTAGCGCGAGCAAACGAAACGGCGTGCCATACTCCACATAGGCGATATCGAAAAGCCTACCGGTATTGATGTCTGCCTCCATGGCCGGATCCAGGTGGTTCTGCCAGACCTCCACGTTCGGCTTCACCGACCTACACGCGTCATTCAATTGGTTCGCCGCGCGTTTCAGCGTCGCGATATTGAACGTCAGGTACCGGCTGGAATCAGCGCTTTGCCGTATCGCCGGCCAATTGGTGAACTCATCGCCATAAACTTCATGGTAATACCGTTTGCACCCGTCACAGTCGCAGCCGTAGGGCGTCACCATGAAATCATACCGGATGCCATCGATGGGGTAATGCGTCAAGAGTTCCTTGCTGTAGTTTGATACCAAATCGAGATAACCCGGTGCGTTCAGGCACAGCCCACGCCCGCCGAACTGCCCCTGGTTTTCGATGCCTGAGCGGATCTGCGGCAATCCGGAATGCGCCCGCATGAATTTCCAGTTGGCCCCCAGCGTGACGTAGCCCAACGCGCTGATGTCTCGGGCATGGAGTTCCTTGACCACCTCGCCAAACCAATCCCGCTGCAAGGCCGGGAATAGTTCACCATAGTCGGAAACGTGCGTGGTGTAACCCGGATGCGGCACGGCAAGCACGAGTACGGCATCCATATTGGCTTTCTTACTCAGTTCGGCATACGCCACCGGATCGGATTTCGAGAATTTGCGCGGCAGGTTTATCAACTCCCTGTTCGCCCAATTGTAATCGTAGCACAATTGCCTGAACGACTGCGTAGGCCCGCGGGGCACATAATGCTTCACGTATTCGGTGTCGAACGTGCGCGCCACCTGCTCCCGCGGCTGCCTGATCGATTCGCCACGTCCGGAAATCAACAGCAATTGGTTGCCCGACACGGTCGGTGAAATATTCCGTTCGATGTGTGCGATGGTATGTTGCGTGCCGAATGCCGGCGTCATCCCCTCATCAAGGATCTTTTTATCCGGATCGTAACCATTCCCGCTGATCGCCACAGTCAGGTCGCGCAACACCACGCATTCATAGCCATACCTTAGCATCGGCAACACCGAAAACGAACGCGTCCACGTGACGCACATGTTGGCTGCCTCACCGGCAAAGAGCAGCGTCTTGATGCCCGCGGATTGGCAGTACGCATGGATCTCTTCCACATCGTCCGATATCAAATCCCCATCGCTGATCAGCAAGTCTTCATGTTGTCTCGACCAAGCCGGCCGTTCCTTGCAGGGCCGGTCGGGGCCGCACTCACAGCCCCCGGTACGCCCCCAAGGCAATGGTGGCGGATTGAGCACGTTCAATTCCAGCGGCTTTACCTTACCATAGGCTTGTATCCGCTCGCGTTGCGGGTAACCTTCGTAAAATCCAACCGTTTCGGACGGCGCAAATATGACCTGGATACCCAATTCGCGTGCTGCTTCCAACGTGACGTTCAGGTCGTCGATCAGCTTCTTGGATTGCCGCGTAAAGGTTTCGCACCAATGCTTGTCCCACATGTCCACGACAATGAGCGCCATCTCGCTGCCGCGGAACCGTTCATTCCGGACGAAGATATCACCGACCGAATCGCGGGTCTGCAAGGTAAGCACGAACTGCTTCGCTTTTTCTGGGCTGGATGGGGATTGTGCAAACGCCTGCACGGTCAGCATTCCCCATAATACAAGGATAATCGTTTTTTGCTGTAACATCATAAGCGGCTAAATCTTAAACTACCAAAATACAAAAGTAGCCGGTAATAACCCTTCGTCCGTTTTGGATTTTAGCACACCGTTCCTAGTTATTATCCAACCACCATTCCAGACCTCCAAGACTATTCCATTTTAGCCAACCCCTCCCAATAATTAGCAGCACAATTGAAATCCCTTATCCAAACACTATCTTTGCTCGCGGTATCGCTTGCGGCCATCGCGGCCAGGAGGCTAATGAACGGGTAGATGAAAGCAAAGAAAGAAAAACGTCCAACCATCTATGACATCGCGGCACAGTTGAACATCGCACCGTCTTCGGTATCCAAAGCGTTGAACGATTCGCCCAGTGTCAGTGAAAAGGTCAAGAAACTCGTCCGGCAGAAAGCGGACGAGCTCAACTATCGGCACAACTCGCAAGCTGCGAGCCTTCGGCGTGGCAAGTCGCGGATCATCGGCGTCGTGGTACCGAAGATCAACAGCTCGTTCTTTTCGACCGCCATCTCCGGGATGGAAGAAATCTGCACGCTGCACAAACACCAGCTCATCATCTGCCAGACCGAGGAATCCTTTGCCAAGGAAAAACAAGCGATCGACACATTGATCACGAACAATGTGGATTGCATCATGATATCCCACAGCATGGATACCAAAGATACGGACCACCTACGGGAAGCGATCAAACACAACATTCCGCTGATCCAGTTTGACCGGGTCAGCAGCGACATCGTGAGCCACCAAGTCATCAATGACAACAAGACCGCTACCTATCGGGCCACCAAGCGATTGATTGCCCAAGGTTACGACCGTGTGGCGTTCTTCGGCGGATTGTTCTCGATGCAGGTGTACAACGAACGCAAGGCCGGATACCTGCAAGCCGTTCAGGAAACGGGCATGATGATCCCCTATGACTATGTCGTGGAAACGGTGTTGTCGCAAGAAAGCGGGTTTAAAACGGCCAAAAGGTTGTTGGACAGCAGTGTGCCACCCAATGCTTTTCTAGCCTCGTCGGATTATAGTGCCCTCGGCGCGCTCCAAGCGGTGACCCAACATGGTCTCCGCGTACCCGACGACGTCGGCATCATCGGGTTCTCCAATGAGCCGTTTTCGGAGATGATCGCACCCAAATTGACCACCGTTGACCAGGACAGCCGCAGGATGGGCATCGAAGCCGCAACAATCTATTTCGATTCGCTGCAAGAACCCGGATTATCCACGGAACCGCAATACAAGGTCGTACCTTGCAGCCTTATCGAACGCGAAACCACGCGTTAATCTTCCTTTTGCCCGTCTGAGACCTTCAACGCCTCCCATAGGATCTCGACCGGGTGGTAAGCCCGTCTGCCCACCCCGTCCTTGATCTGGTGGCGACAGCTCGTGCCCGGTGCGGCGATCAACGCCTCGGCGGGCGTATCGCGGACGGCCGGCAACAACACCAATTCGCCGACCTTCATGGACACCTCGTAATGCTCCTTTTCGTAGCCGAAAGACCCCGCCATGCCGCAGCATCCCGACGGGATGGTCTCGACGTGGTAACCTTTCGGCAAGCCCAGTATCTTGGCCGTATGGCCAACGAGGTGGAAGGCTTTCTGGTAGCAGTGGCCGTGCAATTTGACGGTGCGCGCGTCTGCAATGAACTGACCTGGCGTAATCCGGCCTGCGTCCATTTCCATGGCCATGAACTCATCGATCAGCAATACATGTTTGGCCATCGCATTGGCATCGGCCAACAACTCCCGGCTCACCAGATCGGGATATTCGTCGCGGAAGGTCAGGATGGCCGAAGGTTCGATGCCCAACAAAGGCGTTTCGGCCGTAATCAAGTCTTTCAAGTACCGCACATTACGGTTAGCGATGTGCTTCGCTTTGCGCACCAACCCCTTGGATAGGTAAGTGCGACCGCTTTCCAGGTGCCTGGCCAGTTTCACCTCGTAGCCCAACGCGGTCAACAACCGATAGGCGGTCTGGCCGATACCGACGTCGTTGTAATTCGTGAATTCGTCACAGAAGAGGTAAACCTGGCGTTTCGCTTGGCGTCGCCCATCAAATGGCCGTTGCTTGCCGACCCAATGACGCAGCGTAATCCCACCCACTTCAGGCAGCGATCGATCCCGCGCGAATCCCAACACGCCCTTTACCATGGACGATAGCGACTTGTTCCTGATCACGGCGTTATACAGGCCAGGCGCATAAGACGCCAATTGCTGGGATTTGGTGAAATTGGCGATGACCCACGCCCGGAACGGCGTGCCGTTGGCATCGTAGTAATGTTGCAGGAATTCCGCTTTCATCTTGGCGATGTCCACGCCGGATGGGCATTCGGTCTTGCACCCCTTGCAACTCAGGCACAGGTCCATCACCTCCTTGATTTCCGGGTGATCGAACCGATTGGCCTTCCGGGAATCCGTGAGGAATTGCCGCAGCATGTTTGCCCGGGCGCGCGTGGTGTCTTTTTCCTCGCGCGTGGCCATGTAAGACGGGCACATCGTGCCCCCAGCAATGTGCGAACGGCGACAATCGCCTGAACCCGAACACTTTTCGGAAAGCCGCAGGATACTTTCCTGCTTGCTGAAATCGAATACCGTGTCGATCGTAATCGTGGATGTGTCGCGTTCGTAGCGCAGGAATTTATCCATGGGCGGCGTATCCACGATCTTGTTCGCATTGAAGACCCTGTTCGGGTCGAAGATGGCCTTCACCCGTTTCAACAAGGCATATACCTCGGCACCCAACACCTCGCCGATGAATTCGCCACGCAGCCGACCATCGCCGTGTTCGCCGCTGAGCGATCCGTTATAGTTCTTCACCAGTTGCGCCGTCTCGGCCAGTACAGCGCGGAATGCCTTACGGCCCGCTTCGGTTTTGAGGTTGATCAACGGCTCCACGTGCAGCTCGCCAGCCCCTGCATGTGCGTAGTAAGATGCCTTCAACCCATGGCTATCCAGGATGGCTTGCAGGTCGGTGATGTACGCGGGCAAGTCTTCCGGCGAAACCGCGCAATCCTCGATCAGGTTCACGGGCTGGGTATCGCCCGGCAGGTTCCGGATTAACCCCAACCCCGCCTTGCGGACGTCCCATACCAAGTTGGTCTGCGGGCCCACGATGAGCGGATGCGCATACCCGAGCCCCTGCGCCACCAGTGCGGCACGCAACACACCCGCTTTGGCTTCGACCTCCTCCAGGGTTTCGCCACGGAATTCGACCATGAGCAAGGCCTCCGGGTCGCCCTCGACGAAGAACCGGTTGTACTGGTAGGTCGGGTGGCCTTTGGTAAAGTCCATGATGTATTTATCCACCAGTTCGGATGCCTCCGGATGGTGTTGCAACGCCACGACATTCGCGTGCAGCGACTCGATCAACGTGCTGCAATGCACGCACAGCAAGCCGATTTCCTTGGGTGGCAACGGCAGCAGGTTCAACTTCACTTCGGTCACGATGCCCAGCGTGCCTTCCGAGCCTGCCAGCAGCTTGCAGAAATTGAATGGCTGATCGGTGTCGCCCAACAAGTCAAGCGCATAACCCGTATTGCGTCGCGTAAGCGATCGCTTCGGGTATCCGGCTTGGATGGCCTGCCGGTTCGCGGCGTCCGAGAGCAGTTCATTCATCTGACGGTAGATATCGCCTTCACGCCCGATGAGCGTCAACTTTTGGAACAAGGCCGCTTCATCCAATTCGGCAAACACCACCTCCGAGCCATCATCCAGCAACACGTTTGCCGACAAGAGGTGACTGCGGGTATCACCCCACACGATGGAGTGCAGACCGCTCGAATTATTGCCGACCATCCCACCGACCATGGCCCGGTTGGCGGTGGAGGTTTCCGGGCCGAACATCAATCCGTAGGGGCGCAGGTAAGCATTCAAGTCGTCACGGATCACGCCGGGTTGCACACGCACCCAACGCGCTTCGGCGTTGACTTCCACAATCCGGTTGAAATGCTTGGACACATCCACCACAATGCCCCTGCCCACCACTTGGCCGGCCAGCGACGTTCCTGCCGTACGCGGGATTAGTGTGACACCGTTTGCTGACGCGAACGCGATCAGCGCCTTCAAGTCGGCCGTATCCAGCGGAAGGGCCACGGCCAACGGACGCTCCTGATACACCGACGCATCGGTGGAATACGCCCGTAGGATCGTCGTATGCTCGGGCGAATCGTCGTAATACAAGGCACCCTTAACCGTCATCGCTAGACGGGCCAATTCGTCAAATCGATCTTTCACAGCCCCATTCATCCGTTCACGTCCGTATACCGCTCATTCCACTTCCAACACCAAGTCATCCGTATTCACCAGCGTGCCCGCGCTGAGTTCCACGTATTTCACCGTACCCGCCACGGCCGAGGTGACCGTGGTCTCCATCTTCATCGCCTCGATGACGAACAGCGGCTGGTTTATGGATACGGCATCCCCTTCGGCCACGAAAATCGTCGAGAGCATGCCTTGCAACGGCGAGCCGACCTGCTTTGGGTTGGCGAGGTTCACCTTCTTGTTCTCCTTTTTCCCTGAAGTGGATTGCCGGTCGCGGATTTCCAGGTTGCGCGTCTGCCCGTTCAGTTTGAAGAATACCGTGCGGTTGCCGTCGGCATCGGCCGGGCCGATGGACACCAGCTTCACCAGCAGTGTCTTCCCTTTGTCGAGTTCGATCGTGGTCTCCTCGCCCGGTTCCATCCCGTACAGGAAGAACGGCGTGGGCACGATGGATACATCGCCGAACTCCCGGTAGGCTTTCAGGTAATCGGCAAATACTTTTGGGTAGAACTGGTAACTCAGGTAATCGGTGAAGGCCAGGTCCTCGCCGAATTCCCGCTTGAACCGCCGGAAATCGACATCCAGGTCGAGCGGCTCCAAATGAGCGTTGGGCCGTTCGGTATAGGCTTCCTGCCCTTTCAGCACCATCCGTTGCAACCGGGCGGGGAATCCGCCCTCCGGCTGGCCGATATCCCCCCGGAAAAACGAGATCACCGAATCAGGAAACGACAGCCGTTCGCCCTTGGTCGATACGTCTTCGGCCGTGAGGTGGTTGGCCACCATGTATTGCGCCATGTCGCCCACCACCTTGGAGCTCGGCGTCACCTTGACGATATCGCCGAACAGCCGGTTGGCTTCGGTGTAGGCGTGCTTGATCTCGCCGATGCGGTCGCCCAGGCCCAGCGCGGTGGCCTGTTGCTTCAGGTTCGAGTATTGCCCCCCCGGTATCTCGTGCCGGAACACTTCGGCCGATCCGGCCTTCATGCCAGATTCGAACGGCGCGTAATGGCCGCGTACCGTCTCCCAGTAGTCGCTGTAGGCATTCAGGCTATCGATGTCGAACGCATTTTCGCGTTCGTGGAAACGCATCATCTCCACGATGGCATTGAAATTGGGCTGCGAGGTGAGTCCCGACAGCGAACCTAGCGCACAATCCACCACGTCGACCCCCGCCTCGATGGCCTTCAGGTAGGTCGCGGCCTGCAAGGACGACGTATCGTGCGTATGCAAGTGGATGGGGATTTTCACCGTATCCTTCAGCGCAGTGACGAGTTCGGTGGCCGCGTAGGGTTTCAATAGCCCCGACATGTCCTTGATGCCCAGGATGTGCGCCCCGGCGTTCTCCAGGTCCTTGGCCATGCGCACGTAGTACTTCAGGTCGTATTTGGTGCGGTTCACGTCCAGGATGTCGCCGGTATAGCATAGCGTGCCCTCGGCGATGCCGCCCGTACGCGCACGCACCATCTCGATGCATGGCGCGATGTTCTCCATCCAGTTGAGCGAATCGAATATCCGGAAGATGTCTACGCCGGTTTCCCAGCTCTTCTCCACGAAGGCCGCGATCAGGTTGTCCGGATAGGCCGAATACCCCACCCCGTTGCATCCCCTGATGAGCATCTGCAACAGGATGTTCGGGATGGCCTTGCGCAGCTTGGCCAACCGCTGCCACGGGTCTTCCAACTGGAAGCGCAGGCAGACGTCAAACGTGGCCCCGCCCCATACTTCCATGCTGAAGGTCTGCGGGTGCGCCTTGGCGAAGCCCGAAGCCACCTTCAGCATGTCGTAGGTGCGCACCCTCGTCGCCAAAAGCGATTGGTGGGCATCGCGCAGTGTCGTATCCGTATAGTGTATCCGCTTTTCGTTGGCCAGCCATTCGCAGAACCCGTCGGGACCAAGCTCGGTCAATCGATCCTTGGTACCTTTCGGATAAGCGCCATGCGGCGCGGGCGGTGCGATCGGGTGTTCCGTGGCGGTGGGCCGTGTAAAGCCCTTGACATCGGGATTGCCGTTCACCGACGTGTCGCCCAGGAATGCCAGCACTTTCGTACCCCGATCCTGCCGACCGCCCGACTTGAAGAGCTCGGGATGGGCCGCGATGAATCCCACCGTGGCCTCGCCGGATAGGAAAACCGGATGTGTGACCAGGTTCTCCAGGAAGCCGATGTTGTTCTTCACGCCCCGGATGCGGAACTCACGGAGTGCCCGATCCATACGTTTGGCCGCTTCCGCCAGCGTATTGCCGTGCGTGCTGACCTTGGCCAGCATCGAGTCGAAGAACGGGCTCACCTTCATGCCCGGATAGGCGCTGCCCTCATCCAGGCGAACGCCGAAACCAGCGGCATTGCGGTAGGTGATGATCGTGCCGTAGTCGGGCTTGAAGCCGTCCGCGGGATCTTCGGTGGTGATGCGGCATTGGATGGCGTATCCGTTGAGCGGCACGGCGGCCTGACTGGCCAAGCCCACCTGGGCGTCGCCGAGCCGGAAGCCCGACGCGATGAAAAGCTGTGTCTTGATCAGGTCGATGCCCGTCACCATTTCGGTGACGGTATGTTCCACCTGGATGCGGGGGTTCACCTCGATGAAATAGACCTCGCCCTCGGTATCCACGAGGAATTCGACCGTGCCCACGTTGTCATAGCCCGCCTCCTTGGCGATCGCCGTGGCGTAGTGGTATAGCTTATCGCGCGTGTCGGCCGTCAGGTTGGCGGCCGGGGCTACTTCCACCACTTTCTGGAACCGGCGTTGCACCGAGCAATCGCGCTCGTACAGGTGCATCACGTTGCCGTGCCGGTCGGCCACTACCTGCACCTCGATGTGCCGCGGGTTCTCGATGTATTTCTCCAGGAAGACCGTGCCGTCGCCAAACGCATTCAGTGCCTCGTTCCGGGCGCTTGGAAACGCCGTCTCCAGCTCCTGGTCATTGCGCACCACGCGCATCCCGCGACCACCACCACCGGCAGCGGCCTTCAGCATCAGTGGATAGCCGATCCGCCAGGCTTCCGACAGCGCAGCTGCGACCACGTCCAGCTCCCCGCGGTTGCTGCCGATGATCGGTACGCCGGCCCGCTGGGCCGTCTCCTTGGCCCGCACCTTGTCGCCTAGCCGATCCATCACCTCGGGCGAGGGCCCGACGAAGGTGATGCCTTCGGCTGCGCACAGCCGGGCGAAACCTGCGTTCTCCGACAGGAAGCCATAGCCGGGATGGATGGCATCGGCCCCGCTTCCCTTGGCCACCGCGATGAGCGCTTCCATGTCCAAGTAAGGCTTCAGCGGCTCATGGTCCATGCCGATCTGGTAGGCCTCATCCGCCTTGTAGCGGTGCAGTGAATACCGATCCTCAAACGTATACACGGCCACCGTGCCGATGCCCAGTTCGTTGCACGCACGGCTGATGCGGATGGCGATCTCACCGCGATTCGCGATGAGCACTTTCTTGATGTTCATGTCGTTTAGCTTCGTTTTGGGTTTTCCGGGACTATGCCTGTTCGCAAACCTGGCGCTGTTCGCCAAGCCCATCCACGCTGAGTACGACCTCATCGCCTTCCTTGAGGTACAGCGGCGGCTTCATGCCCAATCCCACGCCTGCTGGCGTTCCCGTCAGGATGAGGTCTCCCGCTTCGAGCGTCATGAATTGTGACAAGTAATGTACGATGTAATAGACATTGAATATCAGGTTCTGCGTGTTGCCATCCTGCATGGGCTGGCCGTTCACGCGCAGTTGCAATCGCAGGTTATGCACGTCGGCTACTTCATCGGCGGTCGACAGCCACGGCCCTGTCGGGCTGAAATTGTCGCACGATTTCCCTTTCGTCCATTGCCCGCCGCGCTCCAATTGGAAGGCGCGCTCGGAGACGTCGTTTACCACGGTGTAACCGGCAATGAAGTCATTCGCCTCATCGACCGATGCCAAGTAACGGGCATTTTTCCCGATGACCACGCCCAGTTCCACTTCCCAATCGGTTTTTTCGCTACCCCGCGGTATCAGGATCGGATCGAAGGGGCCTACTACCGTATTGGATCCCTTCTGGAACACGATGGGTTCCTGTGGGATGGCCATACCGGATTCCTTGGCGTGGTCGGAATAGTTCAATCCGATGCAGATGACCTTGCCAGGCCGCGCGATGGGAGCCGCCCAGCGTTCGCCCTCGTCCACGGCGCTGGGGCGCGGATTGATAGCCAGGAACTCCCTGACTTGATCCAGGCCGCCAGCGTTCAGGAATTCCCTATCCCAATCACGGAAACGGCCGGAAAGGTCGCGGCGTATACCCTGCTCATCCAAAATACCCGGGCGTTCCGCCCCTACATTACCAAAACGGATTAATCTCATGATTGTAAATATATATCGATGTCCTAGTTACTTCGTTATAATCCCTCCAAAAGTAAGAAGTGTATGCCGGATTGCCCACGGATTAGCAATATAGGATGCAATTTTGATAAGATTGGATAGTCGGCTTAAGGCTTCTGACCTAAAAAGAAAGGTTTCCAAACGGGGAGAATGGAAACCTTTACAAACCAATTATAAACCTAAATTATGATGCTGCAAAGTAAGCACCTTTTTTTTGATTGACTGTGCTGGGGTGTCCTGTGCCGGAGCTATTGCAACCTACTGAACCCTTTCGAAATAAAAGATCCCTTTTTTATTGGCGATTACGACGTCCGGAAGCCCATCTCCATTTACATCCTCCACCACGTTATTCAACCCAACACCCGAATCGTTGTCTATGACATGCGGTATCCAGACTGGTGGTTTCTCGCCCCGGTATTCAAGCCATACGAGCACCGGCTCGTTCTGTTCGCCGGGATCTTTGCCCATGTGGGCGAAATAACGCATACCGGTAAGCAAATCGGGAGCGCCATCGCCGTTGATGTCTACCAGCGAAAGCGCGTGCGTCTGCGAAAACGCATCGGTGATTTCATGCGTCTTGAAAACGCCCTGGTGGGTTTGTTCATGCCACCATATCCCAAACCGGTGCGCAGACGAACTGACCACATCGGCCAGCCCATCCCCATTGAAATCGTAAACGTACATCTGTGCACAATCCTCGCCCAAGGTTGCCGGATGGAATTGCCAGGACGGCTGTGTAGGATCGGCCGGCGCCTCCCACCAACCCTCCTTGATAACTACGTCGCCTCGACCATCTCCATTGATATCACCGAAGCCAAGCCCATGGGAAAACCGGTGGGTTCCTGGCGCGTCCTTTTCGCTGAGCACATACCGCTCCCAATCAGTAGCGCCCTTTACCGAAGGGCAACGATACCAAACCATTTCTTTCGTTGCCGCGTCGGCACACAGCACGTCCGTCCGTCCATCCCCATCCACGTCCACGAAAGCAGGAGACTCGTTTCCCGCAGCCTCGCAGAGTGTATAGCGTTGCCAAAACGTGTTGAGTATACCGGGATTCTTGTACCACCAAATCTCCTTGCCCGGAAAATCGACCCGGATGTAGTCTGTCCAGCCATCCTGATCCACATCGATCGTAAAATTCAACATCGAGTTGCTGTACCCTTTCGTACCATCGAACACGCTGTCTTCGGGATAAATTGCGTGCGTGTGCTCCCAATTCGGACCTTCAAACCAGTTGGCCCCAGCGATGATGTCCATTGAACCATCGTTGTTCACATCAGCTACCGCCACCCCTTCCGATATGAACTGCGTGGTCAATGTATGTTTCTTGAACATTACTTGTCCGTCTTCCCAATCCTGGGCCACGGTACAGCCAAACGCCAAACTAAACAATGGTACTATAATCCTTTTCATATTCATGTCGATTGATTTGTCATCAGATTTCATCTACTCCTAAATTGGCATCAATTCCAATATCTCTTGGTCATAGTGTCGAAGCACCAAAGACAATCGGCCATCGATGAGCTCTTGGCCCAAAAACACCCCGATATCATTTCCTGAAAAACTAGCCCTGACGCGGTACCGCTTAGCTCCCTTTACCCACGGGATATTGATTGCCCGCTCAGCGGATCCGCCGTTGCCTCGCAACACCACCACCGCGCCATATCCATCGGCGTTCAACTTTCCCCACCAATGCCAATCCGTATCGGTCGGTTCGGGCACGCCGCTATACTGAAAATGGTCGTACACGCTGTACAAGCTATCCAGCCGACTCAACAAGTCGAACCCTTCCCGATAGACCCGGCGATTTTCAGCGGTCAGCGACTCCAAGTCGCCGGCAAAGACACTTGGTGCCCCCATGAACCAACTGCACAGCTGCCTGCGTTGTATTGCGGGTGTCAAACTACCGCCAAGGTTGATCGTGGCAGCGCCGTAGTATTCGATTGACTTGAGTGGCAATCCCCGATGCGCGAAGAATTGGCGGCGCGCATTCCAGCAACCCGCAATCAAGCGGGCCTGCAAGCTGTCGGTATTATATTTCCGCTGATCGATGGCACGTTGCTTGGCATGGCCTGCACCAGAATAGTCGTTGGGCGGTACATGGAAATAGTGCGCGTGTTTCAGCGCGGCCACATCGCAGGGCGTCCCTGGCGTGCCCCAGTAAATTTCATGTGTCAGCTCCATTTGCACGGCTGGGGCCAGCGCGGCCACGCGATCCTGGGCCTCGAACAATCCACGCAACCCCCTTAACAACGACTCCTTCTGGGTTCGGCTATCATGTGAATCTGCAAAATCACCGAATTTGATATTCGTCAGGTCCTGCTTGAAATAGGTGGCTTCGTAACGATCATATAGACCCACCAAGTCATTTGCATAATAAAAACGCCAGTCGCTGGCGAAACTCATCGCCAATGCGCCGTCTCGTTCGATACGTGGCAAACTGTATCCATTAGGCAGCACCTGCAGGTCCCTTGAATACAAGGGATGCCGAAAACAGGTGACCCACAACCCCAATCCGAGTCCTCGGCTTTTGATATGGCCTGCCATTCGGTAAAAGTCGGGGAAATTACGGGGTTCTGGAGTCACGCTGTACCGCGCGATGGCATTCGGTGTCTTGGCTTCGGACCATCCCGCATCCAACAACAGGGTCCGGATACCGATAGCCGCGGCGATATCAGCGGCGGTGGTCATGTTGGCCTCATTGATCAATGGGCCGTAATTGGACCAACTGCACCAAATCGGCGTGGTGTGGCGCGCCACCACGGGCTTGATTCCTACCATTTGGCGCAAAAAACCTTGAAAACGTCCCTCTACCTCCATATCCAACGCCTTGGACAAGGAAGAGGCTGTCTTGACGGATTGTCCTGAAAACGCATAGGAAGATACCGCCTCAGACACGAAGCGTTCGGAAGGTCCGATTACCCACTCGAAATGATCGGGGTTATAGCCCATCGCCCCTTGATCGCTGATGGTCCGCAGCGCCGACGGCACTTCACTGACTTGGATAATCCCGCTCGCAAAGCGCTCGTCGGAAAACGCGCGGATGCTAGACACGGCACCCCTCCCGGAAGGCGTGAGATCCGTAATGTGGCGGTACGATTCCGCAACCTGTACGTCATCGATGGCCATTCGATCGACCTTGAGCCACAGGGAACTGTAATTACTTATTTCCAGCCACTTACGGATAGCCGGGAATCCAGCCTGGATTTCGTAAATCACTTCAACGACCAGTCCGTTGAGTTCCAGGTCTTCTCGCGCCCCATAACGGATTCGCAGTCGCTGGCATCCATCCGTTATGCTGTCGATAACCACCGACCTGCGCTTGAACCAAGCCTCCAATTTCGCAGCACTGATGTCCGCCAGCAATTCCCATTCGATTGCCTGCCGCACATTCCGCTCATCGCCCGTTATGGACAGCTCATCGGTTTCGGTCAATTCGTCCCTGACCTGAACTGCAGCCCCACCTTCATCGACCAACCCTTGCGGACGCTTGTTCGGCACGGCTTTATACAAACCGAAAGACACTTCGGATGCCTTCCCGGTGAACAGCTGTTTGTCGACAACGCGTAAAAAAGCCGTATGGAAGCCCTCTTGATCGAACGAAATGACACGCTGCATGTATTCCGCCTGTAGCAGTATTGTGTTGTTTTGGTCATCATTCCGTATGAAATTACCTTGGGCCCTAACCAACGGCGCTGCCAGTACCGACAGGGTCATGCAAAGAATCAGCAATCGGCTCATATCAATCTACCCTCCTGGATGCGTAAGTCGTATAAAAGGTATCCAACGCGGTTGCTTCGGGCTTGTACTTGGTTCGATACGTAATCGCCGTCCCCCTTTTGATGTCGGGCAAGGCGGTCATCGCCTCATCGGGTGCAACGTCCAGCCGCTGCTGCACCTCCGTACCGTCTACATACGTGAGTTCGGTCGCGACAACGGTACTGTCCACGCCATACCATTCAATGGTCGGCACGCCTTCGTGCTCGAATAGCCGCTTCAACGAGCGATTCAGCAGCGAACTTTCGTATTGTTCGCCATATACACTTGCTGAAACCACGGTCTTGACCGAAGCGCGTCCCTCTTGATCGTATGCGTAAATGTCAAATGAGTACGTGGCTTCCGGGAGGTCGTTGAGTAAGACGAAAATCGTATCCTTACCGGCTGCAGGAACGGAAACGAGCTGTTCGCCGGCACCTCCGTTCCAAAGCAACTTGATCGATACGGCCTTGGGGTCCGTCGGCTTTTGCAATGCAAAGCGAATCCGGTTCCGTCCGGGATATTTTCCCAGGTAATTTGATTTGCCGACATAGACACGTTCTTCCGCTGGAAGGTAGGCCTTATGGGTAGCATCCATTTTATCGCAAGACCATAGCGCAGCAATCCCAACGATCACCATGGCTAAAAAAGCATTCCTTATTTTCTTCATGACTATCCGAATCAATTGGTTATTCCCCCCAAAATGCGATTTCAATGATGTGAACGTAGGTTACATCCCCAAACACCTTGTTCGTCTTCCAGCGCAGGTAACGCATGGGCGGGGTATCCGACGGGAACGCGTAATCCAATCCTGCCGCCCCGACCTCTCTGTCTTCGGTCGTGTATTGGCCCGCAGGCAAACCTGAGGGCTTCACGGCTTCGCAATCCATGATTTTTGTCCATTGTGTCCAACCGCCATCCGGGTCCGGGTTGTTTGACCCCCAAACTTCCCAACGCTGTGGATTCCCAAAGCCGTATAGGTATGTCGGGTTGGCCACGATGCCCCGCATCCAGTACTTGAGCCGACTTAACTTGGTTGACTCTCCGAGATCGATCGTGAACCATTGGGGCAAGCCGGTGCCTACTGCGGTATGTTTCAATCCGGATGGGTCGCTGAAGTTATTGTCAAACAGTCGGGTAAAGTTGTTGTTGCTGTAAAATGTGCTCACATCCGTCGGGAAATTGATTACTCGCAATCCCTCGAGTTGACGTTCGTAGATCGGCGTGAGGTTTACCGCTATCGTATCGGATTTGTTATTCCAGCGGTCACGCACGAATACCCCGAAATCGGTCGGTTTGGATTCCTGCCCCCTGACGCTGAATCCACCTTGATCCCGGTTGGTGTAGTGGGCATCGACGGGGAACCAATCCCCACGTTCATCCTTTGCAAGCAAGGAAATAACCAGGTCTGCCTTGCTCGGGTTCTCGAAGCTCACATAAACGCCGCCAAAGTCTTCCTGTACGCCCAGTGAGGCAAATGTCGTGATCACCGGCGGATCCAACGGCTTGATCTTGACTTGGGTTGGCGCCGAAGCCACCTCGCCGGACCCAACACTGTAAATGTTCACGTTGACCTCTCCGGTCGTCCCGAGGCCACGGATGATCAAGCTATCTCCATACAAAGACGCCCGCGATTCGCGTTTAACGCCCGCCGGCCATTCGTACTCCGCTTTGACATACAATAAACCGGGGGTGGATGGCAACGAGTACGTAATCTTTGCGCCTCCTGGCAATGGCTCGACAGCGATATCGCTGACATTTGCTGGCACATTGCCTCCCGCGGCAATGGGTTCCGGTCTTTCCTCTTCACAAGCGATCGCTACAGGCAAGATCAACCCGGCAATCATGATGTATCTAAAAAATAATGTATTCATTTGTCCTGTTTTTTGCCTTTTACCACCCTTGGTTCTGAACAAGGTTTTTGTTTACAATCATATCGTGCTCCCTGATGGGCCAGAAATAATCCCGGTGTTGAAATGTCTGGTTAAATGTGGTTCGTACCCGATAGTACAACTGTGTATCAGACTGTTCGATATCCCACCCCCTTACCGGTCCATTTAGCTCCCTGATAGCGGTCTTCCACCTCCGCAAATCCCAGAAACGCTGCCCTTCGAATGCGAGCTCGATGGCACGCTCCCGATGAATGATCTGCCGCAGTCCCTCTTTGTTCGTATATTTGGTGGGATTCGTCGAATGCTCGGTCCATGACTCCTCGACCGTTTTCAGGCCAGCACGACTCCGTATGGCGTTAAGGTAAAAATACACGTCTGCACTTGGGCCGTCCTGTTCGTTGAGCGCTTCGGCATACAATAGGTATAGGTCTGCCAATCGCAGGATTGGCCAAGCATAGGGCAATACCGTGTATCCGGCAGTTGAACCCACCGGTGGATGGACCGTTTCGACATTGACCAGCTTTTTGGGCCAATACCCCGTCTCGGAGTACTTGCCGACCGACTGCCTTCCGGCAGGCTGGCCGAGCTTCGCTTCGACATACCAAAGGTCTGCATCGCCTGTTCTTCCTTGCCCGTACCACGAAGAGCCGTCAAAACCCAGGTTGGCGTAAAACCGCGGTTCCCGATAGAAATGCAATGCCGCCGTCGTATAGTTAGGTTTAAGGAACAGCCTGTCCTCCGGCCCGGCTGTGCGCAAGGCGTATCGGTTGCTATAGTCCCATTCCACGCTGTTGTCCTCATCAATGGGCACCCCATTCTTGGTATAGAACAGTTCAGCCATCTTGAGCGTTGGCGCGAGCTCGGAGTTGCCGCTTGACAACGCGGATGCCCCATTGTGCAAACGGGCTTGCGCAAACAACTGGATGTTGCCTCCAGCCATGCTGTTCGTGTTACCCCAGATGAGCTCCTGGCTCCATTTCCTGGAGAAACCATTGCGTATGCTAACGGTGGTACGGGTTTCGGGAGTCACCAACACCGACGCCGGATCGTCGTTGTAGTCGTACAGCCGGATGTTCATGCCGTGGCAAAAATCGATCGCTTCCTTACATGCATTGGCCGCCCGCTGCCATTTATCCGGGTCTACCGCTGAGCCGAACAATGGGTTGCCCTGATGATCGGTCAGCTGCGCATAGTCTTGGTTGCCGTTGAACAAGGGACTCGCCGCGGTTACCAAAACCTTGGCTTTCAATGACAGCGCGATGGCTTTGGTAATCCGACCGTTTTCCATCTGTTCGCTTTCGATCCTATCGGGTAGATTTCCCAATGACTCGTCCAAAAGCCCCACCACATACTCAATGACCTCATCCACCGAACGCCTAGGCACCTTTACGGCCTCGATATCCGCGGATATCGGCAGATTTTCTTGGATGATGGGAATGGGTCCATACATCCTGAAAAGGTAGAAATGATAATAGGCTTTGAGGAACTTGACCTCAGCCACCCAGCGATCGCGCTCGAACAGCTCAAGATCGGGCACTTTGTCAACGTTATCCAGAAAAATATTGCATTCGCGAATGCCCCTGAACAAGGGCTTTGCACCCAGCACGCCAGACCAATAATTCAGCAACGGGTTGAGCTTGTTCTGGTTTCCGCGGGCGATAATGATCGGCCCCCATGAATCGGGAGAAAAGTGCCACAGTTCGTCGGCCCCCATCAGCGCTGGATTTGCGCTCATACTGGCGTCTGACGGCATAAACGAATAGCACGTAAACAGATATTGCTCGGCCGTGTTCCGCAAGGTGAACGCGTTATCAATCGTGGCTATGTTATCTGGAATCACATCCAGGTATTTGTTGCAGGCTCCCATCGCTAACAGGATTCCCATGACTATAATCCGAAAACAGTTCATCGCTAATCTATTAAAAGCCCACTTGAAGGCCGAAGTTAAGTACTTTTTGAATGGGATACCCCAGCCCCGAAGCGCCCATTTCCACGTCCCACATCTGATGATAACTCAAGGTAAACCAGTTTGTTGCCGTAGCATACATGCGCAATGTACTGAGTCGCAAACGGTTTGCATGGCGTTCGGGCAGCGTATACCCTAATTCCACCGTTTTCAGCCGCAGAAATGCGCCGTTTCTCATAAACCAGGTACTTAGCTGGTTATTGTTCGCGTTCGGCGAGAAGTCTAGCCGAGGCCACAACGCATAGATATTTCGGTTTTCCTCAGACCAATGGTCATCGGCATATGCCTTCAACAACTGGTTCTCGACCCGCCCCCGGACCACCTGATCGCGCTCTACCTGCGAGTGATAATAACTGACGAATGGCTCGGTGGTCCCGGCTCCGCCGCTGACGGCGTTGGTGGTGTTGATCCAGAACGACGACCGCGCCGACCCTTGGAAAAACGCCGATATATCAAACTGCTTGAAACCAGCGGTAAACCCAAAGCCATAGATGATTTCCGGATCGGTCGGATAACCGATCGGCACCCGGTCCAAGGTCGTGATTTCCCCGTCGCCGTTGACATCCACGTATTTGATGTCGCCACCCATCGGGGCTTTGCCGAAGTTCTGTACGGGCGAATTGGCCACGTCGTTCTCATCGACAAACAGTCGCTCGGCAATGTACCCCCATTGCTGACTGATGGGATAACCGATCCGCGAAAGATTGCGTTCATAATATTGTGGCTCTTCAAACACCTTGAATTCACTTGTCGCGTAGGTAAAGTTCCCGCGCGTGGTCAACCAAACATTCCGGCTAAAATGATTCGAATAGTCTATCGACATGTCGATACCACTCGAAGCCGCTTCGCCTACGTTGGCACGAACCGTAGACGACAAGCCCATCGTGGTCGGTATGGAAGCGCGATCCTGCAAGATGTTGTAGCGGTACTGATTAAAGTAGTCAGCTTGGATGTCGATTTTGTTGAACAGGCCCAACTCGATGCCGATGTTGGTTTGTCGAGACGTTTCCCAAGTAATGAAACGGTTGTCATACCGGGTCACATTAACCCCCGGGCGATTGTAGTTGTTATCGGTACCGAAAACCGCGCCGCGTTCGGTACTGCCCATGTCTACGTTTGACAGGTAGAAAAAACGATCCGTCGGGCTTCCGATCGCGTCATTGCCCACCAAGCCATACGTGGCCCGCAACTTGAGTTTGGAGACTACATCGGCGAGCGGCTTCATGAACGCTTCGTTGGATACCGACCATGCAACCCCTCCCGAAGGGAAGAAACCGAAACGTTCCGTCTGATAGAAACGCTCCGACCCGTTGTAGCCAAAATTGAACTCGGCGAAGTAGCGATTGTCATACGAATACGTTGCCCTTCCCGAGAATCCCATATTGCGATAAGGCATCGATGCCTGCAACGAACTGGCATTGCCTTCGACGTAGTCGCGCATATTGAAGATGACCAATCCACTGATCCCATGTTTGTCGGCAAATGTCCGGTTGTAATTCAGCGCGGACTCTACGTACAAGGTAGAACGCACCGTTTTAGGACCTTCCGCCCAATCCAGGTACTCCCTACCCCCTTCCGGGTTCATCACCGAGATGCCATATTCCTGCGTATATTTGTCATAGTTGGTATACTGGTACCAAAATGGCTCATACGCCCTACTCACATCAAAAAACGCTTCCCGATTGGTGTTGCCCATGGCACGGAACGACAGCCCTTCCACCAGTGACGACAAGTCTTGCTTGACCTCGAATTGCGCCAACATCAACGATTTTGAATAATCCCGGTAACCTTTTACCATTTCGGCATACGGGTTCAGGTAATAGGACGATGATCCGCTCTGCGCATTGCCGAACAATATGTGCTGCAAATACCGATGGTCCTCATCGGCCGGGAACGTTGCCGGAAACATGACTGCGTTGGACCGCATCACGTTATGATACATCTGCGTCCCGCCGTGGATCGGGCCGGTATAGTCATCAAATGTACCATACAACCTGACATTGACCTGGGTACTTTTCGTAACCGAAATATTGACGTTGGAACGCAATGCATAACTCCGCAAGTCAATATTATTGTTGAAGTTATTCAGTCCGTTGACGCGGAGAACGCCATTGTCTTTGTTGAACGTGCCCGCCAAGTAATACTGTGCGATCTGCCCGCCTCCCGTCACGTTAAAATTCGCGCGTTGCGTAACCGCATAATCGTTGAATAGTTCCTTACGCCAGTCGTTTGCTGGGAACACGTAGGGATTGGCACCCGCAATCGTATTGTCAATCTTGCTCTCCGGGTAGGGCAATACGCCTAGCGGGTTACGAGTCAAAACCGCTTCATTGTGCAGTCTCATGTAGGTGATCGGGTCTGCCAACTCTACGTTTTTCGTCGGCGACGAGAAAGCGCTCTCGTAACGCAAGCTAACCTTGGCCGTGCCGGCCTTCCCTTCTTTGGTCGCGATGAGGATGACACCGTTCGCTCCGCGCGCACCATACAACGCCGTTGCCGTAGCATCTTTCAATATCGAAAAACTCGCGATGTCGTCTGGTTGCAACCGCGCCAATTCAGTCGTGCTCAGTTCCACGCCATCGATCAAGATGAGTGGGTCGCGCTTATAGCCGAACGTGGTGACACCCCGGATAAAAAAGGCGGCATTGTCTTGCCCTGGCTCTCCGCTTCGCTGATAAGCGATCATGCCGGCTATTCGCCCAGCAAATGCAGTAGTCAAGTTGCTAGACGGTATCTTCAAATCACTCGGACTCACCGATGTCACCGCTCCGATCACGTCTTGCTTCTTTTGTTTGCCAAATGCTACCACGACAACATCATCCAAAAGGGATGAAGTCTCCTGCAGCACGACGTCGACGCGTTCACGCCCATTCAACTCGACTTCCTGGGTCGTATACCCAACCATCGAAAATACGAGCGTAAGCTTCTTTTCCGGCAACTGCAAAAAATACATCCCGTTCAAATCGGTGGTTGTGCCGATACTCGACCTCCCTTTGACCGTGATGGAAACACCCGAAAGCTGATTGCCCGTAGTATCCGAAACTTGACCACGAACCTCGGGCAGTTGTGTTTGCTGACGAGCAATCAGGCTGTGCCAGTGACTGTGCATGATCGCCAATAGCAGAATCATTACACGCGTGTAGATTTTATTGACCATATCGTATTGATTAAGTTTATTATTAAAAAAAGTTAGTTATCCTGGATAAGTACCGTGGCTAACATCGGTAACGCGCATGTAAGAGATCTCTTATGAAACAATTGATTTCAAACTGATTGGCTACAGGTCGATTCGTGTACGGCATAGTTGGGAGGTAGGGAGGCGGACCAAACTCCGTACTGAAAAACAACGTGGGCTGTCCCGACAGCCGGGATCGCTCAACGATACGATCCCACCATCCCAAAAAGCGGTCGAGTGCATAGCGCCACTCCGGAGCCCGTGGATCGGACACCTGTGGTCCCTGCTCAAATCCGACACGCGCATGTACATATCGTGTCCGGGAAATAGCGGTTTCTACCGTATCGGCAAAATGTTCCAGCATGCTTTCCGTTACGCATGTCCAATGCGAAAAATCGGCCGTAAGCGCCAAATCAGTCCGGTGCTCAATACATTCCATAAACGCTTGCGGACTGTAGCCCATCCGACCGCGATGCGTCTCGTGGACGATCTTAACACTGGTTTTGGCCGAAATCTCACCAGCGATATCAATCAGTGCTAATTGCTGGTCAAGTGTAAAATAATCCTTACCGGTATGCGAATTGATCAGCGCAGGCCCGACTGCGGCGAGCTCGGTAAGGCGGTGCCGATAGTTAGCTTTGAAAGCTGCAAAATCGGTGCCTTCGGCTTGGTATTCATGGCCCACGAAACACATCCCGTTTTCATCCAGAAAATCCAACAATTGCCTACGTTCCGTTGGGTCGGCTGGCAACGCCATATCAATGCCATCGTAACCAACATCCTTGATTTGGCGAAGAAATACCGCAAGCTCGAGGTCTTCATGCCCCCATTGGGGGCTTACAATCTTAATCTCCATGTTTAGCAGTTTTAGTCGAGACCAACGCCGATTGTATTTCTTCAAGCGATTTACCTTTGGTTTCAGGTATCCAAATACCAACATAGACCACATACAGTAGTGCGATCCCACCATGGATCGCAAATGTGGCAGGCATGCCCAAACCTGATTTCAATATCGGGAACGAACTCGTGGTCGCGAAATTTGCTATCCACAATGCCAACGTGCTGATGGACATGGCAGTCCCCCTCACGGCATTGGGGAAAATCTCCGAAAGTACAACCCAGGTGACCGGTCCAAGCGTGGCTGCGTAGACGGCGATGTAAAGCAATATAAAAAGCAATATCCACGACGGGTCTGCTTGTAGGTAAAAAGCCAACGCAATGGCCGAGGCATCCAACGCTAACAACCCCGCACCCCAAAGCAACAGTTTTCTGCGGCCTGCCCTATCGATTCCGACGATAGCCACGACCGTAAACACACAGAGTATACCCCCGACCACCACGGACTGGAGAAATGCCGAGCTGGATTCAACGCCCGATTGCTTGAATATCTCCGGTGCATACGAGAGGATGGAATTTTGTCCCACCAACTGGGAAAATAAAGCAACCATGATGCCAATGGCAATGATATGAAAAACACCTTTGGCCAATGGCTTCACGGAAAGCCCCGAAGACCGTTGCAAACTCCGGTATATCGCATGGCTCTCTTTTGCGGCATAGTCGCGCCCCCCGATTTCTTTCAGTACTTGGATGGCGACATCCCCCCGTCCGACCAAAAACAACCAGCGCGGGCTTTCAGGCACCGCAAGAAGTCCCACCAAAAACAAAAATGACGGGATTGCCTGAGAAGCGAACATCCATCGCCAGTTATTCGCTCCGGTATCAAGCAACAAATAGTTGGCCAGGTACGCCGACAAGATCCCTAGTGTTATGGCCAGTTGATAAAACGAGACCAAACGTCCACGTAATTGGGCAGGCGCTATCTCAGCCAAGTACATCGGGCACACCAGGGCAGCACAGCCTATGGCCATTCCGCCCACTATGCGCGCCATGACAAAAAGGGAGAATGTGGTTGCCCACCCGGTCCATATCCCGGTTACCGCGAATAAAATCGCACAGGCCAGCAGCAGCTTCTTGCGCCCTATGCTGTCGGCCAGTTTACCACCGATCATCGCGCCCAGCGCTGCCCCTAGGTTGATACAGCCCACAGCCCACCCCGTACCGGCCTCGCTTAGCGCGAAGTGCTCACTGAAAAAAGCGATGGTCCCGGAAATGATCGCGAGGTCGAATCCGAACAATACGCCGCCCAACGCCGTAATGGCGCTGATGAAAAAAACATATCGTTTGTTCAGCGGCGTAGCCTCCACCCCGCTCACTACCTGTTCGTGAACCAAAATTGCCATTATAACTCCAGTTAAATCATTCCTCTTTCAATGCATGATCTTTTTCCCTATTCAGGAAATAATCAGCGTCGTCTGCGATTCCAACAGCCTCGGCTTGGAGAAACACCTCTTCCTTGACGACAGCGATGGGTACGTTCCCACCTTCCCAGTTGTTCTTGTACCCCACGTTCGCTTCCCTGTTGTACGCAGAGATCAACGACCACCGTGAATTCTCGGATAGATTGGCCTCTGACCTGTGTAAGATATTGGAATGAAAAAATAGCGTATCCCCCGGTTTCAGCTCAACGTAGACCAACTCCATGGTCTGCAACGCCAATTCAACGAAACGGGCAGAAGCGCCGACCTGTTCCCCGGCGAATCCGTGTTCGACACGACCTAATTTGTGCGAACCCTTAATGACCTGTAGGCAGCCATTCTCGCGCGTCGCCTCCGTGACCGCCACCATCACCGAAATCAATTGATCCGGAAATAAAAACTCATTTTTATACCAATAACCATAATCCTGATGCCATTCCCACGCGCCGCCGACTTTCGGTTCCTTTTGCATTAGCTTCGAATGGAAATGACACACCGCAGAGTCGCCATCCAGCAATTTGTCGACCGCGTCAACCATGCGCTCGCTTCGGGTCAACAAACCAAAAATGTCATCGCCCGGCACGTACCACAATGCCAACTTTGTCTTTTTACCGCTCTGATCGTTCAAATCAAAAGAATGCTTGCTTATAGCGCCATCTTGAAGGGCTACATTATGTAGCTTTTTAGCTTCCTTCTCGCTAAAAAATCCCGGCACAATCAAATAACCATCTTCCTTGAAGGATTTCACCTGCTCATCGGTTAGTTTTCTAAACATAATTCATATAATTAAGCCATCAATTCATATTAATCGGCAATTTTCCACTAAAATACAGACAATTACCCATGTATTAAAACACAACATTTGCAACAGGTTGTACACTATTTACATCCCTTATCCAGGCATGCAGCATGCTTGCTTAAAACGTCACCGTCAGCCCACCGTCTACGGTGACCACCGATCCGGTCATGTAGGTGGTTTCCGGTCCGGCCAAAAAATACGCCACACCGGCCACCTCCTCCGGTTGCCCTGCGCGCTTCAGCGGCAAATGCGCATATTTCACGTAGTTATCATAAAACCATTCTGACTCCAATTCATTTCGACCGCCGGCCTTCACCGACATGGGGGTCTCGATGAATCCCGGCGCGATCGTATTGGCCAATATCCCCCTTGGCGCCAGCTCCAAGGCTAGGGACCGCGTGAACTGCGTAATCGCCGCCTTGGCCATTCCGTAAGCTGAACTTCCAAACTCGACGCGCGTTTGGTGGATGGACGTGATGTGGATGATTCGGCCACCATCCTTCAACAACGGAACCAGCAACCGGCAGCTTTTCACGGTGCCGTACAGCATGACCTGCAATGCATTATCCCATTTATCGAAATCGCTCTCAAGTGCAGGCATGCCTTGCGATACGCCAACACTATTCACCAACACATCGAAAAAACCGTATTCTGACCCAATCCAATGGGCCAATCTCTCGATATGCCCCAAGTTTCTAACGTCGACTTCAAAAGCGAGATGGCCTTCGCCTGGTAGGCCTGCGCATACCTCCTCGGCTTTATAGCGACTAGCCGAACCGATGATTATCCGGCACCCTTCCTTGGCGAACCGGTGCGCGGTCGCTTTGCCAATACCCGATGATCCTCCTAGAATAACCACTATTTTCTGCGTCATACGTTAATACGTTGCCCTCCCACCCGATACATCAAAGACAAACCCTGTTGAGAAACTCGCCTCAGCCGAAACAATCCAACTCGCCATCGCCGCCACTTCGTCTACAGTACCCAACCGCCCCATGGGGATTTTGCTGGTCATGTAAGCGAACTGCTCGGGCGAGGTATCGGCATTCATCGCCGTTTTGATCACCGCGGGTGCCAAGCCATTGACCGTAATCCCTTTGTCGGCGTATTCTTTTGCCACGCCCTTGACCAAACCAATCACGCCGGCTTTCATCGTGGAGTAACCCACCATGAATGGATTGCCTTCCTTACCGGCAATGGAGGCAATCAGCAAGATGCGTCCATAACCATTTTGCGCCATCAACGGGATGGCATACTTGGTGACCAGGAACGCCCCCCGCAGATTCACTTGGTAAATGATATCAAAAGCCGCGGTGTCATAGTCGGTAATCGATGTGCTCGTCGGCCCGACGATACCCGCGGAATTGACGAGAATATCCAGCTTGCCGAATCGGTCGGCCACTTCCGAATATAATTGCTGTACCTGTTGCTCGTCGCTGATATCCACGCTTTGTCCAACCACCTCGAATCCGGCCTGCTGGAAATCGGCAACCGCTTTCGCAAATGGCTCTTCGCTCCGGTCGACCAAGACGACCGTTGCCCCTTCTGACGCCAACCGCCAGCCTATCCCTTTACCTAATCCATCGGCACCGCCGGTCACCACGGCGACCCGGCCCTCAAATCGTCTGCTCATTCGTTGTCTATATAATAATATGCATGATGTCCTTTTACGCCTAACCCGTCTACCGCAAACAAGGCCCCGGCCAATGGCTGTAAGCGCAGTTCCGCATCGCCAAGCCCCTTGCGTGCCGACGTGATATACAAGGTATCCCGTCCTTCGCCCCCAAATGTGCATGAAGTAGGACGGGCCACTGGAAGCCGGATCTCCCGAAGCTTAGCACCGGTTTCCGGATCGAAACAGGCAACCGCCCAACCGTCCCACAGGGCAATCCATAAGTGGCCGTTCTCATCGATGGCCATGCCATCGAGCCAACCGTCCTGCTCCACAATTACGATGACCGAGCGGGGATGGCGTATCGCTCCCGTAGCCGGATCGTAATCGTAAGCCACGACTTGACGGGTAGGCGTATCGATGTAATAAAACAGGTTTTTGCCGGTATCCCACGCCATGCCATTGGATATCGTGACGCCGCTGATTACCTTGACGGGATCCATACCAGTGTCGACCCGGTAGACATTGCCGGCGCCATCCCGCTCATCCAGCGCCATGCTGCCCACCCAGAAACGACCTTGCGGATCGCATTTGCCGTCATTGCACCGGTCGCCCGGGATTTCCGTTTCGATGGGGCAGCGCATGCCAAAGGTTCCTCGCTCCACGGAAAACAAACCGATGCCTCCCTGTACGGCCAACAGCAAATCGCCTGACGCTGTCGGCGCCAAGGCGCTTGGGTAAAGCGGCGCAGGCGAAACGGTCACCGTATCGGTTTCCGGATCGTAAGCATAAACCGTATGAGCCAGGATGTCTACCCAATGAAGCTTGCGGCTAACGGGGTGCCATACCGGGCTTTCCCCCAATTCGTTGGCGCATGCTGCGACTATCTGTATGTCCTTTTCGACGATCATAATTTCTTGCCGGTTTATAAACCTTGTTAGCATTGGCTAAATTAGGCGGATATTGGTTCCCCGGGAAACACTTCTTTTGCAGGATATGATACACTATTTACAGCGGCAACTATAAAATTTGGATATTTGAATACTTATCGCTAATTATGTACTGCCGATTTGCGCATATAGTTATGTTATACCAATCAAAAAAGAGTGTATTCCAGCACGAAAGCGGTGCGGCAGACATGAGTTTCGCCGTGCGGGAATACCTGCAGGTCCACTTCGACTCACCATTCCATTTCCATGACACGTATGAATTGATCATGATCCCGAAGAGCCACGGCAAACTCTACATCGACAATCGGATCGTGAATTTTTCGGATGGCGACGTGTACCTGTTCGGGCCGGGGTTGTCCCATTGTTTCCTTAACGATCGTTCCTTTAAAGAGACCGGTGAAACGGCCCACGCCATCGCGATATTCTTCAAGATTGATTTCTTGGGCAATGACTTTTTCAATAAGACGGAACTAACGGGCATACGTGAATTGTTGGATTCTTGCAAACGGGGATTAAAACTACCGGTTTACGACCGGGAATTGGCAGATAGCTTCCAGCGCATCGTTCGGTGCAAGGGGATGGATGCATTGCTCCTACTCCTGCAAATGCTCCATCGGCTCAGCGGATGCAAAGAACAATTACTAACGATCGGCAGCATGACCCCACAGGTAAAAATCAACCAGGAAGATAGCGACAGACTGGAAAAAGTAATCCGCTACATCGTAGACCACTACAAGGAAGAGCCCGACAGCAAAGAAGCCGCCTCCATTGCGTGCATGAATGAAGCGGCTTTCTGTCGGTACTTCAAGCGGCGTACCGAAAAGACGTTTTCCCAGTTCGTCAATTACGTACGCGTTACGCATGCCACCGATTTGCTAATCAAGGAAAACTGGAACATCGCCAGTATATGTTTTGAATGCGGCTATAAGAATATCTCCTATTTCAACAGGCAATTCAAACAAATTATCGGTGTAACGCCATTGGAATACCGGTCCAACCACCTGAAATCGGCCGAAGACACCATCAAAAGCACCGCCTAATGCGAATCGCGGGCCACTTCACTGCCGGAACACCCCTGCAAGAAGTCAAGGTCTGCCCCCAGGTGCGCCTGCTGCACGTGTTGCTGGTACAAGTGAACGTATCCACGTTCCTGCCAGCGGGTATCGGACACCCAATGCTTACGGCGTTCGGCGAGTTCGCCGGCTGTCAATTCCACGTTCAGTCTCCGGTTGGGCACATCCAACGTGATGATGTCCCCATCGCGCACCAACCCCAGTACACCGCCTACCGCGGCCTCGGGCGACACGTGGAGGATGACCGTGCCGAAGGCCGTGCCGCTCATTCGTCCGTCGGAAATCCGTACCATGTCGGTAACGCCCTTATCCAACAGCTTTTTCGGGATAGCCATATTGCCGACCTCGGGCATACCGGGGTATCCCTTGGGCCCCACGTTTTTCAACACCAGGACGCTGTTTTCATCAACGTCCAATAGCGGATCGTCTATCCGGACCCGCAAGTCCTCGATGTTCTCGAAGACCACGGCCGGGCCGCGATGCACCATCAATTCCTTGCTTGCGGCATTGGGCTTGATGACCGCGCCGTCTTCGCACAGGTTGCCTTTCAATACCCAGATTCCCGACTGCGTGTTCACCGGATTGTCGAGCGGCGCGATGACCTCCTCATTGTAGCATTTCGCATCCTGTACGTTCGCGGCTACCGGCTGTCCGTTTACCGTCAACGCCCCGCCATGCAATAACGGCAATACCGCTTTCATCACGGCCGGTATGCCACCGGCATAATACAGGTCTTCCATGAAAAACCGGCCGGAGGGCTGGAGATTCACCAAGAGCGGTACGTCCGAGGCCACGGTCTCGAAATCTTCCAAGGTCAATGGCACACCTATCCGGCCTGCGATGGCCAGCAAATGGATGATGAAGTTGGTCGACCCGCCGATGGCCGCATTGACGATGATGGCATTCTCGAACGCTTCGCGGGTAAGCACGCGCGACAGACGCAGATCTTCCCGCACCATGTCCACGATACGCCTGCCGGACAACTGCGCAAGCACTTTCCTTCGGGAATCGGCCGCCGGGATGGCCGCGTTCTCGGGCAGGGAAAGCCCCAGCGACTCCACCATACTGGCCATCGTCGATGCCGTACCCATCACCGCGCAGTGTCCGCGGCTCCGGGCCATGCACGCTTCGGTAACCAAAAGCTCTTCCTGACTCATCGTGCCGGCCCGCTGCGCTTCACTGAACCGCCAGATGTCGGAAGTACCGATATCCTTACCCTGGTACTTACCGGTCAGCATCGGTCCACCGGACACGACGATCGTGGGCAAATTGACACTACAGGCCCCCATCACCAACGAAGGCGTCGTTTTGTCGCAACCGCAAAGCAGCACCACCCCATCCAATGGGTTGGCGCGGATGGATTCTTCTACGTCCATACTGGCCAAATTGCGGTATAGCATGGCGGTGGGTTTCATCAAGGTCTCGCCCAACGACATCACCGGGAATTCGACGGGGAATCCGCCTGCTTCCAAAATCCCGTGTTTCACGGATTCGGCCAGCTCCCGGAAGTGCGCATTGCACGGGGTGAGTTCCGACCAGGTATTGCAGATGCCGATGACGGGCTTCCCCTCAAATTCATCGGCGGGAATGCCTTGGTTCTTCATCCACGCCCGGTAAATGAATCCGTCCTTGCCGCTACGGCCAAACCAATCGCGGCTTCTCAATGATTGTTCCATTCCAAAACTATATTGTGCTAACGTTTATAATACAAGTTTCTATGCGAGGCCCCTGAGCCTGGCTACCAATATCCAAAAAACAAAGGTAATCGGCAACTTTTTATTGTCGTCGCACTGTATTTGCGAATACTGATACCCTATTTACATAGAGCTTGTTTAAACTTTATCCTTTGGTCTGCAATTGCGCCTCTTTCGCCCACTCTTCGGCTATTTTTGAGCGCGTAGCAACCAGCTACGAACTCAAAAACGAGCCTCGACTGGACAAAAGATGCATCAATTTCGCCATCAAAAATAAAGTTTAAACAAGCTCATAACATGGTGGTTTGGTAGGGGAAATTCCGTAGCTTAGCCTCGCGCACCTGGATATCACATTATAACCGTAAAATGATCAATGCATGGAAAAGAAAATCTTGCTGAATGAACGCGACATGCCTACGCACTGGTATAACATCGTAGCCGACATGCCCAACAAACCGTTGCCGCCCCTACATCCTGCCACCAAACAGCCCGTAGGTCCCGATGACCTTGCGCCGCTCTTCCCGATGGCGCTGATCCAACAGGAAGTGGCCACCGATCCGTATATCGAAATCCCCGAGCCTGTGCGCGAGGCCTACCGCATTTGGCGTCCTACCCCGCTTATCCGGGCCACAAACCTGGAGAAAGCGCTAGGCACCGATTGCAAGATCTACTACAAGTACGAAGGCACGAGCCCCAGCGGCTCGCACAAGCCCAACACCGCCATCCCGCAAGCCTACTACAACAAGCTGGAAGGCACCAAGCGCATCATCACCGAAACCGGCGCCGGCCAATGGGGTACGGCATTGAGCTTTGCCTGCAGCCAATTCGGCATTGACTGCGAGGTCTACATGGTGCGCATCAGCTTCGACCAGAAACCTTACCGCAAAATCCTGATGAATACCTTTGGTGCCAATGTGCATTCATCGCCCACCACGGCCACGCAGGCGGGCCGCAACGCATTAGCGGCCAATCCGGATACCCCGGGAAGCTTAGGCCTGGCCATTTCGGAGGCCATCGAGGTGGCCGTGGGCGACGGGCAGACCAAATACGCCTTGGGCTCGGTGCTCAACCACGTCCTGCTGCACCAGACGATCATCGGCCAAGAGGCGAAGAAACAACTGGAATATACGGGAGATTATCCCGATATCGTCATCGCGCCCTTGGGCGGGGGGTCGAATTTCGCCGGGTTGTCCTTCCCGTTCCTGAAAGACAAGATCGGCGGCAAGGCGGTTCGTTGCATCGCCGTTGAACCCGCATCCTGTCCGAAACTCACCAAGGGAAAATTCATGTACGATTTCGGTGACACGCAAGGATATACGCCCCTCCTGCCGATGTATACCTTGGGCCACACCTTCACCCCAGCCGCCATCCATGCGGGTGGCCTGCGTTACCACGGTGCCAGCGTACTCTGCAGCCAACTGCTCAAGGACGGGCTTATCGAGGCGCAGGCCATCCAACAATTGGAATGTTTCGAAGCGGGTGTGTTGTTTGCGAAGGCGGAGGGCATCGTGCCTGCACCGGAAGCCAACCATGGCATCGCCCAGGTAATCCGCGAGGTAAACCAAGCGAAGGCCGAAGGCGTCTCGAAGACCATCCTCTTCAACCTGTGCGGCCATGGGTTCGTCGATATGGCGGCCTACCAGGATTACTTCGAAGGGAAATTGCAGGATCACGCTTTTACGGACGACGAGCTCACCGCAGCGCTTTCCAAATTGGAGGCGTTGCAGCCGGTCGGGTAACCGGCAGCTCGAAAAGCAAAAATGAATGGTCGTGGCCGACAAGTTCGGTCACGACTTTTTTATGGATTGGAATTTTTTTCTTTCGATCCGATTTCTGTGACCGAAAAAGGTTTCCTGGCGGCACCGTGAGCTGCCTCTCGGGCTACCTCGGCGGCCGCTTCGGACACCTGTTCCGGCCGGTAGCGATTTACCTGAGCCTGCTCACGGAACAGCGATTCATACCAGGTACATGCTGCGATAAAGCGTCCGATGTGTAGGTCCAGGTGGAATCCATCACGCGTCAGGTCGTCGCCAAGAAAACTGGTACGCGCATTTTGAATAGCCGTCCCGGCGGGAATCAGCAGATCGATAGGCACCAGCTCCTTCGTTTTGGCCGAGGCATCCGTAATCGCTCGGTACATGGTATGCTGGTCGCGACCGTAATTGGAAAACCCTGTATGCGTCGCGTTGGGTGAATAGGCCCAAGTCTGGTGCCAGATGTACTTGATGTGCCCTGCCTTGACGCTATCGATGTACCGATACAAGGCGGTCAAGGGCTCCACATAGGTATCGAACTTGCCCGAAAGCTGGCTGACCTGCTGTAATGAGACATAGTCCCAGGGCTCATCCTTCAGGGCACTGGCAATGCTTGTATGTTCCTGTTCGACCTTCTTGCCGTCCACGGCGATTTTCCGATAGCCGTAAGCCGGCTTGTCGCCCTTCGCATTTTCCCAATGCAGCGATAGTGGCGCGCCGCCGATATAGAGGTTACCGATAATCATGGGTTTGCCGCTGGCCGCTGCCAACTCGTGCAGGTATTGCTCGATTGCGTCTTGTGAAAAACTGTTGCCAATGGCCAGTACCCGGAGCGTGTCGGGACGGTTCTTTGCCTGCGCATTGAATATGCATGCGAACCATACGCATACAAGGATAAAAATACGAGTCGCTTTAAACATGGTCAATGATAGGGAAAAAACTGGAGTACCGCAAAATGGAAATTCCTTAGGCACTGCGAGTAGTTAACAGCCAATTGCGATTCGCCCACGGAACCACGAATCCTTATAATTAATGTTTACAAAAACAAATTAAAAAAACATACAGAATAGCAAAATAATATTTATAAGATTAGCATTGGAATAAATTTATCAATGCATAAATAATATTCTTAAAGCAATAAAACAGAAAAAAAAATAGACAAAATGCGACTTAATCCCTACTACGCTAAGTTATCGAGTTCAGGGCCTAACAAAGCTCAAATATTTTTGTTTATTTTTTTTGTTTGATTTTGTATATTTTATTTATATTTGCAACCAATGAAACAGCAACCTCTCGGGAGAAGCGTTTCGTAACCACTTAATAGATCGCTATATGTTATGAAAGAAAAAACCTACTGCTGCATCAATCGCTTCCTCAAGCTATTGGTATTGACGATTGCGCCGCTATCCACCATCGCGCAAGAAACAGTCGAGGTCACCGGTTCTGTGACTGATTCGTTACAAAGCCCAATGCAAGGCGTTTCAGTAACGGTAAAATCCAAATCCACATTCGGTACGGCTACCGATGTCAATGGCAAGTACATCTTAGCTGTACCTAATGATGCGATTTTGGTATTTTCGCTAGTTGGGTATCAAACCGTGGAACGGTCAATATCGGGCGGAACTCAAATCCATGTTGTCATGAAGCCAGCAATATCCGACCTGGACGAAGTCGTGGTGGTGGCTTTTGGCACGCAAAAAAAGAAGGAGGTGGTCGGATCCGTAACAAACATTAATCCCTCCGAGTTGAAAGTACCGTCTAGCAACCTCACTACGGCCCTTGCAGGTCGGCTCGCTGGTGTAATAGCCTACCAGCGGAGCGGGGAACCTGGCCGAGACAACGCCAGTTTCTTCATTCGTGGCGTCACTACTTTCGGATACAAAAAAGATCCGTTGATCCTCATCGACGGTGTAGAACTATCCGCTACTGAATTAGCGCGCTTACAACCTGACGACATCTCCAGCTTTTCAATCATGAAAGACGCCACTGCCACCGCATTGTATGGGGCCCGGGGAGCCAATGGCGTCATTCTGGTCACCACCAAAGAAGGCAAGGTAGAAAACGCCAAGATAAACTTCAGGTACGAAACTGCCATGTCCTCTCCCACCAAGAACGTAGAGTTAACAGACCCCATTACTTATATGCGTATGGAAAATGAGGCTGTTGCGACCCGTAATCCGCTTGAAGTAACCCCTTATCTAGAAAGCAAAATCGACAATACTGTTGCGGGAACAAACTCCTTGATTTATCCAACGGTCGATTGGAGGGATGAGTTATTCAAAACGCACACCTGGAACCAACGCATGAACTTCAACCTAACAGGTGGCGGCGCCATTGCGCAATATTACCTAGCTGGCACCTACAATAAAGACAACGGCTTGCTGAAGGTGAATGGGCGGAACAATTTCAACAATAATGTTGACTTAGAAAGCTATGCCTTGCGTTCTAATGTCACGATCAACGTGACCAGGACAACGTCGGCTGGGGTACGCCTATATGGCACATTTGATGATTATACAGGGCCTATCCATGGTGGTGCAGAGATGTACCAAATGGTGATGCGTGCCAATCCGGTGTTATTTCCGGCTTTCTATCCGGCAACGGCATCGAATACGCACGTACAGCACATCATGTTTGGCGGATCCACACGGGGGGTTAGTGTCAATCCTTATGCAGAATTGGTGAGGGGATACAAAGATTACTCCAAGTCGTTGATGTTGGCACAATTCGAGATGAAACATGATTTCTCGTATTTGACCGAGGGATTGACCATGCGTGGGCTGTTGAACACAAACCGTGAATCGTACTTTGACGTAACGAGAAGTTACAGCCCATTCTTTTACGAGGTTGGCAACCATAACCGACAAACGGGAAACTTCTCGTTAGAAGCGATCAACCCGAACGACGGTACCGAATACTTGGGCTATAGTGAAGGTGCAAAGATTGTTCGAACAAACCTATACGCAGAAGCAGCGCTGAATTATAACCGTACATTCGGTAATAAACACGGAGTTAGTGGCCTGCTGCTCTTCAACATGCGGAACTACCTGGAGGGCAACGCATCCTCATTACTACATTCGCTGCCTTACCGAAACATGGGGCTGTCCGGCAGAGCTACTTATGCACATGACGACCGCTATTTTTTCGAGTTTAACTTTGGATACAACGGATCGGAACGCTTTCATGCTGACCATCGCTACGGCTTCTTCCCCTCCGGTGGTGTCGCTTGGTCGGTATCGAGCGAGCGATTCTGGAGCAACTTGGTTGAAGTCGTGCCGAAACTTAAGCTCCGAGGGACGTATGGATTGGTTGGGAATGATGCCATAGGCAGCGCCGAAGACCGCTTTTTCTACCTTTCCACGGTCGACATGAACAACTCCCTAAGGGGAAGTTCATTCGGCACGAACTATGCGTACCGCCAAGATGGTATCCTGGTATCCCGATACGACAATAAATTCATTACCTGGGAGACAGCAAAGAAAATGAATCTCGGACTTGAGTTCAACCTATTCAATCAGCTGGATGTCCAGGTAGACTACTTCAACGAATACCGAGAAAACATACTAATGGATAGGGCCTCCATCCCAACGACCATGGGGCTTTCCGCGCCAGTACGTGCAAATGTCGGCGAAGCGTCGGGAAGAGGCGTGGACATGTCAGTGGATTACACCCGTAATTTCCAAAACGGCTTTTGGATAATTGCCCGAGGGAACTTCACCTATGCTACCAGCCGGTACGAAGTGCTGGAAGAACCTGAATACGACGAAGTAAACCTTTCGAAAAAAGGATATTCACTTTCGCAAACATGGGGCTACATCGCCGAACGCCTGTTTATCGATGACGCCGATGTAGCCAATTCACCGACTCAAAACTTTGGCATATACGGTGCCGGAGACATCAAGTATCGCGACGTGAACGGCGATGGCAGGATCACAAGCCGAGACCAAGTGCCTATAGGGTTTCCAACGGATCCTGAAATCATATACGGCTTTGGTTCATCCATAGGTTTCAAGGGGCTTGACTTTTCATGTTTCTTCCAGGGATCGGCCTATTCTTCGTTCTGGATAAATTCCAATGGCTCCACGATGCCATTTGTCTCGAACAACCAAGTTCTTAAGGCATATGCAGACAGCTATTGGTCAGAGGAACATCGCAATATTTATGCGGTAATGCCTAGGCTGAGCAAAATCCTGAACAACAACAACAATCAGGTCAGCACGTGGTTTATGCGCGACGGGAGCTTCCTTCGCCTTAAATCTGTGGAACTGGGCTACACGTTGCCTCAAAAGCCGCTGCAGCGCTTGCGAATAAACAACATGCGAATCTACGCGTCTGGCTTGAACTTGGCCATTTGGAGCAAATTCAAACTTTGGGACGTGGAAATGAGCAGCCAAGGGTTAGGCTATCCACCCCAACGGGTGTACAATCTGGGATTTCAAATCGGATTTTAAAGAAAGGAACAGCGATGACAAAGATGAGAATACTGGTGCTTAGCATATTGTTTTTCGGCGCCTCCTGCAAAGAATATCTCGATATCGTACCCGATAACGTGGCAACGATTGACAATGCGTTCACAATGCGCAATACCGCTGAGAAATTCCTGTTCACGTGTTACTCCTATCTGCCTAAAACCGGTGATTACATTTATGACCCGGCGATGTTAGGAGCAGACGAGTTGTGGCACATCCGTACCGAGTGGGCAACGATGTCGATTGTGCGTGGATTTCAGAACATCGTGGATCCCTTCTTCAATTTCTGGAGTGGCCTTAATGGCGGAGAAGCATTGTTCAACGGCATACGGGATTGCAATATATTCCTGGCGAATATCGACAAGGTACCAGATCTGGAGGAACTGGAAAGACGGAGATGGATTTCGGAAGTGAAATTTCTGAAAGCCTACTACCATTATTACCTTTTCAGGATGTACGGCCCCATTCCAATTATCCGTGAAAACCTACCGATTTCCGCGAGCATCCAGGAAACACGGGTGTACAGGGAACCGGTAGATGAGTGTGTGTCCTATATCGTATCCCTGCTGGACGAAGCGAATGCCGATCTACCGGAGCAAATAGAGGCCGAATCTAACGAGATGGGGCGAATCACCAAAGTGATTTGCCAATCGGTTAAGGCACAAACCCTGATATTAGCGGCCAGCCCCCTATTCAATGGTAACCCGGATTTCATTTCTTTAGTGGATAGCCGCGGAACGAAACTTTTCGGCCAATCTGCCGACCCCGAAAAATGGCGCATCGCTGCGCAAGCCTGCAAAACTGCCATTGATATGGCACACGGTATTGGCGCCAAGTTGTACTATTACCGTGAAAACGACCCGAACGGTGCGCTGGTATCCGAACGAACCAATTTAACGATGAATATCAGAGGAGCCGTCACGGTTAAATGGAATCCAGAAATTATTTGGTCGAACCCGAACAGCCTTTCTACATCAACGCAACGGGAAGCCCAAGCCAGACTGGACGGTAACACGCCTGGGTTGGCTTCGGTAGGTTCCACCCTATCACCAACGCTGAAGGCCGTGGAGTTGTTTTATTCGAAAAATGGTGTTCCCATCAAAGAAGACCGACAATGGGTTTATGAAAACCGATATGATCTCAGGAAAGCGACCTCGGCAGATATCCACTACATTCGAGATGGCTACGAAACGGTAAGCCTCCATTTCGACCGTGAACCCCGGTTTTATGCCAACATCGGATTTGACGGGGGCATTTGGTATGGCCAGGGCAGGAAAACGGAAACCAATAATTGGCATGTACAGGCCAAATTAGGGCAGTATTCGGGAGGAATGCCGGGAAATGGCTATTCGGCCACTGGCTACTGGCCGAAGAAATTGGTGAATGCCGACAATGTATACGCGGCTACCGTAAACTATACGATCGTGCCGTATCCCCATCCCATCATCCGTCTCGCCGACCTCTACTTACTGTACTCGGAAGCGCTTAACGAATACGCAGGACCAAGCGACGAAACATACCAATACCTTAACTTGGTCAGGAACAGATCTGGACTCCAATCCGTTGCGGAAGCATGGACAAACCACTCATCAAATCCAGAAAAATACACGACGAAAGATGGCCTACGAGACATCATTCATCACGAACGGGCTATTGAATTAGCTTTTGAGGGGCATCGACTATGGGATCTGAGGCGATGGAAAACCGCCAGTCAAGAGCTTAACTATGCCGCCCAGGGTTGGGACCTGATGCAAGAGCAAGCCACCGCTTACTACATACCGGTCACATTGATCCACCGAAAGTTCCAATTGAAAGACTATTTCTGGCCAATCCAGGAAATCGATTTGATAAAGAACAAAAATCTAATCCAAAACCCCGGGTGGTAAATACAACGAATTATGAAAAAGATCATTGCTTATCTCTATTTCTGCCTCCTTTTTGCCGTCGCATGCAAAGAGGAAATACCTGGCACATTGATAAAGGGAGGGAGTAAACCTGACCAGGTGACCAATGTGTCAGTAGAAAACAGGCCAGGCGGAGCCAAATTGTCTTATGCCGTGCCGGATAACGAAGACTTACTTTATGTAAAAGCCATCTTTGAGTATCCGGAGGGCAATGAACGGGAAGTTCGTGCGTCATTGTACGTAGACACGTTGGTCATCGAAGGAATTGGCGATACACGCGAGCGAACAGTCAAATTGATTGCCGTAAGCCAATCAGAACAAGCATCAGAACCAGTGGACGTCACAATCCGGCCATTGACCCCGCCTGTACGATCGATTGGTCATTCCTTGCTGGCAACCGGCGATTTCGGCGGAATCGCAGTGCGTTACGAAAACGAGCTTACTTATGATATTGTCATTGAAGTTCTGAAAAAAGACAACGGTGGATGGAATCTCATCGAGTCTCACTATTCAAATAATGCAAAAGGCATCTTCTCTGTACGGGGGCAAGAGGCAGTCCCAACGACCTTTGGTCTCTATGTTCGTGATCGCTGGAACAACAAATCTGATACGGTTATCGTAGACCTCGAACCGCTTTACGAAGCCGAGTTGGCCCCACCGACGCCCATAAACGTCCTCCCTGGAGACTACAACCTGTTCTTTGGTGGATATCACTACGGCTTTATGTTCGATGGCGTCATTAGTGGAGCAAATTTCGTCGCTACGCTCCTTACAGAGACCTCATTGCTGCCGTTGTCGTTCACGCTTGATTTCGGCAAGCCTACCAAATTCAGTCGGTTCAAATACTGGATGCGCCAACATGATACCGATGGCTTATATAATTACGCCTCACCAGAGAAATGGGAACTCTGGGGGACAAACGAACTTGCAGACGATTGGAATCAATGGACAAAAATCATGGATTGCACGGCCGAAAAACCCTCAGGATCACTTCCCGGGATACTGACCGCACTAGACAGGGAGACGGCGGCCGCCGGCCTAGATTTCGATTTCCCGGCTGGCACGCCAGTTTACCGCTACCTGCGCTGGAGAACAATGAAAACTTTCGGTTCGTTGAACGCCGTCCAAATCTCCGAACTCGCCTTTTTTGGGAACGATCAATAATAGAATACCATGAAACAGACTTCAAATCTGAAAAACAGCAAAAATCTGGCCTCATTTGCCGTGCTACTTGTGGCGATTAGCAATTACTCCTGTAAAAAAATGGATTCGACATATGCGCACTACCTCGAGGGCGGCGAGATTGTCTACGTCGCTAAGGCCGATTCGCTCAAGGCGGTTCCTGGCAAGAATCGGCTCTTGCTATCTTGGCAATCTTCATCCGACCCCAAGGTCGCGACAGCGAAAATCTTTTGGAATAACGGCGAACTGTTGAAAGAACACACCGTTGCAAAGACTTCCGGCAAGAAGACCGAAGATGTGATTATCGAAGATATTTCGGAAGGCGCATATACATTTGAGGTGGTCACGTACGATACCAAGGGCAATACCTCAATTACGGTCAGCGTTTCGGCCACCGTCTATGGTGAGCGCTACCTAGCCACGCTGCAAACACGGCGCGTAAGGCAAGCCGTCTACCGCAGCGAGGACCGCAGTGTGCTCGTAGACTGGTACAATGCCCCGTTGGGGGCCTTCGACATTGAGGTTTCCTACCAAAATAACGCTGGTCAAACCGCTACCGTACGTACGCCCGCAGCGGAACCCCGCACCATACTGCCAGACCTGAAAACCCAAGGAGAAATCAAGTATCGGACACGCTTCCTGCCTGAAGAGCATTCGATAGACACATTCTATACGCCGTATGTGACAATCGAACCGGAGTTCCTGCTCGATAAATCTAAATTCAGGCGCTGGAACAACGAACACTTCCCGTACACGGAATATTTCATGGGTGCAGGGTTCAATATCGAAAAACTTTGGGATGGGGTATATACGGGATACGGATACGTCTATCTGGAAACAGAGCCGTTGCCCCGCAGCTTTACCTTTGACTTGGGACAACTCGCTTCCATTTACCGTATACGATTGAGCCCGAATTGGGACGCCCAGCTTTACAATAATGGAAACATAAAAAAAGCCGAAATCTGGGGATCCGCCACCGCAGACGTAACGACCGACTTCTCAAGCTGGACGTATTTAGGCACACTCAATTCGGTCAAGCCATCTGGGCTGCCCGTGGGCCAGAACACCACCGAGGATTTGGCATACGCACAAGCCGGCGAAAATTTCGCACTTGTAGAGAGTCCGTCGCCGGTTCGATACATCAGGTTTGTCGTACAGGACACATGGATAGGCTCCATATCGATGCATATCACCGAACTCACGTTTTGGGGGCATGTCGTCGAACCGTGACCCAAAATCAGTTGTTCCACATAAACATTAAATAGTTTTGAAAAAGGAAATTATGGCAGAGCAGTGGCCTCTATCGGCAAAAATGATTGCCCGGAATGAAAATTGGATTCCCGGCGGAGTTGTGTCACTAAACCGGAAATCAGCACCCAACATATGCTTTGCCAGGGGTCTCGGCAGCCGTGTTTGGGATGTAGACGGCAACGAATACATTGACTATCAAGCAGGCTTTGCAGCGTCTTTCTTGGGACACAATGATGCAGATGTCAATAAAGCCGTCCACAATTCGATAGACATGAATCAAACGCTCATGGGAGCTGGCCCCACAGCTTCGGAAGGCGAATTCGCAGCGCTTTTCTGCCAGTGTGTCCCCACTGTAGACAGCATTCAAATCACCAACACTGGATCCGAGGCTACATATCACGCCATACGCATCGCCCGTGCAGCGACAGGGAAAGACCACGTCATCATCATACAAGGGGGGTATAATGGCTGGCACAATGATGTTGCAGCAAATGTAATCAGTGATATCGTTGATGTCGGCGGACGAACCCGCTCCGGCGAATACCCCATAGATCCCATCTCTGCAGGTATTCCCAATGTGGATAAAACCCTGGTACATGTTGTGAACTTCAACGATTTGGAGTCCGTGGCGTATGTCGCTGGAAAATTTCCGATTTCTTGTATTATCTTAGAACCTATTTTACAAAACATCGGCATCGTAAAGCCGGTGGAAGGCTATCTTCAAGGGCTTCGGCAAATGGCAGACGAATACGGCTTCTTATTGATTTTCGATGAAGTGAAGACAGGGTTTAGGCATGCCTTGGGGGGCTATCAGTCTATATGTGGCGTCAAGCCAGACCTAAGCACGTTCGGCAAAGCTGTCGCTAACGGATATCCTTTTGGGGTATTGGGCGGAAAGCGGAAGTATATGGAATACTTCATACATCCAGACAGGGCCAAGCGAGTCCTGATTGCAGGAACGTTCAATGCCCATCCAGCTACAACGGCCGCGGCTATAGCGACTTTGAAAAAACTATCTTCCGCGGAACACGATGTGTATAACCATGTCGAAGAATTGGGATCCGTACTTGAGGATGGGCTTATCGATATTTTCAATCGTTATGCGGATCTGCCTGCCATCGTCGTCAGGCAAGGTTCAGCCTTCTGTGTCTATTTCATGGAGCACGCTCCCCGCGACTATCACGACATCCTGGAGCACCACGACTTTTCCATGGACAAAGCTTACAGGCTTGACCTCATCAAATCTGGAATCTTCAATTTCCCGCTCCCCATCAAACAAGGAAGCATATCCTACGCGCATACGCTGCGCGATATCGACGAAACACTGGAAAAGACCAAGCAAACCGTCCGAAAGACGTTTAACCAAGAAAACGCCAAAATGTTACGCTGAGCAGCCATGAAGATAACCGGCATAAAAACGCATGTATGCAACGCGAAGATGCGCAATTGGATATTCGTAAAGGTAATGACCGATCAACCGGGACTCTGGGGCTGGGGAGAGGCCACACTCGAATGGCATACCCGGGCCGTGGTAGGAGCCATCGAAGACATTGCGCAGCTGATCGTCGGTGAAGACCCCCGTCGCATCGAACATCTTTGGCAAATGATGTACAGACAACATTTTTGGCACGGCAACGGGATTATACGTGGTACGGCCATCAGCGGCATCGACATCGCGCTCTGGGATATTGCAGGCAAAGTGCTTAATGTCCCTTGTCACGAACTAATGGGAGGTCGAGTACGGGACTACGTGAGGTTATATTGCCATCTCGGCGACGGCAAACTGGAAGATTTCTATCAGACCGCACCTAGTGATCGCGAGCGCTTTGCGACGTTGGCCCAGCAGGCCGTATCCGACGGATTCACCGCATTTAAATCCATGGCAGTGCCAGAAACCATGCCTATTGAAGGACTCACGGCTATCCGCCATGCAGAAGCCTGCGTCAAAGCCATGCGAGAAGCTGTTGGTGAAGACATCGACATCATGGTAGACTGCCATGCCCGCCCAAGTCCGAGAATGGGTATGCAGTTCGCGAAAGCGTTGGAACCGTATGGACTCTTTTTCCTAGAAGAACCCTGCTGGCCAGAAGCCATGGATGACATGGCCCTTATCCAACGAGCCGTTAGCACTCCCATCGCGTGCGGCGAACGATTGGTAGGCGTTTATGCATTTCGCGACCTACTGGAAAAAAGAGCCGTCAGCATCGTGCAACCCGACATTACCCATTGTGGAGGATTAAGTGAAGTAAAACGGATAGCAGCGATGGCAGACGCCTATCGGGTTGCATTGGCCCCGCACAATCCACAGGGCCCGATCAGTACCGCGGCGTCCCTTGAACTTGGCTTTTCGACCCCAAACTACGTGATATGTGAATGTGTCCAAGGCGATGTGCCGTGGCGTAAAGATGTGGCAGCGTCTAGCCATGCCATCGAAAAGGCTGGGCAGCTGGTTCTTCCAAACACTCGCCCCGGCCTTGGCGTTGAAATCAATGAGGCTGCAATAAAAAAACACCCATTCCAACAGGAAGTCCCTCAACGTTTCTTTTATAAGGATGGAAGTGTAGGCGACTGGTAACCAAACAAACTCAAAATGCCAAGAATTTTCAATAATAAAATAGTTGCTATTAGCGGGGGGATGGGTGACATCGGCCGGGCGCTCTGCCGTGCATTTGCGCGTGAAGGGGCCGCGATTGCACTATGCGACGTAGTACCGCATGCCCTAGGCGATGATTTTGCTTCGCAGGTGAAACAGGATAATCAAGTGCTATGCACGTACGATTCCGTTGACGTAACCGACGCTGCCGCCATTGAAGAGTGGTTCGACCGCACAATCATGCGATTTGGGGTACCGGATATCATCATCGCAAACGCAGCCACCGTTACGCTGGGCGGCATCCTCGGCACTTCTCCCGATGTCTGGGCGCAGGAAATCAGCGTGAACCTGAATGGTGCATTTTACCTAACTCAAACCGGGGCTAGACACCTTATGGACAGCAAGAAAACCGGACACATCGTGTTCGTAGGAAGCTGGGCCGCCCATGCCCCACAACCCCGCATGCCAGCATATTGTGCCGCGAAAGCGGGATTACGAATTCTCTGTAAATGCATGGCGCTTGAACTTGCTCCGCATGGAATCTTGGTCAATGAAATCGCCCCAGGTTACGTCGATGGCGGCTTGAGTGGGCAAGTCTGGAAACAGCGCCCAGATTTAGCCGAGTTGGCAAAAAAACAGGTTCCAACAGGCCACATCATCCAAGTAGACGACATCGCAGCTGAAGCACTGCACCTGTGTCGGCCAGAGAACATCCACACAACAGGAAGCACGTTATTGATGGACGGCGGTTTGTCGCTTCGTTCATAATTAGCCAGCAAACATGAAAAGCACTTACAAACCACGGACGCACGACCCTTCATTTTATGGCTTAATCGGGGTTAGTAGGCGAGACATCACCCCGCCTCCCGGTATTCATGTTTGCAACTGGGGGGCATCTACCACTTTTACCGCCACAGGCGTACACCTCCCCCTTACGCTAACCTGCGTCGTTATTTACGAATCGGGTAAGAGCATATCGCGACAGCCACTCGCCATCCTGTCGGCAGATCTGGGGTGGTGGAAAAATGCCGACGACGAGAAAGCCCTACGCTATTCGTTACTGGAGAAATTAGGATTGACCGAGGACCGCCTGATGTTCTGCCTTTCACATACCCATGCGGGCCCCAGCCTTCACTCAGACGATTGTGATAAGCTTGGTGGTGAGCTGATTGAACCGTATTTACGGTTTATAGAAACGAATGCATTGTCTGCATTTTACGAAGCATCCCATAACAGGACACCGGCTATTCTATCGGTGCGGTATGGGAAGTGCTCAATGGCAGCCAATCGCGATCAAGAGGATGAAAAAAATGGCGAAATCTTCGTGGGTTTCAATCCATCTACCATCGCTGACGACACGCTTCTGGTTGGACGTATATCCAAGCCATCGGGCGAGTTGCTCGGCACTATTGTTAATTATGCTTGCCACCCAACGGTACTTGCATGGGACAACTCACTGATTTCTCCGGATTACGTAGGCGCGATGCGCTCGCTGGTTGAAGCAAAAACCGAGGTTCCTTGCATGTTTCTTCAAGGAGCATCCGGCGAATTGGCATTACCCGAACAATACGTAGGAGACACGGCCATCGCCGACAATTACGGCACTCAATTGGGGCACTCGGTTTTAGCAACCCTGCTAGGCATGTATGCACCATGCACCAAACTGGTCTTCGACCGGGTTGTGGAGTCCGGAGCCTCGTTGGCGGTTTGGTCCAAGAAAAAACATAAACCACCAACTACACTCCAAGCCCGGCAAATCCCAATCGAAGCAAAGCTGAAAGGGTTGCCCTCCCTTGAAGAGATCGATCGTAGGCTTGGCGATTGTACAGACGTCGCGATGACGGAACGTCTTTGGCGACTGCGGGGTCTCCGCAAGGCCGTAGGCTCACAAAAAACAACTGTTATACAGAGTTGGGTATGGCGCTTGGGTGAAATCTGCTTTGTCGGACAACCAAACGAAGCGTATTCCTGGTTCCAGCTACAAATCAGGCAGCAATCGGCCCCCACTCCAGTAGCCGTGATGAATATCGTCAACGGCTACGTTGGTTACCTACCGCCAACCCATTGTTATGACAAGCAGCTTTACGCGGTTTGGCAAACCCCTTTTTCGGAAGGTACGCTTGAAGGACTGACAGAAGCAATTGTCAACGCAATCAATGACATCATGAACCAACCTCCTTTAGTATGACTTCAGCGTTCACGATATTGGATTTGAGTATTTTTATCGGCTACCTGGTTGGTGTAGTTGTGTTAGGCATACTGGCATCCCGCAATATGGGAAAGTCAAAAAAAGCCTATTTCCTGGCCGGGGAAAAACTTCCTTGGTGGATGATTGGAGGTAGCATTATCGCCGCAAATATCAGTAGCCACCAAATCGTGGGAGTCATGGGCGTGGCTTATAGCCGTGGATTTGTGGCGATGGTTATCGAATGGGGGGCTATACTCATCGGCCTTAATGCATTATTATGGATATTTCTTCCATTTTATTTACGTAACGGCTTCTATACCATGCCCGAGTTTTTGCAACGCAGATTCGGCGCGACGTCGCGGACCATCTACGCGGTACTGGTATTATTTACATATATCATCGTCGAAATCAGTGCTGTCCTATACTTAGGTGCACTCTCCCTCCATGCACTATTCGGTCTTCCTGTAGTGACCAGCACGGTTATATTGGCCATCTTTACCGGCATTTATACCATTGCCGGGGGGCTACGCGCTGTCATCTGGACAGAAATCGTCCAGCTAGCCGTATTGATCGCAGGGATGGTGTCACTATCGGTGATGACTATCGATGCAGCCGGTGGAATCCCCGCATTACTGGCAACCACCAAAGACTGGCAACTGTTCATGCCCGCGGACGATCCTGACTTCCCTTGGACCATGTATCTGGGTGGCATATTATGCATTAGCATCTTTTACAATGCGACGAACCAATTTATCGTACAGCGAACATTGGCGGCCCGAAACGAATGGCACGCACGCATGGGCGTGATCTTCAGCGACTACCTCAAGTTCGTGATACCCTGCCTAATTATCTTCCCTGCGTTGGTTGCCCCCAGCTTGTTCCCAGACCTGGAGAAACCGGATTTGCTATTTGCAACGCTGGTTGAAAACCTTCTACCCGCTGGACTAGTCGGACTGGTAATGGCAGGGCTTATCGCAGCCATCATGTCCCACCTATCCGGCGCAATCAATTCCTGCACTACAATCCTGACCATGGATGTGTACTTACCGTACATCAAGCCTAAAGCATCAGAAAAAAACGCTATACGATTCGGACGGATTGCCGGCGGAATCATTGTATTGATGGGCATCGTTTGCACGGCTGTTTTAGCCCAATATTCGGAAAAGCCTATATTCCTCTATCTTATAAATGCTTACGGATATTTTACACCTGGCATTGCCACCATGTTCTTGTTGGGTATCCTTTGGAAACGGACGACGCAAGCCGGTGCCGTTACCGCCGGCCTAATAACCATCCCGCTATCGCTATTCATCGAGTTCCTTTATCCGAACATGCCGTTTTTTAACCGTACCGGCATCGTCTTTTGGACGTGCATGTTGCTTTGTGCATTGGTAAGCGTATTCACCAGGCCGAAAACGGATCAAATGCTTCAAGGTTTGATTTGGAACAGGCAAAGTTTGACGTTGCCCAAAGCGCTACGCGAACAGCAGAAAGGGCTACGGAACCCGTTCCTTTGGTGGGCCATCATTACCGGAATTGTCCTGTATTTCTATATCCGATTTGCGTAGCAAAAAACTTCAGCATGCCTGCCAACATATAGCGAGTCGCTACAGCCGACAAGCCGCATACCGATAAAAAAACTAAGATTATTAAATAAGCGTAACCAAGATGAAAAAAGAGACAAAAAAAGACCAGGTGAACATCAACTTTCCCGCGCATTCTCGCCGCAGTTTTATCCGATCATCATTTGGATTCGGTGTAGTAGCACTAAGTTCAGGCTCAATCGGACATCTATTTGGAAGCGAATCTACGGCCATCGTATCCAAAAACGCCAAAAGGGAATCTTCAAAAGCGCTCGGACGACGTTATTACGCGCATCAAGCCGTTTTGGACGAATACGGTGTCGTTGCACCATGGTATAGTAAGCTGAACGGGCAATGCGATTTCCGGATACGAATCGCTGCCGAAACGCTCAAGAGATATCCTTGGAGAACGTTGGACAACGCCGTCGCTGAGTATCCTGACTATTTGTTCACGAGCGTATGGGCTATTTCAGAAACCGGGGATATCACCTCACCACAACCTACCGATTGGCAAAACGGCGACCTTGGACAGCGTTCGACAAGCGTACTGACGGGCATGGTGAACTACTACCGCTATAGTGGCGATCCGGCAGCAATCGCCCATATGAAATATATGGCAGACTTCCTGCTTGATCACAGCCTGACGCCAGCTGACCACAGCTGGCCTTCCTTTCCCATCAGTGTACCTGTCAAAGGAAAATCTTTCGGCGAAGCCGATCCGGATGGCATGATCCAACTCGACATCAGCGCGGGCATGGGCACCGCACTATTGAAAGCCTACCAGGTTACCAATGAAAAGCGATGGTTCGAAGCGGCTAAACATTGGGGCGATCTATTTGCAGAAAAATGCAATATGGACAGCAATGGACAACCATGGAACCGCTATGCTGGCACTGAATATAAGAAGTACTGGCGAGAAAACCCACTTGGAAACGTTCAAACCGGTGGGGTGACGATGATACTGGGCTTCCTAGACGAGCTAATCCGGCTTGGGTACACCGGTAAAAACGGACAAATACTACGCGCTCGAGAAGCAGGTCTTCGTTACTTACGGGATGTCCTACTTCCAAAATGGACAATCGACTCTACCTTTGCCCATTTTTTCTGGGATTGGATTAACCAGACCCAGAATTGTTCCACCACTTCTGACGTGGCGAATTACATCTTGAATAACAAACCGTTGTTTCCGAACTGGCGAACAGATGTCCGGAATATACTAACCTTATTTTTGAATAGGACTGGCGTAGACATCGCCTCTTCCGGAGACCTCTACAATGGTGCTTGGGCATATCCCGAATCGAGTTCTTGTTGTAAGCAATCGTTATGGTATGCCCCGTTGATGGTGGGGAGCATCATGGCGCGTTATGCTGCGGATGCAGGCGATGAGTGGATGCGCGAAATCGCCTACAGGCAGTTCATCTTGCAAACCTACGATGTCTTGGAAAATGGCAATACGGAAGATTTGCTTGACGGGGGCGTGCTCGTGAACAACATATGGCTCAACATCGCCCATCCTTGGCCTTTGCTATGGGTTAATAACGCCATTGCTTGGCTACCCGAAGCGTTGGGGGCAAGCCGAGAAAATCACATCGTCAATAGTACCTCGGTCATCAACCATGTCAATTATGGAAAAGGTGTGGTTTCTTATCAAGTATTCGACGCACCGGAGCAGACCGTAACGAAATTGCGATTGTCTTTCAAACCTATCCGCGTCATCGCCGATGGCCAAACCCTGACGGATTCAAGCAATTTGAACGGCAATGGATTCAAGACGACACAGCTGCCAAATGGTGATTGCTTGATTGAAGTCCGACACGACGGAAAATCAGCCATCTCCATCAGTGGATCGGATAAACAAGCGGTCGCCTTGAATAAAGCCTTCGCCTATGAAGGGGATTGGAAAAAAGCCGACGACAAACAAGCGCTATCAGGCAACACGCGCATAGCGGGAAACAACGGAGCATCGGCAACCCTCCGATTTCGGGGCAACCAAGTCCGGTTGGTTGCGCGCGTGGATGAGTTCGGAGGGAAAGCCGATGTTTATATTGACGGGCAGAAACAGTTCGTTGGTATCGATTATTGGAATCCATCTACACGTAATCAACAAATAGTGTATTATAAAAATGGTCTGGACGACGGCGAACATGTCCTCAAAATCGTTGCTCAAGGAGCAAAAAACCCTTACGCAAAGGGAACATCCATTTACATTGATTCACTCCAATCCTCCACCGAGAACACACCGCACAATTTCCCCGTTGGTACCGGACCAACCAGTGCCCAACGTATGATATTCGGTTACACGAACAGGGAAGATTACCGCGACGGGAACGGCAATCTCTGGAAACCGGCCACTGAAATCATCTCCCGCAACGGCTTCCTCGTTGACGTCGTCAAGGCGTCTTGGTGGACAATCCCATCGGGAGATATCCGGAACACGCGTGATCCCGAATGTTACCGCTACGGTTACCATGCACCAGAATTTTGGGTAAATCTCACGGTCGGCCCCGGCAAATACGATGCTCGCCTAGGCTTTGCCTCCACGCGCGGCGCGGAATCCGCCCGAATCGACTTCGATGTGTTTGTCAACGGGAAAAAGCTAATGACCGGATTCAATCCACATAGAGCCGCTGGCGGCGACGATACAGCTATAGATTTGATAATCAAAGGCATTGTTCCAAATGAGGGTGCGATCGTCATCCGTTTTCAGAGCACTTCCTTCCCCAACCCGAGCGACCCTACTGAGGTAGGTGACGCATTTGTCCAATGCTTGGAGCTAGACCGCGAAATCAAGTCGGACACGAAGCTTGTTTACCAATATTAACAACTAAAGCCTGGTTTGACAGGGAATTTCCTTCATTAGCGATTCTATGGATATCCGTCACATTTCAACCCACACCTGCATATTGGGAGAGAGTCCCGTATGGGACTCCTCCAATGAAAGTTTATGGTGGGTGGACATCATGAACGGAACGATCCACCGGTACTTACATACTACGGCACACCATCAGCTATTCAAAATAGGTGAGGTTGTGAGCTCGCTTGCAATTTCACGAAATGGGCACATGGTGGTTTCATTGCAACATGGTTTTGCTTACTTCTATCCGGAAGACGGTCGTTTGTATCCCATCAATTCACTTGACGGCGAGCCCCCTTCAAACCGATTGAACGATGGCAAGTGCGATCCAGCAGGACGCTTCTGGTCTGGAACGATGAGTCCGGTTGAGGGAGGAGGAACACTCTATGCGTTAGAGGCGGATGGGACCATATCAAAAAAGCTACAACAGGTTACATGTCCTAACGGGATGGCATGGAGCCAAGACACTTCCCAATTTTTCTTCATTGATACCCCAAGCAGACAAGTCGTTGCATATGACTACAGTTCCATAGACGGGGCAATCCGTAGCAAGCGAATCGTCGTCACCATACCAGCGGAGGAGGGCTTTCCTGATGGTATGACAATTGACGACCAGGGCATGCTATGGATTGCCATGTGGGATGGGGGGTTCGTAGCACGCTACGAACCGAGTACTGGAAAATGTTTGCAAAAAATCGACCTTCCCGTATCACGCGTGACGTCCTGTACATTTGGCGGAGACGATTATACTGACCTCTACATCACGACGGCGAAAACCGGGCTAACACCAGCCCAACTGGAAGAACAACCATTAGCCGGCCACCTGTTTGTGTGCAAACAGACCGGACATCGCGGAATGTCTCCTCATAAACACTTCTCTGGCTAATCAAATTTTGTTTACTTTTGCGCTATATATACGTTTACATAATAGCATGAAAGAAGATTCACAATCGAACAAGGTCTATTTGGAATTAAGAAGAATGATACTATCCAACCAACTGGTTCCGGGTTCGAGGCTCAAGGAAGACACATGGGCAACCAAATCGGGAGTAAGCCGAATCTCGGTGAGGGAAGCACTCAATCGTCTGCTTGGAGAGGGGGTGCTAGTAAAAGGGGAGCGTAGCGGATATTTTGTCAGGTCTATGGACGCGACTGACATCCGTGAGATACGGGAGTTGCGCGAAATTCTCGAACTGGGCGCGCTTCGCATCGGATTCCATAACCTGACATCTGATGATGTTTCAGAACTTGAGAAAATCTGTGATGATTTTACGTTGATGGTAAACAGCGGCTATTTTTCGGGCGCATGTGAAGCGGACATGAAATTTCACGAAACACTCGTCAACATCGCTTGTAATACCAAATTGAAGCAAATGTACCAGTTGAGTAATATTCCGTTATTCCATCTCAAATTAGGAAGATTGATTAGCCAAATGGACGACTATGAGCAGACGGATCGTGAGCACCGTCAGATCGTGAGGTCGTTGAAGGAAGGAAATCTGACCGCCGCAGAAAAATGCTTGCTTGCGCACCTCAGACGCGGTGAACAAGAGTCTTTGGAATTGCAATAGTGAAGAACGTGGAGTATTATTGCTTCAGATCGGAGTTTGACTTATCGTACTTATACTTATGGCCATCATTAACGCCCAAACCGCTCCCTGAACACCTGCGGCGTCATCCCCTTCTTCCGTTTGAATAGCCGGATGAAGTGGGCCATGGATTGGAAGCCGCAATCGGAAGCAATACGGCTCAGCGGCAAAGGTGTCCCCTCCAGCAAGGTGCAAGCATGCTCAATCCTTATTTCATGCACGAAATCCACGAACGTGGCGTTCGTGTGCCGTTTGAAATACCGGCAGAACGTCGGCACGCTCATGCTCACCGAAGCCGCGGCATCCTCCAGCACAATGCGTTCACGGAGGTTTTCGGTCACGAAAGCCCTAATGTGCGCCAACGGCTCATCACCGCGCAAATCGATGTGGGTTGATATCGCTTGTTGCAGCGACGTGAAATCGGAAGTCTCGCCCATCACCGCCAAGATCCGGAGTACCAGCACCAGTCGGCGTTGGGTCAGCGCCCGCGGTAGGGAAAGCAAGTATTCCGATAGCGCGTCGCGCGTTATGCCCGAGAAGGACAATACCAATCCAGCCGTGGTAAACAGGCGCTTCAATCGGCCGTGCTCCGGAAGGTCGAAATAGGCTTCACCCAAAAACGATTTGTAAAATTGCAAGACGACGAACTCATCGGCCTCGGTCCGTCGATCGTCGGAGCGCTCACACCGGAACCAATGTGGCACGCCGGGCGCGAGCAAAAAAACATCGCCGGCTTGAAAACGCTTGATACCATTGCCCACGTAGAAAGCCCCCGTGCCTGACCGGATCAGGATTAATTCATGCGCATCGTGTACATGGTAGGGAATGTCGCAATCATCCCCGCGCAGGTGCTTCACCGCAAAAGATTGCGATTCGGCAATGGGTATGGGGCGCTGATGCGGAGTCATGATCAGCAAAGGTAACTATTCTACATCCCATCTCAAAGTCTGATGAGATCGATGATCATTGCGCAACTTTCCCAACGGTGACTTGGCATTTCCATTTCGATGCATGATGATACAAGGGCCATTTCAGGAAAACGGCAACTTGCCACAAGGCGATAGCTAACCCGTGGAAGCAGTAAAAATGTATCCTTATTCCGCTCTTCTGTATACGCGTTGCGACAGCCAGCCTCGTAATTTTGCCTTGTAAAATTCAAAACAATGTCAAAGACAATTTTAATTACCGGCGCCTCACGTGGGTTTGGCAAACTGTGGGCAGAAGCCTTTCTGGATCGGGGCGATCAGGTGATCGCTACTTCAAGAAATCCGAATGGATTAAAAGACCTGGCAGACAAACATGGTGGAGCGCTACTAACGCTTGAACTTGATATCACAGATAGGCAAGCCTGTTTAGAAGCTATAGAAAAAGCGAAAGCGCATTTCGGCAAAATCGATGTGGTTATCAATAATGCAGGGATCGGTGTTTTTGGTACAACAGAGGAAGTTGATGAACAGGCGGCAAGAGCCATCTTCGACATCAATTTTTTTGGCACCTTGTGGATCACACAAGCCGTGATCCCGGTAATGAGGGAGCAGGGAAGCGGCCACATTGTGCAGGTATCCAGCGCGCTCGGCATTTATTCATTCCCCACGGTTGGGCTATATAGTGCATCTAAGTTTGCTTTGGAAGGGCTGAGCGAAGCATTGTCTGCGGAAGTGAAGGGTTTTGGCATACAGGTTACCCTGGTAGAGCCTAACGGATATACAACCGACTTCGGCAGCTCTTCTGTACGGAGCAGTGCTATTTCAGCTTATGACGGCATGAAGGCAACGCTGTATGCAGATCCGGAATTTTCGGCTCCGGACGCTTTTGGCGATCCGGAAGCTACTTCCGAAGCCATTTTGAAACTGGTGGATGCACCGGCTCCCCCCTTACGTCTTTTCCTGGGGAAAAAGGCCTTGCCGCTTACCCGGCATTTTTATTCCGAACGACTGGCAACATGGGAAAACTGGAAAGAAGTTTCCATTAAAGCGCACGGTATTTAACCGAATAGCGTAACTTTGAATAACAACCAGCCCGTGCCCAGGTACGGGCTGCTATACTAAAATGTTATGCATTTCAAAAGTTTGGGCGATGTGCATCGCTGTAACAATTACCCCGAGCCGGAAAATCCGCTGCTCACCCTTTTCACGTGTAATCCGCTCAGGAGTGTTACCACCTACGAGGTAACTACCGATTTCTACATCGTTGCGTTTAAGCGATTCCGTTCGGGTGAGATTAGGTATGGAAAAACAAAATATGACCACCAAAGTGGGTCGATGTATTTTTTAAAACCCCATCAAACGATACAGATGAAGGATGTAGCCCTTGACGGCGATGGTTTTGAAATCTGGTTTCACGAAGATTATTTAAGTGGTCATTCGCTTCATTCGGACATCAGGAAGTACAACTATTTTAATTACGAGCTTAACGAAGCGCTGCACATTTCTCCAAAGGAACAGCAAATCATCTGGGAACTGTATGAAAAGATAGCCACGGAGCACCATAATAACCCGGATGAATTCACAAGGGGCATCATTATTGGACATATCGAATCCATCCTTAAGTATGCACAGCGTTTTTACAAACGCCAGTATAATAACCGATTTATACATTCCGGCACCACTGTTACCCGGTTTAACAATGCCCTGGCGGCCTACTTCGAAAAAGGGCTGTTGCAACAAAAAGGGTTACCCACGGTTGCCATGTTTGCCGCTGAATTAAATTTGTCTCCCCGCTACCTGAGCGATCTGCTGAAGCAGGAGACCGGTAGGACGGCAATGGATCTGATTCATATCTTTCTGGTTTCCGAGGCCAAGAATCTACTGCTACAAGGAGATTATACGGTCAAGGAAATCGCTTATCTCCTTGGATTTGAGCACCCCAATTACTTCTCGCGCTTATTCAAGAGCGAGGCCGGCGTAAGTCCTAACCATTTCAAAAAACAACAGTTAAACTAGCACGCGACTCCCCTTTGCCCCGGTTCCGGCCCTTCGACCCGTGCAACACCCTACAAACCCTTCCTGATCACTTCGCCGGTCGCTTTCGATTTAAGGATCACCATCGCGCTTCCGTCGGGCAGTTTTTCCTCTTTCACCAAGTAGTGATCGCTATCGTATTCCCTCAGCGCGGACTTCACCGCGCTGCCTTCACCGCCTCTCCAGATCTTGAGATCCACGGGTTCCCACCGCTTGCTGTTCACCGATTTCAATGCCGCATCCATGATTTCGTTCACAATGTAGCCATCGTAGAAGTCTTCCAATGGGGCATTGCCGTTATCGAAGGCGTTGAACATGTCCGTAAACATGTTGGTATACCCCAATTCATGTACCTCGTCGCCTACCGGAAACAGCCAACCCGTATTCGATTCCGCCTTTTCCGCTACATACCTTCCGTCGCCGATACTTGAAAATAGTTCAAATCCGGTTCTCAGGAAATTATTCATCCAAATGGTTCCTTCCGTGCCCATTACTTCATCGCGCAGGTCCATCCCGCCACGGAAGTTCCAGCTCACTTCAAACTGGCCGATCGCCCCATCTTCGTATTTCACCAATCCGACAGCATGATCCTCCGCATCGATTGGTTTCACTTGCGTATCGGCCCAGCACATCACCTCCATCGGCCTCACGCTTTTGCCGATAAAATTCCGTGCAATTTCAATGCAATGGCATCCCAAATCCAAGATAGCGCCACCACCTGACTTCGCCTTATCCCAGAACCAATCGCTATGGGGGCCATTGTGCGCCTCGCGCGACCTTACCCACAAGATCCTTCCGAGGCTTCCCTGACGGATGCTTTGGCTAGCTTTCATGAATTTGGGCGTGTAACACAGGTCTTCCAGGTAACCGTGGAAAACGCCCGCTTTTTCCACCGCTTCCAACATACGCCTGGCTTCCGCCGCATTCCGACCCAAAGGCTTGGTACAAAGCACGGCCTTTCCGGCCTTGGCGCAGGCCAAGACTGCTTCTTCATGCAGGCTGTTGGGCAATGATATGACCACGATGTCTGTTTCTGGGTGGCGGATGGCTTCCTCCATAGACGTGGTCCAATGCGGTACGCCATATTTTTTGGCAAAGGCTACCGCCGTCTTTTCCGTACGTGAGTATACAACGGCAATCCGATCGCGGTTACGCTGTCCATGTAAAGCGTCAGCATAGAATTGGCCGATAAAACCCGCACCGAGCATCGCTATCTTTGGCATGTCAAAACGTTGTTAATTAAGTATAAAAGTATTGATAATCGCTGGTTATGCAAACGGCCATTTGAAGGACGATTGTAATTTGACTTTCTTTCCGCTTGTTGAAGAGGACCTGGCCGCCTCGATGATTTCCAGCACGTGCAATGCATGTGCCGGATCGATCAACGGTTCCATCTTCGTGACCAGCGACTCGGAGACAACGCTGGCCCCCTCCTGCCATACAAACCCCTCCGGATCGGGCACAAACCGTTGCGCCGCTTCGTGATCGTGCGTGGCCATGTCCACGCCAAAGGGAGCCCAGTCATAACCGACCAATGCCATATTGCCGTGTGTACCCCAAATCGTGATGGTATGCCTTTCCTGTCCCGTTCCCTCATGCCCGTGCGGATCGAAATAATTGAAACCGGATTGGACGTGCGAGATAACGCCATTGCCATGATCCATCAGCACCATCGCATTGTCTTCCGCTTCCACCTTTATTCTCCCTTTCCCATCGATGTTGCGCTCGGGCGTTACGATGCTCGCCATCGCGGTGACAAATTTGGCCGGTCCCAATAGTCCGGTCAGGGTGGCTAGGTTATACACCCCCAGATCAGGCAGGCTTCCGCCCAGTTTTTCATAAAAGAAAGCTGACCATGTGGGCCCCAAATGCCCATAATGGCCGTGGGCGGCAGACACCTTGCCCAGCTTGCCTTCTTGGATCATCCGTGACATAAATGCGAACTGTGGGCTGTTCACCACGGCGGGCGCGCCCCAAATACGCAGCTTCTTTTGACGGGCTAAATCTAGCAGCGCCTTGCCTTCGCCATAGGTATTGGCCATCGGCTTTTCGCTCCATACGTGCTTTCCGGCCATCAATGCCCGTTCGTTTAGCGCGCCGTGCAGCTGCATATCGGTCAAGTTTACCAGCAAATCAAACGGTACGTCTTGCAACATTTCCTCGATATGCGGATAATATGCCGATACGCCATACGTTTCTGCGGCCATCTTTGCCCGCTCCACGATGATGTCGCAGGTAGCGGCCAACTCGACGAAAGGCGATTTCGCCAAATGGGGCAGATACATATTGGATACGCTTCCACAGCCAATCACCCCGACCCGGACCCGCTTGGCTGGATAACCAAGCTGCCTGGCGAATGACGATAACGGAGCCAGCATCGCCGCGGCTGCCAGCATGGCGTTCTGATGGAGGAACTTCTTACGCGATAAGCTATTCATTTGATCCCTTTTTTAGCTGATGATGATTGCCGATTGAAGATGATGCGCGTTAAGGTGAACGCCCCATTCCCCAACTTTGTTTTCTTTGTTTCTCGATATACGATGTATAGATCACCCGACAGGGTGGTGGCGCCCACGTCGACCTGTTTGAGCAAGGGTGCGTTGCCCGCCGCTTCGCCAACGTCGATCTGGCCGATCAGGTCGCCATCGGGCGTTCCTCCCCTGATTTCGATCCTGCCCGCAGACCGGATCGAATCCAGCTCCAAGGTTACGCCTTTGATGTCCGTGAGGTCGATGCTTTTCAAAAGCACATGCCCCCCATCCGCGCCGAAACGCACACCGCCCGTTTGCCGGTCCACCTCGCATTGAACAAAGGCATCGGCTGCCGACGCCTGCAGCTCGAGCGGGCGGAACGTCCAGTTCCTTTCCGCTTTCAATGCCTTTGCGGGCGGGTTTCCGCGGTCGGTGTAGTCGGCCTTCAGGACGTAATCCTGCTGCTGGTCCTGGCCATCGTGTAAATCGAACGCAAAATTCCCCGCCAGTGGAAGCTCGGCGATGTTCACCTTGCTGAGCGATAGGATGTAGTTGACCATCACCGTTGCGTCATCCACGGAAAGCTGGGGGTGTGCCGACATCACATATCCGCCCCAATTTCCACTCCCTCCGCTGATGATCGTCTTTGCCAAGCGATCGACGGCCCCGGGGTCATCCTGATAGCGATTGGCGATCATCGCATACGAAGGGCCCACCGACAATTCCGTCATGGCATGGCAAGCGCGGCAATCGCTGTTCAGGATCAATTCCATCCCGGCTGAAACCGTGGCATCCGATTCCATCGTTTCGGCCGATTTCCCGTAAATGGAATAGAAGTTGACCGCCGTCGGGCTTATTCCCGAATCCAGGGAACCGTCTTCCTGATCGCTTACCTGCAATCGGTAATCCATTTTACGACCATCCCAGAAAAAGGAGCTGTTTCCGTTGATATCAAGGGTGATTTCTGGGATGGCGTTGCCTGCGTCTAGCTGGATGGAGGTACGCGCGGCAGCCCCCCGGCTATCGGTAACCGTGAGGATTACGGTATACGTACCGGCCTTTTCAAAGGTCACCGTTGGGTGTGGATTTGACGAGGTCGGGATCCCTGCGCCAAATTCCCATAAATAGGTCAACTTATCTCTTCTGTCGTGATCGAATGTGCCTTCCGACGAGAATCGTACGGTAAGCGGCAAGGCACCGGCAGCAACATCCGCGGCCGCCGAGACAACCGGCTTCCGATTGCCGGCTTCATACTCGATCCTCACCAACCGTGAATCCGCGTTCTTTGCAAACCAATTGGTGCCATAATCCAGTACATACAATGCACCATCAGGACCAAACTTCAAATCAATCGGATGGAAAAAAGGCTCATCCGGTAAGAAAGGCTCGATACCGACCAGTTTTCCGTCTTGGTCGACCGTTAGCACATTGATCCAATCACGCATCCACTCGGCAATGAACCATTTCCCGTTGTAGTAGTCGGGAAACTTCGGGCTGGTTGCCGCTCCCGTCGCGGTATAGCGATCCGCATGATAGACCGGCCCCGCAATCGGCGATTTTCCGCCGGTGCCGAGGTGCGGAAACTCCGTTGATTCTTCGTACGAGTACCAAATCAAGGCAGGTTTCGCTGCCGGCAACGCGGCCATCCCGGTATTGTTGGGCGATGTATTCATCGGCTTTTCGACATCGTAAAATGGGCCATTTTCGCCGGTCTCGAAATCGAAATGCGTGTAAGGCGCGTTGGGCCCGGCAAAATACGGCCACCCGAAAAACCCGGGTGTATCCGTCAAATGCCACTCATCGTAGCTGATCGGCCCCCTCGACGGATCATCTATCGTATTCTGGCCCACATCTCCCCACATCAGCCAACCGTTGACGGGGTCGACCGCTATGCTGAACGGATTCCGGCACCCCATTGCGTAGATCTCGGGCCTGCCCCCAGTGCCGTCGTTCGGAAACAAGTTGCCTTCCGGAATACGGTACGTACCATCATCCATCGGGACTATCCGCAGTATCTTACCCCTTAAATCGTCGGTGTTCGAAGCCGTCCGTTGCGCGTCCCAATATTCGCGGCCCTTACGTTCGTCGATTGAATTGTAATAGCCCGGATTGTGGGGGTTCGTATTGTCTCCTACGGCGATATACAACATCCGATTCGGCCCGAACGCAAGCGAGCCTGCGGAATGGCAACATTCCTCCCGTTGAACCGGAATTTCCAAAAGGACTTTTTCATTTTGTAGGAGTAGGGAATCGCCATCGAATTGGAATCGGCTGATCCGTTGTTTGGGCTCCGCTGTAGGCGGCGAGTAAAACAGGTATATCCATTCATTTTCGGCGAAGGACGGATCCAGCGCAATGCCCAAAAGCCCGTCTTCCAACCCGTGGAAAACCGGCAAGATTGCGATGGTATCGATCACATTTTTTTTCGGATCGTATTTCTTTATCGCCCCCTTGCGTTCGATGATCAATATACTTCCATCCGGCAACGCCTCGATCCGCATCGGTTCGTCGAACCCGCTGGCAAGTGTTACCAACGTAAACCGGCTAGCTTCCGGTTGGCCTAGCCCCTCACCGCCCCCCGTTTCCGAAAAGTCACACGCTGCGAAAACGGAGAGGACAACCACTAACCCGTTTCGTAATTTATCCAGGGGCCTTTGCATGTCCAAATATATCGCCTAGGGCGACAGGATTTTGATACTATTGGATCACTTCATGCAAATATTATAAATTTGGTTATGTGCCTTCCCCGAATTATCCTATTTTTGATTGTATGCCATATCGTTGAGGAGATGAAAGCACAGCAAGAAAAACTCACGCTAGAACCAACGCGTTCATTCGTGTTACAGAAAGATGTGTATCCGTTTTACCCTACGCCTTGGCATTACCACCCGGAATACGAGTTGGTGCTGGTGGTCAAGAGTACAGGGAAGCGGACCGTAGGCGACCACGTAGAACGTTTCGCTGACGGCGACCTGCTTTTCATCGGCCCAAACCTCCCGCACGCTTATCAAAACGACCCGATTTATTATCAAAACGATCCATCATTGACCGCTGAAGCCATCGTCATCCACTTCGACGAAAACTTCCTGGGAAAGGACTTTTTTAACCTCCCCGAGATGATCCCGGTCAAGCAACTTTTCAAGAAATCAAGGTTCGGGTTCAAGGTACTTGGCCACACACGCCAGCACGTTGAACGGATCATGACCGAAATGCACGCCATGAGCGGGCACCAACAGATCATTTCGCTCCTTCAGATCCTCGAACTGCTTTCGCTGACCGAAGAATACAAACTGTTGGTCAGGCCCGGCTTCATCCAGGATTATGCCCTATCGAGCAACGATCAACTGACGAAGATCCACGAATTCATCATGGCTAATTTCCGGAGGTACATGTCCTTGGCGGAAGTAGCCAAGGAGGCAAACATGTCCGTTCCCTCGTTTTGCCGATTTTTCAAGTCGTCCACCCGGAAGACCTTTTCGACATTCCTCAACGACATCAGGATCGGGTACGCCTGCAAACTCATCGTAGAGGATCGGTATACTATTTCCCAGATCTGTTACGAAAGCGGATTCAACAACCTGTCGAATTTCAATAGGCTCTTCAAAAAACTGACGGACAAGACCCCGCTGCAATACAAGCACCTCGTTACCCAATTGGCCGAAGTTGGATAGCCTCGTAAGGGCATCCGTTCAGGAAAAGGAATAGAGGTGTGCGGGATTCTTGAAAAACAGGTTATCCCAATACCCCGACAAGCCCATTTCCCCCAGGTCATGCTTGAACGTCGTCAATAGAAAGTTCAGTCCGGGCGTACCACCATATGCCTTCCAATAGGTGTTCTTGGCCGCATCCATTCCCATCGTGATCTGATCCGGAAATTCGGGGAGCAGCGCTTCCAGCAACCTATAGGTCCAGTTTTCTTCGTCTTTCCACCTGAATGCACTGTCGTACTCCACCCGGACCCCGCTTTGCAAGAGCGCCCTGTTGTAACCCACGTCCTTATACCGATCGACGTGCGAAATGACGACGTTATCCAATCGAGCGCCCAATTTGTCGAACAGGGCTACCTGATCCAGGGCGCGCCGCCCGAAATTCGAATGCGTCAGGATAGGCGCCCCCGTTTCGCGATGGGTGTTTACCACCGCGCGGAATATCTTTTCCTGGTGGGGCGTGATGCGTTCATCGCCGGTGGCCAATTTGATCATGCCGGCTTTGTGGGTAGACCTGTCGACATACGGCCCGTTGTAGTCGTTCACGTCCACCCCGATGGTCACGTCATCGCAGAACAGTCGCGTCAACTGGTCTTCGGTATAGCGGTATCGCCAATGATTGGGCACATAGTATAGCTCCAGGTGCATCCCTGTTGCCATGATGATGTTCACGTCGGTGCGCCGGGATACCGACGCCAGCTTGTTGGCGCTCCTGCCGCAATTGGCAGGCATGGTATCCACCATCGTCCTGCCCCCGGCCCGATAAAAAGCGGACAGCTCCATGGCTATCTTATCGACGTCGTCCAACAGGAACGACGGATTGCCCAACGTGGGGAAGCTCTCTTCGATGATGATGTGCTCATGCGCGTACGTGAGTCCCATCGTATCCGGCGGGATATCGCCTAGCACGGTCCTGACAAAGGGGGTATCCTTCATGACGCTTGCGCTGCTATCGCTCATTTCGCATGTTCTTGCTCCAGCTGTGCCGTGCGGTATGCGCCAAGGAAGCGGGTTCTTCCAACACGGCGCCCATTTCCAACAACCTGTGTTGCAGCTTCCCGCTATCCAATGCGTAGGCCGCCATGTCCAGCTCGAGCGAAAGTACCGCAGCCAACCCCGCAGCCTGTCCCATGGACATGGTCTGGGCCATGGACCGGCAAGAGGCATGGGCATCGTGCGTGGCAGAAAAGCAACGGCCCACCACCCACGCCTGTGCACTCCCTTTTGGCACGATGGTCCCATAGGGTACGCCGTAGACCCCGTCATTGGGTATGTACTGCCAAAACGTCTCATCCTCGCCGTCCTTCCCCTTGCGGTGGTCTTCGATCGGCGCCCCGCACAGGAAAATCCGGTTTTCAGGGATCGCGCCCACCATGCAATGCGCCTTGTCGAGTCGCTCTTCGCCATAGACACGCCGCGTTTCGCGTACCCCGATCTGATGGGAAAGCCCGATGATGTTGGATTGGCCGAATCCCGCCACTTCGTTCCTGAAAAATGCCTCGTAGTCAAAAGCCTGTTTCCTGCCTTCTATTTCGGCCCGTGTAAGCTCTTCGGCATTAAGCGGATGCAAGCCTGCCACCTTCACCGCCACGGTAGCGATACACCCTTGCTGGCACATCTCATGCGCAGACCCTTCTTTCCGTGGCAAGGGATACGTACCGGTCTCGTACGCTTCGTGCATTTTCGCTTTTAATGCGCGCTTCCCCCCACTCGATTCAAACAAATCGAGATCGACATTGCTCATGCGGAAGGTGGTGGTCATGCTCTGCGCGGGTTCCAGCTGGCCGGCCGTTTCATAGGCAAATCCGGCCAAATGGCAATAGTCGGCGTCGCCGGAGGCATCGATGACCCGCTTGGCCCTCACCTTATGGAATCCGCCTTTGTTCCAACAGATGCAAACCTCCGTTCCACCCGATTCCCTCACCACCTCGACGAGGGTGGTATGCAACAGGTAGCGCACGCCCGCCGCCACGATCTGTTGATCCCAGACATACTTCAAGCGTTCAGGGTTATAGTTCACGCCTGTTCCGGCACCGTAGGTGTTCGGACGCAAAAACATGTCGCCGGTTTTGTCCAGCGCGTTGACGATTTGATCGGGCAAGCCGGCTACGATCTTTTTCGGCGCCTCACCCGGCGTGAAAAAACCATAGAACGTATCCAGCATTTGCGTAGAAGACCCACCGGCGAACCCATAGCGCTCTACCAGCATCACCTCATATTTCTTGGATGCACGGGCGGCCAATGCCGCCAGGCAACCGGCAGAACCTGCACCAATGACCAATATATCCGTTTCGGCAAGCAGCGGGACATCGATCCGATTTAGCAGTGTGACCATCTAACGTTGGTTATCGTCGCTCATGCCCACGGTTTTATACAAACCCGCGAGCCGATGCGCATGCTCATCATAAGCCCGCTCAAAAAGCGACACGGCACGTTCCGTGCCGACAATGGTGGCGCCAGTCAGTACGGTGGGTGCCTGTCCCACTTCCGTGAGGAGCCGCGCCACCTCCGCTTTGATCGTGTTGATCAGGATAGCGCCCCCCACGGTCGACCCTGGCGCTACCGGTGTATCCAAACCCGGTATCTTCACCATCGCATCACCTTGCGGCGCCCCTGTATCCAATATCAAATCCGCAAAATCGCTCAATTTCTTGCCGTCCGCCCGTTTACTGGCACTCCGGTCGGAATGCGCCTTGGTGATCAATGCCACCACCTTGATGCCCCGTTTCCGGAAGTGCTCCGCCATTTCTATCGGCACCACGTTGCAGCCGCTCGACGAGATGATCAGTGCCGTATCGCGGCTACTCAGTTCAAAATTCCGCAGGATACGTTCGGCCAATCCGGACACGTTTTCCAGGAACATCGCTTGCCTTTGCCCGTTCGCTCCCACGACGAGGTTGTGGAAGGTCAACGACAATTCGACGATGGGATTGAAGCCTGGAAAAGATCCGTAACGCGGCCACATCTCTTCCACCATGATGCGACTATGCCCAGAGCCGAATACATGCACCATCCGGCCTGCCATGATCGTTTCCGAAAACCAAACGGCCGCTTGCCGGATACCTTCGGATTGCGCCGCCACGGTGTCGATGATCCCGCGGCATTTCGTGATGTAATCGTTTATTGCGCTCATGTCTCTATTTTCGTCATTGCAACGTGTCTATCGATTGGTAACCTGATCGAGCGGACGTATTTCCGTTCAATTTTGTCATTGCGAATCCGGCGGCACCCACCGCACCGGCAAAGTCACTATAGTGAGCATGCTGAACCGGGCATTTCTTCCCCACATTTTTCCATTCGTACACCCCCATGAATTCGGCTAGGGGTCTATACAGCGATTTGCCGGTTTTCGTGATCCCACCACCTAAGATGATCAAATCCGGCGATAAGAGATTACGGAGGGAACAAAGGCCAAGCGCTAGCTTACGGACCGAAGTGAGCCAAACATAGCTGGCGAACACATCGCCCATCTCATAGGCTTCGACGAGTGCCTTGGTTGAGGCGAACCTGCCAAAAGACCGCTTCAAGACCGTTGCATCCCCGATTGCATTTTCCAACGTGCCTGGCATCCCCGTAATGCCCGGATCGTCCCCATCCGCATCCAGCGTCATGTGTCCCAGGTGCCCCGCCAGCTGGGAATTGCCTTGGTATAATTCGCCATTGATCAATAGTCCGCCCCCCACGCCCGTGCCCAGTGTAAGCATCACGATGTTTCGAACCCCTTTCCCCACCCCGAATACCGCTTCGGCAACCAACGCGGCGTGCGCATCATTCGTTACCCAAACTTCCTGCTCAGCCAAGTAATCGGACCAAACGAAGTTTTCCAACCCATTCAGCCGCTCGGGCAGTATCCGAATGGCGGAATTACCCTCATTTGGCAGCCCAGGCGCGGCCAATCCGATGGCCATGATGGGGTGGGGGCTATTGGATCTCAATTCATTCACCATCCGCTTCACGCTATTTTTCCAAGGCTGTTCGGTCGGATCGCCTGGACCAGCGGCGGTCTGCTCAACCCGCTCCAGGAGTACTTCCCCCCTCGCATTCAGCAACACCCCCTTGATATGGGTACCTCCCAGATCGATGCCTATCGCTGCCTTCATCGTGCTATTGGATGCCAGTCATGAGTTGTCCATCGCTTATTCCCCACCCACCATCGATTGCCATCACCTGCCCAGTCGTAAAACCGGACTGGTCTGACAGGAAATAGCACGCTGCGGCATCCAGATCGCTCGCCTTGGCGATCCTGCCATTATCCAGCGGTTGTTTCGTGGCTATGTACGCCATGATCTCCGTGTTTTGCGCCGCACGTTGCGCCATCGGCGTTTCCACCAGGCCCGGCGCAATCACATTGACCCGAATGTTGTCTTTGGCGTAATGCGCCGCCACCGATTTCGAAAGCCCGATGATCGCCGCCTTTGCCGCCGCATATGCATGCGTGGCAAAGTAAGCGGGCGCTGGCGAATACGATAGCACAGACCCCATGTTCAGGATGGCACCACCCCGTTTATGCTTCAGGAATGAACGGATCGCCGCCCGGTTGGAAAGCATCACCGATGTCAGGTTCAGTTCCAATGTTTTGGTCCATCCGTCCAGTGGCATCTCGTGCAACGGGCCGTCGCCCATCCGTCGGCCACTTCCGCCGGCCACATGGTACAAGCCGTCAAAGCTTCCCCACGTCTTTATGCATCGGTCAATGGCATCCGTGGCGGTATATTCTTGCGTGGCATCGCCCGTCACTACCGTCGCTGCTGGCCCCAGTTGCCCCTGCACCTCCTCATTATTCGCCGAATCACGGCCCACGGCCACTACCTTGGCGCCCCGGCTTATAAAAAATTTTGCTGCCGAAAGACCGAGCCCTGCCGTTCCTCCGATGATGACGATGTGCTTGTTTTTCAACATTCAAAATTCAGTTACGGGTTCCATAAGGAACCGTGACGCAAATGTACGGCATAAGACCCGCGCATTTTGATACTTTCTGATCAGTTGACACACCGATATTAACAGGTTGAGCTTTCGGTACCGAATTCGTTCCGCGGATAGGAATCAACCCTGGTTACCGATTGGCAACGGCGTGACTTGCATCTGTCAAGGCATCGCCTGGCCAAAACCAAGCGGGCCAACGACAAGCAGGTAAATGCGCACGCCATAGCCGGAGTTCACGCCAGTTCGCCTAGCTGGAAATCTGGCTCCGCTCGATCTTTTCCTCCACGTGCTGGATGTAGGCCGCTGCGGTGATGTCCCCGTTCACGTTGAGCGTGGTCCGGCACATGTCGAGTATGCGATCCACGCCGTAGATCAGCCCGATGGCCTCCCCGGGCACGCCGATGGAGACCAGAATAGTCACGATGACGGGCAACGAGCCACCAGGGACGCCGGCCGTACCTACACCCGCCAGCACACACAAGACCACCACCATCACCTGCGATCCGATCGTCAGGTCCACGTCAAAGACCTGCGCTAAAAACAGCACCGTTATTCCTTCGAAGAGCGCCGTGCCGTTTTGGTTGCCCGTACTGCCGATGGTCAACACGAAATGGGCAATGGGCTTCGGGATACCGAGCTTCTCGATGCTCACCCGGATGGCGGTGGGCAACGTGGCATTGCTGGAACTGGTCGAGAATGCCGTCAACGTCACCTCGCCCATATCCTTCATGAACCGGATGGGATTCCGGTTAGCGAAATAGTTAAGGATGAGCGAATACACGACGAATTGATGAATCGCCAGCGCACCCACCACCACGAGCACATACCAAAGTAGCGACACCAGGAAATCCGTACCGACGCTCAAGACCATGTTAAACAGCAACGCGGCCACCCCGTAAGGAGCGAGTGCCATGGCATAACCGATAACCTTCACCACCACTTCATACAGCCCCTCCAGGAAACTTTTGAGGGTCGCGGTCCGCTCCTCGCCCACCGCGCCCATGGCTACGCCAAACACCAGGGCGAACACCATCACGGACAGCAATCCGCCGCCCGTGTACGCCGGATTGAATGCGTTTACCATGTCTTCAAACGGATTTCGAGGCACCAACTGCGCGATGACGTCGCCCACATTGCGCGACTCCTTGTCGATTGCCTCGGCCTGCCGATTGGCCTGCGCCACTTCACTGCTGAACGATTCGATCAGGTAGGTGCGGGTCTCGGTAGAAATCGTATGGCCGGGCTTGAACACGTTTACCATCGCCACCCCGATCAATACGGCGATAAAGCTCACCACCAGCGTGTAGACCAGCAACCTCCCCCCCATACGCCCCAACTTCCGGGTACCGCCGATTTCGGCGATTCCCAGGATGAGCGCGGATAGGATCAGCGGGATCACCATCATGAAAACCATATTCATGAAAAGCCGCCCCACCGGCGTGACCCATTTCACCACCGAGTCGAGTGCTTCTTCGGGGAGGTCCAGGTTCTTCACCACCAACCCCGCCAGGATGCCCACCAGCATCCCCAGAAAAATCTTCGTATGTAATTTCATTTACTTGCCAACTTACCTATGGAACTGTCACTTCTGCCCCACTGACCAGGCTTCCCGCACTTCGGGAACCGCTTCTTTCCCTGCGACTTCCCCAACATCCGCTTTCGGCCGCGCCACGCGCCTACGCGTCATCACCGCAAGCAGTGCGCTCACGACGAGGAAAACCGCCCCGAGCGACAGGACGTTGACTGGCTCGACGAACGTGGCGCCGCCATTGAACAAGGCCAGTATCACCGTAATGGAGAATGGCAGCGAAAGCGCCAACAAGTTTGTCGCCAACGCGTCGTCAAACACGCGCACGCTGCTCCGGTGTGCCTTGCCCAAGGTACCGACCATGCCCATATGTGCCAACGGCCAAAAGCTACAGGCACTTTGCGGGAATGCAACGATCAGCAGTGCCGAGGCGACGGGCAAACCTGGCAAGGACACCAGCAATACGGCGCTGAACAGGCAAGCGATACCTGCACGGAGCATCAGCAGTTTTCCGATCAGGAGAAACTGCCGCCAGTCTGCCGTAACCGAAATTCCGACATACAGCAGGATCAACGGCGTCATCAGCTGGCCGAGCAAGCCGATGGCATCCGAAAGGAACGGCGGAAAAGCGTCCACGTGGATATCGCAGCCCAACAGGAAAACCGCCAATACCATCACCAGGTTTATCGGCTCCTTCAACATCCCCAACGCGAGCGACTTCAGCTTGGCGTTGCCCGAAGGATTCACTTGGCTGTTCAGCCTGTAAAACCAGTGCATGGCCAATAGGTAGCTGAAGAACAATACCGAAACCTTGTTGCCCACATCGGCAAGCGCCGCGTGGGCCAACGCCTCCTCGCCAAGGAAAGCCGAAACGAACGAAAAACAGGAAAGCCCGGGTGCCAAGGAAGGTAACAGCAACAGGAACGTCCGCATTTCGGCGCTGTGCCTCGCCACCCCGAAAGCGGGCAGCAGGAGCCAACAGCAGCCCAGCATCACCAGATTGAACGCTACCGTGGCCAGCGGCACCACCAGCATCGCCGCGCCGACCTGCAGTTTCAGCAGCGCAACGAAGATGACCGCCGGCAAGGCCAAGTTCAGGATCACCTGCTTCAAGGCTTGCTGCGAGCCCGGACCGCGCAGGCTACGCCTCATCAGCAGCCCGACGATGATCAGCACCAAGAAGGCCAGGGTTTTATGCAACGCGATATCCATCCTAAGCGCGATTCGTGCGATGGCCTAAGCCATCACACGTTTAAAGGCAGCCACGAACAACTCCATTTCATGCAGCTTGCCGATGCTGACCCTGCACCATTGTTTCTCACGGATCGAAAACACCCGCACCGCGACGCCTTCGGCGCGCATCTTGGCCAGGAAGTCATCTCCAGCCAGCTTTTCACCCATCGGGAAAAGCAGGAAATTGGTATACGATGGAATGATGGTATAACCCAGGGCCGTGATTTCACGAACGGTGTAGTCCCTTGCCGCCGTATTCAGCACCCGGCATTCCGCGCAGAAGGCATCGCCCCCCTGCAAGCTGGCGATGGCCGCCTTGATGGACGTGACGCACAGCCCCATCGTACCACGGACCATGCTGGTCAGCTTCGCAATCCGCTCCGGCTTGGCCACGATGTAACCGATACGCAATCCGGCCATGCCGTAGATCTTCGAAAACGTACGGGCCACGATGACATCATGCCCGTCTGCGACCAACCCCACCATCGTGTTCCCATCGTAGTCAGCCATGAAATCGAGGTAGGCTTCATCGACGAACACCGGCACGCGCGCTGACACCTTGGCACAGAAATCAGCCAACGGGCCAGCCGACGTGATCGACCCCGTGGGATTGTTCGGATTGCACACGTAAACCAACCGGGTTTCCGCGTCTATGGCGTCCTCCATGCCGGGCAGATCATGGGCGAAATCCGCGTTGAGCGGCACCGATTTCCAACTCGCCCCAATGGCCCGTGCCGTATTCATCAGCGACATATACGATGGGTCGGCGGATACCACGTTCCCGCCTTTCAAGAACAGCGTGATGGCCGTCTTTTCCAAAAGATCCGTCGATCCGGGCCCCAGCATGATGTGTTCGGGGCTAACCCCCTCCTTCTTCGCAATCAGCCCGATCAACACGGCGGCATCGCCATGGCCATATCGGTTACCCAAAGCGATCGAATCGTTGATTGCCTGCCTAACCACCGGAGGCGGCCCATACGGATTTTCGTTGGCGCTCAACTTCGCGATTCCGCCGGCATCGCCAATCGCGGGCCCTCCGGTTTGATGTATCTTCCCACTGGGCGCCATCACCTCGGCCAAGGCGCCAGCGGGCAATAATCCCATGCCTGCGGCCGCTGCCACGCTTGATTTCAACCAAGATCTTCTATTCCATTTATTCATGACAAATACGTTTTTTGGATTTTATTGATATAACAGATTAAACAACCATTTGAACGTGCCGTGCGGCTGTGCGCGGAACGTGATTTCCTGACTGAATGCATAAAAATCGCCCTTCCCGATAGCGGCCTTGAAGCCGGTAACCCCATCGGCCAGGTACGGGGCGCCCCAGATCCAGCCACTGCGCAACGGCGAGTCCTTGCCGTACCAGACCAAGGGTTTGATCGCGGTGGTATCCGCGATGCGGAATACCCCATTGTTGCTATGCATCACGTCGACCACCGCGGGCATGCCCCACCCGGCCACATCGGTCGTATCTGCCGATACCCGATGGATGCTCCCCGGGGCATAGAACACGTCCTGCGGCAATGGCTTGCCTTCGGCCGTCGTCAACGCATTGGCGATGGGCAACCCGAAATGGTACGCCAGGTTCGTTCCGCGTCCGATGGCCACAACACGCCCGCCCTTTTCGATGAATGCACGCACCTGGTGCGCAGACTGCGCGGTGAACGAACCGGCCAGGTGTGCCACCGTTGCAGGCACGTCGGTAGGCGCCGGTATCGGATTCCGTATCCCGATACCCGTACCATCGGGCAACGGGATGCCTTCGCCCACGAAGAGCAGCACGTCAAAACGGCTATCCAGGTTTCCCTTGTCAATGTCTTGCGGGTACACCTGCTGCCAGGAGGCAAAGCCGTATTGCTCCAGCATCCATCGCACCCAACCCGAAGGCATCGAGCCACCGTAGTAATCGAAAAGCCCGACCCGCACCGGTTTGACCTCGATGAGCCCCGTCGGGCGTTTGGCCAGTGCCTTCGGTGCCAAGCCGAGGCTGTCGGCCAATGCACCGAGCCTGCGGCGGCCACTTGCGGGAATGAAAAACGAACCCCTTGGGAATCCCTGCGTCGGGCGATCGACCCGCCACACACCGACCCCATCGGCGAGCAATGCATTCACCGCCACGAACGCGTTGTTGACGGCTCCGTCCAGCAGGAAACCGGCTTTTCCGCCCTGCGGCATCCCGCCGGTCGGCATGGCCAGCGTCTCACCGTAGGGCAACGCTTCCAGCGGCGCATCGAAGGGTTCCAGGATCCGGTCGTAGTCGATGCCGAACTGATAGGCCAACGTCCAGCCCGCCGCGTCATACGGCGGCACCGGGGGACCTCCGGGGTATTGCAAGTCGTTCGGGTGATCCTGTGGCTCGAACATATCCAGCACGTGCGGGCGGTACGCCTGATCCGTCTTCACCACATAACTCCCTGCCGGATATGCCTTTCCCGATACCGAAAAGGCCTGCGAGGCGCGGTGCACACGGATACCCGATTTCACCAGCGCGTTCAGGAAATGGATCGCGCGCGGGAAATCCACCTGATCTGCCGGTACGACGTAACCCCTGGGGTCGCGTGAGGCCGGTGCGCGATAGACCGAATCGTAAGCCGCAAGCGGTATCTTTCCGCTTTCCCGCCCAGCCGTCAATCGGGCCGCGAAACCCGGTTTCAACGTCCAAGAGTCCGTTTGTCCCCGTTCGATCGAATTACGCCCCATCCGGTAGCTATTGTATAGCAATTCATCGCCATGGCGACTTGCATAGTTCAGGATGGCGTAGTTCAACGAAACCGAATAATCGATACCCTGTCGGAAATGCCAGACCTGTCGCGGCTTCAGCGGAAACGGCGTGGCGTTGTCGGGCACCAACCGGTCTGACACCACCGGAACGGTCATCGGGGTCGGGTCGCCCAACATCTCGGTGAGGATGCCGATGCTGTTATGGAAATACGGCGCGGTCCGCAAGCCACCGTTCCACCACGTGGAATACCGTGACCCGCTCAAGCGGGTGTAGCCCGGCTTGCCCTCTTCATGCAGCCGGTTGATCATGGCCGCCGCGATCTGTTCGATCCCGGTGATCAGCATCGGATCGAGGAAATAGTTGAATGGATCGCGGTATGGCGGCCCCGCCAGCACCGTCCCCACCGGAGCCGGCTGGTGGTGGTTATAAATCACCTGCGGCATCCAATCCAGGTATTGCAACCGGGAAATCACCGTAGACTCCCTAAGGTTATTCATGTAAAAGTCGCGGTTGTTGTCGTGCCCCACGTATTTGTGGTACAAGGTAGGAATGGACTTGTTCCGTTTCAGCGTATCCGGTTCGCGCATGTACCAATCGGATACCAGTTCCTGCCCATCGGGGTTGCAATGGAACAACAAGACAACCACGTTGTCGAGGATACGGCGCGTCTCCTCGTCGTCGCGGCTCACCAACTGGTAAAACGTTTCGATCAACTGGTGGGTGGCCACGGTCTCGGTGGCGTGCAAGCCGCCATCGATCCAAATGACGGGCTTGCCGCTAGCGGCAAGCCCGCGGGCCTCGGCCGCCGTCAGCTCGGCACGTGCCAAGCGTTGCGAAATCGTCCTGTACGTTTCGACCTTGGCCAGGTTCGCGGGCGACGACACCACATACAGGTACATATCCCGCCCTTCGGACGTCTTGCCTACCGGCAGTTCCAATACGCGGTCCGATGCGGCCAGCTTATGGAAAAAGCCTTCGGTCTGCGTATAGTTGGCCAATTTGTAATCGTCGCCAATGGCGAACCCGAAATGCTGTTCGGGTGTCGGCACGCGCTGGGCCATAGCAGTGTCGTACACACCAAGCGCAAAGGCCAGGGAAACGTGCGCCACCAGCGCACGCCTCATGCTGCTCCATCCCACCATCACCTTTCCTCCCCCGGCCTATAACGATGACTTATATGTTTCATAACGTCTTCGCGATAGAAATAAACATCCTTCAGCTGGCCGTCGGCATAGATTTTCCCTTGGTCGAAGAAATGCTTCGATCCGGGATCCGAACTTTGCCCGCCTACCAAGACGGAGCGCGCGCGCACCTGTTCACCGAAGTCGACCACGGCAACGAACGTGTTGCCCTTCGTGCCGTAGCGGCGCCGGTTGCCCGGCACGGCTTCGCTCTGGAAGTCGAAGAGGTTGCCGGCCGGATTCGGGCCAGCCGTCACGGCATAGCTGGGCTTGGCATCGTCAAACCCATCAAGGCCAGCATAGGGCGCGATTCGCTGCAAGCGGTTGATTTCGCCCCAGGCCACCTGCCACGACCCGTGATCGCGTTCCAGTTTGGCCACCACGGCTTCCAACCGTTCCAAGGGTACCTGCCCGGGAAAATACCACGCATCGGTATATTCGTAGGCATACCGGTCGCGCCCGCGTTGGAAACGCTCGGTATGCATGGTGCGGTACACCGAATCCAGCTGCTCTTCCAGCAACACGGCCAGCGTGGTGGCCACCGAGGCGGTGTCGGGCTTGAAGTCCCAACCAGCCAATGCAGCCATGGGGCCTTCCAGCCGCTTTTTCAGGTTCGCATCGTTGCATGCCCCGTACATCGCGAACAGCGAAGGGAAAAGCAGCTCGAACCGGATCAGGTAATGGTTGCGCAGCGCCGCTTCCTCAAACTCGGCAAAGGTATAATCGGTCTTCCTGCGAAACACCCGATCGGAGAACACGCTGCGCAAGGAGCGCGGGTCATAGCTCATGTACGGCGGGTAGTCGAGGCTATCCGGGCTATCGTCGCCCGAGATGATCCACGGATCACAGTTCTCGTTGTGGATGAAACCCGATGCCGGGTTGATCACGTGGGGGATCTCATCCGGCCGGTGCAACCCTTGCCAGCGCGTCTCGGGCGAAGCTTCTACCGGCAGGAACCAATCGAATTTCGGATCGCGGCGCGGCACCACGTTCGTGTGCCAATAGGCGATGTTTCCCTCGCGGTCGGCATAGGTTATCGTATTGGCCTTCTCCGTGGTCATCTCCAACGTTTGGCGGTAGTCGGCAAAACTGCCGTTCTTGTGGAAATCCCAGTTCTGCCGGATGTAAAGTCCCATGTCCACGGTGTCTTTGATCGCCACGTGGACGCCTTTCATCCGGCCCACCACCGGCCCGAACTCGGTATCCAGCACGGCGAAACGGCTTTCGGCCTCCTGCCCGTCTGACTTCCGGTATTTGACCGTTACCGTACGTTCCTTGGCCACCAGGTAGTCATCACCATACCGATAGGCCAAGGGGTCGGTTGGATGATCGAAGCGGATCAGGTACAGATCGGCCTGATCGCTGTATTGCGCCGTATGCGCCCAGCCCAGGTTTTCATTGAACGCATTCCAGAGGATCATGTCGCCCGTGAAAGGAGAACCATATACGTTCAACCCCTCGCGGCTCGCCATGTGTACTTCCAGCCGCAGGCCGCTCACCGTGACCGAAGCATGCGGATTGATCAGCAGGTAGGTATGCCCGTCGTTGGCCATGCCCTTGCCCATCGCCCATCCGTTCGAACCCTGCATGTCGGTCGCTTTCAGCCAGCCATCGGCATCCACAGCCGCCAATTCAACGGCTTCGAGGTCGTCCAAGCACCGCGTTTTCAGGTAGCCGTTCACTTCATCGGCCGTCAAGCCCAGACCGGCCCACATGGGCACGTGCCCTGACGGGCCCGAACCCATCAGCTGGTACCACGGCTCATACCGCTTCAGGTGCTTCGCTTTTTCGGGGTACCTATGCAGGTAATAATTCAATCCCGCGGCATGGGCGTCGAGCAGGCCGCGGTAGTAGGGCGGCAAACCCAGGTAGGCATCCCGCGCCTTGGTCGTATCGATGAATAGGGCGCTGTACAGGTCCTGCAGCAGGAATTTTTCACCGTGGTAATACGCCCGTAGCCCGATTTTCTGGATGAACTTCTCTTCGATCAGCCGATAATCGTCCTCGGCCTGCGCGTAGATCATCCCGAATACCGCATCGGCATCGGTTTTGCCGTAGACATGGGGTACTCCCCACTCATCCCGGATGATTTCCACGTCTTTGGCCTGTTTTTGCCAACCTTTCACTTCTTTGGCGGAAAAGGATTGCGCGATCAGGGTCAGGCAAGCCAAGCAAGACACCGTGACGGCCAACCCCATCCGCACGGCTCGTTTCAGGGAATCAGTCATTTGATACGATTTTTTTTAGATGGATTCATTATACAACAACTCACTATTGGGCAGTGGCCAGGTATACTGGCTACCGTCTGGATTCACGCCCGGCACGGACAATGCGCCCGGCGGCGTCTTGGCCGGTATGGGGCGCAGGGTGCGCAACAGGTCGCTCGAAGAGAGCCCCTCACCCAAAAACTCGATCCGTCGCTCTTCCCAGATCTTGGCGATCAGGTCATCCACACCGGTTACGGCAAATACATAACCCGGGTCGGACCGATGCCTTACCGCATTGAGGAGTGCCAATGCCTGTGGCATCCCGCTCGCACCGTCACTGCGCAGCAACGCTTCGGCATAAGCCAACAGCACCTCGGGGTAGCGTATCACCGGCACGTAATCGGTGAACGGCGACGGGGCCCTGAACTTGGTCAGCCACAGCCGACCCTCCTGCCCGCCCGAAGGCGTGGCGAAGATGAAACCACGCCGCGCATCGGCCGCCGGCCAATTGCCGCTGCTCACGATACCGGCGGCGTTCACGTAAAACTGTCCCTGTCCGGTGGTCATCGTCGGGCCGGCATCGGCCCGCAAGGGCAGGTAGTAGTTGCCCAGCGCTACGCCCGGCACATCGTTGTTGGTAAACGCCAACGAGAAGATGGACTCCTTGGTCACGTACGGCGCGGCGAATACCGCCGCGACATCGGTCTCGAGCGCATGCACCACCCCGCCGCTTCCGGCGGCCGTGAACTCGGCCGTGCCGGATGCCAGTTTGGCTGCCTCCTCCTTCACCTTGGCGTAGTTGGCCATGCTGAGGTATACCCGCACCTTGAGGGCCCTTACCGTATTCTTATGGATCCGCGTCGTGTTCAAAAGGTCCGACCCGTACGCATTCGGCACAGCCGCCTCGGCCTCATCCAGGTCGTCGACCACCTGCCCGTATACCGCCGCCACCGTGCTCCTGGCCAGGTTGTAGTCGGCCAGGCCGACGTTGGGCGCCAGGCGTAAGGGCAATCCAGGGCTGGCACCGTTATCCTTCGCATACGGCTGCGCATACAGTTGCAACAGCGCGTAATAGGTAAGCGCCCGCAGCGTCTTGGCTTCCGCGTTGTACTGCGCGGCGCGTTCGCCGATCACCGCATTGCCCTCCTGCTCCATGCCAGCCAGGAACGTATTGCAAGCATTGATGAGCTGGTAGCCCTGCTCCCATACCTGCTCCACCTCCAGGCTGCCCGATTCCACCTGGCACAGGTACGTCAGCGCGCCGATGTTCGGGTTCAGGTTCGTGCTTACGAAATCGCCGGAGCGGATGTCGCTGAATATCGGATAGCGCGTGCCGTAGAAATCGCCGTCCTTGAATGTCGCATAGAGGCCGTTCAACATGGCCGTGATCCGGTCTTCGGAAGAGAAAACGACATCTTCGGTCAGCATGGACGTCGGCGAAGGATTCAGCCAGTCGCCCTTATCGCAAGCGGCCGTCGCCATCAGCAGCCCGCCTGCCACGATCAATTTATGGATTGTATTCATCGTCTTTAATAGTTTCGTTCAACGCTTCAGAATGTTAATTGCACGCCCGCGGTGATGATGCGGGAATTCGGATTCATGTTCCGGTCGTAGCCCTGCGTTGCAGACGCATTTCCCGTACTCGTCACTTCGGGATCCGCACCGGTATAGGGGGTGATCAGGAATAGGTTCTGGCCAGCCAGGTAGAGCCGCACGCGTTCCAGCTTCAGGCGCCGTGAAACGGTCGGATCGAGCGTATACCCCACGTTCAGGTTCTTGAACCGCAGGTAATCGCTTGACGACACGTTCGAGGTAACCGGCATCTGGTAGCCCCACGAAATGATATCGCCATCCACCAGCCGCGGCACGTCGGTGATGTCGCCCGGCTGCTGCCACCGATCCAGTACAAGGGTCGCGTTGTTGGCAAACCGGGTATCCATGAGCGTACCGAGCGTACCATTGTACATGTACCCGCCCGTTTGGAAGGTAAACAGCACATCGACGTCAAACTGGCCGTACGAAACGCCGGTCGAGAAGCCGCCGAAAAACTTCGGGTTCGTGGGGTTGTGTGCTACGCCATCATCCGCCGTATTGATCGTGGGTGCCTGCGATCCATCCTCGTATTCGTAGTTGTAGCCTCCTAGAGTCGGGGCAGCCGTGTAGAGCACCTTGCGATCGCTGCCATCCAGGAAAATCCGGCGACCGGTGGTCGGATCCACCCCTGCCGTCCGTATGGCATAGATCCGCCCGACCGGACTGCCCACCTTCGAGATGGAGGCGCCGCCCCCCGTCATGGTGAGCAACAGCTGGTCGACGGACGAGGCCAAGGCCGTGATCTCGTTCTTGTTATAGGATACGTTGAAGGCAGCCGACCACTTCAGCTTGTCTTTACGGATCAGCTGGCCGTTCACCGCCAATTCGACCCCGCGGTTATACATGCTGCCGATGTTCGTGAGCACGGTGTTGATGTCCGTGCCGGGCAGACCGGCCGACGACGGCACGGGCACGCCGAAGATGAGCCCATCGATGTTGTTGTTGTAGTAGTCGACCTCGGCCGTCAACCGGCTGTTGAAGAATCCCATCGTGATGCCCAGATCGAGTTTCTTGCTGGTTTCCCATTTCAGGTCGGGGTTGCCCGCCGCATTGAAATACAACCCCGATTCCGTACCGTTCAGGATGGCTGCGTACGTGGACAGGGACTGGAAATCGCCGATGCCCGAAAGGTTGCCCACCTTGCCGTAGCTCGCTTTCAACTTGAGGAAATCGATCGTCTTGCTCAACGGCGCGCCCGCGTAGAATGACTCCTCCGAGAGCACCCATCCGCCAGACAATCCCCAGAACACGCCCGCTTTGTTATTCAGCCCCAGCATCGACGACTCGTCCTGCCGGATGTTGGCGGAGAACAGGTACTTGCCGCCGTGGTTGAGCTGTACCCTGGAGAACAGCGATGTCAGGTATTGGTAGCTCCGCTGGTTGTCGGTATTCAATACCTGTACGTTGCTATAGCCGCCCTGCAGGTCGGTGTAATGCCCGTCCGTCTGGTTGAAACGCTTCACGCCGAATTGGTCGCCCGTGGTCTTTTGCTGCTCCTGCCCGATCAGGACGTCGAAATCGTAATCGGCCAACGAAAACGTGGCATTGGCCGTGTTGGTCCAGATCCACTTCTCGCGTTTGGACGATACCCCGGTGGCGCTGCCCCGGTCGTTGTAACCCTCCATGGAAATCGGCGAGAAATAGCGCTCGGTGCGGCTGTACATGTTATCGACGGCATAAGCCGTTTTCAGCGTAAGCCAAGGAAGCGGATTCAGCTGGATGAACGTGTTGGACTGGATGTAGTTGTTTTCGGTCTCGTCGTTGTTGGTGTTGAGGCTGATCTCGGGATTGGTGTACCCCATGCGCGCGGTGGAGGTCAGGTGCCCGAGGTTGTCCATCAGCCCCAGGTTCAATCCGGTCACGTTGAATGAACCGTCGCGGTTATAGGGGCCGATGATTGGGGCCGAGATCAGCGCCATCCGGTAGGCCACCGAGTTGGCCGAATTGTTGGACGCCCCGTAGCCGTTCGAAAGCAAGGCCGTTGTCTTGTCGTTGGCATAGTTGGTGCGGTTGCCCACCTGCAGCCAAGACAGGAACTTGTGGTTCACGTTGAACGAGACGGACTGCCGTTGGTAATCGTTGCCGATGATGATCCCCTCCTGGCCCATGTAACCTACCGACGCGTAGTAATTGGTCGTTTGGTTCGCCCCGGATACGTTCAGCGCATGGTTCTGTGTCCTGCCGGTCCGGAAGATGTGATCGTACCAGTTGGTACGCACCGTATCGCCGTCGGGCCCTATCGAGTAGTCGTAGTAGTTGCGCACCGGATCATAGGTGCCGGCATTGCGCAGCCCTTCGTTCTTGACCTCCAGGTACTGTTCGGCATTCAGGATATCCGCGAAGCGCACGCCCTGGTTCCAGCCATAGGAACCGCTGTAATTCAGCTTGGCGCTTCCCTGCTTCCCTTTTTTCGTGGTGACGAACACCACGCCGTTGGCCGCCCGGCTGCCATACAGGCTCGTGGCCGCCGCATCCTTGGCGATGTCGATGCTTTCGATGTCGGCCGGATTGATCGATGCCAGGGGATTGACCGACGCATTGCCGCCCGCGTTCACCTCTTCGGTATAGGCGGGTATGCCATCGATCACGACCAGCGGATACGAGCTCAGGGATAGCGAGTTGATCCCGCGGATCCGGAACACCGGCGCTTGGTTCACCACCCCTGTATTGGCCACCATGCTTACGCCCGCGGCCCTTCCCGAAAGCCCCCCCTCAAAACTCAGCAGGGGCGCCGTGGCCAGTTCGTCGCCCTTCACGCGGGATACCGAGCCTGTCACGTTACGGGTGGAAGTCGTGCCGTAGGCCACCACCACCACCTCATCGAGTTCGGCATCCACCGATGCCAGTACGATGGCAACGGCATTCCTGCCGTTCACGGCCAGCTCCTGGCTGGCGTGGCCGAGATGCGACACCACCAACACCGCGCCAGGCGGCACCGAAGGCAAGGCGAATGCGCCGTTGTCGTCGGTAGATGTCTCGATGTGCGTGCCCTTGACCTTTACGGCAGCGCCGGCCAGCGGTTCGCCATCTCGGCCTTTCACGGTTCCGGTCACGCGCGCCTGCTGCGGCGTGCCGGCTTCGGCCGCCACCGCGGGGGGCTGATGCCGTTTCATGATCGTGACCGTGCCGCCGATGATGCGATACCGCAGGTGCTGCGATTCGGATAGGATGGTCATCACCCTTTCGAGCGATTCGTCGGTGACATCGATGCTCACGGGGCGTGCCGAAGACACCACCTCGTCGCGGTAGAGAAACCGGTAATCGGTTTGCCGCCTAATTTCGGAAAACACCTGTTCGAGCCCGGCGTCCTTCATCGACAGGGTCACGCGCTGGGCCGTGCCTTCCGCATGCGCGCCGACGGTGAACGCCGCTAGCATGAATATGGATATTTTCATCGCCAATAGAAATCGTTTAGCAATCGGCGGCAATGAATAGCCGCCCTTCATTTTGCCAAATAGAAAGTTATGCATACATTTGTTGTATTGAGGTTAACATACACGTTGAAGGTTTAGCCTTTTTGACGGGAGTGCTGCCAACACTCCCGTTTTTCATCGATCAGGTGGGGTGCGGCCTGCGCAAGTCGTTGCGTCTGGTCATATCGTTAGAATTTTACCGTTACTTGCCTATCCTGCACCGAGAAGGAAGCGCCGCTGGCGAATGACAACACCGCCAGCACCTCCGAAAGGTTCGCCCCGCGCGATACCGAACCGGTCAGCTCAAGCCGTTCGGGGCACATCCCTTCATAGGCCACCGATACGTCATACCATCGGGACACTTCGGCCATGATTTCCCTGATCTCATCGCTTTTGAACAGGAATTCACCCTCCTTCCAGGCCACCGTTCGCGCGATATCCACCTTCCCTACGGTAATCCCGTCGGCCACGACCGCTTGCTCGCCCGGGCGCAGCACGCGTGTTTGCGCGCCGTTCGACACGGCCACCGACCCCGACACCAACGTGGTCTTCGAACCGGCGTAGGCATTCACGTTGAAATGTGTGCCCAACACATCGACCACCGCATCGCCCACGCGCACCCGGAACGGCCGCGAGGCATCTCGTTTCACTTCGAAAAATGCTTCCCCTTTCAACATCACCAATCGCTCGTCCTGGGCAAAGGCCACCGGGAATTCCAGTTCGGACAGCGCGTTCACCCACACCCGCGTACCATCCGATAGGGTCAGGCTGTACATACCTGCCTTGGGCACCACCAACCGATTGGTGACCGTGGGATCGCCGTCGCCATGGCCCGCGCGGTAGGTCATGCCCTGTCGCCCATCGCCGGTGATGGCCGTTCCATCCACCTCGGCAAGCGCCGTGGACAGTCCGTCGGTCAAGTCGATCCGGCGCCCATCAGACAGCACCAATACGGCTTGGTTTCGGCCCGGGGCCACGTCCTGCTGGCCAGTCGCGGCCTGGCTGTCGGTTGGCACCCGTACCTCGTCGGCCCAATTAACCAGCTCCAGCCCCATCGAAACGGTTGCGGCCAATACGGCTGCCGCCGCCCATCGCCCCCACTTGCCGCGCCCCAGGAAACGCAACGCCCCGCCACGATTCCGGAATCGCTGTTCGCGCCACGCCGCTTCCGAATCCAACCCGGAGAGGTAATGCAGGTCCGCCGCGGCCGCTTTGCCTTTGAAACGGTTCAGCTGTTCTCGGTGTTCGGGCTTTTCGTCCAGCCATGCCTCAAACTCCAGCTCTTCCGATGCCGACATACCTTGGCAGAGGTATTTGCCCATCCGTTCGGCGATTAGATATGTATCTTTATGCATTTCGACTATAAAGACACGAACAACCGCAAAAAAGACTACATAGTTTTAAATATTTTGATAAAAAATAGAAAATATGGCAAAGAATTCCGGATTAAGATTCGATTTTATCAATTTAACAGCCCGATATTTCTGTGTTTTCACGGTCGACACCGACAAACCGAGCAATTCGGAGATTTCCGCCGTCGAATACCCCTCCAAATAACCCATCCTGAATATTTCCTTGCAGGCGTCGGGCATCTTTTCCATGATCGCGTAGATATGGGCCATCACTTCCGAGCGAATCAGTTCATCGAGTACCGGGGGTTCTTCGGATTCCTGTACCGGGTGTGCCGCCTGGTAGCGCTCCACGGTTTTCCGATGCCGCTTGATGTTGAAGCACGCATGCTTCACGGTCGTGTATAGGTAATTCTTGATGGCTATCGCGTTGTCCGCGAGCGCGGGCCTACGATCCCAAAAGGCCAGGAACGTATCCTGCACCACATCCTGGACCTGCTGGTCGTCGCGCAGGAACTGCCACGCGAAATGGCATAGGCGCGGATAATAGTGCTGGAATAATTCCTTGGGGGTCAATGCATGTTCACTTTCCATAACGATCATCGTGAAACGTCCGTCTATTTTGAAAACTTCGCCCGCCCCCGGTGCTATAGGTAATCGCTTTGGTTATCCAAAGGTTGGAATAAAACACGAAGATTCCAAATAATAAAAACAATTGGCCCTGATCGCGCCATACAGCAACGGCACAACACGCACGAAATAATTAACTTTGCCACCGTGAAGAGTTGCAATACCCATGCGTTCCAAAATCATTCGCTGCGCGACCTGCCCCGCGAGCGGTGGCGTGACATCCCCGGCACGGACGGCCGCTACCAGGTTTCCGACAAAGGCCGCGCCCGACGGATGGTCCAACGGGATGCGTCGCCCGACGGAGCGACGGCACGTGTTGCGGAAACCATCATCCGCCAACAAGCGAACAGGAAATCGGGCTCATCGGTCGATGGCAACTGCCGCTATAGCCTGAACTTCGACATCGTGATCGACGGCAAGCGCCGACGCCTCACCACGGCCAGGCTGGTCTATCACCTCTTTGTCGAAGCCTTTGACCTGACCAGGAAAGACCTCGTTGTCCTGTACCGTGACGACGACTCCCTCAACGTGTGCGCGGGCAACCTTTACCTCGGCACGGCGAAAGACAAGGTGCGGCTCGCCGCCACGCGGCTGGATCCCCAAGGTTTTACCGTAAGCCGATATACGCTTGAAGGCCATCGGGTCGATACCTATCCAAGCTGCGCGGCCGCGGCCGAAGCGTTGGGCCTGTCGCGCTTCAGCATCCGCGACGCGATCAGGCAGCGCGGTCGGGTCACCGTGGCCGGTTACCGATGGCGCCGGGGCGACGCCCCCCGGGTGGACGTGACGGCTCCCCTACCCCATCCCCTGATCCCGAAGCAACCTCGGCCAGCCGGGGCTGCCAACCGGGTCAGCCAGTATGACTATGACGGCATCCGGATCGGCAGCTACCTGGGCATCCACGAAGCTTCCCGCGAAACGGCCGTATCCCGCCCCTCCATCCGGCGTGCGTTGCAAGGCAAATACATCCACGCCGGCGGTTACCTCTGGGCCTATGGCGATTCGCTGCGCATCGACCTGCGCAGGTTCAAGCAGCACCCGCGGTTCAAGTACTCGGCGCTGGCGCGGCACCTGTTGCAGAAGCGGCAACGGAACCTGGCCAAGCTCGCCGCCGCAGGGCGTGTTGGGTGAGGGCTGTGGGGCTGTCGAATGGGCAATCCGCATTCATGGAGTGGTTCCCGGATTTCCTTCGGTTCCTGTACCCTGATGCCGATGAGGTATGCTGGGAATGGAGGTGATGCTGTGTTTCAAAAGCTACCACGTGTTCGACCAAACGGAAGAACAATTGTTGGCAAACCCGAATGTCATGAGCCTGGTCATTTTGGCCTGCCAAGCCGAAGCCCAAGAGGATGAGCTTGGCGAGTGGCGGCTTATAAAGAATTAAACCTTAACTTTGTTCAAACTGTCGAACAGTTAACGAAAGGAGCGAGTTTGGCGAAGACGAAATCGATGGCCGACGGGAAGGGATGGCAATCACAGTTTCCCATTCTTCAGGCTGGCCAGTACTTCCGATTTGAGGAAGTAGATCTTGGCGGGCTTGGCGCCTTCGGTGGGCTTGAACGAATAGGTGTTGAAAACCGATTCCTGCCGCAGGTCGTAGAGGCTGCGTTCGCCGATACGCAACGCCCGGCGCAGGTCAGGGCCGTCGATGATGTCGGCCAGGCCCTCCATGTGGCCTAGCTCCTGGTCGTGCTCCATGTCCACGACACGCTTGAGGATATCCTTGACATCCCGGCGAACAGCCTTCATTTCCTCGAAAATACGTAACAGTTGGTCTTCCATAATAAGGTTGGTAAATGAAATTAATGGACATAACCCGGCACGGATGCGGGCTTTTCAGTCTGCGATTAACCTTAGCATGAACGGCTTCGCGGTGAAATTAACGAAACGGGCGTAATCATCCGGACGGCTTTTCCGTCGCCTATCGGGAACACGCCGTCATACACAAATTTTTGATGGCAATCGATTGATTATTAACGAAATTATTCCGTAAATTTGAAAGGACTGACATGGGGTCAGCGAATTATCGGGACGATGGATTTGACGCCTTCTTTTCATCCGCTGCTGGAACGCCGTTGGGAGCATGACGTCCCGGAAACGGATGCGGTCTACCGCTATGCGGAGACCGTTCACTTGACCGATCGCGACAGCGTTGCCATTAGCCGGACGCTGGCCGGACAGTCCCATCACGGAACGGCGGTACGGGCGGAAACACAGGAACACCGAACCGCGAAACGGGAGGCATCCGGCATTCGTTGGCGCGGATTGTGGTGGGGGCTCGGGGCCGCAGCGCTGTGCTGGCTTATCGGCAAGTCGTATCGACTTTGGCCGTTTTACCGGTTACGGATACGCGGGAAGTGATCACGGATACGCAGGAAGTAAACGGTTCCGCCGCGGTTGTGAAAGCAGCCGCGGCGGTTCCTTTTACCGGCGCGGCGGGGGTAAACGCCGGTGCGGCGGGAGCATCCGGTCCCACGGCGTAAGTAACCGGTTGTGCGGCATCAGCGATCGGTGCCGCGGCACAGGTAAACGGTCATGCGGGGGAACTGGCTACGGATGCCGTGCCGGCAATCGCTCGCACCGCGTCACCGACCAGGGACACGGCATCCCTGATAGCTGGCCCCGCGTCAGGGTTTACGGATGCGGCATCGGTAACCGCCGATGCGGCGGCGGCATCCGATCCCGCCGCGGGAGCATTCACGGACGCCGCGGAAGCAACCGGTTTCGCGGCGGGAGTAAACGTTGACGCCGCGGAAGTAAACGGTGGCGCGGGGAAACCGTTCACGGGCACGGCGGAAGGGATTACGGATACGGGACAAGTGATCGTTCCCGCCGCGGGGGTAACCGCTGGTACGGTGGCGGCGGTCGGTTATGCGGCATGGGTAATCACGGGAGCGGCGGGAGCGATCACGGACGCCGCGTCCCCTTCCGCGGATGCGGCGTCCGTAACCGGTCATGCGGCGGCAGTGAATAGTCCCACGGCGGCGGTAAACACGGACGCGGCGGAAGTAACCCCTCCCGCCGCGCCCTTGACACCTGCCTGCGTATCCGTGAACGGTTAGTTGGCCAAGGTTGGCTAACGGACCAATTGAAACGACACGCCCCCCATCGCCTTCCCGTTTACCAGGATTTCGAGCTCGTGTTTTCCTAGATAATGTTTACGCGTGGTCAAGTCCTGAAATGCCTGTTTTTTGGATACCGTAATGGCCTGTCCGGGCAGCAGCGTGATTTCTTTTAACTTGAAGACTTTCCGGGAAGTATTGCCCGAGGCCTTTACATAGTGGATGGCGTAGTCAATCACCAGTTTTTGGGCTTGGTGGTGTTCACTGGTTACCGCAAAACTGAAAGACAGCACATCACCCAAGGCCACGACGGGCTTGTCGATGGTAAGTTGCTGCACCGACGCCATGGCCTCGCTGGCGAAACCGAAAAGTGCCAACGCCCGCTCATCCCCTTTTTTGATCAATGAACGAATGGCGTGCTTACAGATCCAAGCGGTATCTTTGTTCGTCTTATCCCACTCCCCGATTACCTGGAGCATATAGGCCGGGTTGTCTTTCGAATGGTCGTTCAGATGGTTAGCGACCGATTTCCGCACATAAAGTTCGGGGTCGGTATTCAACCGTTGCAGGATACCGCGGGTGAGCGACGGCTGCCGGATAATCTCCGACAGTTTGAACGACCACGGCAGCCGCGGACGACTTCCTTCGGATGCCAAACGACGGACATGTACACTGCCGTCTTCTGCCCACCGTTCCATGACCGACAACGTATACGCGATGTCCATCTTCAAGAATTCGCGTATGGCAAACTCGGAGGAGCCGAACGTGGTGAAATAGCGTAACGCTTCCAGTGAACGGTCCACGTGTTCCTTCCCATACAGCCCCACGAAATCCGGCAGAACCAGCGCCGTATACCCCGTATTCAATGCGGGGGCGGCTTCGTAAAGGATGTCCAGAGCCTTGCCGTACGCGTCTGGCAAATGGCTGCGCAATGTGACCGAGGTATTGCGCAGCCGACCATTCAACGAAAGCGGTTCCATATCCCGCGTCACGTCGGCGACGAATCCATCGGCATCAAATTTTGTGTATACTTGACCGAAAACGCGCGCGAAATCGACGTAAAATGCCCGGTTGAACATTTCCTTGAGTGGTTCCATCCGATAAAGGCAGGGATTTAGACGCGTTCGAATTTATAGGGATATACGTTACCGGATGCCCATTGCGCAACGTAGAGATTCTCATCGCGATCCACGCATACGTCGTGCGGATGCACGAACAAGGGTCGTTCCTGTCGCAACGTCCGAAGCTTGCCGCCATCGTAGATCGGTTCCGAACCGCCGATGTTCGATACCACGCGATTGGCCTTGTCCAGTATGGTCACGAATCCGGAACGCTCTTGATTGATGTCAGGCGAGCGAAGGACCGCAGCGTACAGCCGGTCTCCCTGGATGACGGGACGGCATACGCAAGCGCCCGGCACTTCGATGATGTCCAGTAAATCACCGCCCAAGCTGAACCGTTTGAAACAGTTGCGTGTCCGGTCGGTGACGAGCAACGTTGGCTTACCTTCGCGGCTATCCACGCAAATGCCGTGTGCATTATCCAAAAATCGGTCGCCTTCCCCACGTCCGCCAAACCAGCCCTTCAGCTTGCCTTGGTCATCGTAATGCAGGACATACTGTTGCCCGTACCCATCGGCGACGTAAATATCCCCATTGGGCGCTACGGTTGTTTCCGTTGGAACATAAGCCTCCCGGTTTTCATAGATTCCGGCTTCTTTCGGATAGTCCAACGTCATCAGCACCCTCCCCTCCAGTGTGGTCTTAACTACCTGGTGACGATCCGTGTCGGTAATCAACAGGAATTGGTCGGATCCCTCACCGGCGATGGATAGCCCGTGCGCGCCGGGATATTCGGTTCCCCAATGCGCTTTCAGCCGGCCGTCGGCGTCATAAACCAGCACATTGTTACGCGTTTCGTTGGTCAGTAGGTAAATATAGCCGCGATGATCCTGGACCATCTCGTGGCAGTCCTTGACCGGGAAACGGCTGGAATCCAACACGCCCCAATCCTTTACCTGACGGTAGGTTAACCCATTGTGTCCGTAGACGGGTGCAGGTTGTGCCTTGCCGAATACGGTCTTTCTCGACACCGTAACGGTAGCGCTGGCGATGATTCCTTGTTTAACGAATTGTCTTCTGTTCATTGTCTTCTTAACCTAAGAAGAACAAAGTTAAACGAAATTCCGGAATTCAACTCGATCAACACCGACATTACCTTGGACATCACGGTTCGCTGACAGGGTATACTTGAAAATACGGTCAATGCCCAGCGCTAGTCCAAGGACAGGATGTACATCACCATTTTTTCGGCGTCACCTTCCGAAATGTCAGGGTGCGGAGGCATCACCGCATATCCCCACGTACCTTTGGTACCCAAGACAACCCGTTTGGCCAGTATGCTGATGTATGTGCTATTCATCGGATACCGGGCGGCTATCGCTTTGAACGCAGGCCCCCGTTTGCGATCGCCTTCCTTATGACAGGCAGCACAATCCGCATAGGACATCAATACCTTCCCTCGATCCAAGGTTTCCGAATCCGGAATCACGTCAACATCTCCGGTAAGCATTTCAATCGGCTTTTCGCGATTAAATGAAATCGCGGCCTTTTCTTGTCCATCAGCTGCATCTTGCCCGCATCCTGCAAGCAGGGGGACAAAGGCCAACGCAACAACAGCATTAAATCCGTAAGCATGCATGATCCTTGGAATTTCAGTAAAACTACCAAAATTCCCTGATTCGAGCATTGAACACCAACTTCCAGCGTCGTGTCGATCATAAAACGTCGTATAGTTGACACGACACTAGTGTCGTGTTAATCATGAAATATCGCATAAGCCAACGTAATTTTCATTAGAATAATTTGTTTTTAATGGCAATGAAGCTTGCATGAGCCGCTTTGTTCATGTTTTTTTTGGCAGCTTACTCATGCAGGTTCCGTTCCT